>NZ_JACHTD010000009.1 GCF_014145665.1 Myroides sp. NP-2 | reverse complement strand
AATCCACTTGTTTTCCAATCCTCTACATGAGAGTACATTATTTCTTGTTTGCTCATCTCTTTATTATTTCAAGCAAACTTACTACCTTACGTTAGCTTATGAAATATGGGCTTGGTCGGGTGGATACAAAGGAGCTAAAGTAGCTAGCTATTTTGAGAATTCGCGTAATTGGGGTAGTAAAAATTTATCAAAATCAACCAATCCAGATGAAGTGTATGTAAGAAACATCACCGCCTCTTTAAAAAACAAAAAAGCGGAAAAGGAATACTTGATGCAATTGATCAACCCAAGCTTTAGTAGTCAAATAGAAGTATATGCAGATCCAATGGCTTCTGAAACATCCTCTATTAGCTTTGGTGGAGGACCTAGCATCGGTGGGGGAGTAATTAAATCCTATTACGTTAAAAAAGGTGAGGAAGTGATTTGGCTTAAAAAAGGAGAATTTGAAGAACACTACAATTTCCTTTTTGGAGACAACCAAGAATTTCTACAGAAATTCCCATATAACTCAATCAAATGGGATCACTTAAGCTATTTAATCGCTGAGTACACAAAAATGGCAGAAGAGAAAAACGCATAAGCGAAGCAGCAAAGGATGTCCAATAGGGCATCCTTTTTGCTTTTAAAAAGGTGAGGTCATAGACATTGGGTTTTTCTGAACCCGTTTTTTTGCTTAGTTTTAAAAGGAACTATCCGCTCTTGTTCAGTGTACGTATAGAAGTTGAAGCAGCAAGTCTTAGAATTGGATGTGTTGTAATGTATTGATATATAGTTGTTTAATATAATTTTATTGCGCTATATTGATTTGTCCACCCTTTTGTCCACCCCGTATTTTTTCATTTTTTTAACTAAAGAGATAATTTTATAAAAATTTGGTTCTTCATTTTGACTGGATTGCCAATTAAACTCGATCTCTATCCTATGAAAAAAGCACCCCTTACTTTTTTACTTCCACTATTTTTGTTGTGGAATGTTGTTCTTCATGCACAAACCTATCAACCGCTAAGTCTAGATGGGTTTAATGAAGATGTGATTGCCAATGGAATTGGAACCGCTGTGTCGAGTACAACAAATGATATAGATGGTGTGTCCTATTGCCTTCGCAGTTTGGATTGGAAGTTAACCGCCGAATCACAACCAATGACAAGTGGCTTGCCAACGAATGGAAGCATTACTTCTCAAGACTCGACGACACCGAATTTGCTGTTTCAACTTCAAGATTACAGTAGTAATAATGTTATTCGGTTGAAAACTACTGTGAATACGATTACATCTAACGTAGGTGGGCAAGTAAAATCCCAAAATATCTACATTTTAGCTACTTCTACTTCTGGTTCTTCTGTTTTGGAATGTAAGGTGATTTTTGAAGATGATTCATTTCAAGTGATGAGCATTACTTTACCTGATTGGTACAATGGAACAAATCTGTCAGTTGCTTTTCAAGGATTTGGAAGAATCAATCGAATGAATAATATGTTGGAAAATTCAACAACCAACCCTAGATTGTATCAATTTCCGATACCTATTACGCTTGAAAATCAAACGAAAGCAATTAAGTCTATTGCGTTTTCGCATGTAGAAGGACAGGGAATTAGTAGTGTTTTTGGCGCCACAGCTGAGTTGGTTCCTTCTTGTCCGAATCCGACATCAATTATCATCAATCAAATTACTTCCTCTACGGCTAAGGCTAATATCACTCCACCGAACATAGCACCGGATAGAGGATATGATTTCCAAGTGAGAAGCTATGGAAATCCTAGCGATGGAAATACAGGATTCGTAGTAAGTGGATCTACTATTGCAAGCAATTTAACCGTTGAATTGCCGTTTTTAACTAGTGGAGAAACCTTCTATTTTTATGTGAGATCTAAATGTAGTACAACAGAATTTGGAGATTGGCTAGGTCCCTTTGTTTTCACTACCTTGTGTGAAACTCGAGGCGCTTTTATTGAAAACTTTGAGTCCCAACCTGTAGGGACAGTTAACAATGCTAGTTTGCCTGGGTGTTGGGGAAAAATCAGTACTGGTAATGGGTATCTATACACCAGTAGTGCTTCTGCTTATTCCGGAAATCACAGCTTATATTTATATAATAGCAACCAAAATACGGGTGATTTACTGGTGGTTTCTCCTCCAACAAATCATTTGGGTAATGGAGGGTATCGCGTTCGATTTCGAGCGAGGAGTACAGCTTCTGCTCTATCAACCTTAAACGTAGTTACCTTAGAAGATCCCAATACGACTGTCGGAATGCAATCTTTAGCAACCATACCATTGACTACGTCATTCAAAGAGTATTTCGTCAATTTTCCGGCTGGAACGGCTAATTACTTTGGATTAGCCCATGGTTTGAGCAGTGAGTATCAAGCAATCTATATGGATGATATTCGTTTTGAACCCATTCCTTCGTGCCTTGTACCAACTGATTTGACTGTTTCAGCTGTAGGTTTAAACACTGCAACGATCGCTTGGACAGCAACATCATCGCCCAATACGGAAGGATATACCTATGAAATACGAACTTCAGGAGAAGCGGGCAGTGGAACTACCGGCTTAGCTTTTTCAGCACAAGTAGATTCAAATACAAGGACAGTAAACCTGGCTAATCTAGTTGCAGGAACAACGTATCACGCTTATGTGAAAGCGAATTGTACGGCAACAGAGGAAAGCTATTGGACAGATGCAGCAACGTTCACTCCCAATTGGTGTACGCCAACCTATGTAAATGGATCCTCTAATCACCGAATTACCGTAGTGAATATTGATGAAATTAATTTTACCGACCAAATCCCTTCTTACACCCAAAGAGATCGAACAGCTGAGTCTATTCCAGATTTGACAGTTGGAAATACGTATACTTTTAATGTAACCACAACGGGGTATACGGGGATGGGAGTGGCTATTGATTTTAATAACGATGGCGTTTTTGATCAACAGACAGAAGTATCGGCGCTATCGGATTATATTCCTAACAATACCCAAGTATATACAGCTACTGTGACTATACCTAATACTATAGCTACGGGAAATTATCGCATGCGCATTTGGAATCGCATTGCGAATGCAGGAGGTATGGACGATGGAGCTGACCCTTGTGGCAGTTATAATTATGGAACATGGGCCGACTATACCGTAAAGATTCTAGAAGTGACACCACCTCCTGTGGCTGTTGATCAAGTGTTTTGTAAAAACGAAAATAAAAAAGTTAGCGATTTAACCGCTACTGGCGAAAACATCAAGTGGTATGCGAGTGAAACAGCAACTACTGCATTGCTACCGTCTACACTGCTCAGCAGTGGGACCTATTATGCGACTCAAACTATTGGAGGACAGGAGAGTGTGCGTCGAACTCCTATTCAAGTGGAAATAGAGGACCCTAAATTAAATTCGATTAGTGTATCTTCCTCTTTTCAATATAACACCCAGACCCAAGTGATACTAGTTGGTATTAGAAGTGTATTGGGACCATACGTTTTAACTTGGTATGAAGAGGAAACAGGTGGAGTGAGTATTCCTACACCCGATATAGCTGTGTTACCCGTAGGAACCCATGTATATTGGGTCAGTACGTTTAGTACAGCAGGCTGTGAAAGTAAAAGGAGTAAAATTACCTTGGTTGTTAACCCATTAACACTTTATGTTATTCCTACAGCCATAACCAAATACTATGGAGATGCCGATCCTGAGTTAAGGTATACGATTTATGGCGGCTATAGTGAGATACCATTAACAGGAAGTTTAGCTCGAGATCCAGGTGAAAATGTCGGTTCTTATGCGATTCGCCAAGGGACTCTAACTACCTCTTCGAATTATAGTTTGATTATGACTACGGCCACCTTGACGATTTCACCCGCTCCATTAACGGTAACTGCAGATGCAAAAACCAAAGAAATGGGGGCAGCCGATCCTATGTTGATTTATCAGGTTTCAGGACTCAAAAATGGGGAACTAGCAGAAGATGTATTGACTGGTACTTTAACGAGAGATCCGGGAGAAGAAACGGGGGTTTATCCTATTACGCAAGGAACATTAGCCTTGACTTCTGCGAATTATGCAATGCGGTACCAACCAGCTAATCTAACGATTCGAACAACCACTATTGTGGTTCAGGCAAATGACAAAACCAAAGTCTATGGAGATACGGATCCAACATTAACCTATACCGTATCAGGATTGGATCCTGCAGTTGATCCAAGTACGGTCTTGATGGGTAGTTTGTCTCGTGAACCAGGAGAAAATGTAAGTAGTTATGCCATCACCCAAGGTACATTGACAGCAGTAGCTGGGTATACGTTGCAATTTGAAGCTGCTGATTTAACCATTACACCTGCCACAGTTACCATAACCGCAGAAGCGAAAACCAAAGTATATGGAGATACGGATCCAACATTAACTTATACGGTTAATGGATTAAAGGGAACAGATACTCTTACAGGAAGCCTAGTTCGCGAAGTAGGAGAAACTGTAGGAACTTATGAAATTCAGCAGGGAAGTGTAGCTGCATCAACGGATTATACCCTCGTATATCAAGCCGCTGATTTAGATATTACCCCTGCCACAGTTACCATAACCGCAGAAGCAAAAACCAAAGTGTATGGAGATACGGATCCTTTGTTAACCTATACGGTTAATGGATTAAAAGGAACAGATACTCTTACAGGAAGCTTAGTTCGCGAAGGAGGAGAAACTGTAGGAACGTACGAAATCCAACAGGGAAGTGTAGCTGCATCAACGGATTATACCCTCGTATATCAAGCCGCTGATTTAGATATTACACCTGCCACAGTTACCATAACCGCAGAAGCAAAAACCAAAGTGTATGGAGATATAGATCCAATATTAACCTATACGGTTCGTGGATTAAAGGGAACAGATACTCTTACAGGAAGCTTAGTTCGCGAAGTAGGAGAGGCTGTAGGGACGTACGAAATCCAACAGGGAAGTGTAGCGGCAACAACGGATTATACGGTTGCGTATCAAGCCGCTGATTTAACCATTACACCTGCCACAGTAACCATAACCGCAGAAGCGAAAACCAAAGTGTATGGAGATACGGATCCTTTGTTAACCTATACGGTTCGTGGATTAAAGGGAACAGATACTCTTACAGGAAGCTTAGTTCGCGAAGTAGGAGAGGCTGTAGGAACTTACGAAATCCAACAGGGAAGTTTGGCTGCATCAACGGATTATACCCTCGTATATCAAGCCGCTGATTTAACCATTTTTCCCATTGAATTGGTTATTTATCCCCAACAAAACCAAGAAAAGGAATATGGAACTGATGATCCTACTCTTGCTTTTACTGTAGAGGGATTAAGAAATGGAGATACCATAGCAACAGCTTTACGCGGTGCCTTAGGTAGAAGTACAAGTGAAAATGTAGGTCGCTACCGATATACACTTGGAAGCTTGGAAAGCATCGCTAATAATTATGTATTGCGATTGAATACAGAAGAGCGCTTTGAGATTACCCCAGCGCCAGTTGCTATTGTTGTAGAAATAGGACAATACAAACATTATGGACAAGCAGATCCCGTATTGAGGTATGAGATTCAAGGATTGAGACGTGGAGATTATCCGGCTAACACCATGACGGGACAATTAAAACGCGAACCTGGTGAAGAAGTAGGTCAATATACCATTGTACAAGGTAGTCTCGCTCCACGCTCAAATTACACTATTCGCTCGTTTACAACAGCCTCTTTTGAAATTAAAAGAGGTGAAATACAAGGGCTTATCTTGCCTTCAAAAACGGTTGTTTACGATGGGGAACCTCAGTATTTACAGGTAGAGGGACCTTTGAGTCTTGGAGCAGTAGTAACCTATGAAAACAACGAACAAACCCAAGTAGGACGCTATACTGTAGTGGCTACGATTACAGATGAACCAAACTACGAACCCTTGCGTTTAGTGGGAACATTGACCATTACTCCGGCAGAACAACACATTCGCTTTGGAGCCGTTTCGACTGTTGTCTTAGAGGATACGCCATCCTTACCACTTCAAGCAGTGGCTAGTTCTGGTTTGGCTGTAACGTATACGATAGATGATCCTGCCGAGCAAGCCCTTGCTCAAGTGGATGCAGCAGGAGTTATTCACTTCCTACAACCAGGGGTTGTTACCGTAACAGCACATCAAGAAGGAAATGCCAATTACAAAGCGGCAGCCCCAGTTTCGCAAACCATTGAAATAAGCAGTAGAGATGCGAGCATTTGGAATCTCCTTGTCGATGGTGTTTCCCATGGAAAAATAGAAAAAGTAGTAGAATTAGTCTTAGACTGTTCGACTCCACAAGAAGAAGTGGTGTTGGAAATTATCACCCAAGTTGGTGCAGTAGTAAGTCCGTCAAACTATATCACAGTTCCCGTGACAACCTATGGAATCCACGAACAAGTCATAGTGGTACAATCGGCAAATGGACAAGTCACAACAACTTACACCATACGCATAGACAAGCGCATTCCAACAGAACGTATTGTATTCCAAAAATACGACAAAGTTTTATTGGTCAACAACAACAAGCAAACCAACGGAGGTTACGTATTCAGTGGGTATGAGTGGTTTAAAAATGGAATGTCACTTGGCAAAAAGCAATTCTATGCTGAGCAAGGCGATGCTGGTACAACCTTAGATGTTGACGCAGAATACCTCGTGGAGCTGACGCTACACAATGGACAAAAAATAAGAAGTTGTCCCATCTTTATTCAAGGGAAAACAACTGAGAATTGGGCTGTATATCCAAACCCTGTACAAAAGAGCGCTTGGTTGTATGTTCGACTAGAGGAGGAAGCTCGTCAAGAAGCTACAACATACAAGATCTACAACATCACAGGACAGCTAATTAAAAGTGGAGCATTGGATAAAGGGAAGATGGGAATTGAAATTCCGTCAACAGTGGCAGCAGGATCGTATTATCTAGTTTTGAATAGGGCAGGCAAACAACAGGGAATTCAATTTATTGTTCAATAACAAAGGCTAATGGAGATTTCTCTCTGTATTACAGCGGGATTTTAGTTCTGATGCAGGGGAATTTCAAAAATCAATAAGGATGAAACAAGACGTATATTTTTTTATAGGATTATTTTTAATGAGCTATGTGCCCGTGCAGGCGCAATACAAGCCATACTATTATAAGGATCACGAAGTAGGGGCAACAGTAAAAGTGGGAATGCACCAAAATTATGGTAGCTTACCCAATTCAATTGCGGCTGATTTAAAAGTAGCGACAGCGATTGGATTACAGTATGATTACTATTTAACACCCAATTGGAGTATGGGAGTTGGCATTCAATATGCCAGTCAAACTACTGATTTTACAGGGAGAAACCTCAAGGGAGCAAGTCAAGAAACCGATTGGGAAAACGAGGCTTTTACGTTTAGCTATGACGGAAAAAAGTACAAAGAACAATGGAAGGTTTCCCAACTCAATATTCCCTTAACCGTACACTATGTCGGAAAAGGAGAAACGGCACTGTATATTCGAACTGGGGTTCAGTATTCCTTGATGATGAATACCAAAGCTACCCTGACGTGGAATCAATTGCAGACTTCAGGATATTTTCCGCAATACAATTTACACCTCGATCACGATTTGTTGTATGCGGGATTTGGGTATCAAGAACAAGTGGAATACAAACCCGATGCAGAATTAAAAAATCGATGGGCTTGGATTGGAGAGTTTGGAGTCAGACACAACCTACGAGACAATCAAAACCTCTATATAGGGTTGTATGTTGACTTGGGGTTAAACAACCAAAAATCAAGTGGAAGTGAGAAACCCAAACAATTGGTAGCTTATCAGCCTGTTCGCGAGCAAGCTTTGACCTATCACAGTCTACAAGAAAGTACAACCACTGCTTTTAAAAATTACAATTTTGGGATTCAGTTGCGCTATAGCATCGGATTATAGGTGAGTGGTGAGTGGTAAGTGGTAAGTGGTAAGTGGTAAGTGGTAAGTGGTAAGTGGTAAGTGGTAAGTGGTAAGTGGTAAGTGGTAAGTGGTAAGTGGTAAGTGGTAAGTGGTAAGTGGTAAGTGGTGAGTGGTAAGTGGTACTCACTATTCACCACTCACTATTCACCACTCACCACTCACTATTCTAAAGAAAATCTAAAATCGCATGAGTTTAGCGCAATTCTCCGTAACTTTGCCTCTTAGTTTTTTTAAAATATGAAAAGAGTAGTAGTAGGACTTTCAGGGGGGGTAGACTCAAGTGTTGCCGCCTACTTATTGAAAGAACAAGGATACGAAGTGATCGGATTATTCATGAAAAATTGGCATGATGATACCGTTACCATTTCGAATGAGTGTCCCTGGCTAGAAGATAGCAATGACGCTCTGATGGTTGCTGAGAAATTAGGCATCCCTTTTCAAACTGTGGATTTAAGTGAACAATATAAGGAGAAGATTGTAGATTATATGTTTAAGGAGTACGAAAATGGTCGTACCCCAAATCCAGACGTACTGTGCAATAGAGAGATTAAGTTCGATGTTTTCATGAAAATTGCCTTAGAGTTAGGTGCGGATTATGTAGCGACAGGACACTATTGTAGAAAAGCGGAAGAAGAAGTGGTAGCTGCAGATGGCACAACCCAAACCGTATATAAATTATTAGCAGGCGTTGATCCGTCAAAAGATCAATCGTACTTCCTATGTCAATTGTCACAAGAGCAATTGGCAAAAGCCTTATTTCCCGTTGGAGAATTGTACAAATCAAAAGTAAGAGAAATTGCCACCGAGGCAGATTTAATTACCGCAGAGAAAAAAGATTCCCAAGGGTTGTGTTTTATTGGAAAAGTTCGCTTACCTGAATTTTTACAACAACAATTAAAACCCAAAGATGGTTTTATCTACGAGATTCCGAAAGATGCACCGATTTTTGCTAGTACAGGAGTAGCACCTACAACCTTAGCAGAAGAATTATATGCCGAAGCCAAAGCGTTTCAGTATACCCCAGAGATGGGTAAAAAAGTGGGAGATCACTATGGTGCGCATTATTTCACTACAGGACAACGCAAAGGGTTGAATGTTGGTGGAACAGTAGATCCCTTATTTGTTATTGCAACCGATGTAGAAAACAATATCATCTATACAGGACAAGGCAATACACATCCTGGTTTGTTCCATAAAACGCTTTTTGTACAAGAGGGTGAAATTCATTGGATTCGCGAAGATTTACAGCTAAAATCAGGTGAAACACTGCGTATAAAAGCGCGTATTCGCTACCGTCAACCCTTACAAGAAGCGACTTTACACAAAATGGATAGCGGTATGTATGTGCGTTTTGATGAGCCACAATCAGCGATTACTGAAGGACAATTCGTATCTTGGCATATCGGAGAAGAATTAATTGGCTCTGGTGTAATATCGAAAGTAAACTAAAAGAAAGATCAAAACAGATGGCAAAGAACAGCATTACCTCGCTTTTTAACATACAATACCCCATTATTCAAGGGGGAATGGTTTGGAATAGTGGCTATAAACTTGCCAGTGCCGTAAGCAATGCAGGAGGATTAGGACTAATTGGCGCAGGATCGATGTATCCAGAAGTTTTGAGAACGCATATCCAAAAGTGCAAGCAAGCGACGGATAAGCCGTTTGGTGTCAATGTATCCCTATTGTATCCGGACCTACAAGAAGTGATGGATATTATTGTAGAAGAAGGGGTTAAAATTGTGTTTACCTCTGCGGGTAATCCCAAATTGTGGACTCCTTTCTTAAAGTCACACGGGATCACAGTAGCCCATGTAGTTAGCTCGTCTAAATTTGCATTAAAAGCACAAGATGCAGGAGTCGATGCCCTTGTTGCAGAGGGGTTTGAAGCTGGGGGGCACAACGGAAGAGAGGAAACGACCACTTTTACGTTAATTCCCATGGTCAAAGAAAAGGTACAAATTCCCTTGATTGCTGCTGGGGGAATTGCAACAGGAAGTGGTATGTTAGCTGCGATGATTCTCGGTGCGGATGGGGTGCAAATGGGTACGCGTTTTATCGCGTCTACGGAAAGTTCAGCACACCAAGCGTTTAAGCATAAGGTGACCCAAGTAGAAGAAGGAGATACCATTCTAACCCTAAAAGAATTAGCGCCCGTTCGTTTGATAAAAAATGAGTTTTATCAAGGTATTGAAGAACTGTATCAAGCAGGAGCTAGCAAAGAAGATTTACGCGCTTACCTAAGCAAAGGACGATCGAAAAAAGGAATGTTCGAAGGCGATTTAGTAGAAGGAGAATTAGAAGCAGGACAAGTGGCAGGATTAATTCACCACATCGAGCCTGTAGCTGCTATTATCGCTACTATTATGCGCGAATTTGAACAAGCCAAACAGCGAATGTTTAATTTTTAACCAAAGTAAATGAATCCAACCTTTCATTAGTTTGAGAAGAGTGATTTATTTTTTTATATTAGAAGAGAAACCATGCGAATTTTAAATAAAAAGTTCGTATGGTTTTTTGCTATATACTAATAATCTTTTATTTTTATAGGAAGTAACATAAACGAAATAAAATAAAAACCACACACTACATATGAGTTATTATAAAATAGAGAATCTCGAACAGTATTTTAAGCATTATAAAAAATCTGTGCGAGAACCTAGAAAGTTTTGGAGCAAAATAGCAGAAGAAAACTTTGTATGGTATCAAGTTTGGGATAAGGTTTTTCAATTTGATATGGAAGAATCTAAGTTTGAGTGGTTTGTCAACGCAAAATTAAACATCGTAAAAAACTGCGTGGATAGACACCTAGCGAAAAGAGGAGAGAAGCCCGCTATTATCTTTGAACCGAACAATCCTGAGGAACATCCACAAATCATTACGTATAACGACTTGTTTAATCGCGTTTGCAAAATGGCAAACGTCTTAAAAGAACAAGGCGTTAAAAAAGGCGATCGCGTTTGTATTTATTTGCCAATGATTCCAGAATTAGCGGTGGCTATGTTGGCTTGTGCGCGAATTGGCGCAGTGCACAGTGTTATTTTTGCAGGATTTTCATCCTCAGCGGTTAGCAAGCGAATTAACGATGCTGCCTGTCAATTTGTTATTACCTCTGATGGAAGTTTTAGAGGAAGCAAGAGTATCCCCTTAAAACCCATTATTGATGAAGCGTTAAAATCGTGTCCTTCGGTTGAGCGTGTACTAGTTGTGCAGCGCACAGAAGCGGATATCGAGATGATGCCTGAACGCGACATTTGGTTAAACCCTTTATTAGATGCGGCTTCTACGAATCACGTCGCTCAAGTGATGGATGCTGAAGATCCTTTATTTATTCTGTATACTTCGGGTTCAACCGGAACACCAAAGGGGATGGTGCATACCACAGCAGGTTATATGGTACAAACGGCCTATTCATTTAAAAATATATTTGATTACAAAGACGATGATATTTTTTGGTGTACGGCAGACTGTGGATGGATTACAGGGCACTCCTATATTGTGTACGGTCCCTTGTTAAACGGGGCAACAACGATTATGTTTGAAGGAATACCTACCTATCCCAATCCGAGCCGTTTTTGGGATATCATCGACAAGTATAAAGTAACCCAATTCTATACAGCCCCAACGGCCATTCGCTCGTTGATGACAGAAGATTATAAGTATGTCAATGAACACGACTTATCGAGTCTACGCGTGATTGGATCCGTAGGAGAGCCAATTAACGAAGAGGCATGGCACTGGTACAATGATCATGTAGGAAAGAAAAAATGTCCCATTGTGGATACGTGGTGGCAAACAGAAACAGGAAGTATTTTAATCTCTCCTTTGCCGTTTATTACCCCAACAAAACCAACCTATGCTACGTTGCCATTGCCAGGTATTCAAGCCGTTTTAATGGATGAAAAGCGAAACGAAATTGACGACAACCAAATTGACGGTTCTCTTTGCATCAAATTCCCTTGGCCTTCGATGGCTCGTACCATTTGGGGGGATCACCAACGCTATAAAGACACCTACTTTAGCCAGTTCCCTGGAAAGTATTTTACAGGGGATGGCGCATTGAGAGACGAAGTAGGATACTACAGAATCACAGGACGCGCTGATGATGTTGTGATTGTTTCAGGACATAATTTAGGTACGGCACCTATTGAAGATGCGATCAACGAACATCCAGCTGTGGCAGAAAGTGCTGTCGTAGGATATAAACACGAAATCAAAGGAAATGCCCTCTATGGATTTATTACACTCAAAGTAGAAGGAGAGTACAGAGATCGAGAGAATGTTAAAAAAGAAATCAACCAATATATCAGCAGTCACATTGGACCAATTGCGAAGTTGGATAAAATTCAATTCGTGGATAGCTTGCCTAAAACACGTTCTGGAAAGATTATGCGCCGCATTTTACGATCCATTGCTGAAGGAGAAACCAAAGACTTTGGAGATGTATCAACCTTAATCAATCCAGAAGTGATTGAGAAAATTAGAGAAGAGAAATTGTAAGATTTTAAATTCGCAATACGTAGATATAACACCCCAAAAAGCATGCGCTTTTTGGGGTGTTTTTTTTGTCTTCCTTCGAGTGAAAAAACACCCTTTTTAGAAGTAAAAGTAATTATTGCTATATAGAATAAAGCTAATAGTTGTGGTTTTCAAAGGATTACGGGGGGTTGAGGCATTTAGATGAATCTAAAAAGGTGTTTATTATTTGTGTTTTTCGTTTTTACTATGGTGTTATTTATCTATATGCTTCCTAGGGGAAGGGAAGTAGTTAGGTGTTAATTACTCATTATCTTTCTTTTTTACTTATTTGATTTTTCATTTTTCGATTCAATATCCCTTAATTCTTATAGTTCTCAGCGTTTATTTTTAAATAAAAGTGCTTTTTGAGAACAATAAGTTGAGAATAAATCTCAAAATGAAGTTTAAAAATAGAGATAATTTAATGGAAGACTATAGTTTGCTTGTTGGTTTTATATTTTTTTGGTGTTTTTGATGGGGTAATTGTGTTTAAATTTAATAAAAAAATGAGTAAAATTTATTAAAAATTGTAATATGATTAGAAAAGTTATTCCATTGATGGCGTTGTTTGCAACTGGTTTTGTAACTGCCCAAGTTGGTATTGGAACTGTAACTCCAGCTAATTCAAGTCAACTAGATATCGTCTCTACAAATAAGGGGGTTTTATTTCCTAGAGTCATTTTAAACAGTGAAACGGATAAAGATGCTATTTCAGGTGATCTAACTGAAAGTTTATTCGTTTATAACCTTGGACACGAAGATTTTCCTTCTGGTTTTTACTACTGGAAAAAAGATAGATGGGTTCGCCTGTTAAATTCACAATCCTATGTGAATACAACCAACCAAAGCTTCACTTTAATTGATAATCACCTGACAATCACCGATTCTGATGGAAATACGGTATCGCTGTCGTTGGATGAAATTGTAAATAATTCAAACTTCATTACCGAAATTGTAAATAAATTAAAAGGCAAATACGGTAATGTTTACTACAATACGGAAGATCATAAGTTTTATTATCTCGATGACAACGGAGCACCTATCCTAATTACGTGGGAAGACCTCAATACTACAAACGTTAGTTTTACCTTAGAAGATGATTTCTTAATGATCACGGATCTTGATAATCGATCTGTTCGTTTGGCTGTGCAAGATATTGCTAGTAATTTGACTTTTGTAAATAAGTTAACTGAAAACCCTGCCTTCATCACAGAAATCATCAACAAATTAAAAGGCAAATACGGAAACGTATACTACAACATAGACGAGAACAGGTTCTACTACATCCAAGACGATGGAACCGAAGGTACTATTGATTGGTCGTCGATCAATACTACGAACGTAAGCTTTACCCTCGATGCGGATATGTTGACGGTGACTGATTCCGATGGGAACAAAGTACAGTTGGATGTTAAAGAGATTGCGAACAACTCTACCTTCATTGAGGAACTGACACAAAATCAAGAGTTTGTAACGAAAATTACAAGCAACAACGAGTTCATCACAGAAATCATCAACAAATTAAAAGGCAAATACGGAAACGTATACTACAATGTAGACGAGAATAGATTCTACTATATCCAAGACGATGGAACTGAAGGTACTATAGATTGGTCGTCAATCAATACGACTAACGTTAGCTTTACCCTCGATGCGGATATGTTGACAGTGACTGATTCCGATGGCAACAAAGTGCAACTGGATGTAAAAGAGATTGCCAACAACTCTACCTTTATTGAGGAGCTTACACAAAATCAAGAGTTTGTAACGAAAATTACAAGCAACAACGAGTTCATCACAGAGGTAATCAACAAGCTAAAAGGTAAATACGGAAACGTATACTACAACATTGACGAGAACAGGTTCTACTACATCCAAGACGATGGAACAGAAGGTACTATAGATTGGTCGTCAATCAATACGACTAACGTTAGCTTTACCCTCGATGCGGATATGTTGACAGTGACTGATTCCGATGGCAACAAAGTACAGTTAGACGTTAAAGAGATTGCGAACAACTCTACCTTCATTGAGGAACTTACACAAAATCAAGAGTTTGTAACGAAAATTACAAGCAATAACGAGTTCATCACAGAGGTAATCAACAAGCTAAAAGGTAAATACGGAAACGTATACTACAACATAGACGAGAACAGATTCTACTACATCCAAGACGATGGAACAGAGGGAACTATTGATTGGTCGTCGATCAATACTACGAACGTTAGCTTTACCCTCGATGCGGATATGTTGACGGTAACTGATTCCGATGGGAACAAAGTGCAGTTAGACGTTAAAGAGATTGCAAACAACTCTACCTTCATTGAGGAACTTACACAAAATCAAGAGTTTGTAACGAAAATTACAAGCAACAACGAGTTCATCACGGAGGTAATCAATAAATTAAAAGGCAAATACGGAAACGTATACTACAACATTGACGAGAACAGATTCTACTACATCCAAGACGATGGAACAGAGGGAACTATTGATTGGTCGTCGATCAATACGACTAACGTAAGCTTTACCCTTGATGCGGATATGTTGACGGTGACTGATTCCGATGGGAACAAAGTGCAACTGGATGTAAAAGAGATTGCCAATAACTCTACCTTCATTGAGGAACTTACACAAAATCAAGAGTTTGTAACGAAAATTACAAGCAATAACGAGTTCATCACAGAGGTAATCAACAAGCTAAAAGGCAAATACGGAAACGTTTACTACAACATTGACGAGAACAGGTTCTACTACATCCAAGACGATGGAACAGAGGGAACTATTGATTGGTCGTCGATTAATACGACTAACGTAAGCTTTACGTTAGATGCGGATATGTTGACGGTGACTGATTCCGATGGGAACAAAGTGCAACTGGATGTAAAAGAGATTGCCAATAACTCTACCTTCATTGAGGAACTTACACAAAATCAAGAGTTTGTAACGAAAATTACAAACAACAACGAGTTCATCACAGAGGTAATCAACAAGCTAAAAGGTAAATACGGAAACGTATACTACAACATTGACGAGAACAGATTCTACTACATCCAAGACGATGGAACCGAGGGAACTATAGATTGGTCGTCGATCAATACTACGAACGTAAGCTTTACCCTTGATGCGGATATGTTGACGGTGACTGATTCCGATGGCAACAAAGTGCAACTGGACGTTAAAGAGATTGCCAATAACTCTACCTTCATTGAGGAACTTACACAAAATCAAGAGTTTGTAACGAAAATTACAAGCAACAACGAGTTCATCACAGAAATCATCAACAAGCTAAAAGGCAAATACGGAAACGTATACTACAATGTAGATGAGAATAGATTCTACTACATCCAAGACGATGGAACTGAAGGTACTATAGATTGGTCGTCAATCAATACGACTAACGTAAGCTTTACGCTTGATGCAGATATGTTGACGGTAACTGATTCCGATGGGAACAAAGTGCAGTTAGACGTTAAAGAGATTGCCAATAACTCTACCTTTATTGAGGAACTTACACAAAATCAAGAGTTTGTAACGAAAATTACAAGCAACAACGAGTTCATCACAGAGGTAATCAACAAGCTAAAAGGCAAATACGGAAACGTATACTACAATGTAGACGAGAACAGATTCTACTACATCCAAGACGATGGAACCGAGGGAACTATTGATTGGTCTTCAATCAATACGACTAACGTAAGTTTTACGCTTGATGCAGATATGTTGACGGTGACTGATTCCGATGGGAACAAAGTGCAACTGGATGTAAAAGAGATTGCCAACAACTCTACCTTCATTGAGGAACTTACACAAAATCAAGAGTTTGTAACGAAAATTACAAGCAATAACGAGTTCATCACAGAAATTGTCAACAAGCTCAAAGGTAAATACGGAAATGTTTACTACAATGTAGACGAGAACAGATTCTACTACATCCAAGACGATGGAACAGAGGGAACTATTGATTGGTCGTCGATTAATACCACAAACGTAAGCTTTACCCTTGATGCGGATATGTTGACGGTAACTGATTCCGATGGGAACAAAGTGCAGCTGGATGTAAAAGAGATTGCCAATAACTCTACCTTTATTGAGTAACTTACACAAAATCAAGAGTTTGTAACGAAAATTACAAGCAACAACGTGTTCATCACAGAGGTAATCAACAAGCTAAAAGGCAAATACGGAAACGTTTACTACAATGTAGACGAGAATAGATTCTACTACATCCAAGACGATGGAACAGAGGGTACTATTGATTGGTCTTCGATCAATACGACTAACGTTAGCTTTACCCTTGATGCGGATATGTTGACGGTGACTGATTCCGATGGCAACAAAGTGCAGTTAGACGTTAAAGAGATTGCCAATAACTCTACCTTCATTGAGGAACTTACACAAAATCAAGAGTTTGTAACGAAAATTACAAGCAACAACGAGTTCATCACAGAAATCATCAACAAGCTAAAAGGCAAATACGGAAACGTATACTACAATGTAGATGAGAATAGATTCTACTACATCCAAGACGATGGAACTGAAGGTACTATAGATTGGTCGTCAATCAATACGACTAACGTAAGCTTTACGCTTGATGCAGATATGTTGACGGTAACTGATTCCGATGGGAACAAAGTGCAGTTAGACGTTAAAGAGATTGCCAATAACTCTACCTTTATTGAGGAACTTACACAAAATCAAGAGTTTGTAACTAAAATTACAAGCAATAACGAGTTCATCACAGAGGTAATCAACAAATTAAAAGGTAAATACGGAAACGTATACTACAATGTAGATGAGAACAGGTTCTACTATATCCAAGACGATGGAACCGAAGGTACTATTGATTGGTCTTCGATCAATACGACTAACGTAAGTTTTACGCTCGATGCGGATATGTTGACGGTGACTGATTCCGATGGGAACAAAGTGCAACTGGATGTAAAAGAGATTGCCAATAACTCCACCTTTATTGAGGAACTTACACAAAATCAAGAGTTTGTAACGAAAATTACAAGCAATAATGAGTTCATCACAGAGGTAATCAACAAGCTAAAAGGCAAATACGGAAACGTATACTACAACATAGACGAGAATAGATTCTACTACATCCAAGACGATGGAACTGAGGGTACTATTGATTGGTCTTCAATCAATACGACTAACGTAAGTTTTACGCTTGATGCGGATATGTTGACGGTGACTGATTCCGATGGGAACAAAGTGCAGCTGGATGTAAAAGAGATTGCCAACAACTCTACCTTTATTGAGGAACTTACACAAAATCAAGAGTTTGTGACGAAAATTACAAGCAATAACGAGTTCATCACAGAGGTAATCAACAAGCTCAAAGGCAAATACGGGAACGTATACTACAATGTAGATGAGAACAGATTCTACTACATCCAAGACGATGGAACCGAAGGTACTATTGATTGGTCGTCAATCAATACTACGAACGTAAGCTTTACCCTCGATGCGGATATGTTGACGGTAACTGATTCCGATGGAAATAAAGTGCAACTGGATGTAAAAGAGATTGCCAACAACTCTACCTTTATTGAGGAACTTACACAAAATCAAGAGTTTGTAACGAAAATTACCAACAATAACGAGTTCATCACAGAGGTAATCAACAAGCTAAAAGGCAAATACGGAAACGTATACTACAACATTGACGAGAATAGATTCTACTACATCCAAGACGATGGAACAGAGGGAACTATAGATTGGTCGTCAATTAATACTACAAACGTGAGCTTTACCCTTGATGCAGATATGTTGACGGTAACTGATTCCGATGGGAACAAAGTGCAGTTAGACGTTAAAGAGATTGCGAACAACTCTACCTTCATTGAGGAACTTACACAAAATCAAGAGTTTGTAACGAAAATTACAAGCAATAACGAGTTCATCACAGAAATTGTCAACAAGCTAAAAGGCAAATACGGGAACGTATACTACAATGTAGACGAGAATAGATTCTACTACATCCAAGACGATGGAACAGAGGGAACTATTGATTGGTCGTCAATCAATACTACAAACGTGAGCTTTACCCTCGATGCGGATATGTTGACGGTAACTGATTCCGATGGGAACAAAGTGCAGTTAGACGTTAAAGATATCGCTAGCAATTCTAGTTTTATCACTGAGTTGACAACTAATGACGAGTTTATTACCAATGTAGGGAATAACCAGACGTTGATTACCAACATTGTCAACAAGCTAAAAGGCAAATACGGAAACGTATACTACAATGTAGACGAGAACAGATTCTACTACATCCAAGACGATGGAACAGAGGGAACTATTGATTGGTCGTCAATTAATACGACAAACGTAAGCTTTACGCTCGATGCGGATATGTTGACGGTGACTGATTCAGATGGGAACAAAGTGCAGCTGGATGTAAAAGAGATTGCGAACAACTCTACCTTTATTGAGGAACTTACACAAAATCAAGAGTTTGTAACGAAAATTACAAACAACAATGAGTTCATCACAGAAATCATCAACAAGCTAAAAGGTAAATACGGAAACGTATATTACAATAGCGACGAGAATAGATTCTACTACATCCAAGACGATGGAACAGAGGGAACTATAGATTGGTCGTCGATTAATACCACAAACGTAAGCTTTACGTTAGATGCGGATATGTTGACGGTAACTGATTCCGATGGGAACAAAGTGCAGTTAGGCGTTAAAGAGATTGCAAGCAATTCTAGTTTTATCACTGAGTTGACCACTAATGACGAGTTTATTACCAATGTAGGGAATAACCAGACGTTGATTACCAACATTGTCAACAAGCTCAAAGGCAAATACGGAAATGTTTACTACAATGTAGACGAGAACAGGTTCTACTACATCCAAGAAGATGGAACAGAGGGAACTATAGATTGGTCGTCAATTAATACTACTAACGTAAGCTTTACGCTCGATGCAGATATGTTGACGGTGACTGATTCCGATGGGAACAAAGTGCAGTTAGACGTTAAAGAGATTGCGAACAACTCTACCTTTATTGAGGAACTTACACAAAATCAAGAGTTTGTAACGAAAATTACAAGCAATAACGAGTTCATCACAGAAATCATCAACAAGCTAAAAGGCAAATACGGAAACGTATACTACAATGTAGACGAGAACAGATTCTACTACATCCAAGACGATGGAACAGAGGGAACTATTGATTGGTCGTCGATCAATACCACAAACGTTAGCTTTACCCTCGATGCGGATATGTTGACGGTGACTGATTCCGATGGGAACAAAGTGCAGCTGGATGTAAAAGAGATTGCAAGCAATTCTAGTTTTATCACTGAGTTGACCACTAATGACGAGTTTATTACCAATGTAGGGAATAACCAGACGTTGATTACCAATATTGTCAACAAGCTAAAAGGCAAATACGGAAATGTTTACTACAATGTAGACGAGAATAGATTCTACTACATCCAAGACGATGGAACAGAGGGAACTATTGATTGGTCGTCGATTAATACGACTAACGTAAGCTTTACCCTCGATGCAGATATGTTGACGGTGACTGATTCCGATGGCAACAAAGTGCAACTGGACGTTAAAGAGATTGCGAACAACTCTACCTTCATTGAGGAACTTACACAAAATCAAGAGTTTGTAACGAAAATTACAAACAACAGTGAGTTCATCACAGAAATCATCAACAAGCTAAAAGGCAAATACGGAAACGTATACTACAATGTAGACGAGAACAGATTCTACTACATCCAAGACGATGGAACTGAGGGAACTATAGATTGGTCTTCGATTAATACGACTAACGTAAGTTTTACCCTCGATGCGGATATGTTGACGGTGACTGATTCTGATGGGAACAAAGTGCAGCTGGACGTTAAAGAGATTGCAAGCAATTCTAGTTTTATCACTGAGTTGACAACTAATGACGAGTTTATTACCAATGTAGGGAATAACCAGACGTTGATTACCAACATTGTCAACAAGCTCAAAGGCAAATACGGAAATGTTTACTACAATGTAGACGAGAACAGATTCTACTACATCCAAGACGATGGAACAGAGGGAACTATAGATTGGTCGTCGATTAATACGACTAACGTAAGCTTTACCCTTGATGCGGATATGTTGACGGTGACTGATTCCGATGGCAATAAAGTGCAGTTAGACGTTAAAGAGATCGCTAGCAATTCTAGTTTTATCACTGAGTTGACCACTAATGATGAGTTCATTACCAATGTAGGGAATAACCAGACGTTGATTACCAACATTGTCAACAAGCTAAAAGGCAAATACGGAAACGTATACTACAATGTAGACGAGAATAGATTCTACTACATCCAAGACGATGGAACAGAGGGAACTATAGATTGGTCGTCAATTAATACTACAAACGTAAGCTTTACGCTTGATGCGGATATGTTGACGGTAACTGATTCAGATGGGAACAAAGTGCAGTTAGACGTTAAAGAGATCGCTAGCAATTCTAGTTTTATCACTGAGTTGACAACTAATGACGAGTTTATTACCAATGTAGGGAATAATCAGACGTTGATTACTAATATTGTCAACAAGCTAAAAGGCAAATACGGAAACGTATACTACAATGTAGATGAGAACAGATTCTACTACATCCAAGACGATGGAACCGAGGGAACTATAGATTGGTCGTCGATCAATACTACGAACGTAAGCTTTACCCTCGATGCGGATATGTTGACGGTGACTGATTCTGATGGGAACAAAGTGCAGCTGGACGTTAAAGAGATTGCAAGCAATTCTAGTTTTATCACTGAGTTGACAACTAATGACGAGTTTATTACCAATGTAGGGAATAACCAGACGTTGATTACTAATATTGTCAACAAGCTAAAAGGCAAATACGGAAACGTTTACTACAATAGCGACGAGAATAGATTCTACTACATCCAAGACGATGGAACCGAAGGTACTATAGATTGGTCGTCGATCAATACGACAAACGTAAGCTTTACGCTTGATGCGGATATGTTGACGGTAACTGATTCAGATGGGAACAAAGTGCAGTTAGACGTTAAAGTGATTGCACAAAACACAGCCTTTATCACAGAAGTAGTAAATCAATTAGAAGGTAAATACGGAAACGTAGAATACAATAGTACAGAGAATAAGTACTACTATATCAAGGATGATGGGACGAAAGAAGAAGTTGATTTAGGCAGCGTAACCCTTGCTGGAGATATAACAGGAGCAACAGGATCAACAAGATTAGACAAGATTCAAGGAAATCCAGTAGTTGCCACAACAGTTACAGATGGACAAGCCTTGGTGTTTGATGGAACTTCTTGGATACCAGGCACACCAGATGTTGATGTAACTAAGGTTATATCTGGTAAAGAGCTGAAATCTGATGCGTCAATTACAGTAACAGATGGTTCTGCGACTTTATTAAAAGAAGCGAGTATTAAAGTGGCAGATGGAGGAGTAACATCGACACATATCAAAAATGGAACCATACTTCCAGAAGATATAGCTAATTCTCTATCACCGAATCAAATCTTGGTAACCGATGCTAGTAGTGTTCCAGGATGGGCAGATAAATCAGCAGTGGCACCTGCTTCGCCTTGGTTAGTTCAGGGATCGACAACAGTGGCTACATTAAACACAGAAAACATTTATCAAACAGGAACAGTTGCCATAGGGGCAAGTCAGATTCCAGCTACAGATCCAACGGCAAAATTATTTGTTGCAGGAGATGTAGTGACAACAGGTAAGTTTTTTACAACCAATGCAGTATATGCAGATTATGTATTTGAGAAATACTTTACTGGAAGTTCTGATATCAAACTGACGTATGAGTTTAATACGTTAACCGATATTGCGCGATTTGTCAAAGAAAATCACCACTTGCCAGGGGTAACTCCAATTAGTGATTTACGTAAAAATGAAGGAGGGTATGGTTTTGATTTAACAAACCTTTCCGTTGAATTACTAGAAAAAGTGGAAGAGTTATTCTTGCATACTATTGAGCAACAAGACCAAATAGATCAAATGAAAAAAGAACAAGAAGCGGTTTTAGAGCGATTAGAAAAACTAGAAAGATTAATGGAGAAAAAATAAGCAACATAAGTAACAATATCCTTGCTGAAAGTTGCTTTCAGCGAGGATTAAAAAAGAAAAATGTATGAAAAAAGTATATATAATAATGTTTTTCCTATGTTCTATGTTGGTTATGGCTCAAACCCCAGGAGGAATAAATGGGGTAACCATAGAATATTGGTTGAAAGCAGATGAGTTAACAAATACAACCGTACAAGATGGAGCTGATGTTTCTGTGTGGATGGATAAATCAGGAAATACGAGGCATTTTACAAATACCACAGGGTATTATCCTCGATATATCAAGTCTGCAATGAACTTCAATCCTGCTGTTGAGTTTTACAATGACGAAGATGTTTCCAGTTCCAACAATGAAAAACGAAGATTAGAAACGATTGGGAATTTTCAAATGGAGCCAAGTAAATCCTATTTTGTCATTTGGATTTCGCGCTTAGAGAATGAATCCTTTTCAGGATCTATAAAGTATGCGCCAGTTTTTACCTTAAACACAGCCTCAAATGGAGATAATTTTGGTTGGACAGCAGGAACAGGGTCGGGGGCACAGCGCTTATGGCATGAGATTCGCGGAACCTCCTATTCACATAGTGAGCAAGAAAGGATATATGGGATTGGTATGGCTATCTTGCCGAACAATTCCTCAACGCCTCAGAGTCAAATTCTAAATGGCTTGGCTAGTACGTCGACCATGGCTGGGCGCACTTTGACCACAGGACAAACGAAAAGTGTGATTGGAGGGGCCAGTTCAGGAACCACAAATCCATACTACTACTATGGGGAGATTATGGAAGTGGTTGTTTTATCCAAAGCTGCTGGATCAGTATTGACAGCCGATGAAATCCGCAAAATAAACACCCATTACGCAATTAAATATGGAATAAGTTTATCCACTGCTGCGCCAAACTATATCTTGTCCAACGGAACAGCCATATATAGTGGCATTTTACCAGGCTATACGGATTATAAACACGATGTTTTTGGTCTCGCACGCGATGATCAAAGTGGATTGTATCAGAAACAGGCGATGAGTACCGATAATGCTGCTTTAGCAGTATCTATTGGAGAATTTCAAGAAACCAATGCCGAAAATACATCCACCTTATCAAATAATACAGCCTTAATGATAGGCGGTAATGGACTAGAGGGCAACCAACCCTATAGTCATTTGACGGGAACTGCTTTTGCCAATTATACCCTGCAAATGTATACGGATCCCGCCACGGGCGTGGTTAAACAAGAAAAACTAACCACTTTGTTCAACTATAAGTTAAGAGCAAAAACAACAGGACAAAGCTCATTTATAGTGAATGCCCGTATCGGTATGGGAACCTGGTTGTTGGTGGGGGCTAATCCTAACTTCACACCAAGTCAGACTCGCATTTATAAAGTTGTAGATGGAGTTGCTCAGAATGTAGTGATTAACGATGGAGATTATATCGGTTTCACTTCCGAATTTGTGGCCCCAGGTGGAGTGAGTAATGGGTTGAGAATGTGGCTAAACGCCTCAAAGAAAAATACCATTACCCTAGACAGTAGAGGAGAAGTAGTAAACTGGGTGGATTACTCCGGAATGGGAACTACCTATCGAAAAAGAATGGCAAACGGTGCCGCTCCTTCATATGTAGAATACGAAGAAAAAACAAACTTCCATCCGACAGCTTATTTCCGCAAATGGGAAGACTATTTGATTACTGATAAAGCTGCCATGTCGAGGGCTGTACCCTCTGATGTCGCTTTTTATGCAGTTGTAAATCACGATTTCGAAAGTTCATCCCGCTCTTATTTTATTGGATTTGGACAACAAACAATAGGAACAAATGCACGCCGACCATCTTTTGGTGTGTATAGAGGGAGCTCAACAAATATTGATGGATTGGGACGTATTGGATCTTCTGGACTGACCAATAGTCCAAGTCGATTGTTCAACACTGGGGCAACTACAATTGCTGGTTATCACTGGAAAGTAGGATCGACCATTACATTCGAGTTTGACGGTGGACATTCTGAAACTGTAAACCATAAGTACGACAACGTCTTGATGAACGGGCCTGGAATGCTCGGTCTAGGGAGTTCTTCTAAAACCTATACCTTACAAGGGGCAATGCCTGAAGTTATACTCTATGAAGGCGTGTTGTCTAGCAATGAAAAGGAGAGAATTAATTCTTATCTCGGAATTAAATATGCCATTACCATTAAATTAGGTACTACAGCCTCTCCGAATTTTAACTACTTGCTATCTGACAATACCTCCATTTGGAATGGAAATAGCACTTGGAATAGAACCTACCATCACAATGTGGCATCCGTTGTTCGAGATGATGATGCCGATTTGTACAACTACCAAGCTAAATCAACCGATGTGGGGTCTATTGTCCATATGGGTGTGGGTACTAAATTAGGTAGTCATCCTGAGTTAGGTGGTATTCAACACGATAAAACTGCCCTAACTTGGGGACACAATAACGGACCACTAACCTTGTATTCTTTTGCAGGGAATCAAGAGATCTGTGGTGAAATAGACACTAAACTAAATGGCCGTGTTTGGATGGTTGACAATACAAATTTTAACCAAAGTATCCTAGTACGTGCTGCTGATGCCAACTTCCCTTACAATGGATCCAATTGGCAAGTGTTTTTATTAGTGGCTGATACGGCTGAAAAATTAGCGAATAATCAATGGGATCGCGTAATCCCTATGGATTATTTATTCGATGGTCACCAAGTGAATTACAAATTCCCAACGAATGAGTATACTTATTTTACTTTTGGAGCCAAAGCCTTACCTGGTATATGTGAATCTTGTGATTTTACAGGGGTAAAACGCTTGGAGTTTACCAAGACAAATTGGACAAAAGGGGCAACTGCACAGGTGTTTAACTTAGGAGACGGGTTTACTGCGGACGTAAATGTGACCGTAGAATCACCCTCAACAATGAGAAATCGCTATCCAAGACCTTCTACCTATCGCTCCTTACGAGAATACAGAAGGAGAGGGGATGGCACTAAAAAGATGGTGACGGAAGTGGTGCTCAAACAAAATGGTTCACCTAAAGCAGCCGCTAGTGCTTTTGAAATCTTTGAAGTCGATCGATACGGCAATCGCTTTAGCGAAATTGAAGTGTATGGCGTCTGTGGAAACGGAAGAGTTATCCCTAAGTTGAGTTACGGATCAACAAAACCTACCTACCGCATAACAGGAAATACAGCCAGGGGAAATAAATCTTCAAGCTATGCTTCTGCTAAAGGTAGAATGTATGTTGAATTCGACGTAGCTGTAGAAAAAATTTATATCGTTCATACCTATTCAGGTAGAAGCGGCTCAGGAAATATGCGCATTGGAATTGGACCTATGGACTTCTATTGTTTACCACCATTGCCAGAACCAAACGAACAAGGGTTAATCTTCACCAAACAAGGGCCTACAGAAATGCTCCTTTGTGAAGAAGCAACCTATACTTTCCGCATCGCCAATACAAACTGTGACCCGTATAAACTGAGTTTTAACGATGTGCTCCCAGCTGGGATGAAATGGGTGGGTGAGTCCCTGTCTATTGATGATGCCGCCATAGCTGAAGCAACAGTTAACGACTATGCACAAGGAGCTACTTTGGATATACAAGATCTAATCGTTCCAGGAACTTCAACACTAACTTTTAGAGCCAAAGCAATTTTTGATCTCAATGCACAACCTGGAGTCTATGAGAACCAAGGGAAATTGAGCTATAAGTTGAATAATGATCCTACGCAAACCGTTGAACTATGGAGCTGTGATCGCTTGTCTACTGGATGCGAACCAACGCGTACCCTTGCTACTGGTGATCCAACAGAAAGACCTTTGCCAATCGAATTGATCAGCGCTTTAACCGATAAAGGATGTTATGTCGAAAACGATGTAGTTACAGTATCAGTTAAAGTAAGAAATGCTAATGCATTTACTATTAGCGATATGGTGTCTGAGTTTACGTATAACGAAGAGTTTACCTACGTAAATAATTCCTTGTCCTCCCCAACGCTTAGCTTTGGTGGTTCGGTTGTTGTGGATACCTCAGAATTAGGTAGTTTGATTATTGAAGATTTCGTATTACCACCAGGTGAACACACCCTTACATTTAAAGTGAAAGCACCCGATCAAGCAGGAATAGTACTAGAAGATATTGATCCTAATGATCCATCTCTCGGTCAAAGAGAAACCCCTTTGTACCTTGATTTTGAAATGCTCAACGAATCCGATGACCTGTGTTTAAACACAACGACATCAGAATTGTACGGATCACTAGAAGTTGAATACTGTACTGTTTGTTACTACGACCCTGTAGAAGGAGATGGTGGAAACATCCTAGATTCATCCGGTTATTTGGCCGTTACAACGCTCAATCGACCAGATAAATCATGGATACCAAATCGCGGCAATGCCTTTGTTGTTTTAGAATCAAAAACAAAAGGTTTGGTCATCACTCGCTTGACAACGGCTCAAATTGAAAACCTAAGCCCAGTTGAGGGAATGCTGGTGTACGATACAACAGTAAACTGTCTGAAGATGTATAACGGAACCCAATGGGGCTGTTTAGATCAAGGATGTGTGGATGAATAGGTAATCACAGTGGAAAAAAGCATGGCACATGCTTTTTTCCACTAATCTAAATCAATTAGCAATGATAAATATGATATATAAACACTTTTTTTTCCTCACTGTAGTATCGTGCTTAGGCATTTTTTCAGCTGTAGGTCAAACCTCGATTGGAAAGAAAACAGTAGAAGGAACCGATGTAATCCTTGACTTTAAAGCCAATGACAATAGAGGAATTATATTGCCATGGGTGACAGGAGAACAGCAAGTTGTTTCCCCCGTTGGAGGAACCTTAGTTTTCGATGCTAACGACAAAAAAGTAAAATACTACAGAGCAGGTACAGCTGCCGCTTGGGTTGATTTATCAATCAATGCAGGCGATGTCGATGGGAGTATACAACAATCGGTGGACGAAAGTGAAACCGTTACACCTACCATTATTGGTAGTCGTACTTCAACCGCATCGGGGGTGTTGATTTTAGAATCGACATCAAAAGCCATGGTCTTACCTAAAATGGAAAGCCCCCACCTGAACATTTTAAGTCCAAAAGCAGGAACAATGGCCTTTGACACTGTGTCAAAAATGCTGTGTATTTTCAATGGTACGGAGTGGTCTTTTTGGAAAGTAAATTAAAATTCCAAAAATGAAATAAAATGATTAATTTACGGGTTAAAATAATTAGAAAAATGAAACACGCACATTATACTATAAGCCTTGTTATTGGTCTTTCTGGATGTATTGTACAAGCGCAAGAATCGGAGCAGTCAGTGCTTGCTAATACTGGGGTCATGTTCATTTCTCCCAATGAGATTCTATCGACACAGTTTGATTTTATCAATACAGAAAGTGCCGAAATGATTAATGATGGGACGGTCTACTATTTTCGAAATTTTAACAATGATGGCTTTTATTCGTTTACAAGTCATCGAAAAACGAGTAAAGCCGTTTTTACGCGTTATGGAAAAGAAGAAGGAAAGCAGCTCATTAGTGGACAATCACTTTCGGATTTTTTTGATGTAGAATTAAATAATTCAACGCCCATAGTGGCTTTCGATTTACAAAATAATATGGGGGTTTTCGGTACTTTAGATTTCCAAAATGGAATCGTCAAAGTAGACGAGACGGTTGATCCCATTCATCAAGTTTCAAAGGGGATGTTGAGCTTTCAGCAAGGCGCAAAAGCGCAGAATGTTAGCGATCAATCCCATGCAGAAGGCCTGGTGGAAAAATTAGGAAAAGAACATTTTGAGTATCCTATTGGTGATGAATCTCTTTTTCGACCTGCGATGATCAGTGCTCCTAAAGACATAAAAGATGCCGTAGTAGCGCAGTATCGCCTAAAAGATGATTCTTTTTTTGCTACGCGAAAAAATACAACAGGTGTCATTAAGCAAATTAACGAGGCAGAATATTGGAAACTAGATGCAAAACTAAAGGGAACGGAAACGGTAATTTTAAGTCTGACTTGGGATGATCGTACCACCCCGCCAGACTTGCTAAAAAATCCAGAAGATGAACTCCACATCATTCGATGGGATGAAAAACAACAGCTTTGGGTAGATGAAGGAGGGGTTGTCGATATGTCTGCAAAAACCATTACCACGCCAACAACGATCAAAGATTTTGGTTATTTTACCTTTGGAACAGTAAAAAAGGATTGGGTATTAGAAGGAGATGTGGTTATCTACAACTTAGTCACACCCGATGGCGATGGTAAAAACGACTATTTTATCATTGACAATATCAACAAATATCCAAACAACCGCGTTGAAATATACAACCGTTGGGGGGTAAAAGTATTCGAAACAACGGGTTACGACCCGCATGGAAATGGAAGTAGTAACGTATTTACAGGCTACTCCGAAGGTAAGGTTACAGTAGACAAAAAGAAAAAATTACCAAGTGGAACCTATTACTACATTGTAACGTACGAATACAAAGATGCGAATGGTAGCCGAATGATTAAGAAAGCGGCTAACTTACACTTAGAGACCAATTAAACCACGAGAATATGAAAGTAAGAAACACAATAAAAACGATAGTTCTTGGGGGGGTAGGTTTGTTTTGTATCGCACCAACATATGGACAACAAGATCCACAGTACACCCAATATATGTATAACCATTCCAATATTAATCCTGCGTATGCAGGAAGCAGAGAAGGACTGAATATTTTTGGACTGTATCGCACCCAATGGGTAGGCTTGAAAGGCGCACCTAAAACAGCGACAATCTCTATGAATACGCCTTTGGGAGAATCCGGATTAGGCTTGGGCGTTAACTTTACGAATGATCACCTCGGCGTGATGGATGACAATACTCTATCCGTGGACTTATCCTATGCCATTGATTTGAATTACAACTATAAGTTGGCCTTTGGATTGAAAGGATCAGCGAATCTATTGGATGTGAATTACAGCAAATTGGATATTTACAACCCATTAGACCCTGTAGCCAAGGAGGATATCAGCAATGAGTTTACCCCAAATATTGGCGCGGGATTGTTCTTGTATTCCGACAAAGCGTATGTGGGAATATCTGCACCTAATTTGCTGACCAGGACGCGGTATGACGACAATGAAGTAGAAACACTCCGTCAAAAATTACATCTATACCTAACAGGAGGATATGTATTTGAACTGAATCCCAGTTTAAAATTCAAACCCGCAGCCATGGTCAAAATGGAACAAGGTTCTCCACTGCAAGTAGACGTTTCGGCAAACTTTATGTTTGTAGATAAGTTTACCGTTGGCGCTGCCTATCGCTGGGATGCATCCGTTAGTGGATTGGTTGGTTTTCAAGCGTCAGAAAATATTTTTGTCGGATATAGTTACGATGCAGAAACAAGTAAGTTAGCCCGTTATAATTCAGGTTCGCACGAAATATTTCTGCGTTTTAGTTTGTTTAATGGATTTAAGCGCGTTGCCGCGCCAAGGTTCTTCTAAAAGCGTTTATTATGGTAAAACAATGGATACAAATTGGAATACTAACCCTAAGCCTTGGTTTAGGATGTAGTGGATACAGTCAAATTAAACAAGAAAAAAAAGCAGATAAAAGCTTTGATCAAACGGCCTATATCAACGCCATTGAAATCTATGAACGAATGGCTGCAAATGGGTATACCAACAGCTCTATGCTGCAAAATTTAGCCGATGCATACTATTTCAATGGAAAATTGGTCGAGGCAAACAAGTGGTATACCGAACTTTTTGAAGGTAGTTATGACGATAAAAACCTCGGTGAATTGCCTTCGGAATACTTTTATCGCTACAGTCAAACTCTTCGCGCCGTACAAAATTACGACAAAGCACAAGAGGTGATGAATCAGTTCGCCCTCTTGGAAAAAGAAGATATTCGTGTTGCGGAATACAATAAGAATCGAGAGTATCTCTCTCATATTGAACATCACTCCAATCGCTACGACATTCGATTGCTAAATATCAATAGTCCCTATTCTGATTATGGCGGAACCATCCTTGGAAACAAAATGGTCTTTACTTCAGCAAGGGATACCGATCGCCAAAACAAAAATAAAATTCACTCCTGGACCAATGAACGCTATACGCTCTTGTATACTGCCGTAATTGATAAAAATGGTGTAGCTACCCCTGAATTGCTTCCCATGGGAGACAACCGCGATGTAAATGATGCTACCGCAGTTTTCACCAAAGACGGTAAAACCATGTACTTTACGCGAAATAACAGTAAACCAAGCGGTAAAAGCAAGCAAAATAAAGCCCATAACTCTTCGCTTAAGATATACAAGGTTGTAAAGCAAACGGATGGGTCGTGGGGACAAGTAGAGGAATTGCCGATTAATTCGGATAATTTCAATACTGCCCATCCGGCTTTAACACCAGATGAAAAATGGTTGTACTTCGCTTCAGATCGAAAGGGAACCTTAGGACAATCTGACTTATTTCGCGTAGCGCTTTATCCCAATGGGGGATATGGCCCTGTCGAAAATCTAGGCAAAGGTATTAATACCGAAGGACGCGAAAGCTTTCCATTTATCTCTTCCGAAAATCAACTGTACTTTGCTTCTGATGGACATCCAGGACTTGGGGGAATGGACGTTTTTGTCGCCCAACTCTATCCAAACGGAAGTTTTGGCCCTGTAATTAATATGGGAGAACCTATTAACAGCAGTATGGACGATTTTGCGTTTTTCTATGACCCCAAAGAGAAAAAAGGCTTCGTTAGTTCTAATCGCCCTGGAGGTAAAGGCGCTGATGACATCTATTTATTTGCAGAAAAACAGTGTAATCAAACCATACAAGGAAAGGTGTACGACTTAGATACGAATGAAATCTTATCCGATGCGCGCATGATTTTCTCTGATGCATACTATCAAAAAATGGATACTCTTTACACCAATAGCCAAGGAGAATACCAAATTACAGGTTTGGCATGTGGAGTGAAGTACCGCATTAAAGCCGAAAAACAACACTATAACACCGTAGAGCTCGCTTTTTCTATCAAAGAACAAACAGAGCCAAAAACAATTGACATTGGCTTAGAACGCACAGAAAAGCCATTACAAGTAAATGACGACTTGTTCAAGCGTCTACAATTAAAGCCTATTTATTTCGACTTTGATAAAGCTACGATTAGATGGGATGCAGCTATAGAACTGATGAAAATCGTCGAAGTAATGCGACAATATCCAACGATGAAAATTGATGTCCGCTCTCATACAGACAGCAGAGGAAACGACAGCTATAATTTGAGCCTCTCGGATCGCCGTGTCCAAGCAACCATAGCCTGGATGCAACAACAAGGTATTGAGGCGAATCGCTTGACAGGCCGTGGCTATGGAGAAAGCCAGTTGCTCAACCATTGTAGTAATGGTACTCCTTGCTCTGAGGCAGATCACCAAGTCAATCGTCGAAGCGAATTTATTATTGTGGCCATGTAATACGCACAAAATAAGCGACGTTTAGTCACAACACTATGCAAGTACTACTAAAAAACAATTCAGCTGCTCTACCTCTTTGAACAGCTGAATTGTTTTTTTTTTAGCACCACCATTTCGCCATACATCACACGGCTACAACCTAGCATTCGCTTGCATTTGGCTGAACGCTTAAGCTATTTTATAAATATATACCTTTGTATAATTAACTTAATTAAGTTGATTTTGTTTGTATTAGGTTTATAAATTCAGATATTTTGTTTAAATTTATGTAAAAAATTGCTTTATAATGAAAAATACCCCTTTTGATGATTTCGCGTTATTTGATAGCTATGGAAATAAATATGACTTTATATTGCTCGAGATTGAACAAGCCATACAGCTCGGAAGTTCCTATAGTAAAGAATTGAGCAAACAAGATTTTCTAAAGGTCATTTATATTACGGAGGGCGAAGGCATTTACTATGCCGACCTAGAAGCTTTTGAAGTAAAAAAAGGCGATGTGTGTTTCGTGAGTAATTTTCATCATCACCATTGGAATTTTAGCAAGAGTATTAAAGGCTATGTCATCAATTTCAAATCGGCCTTCCTCACTAAATTTATCACAAACCATATGTTTCTGCAAGAGCTCGCCTTTTTTAATCGCTTTACCACGCACAACATTTTGGAGAACAACTTTTCTGGCAATCGGGTAGAAAGCGCCATTCAAAGTATTTTACATGAACTAAAAATTGAGATTAACAAGGATATCAACTTGATTCGTATCTATTTACTAGAAATACTTTTTGTGTGTAAGCGCAAAATGGACCGAAAGAATGAAAGTAGAAGCGAGAGTGTAAACTCCAATATCATCATTGATCAATTTGAACAATTAATTGAGAATCACTTTTACGAATACAAATTTCCAAAAGAATACGCCAAGCACCTTGTAGTAACCCCAAATTACCTCAATAGTGTTTGCCGAAAGATGAGGGGAAAGTCGGCTGGTGATATGATTCGCGATCGCATTTTGTTGGAGAGTAAACGCTTGTTGATTTCGACCAACTTATCTGCCAGTGAAATTGCCTATAGACTTAATTTTAAAGACAGTTCTTATTTCACTCGATTTTTTAAAAAATACGTATACACTACCCCCGATGAATTTAGACGAAATAATTAGATCGATCGTCAGGCCCGTCAGTACGGACAACGAGATAAATAAAAAGCGAAACCCATGAGCATGCGTTTCGCTTTTTTATGTAGTAGTGTTGCTAACTCTAATTGTTGGATTGGAATACACTTAGGCTTATTCTTCCTCTTCTGCTAAAAATGAGAGGAGTTGCGCTTGCATCTCATCAAGTGAAACAATTTGCGTATCGGGGTGTTGCTTCAACCAATCGCCGTTTAGCTGAATCAAGTCCTCCATAGGAAAACTGCGGTCATCTAGCAATTGTGCAATCTCTTTTCCCTTCTCCAACGGATGTTGTAAGAATTTAGCAAGCTTTACTTTGCTAAAGAGCTTCATTTGACGCATCTGCTTTTCAAAATAGGCCAAGTGATCTACTGAACCAATGGCAGTTAACCCTGCTTGGATAATTTCAATTATATCCAAATCCCATTTCGTCTTGTGGATGAAAGAAGCTAATCCCTCTTCTTTTACCGTATTATAGTAGTAATCTACGCAATAACTCGCAAATGCATCGGGATGTAATTCATCATCACCCACATCAGAATGACGCAAATAATTGACTACAGAGATATTGGACTGGATTACAGCTAGTGCCGTATTCGTGGCTAGGGCATCTTCAGACAATAAAATAGAAGGAAATTCTCTCATGTTTATTCGGATTAAAACGCAAAGGTAAAGCAATTGAAAAGCATATCATAACCGTTTGAACCGATTTTGTGGAATGTGGATGATTTCCACACCATTTCTACACTCCTAACAAACTGTTGAAGGAAAAAAAACAGCTCTACCTAGGATTATAGGGTGTTTTTTGTTAAAAAATGGTTGATTAGTATAAAAAAGAATGGTTTTTGTATTATTACTATCAACTTAAAAAACATAATATGATGAGAAAAGAAACAAGACACACAGGAAAAACAAGCGCAAAAGCTATGATTAGCAGCGCAAGCAGAAGTGCAGTTAGGAGAGTAGCGAGTATGATGTTCGTTTTTAGTTTACTTGCTTTTGTATCACTAGCGTGTAGTAAAGATGATGATCCCGTTGACAATGATCTCTTTGTAGGGCAGTACAAAGGACACATCACTTACACAAAAGGGGAAACGCATATTGATGCCAAAGATGGAAAAGTAGAGGTAGTCAAGGTAGGAAAGAATTACAACTTTATTTTCTCTGATGACATACCTAATTTAACAGGTGTTCAATTTGAAAAAGAAGGTGAAAATACAGTGATCAATATTGGATCCGATGAGGCCCACTTGATAAAAATAGACGAAAGTACCTTGTTTATCGCCTATACAAAAGACGGCGAAATTTGGTCTGCCAACTGTAGTAGATAAATCGTATTACAACAAGTTGATTTTAATTAGCTCATGAAAAGAGGGTGTTCCATAGGGGCACTCTCTTTTTTTTAGTTAGGGGAGCGGCTTGTTGTAGTATTGTTTTAGTGTAGCATACCGCATAAAAAATGCCCCAAAAAGGATCTAACTTTTTGGAGCATTTAAATAGGTATAGGATTGTTAGGCTATTTTGATAGCCTTATTTTTATACTGATGCAACTTAGAGGTTGCGTCGTTTCATTTCTGTTTCAATTAGATCTAACTCGCGATTTGTTTGACCTTTAACCGAGGTGTTCTCTTGTGCACGGCGGATTAAATAAGGAATTACGTCGCGAACAGGACCAAACGGAAGATATTTGGCTACGTTGTAATTGGCTTTGGCTAAGTTGAAACTAATATTATCACTCATTCCATATAATTGACCAAAGAAAAGGCGTTTATCATGGTGAGCGATTTGGTGTTTCTCCATTAAATCCATCACCAATTTAGAACTGTTTTCGTTATGTGTTCCAGCGAATAAAGCCATGCAGTCCATGTTTTCCAACATATAGGTTACACCCGCATCGTAGTTGATGTCTGTCGCTTGTTTGTCTACACAAATAGGCGATTTATACCCTTTTTGCGCAGCGCGTTCTCTTTCAATTTCCATATAGGCACCGCGAACAACCTTCATTCCAATGTGAAAGCCTTCTGCTTTTGCAATCAGGTGCAAGTCTTTTAAAAACTGCAAACGATCCCAACGGTACATTTGTGCAGTATTGTAAATCAACGCTTTCTCCTTGTTGTACTTGCGCATCATATCCAATACAATTGCATCTGCTGCATCTTGCATCCAGCTGTGCTCAGCGTCAATCAACAATAATACATCATGGTCATAAGCAAATTTACAAGCCATGTTAAAACGGTACACAATGCGTTCCCATTCTTTTTCTTCCTCAGCAGTAAATGGTTTGCCTTCTCCCTTTTTTACAAACATATCAAAACGCCCAAAACCTGTTGGCTTGAATACAGCAAATGGAATTGCATCTGGTCTTCCTTTTGCTAATTCAATCGTTTTGATCGTCATGTTTAATGCCGCATCAAACTGTTCTTCGGTTTCTTTTCCCTCTACAGAATAGTCCAACACGGAGGCAACACCACCTTGTTTGTACATTTTATCCACTACACCCAAACAATCCACTTCGTTGATTCCACCACAGAAATGGTCGAATACCGTTGACCGGATTAATCCTGTTACAGGTAAATGGGTTTTGATGGCAAAATTAGCAAGAGATGATCCCATTTTTACAAGAACGGGTTTGCTAATCATTTTGAATAAAAAATGAGCTCTCTTTAACTCCTTATTATTCTTAAGTGCAAATGCTACTTCTGTATTGTTAAATAAGTTTTTCATTATGTAGTAATGATAAATGTTGGGCAAATATACTGACTCTTTTACTTTTAATTCAATTTTTTCTCCTTTACTTTGTGTGGAAATTGAAAGTAAATGATAAAAGTAGAAACACCAGATTATCCGATCTATTTTGGCGTAGAGGGTTATGCTGTTTTAGGAGAGCAGCTCAATGAAAAAAACTACAGTAAGCTGTTGATTCTTACAGACTCCACGTGTAATGAACTTTGTTTGCCTCATTTTTTAGCTCATTTGCCCACAACTGTTCCCTTTGAAATCGTAGAAATTGAAGCAGGGGAGACGGCCAAAAACCTAACGACATGTGAAGGCGTTTGGGCAGCAATGTTGGAGCTAGGCCTCGACCGTTATAGCGCCCTAATCACCGTGGGTGGTGGTGTGGTCTCTGATTTAGGCGGATTTGTCGCTTCTGTTTATATGAGGGGAATCGACTGTTATATCGTACCTACTACTTTATTGGCCATGGTCGATGCATCCATTGGTGGGAAAACAGGCGTAGACCTCGATGGAGCTAAAAATTGTATCGGTTCTTTTGCCATGCCCAAAATGGTTGTCATCGATGCTCAATACCTAGAAACACTTGAGGCAAGAGAACTCAAATCGGGCTATGCGGAAATGCTCAAACACGGATTAATCTACGATGAAAGCTATTTTAATCACTTAAAAGATATTGCTCAAGTCGATTTTGGCGATATTGAAACCCTCATCTATCACGGGGTTGCTATCAAAAGTCAAATCGTTCAACAAGACCCCCAAGAGCAAGGATTGCGCAAAATATTGAACTTTGGACACAGCATCGGCCATGCCGTTGAGAGTTATTATTTGACAAATCCAAATAAAGAACGTATGTTACACGGAGAAGCAATTGCCATCGGAATGATCATTGAATCTTATATATCAACTGTTACTTTGGGGTTAAATCAATCAATATATCAAGGAATAAAAGAATCAATTCAGTATATTTATGGAAAACAAATATTTTCCGAAACAGAGATAGAAGAAATCCTGTCCTGGCTAAAGTTTGACAAGAAAAATAGAGCTGGCGAGATTCGAATGGTTTTATTGTCGAAAATAGGGGAGGCATCCTATGATGTGGAGGTCACTAAAGATTTGATATTTAGTGGGTTTGTGGATTATTTAAAATAGTAATTATTTTAAGTGTCTTTTTACTATTTCGATTTAATATTTTGTTACATTTGCCCTCGTGAAAATAGATGTTTTATATATTAGATTGTGTGTTTCATCTCGAAGAAACATCAAGCGTTTTGTAAGAAAACAAAAGGCTAATTTTGTATATACGATTATTAAATATTCAAAGGAAGCGTTGAACTCTTTTCGTTTTCGACATAAGCTGCCCATTGTATTTGCCAATATTAGAGTTTGAAAAGCGGTTTAATCACCGTTTAGATTAAAATAATTAATAACTTTTAAAATTGACTTTTCAAATGAACACAAAATACGTTGATCTAATCAATCAAACTTTTTATTTCCCCCAAGAGGAGTTTAAACTAAATAAGGACAATCTTCAATTTCACAATATTGATTTAATGGGGTTAGTTGAAAAATACGGTACACCCTTAAAATTCACTTATTTACCAAAGATTTCAGATAATATTGCTAAGGCTAAAGGTATCTTTAGAAAAGCAATGGAGAAAAATAAATACAAAGGGAATTATTACTACTGCTATTGTACGAAGAGTTCGCATTTTTCTTATGTCTTAAACGAAGCCTTCAAAAATGATATTCACGTAGAAACATCGTCTGCTTTTGACGTAAATATCGTGGAGAACTTGTTGGAAACAGGTAAGATTAACAAAGATACTTTCGTTATTTGTAACGGTTTCAAACGCAGCCAATACATTGACAATATTGCGAATTTAATCAACAACAAGCACGACAATACTATTCCAATTATCGACAATTACGAAGAGCTAGAGCTGTTGCAAGACCAAATTGAAAAGAAATTCAAGATCGGTATCCGCATCGCTTCGGAAGAATCTCCAAAGTTCGAATTCTATACCTCTCGTTTGGGAATTGGATATAAGAGCATTTTGCCTTTCTACAGAAAGCAAATCGCAGATAATCCAAAGGTAGAATTGAAAATGCTTCACTTCTTTATCAACACAGGTATACGTGATACAGCCTATTACTGGAATGAATTGGTGAAGTGTTTGAAAGTGTATATCACCCTGAAAAAAGAATGTCCAACGTTAGACAGCTTGAATATCGGTGGTGGTTTCCCAATCAAAGATTCCTTGGCTTTTGAATTCGACTACCAGTACATGGTAGATGAAATCATCAACCAAATTAAAATCGTTTGCGAGGAAGCAGAAGTAGACGTGCCAAATATCTTTACTGAATTTGGATCTTATACCGTTGGAGAAAGTGGAGGGGCTATATACGAAATCCTATACCAAAAACAACAAAATGACAGAGAGAAGTGGAATATGATCGACTCTTCTTTTATCACAACATTACCAGATTCTTGGGCAATTAATAAAAGATTCATTATGTTGCCAATTAATCGTTGGAATGATGCGTATGAGCGTATTTTGTTAGGAGGATTAACCTGTGATAGTGATGACTACTATAACTCGGAGCAAAACTTAAACGCCATCTATTTGCCGAAGTACAACAAAGAAAAGCCGTTGTATATTGGATTCTTTAATACGGGAGCATACCAAGATACAATCGGAGGATTTGGTGGTATTCACCACTGTTTAATTCCGCAGCCGAAACACATCTTGATTGACAAGGATGAAAACGGAATCATCGCATCGGAGTTGTTCTCTGAACAGCAAACAGCAGAGGAAGTATTAGAAATATTAGGTTACAACAGAAATAAATAAACACATAACAGTAAAAGATTAATAAAATGAGTAAAGGACCAATTAGTCAGTTTATTGAGCATCAATATAGACACTTTAATGCAGCTGCATTAGTAGATGCTGCAAAAGGATACGAATTGCATTTAGCAGAAGGTGGAAAAATGTTAATCTCTATGGGAGGAGCAATGAGTACTGCAGAATTAGGTATTTCATTAGCTGAAATGATCCGTCAAGATAAAGTTCACTTTATTTCTTGTACAGGAGCTAACTTAGAGGAAGACGTAATGAACTTAGTAGCTCACTCACACTACAAACGAGTGCCAAACTATAGAGATTTAACGCCAGAGCAAGAAAGAGAATTATTAGACAATCACTATAACCGCGTAACGGATACTTGTATCCCTGAAGAAGAAGCATTCCGTCGTTTGCAAAAACACTTAGAAGATGTATGGCATGCTGCTGAAGCTAAAGGTGAGCGCTATTTCCCACACGAATTCTTATATCAAGTAGTGAATTCAGGTGTGTTAGAGCAATACTACGAAATCGACCCTAAAGATTCTTGGATTGTGGCAGCAGCAGAGAAAAACTTGCCTATCGTTGTTCCAGGATGGGAAGATTCAACTTGTGGTAATATCTTTACTTCAAACGTTATTAAAGGAAAATTAAACGTACACACTGTAAAATCAGGAATTGAGTACATGATTTACTTGACAGAGTGGTACCGTGCTAATTCTGGTGGTAAAGGAGTTGGATTCTTCCAAATCGCAGGAGGTATCTCTGGAGATTTCCCTATCTGTGTTGTGCCAATGATGTACCAAGATTTAGAGTGGGAAGACGTTCCTTTCTGGGCGTATTTCTGTCAAATCTCTGACTCTACTACTTCGTATGGTTCATACTCAGGTGCAGTGCCAAATGAGAAAATTACGTGGGGTAAATTGGATGTAGATACACCAAAATATGTAATTGAGTCGGATGCAACAATTGTGGCTCCATTGGTATTTGCCTACATTCTAGGTCATTAATGAATAGACAAAAAATCTTAATAAAATATCCGTATTTTATTTGTTAATTAGGATTTAGCTATTACATTTGAAAACGAAATAAAGCAATAAATATAAAATGAAGAGAGTAATTGTTGATTACGCGAAATTAACAAACGAAATTTTGACACTTTTAGTGGAAAAGTTTCCTGATGGTTATGACGACTCAGATATTATTCGTTTTAAAAATATTAAAAACGAAACTGTTGAAGCTGTAGAGGTAAGAACAGAAGACACCATCTATTTAGTTAAAGTAAGTACTAAGTTAGCAGATCGTATCGAAAACTTCGACGACGAAGATGAGGATGATTTTGTAGATCCTGCAGATGATTCATTAGATGCATTGAAAGACTTAGAAATTGCTGACGAAGAAGATTAACAGTTTCAAGACATATTATACAAAGAGCTACCGCAATGCGGTAGCTCTTTTTTTTTAGTCTTGATCTACTTCCCATTTCAGTAAAACCATATCTACTAACTGTCTGCCATTTTCAAAAATAGGCTCGGGATAATAGTCGATAAAAAAGTTTTTGCGCTTGTCAAAAAGGACAAAGCCATTGCGCTGGTAAAAGCGAATTTGGGCATCGCCTGTATCGCCCGTCCCCACAATTAAAGTCTTGTAGTTTTGCTCTTTGGCTAGCACTTTAATATAATCGAGTAAAAAACTACCGATCTGCTTGTTTTGAAAGGCTTCTGCAACCGCTATATTTTTTATTTCCAGCGTATCTGCAGTAAGTGGATACAAACAAAAAACGGCCATTTCCTCTTGTTGGTAGCAAACGCTATACACTCGGCTGTCGTCTATATAGCGCCCTATAGCTTCGACCGTCTCATCTGCTAAGAGTAGCAGCGACATCGGGTAGGCTTTATCTTTAATTTCAGTAATTTGAAGAGATTCTCCTAACATAAAAGGTGTGTTTTAAACCTACAAAATTAACAAGTTCGAAGCAGTTGTACTAAAAGAATGACCATAGATTGTGTATTTAGCGGTAGATAGGCTTTTTATGTGGTTTAGAAAAGAAGTTTTTCTGTAAAATTTGAATATATTTGCAAACATTATAAAAAGACAATAAGTTACTAAAAATATGAAAGCAGGTATTGTAGGATTGCCTAATGTTGGAAAATCAACACTATTCAATTGTTTGTCAAACGCTAAAGCGCAAAGTGCTAACTTCCCATTCTGTACAATTGAGCCCAATGTTGGGGTTGTAAACGTGCCAGATCCGCGTTTATTGAAATTAGAAGAATTGGTAAACCCTGAGCGCGTTTTGCCAGCAACAGTTGAAATCGTAGATATCGCCGGATTGGTAAAAGGAGCGAGTAAAGGTGAAGGATTGGGTAATCAATTCCTCGGAAATATTCGCGAGTGTAATGCGATTATTCATGTTTTGCGTTGTTTTGATAACGACAATATCGTTCACGTTGATGGTAAAGTAAACCCAATTCGCGACAAAGAAACAATCGACATCGAATTGCAGTTGAAAGACCTAGAAACCGTTGAAAAACGCTTAGAAAAAGTAAAAAAAGCAGCTAAAACAGGAAATAAAGAAGCACAAGTAGAAGCAGATTTATTAGAGCGTATTAGAGAGACCTTATTAGCGGGAAAATCCGCTCGTGTGGTAGAGGCAAAAAACCAAGACGAAGAGGAATTGTTGGAAGCTTTTCAATTAATTACCACTAAACCGGTGTTATACGTGTGTAACGTTGACGAAGGTGCTGCAGTTCATGGAAATGCCTATGTGGAGCAGGTAAGAGAATTGGTGAAAGACGAAAATGCAGAAGTAATTGTATTGGCTGTCGGAACCGAAGCGGATATCACAGAACTTGAAACCTTTGAAGAACGTCAAATGTTCTTGGAAGATTTAGGTCTTGAAGAGCCAGGTTCGTCAAAATTGATCCGTTCAGCATATAAGCTTTTGAAATTGCAAACGTATTTTACCGCAGGTGTAAAAGAAGTGAGAGCATGGACAATTAACGTGGGAGATACAGCGCCTCAAGCAGCAGGAGTAATCCATACTGATTTCGAAAAAGGATTCATCCGCGCGGAAGTGATCGCCTACGATGACTATGTAACTTTTGGTTCTGAAGCTAAAGTTAAAGAAGCAGGTAAACTTAGAGTAGAAGGAAAAGAATACATTGTAAAAGATGGTGATGTGATGCATTTCCGTTTCAATGTATAAGACATAAAAAAGAGAAGAATCAAGAAAGAGAGGCCTTAATAACCTCTCTTTTTTTGTATATTTAAGTTTTTATTTATCAGATTAAGGTCATTTATGCTAAAAAAAATAGCACGATTTGTAAAGGTGATTATCTTGTGTTTTTTTACATTTGTCATCGTTTACCTTGGGGTATTTTATATCTTATCACTCTGGCCCTATCAGCAAGACGCAGCAAGAGAAAAGCCTGGTGGACAAGAGATAACCATCTATTTGTCCACTAATGGAGTTCATACTGATTTTGTGCTTCCTGTAACCACAACGGTTATAGATTGGCAATCAACGTTTGATTTTCAAAGTCGTACCGTTCGCTGGGTGGCCTTTGGTTGGGGAGATAGGGGATTTTATATTGATACGCCTACATGGAGTGATTTGCGCATGAGTACAGCACTTCAGGCGCTTTCAGGTGTCGGTGCTTCAGCCATGCACGTAACGGCCTATTCGGCTTTTGCAGCAGGCGATCAGGCAATAAAGCTCACCTTAACCCCAGCGGAATATCAAACCCTCGTTCATTATATTCAGGCGAGTTTTGTCGAGGACCATGGGGAGTATCAACGCATAAATGTTCCAGGGTATGAAGCATCTGATGCGTTCTATGAAGCAAAAGGAAGTTATAGTTTATTTTATACGTGTAATACCTGGGTGAATCAAGGATTGAAACAATGCAATCAAAAAGCCGCCCTATGGGCCTTACACGATCAAGGAATTTTAAGGCATTATAAATAAATATGATTCAGAAAATACCATATAAGAAAATAGGAAAGTTATTGAAACAGTCAGTGGTTGATTTCTTAGACGATCGTGCGACAACCTTTAGCGCGGCCTTGTCTTACTATACTATTTTTGCACTGCCCCCTTTAATTATTTTAATTATATCGGCTTCGGGATTTTTCTTAGAAGAAAAGGACGTTTCCTCTTTTTTCTACCAGCAAGTTGGAGATTTAGTCGGTCCTAATACGGCCAAAGAAGTGGAAAATGCCATGAATAATGTGACCCTCAATCGCTCAGGAGTCTTGCCTACGATTATTGGGGTAGTTATGTTGCTGTTTACCGCCTCGGGTGTTTTTGCAGAAATACAAAGCTCACTCAATTATATTTGGGGATTTGTAGCAAAACCCGAAAAAAGCGTTATTCGGTTAATTAAAAATCGACTGTTGTCGTTTGCTATGATTGGGTCGGTTGGTTTTCTCTTGTTAGTGAGCTTGTTAATCAATTCTATCGCTAGTATTCTTTTTGAGTATTTAACAACCTATTTCGCAGAGTCCACGATTTATTTGGTTCAACTAGTCAATAATATTATAGTGTTTTTGATTATTACCCTCTTGTTTGCAGTTATTTTTAAAACCTTACCCAATGGGATAATCCGCCTAAAAGATGCCTTTATAGGGGCTGCTTTTACAGCCATACTGTTTATGGTAGGTAAATTTGGCATTGGTCTTTATTTGGGTACTACAGCTAAATCCTCTCTTTACGGTGCCGCAGGTTCAATTATTGTTATGCTAATTTGGGTCTATTACTCTGCCATGATTTTGTATTTTGGCGCTGAATTTACCAAAAATTATGCTTTGTTGTTTGGTCAGCGAATCAGACCTGGAGCATTTTCTTTAGAAATTGATAAAAATGCCATCAAAAAGACGGAAGAATAGAAAGTTTAACATGCAAAAAAACGGTATTTACAAATTTTTATCATTTTTATTTTACCTTAAATAGTAGTATTTTAGCACAAATTCCAACAATTTATATGCAAAATCAAAATCAGTATACTGAAGACAATATTCGTTCTTTAGATTGGAAAGAACATATCCGTATGCGTCCGGGTATGTATATCGGTAAGCTTGGTGATGGATCGTCTCCTGATGATGGGATTTACATCCTGATCAAAGAGGTAATTGACAATAGTATTGATGAGTTTGTGATGGGCACAGGAAAAACTATTGAAGTTACCCTAAAAGACAAAATGGTTACGGTTCGTGACTTCGGACGTGGTATTCCATTGGGAAAGGTGATCGATGTAGTGTCAAAAATGAACACAGGAGGAAAGTACGACTCAAAAGCATTTAAAAAATCAGTTGGTCTTAACGGAGTAGGTACGAAAGCAGTCAACGCACTGTCCACGTATTTTCGCGTGGTTTCTGTTCGCGATAACCAACAAAAAGCCGCAGACTTCTCAGCTGGGAACTTGGTCAATGAAGAAGAGTTAATCGAAACAACCAAGCGCAAAGGAACCAAAGTGTCCTTTATCGCAGATGAAAAGATTTTTAAAAACTACAAGTACCGCAAGGAGTATATTGAGCGCATGCTCAAAAACTACTGTTACCTGAACAAAGGACTGACGATCATCTTTAACGGAGAAAAGTTCTACTCAGAAAACGGATTGAAAGACTTGCTCAATGAAAATATCGATCTAGAGGATCAAGTGTACCCAATCATTCACTTGACAGGAGATGATATTGAAGTGGCAATTACACACAGTAAAAGTCAGTACTCCGAAGAGTACTATTCCTTTGTCAACGGGCAAAATACCACACAAGGAGGAACGCATTTAGGCGCTTTTAGAGAGGCTTTGGTGCGTACATTAAAGGAGTTCTACAACAAAAACTTTGAAGCTTCAGATATTCGAAAGTCGATTGTAGCCGCAATTTCAGTAAAAGTTGAAGAACCTGTATTTGAATCCCAAACCAAAACAAAATTGGGATCAACTGATATGGGCCCCGATTTGCCAACAGTGCGTACCTTTGTGAACGATTTTGTTAAAACACAACTCGATAACTACCTTCATAAGAATCCAGAAATTGCAGATGCGCTGTTGCGCAAAATTTTGCAAGCTGAACGCGAACGCAAAGAATTGTCAGGTATTCGAAAAATAGCAAAAGAACGCGCCAAAAAAGCGAGTTTACACAACCGTAAACTACGCGACTGTCGCGTGCACTTAACGGATATTAAAAACCCGAGATACCTCGAAAGTACCTTGTTTATTACCGAGGGAGATTCAGCGTCGGGATCAATCACCAAGTCAAGAGATGTCAACACACAAGCCGTATTTAGTTTGCGTGGAAAGCCTCTGAACTCCTACGGGATGACGAAGAAGATTGTTTACGAAAACGAAGAGTTTAACTTACTACAAGCCGCACTCGATATTGAAGAGGATTTCGAAAGCCTGCGCTACAACAACATCGTAATCGCTACCGATGCCGATGTCGATGGAATGCACATCCGCTTGTTGTTAATTACTTTCTTCTTGCAATTCTTCCCAGAACTTATCAAAGAAGGTCACTTATATATTTTGCAAACGCCTTTGTTCCGCGTTCGAAACAAAAAAGAAACCATCTATTGCTATAGCGAAGAAGAACGCGTAGCGGCAATTGAAAAGCTTAAACCTAAACCCGAAATCACGCGATTTAAAGGATTGGGAGAAATTTCACCAGATGAATTTCAACACTTCATCGGAGAAAGTATTCGCCTAGATCCCGTGATGTTGGACAAATCCATGTCTATCGAAAAGATGTTAGAGTTTTATATGGGTAAAAATACCCCGGATAGACAAGAATTTATCATTGATAATTTGAAAGTTGAACTTGATGTTGTAGAAGAATAGACTATGAGCACTGAAGATAATTTGAAGGACGATAATTTGAAGGACGATATCCAATCAAATAACCTAGATAATGGGGAATTTGTTGAAGATCATACAGCGTTACAAGAAGAAGAAGAGGAAAAAGAAACCATTACCAAAGTTACGGGTATGTACAAAGAGTGGTTCTTGGACTATGCTTCGTACGTAATTTTGGAACGTGCTGTACCGGCGATTGAGGATGGGTTTAAACCCGTACAACGCCGTATCATGCACTCAATGAAAGAATTGGATGACGGTCGATACAATAAAGTAGCGAATATCGTTGGACATACCATGCAGTATCACCCACACGGTGATGCGAGTATTGGTGACGCCATGGTACAGCTAGGACAAAAGGAGTTGTTGATCGATATGCAAGGAAACTGGGGGAATATCCTCACGGGTGATGGTGCCGCTGCTTCGCGTTATATCGAAGCACGTCTGAGCAAATTCGCCCTAGAAGTGCTGTATTCTCCAAAAATTACAGAATGGCAATCGTCTTACGACGGCCGTAGAAACGAACCAATCAACCTCCCTGTAAAGTTTCCTTTGCTCTTAGCACAAGGTGCAGAGGGAATTGCGGTTGGACTCTCAACGAAAGTCTTACCACACAACTTTAATGAATTAATCGACGCCTCAGTAAAAATATTGAAAGGGAAACCTTTTACGTTATATCCCGATTTTCCAACCGAGGGAATTGCTGATGTGTCTGCTTATAACGACGGACTCAGAGGAGGCCGTGTTCGCGTTCGCGCACGCATTTCTCAGCTAGATAAAAATACCCTCGTCGTTACGCAAATCCCTTTCTCAACAACCACAACATCGTTGATTGATAGTATATTAAAAGCAAATGAGAAAGGAAAACTGAAAATTAGAAAAATTGAAGATAATACGGCAGCTAGTGTTGAAATATTAATTCACCTACCGCCGGGTACATCACCAGATAAAACCATTGACGCCCTCTATGCCTTTACGGCTTGTGAAACGTCAATCGCTCCACTGGCTTGTATTATTCAAGATAATAAACCTCTCTTTATCGGAGTTTCTGAAATGTTGAAACGCTCCACGCATCAAACCGTTGACCTGCTTCGACAAGAACTCGAAATCGAACTACAAGAGTTAGAAGAACGTTGGCACTTCCTCTCCTTAGAGCGCATTTTTATCGAAAATAGAATTTACCGTGCCATTGAGGAAGAAGAAACATGGGAGGGTGTACTCAGCGCGATTGATGAGGGACTTAAACCGTTTATTGTTAACCTCAAAAGAGCTGTTACTCAAGAAGATATTATCAAGCTTACAGAAATTCGAATTAAGCGTATTTCTCGTTTTGACATTGATAAAGCAAATCAGCTAATCGAAGCTCTTGAAGGTGATATCGAAAAAGTAAAATACAACTTAGAACACTTGGTTGATTTTGCAATCAAATATTTTACAAGCCTAAAAGAAAAATACGGCAAAGGTAAAGAGCGCAAAACGGAGTTGAGAAGCTTTGATACCATTGAAGCAACGAAAGTGGTGTTGCGAAATACCAAATTATACGTCAACAGACAAGAAGGTTTCTTTGGAACTTCCCTGCGCAAAGATGAATACGTTTGTGACTGTTCTGATATTGACGATATTATCGTTTTCTTACGCGATGGATCTATGGTTATTTCCAAAGTAGAAGAGAAGCGCTTTGTCGGAAAAGATATCATCCACATTGATGTATTTGCCAAAAACGACAAACGCACCATCTACAACTTAATCTACCGCGATGGTAAATCCGGACCGTCTTATAGTAAGCGCTTTAATGTGATGAGTATCACTCGTGATAAAGTATATGACTTAACGCAAGGGAATCCAGGGTCACAAGTATTGTATTTCTCTGCCAATCCAAATGGTGAAGCAGAAGTAGTGACTATTTTATTGCGACAGTTGAGCAATGTTAAGAAGTTGAAATTTGATCTTGATTTCGCCGATCTATTGATTAAAGGACGTATTGCCAAAGGAAATTTGGTCACTAAATACGCCATCAAGAAGATTGAACTGAAAGAAAAGGGAATCTCAACCTTGCGCCCGCGTAAAATATGGTATGATGAAGCCGTTAGACGTTTAAACGTGGAAGGTAGAGGAGAGCTGTTAGGCGAATTTAAAGCAGAAGATCGCCTGATGATTATTACCCAAAGTGGGAAAATAAAAACAGTGGTGCCTGAATTGACTACACACTTCGAAGAAGATATGATCGTCTTAGAAAAGTGGAAACCAAACAAACCGATTTCTGCTATTTATTTCGATGGGGAAAAAGCGCGTTACTATGTGAAGCGATTTATCATTGAAAATGAAAATAGAGAAGACATCTTTATTTCTGAACACGAGAACTCAAAATTAGAACTGATTTCAACAGATTATCGCCCTGTAGTTGAAGTTGTTTTTGCCAAGGTAAAAGGCGTGCAAAAAGAAAACTTAATCGTTGATTTAGAGCAATTTATAACGATTAAAGGAATTAAAGCTTTAGGTAATCAACTAACCGCAGATAAGGTAAAACAAATTGATCATTTGGAATCTTTGCCTTATGAAGAGGAGGTAGAAACGCAAGAAGACACAACAAATTACGACTTGGAAAATCTACCCGATGTCAATGTAGATGAGGATGGTCAAAGTAGTTTGTTTTAGATTGATTGTACAACTTTGAAAGAAGCATAACCTACGGTAGTCGTCGTGATGGATACTAGAGCGTAAATAAACAGGAATAGTACATGAAACTGAAAAAGTATAGACAATGTTTAGGATTAGCCCTTATTGCTACCTGTGGCGCTTATGCGCAAACACCGTCAACGGATAATTTATTCGAACAAGAGGATGTTCATTCGCTGTCGGAACGATGGGATTTAGGTCCAACGGCCAAGGGAAAAACGTTTACTATTTCTCCCTATAAACCCATCTATGTATTGCCTGGGCGTTGGTCTAATAGACCCAATAACCAGCCGTTTAGCTATAGCGAGCACATGGATAGACCCGCTGCGAATAATTACAATGAAACCGAAATTCGCTTTCAGTTGAGTTTCAAAACCAAAGTAGTGGAAGGACTGTTATTTGGCAAGGGGGATATTTGGTTGGCTTTTACGCAAACCGCCAATTGGCAAGCGTATAATGAGAAGATTTCTAGACCTTTTCGGGAGTTGAACTATGAACCTGAAATCATCTTTAACTATCCGTTGGATTTGTCCTTGCACAACCTAAAATTTAAAATGGCCGGTTTAGCCTTCAATCACCAGTCCAATGGAAAGAGTGAACCAACCTCAAGAAGCTGGAATCGCTTGGTTTTTCACCTTGGGATGGAGTATAGGGATTGGACTATTATGGTTAAACCCTGGATGCGACTGAAAGAGAAAAATAAAAGTGACGACAATGCGCGTATTTCAGAATACTATGGAAAAGGTGAACTAACAGTGGCTTATCAACGAAACGGACAAGTTTTTACCTTTATGATGCGAAATAATATGCGTTTAAATGAAGATTATAGAGGATTTCACGAATTCACCTATACCTATCCCATTAAGAATAACCTAAAGGCTTTCTTTGTAATTAACAATGGATATGGTGAATCGCTAATTGACTACAATTGGAACCAAACAACAATTGGGGTAGGAATATCCCTAATGGAGTGGTATTAATAACAATATGACATAAAAAAAGGAGAACGCATGGTTCTCCTTTTTTTATAAATTATAGTGGCAGTTGTATATAGTAATAAAACAATCTGTTTTTTGCTTCTTCTGTTCCTTATTTTTGTTTTTGCATATCTTGCTTTTTTGCTGCATGCTTTAATGAAAACACCAAATAGCAGAAGAATATGATAAAAGCCAGGAATGAAAACCAATTCACCTGTATGGACCAAAGATTGTCTAGGTCAAGTTGGTAGATCCCATAGACTAAAAGAAAAAGGACAAGATAGGTGGTTATTTTTTCAACTTTTTTATTCATAGCTAGTTCAATTAAATCGTCATAGAAAATAAAGCGCGGTCTGGTTTGTTGCGTTGCAAACGCAAATCCAAAGCCATACATATATTGCGAACAAAAGCACGCCCTACTTTGTTCACCGTAATGACGTGATTGTTAATGGTGATCAACTGGTCGTTTTCCATTTCTTTTAATTCCTCCAAAATAGGTTGGAAATCAATTAAATGTAAATCGTCAGACAAATCGGTTTTTAAATCACACATTAAATGTAGGATATGTTTTCTAATTATCAAATCTTCTTCGTTTAAAATATGACCTTTTACTACTGGAATTTCATTTTTTTCAAGTAGTGCATAGTAGGTTTCTATGTTTTTTTCGTTTTGAGCAAAAGCAGTCCAGCTGTCGCTAATCGCAGAAACACCTAATCCGATCATTACATCTGTCTTAGATGAAGTATACCCCATGAAGTTTCGGTGAATACTATTGGTATTCATCGCTTTGTACAAGCTGTCCGACTTTAAAGCGAAGTGATCCATCCCAATTTCAATATATCCCTTTTCTTCCAATAGGTTTTTTCCTATTTCATAAAGCTTTCTCTTTTCCTCATCTTTGGGAACATCCTCATCTTTAAAACCGCGTTGTCCATTGCCTTTGATCCATGGCACATGAGCATAGCTGTAAAAAGCCAAGCGATCAGGGGATAAAGACTTAGTTTTCTCAATGGTATCCACCACGTGATCGATGGTCTGAAAAGGCAAACCAAAAATTATATCATGAGAAATAGAAGTATAGCCCAATTCCTTGGCCCAAAGAGTTACTTTAGCAACATCGTGAAACGTTTGATTACGATTTATGGCCTTTTGTATCTCGCGATTGTAGTCTTGTACACCAAAGCTAACTCTTCGAAAACCAAGGGTATATAAAGTTTGTAAATGCTCTCTTGTTGTGTTGTTTGGATGACCTTCAAAGCTGAATTCATACTGTGGAGCTTTTTCAGCACGCGCTAATATTCCTTCAATTAACAGCTGTAGGTGTTCCGGTGTAAAAAATGTAGGTGTGCCTCCGCCTAAGTGAATCTCTTTGATTCGCGGCTTATCTTCTAACAAGGTACAATACAACGCCCATTCTTTTAATACGGCTTGTATGTAGGGAATTTCCACTTCATGGCGTTTGGTGATGTGCTTGTGACAACCACAAAACGTACATAAACTCTCGCAGTACGGCAAGTGAATGTATAAACTGATACCTTCACTTTGATTGGTTTGATCAAAAGTTGCTTTGACACTTTTTAGCCATTTATCACGAGAAAAACTCGTCTCATCCCAATAGGGAACAGTAGGATAACTGGTATATCGAGGACCAGGTACATTGTATTTTTGAATTAGAGGGGTAGCCATTTTTCGTATATTTGTAACAAATGTAACAGGAATAACAAATACTAATCCTGATATTTGTCACTTGATTAAAAATATTTAGATGAAATATACGATGAAAAATAGTTTTTTAACAGCTACTTTACTAATGTTCTCTTTTTTTAAGGTTACTGCCCAGGAAGTGAAAGAGAAAGAATTGGTTCAACCCCTTGCCTTTGAGAAGCAAATTACAGCCCGTAAAGTGCAGTTAGTCGACGTTAGAACACCAAAAGAATACCAAGAAGGCACAATCGCTAATGCGGTTAACTTAGATTATTTAGGAGATGATTTTGACCAACAAATAAAAGAATTAGATTCTTCGCAACCTGTATATATCTTTTGTCAATCAGGAAAACGAAGTGCAGGAGCTGCAAAAAAAATGCAAGAAGCAGGATTTCAAGTCATCGAGTTAGCTGGAGGTTATAAAGCTTGGAAGGCAGAAAAAGACTAGGTTAATTTATCAATTATTTAAGAATTCTCAAGACTAGATGTTTGAAAAAATTGCTATTTTTGAAAAAAAGGTAAAGTATGGATATAGCATCATTTGGAGGTTTTTTAAGAACATTAGTTATTATAGTAGTGATCTATTATGCTTTTAAATTTGCGATGCGTTATTTATTTCCACTTTTTGTCTATAAAATGGCAAAGAAAGTAGAACGAAATTTTCAACAGCAACAGCAAGATTTTTATCAACAAAATAGAACATCTCAACAAGAACCTGATTTTACGAATCAAAATACATCGACAGGGAAAGATAAATTCCCTCGCTCAACAAAAGTCGTTGGCGAATATATCGATTACGAAGAAGTAGACACAAAATAACAACAAGCTCCTCTCAAGGGAGCTTTTTTTTATACATCTCCCTAGCGTAGGAGTTCTACTCATTCATCTATTCACCTAAAAAAGCTGTGGCAAGTAGGGATATTCCTAGTATTTATGGACAGGTTTCAAAAAAAATACACACATCTAACCTTAAAATTACTTACTTTAGCTAATTGAACAGAATTCAATCAAAGCAAAGTAGTTTTATAGCATGAATGCAGTAAAAAAATATGTACCACATCTCTTGGTGTTGGTAGGTTTTATCGTCGTAGCCTTACTTTATTTTTCTCCCGTTTTACAGAACAAGGTTATCTACCAGTCTGATATTGTACAATATACGGGGATGGCAAAAGAGCAAAACAATTTTAGAGCAGAATTTAATGAAGAGCCTTATTGGACGAATAGTGCTTTTGGAGGGATGCCGACCTATCAGTTAGGTGCCAAGTATCCCTATAATTTTGTAAAACACTTAGATAGCGCCATCCGTTTTTTACCGCGTCCTGCAGACTATTTATTCTTGTATTTCGTCGGATTTTATGCCTTACTTCTCGTTTTGGGCATTCGTCCCTTAAAGGCATTTATCGGATCGCTGGCTTTTGGATTCTCTACTTATTTAATCATCATCTTAGGGGTTGGACACAACGCCAAAGCACACGCCATTGCTTATATGCCTATGGTAGTAGCAGGGGTCATACTCGTGTTTCGAAAGAAATACGTAGTAGGAGGGATTCTAACGGTTGTGGCAGCTGCTCTAGAAATTAGCGCAAACCACTTCCAAATGACCTATTACTTGCTGTTGTTCTTATTGATTTTAGGTATAGCCTATACCTACCAATATGGCAAAGCAAAAGACTGGAAAGGCTTGGGTATTGCCTATGCGATTTTAGTTGGATCAGCCGTGTTGAGTATTGGGGCTAATGCAACGAATATTATGGCAACGGCGGAATATACCAAGTTTAGTACGCGTAGTGCAAGTGAATTGACCTATGAACCAGATGGATCGCCTAAAACCTCTTCTAATGCGATGAGCTATGACTATATCACAGAGTATAGCTATGGTATTTTTGAGAGCTTAAACTTGCTATCTCCCCGTTTAACAGGGGGTGCAAATAACGAAACCCTTGAGGAAGATAATGCCATCTATCGCTACCTTACTTCAATTGGTGCTAATCCGCAACAAGCCAAAGAAATGAGTAAGCAAGCTCCTACGTATTGGGGAGATCAACCCATTGTGGCTGCACCTGCTTATATTGGAGCTATTGTATTTTTCTTATTTGTATTGGGTTTGTTTACCGAAAAGCGAAACCTCAAGTATATTTTCTTAGCTGGAGCCTTATTGGCTTTGGTGTTGTCTTGGGGAAAAAACTTTCCAATAGTGACGAATTTCTTCATCGATTATGTGCCCTTGTACAACAAATTTAGAGCGGTTTCCTCTATTCAAGTTATACTAGAGATGTGTGTACCTGTTCTAGCAGTATTGGGCTTGTACAACTTCTTTAAACTCGAGCAAAAACAACAACTAGATGCCTTAAAGAAAACAAGTCTTATCGCTGGCGGTTTGTTGGTCTTTCTATTTGTAATTAAAGGAACGCTTTCCTTTACAGGTTTAAATGACGATTACTATCGCAGTGCATATGGAGAAATTGGTCCTGGTTTTATCCGCGCATTAATTGAAGAGCGCAAGGCCATGTATACCCACGATTTACTGCGTTCCTTTCTATTAATACTAGCTACCGCTGCCGTGCTTTTCGCTTTCGCAAAAGACAAGTTGAAAGAGCTGTATGCCCTCGTGATTATCGGTGTGCTACTCGTTGGTGACTTAGTTATGGTAGACCGCAAGTACGTCAATGAAACCTCTTTTGTGTCAGCTAGAAAAATGGAAGATCCCTTTGAAATCACACAAGCAGACAAACAAATTTTAAACGATCCCTCTCACTTTAGAGTCTTTGATGCTCAGGGAGGATTAAATAGCGCAAAAGCGTCCTATTTCCATTATTCACTTGGGGGATATCACGCAGCAAAACCGAGAAGAATCCAACAACTGGTCGACTATCAATTGAATCAAAACCCGATGACGGTTTTCAATATGATGAATGTAAAATACATTATACAACCAGATGAAGAAGGTCGTAGTGTAGCCATGCTAAATAACGAAGCTAATGGCAATGCATGGTTTGTATCTACTGTTGAAAAAGTAACAACAGCAGACCAAGAAATGCAGGCCTTGGGTAAAATAAACACCAAAACAACCGCCGTGTTGAATACACAAGCGTTTCAACAGCCAATTAAAGATAGTTATGCCGTAGATTCTTTAGCTCGTATTCAGTTAACTTCTTATAAAGCCAATAAGCTAACCTATGAATCGACAAACGCACAAGAAGGATTAGCTGTGTTTTCTGAAATTTACTATCCACAAGGATGGATGGCGAAGGTTGATGGCAAAGAAGTGCCTATTGTAGCAGTAGACTATGTGTTGCGCGCTATAGTTATTCCAGAAGGAAAGCACACGATTGAATTTACCTTTGAACCTCAAGTGGTAAAAACAGGTAGCCGCATTGCTTTGGCAAGCTCTTTGTTGATTGTAATCCTATCACTTGGAGCCGTTTGGACATGTAGAAAAAGAAAAGAAAAATAAAAGTGATTTATTGCTTGAAATGGAAAAGAAAAAAGAAAAGAAAAAAGTACTCATCCTTTGTTATTACTGGCCTCCTGCAGGGGGACCAGGTGTTCAACGCTGGTTGAAGTTCGTCAAGTATTTACCCGATTTTGATATAGAACCAATAGTATACGTACCTGATGGGGCAAACTATCCCTTGATTGATACCAAACTAGAGCAGGAGGTAAGCCCAGAGGTAACGATTTTGCGCAAAACCATCAAAGAACCGTATTCTTTAGCGAAGAAATTAATGGGACAACGCGCACAAACGATGAGTTCAGGAATGATTCCCCAAGTTCGAAATCAAACTAAATGGGATAAATTATTGCTGTGGATTCGCGGTAATATGTTTATTCCCGATGCACGCGTTGGATGGGTAAAACCCTCCATCGATTACCTCAACACCTATTTAGAACAACACCCTGAGATCGAAACCATCATCACCACAGGCCCTCCTCATAGCATCCATTTAATTGGATTGGGCTTGAAGAAAAAAAGAAAAATCAAGTGGGTGGCTGACTTTAGAGATCCTTGGACGACAATAGGTTATCATAAAGAACTTAAACTATCGCATAAAGCAAAAGAAAAGCATTTAGCGCTAGAAAAAGAAGTGCTTACAACTGCAGATCAACTAATTGTAACGAGTAAGACAACGAGTAAAGAATTTAGAACTAAAACAGCAAAGCCCATTGCGATTATCACCAATGGATATGATGTGGCACATTTAGGAAAAATTCCACTGGATGAAAAATTTACTTTAGCCCATATCGGCTCATTTCTCTCTAATCGCAACCCACGTGTTTTGTGGAAAGCAATTAGTGAGTTGAGAAGGGAGAACAAAGCATTTAAAGCCGCATTTGAGCTTAAGCTAATCGGAAAGATTAGCGATGAAATACTCCATACCTTGGCAGAATTTAAACTGTTGGAATGTACTGATAACAGAGGCTATGTCGACAATGAAGAAGCATTGAGGCAAATGCGCGCGTCTCAAGTGTTGTTGCTTGTTGAAATTGACTCCGATGATACCAAAGCGATTATTCCAGGAAAACTGTTTGAGTATATGGCCGCAGAACGTCCGATTTTAGCCATTGGACCGGAGGAGTCTGACTTCTTTGAAATAGTGCAACAAACCAATGTAGGACGCAATGCCTTATACAGTGAGAAAGATAAAATTAGTGAAATCTTACTGCAATATTTTGAACAGTATCAAAACAATCAACTCCGAGTACACGCCATGGGCTTACAGTATTTTGGTCGCAAGCGATTGACTGAACGCTTGGTGAGTGTGTTGAATGGAGATGGGAAATGAGAGTTAGATGAAGAGTGGTAAGTGGTAAGTGGTAAGTGGTAAGTGGTCTTTGAATTTGACTGAGATTCATTCCTTGAATACAAAAAAAAGAAGTTCTGATTTTTGTCAGGACTTCTTTTTTTACTACTAGAAAGAGTAGGTATCTTATCGCGATGTATAGGGCTAAAAGGAGATAAAAATTATTTTCTTTTTTTTCTTTTGATGACTTCATAAACGATATTGCTTAAAAATGATAAAGACAATGCTATGCTAAATAGAAAAATCCATAAAGGTTTATTGCCTTTAATGTAATCATGATAATACGTGTAGTTCAATATAATTGTGATAAAGAACAATAAAGAGTTTTTAATTATATTTTTTTTCATTTTTTCGATGATCAGAAGAGTTGATTTAACCAGTTAAATCAGCTCCTAATTATTTACCATTGTTACCAATTAAAGTACTACATCCTACAAAGGCTAAAGCTAGTCCTAAACCTGTTGTAGCTGTCAAAATACCTGCGGTACAGGCAAAACCTGCTAGAAAATCCTGTCCATCACCAAGACCTTTAATTTCTGCCATTTCATTTAAATTAAGTTTTTCCTTTAAAAGTTTTTTTAAGGTTGATTGTGTAAATTTCATTATTTTATTTGCTAAATAAAATAATAAAACCAATTATTTTTCATGTAATAATTAATTAAATGAAGTGTTTTTGTTTTTTTATTGTTTTTATCAAAAAAATAAGTGTAAGGAAGTTGAGTGAAATAATGGCAAAGTAAATTCTGAGTTGGGCGAAATGCATTATGGGTTAACGGTTGACAGCAAATAGAAAACAACAAAAAAGCTTGAGGATTACCTCAAGCTTTTTTGTTTGTTGTATGCTTCTACTACTATAGACAATATCAGTCATTCATTATCCAAAAAAAAGGAGCATACGCTCCTTTTTTTACTTCAATTTATGTTTTAAAAACTGTCCTGTACTGGATTCTTTGCATGCAGCTACTTCCTCAGGAGTACCAAAAGCAATCAGTTGACCGCCTTTTTCTCCGCCTTCAGGGCCAATATCTACGATATAATCTGCACATTTGATCAAATCTAAATTGTGTTCGATAACCAAGATGGAGTGTCCTTTATCGATCAGTGCATTAAAAGCAGTAAGGAGTTTATTAATGTCGTGAAAGTGTAAGCCCGTTGTCGGTTCATCGAAGACAAAGAGCACTTTTTCTCGCGTTGAACCTGCCAATAGGAAAGACGCTAATTTAATGCGTTGTGCTTCACCACCCGAAAGCGTAGAAGAAGATTGTCCCAATTGGACATACCCCAATCCCACGTCTTGTAGCGGTTGCAAACGCGTAGCGATTTTCGTTTGGTTGTATTGCTTGAAGAAGGCTAATGCATCATCAATAGTCATGCGAAGAATATCGTCTATGTTTTTTCCTTCAAAATTCACTTCGAGCACTTCCTTCTTGAATCGTTTACCGTGACATGCTTCACACTCTAAGTGCACGTCGGCCATAAATTGCATTTCTACCGTTACACTTCCTTCCCCTTTACACACTTCACATCGTCCACCGTCTACGTTAAACGAAAAATGCTTGGGTTGATACCCCCTTAATTTGGACGTATTTTGCTTGGCGTATAAGTCTCGAATTTCGTCATAGGCTTTGATATAGGTCACGGGATTCGAACGCGAGCTTCGTCCGATTGGATTTTGATCTACGTATTCAATCTGCTTGATGTGTTCAAATTTGCCTTCTAATGCGGTAAATTGACCTGGTTTATCACTTAGTCCCGTTAGTTTTTTCTGAAGGGCAGGGTATAATATACGCTTGACTAACGTACTCTTTCCACTTCCCGAAACGCCAGTGATTACCGTTAAGCAATCCAATGGAAAACGAACATCAATATTCTTTAAATTGTGCTCTCTCGCACCAATGATGTCAATATAGTGTTTATACGATCTTCTTTTCTTAGGTATTTCAATAGCTCTCGTTCCATTGAGGTATTGTGCGGTTAGGGAATCTGATTGTAGAATTTCCGCTAAAGTCCCCTGTGCGACTAATTCCCCTCCAAAAGTACCCGCTTCTGGTCCAATATCGATAATCTGATCCGCTGCTTGCATGATTTCCTCATCGTGCTCTACAACAATTACCGTATTGCCTAAAGCCTTTAATTGTTTAAGCACTTGGATTAACTTTTCTCCATCCTTGGGATGTAGACCAATACTCGGTTCGTCGAGAATATACATGGAACCAACCAAACTACTTCCCAACGAAGTAGCTAGGTTAATGCGTTGAGATTCTCCACCCGAAAGTGTAGATGAATTTCGGTTGAGCGTTAAGTAGGATAAACCTACGTTTAACAAAAAGCCTAATCGATTGTTAATCTCGATGAGTAAGCGCTTAGCTACTTGCTGTTCATAGTCTGTTAACCTCAGCTCTTGAAAGAAAACTACTAATTTATCAATGGGCATATCAACCAGATCAGAAACGGTTTTTCCACCAATTTTAACGTAGCCTGCTTCTTTTCTCAAGCGTTTTCCCTTACAAGTTGGGCACTTCGTTTTCCCTCTATAACGCGAGAGTAAAACGCGATTTTGTATTTTGTAATTCTTTTCCTCTAGTTCTTCAAAGAAAGCATTCAGACCCGTAAAATATTCATTTCCTTCCCATAGGAGTGCCTTTTCTTCTGCGGTGAGCTGAAAAATAGGACGATGAATGGGAAAATCAAATTTATACGCATGTTGAACGAGTTGATCGCGATACCATCCCATGGATTCCCCACGCCAAGGAAAAACGGCATTTTCATATACCGAGAGTCCTGTATTAGGGAACACCAACTCTTCATCAATGCCAATTACATTGCCATAGCCATCACAAACAGGACAAGCGCCATAGGGATTATTAAAGCTAAACAGGTGAATATTAGGCTCTAAAAATGTTATGCCATCGAGTTCAAATCGATTGTTGAATTCGTATTGTTTATCTTCATCTAAGCTGCGTACATAACAAGTTCCCTTGCCTTCAAAAAAGGCAGTTTCAACAGCATCACCTAAACGATTGTAAAATTCGTCTGTATCTTTTACCACAATGCGATCAATGATCAGGCGGATATCCTCCAAAGAAAATTGATTAATAAGTGCGGGTTCCAAGCCTAGAAACTCATCCAAACGCACCATTTCACCTTTTACCCATAAACGAGCATACCCCTGTTTGAGTAGAACATCTAAGTGCTCGGCTAACGTTCTTTCTTCCTCAAACAACAAAGGGGCTAATAACAGCCATTTACTATCTAAAGCAAAGGATTTGATTAAGGTTGTTACATCAGTTACAGTGTCTTTCTTTACTTCTTGTCCCGATATAGGGGAGTAGGTATGCCCAATACGAGCAAAGAGCAATTTGATGTAGTCATATAGTTCCGTAGACGTCCCCACCGTAGATCGCGCATTGGTGGTATTGACCTTTTGTTCAATGGCAATAGCAGGGGCAATACCTTTGATGTATTCCACTTTAGGTTTGTCTATGCGCCCTAAGAATTGACGTGCATACGAAGACAAACTCTCAACATAACGACGCTGTCCCTCCGCATATAGGGTATCAAAAGCCAAAGAAGATTTTCCAGAACCAGAAAGTCCTGTTACGACAACCATCTGATTTCTAGGAATCACCACATCTATATGCTTTAAGTTATGGAGATGTGCTCCTTTAATGATAATGTTTTTCTTGGGATCTAGTTTAGAAAAATCGATTTTAGACATGTGATATTTTGGTGTTTAGTACACAAAAATACGCTTTTATCTTAGTTTATGAAATGCTTTAGCTTCCCAAAAATCAATTATATTGGCCTCCCTTTTTTTATTTCTTTTTTTTAACAAATATTTTTGTATATATTTGTAACACTCAATACATAAAAATCAATTGCCTATATAACAAAAGTACTTTTTAGATCAGAATAGAACAGCTATAAAAAGAATTTTGTTATGGAATTAAGTCAATTACCAGATGCTACCCTTGTACAGCATTATAGAAGGGGCAATGAATATGCGCTAGAAGTTTTAATTAAAAGACATCAAGCCAAGATTTTTGGATTTATTTTTAGTAAATTGGACGATGTTGAATTAACCAATGACATCTTTCAAGATACGTTTATCAAAGTAATCAATACCCTTAAAACAGGAAAGTATAACGAAGAAGGCAAATTCATCTCCTGGGTGATGCGCATTGCACATAATCTAATTATGGATCACTATCGACGTGAAAAGCGCACGGTTATCCACAATGATACCGAACAAACGCCTTTTTTTAGTTTTCTAAAAGACGATAGTGATACCGTTGAAGAATTGTTAATACAAAATCAGATTACCGAAGATTTACAACAGTTAATTTTAGAATTGCCTGAAGATCAGCAAGAGGTGATCCGCATGCGCTTGTATCAGGATCTGAGTTTTAAAGAGATTGCCGAAGCAACGGATGTCAGTATTAATACAGCTTTGGGAAGAATGCGCTACGCTATTATCAATTTGAGACGAATGCTCGAAAAAAAACAAATATCATTAAGTATATAATAAAGTCTCAGATCGCCCGTTATAAAAGAGGAATATAACAGATTTTCTATGAAAAAAAATTACAAGACTCTTTTAACCGTAACGGAAGCAAAGGTACCGAAACCAGAGTTGATTGAAAAGCTATTGACGTATTCTAAATTTTGGTCTCAACTAGCTTTCAGTGAATTTGTGGAAACAAACCTAAAAACGGCTAAAGTAAATTAAAAAAAAGCATCGATTATTTCGATGCTTTTTTTTCTTGTTTTTTATAGTATTCATTGAGAACGGTTTTGCGTCCAATAACACTAGTAATGATATCGAGTTCTAATTTCCATCCACGGGCAGGCGAATATTGACGCCCATACCACACCAATTGTAAGTGCAATTTATTCCAGTGTTCTTTAGGAAATAAGCGTTTAGCGTCTTTTTCTGTTTGTTGCACACTTTTGCCGTTGGAGAATCCCCAACGATACAACAAGCGGTGAATATGCGTATCTACAGGAAAAGCAGGAATATCAAAGGCTTGGGCTACTACTACCGAAGCCGTTTTATGTCCCACCGCAGGTAATCGCTCTAAGGCTTCCATATCCGCAGGGACCTCTCCATTGTGTTCCTCAATTAAGATCTTGGACAACCCATAAATCCCCTTACTCTTCATCGGTGATAAGCCACAAGGACGTATAATATCTTGAATCTCCTCAACCGTTAATTTTACCATGTCATAGGGATTATCCGCCTTGGCAAATAAAATAGGCGTTATTTTATTGACGCGTTCATCTGTACACTGTGCGGATAATAATACGGCAATCAGCAACGTATAAGGGTCTTTGTGATCTAAGGGAACCGGAATTTCAGGATATAAAGCATCTAGCGTTTCAAGCACAAAGTTTACTTTCTCAGTTTTAGTCATAACTACTTATTCTATAAAGAAGAATCCTCTTTTGGTGTTTCATACAAAGATCGTTAAAAAAAGTGATTTTTATAAAAATTCTCCTTTACTGTATAACGCCCTAGATCATCAAAGCAAAAAATCCTGCTATCATATTGGAGGGATCCATAGTGGAATACCGGATTGTTTTATACCTTTATAAAAATAACCAATCAAAAAAAGCGAAGGATGAAACAAACGGTTTTAGTGGTCGATGATGAGGAAAAATTGAGAAAACTATTGGCTCGCATTATTGAGTTAGAAGGTTTTGACGTTTATCAGGCGCCTGATTTGAAAACAGCAACTAAAAAATTAGAACAACTCACTATAGACGTAGTGGTTTGTGACGTTAAACTACCTGATGGAAATGGCGTTGCTTTTGTGGAGCAAGTCAAGACTAGCTATCCTTGGGTAGAGATGATTTTACTAACGGCTTATGGCAATATACCTGATAGTGTACAAGCCATTAAGAGTGGTGCCTTTGACTATATTACCAAAGGCGATGACAACAACAAGATTTTGCCTTTGCTTTACCGCGCTATGGAGCGGGTTCGCGTTAATCGCACTTTAGAGCAAAACCAAATCCGCAGAGAAGAGCCTCTACCGGGTTTCGAATCTGTGTTGGGAGCAGCACCTTTAGTCACCGAAGCGATTCACCTTGCGCAGCGGGTTGCACCAACTAATGCTACGGTATTATTAACTGGAGAAACGGGAACGGGAAAAGAAGTCTTTGCTCAGGCGATTCACCAAGCAAGTACGCGTGCAAAAGCAAATTTTGTAGCGATTAATTGCTCGGCTTTTAGCAAGGATTTACTCGAGAGTGAATTATTTGGTCATAAAGCGGGTTCGTTTACTAATGCGACCAAGGATCAAAAAGGGTTGTTTGAAGAAGCGCACCAAGGAACGCTCTTTTTAGATGAGATAGGAGAGATGCCGATAGGCCTACAAGCCAAACTGCTTCGCGTATTGGAAACAGGAACTTTCTTTAAAATCGGAGAAACGAAGCCCACGCAAGTCAATGTGCGTATTATTGCGGCAACGAACCGAAATTTTGACAAAGAAATAAAAGCAGGACACTTTAGAGAAGATTTGTACTATCGCATTTCAGTATTTGAAATTCGCTTGCCTGCCCTAAGAGAACGCATGGAGGATATTCCTGTATTAGCCGAACACTTCCGAGCACAATTTGCAGCAACATCGCTCAATCCAGTACAATCCATTGCAAGAGAAACCTTAGCTTGTATGCAGCACTATTCTTGGCCGGGAAATATTAGAGAACTGCGCAACACCATGGAACGCGCCCTAATCCTGTGTACGGGAGTTTCCCTGCAAGTAGAAGACTTACCTGGGGAAGTACAACAAAAAAGTGAACAAACAAGACAAGAAACCACAGCACTTGATCTGGCTTCCATTGAAAAGCAACACATCCAAAAAGTATTGGAATACACCAAGGGCAATAAAACCAAAACTGCAGAATTGTTGGGAATTGCCTTGACTACGTTGTATCGGAAAATGGCAGATTACAACCTCAACTAGTCCATATAGCCTACACAAAGCTCCCAATTCGGAGCTTTTTTTTTTATATAAACCCTATCATTATGATAGACACTCATGCGCAAACCCTATCAAAACGATAGGGTTTACTTTTTGCCCTACCTTTCTTTTTTAAAGTAAAATGTTGATTTATAGTCTTATACCTAATTGTAGGCTAAAGTGGTATGCCATTCGCTATAGTATGAGCAAATCAGCTTCTATGAAACCAACAGTTCCTATAGCATGTAGGCATTTCCGAATCATTGACCAAGAGCAGCACAGCGGTGCTATATGTTCCATTTTAAAACTGAATAACCATGATAATTCTAGCTTGTATCGCCCTAGGCGTGGCCTGCTTTGTCGCCTTTTACAAAGCCATTAATTTTTTTGATCAACTTTAAATCTTACTTATGATTGTTTTATTCTTAATCGCTTTGGCTGTATTAGTCTATTTGTGTTATGTCTTATTCAAGCCTGAGCAATTTTAAAAAAAATGTAAAAGATATAGGAATGATCCTATTGATCTTTACGATGGTCTACGGCATCGTCTACCTCATTCACCGAATTTTATTAGTACTTGATTAAATCAATATGAATACAGAAATCACCGGAATCCTAGTCACTTTTTTATTGGCTATTGGAATCTCAATTCCCCTAGGGAACTATATAGCAAAGGTCTATGCAGGCCAGTCGACTTTTTTAGATGGGGTATTAGCACCACTAGAGAAACTACTGTATCGCATCAGTAAAATAAACCCTGCCGAAGGGATGAACTGGAAGCAGCACCTTCTTGCTTTACTCACCATTAATGTTGTTTGGTTTGTCTTGGTATTTGTGCTATTGCTCACCCAGGGGAGTTTACCATTAAACCCAGACCACAACCCTAGTATGTCACCTGATTTGGCATTCAATACGGCTATATCCTTTTTGGTCAACTGTAATTTACAGCACTATGCTGGGGAAACAGGGGTAACCTATTTGACACAAATGGCTTTGATGTTTCTGCAATTCGTTAGTGCTGCCACGGGAATGGCAGCAGCAGCAGTGGTATTTGAAGCTTTTAAAAATAAAACAGCAACCCAATTAGGTAACTTCTACGTGTATTTTACGCGATCCATTACGCGTATCTTATTGCCTTTGAGTATAGTTGTGGCGACCATTTTGATTTTTCAGGGTACGCCTATGACCTTTGAGGGAAAGGATAGGATTACTACATTAGAAGGACAACAAGTCGAGGTGTCTCGTGGTCCCGCAGCTGCCTTTATAGCTATTAAGCACGTGGGCACAAACGGCGGTGGATTCTTCGGAACCAATTCGGCTCATCCCTTTGAAAATCCAACCTATTTAACCAATATGACCGAAATGATTGCACAGCTCATTATTCCCATGGCCATGGTATTTGCCTTTGGGTACTATATTCAGCGCAAGCGATTTTCTTGGATGATGTTCGGGGTGATGACGTTTGGATTCTTGTGTTTAGCTGTGCCAACCATACAGGTGGAGCGCAGTGGGAATCCAAATATTACAGCCATGGGTATTGACCATTCCCTAGGTGCTATGGAAGGAAAAGAAGTGCGTATAGGCGCTGCTGCTTCTGGTTTTTGGAGTATTGTGACAACCGTAATCTCCACGGGCTCCGTTAACTCAATGCACGATAGCGCTATGCCTTTATCGGGAATGAATCAATTGCTCGCCATGATGATCAATAGCTTTTATGGCGGTGTAGGGGTTGGCATACTTAATTTCTTCGTTTTTGTCGTTTTAGCGGTATTCATCAGTGGGCTTATGGTGGGGAGAACACCGGAGCTATTTGGCAAAAAAATAGAAGCCAAAGAAATGAAAATCGCGATGATTGTTGCCTTGATTCATCCCTTACTTATTTTGGGTAGTACGGCTATAGGGGTGTCTTTTCCCGAATTTACTAGAGACAGCCTCAACAATCCCTCCTTTCATGGATTTACGGAAGTACTCTATGAATACACCTCTTCAGCTGCAAATAACGGAAGTGGCTTTGAGGGGTTGGGAGATAATACCTTGTGGTGGAATTTCTCCACGAGTATCGTCTTGTTACTCGGGCGCTTTTTGCCCATTATAGGTCCATTGGCTCTTGTAGGGGCCCTTGCACAAAAAAGATATATCCCCCAAAGCGCTGGTACATTGGCTACTGATACGTCCACCTTCGGCCTAATTGTTCTAACGGTAATTCTCATCGTAGCCGCATTGGCCTTCTTTCCTGTCTTAACCCTAGGCCCTCTAGCGGATTATTTTACTCAACTACATATTTAGATCATGGCAACGCAAACCAAACAAACACTTTTTCAAAAAGAAGTGATTCAGAAAGCGCTAGTAGAAGCTTTTATAAAATTAAACCCTAGAACTTTAGTTCGCAATCCCGTAATGTTTACTGTAGAAATAGGAACGGCCATTCTGTTGGTTGTTTGTATCGGAATTTTATTCGGATCAACACAACAAGGGAGTTTTGGCTATACGTTCACGCTTTTTTTGCTGCTATTCGCCACCTTGCTGTTTGCTAATTTCGCCGAAGCCATTGCCGAAGCAAGAGGAAAAGCACAAGCAGATAGCTTGCGCAAAACAAGAGAAGAAACACCAGCTCAATTAGAAGATGGAAGGCAAATTTCCTCTGCTGCTTTGCAAAAAGGGATGATTTATTGCTGTGTTGCAGGGGATATTATTCCCGCAGACGGAGAAATTATCGAAGGGTTAGCTACGATTGACGAAAGTGCAATTACTGGAGAGAGTGCACCTGTAATACGAGAAGCTGGCGGAGATAAAAGTAGCGTTACGGGTGGAACGAAAGTATTATCCGATCGCATCAAGGTGCGCGTTACAGCCCAAGCGGGTGAGAGTTTTTTAGACCAAATGATCGCTTTAGTTGAAGGGGCAAACCGACAAAAATCACCTAATGAAATAGCGTTAACCATTTTACTCGCTGGATTCACTTTGGTGTTTACTCTTGTGATTATCACCCTTAAGCCTTTTGCTGATTTTGCTCATATTACACTGACGATTAGCGCTTTAATTTCGCTCTATGTGTGTTTGATTCCCACCACAATAGGTGGGTTGTTATCGGCGATTGGCATTGCGGGTATGGATCGAGCATTGCGTGCCAATGTCATTACAAAAAGCGGTAAAGCGGTAGAAACTGCAGGAGATATTGATGTATTGTTGTTGGATAAAACGGGAACCATTACCATAGGGAACAGAAAGGCCACTCATTTTCACCCTGCCAATGGGGTAGCTAGCCAAGACTTGATCAAAGCTGCCGTATTGAGTTCCCTACGCGACGATACACCAGAAGGAAAATCCATACTAGAATTGGCTCAGGTCGATCCCACCGCTTTTAGAATCAATCAACCTCGATTTATTTCCTTTACAGCAGAAACAAGGAGCTCAGGAGTGGATTATGACGACATCCGCATCCGCAAAGGAGCCGTTGACGCCATCAAACAACTAAGTGAACAAGCGGGATATCCCTTTCCAGAGGAAATGGATCGCTGCGTCCGCGCAGTAGCCGAGAATGGAGGTACACCTTTAGTTGTGGCTCAAAATGAACAAATTGTCGGGGTGATAGAGCTACAAGATGTTATTAAACCAGGCATTCAAGAGCGCTTTGCGCGTTTGAGAAAAATGGGAATTAAAACGGTAATGGTAACCGGCGACAATCCCATGACGGCAAAATATATTGCAGAAAAAGCAGGAGTAGATGATTTTATTGCCGAGGCAAAACCCGAAGATAAAATGAACTACATCAAAAGAGAACAAGCAGAAGGCCGACTCGTAGCTATGATGGGGGATGGGACCAACGATGCTCCCGCATTAGCACAAGCAGATGTTGGGGTGGCGATGAATAGCGGTACGCAAGCCGCTAAGGAAGCAGGAAATATGGTGGATCTCGACAATGACCCTACCAAACTGATTGAAGTAGTAGAAATCGGAAAGCAACTACTCATGACAAGAGGTACCCTAACTACTTTTAGTATTGCCAATGACGTTGCTAAGTATTTTGCCATTATACCTGCCTTGTTCATCTCGGCTATTCCCGCTCTAGAAGGTTTGAATATTATGAAGTTGTACAGCCCCGAAAGCGCTATCCTCTCTGCGGTTATTTTCAACGCTATTATCATTCCTTGCCTGATACCCTTAGCGTTAAAAGGGGTGGCCTATAAACCCATTGGCGCAAGTGCTTTACTGCGTCGTAATTTATTAATTTATGGATTAGGTGGTGTGCTTGTTCCCTTTGTAGGAATAAAAATTATTGACCTATTTATTTCACTTTTGATGTAAACGATATGAAAACAAATATAATACCCTCTATGCTGCTAACCACTTTATTTTTGATTGTGCTAGGTGGTTTTTACCCTGCTCTTATGTGGGGAATAGCGCAAGTTGCTCCAAACAAAGGAAAAGGCATTACCGTTGAAACCCCAAAGGGGAAACAATATGTCAATATTGGGCAGTCGTTTACCTCCATGGCGTATTTTTGGTCGCGTCCATCGGCAGTAGCTTATAATGCTGCAGGCTCAGGAGCGAGTAATGACGCATCGTCCAAGGCAGAATATTTGGAAGAAGTCCAAGGGCGTATTGACGATTTTATAGAGCGCAATCCAGAAGTTCAGCGAGAACATATTCCCGTTGACCTAGTGACGGCTAGTGGGAGTGGTTTAGATCCGCATATTTCTATTCAAGCCGCTCGCGTGCAAATTGCGCGTATTGCCAAAGAAAGAGGACTAGCGCCTAGCCGTATAGAACAACTGATCGCTCAACACACCCAACAGCCTTTGTGGGGGTTTTTAGGTCCACAAACTATTTCTGTGCTGCAACTCAATATCGCTTTAGATCAATTAAAATAAAATGAAAGAGAAAATAATAGTAGGTGTACTTATACTAAGTGCACTTGCTTTTTCATCTGCCTACGCCCAACAAAACAAATGGCTAGACGATGTAAAAGTACAAGCCTATGGAGAAGTTTACTATACATATGATTTTAATCAAACTCCAACTGGAAAATTAAATTCCTTTTTATATTCCTATGACCGGCATAATGAGGTGAATTTGAATTTTGGCATGGTGAAACTAAACTATGAAAAAGCGCGTGTTCGATCGAATTTAGGTTTTATGGCAGGAACGTATGTCACAGCCAATTTAGCTAATGAATCAGAGGGATTAAAGCAAATCTACGAAGCCAATATTGGCGTTAAACTAATGGAGGAACAAAACCTTTGGCTAGATGTGGGGATTATGCCATCTCATATTGGGTTTGAAAGCGCGATAGGCGCTGATGTTATGACGTTGACACGTAGTATCATGGCGGAAAATTCACCTTATTTTTCAGCAGCTGTAAAATTGTCCTATCAAACGCCAAATCAAAAATGGGGAATGGCCTTACATCTTATGAATGGTTGGCAACGCATCAATCGTCCTACTGGAAACTCAACTCCTGCTGTGGGACATCAGCTTACCTATACACCAAATGAACGATGGCTACTGAATAGTAGTTCTTTTGTGGGAAGTGATACACCCGATGAAACGCGTAAAATGCGCTATTTCCACGATTTCTATATGTCCTATCAGCTGAATGAGGCAGTAAAAGTATTGGTTGGATTTGACGCAGGGGTGCAACAAAAAGAAAAATACAGTCGAGCTTATAGTTTTTGGTATGCTCCTTTAGTTATGGGACGTTATGCAGTCAATCAACGCTGGAGTGTGACTGCTAGAGCCGAGTATTATGTAGATCGAGATCAAGTCATAATACAGACGGATACACCCAATGGCTTTCAAACCTGGGGGTATTCTGTTAATGTGGATTGTCAAATTACACCAGCCGTTTTATGGCGATTGGAAGCCCGATCGCTACAGAGTAAAGATGCTATTTTTAGTATAGCAAATAGAGCGGTTTCAGAACAAACCTTCCTCGGAAGTAGTATTTCAATACGATTGTAAATGGAAAGAGAAACACGTCAAAGCGCCGAAGACTTTTTAGCGCTAATTCGCCGGTCCAAACGCGGTAAGTTTAAGATCTATATCGGAATGAGTGCTGGCGTTGGAAAAACCTATCGCATGCTAATGGAAGCGAGAGATTTGCAACGCAACGGCATAGATGTGAAGTTGGGGTATATCGAGACGCATAACCGAAAAGAAACGCAAGCACTAGTAGAAGGGTTGCCTATTATTGGGCGTAAAACTGTTTTTTACAAAGGTAAATTGGTCGAAGAACTCGACGTAGAAGCCATTTTACAAGATCGCCCTGAGATTGTAATCATAGACGAATTGGCACACTCCAATATTGCAGGAAGCAAAAATGAAAAACGTTGGCAAGATGTATTTGAAATACTCGATGCGGGAATCAATGTGATCTCAGCACTGAATATTCAGCACATCGAAAGCCTAAATCAAGCCATACAGGCGATTACTTCCATTGATGTCACGGAGCGCGTGCCAGATAAAGTATTACAAGAAGCTGATGAAGTAGTTAATATCGACCTCACCGCCAATGACTTAATTGAGCGATTGAAAGAAGGCAAGATTTATCCGCAGGAAAAAATTCAAATGGCCCTTCAAAACTTCTTTACAACCTCTAATATTTTACAACTAAGAGAACTGGCATTAAAAGAAGTAGCTTCCTATGTAGAGAACAAAGTAGCGACAGAAGTGAATGTAGCCAATATAGTCAAGCCCAGTCGTTTTCTGGCCTGTATTAGTTCCAATGAGAAAAATGCCAAAAACGTCATTCGAAAGACGGCACGTCTAGCGGGCTATTTAAATTCGAAGTGGTATGTCCTCTATGTACAAACCCCAAAGGAGGATCCCAATAAAATTGCGTTAGACAAACAACGGCATTTAATTAATAATTTTAAATTAGCTACAGAATTAGGCGCCGAAATTATCAAAATCGAGCATGCCAATATAGCCAAAGCAATACGAATACAGGTAGAACAAAGACAAATCACAACGATATGCATTGGCAAACCGCGGTTGCGTCTTTATCAACTTATTTTGGCAACCAATGTATTCAACCAATTAGTGAGGAAATTATCCTTTTTACCAATTGATATTATAATCTTTTCGAAATGAGAATAAAAACAAAATTAACCCTGGGGTTGGGGCTTCTATTTGCGCTTATTGTTTTTTTAGGAGGAATAGCCGCTGTGTATATTCATTTTTTGAAGCTCGATACACGCAATATTCTCCACGACAATTACAACTCTTTGCTCTATGCTAAAAGCATGTTGAGTGCTTTAGATCAAAAAGGCGATAGCCGCTTGATTCACTTTGAAGAACAGTTGAGAAAACAAGAAGGCAATGCTACGGAATTAGGGGAGAAGGAGATGAATAAAACCCTGCGCAATTATTTCGAAAGCTATAAAAATCAAGGACGACAACCAGAAGAGCTCATGCAAATTAGGGTTTGGTTGATTGAGATCATGGAAATAAATATGCAGGCCATTGAGCTCAAAAGCGAATTGGCAAATAAAACAGCGATACAAGCGACGATATGGATTGCCATTGCGGGGCTTGCTTGTTTTGCCATTGCTTTGGGGTTACTGATGAATTTGCCATCCAATATTGCTGATCCGATTCAGAAGCTAACCCAGAGCATCAAACAAATTGCTAGTAGCAATTATAAAGAGCGTGTGTTTTTGGATAAAAATAACGAATTTGGCGAGTTAGCCCAATCGTTTAACACCATGGCGCAAAAGCTAGAAGAGTACAACAGCAGTCATTTAGCAAAGTTAATGCGCCAAAAGAAGAGGATTGAAGCCCTGATCAACAGTATGTCAGATGTTGTGATTGGACTAGATGAAACCATGAAGGTCATCTTCGTCAACCAAGAGGCGTGTAAAGTTTTGGGCTTAGCTGAAGAAGAAATGGTCGGTAAAAGCAGTAAGGACATTGCCATTTACAACGATTTGATGCGTATGTTAGTCAAGGAAATCAATGTAGAGGTGATGGAGAAAGAACCTTTGAAGATCATCCACAACGACAAAGAAAATTACTTCGACAAGCAATTCCTTCACATTGAACTCACCCCAACGGGAGAGGAGCAAAAAGAACTCGTGGGCTATGTGATGATTTTAAAGAATATTACCGAATTTAAAGAATTAGACACTGCAAAAACACGCTTCATAGCCACGGTCTCTCATGAATTTAAAACACCTATAGCTTCGATGAAAATGAGTTTACAGCTCTTGAAAGATGAACGCATAGGTCATCTAAATGAAGAGCAAATCATCTTAGTGGATAGCATTCAAGATGATGCAGGGCGACTGTTGAAAATCACCACAGAATTACTCAATTTAACGCAAATAGAAAGTGGGAAAATTGCGCTACACCTCAAGGCATGTGCGTTAGATCAAGTGGTTCAAGATGCCGTTGAAGCGAATCATATTCAGGCTGAACAAAAGAATATTCAACTCAAAGTCGATTTGCCTTTTGCGCTTCAGCCCTTGCAATTAGACCTAGAGAAAACTGTTTGGGTATTGACTAATCTCATTGCTAATGCCATCAATTACTCCCATGAATCTTCGGTTGTGCACATTGAAGTGCTCCAAGATGACCTTGCTACGACGATTCGCATAAAGGATGAGGGCATTGGAATTCCTCCTGAATACGTCGATCGCATTTTTGATCGCTACTTTAGAGTCCCTAGTACACATAGAGAAGGAACAGGTTTAGGCCTAGCTATTAGTAAGGAAATAATTGAAGCTCAGGGTGGAAGGATTTCCGTAAACAGTGAATATGGAGTTGGAAGCACGTTTGTTTTAGTTTTTAAACATTAATTTTTGTGTTCTTACTTATTTATCTAAATTTTTATAAATATTACGCAATACTTTAACGTTATTTAAGTCGGTATTTTGTTGTTTTTGAGCGCTTTAGTGTATTTAGGTATACTATTTTTTCATTTTCTTGCATTTATTTTAATAGTTTTGATTTGTATTAGAAAAAGAGTACTGTGAAAAAGAAAAAGCTACTGACGATAGGTGAGATTCTCGTTTATAGCAAAGGCCGTCCCTTTATTATCCAAGTAAGGAATAATAGGAGGATGGATTGAAAAAAAGAAAAGCGCAAAATTTAAAAGTAAAACACATAAAAGTGGCCGACTTTTAAGAGATTTGAGTTAGTGTAAATATGAAATAGGAGGATGCAATTTCATCTGTTTGTACTTACGTTTTAGGGGAATATAATTCAAATCAAGCTGGGGCTTTGCGTGCAAAGTCCCAGCTTTTCTTTTTGTAAAAGCACGACTTGTTCTGCACTGTAGAAATAGGAACTAGTTAGCAAGGAAAAGGCAAAAAAGGATATATTCCTTCATCGCTGCTCAGCAATTAAACCTAAACTTTTTATTTACTTGATGCGCTTTATGTTATTCTAAATCAACTAATTGAAATTTGTCTATATTCATCATTCACAGATGCAAGCACTGCGTTTGTCTCCTTAGTTTAGGCAAACTTCTTGCTCGCTGCTACAGATAAAACTACGCCTAGGGTTACGCCAATCATACCTACAGAAACGGATTCATTTAAGAAAAGAGCAGCGAGAGCTAAGCCAAAGAAGGGTTGTAGCAATTGCAGTTGACCTACAGTGGCGATTCCACCTTGAGCTAATCCTTTATACCAAAAGATAAATCCTGTAAACATACTCATTGTGCCCAAGTAAAGTAAACTCACCCAAGTATCAGTTTGTATAGCGTGCAGAGAGGGAGGTAGAAAAAAGAAAAGGCAAGGCAATAAAATAGGCAAAGCATAGATAATAGCCCAAGAAATTACTTGGCTTCCACCCATTGATTTTGTAAGTACAGCACCTTCAGCATAGGCCAATCCGCAGAGTATAATAGCAGCGAGCATTAGTAAATCACCCGTAATCGAGCTAGTTGCTTGCTGGGCATAAGCGAAGGCCACCACGAGCCCACTCCCTAGTAGGGCAAAGAGCCAAAAGAGAGGTTTAGGCTTTTCCTTTCCGCGTAACACAGCAAAAATAGCCGTACTCAGTGGTAAAGTTCCCACAAAAACTAAAGATCGAGCAGCAGTCATATGCTGTAAAGCCAAGGATGATAATAACGGAAATCCTATTACCGCACCCCCAGCAATCAAGATAATTGATTTTGACTCTAGCTTCGTAGGAAAAGACGCTTTGGTGTAATACAGAAATATACCCGCGAGAACAGCTGCAACTAAAGCGCGTACCAAGGTGACAAAAATAGGATCTAAACTCAGTACCGCTACTTTGGTAGCCGGCATAGATCCACTAAATAATAGTACGCCAATGAATCCATTGATCCATCCACTCGAGGTATTGTTTACTGCTGTTGCTTTCATGTATTTCTATTTTTTTTCAAAAGTAAAGCGAAATTAGAAACAAACACAGTCGCAGTTTTGTATCTTTGGATGGGTACAGTATATTTTATGGAAGAAAAATTCATCTATTTGCGCCTAGCGGAAAAGCTGGCCAATCAAATTCGAAACGGCATTTTCAAAAAAGGCGATCGCCTTCCTTCAATACGCGAGTTGTGTAGGACGTACAATATCAGTATGAATACGGCAAAACGCATCTATTTGGAACTCGAATCTCAATCTTTAGTCCTTGCCGTTCCCCAATCGGGTTATTTTGTAAGTCATGTGCATTACCCTCATTTTCCCTTGCCAAAGGCGAGTAATCCAACGCCATTAGCCGATATGGATGTCCCTAAAAAGATCATCAATAAAGTCTATTCCCATATGGGAAATGAAGCCTTGACTTTATTTTCTTTCAACTCACTCTATGGGGAGTTTTTACCTGCTGCTCAGATGAAAAAGGAAATTATTCAGGCGGCGAAAGAAATGAAATACGGGGGAGTGGACTATGAAGGTGTTCAAGGCAATATCAACCTCAGGCGAATGATTGCCGCTCGTTCCATGACGTGGGGAGGTGCGCTTACCGAGGATGAAGTAGTAACGACCAATGGAAGCATACACGCCATATCCCTCTGCTTATTAGCACTGGGAAAAGCGGGCGATACCGTTGCTATCGAGAGTCCGTGTTATCCTGGAATCTTTCAACTGGCAATTGATTTGGGTTTTAAAGTATTAGAACTGCCGACAGATCCCGTTACTGGAGTAAAACTCGACGCCTTAGAACGCGTATGCCCGATGATTGATATTTGTTTGTTGATTACCAATTACAACACACCTTTAGGTAGTTGTATGCCTATCGAAAACAAAAAGAAAGTGGTGGAGCTACTTGCTTCTCATTCTATTCCCTTGATTGAAGATGATGTATATGGAGATTTAAACTTCAGCGGTAAGCGCCCCATGTGTTGTAAAGCGTTTGACACAACAGGTAATGTGCTGTGGTGTAGTGCCGTTTCTAAGACCTTAGCCCCAGGCTATCGCGTGGGTTGGGTTAGTGCAGGAAAATATCAAGACAAAGTCATTGAGCAGAAATTAATTCACTCTATTTCATCCCCCGCCATTGTTCAAGAAGCAGTTGCGAATTTTATTAAGTCGGGAAAATACGAAAAACACTTGCGCAAATTGAGGCAAAGCTTGTTTGCCAACTATCAAAAAATGCTCGCGGTTATCGTGAATGAATTTCCAGCAGGTACAAAAGTTACCCGTCCTGAAGGTGGGTTGTCATTGTGGATTGAATTTGACGAAAAGGTCAATACCCTGAAGTTGTACGACCGTTGTTTGAAAGAAGGTATTAGTATTGCACCAGGGCGAATGTTTACGGTACAAGGACAGTTTCAAAACTGTATTCGAATCAGTATTGGCTTGCCTTGGACCAAAGAAATAGAACAACAACTCAAACGAATAGGAACCCTTAGCCTAGGGTGTGTATAGTTGAAGCAGGAGGAGGGTAGTTGTAAAACGCTGATTAACTGACGGTTGTTTTTTATGCACACACAGCTATTTCCTAAATTTTTTTGTATGAAAAAAAAATGTCACCTTTGTCACTTGAAAGGGGTGCTACACCATGGTGTGGCTGAGATGATACCCTGGAACCAGTTTCCGCACCTGATCTAGGTAATGCTAGCGTAGGGATCAACCATTTATCATCTCATCATTTACTTTAGTTAAGTTAATATGATGCAGGAAATCTTACAACAAACTACGTGGACCGAATGGCTCGGTGTCTTTTTTTCTATGATTCAAGTTGTACTTGCTTCGAGGAATAACTCCAACAATTATCTTTTTGGAATTGCGGGTATCTCCCTAACACTTTACGTGATGATTACCGCCAAGCTATATGCAGAATTTACGCTCAACCTATACTATTTGGGTATGAGCATCTACGGCTGGTTATTCTGGAAATACGGCAAACAAAAAGAAGAAGCAAAAATCTCGCGAACAAATGCAACAGACAAGTGGATTGTTTTGGGCATTGTCAGCTTCACTTTTGGATTATTTTGGCTATTTCTCACCCAATATACCGATTCAGATGTTCCCATTTGGGATTCTTTAGTGACTGCATTTGCATGGGCAGGGATGTGGTTGATGGCCAAACGAAAAATAGAAAACTGGATTTTATTGAATATCAGTAATTTTATTTCTGTGCCGTTGATGTTGCACAAAAATTTATACCTATATGCGGGGTTAACTGTGTTTTTATTTGTTGTTGCAGTATTGGGCTATGTCAAGTGGAATAAAATTTTAAAAGAAGAAGAGTATGTTAAACGCTAGTGAATTGAGAAAGGCCATGCAAGGAGCAACGGCCATTTCAGATGAAGTTATTTCCCATATTTACAAAGAGCGATGGCTGCAAATATGGGTACCTCAAGCCTATGGGGGGTTGGGTTGTGATTTTAAAACAGGCTTACTCTACTTATATGATTGGGCCAAAATAGATGGCAGTTTAGGATGGATGTTGACGCTCTGCGCAGGAGCCAATTATTTTTCGCGAAATATGCAACCCAATACAGCAAAAGCCCTGTTTGCTAGTGAGTATACCTGTTTTGGAGGCAGTGGTATGCTAGGCGGAACTGCCGATGAACAAGCCGATGGAACCTTTGTGGTACATGGACAGTGGGAGTATGCCACTGGAGCACCTTATCTCAGCCATTTTACCCTCAATGCCAAGCTGCTCAAGCAAGGTAAACCTGTTGTAGACGATACTGGTACAGCGGTTGTTCACTCCTTTATCATTCCCAAATCACAAGTGAATATTATTCCTAATTGGAAATCCATGGGGATGAAAGCCACGGGAACCTATTCTTTTGTAGTAAAAGAAGCAGTGATTCCTGCAGATTACCGCTTTGTATATGATGTGTTTTATACTGATGATGCAATCACCAAGATTCCCTTTCGCTTATTTGCTGATTTAACCCTCCTCGTTAACTATTTGGGGATGGCCGCTCATTTCATGGAAGAAGCAGCCAATACTTTGGGTTCTGACCGCATATATACCCATCAGCAACGCATACAGATTGCCTTGGAGGGAATTTTAACTTACGCGATTCAACTTGAAGGAATATTAGAGCAGCACCTACCCATTTCTGCAGCATTAGAGGAAGAGATTCACCACTACGGTCGATGCATAGTAGAACAACTAATACCGCAAGTAATCCAAGTATATACCCAATTAGGGATTAAAGGAACGCAGGTTGACCAACCGATACATCAGGTTTTCTGTGATTTCTTTACCGCTACACAACACGCCAATTTTAGAGCGGAAGTAAAGAAGTAGCACCTTTACCCCAGCGTGAGCATTAGCCAAATACTGCAAAGCACTTCTACTTCCTATGTCTTTTATTAGCTCTAAAACCGTACTATAGGATGCTTTAATCACTAATTCCGGGCTATGTTGTACACTTACTTTGTTCATACGTCTATCGCTTAGGCTGGGGTTAATTCGCTCTGCTTCTAAAATAAAAACCACTTTTTCATTGGGATACTACGCTTGAAGCAGTACTTTTGCAGCAAATGGGGGTTTTGTTCACTTTTGATATAAAACGCTCGGTTTAATTGGTTGAAATGAGTGAAAAAAGAACGGCTATTTCGGCTGCCTTGACCTCAATTATGTGTGTACAAGGTGGTGCGTCTTTAGCAAAAAAGCTGTTTCCTGTTTTAGGGCCAGCTGGTGCAAGCTCCTTGCGTATTGGTCTATCTGCTATCTTACTACTAGTAATTAATAGGCCCAATCTAAAAGCTTTAACGAAAAAACAATGGCTGTGCTGCTTGGGATATGGAGTAAGTATCGGTGGAATGAATTTGCTGTTTTACTTTGCCATTGAGCGCGTACCATTGGGCTTGGGAGTAACCGTTGAATTTGTCGGTCCTCTGCTATTGGCCTTGTTTTTATCGCGCCGACTATTGGATGTTCTTTGGGCGATACTCGCGTGTATCGGTATATTGCTCATTGTGCCTTGGAAAAGCAGTAATGTAGATCTAGTGGGATTAGGCATGGCTTTTATGGCAGGTATGTTTTGGGTAGGCTATATCGTAATGGGAACTAAAGTCACCCAACTCATCGACGGACGAACAGCTGTGTCTATCGGAACTGTATTTGCCGCCATGATTATTGTGCCTGTTGGAATTGCCTCTGCGGTTTAGTGCACCTAACTTGGCCGTTGTTCTTCATAGGACTTGCTGTTGCCATTTTGTCGAGCTCTTTGCCTTTTACCTTAGACCTGGTAGCCATGAAGCGAATTCCCCCAAAGAGCTTTAGCATTTTGACGAGTTTACATCCCGCATTCGCAGCCTTAAGTGGATTAATTTTTTTAGGTGAAGCCCTAAGCCTAGTGCAATGGCTGTCTGTTGCTTGTGTGGTTTTTGCTAGTATCGGAACTACAATTACCTCACCTAGAGTTGCTTAAACTGTACTTGTTTAAGTAAATATTTAAGGTTGTTTTAGCATTGCTGCGGATGAACGTCAACAAAACTAACCAATTCGCCCATTTTTAAAGAGAATAGTTTACCTTTGAAGAACAAGGAATAATACGAATTTATAGTGATATTATGAATCAAGAAATAAGAAACTTAGAGCCAAAACAAGTTTGGAATAAGTTTGCCGATTTGAATGCAGTGCCTCGTCCTTCAAAAAAAGAAGAACGCGTAATTGCTTTTATGGTAGACTTTGGAAAATCGTTGGGGTTGGAAACAATCCAAGATGAAGTAGGAAACGTAATCATTAAAAAACCGGCTACAGCTGGAATGGAGAACAGAAAGACCATTGTGATGCAATCGCATTTGGATATGGTTCACCAAAAAAATAATGATACAGATTTTGATTTCGATACACAGGGAATCGAAATGTATGTAGAAGATGGATGGGTACGCGCTAAGGGAACTACTTTAGGAGCGGACAACGGCCTAGGTGTGGCTACAATTATGGCAATCCTAGAGAGTAAAGATATCCCACATCCGGCAATTGAAGCCTTGTTTACAATTGATGAAGAAACGGGAATGACAGGGGCAAAAGGCCTAAAAGGAGGATTGCTAGAAGGTGAAATCTTACTAAATTTAGATACAGAAGAAGACGATGAAATCGATATCGGATGTGCAGGAGGAATTGATGTAACAGCCGCTGCAGAATACGATGAAGAAGACGCGCCAGAAAATGCAGTGGGATACCGCATTACTGTCAAAGGATTAAACGGAGGACACTCGGGCATGGACATCCACAAAGGTTTGGGGAATGCCAATAAAATCATGAACCGCTTGTTATTTGATTCTTTTGACAACTTTGGCTTGCAAATCGCAACAATCAAAGGAGGAAGCTTGCGCAACGCTATTCCACGTGAAAGTGTAGCAACAGTGGTGATCGCTCAGATGTATGACGAAGCTTTTGTGTATGATATGACGCAAATTGTAGAAGAAATCAAAGCGGAATTACACACCGTAGATCCAGGGTTAGAGGTTATTTTTGAGAAATTAGACGAGGCAGAAACACCGAAAAAAGTAATGCCGTCTATGGCGCAATACTTCTTTGTGCGTTCAATGTACGCAGCACACAATGGCGTATTCCGCATGAGCCCTGATTTTGACGATTTAGTAGAAGCTTCAAACAATATTGCAAAAGTAGAAGTAGGGCAAGGACAGCTAACAGTAAAATGTTTAACACGTTCTTCTGTTGAATCTTCTAAAATGGACGTTGCCAACGGTTTACGTGCAGCATTTGAATTGATGGGATGTGAAGTAGAGTTCTCAGGTTCATACCCAGGATGGAGTCCAAACCCAGATTCTGAAATTCTAGATGTTTTAGTTGATATTTACGAAAAACAACACAGTGAAAAACCAAATGTAGTCGCTTGTCACGCTGGCTTAGAATGTGGAATCTTAGGAACTCATTACCCAGAGATGGACATGATTTCTTTTGGTCCTACGATCAAAGGAGCACACTCTCCTGCAGAACGTGCTAATATTGAATCACTACAAAAATTTTGGAACTTCGTTTTAGAAATCTTAAAGCAAATTCCACTAAAGAAATAAACGTATCTCAAGATCGTTAACCCTATAAAAACAGCAGGCAGCTTTTCGCTCTTGCTGTTTTTTTATATCCAAAAGCGAAGTTCATTCCGTTTCCCCTGTCCAAAATTCTGTCTATACTTTCTGTCATAATCTAGCTGATTTAGTTGTTGTTAGGTCTTGTAGAATCCTTGCTTCCCCTTCAGTCCCTACATGCATGCACTACAAACGTAAACAAATTGAAGTAGTGTAAAAACACCCCTTATCCTTAACTACCACATTTTACCTTACAAGGGTATAAAAGGGCATTATTTTTCACAAGAAATTGAGATAAAGTGCCTGCAATCAGTTTGGTATGTGTTTGTTTTTGTGTTTTCTTCGGTACTTCTTCGAGTCTTGTTCGTGTTTCATTGGGTTAGAAGCCATTTTACCGAAGGAGACTCGAACAAGACTCGAACAAGACCAGAAAAAATCCCCTAGAAATTATGTTACTTGCAGCGCGGCAAACACTATTTCTCTCCCTATACTAAAAGCTGTTAATGGAGGCTGCTTTAGACAGTTGGAAGGAAAACAGAAAATCAAGCTGGCATTTTAGAGCATGTAGGGAGTTCCCAAATATTTTAAGTAAATTTTAATTTTTAAGCAAGTTGAATTGTAAATTGCTTTTTGTACATTAGTTGCTTTAAGACAATAAAACTCAAAAACAGTATGAAAAAATCAATTTTAGCGCTTGCTTTAGTTAGTTTAGTAGCTATTTCATGTGGAGATAAAAAATCAACCGATACAACTGCGCCTGAGCAAGGAGTAGAACAAACAGCGGAAACGCCAAAACAAAAGGAGTTGACGTATACCGTTGAGTGGACAGCATTTAAAACACCAGCTAAAGTTGGCGTAAAGGGAACTTTTGACGAGATCAAATTGTCAGAAGTAAACCGTGAAGCGGCGACCTTAGAAGAGGGGTTAAAAGGAGCTCAATTCGCTATTGTTACGAGTTCAGCTAGTACTGGAGATCCAGCAAGAGACGAGACATTGCGCTTGAATTTCTTTACTAAATTAGTTGGTAATATCAACGGATTTTTTGGAGAGTTTAAAGACGGAAAAGTTACAGTACACTTAACGTTGAATGGCATTACCAAAGAAAAAGAATTTGCTTATGAGGCGACTGAAGCAGGAGTAAAACTAACAGGATCAATCGACATCCTAGAAGACTTCGCAGCAAAAGACGCTTTTACAGCCTTACACGCAGCTTGTAATGCCTTACACGAAGGGAAAACATGGTCTGACGTAGAAATCGCTGTGGAGATTAAAAAATAAAAATACATAAATAAACGAATTGAAGAGGAATATGCGAATATATTCCTCTTTTTTTTTAACTTTGCAATCCAATTAAATTATCTCTTTTAAAGATATGATAGATCGATTACAAATTATTAAACAACGTTTTGATGAAGTATCTGATTTGATTATTCAACCAGATGTTATTGCGGATCAAAAGCGCTATGTTCAATTAAACAAAGAATATAAAGACTTAAAGCAGTTAGTTGAGAAACGAGCGGAATACATAAGTCTAACAGGAAATATAGCAGAAGCGAATGAAATCTTAGCAGATGGAAGCGATGCCGAAATGGTGGAGATGGCCAAGATGCAGCTAGACGAGGCGAAAGATCGTTTGCCAGAACTAGAAGAAGAAATCAAATTCCTTTTAATACCGAAAGATCCAGAAGACGCGAAAAACGTAATGGTTGAAGTTCGCGCGGGAACAGGAGGTGATGAAGCTAGTATTTTCGCAGGTGATTTGTTTAGAATGTACACGAAATACTGTGAGTCAAGAGGGTGGAGAACATCTGTTGTAGACGTGAATGAAGGAACTTCAGGCGGGTACAAAGAGGTTATTTTCGAGGTAACAGGAGAAGATGTTTATGGAACGTTGAAGTTTGAAGCAGGTGTACACCGCGTACAACGTGTTCCTCAAACAGAGACACAAGGACGTGTACACACCTCTGCTGCTACCGTAATGGTATTGCCAGAGGCAGAAGAATTTGATGTACACATTGACATGAACGATGTTCGTATTGATTTGTTCTGTTCGTCAGGACCTGGAGGACAGTCGGTAAATACGACGAAGTCAGCTGTGCGTATGACGCATATTCCAACGGGATTAGTTGCTCAATGTCAGGATGAGAAATCACAGCACAAAAACAAGGATAAAGCCTTGTCTGTATTGCGTTCTCGTTTATATGAAATGGAATTGGCCAAGAAACAAGAAGAAGACGCTAAAAAACGTAACTCTCAGGTAAGTAGTGGTGACCGTTCTGCAAAAATTAGAACCTATAACTATCCACAAGGACGTGTTACAGACCACCGTATCGGATTAACACTTTACGATTTAGATGGTGTAATGAACGGCGGTATTCAGAAAATTATTGATGAATTACAGTTAGTAAGTAATACGGAAAAATTAAAAGAAAGCGAAGTTTATTAAACTGCAAGATAAAGAGAAACCACACTAAGCAGTGTGGTTTTTTTTAAAACTACTTAGACCATGACAACACAACAACTCCTGGAGCAAATTCAGCGTAAAAAATCATTTCTATGTGTGGGATTAGACGTTGATTTAACGAAAATTCCCGCTTTTTTGCTAGAAGAGGAAGACCCTATCTTTAGTTTCAACAAAGCTATTATCGATGCTACGCACGATTTGGCGGTAGCCTATAAACCCAATATTGCTTTTTTTGAGGCCTATGGTATCAAAGGGTGGGAATCTTTGAAAAAGACCATTGCTTATATCAAAGAAAATTACCCGGACCTCTTTACCATTGCCGATGCAAAACGCGGTGATATTGGCAATACAGCTTCGATGTATGCCCAGGCTTTTTTTGAAGATATGGCCTTTGACAGCGTAACCGTAGCACCTTATATGGGGAAAGACTCTGTAGAGCCTTTCTTGGCCTTTGAAAATAAACACACCATTTTATTGGCCTTGACGTCTAATGAAGGGGCTTTTGACTTTCAAACGAAATTAATTGACGGCGAACCCCTGTATAAAAAAGTGATTCAAACCTCACAAACCTATAAAAATGCAGCCAATCTGATGTATGTAGTAGGCGCGACCAAAGCGGAATACTTTAAAGATATTCGCCAAGTAGTGCCAAACAGCTTTTTACTTGTACCAGGAGTTGGCGCACAAGGCGGTAGCTTACGCGATGTTTGCCAATATGGATTAGCGGATAATGTAGGTTTGTTAATCAACTCCTCAAGAGGCATTATATACGCATCCAATCAGGCCGATTTTGCAGCAAGAGCGAGAGAAGAAGCCCTGAAGATGCAAAGTGAAATGCAGGCCATTTTAAACGATAGATTTTAGATTATGATAGTAACAAAGGATCAACTAGGTCGTGAACACGTCTTTGAGCAAATGCCGAAGCGCATTATTTCACTTGTACCTGCTGTAACGGAAACGCTTTTTGACTTAGGCTTAGAAGATGAGTTAGTCGGCATTACAACGGCTTGTATTCACCCTTATCACTTAAAAGTGACGAAGGAGAGTGTAGGAGCACCCAAACAAGTAGCGATCGAACAGATAAAAGCGTTGCATCCAGCTATTATTATTGCAAATGTCGAAGAAAACACCCTAGCGGTTATTGAGCAATTAAAGGGGATTTGTCCGATATGGTTGACTGATGTTCGAACGATGGACCAAAACACCCAACTCATTGAAGCCTTAGGTCAATTGTTCAACAAGCGCACAGAAGCGCGTAAATGGATCGATAAAATTCAGTTTGGACAGCGGGATTTGATGGACTTTGTCTTGCAAAAACAAGGATTTAAAGCCGCCTATTTTGTCGGGAAAGACCCCTTTGTCGTAGCAGGAGAGGGGACGTTTATTCACGAGCTATTAACGCTCAACCAGTTTGAAAATGTCTATGCCAACCGCCTAGAACGTTATCCAGAAGTGGAAATCAAAAAGATTCGCATCCAAGGAGATCCCGAAGTAATTTTCTTGCCTTCCCTTCCTTATGCGTTCCAAGAAGAGGACGCCTTTGAAATTGGGCGATTTACCCATCATGGAAAAACAGTGTTTGTCGAAGGAGAAATGTTTTCTTGGTACGGCACTCATGTGTGTAAAGCCTTTGATTATTTCAAGCAAATTCACAACCGATTATAAAAGGAAATCTCACTATAGGTGAGATTTTTTTATTTTGGTCCCTACCTAGGCCAAACAGGATGTTGGGAAAACAATCCATTTATACCCCTTTAGGGTACATGGGGAGGGCTAAAGTGGCTAATTCCTACCTCAAAATGACTCTATTTAGGTATGTGATGGAAAAAAAACACAAAAAGGGTAAAAAAAACAGCTATTTCCTATGAGTAGCGTATGGAAAAACGCGATAAAATCTGTATATTAGCACGTTTAATAATGAGAATTTAAAATTTAATATACTTATGTCTGAAGGAGAAAAGTTGATTCCTATTAACATTGAGGAACAGATGAAATCAGCCTACATTGACTATTCGATGTCGGTGATTGTATCTCGAGCGCTTCCCGATGTTAGAGATGGCTTAAAACCTGTGCATCGAAGAGTGTTATTTGGTATGTATGAATTAGGCGTTATGTCTAATAGAGCACATAAAAAGTCTGCCAGAGTTGTAGGGGAAGTTTTAGGTAAATACCACCCACACGGTGATATTTCTGTATATGACGCCATGGTGCGTATGGCTCAGGATTGGAGCATGCGATATTTACTTGTAGATGGACAAGGTAACTTTGGATCTGTAGATGGAGATAGCCCGGCAGCGATGCGTTATACTGAGGCTAGAATGAAGAAGATATCCGAAGAAATTCTAGCTGATATCGACAAAGAAACAGTTGACTTCCAATTGAACTTTGACGATACCTTAGAAGAGCCTAGAGTAATGCCTACGCGTATTCCTACGCTATTGGTAAATGGAGCTTCGGGTATTGCCGTTGGTATGGCAACTAATATGGCGCCTCACAACCTTTCGGAGGTTATTGATGGTACCTTGGCCTATATCGACAACAACGAGATTGAAATTGACGAATTGATGAACCACATCAAAGCACCTGATTTCCCTACAGGGGGGGTGATCTACGGTTATGAAGGGGTTAGAGAAGCATTCAAAACAGGGCGCGGTCGCGTTGTTATGCGTGCTAAAGCCAACTTCGAAGAAGTAGATGGAAGAGAGTGCATCGTGGTTACAGAAATTCCGTTCCAAGTCAACAAAGCGGAAATGATCAAAAAAACTGCAGAGGCAGTTAATGAGAAAAAAATCGAAGGTATCGCAACGATACGCGATGAATCCGATCGTAAAGGGATGCGTATCGTTTACGTATTAAAACGCGATGCTATTCCTAATATCGTATTAAATACGCTATATAAGTATACGCAGTTGCAGTCTTCCTTCAGTGTAAATAATATTGCCCTAGTTGATGGACGTCCACAAACCTTAAATTTAAAAGAGCTGATCTACCACTTCGTAGAACACAGACATGATGTTGTGGTTAGACGTACGCAATTTGAATTGAGAAAAGCAGAAGAACGCGCACATATTTTAGAAGGGTTAATTATCGCTTCTGATAATATTGACGAAGTAATCGCTTTGATTCGCTCATCAAGCAATGCAGATGAAGCTAGAGCTAAATTAATCGAGCGCTTTTCTTTATCTGAGATTCAAGCCCGTGCAATTGTTGAAATGCGTCTACGTCAGTTAACTGGACTAGAGCAAGACAAACTACGTGCAGAGTATGAAGAAATCATGAAGTTAATCAATCACTTAAGAGAGTTATTAGCAAGCAAAGACATGCGAATGAACTTGATTAAGGAAGAGTTAATCGAAGTAAAAGAGAAATTCGGTGATGAGCGTCGCTCTGTAATTGAATATGCTGGTGGAGACGTTAGTATAACAGACCTTATTGCAGATGAACAAGTAGTTATTACTATTTCTCACGCAGGTTATATTAAACGTACCCCTCTATCAGAGTACAAAACACAAAATAGAGGAGGCGTAGGACAAAAATCGGCGGGTACACGAGATCAAGATTTCTTAGAGCATATGTATGTGGCTACTAACCACCAATATATGTTGTTCTTTACGCAAAAAGGAAAATGTTTCTGGATGCGCGTTTACGAAATTCCAGAAGGAACTAAAGTAAGCAAAGGGCGTGCGATCCAAAACTTGATTAATATTGAAAATGACGACAAAGTGAAAGCGTTTATCTGTACGCAAGATCTTAAAGATGAAGAGTACATCAACAATCACTTCGTTATCATGGCCACCAAAAAAGGTCAAGTGAAGAAAACGCCATTAGAACAATATTCACGTCCAAGACAAAACGGTATCAACGCTATTACCATTAAAGAAGACGACGAATTACTAGAAGCAAAATTAACAGATGGTAAGAGTAAAGTACTTATTGCCGTTAAATCTGGAAAATTAGTTCGCTTTGACGAGGAGAAAACACGTCCAATGGGAAGAACAGCTTCAGGAGTTCGCGGAATTACCCTAGCAGATGATAAAGACGAGGTAATCGGAATGGTATCGGTTAACGATATGAATAGCGAAATCTTAGTTGTATCTGAAAACGGATATGGTAAGCGTTCAGCCTTAGAGGAGTACAGAGAAACGAACCGCGGTGGAAAAGGAGTGAAAACCATGAATATCAGTGATAAAACTGGATTATTGGTTTCAATTAATGCGGTAACGGATGCGGATGATTTGATGATCATCAACAAATCAGGATTAACAATCCGTATGCGTGTATCTGATTTACGTGTAATGGGACGTGCAACTCAAGGTGTTCGTCTGATCAACATCAAAGGAAACGATTCAATTGCCGCAGTTTGTAAGGTAATGAAGGAAGATGATGAGGAAGATCAAGACCAAGAATTTGTAGAAATTGACGGAACTATCTTAGCGGAAAACGAGGAGATAAACGAACAAACAGAAGAAGATCAAGATCAAGAGTAAAACAATAAAAACAACAGAGTTATGAATAAAAAATATGTTTATTTAGCAGCAGCCCTATTGATCTCTGGGCTTACTATGGCTCAAAAGAAAGAGCTTAAAGATGCTGAAAAAGCGGTAAAGAAAGGAAATGTAGCTGAAGCTACTACTGCGTTAAAAGCAGTAGAAGGTGTTTTAGGTCAAGCTACCAATGATCAGAAAATACAGTACTACTATTTAAAATCGAATTTAGCGTATCAACAAATTGAAAAAAATCAGAATTTTGACGCAAATGTAGACGAAATGGTAGCTGCTTATAAAGCTATTGAGTCAATTGACAAAAACAATAAATTTGCAAAACAAGCAAATGAAGAGTTAGGTATTGTAGCGTCTAAAGTGATCAACAAAGCGATCGAAGATAACAATTCAAAAAACTATATTGGAGCGACTAAAAAGTTTAAACAAGCATTTGACATCAATCCAAAAGATACCTTATACCTATATTACGCAGCTTCAACAGCTATTAGTTCTAAAGACTATAAAACAGCTACGACATATTACAAAGAGTTGATCGACTTAGGGTATAACGGAAATGAATCATACTATACAGCAGTAGATAAAGCGACAGGTGAGGTTCAAAACTTCGGCAAAGATTCTAAAATGAGAGATGTTCTTGTAAAACAAGGATCTCACGTGGATCCTAAATTTGTGAAAGAGGATTCTAAACGCCCTGAAATCATCAAAAACTTAGCTTTGATCTATTACCAAGAAGGACAATACGAAGAAGCTGAAAAAGCGGTTATTGAAGCTAGAAAATCTAATCCAGATGACACCAACTTAATGTTGACACAAATGGATTTGTACTTGAAATCAAACAATATTGGAAAATACGAAGAAGTTGCGAAAGAAGCTTTAGCTAAAAATCCAAATGACGACGTATTATTGTACAACCTAGGGGTAACAAGTTTCCAAGCAGGAAAAGTTGATGACGCTAGAAAATACTACGAGCAAGCAATCCGTATTAACCCTAAAAATGAAAGCGCATACCTAAATATGGCTTTCCTTAAATTGCAACCAGACGAGGAGATTACAAATAAAATGAATAGCCTTGGTATGTCTGCTGCAGATAACAAGAAATACGACCAATTGCAAAAAGAGAAAAAAGCGCTTTACCGCGATGCAATGAATGATTTAGAAAAAGTATTGGCCATTAACCCTTCTAACGAAGAGGCAATCAATACGTTGAAAAACATTTATAGAGCGTTAGAGATGAACGATAAATTAAAAGCATTAGAAAGCAGATAAGCCTTTTTTATGCAACCGATCAAATGAGCCTAATCCCACTGGATTAGGCTCATTTTTTTTGGTAATCAGAAGCCTATCTACTTAAATTTTCTTCTTCAAAGGGCGTAATTTATTTATTCAATCCATTGATTGATACAAACAATTCATAATTTTGTCTTTGTGAAAATATATCAGACCTTTGTAAGGTGAAAATAGCAACACTCATATTATCCCTATTTATGTTTTTCAAACCGGTATTACCGGTTGTGGAATATGTGGTGTTATACGATTATATCAAAAACGAACTTTGTGTAAACAAAGAAAAGCCTGAGCTTGCTTGTAATGGTAAATGTCACCTTGCAAAAGAATTGACTCATGCTGCTGATAACGATACAGACAAAAGCAGATCCCAATTTGCTTCAGCAGAAGTTCAACTCATCTTCTATCAGGCAATTGAAGTGGTTCGCTATGTGTTTTTTAATACCCATAGCGCAAAAACTTTTGTAGGTATTGAAAACAGCTATGCGTTTTCATTTTCCAATTTCTTATTTCGCCCTCCGGTTTACTAGAAAAAGGGGAAAGACTATAGACTTTTATTCTACCTGTGGTTTGAGCGAATGGGCTTAAATCACCACAAGGTATGAACGGTGGATGTCTGTTGTATTCCTGCATTTTCAACACTTATTTGTAAACCGCTGTTAGGAGATCTCGCATCTACTAACACTAGATGCCGTCGGTAATCGAATCGCATTACTCAGTCTATTCACGTCTATGCTATAGGATAGTTGTGCCTCGGTGTACTTGTTGGCGACCTTATGTACTATGAAAACCTTTTTTTGTATCGTATCAACCTTGTTTGTTGTTGCGGCTTGTACTATTGATAAAACAGATTATGAATCTGAATCAACTATCGTAGTACCTGATAATCAAGCGTTCAAAGAAGTTATTTCTTTTGAACAAGAATCCTATGTGATTCGTGTAGAGGCTTTGGAGGGCAAGCTCTACCAAGGATATAATGAAATTCGCGTGCACCTACTGGATGCAAATAGCAAACAAAGTATGGAGCATGCCACAGTAACGCTTGTTCCTGTATTAACAACAGGGGCGGGAACAAGAGAAAGCTGTCCAACTAGCGATGCTTGGACCTATGTATCCCAAGAAAAATACTACAAAGGATACAGTGTATTCACCAAAGAGAGTTCGGCAGGACAATGGGCACTTGTTTTTGATATTCAAGTTGGAGGGCAACATCTTGAGCACCTTCATCCCATTGAGGTATTCCATCAAACCAATATGAACCTCAATATGACTTCATTTGTTGGAAATGACCAAGAACACTATATCATTGCTTTAGTTGCGCCAGTGAAGCCCAAAGTGGCTGAGAATGATATAGTAGCCGGTATTTTCAAATACAATAGCGCTGCCGATACAAGTACATGGCAAGGGTTGCATCAGGCCTACACCAGTGTTGACCACTATACGTTGCGCCTAGATCCGCGTATGCCAGAACCATCCATGGGCAATCACTCATCGCCTAATAACCGCGATTTGGTACAAAGAGAAGATTCGTTTTACCAAGGTGTGGTGAATTATACGATGACGGGAAATTGGACGCTGAACTTTATTCTCCAAAACAACCAAGGGAGAATTGTAAAGGGAACTAAAGTGCCTACAGATTTCACACCTGGAGTAGCAGGAGTGAAGAGTGAATTGTTTATTGATATACTCTTTTAGCCCTATGCGAATTTTATCATTAGTATGTTGTTTGGCTACACTAAGTGCTGTAGCTCAGCATCCGACAACGCCCACCGATAGTTTAACTACCCTATTGGATGAAATTGCCGTAGTGGCACAGGCGAAAGAGAAAATCCGTACGGATTTAAAAATGTCGGTTTCAGTAGACGAGTTTTTGGCTTCCTCTCAACAAATAAGCTTCATTAAGCGCGGTGCTTATGCGTGGGAACCTTTGCTCAACAATATGAGTACGGAACGCTCCACGTTAACCCTAGATGGGATGCATATTTTTGGCGCCTGTACGGATAAAATGGATCCCATCACTTCTTATGTAGAAAGCAATAATTTAGCCGATGTAGTCATTCAATCCGGTCAAGAAGGAGGAATGCATGGGGCTACAATTGCTGGAAGCATTGATTTGAAGCGAAAAAATACGGCCTTTAGTCCTTATGCTCAATGGAGAGGAAGCTATCAAAGCGGATTTGAATTTAATAATAATCAATGGTATAACTTAGGAAACCTGTCCTTTTCAAGTAACAAATGGGTAACAGATGCGAGTATTGCATACCGTTCTGCCGAGAATTACAAGGATGGAAATCGGGAGGAAGTGCTGCATTCTCAATTTAAGAAGTTCAATAGTTCTTTGGGTATTGCACATAAAACCAGTGCGTTATCTTCATTGCGTGTCGATGCTATTTTCGATGTGGCTAAGGATGTGGGCTATCCAGCTTTGCCGATGGATTTGTGGTTATCGCGAGCGTTAATCACCTCGCTTTCATACAAACAGCTTTTTGAAAACCAAATGCTTAAAATATGGGATACCAAAGTGTATTTCAACGCTATCGAGCACTATATGGACGATACGACACGTCCGGAGAATTTGGTACACATGGACATGCCCGGTTGGAGTACAACCTATGGCTTGCTGTCTAAAGCAAATTTCAAAAAGGGGATCTATTCTTCTGAATTGCAGCTCAATGCCTATACCAATCGATCTATTGCAGAAATGCGCATGTATCCGCAAGACCGAGAAAAACAAAGCATGTTTGCCTATACATGGCCCTGGGTAACGACTACCTATAGCGGAGTTTCAATGAACAATAGCATAGCCCTATCGGATAATAGTCAACTTCACCTTGGTGGTGGGTTGGGGATTAATTACAACAAGGCGAAGTACATTGAGTTTAACTGGATTTTTCATCCAGGAGCTGCTCAGGAAAAAACGAGAGTATTGCCAAGCCTACACGCGAGCTATGAAGTAGATATTCAGCGCTTTACTTTAGCAGTAGGTGGGGGCTATGGACATCGTGCGCCCTCTGTTTCCGAAGCGTATGGTTATTATATTTACAATAGCTATGATCGCTATGACTATATTGGAAATCCCGATTTACCCAACGAAGTTTCCCGAGAAATCAATGCGAGCGTTAGCTATAAAGGCGATGGTTATGGCCTCCAAGCTAAAGCCAACTACTTCCACATCAAGGATTATATCATAGGGCGAATTCTGAGCTTAGGAAGTCCGATGAATTATCAATCAGTTGGAGTAAAGGGATATACCGCTTTGGATTATGCGACATTGTTTAACTTTTCGCTCAGTGGACATTATACAGTTTTGGATGATCTACACTGGAAAGGAAGTCTAACATACGCCCGTGGTCAAGATGATGAAAAGGGGAATTTGCCTTTTATTCGACCACTTAGTTATCAAACCTCCTTGCATTATACGTACCGCGATTTTGACGTTCAAACCACAGTACGAGGCGATGGTAAACAACGGGATTACAGTCCAGAATACGGAGAGAGTCAAACCGCAGCTTATGCCATTTGGGATGCTGCAGTTACCTATACCTTTTACGTAAAAGGAGTGAAGGCGGTCTTCCAAGTAGGTGCTGAAAACTTGCTGGACGAATATTATACCACCTATGCCGATTGGGGCAATATACCAAGAATGGGACGTAATGTATTTACCTCTCTTACTTTTAATTTTTAAACTAAACTAAACATGAAAACACTAAAAAAATACGCCGCTTTATCTTTATTTTCAATTGCTTTATTGTCGTGTTCTAACGATGATAGCCACGTTGCAGCAAACAAAGTAACCCTCGCATTTACTAATACATTTGGAGATCAAACCATTGTGCTAGGTGATGCAACTTCCACAACGGCAACTGCGCATACTTCTGCAGCAGGACAACTCCATCATTTTAGCGAATTAAAATACGTCATCAGCAATATTCGCTTGATCAAAAATGACGGAAAAGAAATTCCTTATCACATCAACAATTTAGATCTCGGCGCTGCTGTGATTAACCAAGCGAAAGCGAGTAGCTTAACCTATGTGCTAAACGATATTCCAAAAGGAGAATACAAGCAGCTAAAATTTGGTTTAGGTGTACGCCAGGACTTAAACACTTTAGACGAAGTTAAATTCCCTAATTTCTACGCTTTAGCAGGTGCGAATGATACTGAAATGATGTGGGAATGGGGTACGGGATACCGCTTTACTAAGATTGAAGGATTTTATGACACAGATCACAAAGAGCTGTCTATTCACACCGGTAGTACAATTGACAAAGATGACAATGGAGAAATTAAACAAGGCGTAGATGCGTATCGCGATATTACCTTGGATTTACCAACAATTGCTTCAGTCGGAAAAACTGCGCCAACGGTAGTGATTCAGGCGGATTTTCACCATTTGTTAAGCGGTAAAATAAACACCATCACTTTGCAATCAGGAACGGGATCAGAAGACAATGCAACACCAAACGTACACACAGCGGTGCAAATGGTCAAATTTGTTGATAATCTAGGAGGAAATGGGATCAATGACGTAAGCGGAATGTTTTCGGTTATTGAAGTGAAAAACTAATCGAGTAGACGAGTCATTGAGATGAATGACTCGTCTACTTATTTTGTCAAACAAAATAGTTGTAAGATGAAGAAAATCAGTGTTGTATTTCTGCTTCTAGGGTTGTTTTCATGTCAAAATGACGACGCCTATGAGCCCCTTGTTGACAATCCCTTGCTCACACTTGAGCTACCCGATGATTTTCCTGCCTTAAATCCAGCTTTTTTAAAGAATCCACCCACCGAATTTGGCGTTGAATTAGGTAAAAAATTGTTTTTTGATCCCCGTTTAAGCCGAGATAATAGTGTGTCTTGTGCAACTTGTCACATCCAATCCTCAGCCTATGCAGATCATCAAAAACAAGGCGTTGGAATAGAAGGGAAGGTGGGCTTGCGCAATGTGCCCCCGATTCAAAACCTAGCTTTTATGCAGTTTTACAATTGGGACGGAAGTAAACTAAAATTAGAAGATCAAGTGATTGTCCCAATTATTACACCTGAAGAAATGCATTCTTCCGCAGTACATATCATAAATAAAATTCAAGATGACCCTGTTTATATCGACTTGTTTTTCAAGGCGTTTGGCGATCGACAGTTGACTCCTGAACGCATTTTTAAAAGTATTGCACAGTTTGAGTATACCTTGATTTCAGCCAACAGCAAATACGACCAAGTAAAGCGAGGCCAAGCGGTATTTACTGCGCAAGAAAAACAAGGTCACACGCTTTTTGCACAACACTGTGGTAGTTGTCATAGCGGTGAATTATTTACAGATCAATCGTTTAGAAATATTGGTTTTCCCATCAACCGCGATTCAAATGAAGCGGGACGTGCACGAGTAACAGGCGATTTAAACGACTATATGAGTTTTAGGGTTCCGTCTCTGAGAAACGTAGCACTTACAGCGCCTTACGGTAGTTTTGGACAGTTTGAAACCCTTGAGGATGTCTTGGATTATATGGACAAAGGTGTGCTAAACAGCGCTAATTTAGATCCCATTTTTAAGGACAATAACAATAGAATTCCCTTAACCCAAGAAGAAAAAGAAGCCTTGCTAGCCTTTATGCACACCTTGAGTGATGCTGATTTTATCAGGCAGTGAATTTAGTACTAGTAAGACTTTCTTTTTTTATTTAGATTTGTCTGAAAAGAATAACAAATGAAAACGAGAATACTCTTACTTTTATGCTTAGGTTTAACGTTAATCTCTTGTAGTAAAGGAAATCACTTAGAAAATCAACTGATGCCCAATTTGGTTGATTTTTTTGAAGTACAACTGGGAGCAGATTTTAATCGAGATAAAAATAAAATTACGATTACCAAGATTGATACCCTGACGGAAAAAGGGCGATTAGACTTCAAAGCAACGGAATTAAAACGCCAATTGGAAGAAGAGGGGATTCCTAGATACGAAAGGTTGAAAGATGATTTGGCCTTCTTTACACAAGAATATGCCCAAGATCCAACTCAAACAAATCAAGACCAAATAAATCTAGTTAAAGAGGCTTGTACTGATATGGAAGAGGATATTCAAGAGTTAAGAGACTTAATAGAAACAACTGAGCAGCTTAGTTTAACAGCAGATTCAATTCAATTTAGGGCGTATCACGTGCATGGTTTTTTTACCTATACATCGAAAAGAAACGGAAACCAAGACGTCACACTCAACGTCCTAATGGATGATCGATATAAAGTAATTCCAGTAGAAGACATCATAAGTTACTAATAAACAGAGACATGAACTTTTTATTTAATCATTTAAACACTTTGTTTAATCCTTACATTAATTTAAAATAAGTTAGAAAACATACGTAATCCATAAAAAATGAAAAGAATTGTTTTGCCCGTGCTAAGTTTTGTTATTTTATCCGCTTTTGCTGTACAGGATAATTTGAAGGACCGTATGTTAGCTGCTGTAAGCCCATATGTTGCATCAGAATTGAAGCTCGATTTCAATAAAAAAGAAAATGAGTTGACGATAATTGAAATTGACACGCTGACTGAAAAGAAGCGATTACAATTAAAAGGTTTAGCTTTGGTAGAAGAACTAGAAATCGATCATCAGCCATTTATTGAATTACAGCGATATGCAGTGAATCAGTATATGCAACTCTATAAAATTCATCCGGTAGCAAGTGTACGCCAGGAAATTGATCAAGCAGTGCGCGAATACGATGAACTTCAGAAAAAGGCTGAACCATTGATGAAAGAATTGCAAACCGTTATTGATAGAGAAAAAAAGGCAGACGATACTAAATTTGTTGCTTATAGTGTAAAAGCGCTGTTGAAACGACCAAGAGTAAATTCAGCAAATACTATTGAAATAAAAACAGATACATTGGGAATTCTTGTCAATAAAGCGTTTGAAGTAATAGAAAAAAAAGATTTCATTAAAGGATAAAAGCATACTAAAACCATCCAGTAGCCAACGGATGGTTTTTTTTTAAGTTAAAGTTAAAGAAGGCTTGTATTTTGCTTAATACACAAATTTACTATAATTAATATTATGTAAAATAGAAAATTAAAACCCCTCCTAATCTTGGTGAACTTCCTATAATTTCTATTTTTGTAGTTCGCTAAACCCATCCTATGATATATTTAATTTGCAGCATTCTCGGTAGCGTTTCTGTCGGTGTATTTTTTAAATACATCAAAAGATTCTCTATCAATATCTTTGAAATAATTATTATCAACTATGTTATAACTTCGTTATTGTCATTTTTTATTTTTGATGTTGATTTTACACAACTTTCAAGTGCTATGCCATGGCTCGTAATTTTGAGTTTGGGAATCTTATTGCCAACGATTTTTGTTGCCCAATTTCGCTCCATTCAATACGCTGGTTTAATTAAGACGGATATCGCACAACGCTTGTCGCTTTTAATTCCCATTTTAGCTGCCATATTCATTTTTCACGAAGAATTAAACGCTATGCGCTATTGGGCTTTGGGTATTGGTTTACTGTCCGTTTACTTTATTTTACAAAAAGCTGAAACCACCCAAACAACCACGTCTTCTAAGAGTACTTGGTATTTGTTGAGCACGTTTTTTGGCTTTGGAATTATTGATATTTGCTTTAAACAACTCGCCTTGTATTCCGTGATTCCCTATACGCAAAGTTTGTTCTACGTTTTCTTTACTGCTTTGATTTTAAGCTTATTAATCTATACGCTTGTCGTTAAGAAGAATATCTTAAGACTCTCTAAACTCAATTTGGTTTCGGGTATTTTTATTGGAGGATTGAACTTTGTCAATATTATTTTTTATATGAAAGCCCACCACCACTTCTCCTCTAACCCTACGATTGTGTTTGCGGGAATGAATTTTGGCGTGATCTTCTTGGGAACGCTTTTTGGCTATACCCTATTTAATGAAAAGCTTTCAGTAAAAAACATAATAGGCTTAGGATTAGCCGCTTGCGCAATTACCTTATTAGTATTGTCCTTGGGGTAAGAAAATAAACGAACTATTTTTTAACTGAATTGGAAAATGTAGATACGAATCTTATCGTTTTTCCGTTTTGATTATTAGACAGATATTATTTTTTATTGTATTATTTACTAGAGGGATGTTTGAGTGTAAACATCCCTCTTTTTATAGTTATTACATTCAATTTCAGTAGGTTGTCTAGTAATCTTCAGCCGATGGTTCAATTACTTTGACTTCGTAAAAGGGAACGAATGCAGCTAAAGCCTGTTGATATTCACTTTTGCGGATGGATAGTTCTATTTCACAGGTCATTTCTAACTTTTGTTGGACCAATTGCAAATTGCGTTCTTTGATCACGCGCATCACATTGTTCATGTCTTTGTAGTCAAAGCGCACTTTAAACTTTTTATCTATTGTACATTCGATGATCTCCGCTTCTTCCATCGCCATTTGTGCAGCGGCGCGATAGGCTGTAATCAATCCGCCTACGCCTAGTTTTACTCCGCCAAAATAGCGAACAACAACGATGAGAATATCCGTTACATCAAAAGACTGAATTTGTCCATAAATTGGGGCTCCTGCTGTATTACTTGGTTCTCCATCGTCGTTTGCACGATAGTAAACAGGATCTGTTCCTAGCTGAAAAGCATAGCACCAATGGCGGGCATTGTAGTGTTGCTTTTTTATTTGGTCTAGCAATTCCTTGACTTCTTCTTCTTTTTTGATGGGAAAGGCATAGCCAAAGAATTTGCTGTTCTTTTCTTTGTATAATACTTCTTCTGTAGGTTGACTGATGGTTTTATAAAAATCTTTCTCTTCCGTCATTATTTGGCGTGTAAAATATGTAATTCATTATTCGCTATAGTATAACGCTCCCATGTTTCAGCTATAGGCCATTCAGGAGCAAGAATACCTTCTCCTAATCGCACCTCACTCGTAAAAATACGAGCTTCATCCCAAAGGTTGGCCGCGATAAAATGTTGAATGGTTTGCGTACCTCCTTCTATAACTACAGACATAATTTGAAGATCATACAAGATTGTACAAATTTGCTGTACTACATTTGCATCAAAATCAGCATAATAGTATTGGGTTTGTGCAGTAGATTGCATGTTTCGATTGGCAGTAATACAGATCGCAGGTTTTTCTTGTTGGTTAATTGCAAAAGAAGAGCTAATCTTTCCGAGTCGATCCAAATAGACGCGAGTAGGGTTTTTGCCATACCAGCTGCGCGTTGTTAAAGATGGATTGTCTGCAAGGACAGTATTGGTGCCAACGAGAAAAGCCATTTCCTCACTTCTCCATTGATGGACCAACTGTTTCGCATAGGCGTTGGATAGCCATACAGGGGCTTGTTCCTCTCGGTCTAAAGGTGCAATAAATCCATCCTGACTCTCGGCCCATTTTAGTATAATGTAGGGGCGTTTTTTTTGGTGATACGTAAAAAAGCGTTGATTACTTGCCCGACATGCTTCTTCTAAGACACCAACAACTACTTCTATTCCTGCCTCTTTCATCTTTTGAATGCCCATACCACATACCTGTGCGAATGGATCAATCGTACCAACGACAACCCTAGGGATTTTCTTGGCAATGACTAAATCGCAACATGGAGGTGTTTTTCCAACGTGACTACAGGGTTCTAAACTGACATATAAGGTGCTTTCTTTTAATAAATTAGCATCTTTTACGGCTGCTATTGCATTGACTTCCGCATGGGGTCCTCCATAGGCAGAAGTAAATCCTTCGCCTAGTATTCGGTCGTTGTGTACCACAACTGCCCCAACAGAAGGATTCGGAAGCGCAGCAAAAGTTCCTTGTTTTGCCAGTTGCAGGCATCGAGAAATATAGTATTCGTCTTTTTTCAACATTGATAAAACTGTATCTTTGAACAAATTTAATTCTTTTTAGCTAATCAACTAGGGTTTTAGCTTTTAAACTATGCTGATAAAATTACTACAAGACCAGTTTATAGCGGAGTTAACTCCCATTTATGACGAGTTAGAAGCGCGACAGTTGTTCCTTATCTGCTTGGAAGAACTCGAGGGAAAAACACGTATTGATTTACTGATGAATCCCGGGTTAGAGACCACACAATCCGATGCTTGGTTGACGGTTTTAGGTCAACTCCTACAAGAAAAGCCTGTGCAACAAATTTTTGGTAAAGCCCATTTTTACGGCTATACATTTGAAGTCAATGCGCATACCCTTATTCCCCGCCCCGAGACGGAGGAATTAGTAGCGTGGATTATTGCATCTGTTGCTGTAGATCAACCCATTCGCATTTTAGATATTGGTACTGGTAGTGGGTGTATTGGTTTGACATTGGCCAAAGAACTCCCTAAGAGTCAGGTGACCGTATTGGATATTTCTGCGGCTGCTTTGGCCGTTGCCAAGCGAAATGCCAATGCTTTAGGTGTTACAGTTAACTTCTTACAAGAAGATGTACTTGCCTTAAACCAATTGGACGATGCCTATGATATCATTGTGTCTAATCCGCCCTATATACGCGAATTGGAAAAAGTAGAAATCAAAAAGAACGTCATGGATTATGAACCGCATACCGCCTTATTTGTAGCTGATCACGATCCTCTTATCTTCTATCGAAAAATTGGTTCATTGGCCAAAGCACAACTAAAGCCAGGTGGTTTTTTGTTCTATGAAATCAATCAATATTTAGGCAAAGAAATGGTTGAACTACTAGAGGGTATCGGTTTTAAACAGACGGAGTTAGGTCGAGATTTAATGGGTAATGACCGCATGACAAAATCAAGTATTTAACCTATATAAATTACTGAAATTATGTGTTTTACATAATATTAATTAAAGTAAAGGTTTAACAGTAAAAAGTCCGTATAAACCCAGGGGTTTATACGGACTTTTTACTGTTTTATAGGGGTGAATACCCAACATGAATATCGTCTTACTTTAAGAAATTCGGGTCTTTAAAAGCAGGGTTTGGATAGGTATAGAATCCTTCCCCTGTTCCCACGCCTAGTTTATTTTGATCCAGAAACGCTGTTTTTAAGTATGCAGCTGTTTTGAGTTTCAGAGGATCTTTGGTTGCATCTGCGCTCATTTTGATGATATTGTAGGCCGTTGTAATTCCGATTATATCGAGAATTCCGCAGGGACCTATTGGAGCTCCGGTTGCGACCATCCAGGTCTTGTCTATAGTTGGTGCATCCGCTACCTCTTTTACTAGGAGTTCTGTTGCAGCATCTAACAAAGGAACCAATAGGGTGTTTAAGATGTATCCTGGTTGTTCCTTGTGCAATGGCAACGGAATCATGCCGATTGCGCTTGCAAATTCGACGATTTGATTAAAAATATGCGGATCCGTTTGCGCGTGCCCCATGATCTCAGCAGTATTGTGCGTGCCAATATCATTGGCAAAATGCAGCGCTAAAAACTGTTTGGGTCTTTTTGTTGCTTCTGCAATTTGACTAGGTAGTAAGGTAGATGAATTGGTTGCAAAAATCGTGTGTGCTGGTGCTACTTCCGCCAATTGGTTGTAAAAGCCAATTTTTATTTTCAGGTTTTCAGGAACAGCTTCAATTAGTAAATCAGCATGAGCTGTTGCTTGTTTTAAGTCGCTCGAATAAGACAAATTCGCTTTAGTCTGCGCCAATTGTTCAGGCGTGGCAGCTAAATCCTGAGCGTATTTGGCGCTGAGTACGTCAAACTTCTTTTTGGCGTTTTCGATTGCATCTGGACTTAGGTCGTATACCGTTACATTAAATCCCTTAAAGGCCGATTGAAAGGCTATTTGATAACCTAAAACACCGCTTCCCGCAACAGTTACATTTTTAATTTGCATCATTTTTTGTTTTTTTGATATAAAGGTTTACTTAAATGTACAACAAAGACAGTTAATTAACTAACTTTTTAAACCAGTTCGCACTTCTTTTTAATTCGATGCGGAAATGAGCATCAGAAGACTTGTTTTTTTTGTCTCTTTTAAGGAGCAATTGTTCGTAATACGTTCCATGTAAGAATCGTCTTAAAAGGGGTTCCCCAATAAAGGGTTTGTTGTCGTTGAGGGTATAGGCAGCTTTAATTAAATGGCGGATATCGTACTGCATGGGTGCAATATCAGGTACCTGTTTGTTGAGTTTTAGCAGTTGATAGACGGCTTGCCTACCGGTACGCGCTGCACTTTCCATTGTAAAGACGACATCGTTGGGAGTTTCGACAAACTGACCAACTAGGCCGATATTTACAGCGCCTTCTGGTACAATATCAGGACGATCTCCCTGTGCACGAGGCATAAACATAGCGGTGATATAAGGCATATAAGCGGTGCGTACAATCGTATTAGCTTGGATCTCTCCTATCCTATCACTAAGAGAGAGATGATGGCATAATTCGGCTAAAATCTCATTTCCGGTGCACTGAGGCATTGCTTTAGGGATAAAATCGCCTGGGGTATACATATTCAAGGCATAGAGCCAAAGTACGAGAACATCTTTTGGTTGGTTTGGAAAATGCGGTTGTCTGTTGCACGTAAAACTCAAAAGCCAATTGGAATCAGTGATGGTAACGATTCCGCCTGTGGCGGTTTTGCCCGAATACGGATCGTTGACGGTATAGGTTTTTAGCTTTTCCACGAGTGGAGAGGGCTTACAGGTTAAGGTGGCAGATTCCCAAGCCGATTGCCTTAGGGAGGAGTAAAATTTAGCAGGCTGACCAAAAACAGGCGATTGTGCGGCTAAGTTTCTCCACAATTGCCATCCCGGACTAGACGTGTTGCTGCCTTTGCTTTCCATGGAGTCATCCGTGTGAATGTTTGGAGGGGTTGTATTGCTGCCATATCGTGTGTCTTCCGTCATGGACCCCACAGTAATTACAACAAAATCCGTTGGATGTAGCGGGATTTCACCTGGGATTCCACCTTGTTCTAGCACTATTTTCTTTGCTGTTTTCTTGTCCTCCTCTATCTCCACCTCTACTGCGGTTACCAGCGTATGGTGTTGAAAGGTTACTCCTTCCTCCTCTAAGTATTTTTTAAGGGGCAGCACAAAGGTGTCGTATTGGTTGTATTTGGGAAATACCAAGGAGGAGAAATCCTTCATTCCGTCTATAGCGTGGATAAAGCGGTGTAGGTAGAGTTTAAACTCCAATAAGCTATGCCAGGGTTGAAAGGCAAACATGGTGCGCCATAACATCCAGAAGTTGCTTTTAAAAAAGGACGTCTTAAAATAGGAATCAATGGTTTGGTCATCAAGGGTTTCTTTTCTTTTGAGCAGAAGTTTAAGCAGGGCTCTTTGGTCTTTTTTGGTTAATTCCAAGGAAGTAATTGCTTTGACTTGCCCTAGATGATGGAGTAAACGCGAGCGGGAATAATTGGGATCTCCATCGTTTAGCAAGCGGTACTCATCGAGTACGCTATAGGGTTTGGGGAGTTCAAGTGCGGGAATATGTTGGAAAATATCCCATACATTCTCGTAGGTTGCGTCCATTTCACGGCCTCCACGAACGAGATAACCACCTTGGGCATCCCCTGCTCCATCCAGGGATCCGCCGTCTACGCCACCTTGTTCTAAAAAAACAAGCTGTGCAGGTGGTATTTGTCCATCCCGTATAAAGTAAAAGGCTGCGGATAAGGTGGCGATGCCACTTCCAATGAGGTACACCTTGTGTTTGGAAAAGTCTTGGGGCGGAACCCCTCTGTATTGTTGGTAGCTTCCCAATTGATCGGCAAAAGGTAGACTCTTGCCTGGCTGGTGGTTGGGGTAATCGAAGTAGCTGTTCGGGGCTTGATGTACAACTCGATCTGAACTTACTGAGAAAGGAGGTTTTTCTTTTTTTTGATCTGCTTTCATAAGCTTGCTTTTTGATAGTAAAACAATTAATTATCCCTTTAAATTAGTGAAATAATTACTTGATTTATTTAGCGTTATCCCATTTTATGCGAATACTTAACGGAAACTCAAATTGTCCTTTGAATTGAATTATAAAAAAAAGGGCAACCTCCTACTACCCAGTTCCTAAATAGTCCATTATACGTCAAAAAAGCACAAAAAAAAGTTGAGATCATGGGCTGAGTTCGAATCCCCTTAAACAGCTGTAGATCTGTCAAATTAACCCTGTATTTATATTTAGGTGGACTCGATTGAACGAGGGTAAGAGAATGAGGATAAAAAAGTAGGTGAAGTTTAGGAAAAACAAAAAAAGCTACTGATTGACAGTAGCTTTTTTTTGTTTTTATGCGGAAAAATCTAAAATGATTCTATCTCATCCATGACTGGTACAGGGCGTTTACTTTCGTTAATCGCTACCAGGGTAAAAGTACCAGAAATTGCTTTTTCACGGCCTTCTCTGTACATACTTTCAACAAATACGTCTACACGTACATCTAAACTTGTACGTCCTACGCGTACAACTGTTCCGATAAGTTCAACTAGCGTTCCTACGGGAATCGGTTGATTGAAATCGATTTTATCACTGGAAACAGTTACAATTGGTTTACGGCAAAAGCGAGTAGCGGTCATAAAGGCAATTTCATCCATAATGGCTAAAACAGCTCCACCGAACATCGTGCCATGGTGGTTTGTTTGCCCTGGAAATACAGTTCTGAATACGTGAGTTTCAGAATCTTTAATTTTTTTTTGAATACGCAGCTCCTTGCTTGTTAATTCACCTTCCATAGTTTTATTTTGAACAATTAAATTATTGGCTTGTCATTGAAATGCCAATCTCTAGTTGTTGAAGTTTTTTTGGCGTAAAAGAGGAAATACAATAGATTGCATAGGATGCATCCGCTGTAATTGTCTTTGTACACTTGCTCTTCGTGTGGAAAACAACAGAACCTACGCAATAAAAATAGCCAAATCTTACTTATTTTTCATTCAAATTTACAGATGAAAAAAAAATTCGCAAAAGATGAGAATTATTTCCTTAGTATTCCTAATTCGCCTCCGTTTGAGATTGTAAATTTCGCAACAAATATACGGAGTAAAACTATTTTATTATGAATTTTTCAAACAATATTTGATTTTGGCATACTCTTAACAATTAAGTATTAAGAGTATCCCATAACTTATTGTATTTATTTGCCGTCGACGTACTCTTGTAAATACGCAAAACGCTCGGTTAATTTTCCGTTTTGTGTTACGGTTGCACGAGCTAGAATTTGGTCTTTATCTCCGTTGAAGAATGCGGGTAAAATGGCGTTTAAGAATACTTCACCAAACCCTTCACTAGCATCTTTTGGCAATTCGCAAGGTAAATTGTCAATGGCCATTACTGTAATGGCTGCTGGATGATCAAAGGCTACTTCTTCGTGTTTACCTGGATGATACCCATAGATAGGGTCAGCAATTGTAGAAGCGCGTAAGGTGGAGTCGATTGGACCGTGGTCAACATCGCAAGAAACATCGCCAACTACTTTAATTTTGTTGTCGATGGCATTGAGCATATCTCTAGTTAAGATCTTTGGTGATCCGTGTTTGAAGAAATGACCGGTTATCAATACATCGGTCACTTTAGTAAAGCGCTCGAAATTGCTTTCATATTGCTCTGGATTCGCGTAAAAATCGGCTTTGGATGCTTCTTGACCGTCTTTGCGCTTGTAGTAATCCATGACTTCTAGTTGGGTATAAACAGGTAGGTCATACTTTTGAGTTAGGAAGTGATCAATCGATACTTTTTTGGCTTTCATTCCATTTAAGATCTCCATGATTCCGTGACTTACCTTTCCATTTCCTGTTACAGCGATTTTAATGGGTGGGAAGAATTGCTTTTTTAATTGGGCAATTAGATCCTCTGTGTGCAACATATGTTCGGCTTTTTTCAGATTAAATAACTCGTATTTCAATCCAAAAGCTCTCAGAGTGTTATACGCTCCTACAATACCCGCATAACGTCCAAAGCCAATGAGTCTTTTGTTGTTTTCATCCACTAAAGTTTCGTGATCAATCAGGCGAATATTTTTAGCCAAACACGTTTGGAGAATATTTCGGTTATACTCTTGTTCTTTAATGGTATGCGAGAAGAAAAAGTATGTTTTGTTTGGGATCAAAGCCTCTACGGGAACCTCCTTTACACCTACTAAAACATCACAATCCGTCAAATCGTCACTTAGGCTAATGTTTTTATCAGCATAGGCTTGGTCAGGAAAGATTCTGATGTCAGAGGGTTCCACTACTGCTTCTAGGGTATCAAAAGTTTGTAAGGCTTTTGCTAGAATATCAGGAGGAAACACAACGCGTCTATCAGGAGGACTTTTTCTTTCCTTTATAATTCCAATTTTCATAATATATATAAATTAGTTGTTTCTTTAAATTGAGGCTGGTTGTGGCAAATATAGTTGTATTTCTCTGGTAATCCAAAAAAGTCAACTTTTTAAACATTTAAAAGTTGTAATGTTTAATATTAAGTTGTAATTTTGCAATCTCTGAAAACAAAGTCTACAAGGGGTCGATCGGTTTTGACAGCGAGTGGAATTAGTCAGTAAGCACGTCGAGCGTGGTTGTTTAGCTCGTAAATATCAGGCAACGAACTTTTTAAACGGCGAAAATAATTACGCTTTAGCTGCATAATCTGAATCATAGTAAGATTGCCTTAGTTTCCACCAGGTGGAAGAGCTAGATTCTCCTTAAGAGCCTTGGTTTATGGCGCTTTGTTGAGGGGAACCGTAAAATAGACCTAGGGAGGTTAGTGTCTCGGACATCTTCCGAAATCTTAGAGGCTAAGTTAGTAGTGGTTGTTTCAAACCAAGCTACTGATCGAAAATTCAAGTTGAAACTAAGCGTGTAGAAAGCTCTCTGATTGCTTGTTTGGACCCGAGTTCGATTCTCGGCGACTCCACAGAAATAAAAAACAACCACCTAATTATCAGGTGGTTGTTTTTTTTTATGGGTAATGTTTGTATAGTTTTTGTATAGTTTCTGTTTTTTAAACTTTTGAAGTCTAGATTAGTTTATCTTTGAAACCAAAGATAATCAGATTATAAAATCAGTCTATAGTATATTAGCAATACGTTTTAAATAACACTTTTTAGTATGAGAAAAAAAAAAGACCTTCCTTTGGTTATTTTAAAATCTTTAGAACCATACGTAAATTTAATAGGAGAAAAATTTGAAGTAGTTGATCCCAAAGACAACTTACTCAAAGTAATTGACATAGATTCAGAATCTTCATTTCATTTTACGATCGTAAGATACCAATTAAGTAATGGAGGGACTTATCAATTTTATATGGAAAGAGCGCCTAAAAACGATAAAAACAATGGTGTTTATGGCACTTGGTTAGAAATCTCAGAATTAAGCAAACAATTTGAAAGCTGGACAAACATACTTGATGAATATGAAGAGGTAAATTCATTTTTTGATGATCCAATTGTCAAATCTTTTAGCGAAGAATTTTATACTGAATTTGAAATAGTTGATGAAGATGCAGATAAAATACCTTTTAACACAAAACAGATATTAATTCTTGACAATTATTTAAATAAAGTAGATGAAACGCTCTCTCACTACATAACAGAAGGTAATTCAAGTGATGTTAATGATATTAAAGAAGAAATTCTTCTATTAAGAGAAAATTTAACTAAAAAATCTAAAAAATGGGTTGTTTCAAAACTTTCAAAAATTTGGGCAAAAATTGCCAAACAAGGAACTGTGTTTATTAGAGAGTTTCTTAGCGAATCAAAAAAAGAACTAATTAAACAAGGAGTTAAAGGATTAATTGGATATGTAAAAGAAAATGGACAAGACTTACTCAATTAAAAAAAACTATTTTTATAGAAAGAAAAAATATCTCCCTTTTTATTAGAGAGAGAGATATTTTTTAGTTAAAGTATTTTTTCCACACACACACCATATTAATCCAATTATGAATAAAATTGTAAATAACCACCAACTAAACTGTTTCCGATCCACCCTCTTCTCATCTTCCTCTTCCTTTTCCTCCTGATCAAAAACCAATTGTGAACTTTCCTCTTTAATTGATCCTGATTCCAACTCCTCACCATTGTTGCATATCGAAAAGCTTCTGAGGAAAGCATTTCTTCTATTAGTTTCATAATTTTATCATATTTGACTCGCCAAGAGTGATGCCGCATAGCGATTTCGGACGTTCGAGATAGGATTGTACTAGTTAATCATGTGCTCGATGTGAGATAAGCTCTTGGCTTTTATGGACACTTCTTAAAACAGTCAACTTATAAAAGAAAACTGGGACTCTTTTGTAATACCTTCAAAACACAATGTGGTTTAATTTAAATAGTATACTTTTTTTCATGATTATAAACCACTTCCCACTTGTGAGAAGTTTTAGTTACAGTAAAACTATATATTTTGTTAATAATTAACATTTTATTTCTAACAGATATTGATATTCATTACTTTTAGAATAACCAATTTTAAAAGTATTTATTATGAAAAAATTAATGTTAATGGGAGCACTTCTGCTTTCAGTTGGAGCTTTCGCTCAAAAACCTATTGAACCACCTATTTACGATCCTGTTAAGTGTACTTTAGATTTAGAATTTGTAACAAGATGTATAGGTGATCCAAGCAGATTAAGTGGTACCTATATCATTCAAATTTGTAGTACAAGTGTCGGAAAAGTCCCACACGAAAGAATTTTTGAATGGATTCAAGATTACTACTGTGAAAACAATACTTTTCCTAGTTACGTAACAGTTAAACGTTTTATACCAGGTTTTACCCCTTATCAATGATAAGAAGCATTTCTATGCAAGGCTGTATTGCATTCGCATAGCTGAAATAGGGAAAAAAATAAACCTGTAAACAAAAGTCTACAGGTTTATCCTACTTATTTTTAATTTTTGTTTGTTATTTCATCAACCACATTACCCCATTAATATCATCTCCAAGGGTAAACTGTCTTTCAATTGCTTGAGACAGGTTGTCATTATTGCTAATTACTTCCGAGTTTGGGTACATCCATCTCTGTGGTATTTTACCTTGATTCAATACTCCACCACCATCTACGTTAAACGTGGGAAAACCAGTACGTCTATGATCATAAAACGTATTCCATCCTGTATTCATAAAAGAAGCAATATGTTTCTGCGTTAGGATGAGCTCCAAGTCATTCTTCCCATCCAAAGCAACTCCTTTACTGCCTAAATAATCTGCAGGTAATTCTGCCTTAAAAAAGGCAAATGAACTCTCAATTCCCTGTTTGTAATACTTCGATGGATCCGTTGGTAACCACCCGCGTTGTGCAGCTTCTGCTAAGATAAAATTCAATTCAAAATAACTGATTAAACTACTCGGCTCATTGATTGGATTGTTATAGTATCTCTCATTTATTCTAGAAGCCTCTCCTGCTACCGCCTTTTTCACATTGTCACTCAATACACCACTTCCTTTTAGACCTCCATAATTCTCGAAATTAGTTATATCATTATCTTGTCTTTTATTTTTTAAAGCAGCAAATTTAAACAAACGCGAATCTTTGAGTTCCTGTAGTTTACTAACAAAAGACTCTTCTAAATAGTAAGCCGTTTGCATTGAATTACTATTAAAAGTTGGATATTGATTCGCCTTACTATCTACAAAGTGTAGAAAGGCTGAGTCTTGATTGTTTTCAAAAATAGGATACTGCTCTGGGTTATTTACAATCTTCTGGAAGTGTTCTACTACTTTAAGATCGCTATCGCCGGTTTTATTAGATAAGTTAATCAATACTCTTAAAGCATAAGTATTCACTAATTTTCTCCATTTTAAGCGATCGCCTTTGTATAGTATATCCCCTTTAATTGGATCATTATTTTCAGCTAACAATTCATTTGCACGCTCCAAATCCTTGAGTATTTGTACAAAGATCTCTTTTTGTGTATCGTACTTTGGTTTTGTAATTCCTTGTTCCACTTTGAGTGCTTCAGCATAAGGAACATCGCCAAAAACCAAGGTAGTCTGAAAAATAAAATGAGAATTAAAGAATAAGGCTAGAATAGAATAAACTTCTTGTTCATACTTTGCAGCTTCTTCTTGCATTTTTTGTACTTGTTTCAGCTTGTAATAATTGTCAAAATCCGCACGTTGCCAATTGTAATACTGGCTATTGCTCACGCCATCTGTATTTGTTAGTTGTCTACTTGCTAATGCGTTGTCAGTAGATATATTCTGGGCAGCATCAATAATAATCGTAGTTAACAACAGATCAGGTGTAACACTTTGTACTCTGTTTGGGTCGTCTTGTAGGTTATCTATTTTTTCGCAACTCACAACTACTGTGGCTAAACTAAGAATCCCTATCAGTGGTAAAAAAAATCTTTTCATTAGTTAAAACTTAGCGTTAATATTAAATCCTATACTTCTCATTGTAGGGGTTTGTAAGGCGTCTTTTCCTGAATCTGGATCTATGTTTTTAATTTTAGATGCCATCCACAAATTCGTCCCAATAAGAGAGAAGCTCAAGCTACTAAATGCTGTTTTCTCCAATTGTTTAGGTTGTAGTTGATAGGTTAAAGAAAGGTCTCTTAATTTGATAAAATCTTGTTTGTAGTAGTGATAATTCTTTTCTGCATTATTACTTGTCGTCTGCATAAATGCATTGTAATTTACGGCTACATCATTTGCTTCAAAAACGCGGGTATCACTAACAATATTCCCATTACTATCATACTCTACTTGTCCAGATACAACCTTTACTCCTTTTGCGATAAAGGTATTCAAGCCTTCGTTAGCATCGTCTCTAAACTGATTTACTGTACCTGGATCTACACCACCCCACCACATTTTCTGATTGGTTTGTGAAAACATCATACCTCCTAGTCGACCATCTAAAGTAAAACTCAATACAACATTTTTATATTTGAATGTATTGGTTAATCCAAAGGTCCAATCAGCATCTGAGTGACCAATAAAACGACTATACGGATCAGCTACGGGATATCCATTTTCATATATTACATTGCCTTCTTTATCATATTGGTACTTGCTAATATACATTCCATCAACGCGATCTCCTTTTTTAATGTATTTATCTGTCTGTGTACGCCCCTCTGCTAATTCAGTTAGATATTTTCTATACGTACTTAAATTTATTACTGTATTCCATTCGAAATCCTCATTCTTAATTGGCGTACCCTCCAAGACAATTTCTATTCCTTTTCTCTTAAACTCATCTCCATTTATTAGGTTATTTTCATACCCTGTTCCCAAAGACAAAGGCATATATATAAGATTGTTGAAATCTTTGGTTTGATAATAAGCGATATCAAAACTAAAGCGATTTTTAAAGAATCTCATATAAGTACCTATTTCCCAAGTATCTGAAGTTTCTGGTTTTAAATTACTGGACAACAAAGAGTTTCCGAAATAAGTAGAAGGAATACCGTCCCAAGTAGTACCTTGTTCGTATCCTTGAATATGATTATAAGGATTGCTACCAATGCGACCTTCTGACACTCGTGCCCATGAACCTCTTACTTTGGCAAAATCAATCCAAGAAGGCATTGACACTATATTGGATACAACGATAGACGAAGCTACAGAGGGATAAAAGAATGAATTAGCGGCAGTTGGTAAAGTAGAAACCTTATCATTACGTCCTGTTAAAGACAAAAAGTACGTTTGATCGAATTCTAAATCCACAAATCCATAAAAACTATTGATTCCCTCTTTCTCTTCTCTATTAGAAGAAATAATGGTTGGACCCGCATTATTAGCTAGACTGTAAAATCCTGCAATATTTAAACCATCTGTTGCACTGCTCAGTTTATTCCAATTTCTTCTGTATCGAGAATAAGCAACCTCTCCAGTTAGGCGTAATCTACTTGTAATATCGCGATCTACTCTAAACCCAAAGTCAGTTGTTATATCAAAATAACTCTCTCCTTCAATTGTATAATTACCTCTTGATTTAGCTCCATACCCAATATAACTTTTTGGTTCTTTATACGTTCTATCCAATCCGTAGTAGTTTATTCCTCCGAGAGATTTAAAACTAATGCCAGGTGCAAACTCATAATTGAGATTAAAATTACCGAATAGGTTATTTTTGTTATATCCTCTCAAATATTCGTAGGCTTGAAAATAAGGATTGTTATAATAGGAAATATTGTAATGTCTTTGTTGCACTCCTTCTTGTCCTGGTCTCCAATAGTTCTTTAAATCTCGTATATCTACATCTGTTCCCGTCCACAACAACAAATTGTACAAATAATTCGTTGGGCCATACCCCACTTCTGGGAAATTATCTGTAAACTGTCTGTTATAAGTCAGGTTAGATGAAACAGTAAACTTATCTGTTGGGGTTAGACTACCTCCAATAGCAAAGGAAGTATTATTTAAGTCTGTATTGGGAACAATCCCCTTTTGATATTGATTTGATAGTGAAAGACGAAAACTCGCTTTATTACTACCCCAATCAATACTTACATTATTGGATTGGATTAATCCAGTACGGAAAAAATTCTCAACGTTATTTTTTCCTCTTGACAAAAACGGTATAGGAATTAGCTGCCCTGTGGTAGGATCTATTTCGCTATTATATTGAGGCGTTTCGAAATAACCACTTGCTGTAGTGGGGTCTATTTGATCCAACTTTGGTCCCCATATCCAGCCACCACCTTCTGTACCTCCACCTGTACCATCTATATAAGCGTATTTTCCTTGATTTCCATTTCCATACGTTGTTTGTCTATTTGGCACTCTTAAAAAAGACGTTTGAAACATCGTAGAATTATTCGCAGATACTGTTAATCGGCCTTCTTTTCCTTTTTTTGTTGTAATCATTATAGCACCACTTCGTCCTACTGAACCATATAGTGCAGAAGCCGTAGCCCCTTTTAAAACACTTATATTTTCAATATCATCGGAGTTAACTCGCCAAATATCTGCTGTTCGATCTGGAATACCATCGATCACAATCAACGGTTTTGCACCTCTTAAACTCACATCTGGATTTTGAAACAAATCCCCCGAATTCTTTATGTTAAGTCCTGCAACCTTTCCGGTTAAAGAACTAATTGCATTACTCTCTTTTACCTTCTCTAAATTTTTTCCATCAAAATCTTGAACAGCATAACCCAGTGCTTGCTTCTCTTTTTTGATTCCTAATGCGGTAATTACAACTTCTCCAAGTCCTTGGCTTTCGGATTGTAAAGCAACCGTAAATACAGTTTGAACTCCTACCTTTACAACAGCATTTTTATAGCCGATATAACTAAACTCTAACTCACTGTGATCTAGGGTAACAATAGAGAAGTTTCCATCAACATCAGTCATTGTTCCTTCTGATGTTCCTTTGATGGCTACTGTTACGCCAATCAATGCTTCTCCTGTCGCTTGATCTTTTACAACCCCACTTCGTTGTACTTGCCCTATCAAGATACTTGGTAGGATAAGACAAAGTATTAAAACAATATTTTTCATATCCCTGCAATTACATTATCCAAGTATTCAACTGACCTACTGAAGATTTCAAGTAAACCTTATAGAATTCTCCTGAGTGATTTTTTAACTTTTTTGTCCACTTTTTATCCTTTAGGTTTACTTTTCCTAATAAAACAAAAGTATCTTCTCCTCCTTGCTTTTTATTATTTGAAGAGGCTCCCCAAATTTCGGCTGTTTCTTTGCCATCCAATTGGCTTGCTTCCCAAGTTAAGGTTAAGTTATTTCGCTTAATATCACCCTTTAGGTTGGCAATTTTCACTGCATCAAACATAGAATTACCGTCCCACTCTCTCTCCACTTCTATCGGAGCTTTTAATCCCAAATGATCGATGACTGAAGGTGCAATATCAACAATAGACGGCGTAAAATTTGTGGTCTTATTTTTCCAATCTTTCTGATTAGATAAGATCCAAATACTGCGCTCTCTATCCGATTGCCCTCCATGTCCTTTACCATCACTTGCTGTACGTCCATGATCGGTAGTCACCACAAACAACCAATCTTCATTAAACTCTTTTTCTCTTTGTACTACTGATTCATATATTTTTCCAATTAATGCATCTTCATAGGTAATTGCATTGTACAATTGCGCTCCATCTCCATAGCGATGCCCCATATCGTCAGTGTATTGCAAATACACCCATGACAGATCTGGTCCGTGTTTTAAAATATATTCAGCAGCACGATTCGCAATTGCACCATCTATCTCTTTAATATACTCGCTATTATTGTCGTGAGGATATCGTTGTTTGTCTATTTCAAAACCATCAAAAGCATAATCTACTTCCACTTTATTTGTTTCTTCTAAACCTTCACCTATTAACTTAGTTCGATTGTCTAACCAAGTAGAAAAAACAGCTGTTTTTAAGGTAGGTTGCAGTTGTTTTACAAGTTGAAATAGCGTGGGATAGTTATAGTTTGGAGCATCAATATTATTATCTGGCACATTGTGTTTATTTACCCAAGTCCCTGTTAGCAAACTATTGTATCCTACTGCAGATATTGTAGGAGTCTGAGTATAGGTGTCTTTTCCTCCGCCTATATAAGCAGGTAGTAAACTTCCTTTTTCTGCTATCTTATCCAGAGAAGGAGTAGCTGTTTTAGCAAGCATATCGTATGCTATTCCATCTACAATAATAAATACCACCTTTTTTGTAGGTGTTTCTTTTGCCATAATTTGTCCAGTCAAAAGCAAAGCAAAACAGACTATAAGCTGTTTGAAATAAAAATTGTTCATTTGTTTTGATTTATTTTTAACCAAAAGTAGATACATTACACTCCAAACACTTTAACTAAACATTATCTATCATTTAACTAATCACCATGGCAATATCACCCCAACATTAACTAAGATAACTTTCGCTTTACCTTAACTTACTCCGCGATAAGGTTGGACTCCGAGCCAATACATCGGCTGCGATCTACATCATCTTCAACAAAAGTGAATAGTGTCGAATTAATAAATAATAACACTTTACCTTGTATTAATTTATTTGACAACACTCAAAATGCAGTTTATTTTTTGATGTTTATTTTTTCTATATTTGATTTATATCGAAACTTTAATGCTATTGTTAAAGCATTAAAATTTCCAATTTACATCCCTAAATATCCCTTCAAAAAAAACACATGAGAAAACGACTCTTCTTATTTTGCCTATTGGCTTTTGCTCAGTTTTCAATTGCACAAGAAATCATGCAGTTCAAAGTAAGCAAGCCCTATTGTGTATATAATTTCTTGGAAACAATGACCACTCAGCAGGGAGTTTCCCCTACTTTAAGAGAGTATATTGTACCAAACATCGCAAAGGACAGCAGTTTTCGACAGCTTTGTATTGATTTTCAAAATTTAAAACTGAATTACCACTATCAATTGGAGGGGTATCCAGCAAATAGAAAATCATTTCGTTCAACCCAGGATTTACTCATTATCGCTTTAGTCAATGCCCATACGATAGACGATTTTAAACAGAGGTCGATTGGGATTTTACCTCATAGTGAACAGCAGAAATTGGTGACGCTTCTTAAACAAGCAGAAACGTATTACGATGTTTTAATCTGGGATGATTATGAGGAAAATATAATGGAACAACGAAAAAAATTAGAAACATACGTTCCCCAATCATCGGAAATATTTAATAAAATTCGACATTTTTATCGTTCCACATGGACGGCAGATGTTCCTTTCCTCGTGAGTCTTTACCCCATTCCTGGACAAAAGGGAATTTCAACCGCTACCCCACATGCCAATAGTCTTTGTATTGGTGTTTTGACGAATGATACCCGAGGTGTCGAACGAATGGGCGTTGTTTTTCACGAAATGTGTCATGTGCTATTTAATGAGCAAACGCCAGAATTTCAGCAGCAACTCGATCAGTGGTTCGAAGCAAATACCTCTCCATACAAGCAGTATGCCTATAACTTTTTTGATGAAGCCTTAGCTACAGCCATAGGAAATGGGTGGGTACATAAAAACATCAGTGGTAGCTTACTTACAAAAGATTGGTACAACAACGAATACATCGATGGATTTGCAAAGGAACTTTACCCATCTGTTGAGGAATACTTCGCCAAACAACAGCCGATAGATCAACCTTTTATTGATCATGCTATTGCTTTATTTGCCGCAAAATTTCCCGATATGCGAACAGATTATAGCGTTCTTCTCAATCGAGTTTCCATTTACAATGATGCTGAAACTAATATAGAACGAACAGAAATAAGACAAGCTTTTGGGAAATATTTTCAACTGACGCACAACAGTTTATCCTCCCCCATTTTAGCTCCACAAAATTTGGAGTCCCTACAAAGTAGCCCTCAAACACAATTGATTATTATTGACAAAAATCATCAAGAAACACTGAATGCTATAAAAGAATTATTTCCGCAATTATCAAAAATAACGGCTAGTGATTTAACCAATCATACACTTCTAAGTTTTTACGATCATTTGAATAGACCTATTATTATTTTATATGTCATCAATGAACAGGGAATGGAAACACTTGTGCAACAAATGAAAGCACTCCATTTTTTTGACACAAAGAAAATCATCCAGTACAAAGTAGACTAATGGATTGTATTCTTCTAATACCCTAATCTTCACCATCCGAAAAAGGACAGCTAGTCATCTAACTTTCATTTCCTCCGTCTTGGTAGGTGTTGGTCACTAAATTGGTCATTTTCAATTAATCCTAGGTATAGTTTTTATTTATCGTTATTTTTACGAAAAATGCACGAAAAAAAAAATTAGCACGAAAAAGAATGACTACTCCAGAATTTGAACTTTCGAATGAACAACGTGCCTATTTAGGGCTTGAACTGGTTGAGGCCCATTGGGAACGCGTATCGTTGTTTAACAAATACTATTACTTTGAGGGAGACACGATACGCAAAGAAATAAGCGTGGGCGAACAAGGCTATACTGAGCGCAGCCTCCGTGAAAAAACAGCAGAGAACAGAAGTATACTCTTACCTAAAACGGGCACGGGCAAGAGCAAAAAGCTCAATTTTACTGCTTCTCAATCTTTTAAGGGGATTGGTGTTTATTTTTCCTTTTGGAATGAATACCTAACGCTGTCGAATTATACCACACAGACCTCGTTTTACAGTGAACAATTGCCCAATCATAAGCTAGAAGACCTGCCGTTGTGGTTAGATCAATGGATAGCCGCTACTACCCCTCAAGAGTTAGAGGCGATTACGCAATTTAGCCAAGCCCAGCGACAACACTGTAAGTATGCTGAGGGCGACTTTTTTGCTTTCAAGGTAGGAAGAAACCAATGGGGATTTGGACGTATTCTCCTCGATGTTCAAAAGCAGATTAAAACCAATAAAATAAAGCGAAACGAACACTTTGGGTTGACCAATCTCATGGGAAAATGCCTTCTTGTCAAAGTATACCACAAAATAAGCGATACCCAAAACGTAGATTTACAAGCACTTGCTCAAACACCTGCGCTACCTTCTCAAATCATCATGGACAACCATTTTTATTATGGAGAAAATCCCATAATTGGTCATCTTCCCTTGCAACCACAAGAATATGACATGCTCATTTCTTATAGTAAAAGCATCAGCAGTGACTCCCCTTCTATGGTCTACTTACAATATGGGATGTTGTTTCGCACTCTAGATATACAAGTGTTTGACCGCTATCTCCTACATGAAGATGACAGCCTTTATTTGGGCTATGAAGAAAATCCGTATCGCAAAGAAGATGCTGGCTTTGGTTTGGATACTGATAGCCTTGTGGAATGTATCAAGACAAAATCGAATCTTCCGTACTGGCAGAGCAAAGCCGCATTCTACAACACCCGATTTGACCTAAGAAATCCAGCCAACCTTGCTATAAAAAGAGAAATATTTAAGGCTTTTGGCTTAGATGGAGATAAAACTTATATGGAAAATTTACAACTGACTGAAAACTAATACTTAAAATATATAATATAAAGTAAATCGCTATAAAAATTAGCCTTATAAACGCGGAACGAGAATCAAAACTATTGAAGTACATTTTATCTTGATTGAACTCAAAATAAGCATTAGCTGTACTACTAAGCTTCTAATCTGGCTAAGTGGTTGTGTTTGGAAACCACAATTTAATTATGTTTTATCTTATTATTTTAGGTAATTAATTTTTATTTAAATGCTTTTTAACAGAGTGATTTACTATACTTTTTCTCTTTCTTAATTGCCTTAAAAAGGAATTATCTCCATTCTTTTCAAATATTTTATCACAACGTTTTAAATACGTTATATAATTTGAATTTTTATTTTGGCTACTTGAAAATAGTACTAATTCATATTGACCTAATTCATTTTTTTCAAATCTATATCTAGTACGATTTCTTTGTTTTAGATCAGCATGTTCCCCATCTTCTAATTTTAATGGAGCATTATAAAGTTTTTTAATTTGATTTAGATAAACAGCCTTCTTTGCAAAAGGATTCTTTCCATAATTATTATTTGCTCGTCTAGCTCTTCTTTTAACAACTGACAATAACCTTCTATAGTAGCGTGCTAAATTTGTAGATTTAATAATGGTATTATAACCTCTAAACTCAAAACCTAAATATATCAGAGGTTTATTTACCTTTAATTCCTTTCCATCAACTTTAATTGAAGTCAATCGTCTATTTCCCTTTGAATCAAACTCTAAATCTTGAAATATAAACTGCTCAGTTTTGGCTTCACTTATTCCTAAAAAGGAGTTTTTAATTTCTTCTATAACAAACTCCTTTATTTCATTAATATCAGCAATACTACATACAATTAAAATATCATCAGAGTATCTTCTATAATAAGCCCCTTTTCCCTTTACAAGTTTGTCAATTAACTTTCTATCAAAATCAAGTAAATATAAATTAGCTAATACTGTACTTATAGGTAGTCCTTGTGGAATACCTATATTTACTTTTTTATCTAAATCTTTATCAAACTTGAAAAAAGGATTTTTATAAATCCTTAATTTACCTTGTTTAATATGCTCTCTAAAGTCTTTATTATCTCGAAAGAAACATTTATATCCTTTATCTCTTCTTATCTTAAATAGCTTTCGTTCATCAAATCCGACTCTCCGTTTCCCAACTACTTGTCTAATACGTAAATCGTCACGAAGTATATATCTAAAATTTGTAGATGCTTTGAAAACATTAAGATGGTCTTTAGGTAATTTTGAAACTTGCATTACTTCACACCATTTTTTATAAAGAAATTGATGATTTAAGCCTGAGAAGAAAGATTCAATATCAAAAGTTAAAGCTGCTATACCATTATCTATTTTAGCTCTATTTCTAATCTCGTCAAAAGCTTCTTTAGCAAAATGAATAGTACTCTTACCTATATCACTAGTATCATCTATCTTAATTTTTCTATAAGCAATTACTGAGTCATCAAGATCTTTATTGCCATCTAATATAATTTGATATTTAGTAGATAAGACATCTGCATAATATCCATAGACTAATGAATCAAAATGGCTAGCATAGTGTAAAGGTCTAATCTTACGTGTTTTTTTTAACGTATTATCTTTTTTTCTTAATAGATGAGTACGTCCTGATAAAGTGTTGTTAGTGTGTTCCTCTTTATTTATTTTTTTATATTTTCTCTCTTTTATCTCAGCATAAATAAGAGGAAAAAAAGCATATGACGCTATATATTCTTTATTTGTAATTTTATAATATAATTTCTTCCAATCATTACGTACATCTAATGTGGGAGTTATATGTATATAGCCTTTAGCCTTTATCCAATCTGGTTTCTTCATAATAAAAAATGCTTGTTCTTACTACAATGATTCAAAGCAATATTGGAATATTTTTTTACATACACAATTCTGCCAGACGAGTACCCAATAACTGAGTCATTGTAAAGGTCCGTAACGTAATAAATACATATATGAAGAGAAACATCAATCAATCACTATTAAAGTCAACTATGAAAGATATCGCTATATCAATACTTACATTTATTCTAAGTAGCTACCTATACATATCAGAAGAATTAGTATCTTTGATTATAGAAGTGCTAGTCATCGTTATTAACGACACACCTAACTAATACTTGAAAAGTTAGTAAAAATAATTTTCTTTCGTCCTATCTAGTTGTAAAAATCCAATCATTTTTCAGAACAAGCTTCGCAAATATAGGTATCTTTGGTTATAAAATATAATAACACCTAACTATAATGATTGAACAAAAAGAAACACTCTTCTCATTAGGAGATTTAGTAACTACTAAAAACCATCCATATTTTGAAAACACGTACAATATCCTTATAAAAGCTAGAGCGGAATATACGCCTCCAATATTAAACATTTTTGAAGTTAATATTCCTGAATACTTTAATGAAACAACAGGAAAAAAAGCTATTCAATACCATTGTATGTATTATGATACCAAAACAGGCGACTTCGATACAAAATGGTTTAAAGAAAATGAACTAAAACTAATCAGAAGTAATACAAACAATAAAGGTAATAGTATTTCTAATTACTTAAAAACGGGAAGTAAAAATACTTTAATAAATATGCAATGTATTTTAAACTCAGTCGATATAGAATTAGTAAAATTAAAATCTAATTATGAAGGCTCATTTACTTCTAATAACAATAAGATTACTGCTCATTTAGATTTCTTACCTCCTTTATTAGAAATAATTGAATTTGTTAATTCATCTACGGATAAGAACTATGATAAAAAGACAGGTAAGAGAGTAAAAAGTATTCAACAAATAAAATGTAAATGGCATAATCCAGTCAAAAGTACATTTTCTGAAAAAATTCTTCCCATAGATATTCTACAACTAATTGATCTCCCTAATAGTGAACAATTAGCAAAAATTGAGAATTATAAAAATACTGATTATTATTTTTACTATTCTCAAGATCAAGAAGAAACTAAGAAAATTGTAATTGCATCAATTAAAAACATAGTATTCAACCATTATCAATTTGAAATATATGGGGAAAATCTTATTACTGGAAAAATAGAAAAATTAGATAACAATCAAATATTTAATAGTAGTCCTATTCCTCTTATTACAACAGAAAATGGTGATTTATCTTTATTTATTGATAAAGAATATCCTTGTATAGAAGACAAACAATACAAAACTATCTTATTAGAAAAAGATCAATATTACTACATTACATATAAAGATAAATATGACATTTTATCTAAAAGAATCATCATGATTATAGATCAATTTGATATAGAACAAACAAACGAGAACGGAGTTAAAACAAAAAGTAATATAATTGAAAGTATTTGTTTCTTAAGAAATCAAGAAACACGACATTTTAGATATAAAGGTATTCTTAAGGCAGTTAAAATGAATCCAAATTTGTTCTAAACATGCTTGATATCTATTATTTATATTCTTGATTTTTATAATTAATTCTTTCAAATTTGTAGCAAGCCGAATTACACCAATAAATATAGTCATAAAGTATTAAGGTTATTCTATATTGATTTAAATAGCTTAACCTTAATACGCTTAGCGATACACCCATTACATGAAAACAAAGCTTATAACCCCTTCTTTCCTTCTAACCAATAACCTTGAAAACAGATTTTCCCACCCTTCTTCGCTTTTAGGGTTTTTCTTATTTGTTGTACGCTATTAACATTACCAGTAAGAATAAAATTGGCGTTTACCCAATTCGGATCTTCAAATAATGACAGGTTCACCATCCATGTAGGTTCTTTATATGCATTGTTTTTTGGCACAATCGTAAAGTTTTCTAATCCCAAGCGCTGTGGTACTTCTTCATTAGAAGCGTTTAATTCAAAATAAAAATGAAAGCGCTGCTTGTTTTCTTTAAAAAGAGGAAGTAAGAAACACGCCAATCCCAAAGAGGTTTCATCGCCAAAAAACAGCTGTTGTTCAACAAAAGATTCATAGAGTTTTTTGCCACGAGGTAATGAGATAAATAGTTCATCTCCAACTTGCAAAGAAGCAATAAGATCACTGCCTACACCGTTGCCGTGAAGCGTAAAAATCATGTCAAAGGTAGACTCCTCTAAATTGTATGCCGCAACGGAATAATTCCTAAAATCAGTATCGTTGATTCGAATAACATTCGCATAGCCTGCTTGAAAATTCCATTTGGAGATGTCTCCTTTAAATCGGATTTGCTTAATTGCTGTACTTAAATAAATTATTTCTACAATTTTCATATTGGGACGTAGTGCATTTCCAAAGAGACTACTTACCCATTTTGGTAGGGTTGAAATCATAATATTACGTTGTTTATTCGCTCTTTCTTTTACAAATACAAAGCAACAACAGCATCCTCTCCCATCCAAGACTAAACTAATGGATGTATTGGACTAATCACTGTTTTTATGTTGAGTTAAAAGGAGGATCTACTGCCCTACCTTCACGTATAAAATCAATGTGATATACCGCTATTATTCCTCAGAAGCAGATCCTATTTTAACACCCAAAGCTTCTCCTTAATATCTTTAACTATTCATACTTTACTTTGCTACTGCCTATTGTTTTGTCTGCCTTAATTCAAAACAAAGTCTCAGCAGAGCACATAAAAAAAAGAAGCTGTCTAAAAAGCCCAAAAAACAAGATCCCGACTTTTATAGACGGGATTTTTTTTATCCCGATCGGACAGTTTTATGTTTTTAGATGAATTTAGACGAAAAAGATGTATTTAGTTTCTTGCTGTACATCGGTAAAGGGTTGGGTTTTGTTCGAGTCTGCTTCGAGTCAGCTTCGGTAAATCGGGGTTAAACCCCCGTAAATACGAAGGTTTATCGAAGAAGACCCGAACAAAACTAAAACAAAACCAAATAAACAACTGAATAACAGCTGTTTGTGTTGTTTATTGAAGGAAAAACAAACCCTTTTGTGCTTTTTTTTTCCATCTAATGGAAAAACACGGAAGGGGATAGTTTAGGTTAATTTCGACAGATGTAGTTTTGTAGCGTATTCGTGTAGAAGGTGTATAGAACAAAACGATTGTAAAAAAATAGTATTCCCCGCGATCGGAGTCTAACATTCGTTTTACTTTCAAGAATTTTTAATCAAAGAAAAAATTACTGTTTTATAAAAAAACAAGAGGGTGACCTTTTGGGACACCCTCTTTTAAATAGAGGGTACAACCCGCTTATTTTTTTGTTAATTCAAATTGAATAAAGGTTGTTCCCTTTGGCCAGCCTTGTTTTTCTACGGCAGCTTCTGTTTGTATATTCAAATCTAATACTACCATTTTTTTTGCTTGCATAGAAATAATTTCTTCTTGAAAAACCACTAACATATCACCATCCGCATAGGTATAGTTAATCTTATTTCCAACAATATCGAATTCTTCTTGTAAACGCTCCGTCACACAAGTAGCCGCATGGTTTTTATAACTAAAAATATTCGTAACAGAACCTTTGGCATATACTCGTTTATCAACACCACAACCCTCATGATCTGGGGCTGCTACTTGGCCAATTACCTTCCTGTTTTTGTCTAAATAGAAGATCTTTGACTTCTGCCAAGTCCCTTGAATTGTCTCTTGGTAGTTTGGATTGATAGGTCTTGAATTGTTGTCGTCACCTGAACACGCTAGAGTGCCTACTGCCATAATCCCCATGGCTACTACTAAATAAATCTTTTTTATCATCTTAATTAAATTTTTATTGAAAATAAAAATATACAATTACCATTATAAACACATAAAGAATGGTATATTTATAATTATTACACAAAAACAAAAAGATAAAACTAAAATTTACACCATATACCAACCTTTTTAATTGTAGCTGTAAAATGCTAGCATACTAAAGTACATCTACAAACAGAGGTGCTATTCACTCTACTTTTTGCTTATGTCAAGGCCTTTATATCATGCCACCTAGGCGACAGAAGTACACCTTTTTATTTTTTAAATTATACTTAAAATACCTCGTCCTTGGACAAATTAGCTGTCGATTATTGTAACTTTGTTGGCTAAATAGCTCCCCAATCGTTCAGCCTTGTGTTTTCTTCGTTTGGGTGATTGAGACCTATCAATAAAATGAAGAAAGAAAAAGGAGACAAAGAACAGCTACATTGGACGGCGTGTAAAGCCTGCCATGGGCTCGGAAAGAAAAACAAAGGAAGGCGAAAAAAAGCAAAGTACAGCAAGGAATTGTCTGTAGCAGCCGAGGAGAGAGCTGTAGCTCATTACTCCCCTTGTTCGAAGTGTGGTGGGGCTGGTATTGTGCCTGCTACTTCCCCTCCTATTCCAGATGAACAATACCCTCATTTAGCTATTATCGGCGGTGGCATTGGTGGTATCGCCTTAGCCGTTGCTTGTTTACACCGCGGAATCCCCTTTACCCTCTATGAACGAGATCAACACCTGAATGCTCGTGCTCAAGGCTATGGACTGACCTTACAACAAGCGGGTAAAGTAATGAAAGACTTTGGACTTTTATCTTTAGATGATCAAGTTATTTCTACCAAGCACGTAGTTCACCAAACCGATGGTAAAGTGCTTGGCGAATGGGGCCTTCGAAAATGGCAGCAGGAAAATCAAACCACCCCAAAAAAGAGAAGTAATTTTCACATCCCGCGTCAATCGCTACGCTCAGCATTGTTCCTACAATTGGGCCAACAGCAAGCTGTAGAATGGGGCCATCAGTTGCTCGACTATACGCCTCTGAATACGGAGGAGATTGAACTGACTTTTCTAGTGAATGGCCACATCAAAAAAGAGCGAACCAATCTTTTGGTTGGAGCAGATGGGATTCGAAGTACCGTTCGAAAACTAAGCCTGGGCGAAGAAGTAGCTCCTTTGCACTATTTGGGGTGTATGGTTATTTTGGGAATCTGTCCCTTGGCTGCCATACAAGAAGAAACAACAAGCGAATTACTCGATTCAGCCACTGTCTTTCAAACAGCCAATGGAGAAGAACGCATCTATATTATGCCGTATACGGCAGATTCCATTATGTGGCAACTGAGCTTCCCTATGGACGAAAATGAAGCTATTGCCTTAGCTGCACAAGGCAAACAGGCATTGTATGAAGAAGCTTGTCGCAGAACGCCCTGGCACAATCCTATTCCTTCAATTGTAAAAGTTACTGCACCTACCCTAATTTCGGGCTATCCTGTGTATGATCGGGAAGTTGTTGATCCTGCCAATTGGAAAGAAATGAATGCTGTGACACTACTTGGTGATGCAGCCCATCCCATGAGCCCTTTTAAAGGACAAGGAGCCAACCAAGCCTTGTTAGATGCCTTACTCTTAGCGCGATTGATCGTCAAAGGATGTACCCATACCCCATGGAGAGAAAAAGGACTAAAAACTAGTGTACTGCATGAATTTGAATCCCTGATGCTTGAGAGAAGTGCTGCAAAAGTTAAAGGCTCAGCTCAAGCTGCTCAGCTGCTCCACTCTACCCTTGTTTTAAAAGAATGCAATCAACCTAGAGGAACACTCGTAAACTATATTTCTTAATAAAGAATATATATTTGTTTCTATTTTTTAACAGTAATTACATATATTCTGTATATATAAATAAAATTTTATAAATAAGGTTAAATCATATAGTTAATTATATAACTTTACTGTGCAATTCAAAATCTCATCTACAAATAAAAATGTTGTTGATGCGTTGTCGTTCTATATTTTAAAGGCCAATAACAATCGCTTCCGATAAAACCTTTGGGTACCCCTAAATGGAATGGGTTGACGAGAATAGAAGAAATAAAGGTTGTATAGGGCTACATACTACAAGTGAGGTAATTGTGCTAGTGACATTAGTTTTCGTTCATTAGCTTGCTCTATTAGCTATACATTTAATAGAATGCATGAGGTAGCCGTATAGAAGATTGGAGGGTGTCCCTAGTGGGCATCCTCTTTCTTTTTAGCTGTAGGTAGATCATAATTTAGGTTGCTCCGCTTTTTTCTTTTTATATGGTGAACGAGAATAAAGAAAGGCTTCTTTATATTCAAGAAAACGCCTGCGCAAGTAGATCTTATTTTTTATGATGGACCTAGACGATTTACGATATGAAAATTATAGAACTACTTGAGGAGCATACTGTACATTATTAGTTTGCATAACTGAAACTACTTCAAATCCACCTATCTTTGTAGGCAATTTTTACATTATACTATTTGCCCCAAATCATGGATTATATTTTTTTTTACTTGGCGCTTTCCCTTATCATCATGCACGAAATCGACGCCGTCCGTTGCAAGGAATGGAGAATATTTCCCGGACTAGCTTCTCTGGGTGACAAAGTAGGATATATTATTTTTCTTTTTGGACATTTACCCCTCTTTGTTTGGGCGCTATGGTATTTAAATCAAAGTGAAAATCCAGACAATTTTATCATAGGATTTAGTCAGTTCTGTATTTTACACATCGGGCTTCACCTTTTGTTTTACAAGCACAAATACAATGAATTTAAAGATTGGATCTCCTGGTCTTTAATAGTGGGCGCTGGATTGGCAGGACTATTCCAATTAATTTGGATGAGCAGTTGCTAATGGCCTTTTTTATACACTTTTATTAGACTTTGAGCATGAAAACAATCTAATCAGCCTGATTTAAACGCATGCGCATGGAGTGACTAAATGGCTCTAGGCCCATTCGTTTGTATAATTCTATTGCCTTTTGATTTGTGGATAGCACGTTAAGTTCAAAATAGTCTACCTTATTTTCTTTTCCCCAATCCTTAACTCTTTCTATGAGTTTAGTACCAAAGCCTTTGCCTTGAATTCTTGGGTTAACCACTAAATCCATGAGGTATACACAGCGTTGTTGTACAAAACAATTGTAGGGTGGACTATTTTGCAATTGAGCAATCGCAAATCCTTGGATTTGACCCTCTTTTTCTGCTACAAATATTGAGAAATCATTTTCTCCAAGAATAACACTTCTTATAAATGATTCGTCTTGTTTAGCTTCTTTCATATAGTTTGGCTCTAAATCGGCCATTGAGCTAAACAGCATTTCGTATAATTCTTGGACTTGTGTTAAATCTTGTATATCAGCTTTTCTAATCATATTTAGTATTAATTTGACCAAACTCACTTGGTTTTTACTTCCCACAATTCGTGTGGCCCATAGATGACATTCAAGGTTTAGAAACTACTTTGCTAAACCACCACCCTCATTTAAAAACGGATTACTATCCTTATCGTGATTAATCCACAGTAAACGGGACGTATCATACCCTATTTCTTGCGCAATAGCTAGATACTCTTCTTTTACAGCAGTGGGAATCGTCTTTTCTCTTGATAAAATCCACAGATAGTCTAGGTTTTTTCCCGCAATTAATGCATAATTGTAGTCTGCATCTAAGGCAACAATTGTATAACCCGAATAAAACGGACCAAAAAAGCTCACTTTTAGCGCCCCTTGGGTGTTATCTCCTCGAAACTTAGCCTTGCCTTCTGCCTTTTTCCACTCTTTTTCTTTGGTGTGAAAACCGCTATTCAACACGAGTACATCCCCGTTTGCATCTAAGCTATATTGGGCTGAAGTATTGTCTAAATCCTTTTCAAAACGAAAGTCAAAACGCGCAATTTCATACCAGGTACCCAAATAGCGATTAACGTCAAAATCTGTAACAGCTTTCGCCTTTTCTGGCATGTCCTTCGTATTACACGAAACAAATGCAAAAAGTAAAGCAAATACAATACTAATTCGATATAAAGTTTGTTTTTTCATGAATTTGTGTTTCTTTCAAAGATACATAATCGAAGCTACAAGCACTATATTATTTAGATTTATTTTAAATAACATAACTAAGTTCATTATGTGGGTGGGTTGTTATTTCTTACGTTGGCTTTCATACAGATCAATCCATTGCTGTACGCTCATTTTTTGCATTAATTCGCCTATAAGTGCGTAAGGAATCTCTTCTAGTTTTTTGAATCGAATACAACTTTTCCCCATGTCTAATTTTTGCTTGCTGTGCTTGGGATATTCAGTGATAAACCACTCCAATAAAGCAGGATCTGAATAAATGCCCATATGGTAAAAATTAACCGAGTTCTTCTGAGAGGCTAATCCAGCAAAAGGCAAGGGTTCCACAGGCTTGCAGTGATAGCCTTGGGGATATAGCCGATGAGGAACGACATAGCCCAATCCACCGTAGCTTATTGCGGCTTCAAAGCCCTCGGGTAGGTGTTCTACAATGGTTTGGTGTAATTTTCTAAAAGCCACTGCTCGTTCTGCAGGTATGCGCTCTAAAATTTCTTCTACGGTAGTTCCTTCTGCTTTCATCGTTTATTCTAAGCGTTATAGATTGATTTATAAATAGTAACTGTATGTTACGGAATGATTTTTTCTATTTTTTTTCCTTTGGCCAAATCGTCGACTAACTTATCGAGATAGCGGATCTTTTTTGTCAGTGGATTTTGAATTTCCTCAATCCTATACCCACAAATGACACCTTTGATCGCTTGGGCTTTCGGATTGAGTGTTGCCCTATCGAAAAAGGTTTCAAAAGTAACCCCCTCGGCAATGAGTTGCTCTACTTGTTTTTGATTAAAACCAGTAAGCCATTCAATTACTTGATGAAGCTCCGTTACTGTGCGCCCTTTGCTTTCCACTTTTGTTACGTAATGCGGATATACAGAGGCAAATACAAGCCTAGCCATGCGATCATTGTGTTGTTCTGTTTCTTTCATTCGCTTTTTTTAGGTCAAAAAATAAGTAAATCCCAGAGAAATAGCCCCCTACAATCTTCCTTTAACCATCGCTTTTCCTACACCCTAATATAGGTAAAAACAATATATAAATACCGTCTCTATTTGATTTATAAATAAACTCCCTTTTTTTAACATAAAACATAAGAAGCAGTAGGAGGACATTGTTTTTTGTACTTTATTTGAGGTATAAACGAAGACGTAAACCCATTTCCGTTAAAAGTAAACAGGAAGTATCTGTTGGGGATACAAATACAGTAAAACTCAAACAACCCTGCCAATGTGTGGTATACGAAAAACATAAAATGACAAAACCCCGTCTCCATAGACGGGGTTTTGTTTGGAGGCTTATTTGAGAGCCTCTTTAGTTTGTGGAGAAATACATCCCCCAGGTTGAAAATTCTATAGGCTTGCCACAGTTTGATGTCGATCAAAGGAAGTAAGCGCTGTACGGATTTGAAATTTATCGCAAAGAGCATCTAGGATACCCTCAAACAACTCCTTTAGTGCTACTAATTCCGACTGCTTCAATTGAGTAGCTTCGACATAAATGGCTACTTCATACTCATTATCGGTTAATTGTTCCCCCCATATTCCATCTTGTGTATCAATAAATAACCCTTCTATATTGAGATCTAGAAGACTTCGCCTAATCTCAGGCAACAAGAATACACAAGTATTGGGATTCATTGTGTGTACGTGGTATTGGCGGTCAAATTCCCGATCTAAAGTTCGGTATAAATTCCCATGGAAGAGATTGACTAAACGGTTGAGAAAACTCGCTTTTTCTATCCGAATCTTTAACGATTGAGGATAAGTAAACTTACAGTACACCCGAGTAAGCAGGGATTCATAACTTCTTGTTCCCACCGTACTGCTAAAAAAATAATTGTCAAAAACGACCGAAAAGCCCTTATATAAATGAATAGCCTTTGGAGAGTACCAATATTTTCGCTCCATAAACTGGGCGTTGATGCTGTCGCTAAATGTCTTCCAATATAGATTGTCTTTTTCTGTAAACATGAGGATAATAGTAAGCCAATAAGTATAAATTTAATAAAAAAAATCAATTATTTGAATGTTTATTGTGTTTATTACAATATTTTATTTAGCAGCTTTTATCTTCCGTTACCTGTTGTTGTGTTTTTGTATACGGTATACTAAAAGCTATGCGATTAGCGAGAATGAAACTAGTCTAAGACTTAGAACAATAAGCAAGTATGTTACTTTATCTGGTATAAGTTGTATTTCCAAAAGAAGTATCCTCTAGGAACACCCAAACAAGAAGAAATACAACGCTAATTTTGAAGTGAACTTGCCAAAAAACAAGGTGAAATCAGCCTATACAAACGATTCTTACGCTGAGAAAGAAGGGGACTAAAAGTTCACCCTCTTTAGGAACGGAATAGTTTATTTTTTATGCGACTTAAGTGTACCTTGGAAATACCGAGATAAGAGGCAATATAATGCTGAGGTATGCGCTTGATTAATTCAGGCCGCGTCTCAAATAACTTGAGATAGCGTTGTTCTGGCGTTAACTGTATAAAAGAAAGGCTGTGATTGACATAGTCAAACGTGCGTTGAAAAATAACATCTATAAACAAATCCCTATATTCGGGATGATTTAAGGAACTGTCCAATAAGGGTTGAATATCTTCTTTATCAGCTACCCATACTTCTGTTGGCTCAATCGTTTCTAAAGTAAATGTGCTGGGTTGCCCTTTCCAAAAACTCTCAATAGACGAAACCAAGCTATTTTCTAAGAAAAACTGAAAAGTGACGTCCTGTCCTTCCCTATTCAACCATACGCGCATACATCCTTTTTTAATCCAAAACACCCTAGTTGCCACCTGCCCTTCTTCTAATACAATGGTTTTAGCAGGATATGAGGCCGCCTTAAAATAAGGGCCGTAAGTAGCAATAAAGGTTTGCATTAAAGGCGAAGTAGGCTCAAATTTTTCAAACATAATTGTTCTTTTTGTTGGGAAATTGCCGGAAGTGGACACCACTAAATTACATTATTTTTTGATTGTTGAAATAAAAAAGGAGTGCCTACTGTTGATAGAACGAAACATTACGCCTTCTTTTCGCCTGTTTTTTTATGTTGCTACTCCCTATCTTATTTTTTTAAACTTAACGACATAGTACCGGATCATTTTCCGTTTAAAAAAAAACGAAGATCTTCTTCTAACATAGGTCGTCACATAGTAGCCTTCCTTTTTTAACCTACTTACTAAGACCTCGGGAATATAGTTTATGACAATGCCATTTTTACCTCTTCGGGCACTTTTTTCTAATTTAGCAATAATAGAGTCATATTTTTTTAAAGAAGCTTTTATAGCAACATTATTCAAGTATTCTGGTGTGATTTTAGTTTGCATAGAATCTTAATTATTATAGAGAAATCCTTTTGAAATTAAACACAAAAAAACAACCAAAATCACAAAAAAATAGACTAAATCGTAAAAATAACTCATAATATACCTTTTATATTATATTTTTAGCATCATTAATGCAATTGTGATGATGCAAACATTCATCAAGCGTTCGATCGGCTTGCTTTATTGCTTCAAATTATTTAAACGTTTGTTCTTCTAGTTTAACGCGCCTTCACTTGGCTAAAAATAAAAAAAGTGCAACTGAGTTTTTAGGCTCAGTTGCACTCTGTATGTACTTGCATACTACTATTTGCTACAATCCAATTGCATAGCGAAGTTGAATTCCAAAGCTGTAGTTCTTAAAGACTGCTTTGGAGCTTTCCTGAATACTGTTGTACTCTAAGGCATTGTTTAGCTCAGGCTTATAAACTAGGATATGCTCTTTGTTTTCATTAATGCTCGGCTTTTGATTGTTTAGCCCCAAGTCGAAGTATAATCCAACATATAGATTTTGATTTTCGCTAATGTTGTGTTTTACCCCCACTTCAGCAATCCATGCCCAACGATCTTTTAACTCAAGGTCTGGTTTGTGTTCAACTTTTTCCTGAAAACCAAAGCCCGCATAAAGTAATGCTTCGTCTAACAGCAAATTATAGGCTGGAAAGTAACCCGAAGTTTGCAAATTGTTCCACGTAACCGTTGGTTTACTGCTCATCATCAGGGAGAATTGAACGCCTGTTCGCACATATATCGCTGTTTCTGCTTCTCCTACATATTGCACGGTTAAAGGAATATTGACTTGATTCACCTTCCACTGTTCTTTAAACGTTTTTCCGTCATAAGAGAAGATGAATTTTTGATTATCCGAATCAATTTCCTCACTTTGACCTGTTAAATTCGAGCCAGTAAAATCCGTTGTATACATAGCATATTGGGCGCCAATACCTAAGCTCCATTGTCTACTTAGGTAATAATCATACTGTAAACCAATGGCTGTGTTGAATTTTAAATCACTCGAAATTTGACTAGGCAAGCTACCATAGTTCTGTAGCATGCCTGCCTTTACACTGACTGCTACTTCGTGTTGGTTGAAGTAGTGTCGACTGTATTGCGCCTGTACTTGTTGATAGCCTCCTACTAAAAGTCCTAGCGTTAGAATACCAATATATTTTTTCATCTGTAACTGAATTTAATTAGAAATTTACCTCTTTTTTAAAGTGGGTTCACTTGGTATGAACCCACTTTTTCTTTAAAAATAGTATTCTTTATTCTTTGACAATAAATTGAACACGTCGTTCTTTACCATCAATTTTCATTACTAAGAAATATGAACCAGAAGAAACAGTGGCAGGAATTTCAATGCGCATATCTCCTTTTTGAAGTTCACCTCCCTTAATAGTCTGTCCTTTAATATTGTAGATCATATAGCTCGTCGTTTCTTGTACTTGATTGTCCAACGTAATATGTAACATTTGACTTTTCTGTACAGGATTCGGATAAACACTTAGGGTGTCTTCTACTTGATTTTCAATTACAATTGGACAGCTAATCATTTTCTTGCCATTGTGCAGGGTTACTTCTACGTGATAAATCGCTCCTGCTTCAAATTTACTGCCCGACTCACTTCCTGCAGCATAGAACTGTTTCTTACCTACAGACTCTCCGTCTTTAAACCACTCATAGGCAGTAAATACATAGCCTCCATTGGTCTCTTTGTTGTTGTTAACCAAAAGTAGATTACCGTATTTTTGGTGTACTAGAAGATCTGCAGCAATGCGTTTGTCAATGATCACTTTGTAGGTTTTTTCATTTCCATGGGCAGAAATAACTGTAATTAGTTGCTCGTATATGCCGTAAGTAGGAACAGCAACTTCAAAGTAATCCGCTGGTTGTACCGTTACTCCTGATTCCACTTCAACCTCAATTACCACCACATCTTGTGGTTTATCACACCCTATAATCACATGCACTTCTTCTTCATCCGTGTTATAAGAAACGCCGTCTATGATTAGATTAAGAATGGATGCATTTTGCTTAATTACTTCAATTTTTCTATCGATAGACAGTGCGGCATTGTAGTTTTCATTTCCTTCTTGACGTGCCGTAACAGTAACAAAACCAGGTTTTAAGAACTGAATATCCCCTGATGGAGTTACAGTTGCTATTTCTTGTTCTTCTACACGATCAATACTAAAGGTAACTGCCAATCCTGAACTAGCCTCTGCAACCAAGCGAAGTGTTGGCGTTTCTTCAAGGATAACCTGAACCGGCGCAACAAAGCGAAGCGTTTGATCTGCTTTTGTAATAGTCAAAACTCCCTCTAGGGTAATTGGTTCAAAATTAGCTCCATAATCTACCTGAGCGGTTACTGTATAACTGCCAACATTCGTATGGCTGTTATTCGTATAGGTAATTACTGCATCTGCAGGAATATCCCCTTGAACAACAAGTGATTTTGGCGTTCCATCATATACATAGGTTGCATTAGCCAAAGTTAGCCCTTCAATGTGTCCACTAGTGATCTCAAATTGACCTCCCGTAAACGATGCCAAGGTATAGTTAGCTCTTGGAGCAAGTGTTCCCTGTGAAATAGCATACGTACCAATGTCTTCCCCTGCTTCACGCTCTAAACGACCTGTAAAAGAACTCAAAGCGTAATCTCCTCTTTGTAGCCCTTCTACTGTATAAGCTAGCACTGGATCTGCCTGACCAAATACTTTTTGTTGATCAGCTGTCACCACTACGTGTACTGCGGCTGGAGTAATAGTAAATTGCGATTGATTGGCAATTACAAACGTATAATTTGACGGCTGGGTGTGTAAACTACCTATACTATAGAAATAACGACCTACATTTTCGCTTCCTAATCGTTGAATCGTCCCTCTCACAACACCTTCTCTCGTATCGTTAAATTGGAATCCACTAATCTCATACTGGAATACAGGATCTGGTTGTCCATAAATCTTCGTCGCCCCTTCTGGATAAACGCTTAACACGGCTGGTGTTATAGTAAATGCAGCACTATGGAAAACAAGTTGGTAGTTCGGATTAGTACTTGCTAAACTCCCTTGATTAATTGCATAGGTTGCTACATTCTCTCCAGCTTCACGCATCAAGTTTCCATCTAAAAGTGTTTCTACTGTATCATTGTTTTTGAATCCTGTTGCCTCAAAAGTAAGTGTCGGATCTGCCTCTCCATACACTTTTGTTTGTGGCGCTGCCGTAATTGTTAATTCGGCCTGTTTAATGATAAAGTCCTCTCCTATAAAGGTAACCTCATAGTTCGGTCCAACTTCAAGTGTGCCTATTTCAATTGGATAAGTTCCCGCAGATTCACCTGCTTCTCTTGCCAATGCCCCTGTAAATGAACTTGTTGTGTCCGCATATTTTAAACCAGTGGTAGTATAGGTCAATGCAGGCTCTTCATCTCCATAAACTTTCTCTTGTCCTTCATCTACCACAATTTCTAATGCCGCAGGCGTAACAGTTAACGTAAACGCAACATCTTGTGCTGGTAAATACATTCCACTACCAGCTTGACTCGCTGTGATAGTAGTTGTTCCTACCCCTTTTATTACTAATTCTCCTTCCTCAACTATAGCAACTTCTTCATTTGCCACAGCATAGGTTAAAGGAAGTCCGCTACTTGATGATCCGTGAATAAAAGGAGCTTCTCCGTATTCTTTAGCAACATCCTCCACAGTTATTTGTTGCGTTTCTGCTGCTAATACTTCAAAAGTAAATGGACCTGCCCAGTCTTCACAAAATTGACTGCGAACGTAAAGATCGTAGGTCGTTTCTGATTGAAGATCATCAAGGATATGAGGACTCGATACTTCTGTTTCTCTTGTTCCTTCTCCAATTTCAAAACCAGTTTCCCCATATTCAATATCAAATACAGTTCCTACTGAATCAATCGTTAAGGTAGGCCCGTCGGTAGTGTCAAATTCAATAGTAGCATCTTCAATCTCAAAACAAGGAACACCGCCAGATATATCGAAATCGTCAACGCCAAAATAAATATCCTTGGTTGTATCTAGTAAAGTTGCCGTCAGTTTAATTTTTACATACTGACCTGCATAAGGCGTCATATCATATTCAAATTCTTGCCAAGGGATTTGTCCGTTATTTAATACGGTAGCAAATGTGGTATACGTAGCGCCAAAATCTGTAGAAATATCCAATTTTACACTTGTCGAACCTGCTGGAACTGCTGCACTACCATAATAGGTTACATTCTTCATCTTGAAAGAAAAAGTATCCTGATTTAAGATAGGCCCAACCGTAATAGTCGATAGACTACCTATATTGCTAGCTATACCATAAAGATTAAGGGAGTAACTATCTCCAGTTGCAGCTTCATATGTTCTCCTAATCCATGTGCGTTGAATATTCTCCCAGCCCAATGGCAAAGTTGTTTCTCCTGAAAATTCTTCACGCCAAGGCGAAGGAGTTACTAAAGGCGTGGTAAATCTAAACGGTCCTTGCCATGAACTAACCCCTGTTTCTGCTCCACAATTTTGTCTAACATAAAATGCATAAGAGGTATTAAAATTAAGTTGAGTAACTAAGGAATCCGTTGTAATTCCAGAATGTGTTGGTATACCAGTTGGTACCTCCTCTTCTGTTAGATTGATCAATTCTACATCGAAAAGCTCGCCATCACTTGTCCAACCTAAGCTGAAATTCTTACCACTTACATAACTGTATGTAAGTGCTGAAGGTGGTAAACATGCAGGTGGCACAACAACAGAAAGGGTATAATCTTCAATCTCCCCACCTCTTATCCAATCATCACAGGCTTGAAGAATATCAGAACCATTGTAATAGGTCGAGCGCATGCGAATGCGGTAATCTCCTAATGGTAAATCCTCGGGAATTGCAAACGTTCCTGTTCGAATAACATTCGAAGATCCTGAACTTGGAAATTCTGCAATTAACTCATTGGCATCAAATACAAAGTCCTGATTCAGGTCAATCCATATCTTCAGCACAGTGTAGGACGGTATATCAACGGCGAAGTCAATGCTTCCACCTGCGGATTGCGTAACTTTCATGTGCGAATAGTTGGAATACCAATTCGCTGTGCCATTGTTTGGATTCATTACATTGACGTAGCCTTCTGTTAGTTCTACCCCATTAATCTTATAGCTCGTTGAGGTAATCGAGGAAGAAGGAATACAATAGCCAGTATAAAAATTATGGGTAAGCCAATCACTCACCTCTGTATCAGAACATTTAGCGCGCACGTGGAGATAATAGTGAGTTTCAGCTTCTAAATCCGTTAAAGTAATGCTTGTTTGTGCCGTTATTGTTCCACTTGTAGGTGGCGCTGAATCAGTCGTAACAGCATACTCAAAGTTAGCATTGCTTCCTACTCTCATCCAAGACAAGCTTGCTGAAGTAAACGACTGAACATTAGATGTCGCATTTATTGGAGGTGAACAAGCTTTTGGTGTACCAACAAATTGCAATTGAGGTAAGCTAGACTGTACACTACTTGCCGTTGGAGGCGATGCAGGATTGGGATTCATCGAAGCGATATCTGTTCGATATAGTATTCCCTGATTTCCAGTAGCTCTATACTTTCTGAAAGAAGGGCTGGAATAATTGGGTGAATCTTCATGTACGGCTACAACAATATTTCCTCCTGTATAGTTAAAAGGCGTATCAAAAGTTATTTCAAACCAGTTGTTCGCTGTTGCTGTAACAACCCCATTAAACACCTGCGTCAAGTCTGTAAATGGAACCCAATCTTGTGTAGAACTAAAAGACGATTTAGTCGTATGCCCGATGTAAACCTTCCAATTTTCCCAGGTGGACATAGTAGCTATAGTCGTTACATAGTAGCGAATTTTCGTAATAGGTCCTACTCCACCACCACTAGCACTATATTCTTGACCCGTCACGATTTGTTGGCTATAATTGTAACTATAGTTTGTAACAGGAATATTGGAAGTACCTGATTCTGTAGTAGATCCATCTCCTATTTGAATGATAGTATCTGCTGTAAAAGTTAAAGGACCCGCCCATGTACTCATGCCGTCGTCTCCACAGTTGCTTCGTACATACACATCATAGGTTTGACCTGTTGTTAAACCACTTAAAACGCGATACGCTGTTGTAGTGGTAACACTCGTTCCGCCTGTTGCAACATCAAAACCTGTAGGTCCATATTTTAGTTCAAAGGAAGTACTCGAGCTGACCCAGTTTATCGTAGCCTGCGTAGCTGTTACACCGCTCTTCATCAAGGAAGTTGGCCTAGAACAAGAAGGTATATACTCAGCCGAAACAGCAAAAATATTCAAAAAACCAGAGGAGTTACTCGTCTTTGTAAAAGATATCTCCTGGATAAGTTTGCTTTGATTGGCTTGTTCAATCGCAATAGGAACCTGAAATATCTTCGGGTTTGTCGTATTGTTATCTGGGTTTCCACTACCGCGTGGTACTCTACCAATACCTTGGATAGCGGTAGGAGATGTTCCCGTGTCATACCAATCTGGGACAGACTGAGAACCAAAAGCTTGTGTTGTCCCATCCGTAAAGGTTATCGTCCCTGTAAAGGTAGATGCACTACTACCCGAAGTGGCTAAAATAAAAAGCTTAGTAATTGGAAAAGCACTTGTTAAAGCTAATGTGCCTCCCGAATTAAGCGCATTGAGCTTTAACACATTATTTCCATTGTAGGGTGCCAATTGAAATTGTAATCCTGGCGTTGCACCAGCAATTGATGTAATTAACCCATTCGCGGGAAGTCCAACGGTTGCTTCTGGGTAGGACCTGGACATAAAAGCATTATTTGCCCCACTACTCGTCGCATCTACTGCTGATGTAGTAAAGGTTGATGCGGGACTGTTTTCCGCAATGACATCTTCGTTAAAACCAGAACTGATGGTTAGAGGCATGTACTCTTGTCCTCTAACCATATGAACCGATAATAACATCAAACTCAATAGGAGTTTAAAAAGTAATTGTTTATTCATAATCATTATTTGGTTAGTTTCATTAGTATTTCTATAGGTAAGGGTTATTTTACTGTTAATATCTGCATCTGATTTTTACACTTTTTAATAAAAGATACCGTTAAAAAAAATAATGCGCTTTTTTAGTATTTTCAAATAATTACTAATATAGTAATTTAAATAACATTCCGTTATTTCTTATGATAAAAATATAAACTTTATTCATATTAATTTTTGCTAAAAAACACGGACGCAAGTTTAATGTTAATAAAACCCCAATTTACATGTAACACTTCGTTCTACCAAAACAGTGTTTTGTCCATTTAAAACAATTTTTTCTCTTGTCTTTACCCAGGGTTTTTGCTTTATTTTTGTAATAAAAAATATATGGTCACAAACCTATTCAGAAGAGTTTTGGATTTTATTGGAATTACTCCGTATAAGTTGCCTTTGGCTCAAGTTTCAGCAATTACCACTGTAACGCCATCTGTTAAGGTCATTCAACTCAAAGGGGATTTTAAAAACTTACAGTTTAGCAGCGGTTCTTATCTCAGTCTTAAACTCAACTATATACAGACGAGAAAATACACTATATCTCAGCTAGACAAGGACAACGGTACCCTTGAGTTTATCGCTTACCTTCACCCCAATGGGGGTACAGGGCAACATTTTATGCATCAACTTAAAATGGGGGATGCTATAAGCATGAATAGCTTACATGCGAATAGCAATTACTTAGCGATTTCTACAGCTAGCTTTATTTTTTTCGGAGATGAAACCTCGTTGGGATTGGCGTATTCCCTCTGTCAAAAATGGAAGGAGAAGCAGTATAAATACTTGTTTCTATTTGAGTTAGATGAAGAAAACAAAACAGCTCCCTTGGCGTTGGGTATTGAACAATCCCTCGTTTTTCCCAAAAAGAAAACCTTTCGAAGCGAAAGGTTAATCAGTCAGTTGGATCCTATTGTCATGCCTGAGTGGAAAGAGGCAGTATTCTTGTTGACAGGAGATGCAAAATCGATTCAAATTTTTAGAAAAGTCATCAAAGATAAAACAACGAGTAAAGTCTATACTCGAGGCTATTGGGTAGAAGGTATTGAAGGGTTATAATTCCAGCTGTAAAATGGGATAGGGCTTTCCTTGTCCATCCACCTCCAATCTGTTTATTACTTTAAACCCCAGATATTCATAAAAGCCTAAGGCTTGTGTATTCTGCTCATTGACCTCTACTTTACGAATACCTTGCTCTTGCATACCGAACTGAATAAGCGCCTTACCTATTCCACGGCCTCTTGTGGTTTCATCAATAAAAAGCATCTCCAAACTGTTGCCCGAAATTCCCATAAACCCCACTAATTTACCCTCTTCTTCGTATCCCCAAAGAGTTACAAATGAAAAATAAGAAGGTAAATGTGTTTTGTAATAGCTAAAATCTTCCGATGTTAAGAAATCGTGAGTCGCTAAAACAGCACTTTCCCAAATGCATAATAAGCGGGGATAATCTGTTGTGTTGATTGGTCGTATCATCCTATTTAATTTTTAAAGTAGCGCAAAGGTCATCTCTTTTATTCACGTTCTACTGAACCCAAGTTAAAAAATGCGCTTGCGAATTCTGCTTAACGCCTGAGGAGTTATCCCTAAAAAAGAGGCAATATCCTTCAATGGGATGGAGTGAATTGCAGCGCCAAAGGTAGACCTTAGTTCCACATAATACTCCTCAGGCGAATACTTGATTAAAGCCACTTGCCGATGTAATAATCGATCCAATAAACGGGCTGTCAAGTTTTCAAAAAGAGGTGTAAGTGCTGGAATAGCAGCATATAGCGCACCTATTTCCTCTTTTTTAATGCAATAAATTTCACAATCAACCAAGGTCTGTACATTAAAAGTAGCCCTTTCACCCAAAGTAAGGGAAATATTGGACATGGAAAATGTTCCCTCCTTACAAAACCAAAACGTCTGTTCTACTCCATGCTGATCCAATATCCAACAACGCAATATCCCACAATACACAAAGTAGCTATACGTCTCAATCTCTCCTTCACGAATCAAAAAGGTGTTCTTTTTCACTGGTCTATACTCAAAAAAAGAATCGAATAGTTTTTCTTCTTCCGCTGTAAACACCCTGTCTTTTATCTCAAATTCACCTAATAATTTTTGTAATAACATAGCCGATCTCATCTAAATAGTAAAATAACTACATCAAAACTATATATGCAATAGCTGGTAGAGGCACTAAAAAACCTTTTTTCAGAAGGAAACGGGTAATAGCCATAAAAAAAGCAAGTGTACGTATCTGTACACTCGCCTTTATAAAAGGAGATTCACAAGTATCAAGTCATCGTTCGATACTCCCTTTTGGTATGTAATACGGCGCTCCGGCCTTGCATTATCGATTGGCAAGCCAGTCTTTCTTAGTCAACCGACTGACGTATTCAACGCAATAATCACCCGTTGCTTCATTTCTTTGATTTTCGATGCGATGAGAATGCTTAAATCCACATTTTTCTTGTGCTCGTCTAGATTTCTCATTATCCTCATAAAATACACACCAAAGGTCAGTGAACGCTAAATTTTCGAAACTATGTGCAATAATCGCCTCTAGCGCTTCTGGTATTAAACCTTGCCCCCAAAATGGAACACCTAGCCAGTACGCCACTTCGCCCTCAGAGGAAGAAATTGGCAAATGACTATCTTCTCCTACTAATAAACCAATACAGCCAATAGCGCGGTTATTTTCTTTTAAAGCAAGGGCGTAAATCTCTGGCTTAGAAAATACCTCTTCTATAACTGTGATACTCTCTTCCACACTGCTATGAGCTGGCCATCCTGCCGCTGGTCCTATTTGTTCATCCTTTGCATAGCGAAATAAATCTTCTGCATCACTTAATGCCCAAGGCCTTAAGATTAATCGATCTGTTGTTAATTTCATCTTTTACTTCTTTATTTATATCTAGGACAAAAGTAAAGCAGGTCTTCCTCTGTTTTTAGTCTACTATTTGCGCTATTTCGGTACTTTTGAAAACTATTGTAAAGAATAGTAGAATAAAATGAATAATTTTACACAACTATCCAAACTATGTCATGCAGGACTTCGATTTAAAAAAGACAGCTATAAGCCTATCGCACGGCCCTATATCCTTTAGCGAACAGCTCAATTATCCGCTTTCGCTTTCCTAGATCGTTGTGATTATTTGCCTAAGAGGTGAAGCAACGCTAAGTGTTAACTTTACAGACTATATCATCAACAAAAACACCCTTACCGTTTTATCCAGTGATGATGTGGTGATTGTACAACAAAAAACCGACGAGTTCTCTGCTTATATTTACGGGATTGATCGCTCACTCGCCAGCGAAATAGCGTATCACCTCCCCAATACGTTGTTTGGATTTTTGCACGACTATCCTGTCCTTCAAATGACAAGTGAACAGCGCACACAGTTGGAATTTTGGATGTTACAACTCAACTATATTCTAGAACAACCGAGTAAATACCTAGATCGGATTGTGTGTAATCACTTTCAAAACCTCTTTTTACACCTGGTCAATTATATCGATGGATACGATCAACTGAGGAAGAAAAAAATTAGTAGAAAGGAAGAACACTGTTGGAAATTTTGGGAACTTATAGGGCAATATGCCAAAACCAATCGAGATGTTGCCTTTTATGCAGATCTACTGCATATTACCCCATTTTATTTGGCTCAAATTTCAAAAAGCCATCTCAACGACCTTCCGAAAGACCTCATTAATAGACAGGTTATTCTCAAAATAAAAAACTTACTCCTAACTACAGATAAGAGCATTGGTACAATTGCAGAAGAATTAAACTTTGTAGACCCTTCCTATATGGGGCGATATTTTAAAAGAGAGACGGGAGTTTCATTAAGTATGTATAGAAAGTGAGACAATTACAGGGATAGAAGATGTTTTCGAGTCTAAGGAGCACACCTTTTGAATACTGCTAAGCGCAAGGCGTCTATGTGGGATTTCTCCTTGTTAAAACCAGTATAACCTAGAGGGCTTACCTCGAGTCAACCGAAATAATTCGCCTATGTATAGCCCAAAGGACTAAACCCACAATGCTCTTTGTTCCAGTTTTGACAAAGAGGACACTTTTGTAGTTCTCCACTGTTTTTGGCGAGATGAAAAGGCGTTTGCCTATTTCTTTTGCCGTGTATTGTTGGGCCAAAAGATAGAGGATATCTACTTCTCGCTTAGAAATATTAAACTGCTTGAGCGTTGAGGCTTCTGCATGGTCATACACAGCTTCTTTTAAATAGGTAAACTGCTCCTTATCCAGATAATGTCCCTTTTGGACAACCTCGTATAAAAGTATTAAAAATTCACGTAACTTGATGTTTTTGGGTAGGTAACACGAAACACCTAAATTCATCATATACTCAATTAAAACAGGATTGTATTGGGTGGTTACGATCACTATAGGAACGCCAAACGCTGCTTGTTTCAAATGTACTAACAATTCCTCCATATGCTTGTCTCCCAATTGAAAATCCATAATTATTAAATCCATTTTTGAACAGTGACTCATAACTAATTCGTACAGATTGCTACTACCCCCAAAAGAGTAACAAACCTCAAAGTCTTTTGATGCGTTTAAAAATTCCGTCAATAGTTCTCGTATTAACGTATCGTCTTCTACAAGTGTGATTTTATATTTCATCCGGTATAGCTGCTATTAGATTTGTTCCACAATAAGAGAAGTTTACTTAAAATCTTTCACGTACGAGTATGAGTAAAAGCAAGTCGAGATAAACAGAGAATGGAATCGTTTGAGCAAACAATTGTACAACTGCCAAAGGTAATTTGCCCGTCCACCGTCCAACACAAGATACTAAACAAATAGTACGCCATATCGAGATAAGAATGGGATGAATTCCTCAAAAAGTGACAGCGAATAGTGGGATCCCCTCAGCTATATAGCTAAAAAAAGGGAATTTCACTCGATAATTCCAGTAATTACACCCTAGGACGATACGTATTCCAAGCGTAATTTCAAGTAAACTAAAAACAGAAAAGTTATGGAAGTAAATTTAGTATCTATGTCCCAACAATTTACGGGACTACCAATGGACGCCTTGATAGGTGGCCCATTGAATGCAGCGGCAGATGCTAATGCAAAAATGGCACTCTCACAGACCAAGTTTATTTTAGACACTTGTTTTGTGAAAAGCGGAACTGATTCTTCTATTTCATATCAAGCCATTCTGGTTACTATGAAACTCAACAGATCCGTTAGGCAAGACGAGCAAACCACAACCCAAGTAGAAACAGTCTTTCAGCTCCCTCTAATGACGCTTATCCCCCTCAATGCACTCGCAGTTGATCAAGTCGATATTCACTTTGATATGGAAGTCTACTCCAGCTATGTAGCTGAAGAAACTTCAGAAACAAAAGAGCAAAAAGCAGCTGAGGCTTCCTTAGAAGCCAAAATAGGTTTTGGGGTTTTTTCAGCTGAAGTTAGAGGAAAAGTAAGTTATGATGCTTCACAAACAAGCAGTGAAAATCAACAGTACAAAAAAAGTAATGCTGCCAAATACAGCGTGAGCGTTCACGCAGGCCAGCTTCCGCTTTCAACGGGTGTAACTACCCTACTCGATCTTTTTTCAAAAGCCATGGACCCTGTAAATATACAGCAACAATCTAGCCCGCAGACTATTCCGCAGCCTAGCCCGCAGCCTAATGCGCAAAACCAAAATCAACTAACGGAATAAAGGAGTTACAAGTCTAAAAAAGATCTCCCAACATTCCTCTAAAAACAGGAATCATGAACCAACCGAACACATCGCTCAAAAAGAGTAAAAAACAAGATTCAGAAATCAATATTGAATCGCTGATCTCTGCTCCTTTGGTTGCACTTTCAAAAGCCAATACACTACTGTTAAATGGACAGCTATATGCACTACTCGATCAGTACTTTACCAAAGTAGATGCACAAGATAACAATCGAGCTACTGCAGCCCTAGAACTATATCAACCCAAGCTCATTCACTTGGTATTGACCACATTTCAACAAGTAGGACAAGAGCGCATAAAACAAGAAATTGTAGTAGAAGTACCCCTCTTATCTATCGTTCCGCTTAATTCAATAGCCCTAAAGCAAGCGCAACTAAAGTTTAATCTGGATATTACCTCTAGTACGAGTTACCTCAATCCAAGCAATGCTATTATTGAACGGCATGCTCAACTCCACGGCAAAGTATCTACCGCAAAACCCACGCCTGTGAATCAGGGGAAAGACCACAGCAAGCAACAGTTCTTGCGCTTGGATATCCAAATGGAGGCACTGCCACTACCCTTGGGCATTTTGACCCTTCTCGATATCTATGCAAAAAATATTCAACCTATTAATACTTAAATCCCATGGAAATTCTAACTAGCCGTATTAACTGCCCAAATTGCCACACTCCCGTTGAGTTAGAGCTCGTGCAATTGCTAATGGGAACCAAATTTAGTTGCTCAAATTGTCAATCGTTAATTAGCTTGTCTTCGGATAGTCAGGCAGTAGTAAAACAAGCGATACAATTGTATCATACATCAATCGAAAAAACAAAAGCCAAATGACGACAATCAGTGTAAAAAAAATTATTGAAGCCCTACATCTAGCGATTTTAAATGCAAATGATCAGATAACAGAAAAAAATCTGACCTTGTTGGATCATTATTTTGAGGAAAGAGAAGTTGAATTCGTTGACCCGACAGGCGAACGCATAAGCCGAAAAACAAGAATTCCCAAAACCGTACTCCTCAACTACCCAGAGAATATATTCAAAGATCAGGAAAATCAAGCGCCTACTCTTGCAGAGATGAATCCAATTGAAGTCCCTTTAATCGCCTTGATTCCCTTAGAAATCTGCAGCATCCAAAAAGCGACGTTTTCCCTTGATTTTAACCTAGAAGTCCAGAAAGAGGAACTCCTTTTAGACCTTGGAAAGTCTTGTGCTATTTCCTTCAAGAAAAAACCACCTAAGAGCAAGGGAAGACTGAAAATAACGCTGCGTCCACATCCTCCAACACAAGGGCTTAAACACCTAAGTGAAACCTATGAAAATTATATTCGAAGACAAGTACATTAACCCTGTAATCTACTATTTATGCAAGTCCTAAAACCCCAGATGTACAACCCAGAAATCGCCCAATGGAAATCGTTTTTGAAGGCAATAGGCCGTTATGAATTCCCTATAGACGAGTGCTATGATCCAACGTTAGAAGTTGCAGTTAAAGCCTATCAAAGGCAGAAAAACACAGTAGATGACGGCTATATAGGCAATGCGACATGGTTTGCTGCTTATAGGGATGGCATGCCTTTTTCTGAGCCTCAACGCAGAGCATTTCCACTAAAACCTGCTTTTGCTCCACTAAAGTCACAGCAAGAGCGATTTGCAACGTTTGGCCTTATTAAATTTAAGGCAACGCCACTTGCTGGCAATCCTGAAAATATCACAATGGTCAACGACTTTGAAGCGCGTAATATAGTAACAGTACAAGTGCCTCAACTTCAAGCGCTTTTTCCCCATCTACAGCACATTCGCTTTCACCGCAAAGGGGTTTCTCAATTGCTTGATTTTTTTCAAGCGATTGAACGCCAAGGCTTATTAACTAAAGTAATGAGTTTTGGAGGGAGTTATGTACCTCGATTAGTTAGAGGATCAACGACAGTTTTGTCGAACCACGCTTTTGGTACCGCCTTTGATCTCAATGTCGCATGGAATCCTTGGCAGGAGCAACCTGCTCTTTTAGGTGCTCTGGGATCTGTGCGCGAAATTGTTCCTCTAGCCCACGCTCATGGTTTCTATTGGGGAGGTCACTTTACAAAACCTGATGGAATGCACTTTGAACTGGTCAGACTACTCGAATAAAAAAGGAGCATTACATAAAAAAAAACAACCCCACAAAATACAGGTGGGGTTGTTTACTATTATATAAAAAAATAAAGAAATTAATTGCCTTTTTTCAGCACAGACAACGCTAATTGTAACTCTGCATCTTCTCCCTTTTGTAAGCCTTCCTGAAAGGCTTCAGCTGTGATTGTATAATCAGGTATAACCCCTCTACAACTGTTTTCTTTATTCGCCAAAACATTGAAGAAGATCTCACTTCTCGGTATGGTTACTAGAAAACCTGAATGAGGTAATTTGTAGTTGAGAAACCAAGCTGCGGTGGTGAAATTTCCACAACTTCTCGTTTCTTGCCCTACTTTGAGACCGCGTTGATTTAGCTCAAACACATAGGCAAAGTAGGCAGCCGCAGAAACTGTATTGTTGTTTTGTAGTAAGACTACTGTACCCGTAAAAGCGTTTTTATCTTGTGGATAATTTTCAATATAGTACTCTTCTAAACGGTTGTTTCCATAATAAAAACCATCTTCTGCTAGGTCGAAACGCTGCTTCATAAAGTTGTTTAAAGCCGCAATCTCACTACCCGTAGCTAGCTTATCATTTTCGTCCACTAAATTGTCCTTTACGCGTATTTCTGGAACTTTTGTAGCGTACTTATAACTGTTTTTAAACGTCTTACTTTTGCTAATAAACGAGTAAAACAGCGGAATATTAGACAGAGAACCTCCTGCATTATCGCGTATATCTATAATCAAGTGCTGTATGTTTTTTTCCTTTATTTCGGCAAAAACAGCATTCAATATCGTATACGCATATTCTTCAGATGGATTAAACGATTTAATATAGAGGATATACGTACTATCGTCAATAGCCATTCCGTAAATACCTGTCTTATAAGCCATAAGTGCTAAAGGTAGAATGGACTTATTGTTGTTATAGTCATAGGTCATATAGTTGACCGAGTTGATTTGTATCGTTTTTACATCCTCTTTTGGATTAGCGCGATATTCAACTGTATATACAGTTGCCTTTGGAAAAAACAAGGAAATATATAGGCTAAAATCTTTCTGTGTACTCGCTTGTACATGACCATCAACTTTGTCTGGCATTTGACGTAGTAAATCCCCCACATCTTGCCCATTGACACGGAGTAGCTCAGCCCCACTAGGAATGGCAAAAGAATACTGATTCACCCATACTCTATTGTCATAAACCAATGTCGACAAAGGAAAGAAATTTGCCTGCTTGGAATACTTTTCAAACAGCAAAGGATCAGAAATTAATTCCAAATGAGCATCTCGAATTAAATAGAGCGGATTGTCTAAGATAAAACGCTCTAAAGTAGGTTCTTTCTCCAGCCTTTTTCTCCTTTTACTAACTTCTTTGTCAAAGTCTTTTTCGGTTATAAAACGAAAGGGATTCGGGTGTTGATGCTTGACAAGATCAACCATAAAGTCAAAATCTTCTATATATTCTTTAGCTGTATAGTAGTTTCCTTTTACTTGGGAAAAAACACTAAAATTACAAAATAAGCTAAAAAAAATAGCCCATACGACATTTCTCATATCATTATAAAGATTTACTTGTTAAAACGTCAAAAATAACAATTTTATTATTCTAGCAACATAAATAGTGTAAAAATAATGGTCAAGGCAAATTTCCCCTACTATTTTTCATTTGCGTCCCTTTTTAAAATAACGTTAGCTACAAAGTGACACATTATCCCAATTAATCGGAATAAAATGCGGTATAATATTAAAATAACTGTTAATATAATTGGATATCATCTATTAAAACACAGAAATACTATCTTAGCATCTTTAAAATGAAAATGATGAGAAATTTTAGCCTGGCCTTTCTTGTTCTTGTACTAGGATTAACTTCAAGTTGTTCGAAAGATCAACACTATTTAGGTGATAAGAGTACGAGTATTCACTATATAGGCCCTCAAATTAGTGAACAAGCAACGAATGAATCTACTCAATTTATGTTTGTCGTACAATCCAAGGTCAATTACAATATCAGTGTATTTGTTCAAGCAGAAACGCGTGAAAACACAACCTTAACCTCAGATAAATGGTTAATTCTACCAGGGGAATCTAAGGAAATTCCCATCACTACTCCAGGGATAATCTACGATAAAGATTATATCAAAAGTTACCGTGCAAAGGCTGTTTTCAGTGATTTTTCAAACTATCCCATACAGGTATCTCCTGATCCTACCCCAAAGTATATACGTCAGTAAGGCAAGGCTATAAAATGAAGCTAAGCGTTGTTCACAAAAGACAACACAAGTCTACATCACCTATGCCCTCCATGCTCAAGCGAATAAATCACATCACAGTAGCCCTGAGTCTCTAAACTTTTGAGTATTTTTGGACTTTCTCAAACAAAAGAGCAGTAGTGCTTAAAAATATATCGTATGACACACACAACATCCCCTATTCGCATAGGAATTGTAGGTTATGGAAATTTAGGAAAAGGCGTAGCATATGCCATTCAACAAAATGCTGATTTAGAGCTAGTAGCCATTTTTACTAGACGTGCACCAGAAGCACTTGCGACTACTTCTGCGGTAATTGCCCTTGATCGCATACTGGAGTACAAAGGTAAGATTGATGTTATGTTGCTATGTGGCGGATCTTCAACAGATTTACCAGAGCAAGTAACACAAATTGCTGCACACTTTCACACCGTAGACAGTTTTGATAACCACGGAGAAATTCCTGCTTATTTTGCAAAAGTAGACCAATGTGCAAAGGCCAATCACACCCTTAGTTTAATTTCAACGGGATGGGATCCAGGACTTTTTTCGATGTTGCGTTTATTAGGCGAAAGCATTTTGCCTAAAGGAGAAACCTATACGTTTTGGGGGAAAGGTTTGAGTCAAGGACACTCAGACGCTATTCGTCGACTTGCAGGGGTTAAACATGGCGTGCAGTATACCTTGCCTATTGAAACAGCATTAGCCAAGGTACGCGCTGGAGAATACCCTAGTTTTACTGCAGCAGAAAAACACCAAAGAGTGTGTTATGTAGTAGCTGAAGAAGGAGCTGATCAAAATGAAATTGCACGCGCTATTAAAACCATGCCCAATTATTTTGAACCATACCACACCACCGTTCACTTCATTACAGAAGAAGAACTAAAACGCGACCACAATGCGATGCCTCATGGAGGTTTTGTCTTGCGTTCCGGTGAGACAGGACAAGGACATCAACAAAACCTCGAATTTGGGTTAAAGCTAGAAAGCAATCCTGAGTTTACAGCTGCTGTACTCGTGGCTTTTTCACGTGCAATCGCCAAAATGGCGAAAGAAGGACATACTGGTGCCAAAACAGTTTTTGATATTCCGTTGGGGTATCTATCGCCAAAATCAGCAGAAGAATTGAGGGCTTCTCTTTTATAATAAGCAACCTATCCTATAAAAATAGGGCGTACTACCAGTGGTAGTACGCCCTTATTTATTTGTGCTAAAAGCGATTATTTTCCTTTGAAATCAGGCTTTCTCTTTTCGATAAAAGCTCCAATTCCTTCTTTTTGATCCGCTGTGTTAAACAAAGTACCAAAAAAAGCTCCTTCTTGTTTAAGTCCATCAGCTAAAGTCAAATCATAACCCGTATGCATAGATTCTTTGGCTTTTGCCACTGCAATAGGTCCTCTAGAAGCAATTGTCTGAGCCATTTCTTTTGCTTGATGTAACAAATCTTCTGCCGCTACAACGCGATTGACAAATCCCATGGCTTCGCAAGCAGCTGCGGAGTAGAAATCTCCAGTGAATACCATTTCCTTTGCCTTGTATAGTCCAATGGCTCTTGGTAAACGCTGTGTTCCACCAAAGCATGGAAGTAAGCCCAGTGTAGATTCTGGTAGACCAAACTTAGCTTTTTCACTGGCCAAAATAATATCACAAGACAATGCTAGTTCACATCCACCACCTAAAGCAAATCCGTTTACTGCTGCTATTACCGCAAAAGGCAAAGCTTCAATAGCGTTAAATGCCGCTTGTGCTACATAGGAAAATTCAGTTGCCTCTTGGGGAGTCATGCTTTGCATGGCTTTAATATCTGCGCCAGCAACAAATGCTTTTTCACCAGAACCCGTTAGAATCAAAACGCGAAGATCGCCTTTGTCTTTCACTTGTTCTGCAAATGATTTCAATTCCGCCAATACCGTTTTATTCAACGCATTTAGCGCATCAGGACGATTAATCGTCAAGGTGCCTACATACCCTTCTTGTTGGTAAATTAAAGTTTCAAAATTCATAACTATTGCTGGTTTAAAAATTTGATTATACTCGAAAAGTCAAACTTTCCATTTCCTGCCTCACTCCACATGCGGTATAAATTCAGTGCAGCATGACCTAGTGGAGTCGAACTCTTTGTATCTAAACTTGCTTCAGCAGCAAGTCCTAGATCTTTTGCCATCAAATCAACGGCAAAACCACCTGCATATCCCTTAGATGCTGGTGTGGTTTCCGATACACCAGGATAGGGATTATACACCTCTAAAGACCAGTTTCTACCTGAGCTTTTTTGCATGATTTCACTTAGCACTTTAGGATCTAAGCCATGGCGAACACCCAGGTTAATTGCTTCTGACGTACCAATCATATGAATCGCTAACAACATATTGTTACAGATCTTAGCCACTTGACCAGCACCAGATTCTCCTGCGTAAAATATATTTTGTCCCATCGCTTCTAAAATAGGTTTGGCACGTTCAAAATCAGCTGCTGCACCCCCCACGATAAACGTCAACGTTCCCGCTTGAGCTCCTGCCGTTCCTCCAGAAACTGGAGCATCAATCATTGCATGTCCTAAAGCTACTGCTTTAGCTGCAACGCTACGAGCTGTTACAGCATCAATGGTACTGCTATCGATTAAAACAGCATTTGGCTGTAATTGCGCCATAAACGCTTCCGTATACAAATCGGCCACGTGTTTTCCAGAAGGTAGCATTGAAACTACCACTTCAGCTCCACTGGCCACTTCAAGTGCCGTTGCCGCCACTTGTCCTCCATGGGCAACCAATTGATTTAAAGCAGCTTCACTAACGTCAAAGCCGGTTACTTGGTGTCCATTCTTAATTAGGTTGGCGGCCATTGGACCACCCATATTTCCTAAGCCTATAAAAGCTATTTTTGCCATACACTATTCGGTTTTACCTAAATTCTTTAATACGTGATTCTCTTTCGTCCAAAGCGGGGTAAAATAGCTGTCTACCCAACCGTCCGTAACATCTTCTAAAGTAGCAGGTTGCCATTTAGGAGATTGGTCTTTATCTACTAATAAGGCACGTACACCCTCAGCAAAATCAGGGTGTATACAACATTGACAAGCCAAGTTCAACTCCGTTTGGAATACTTGCGCTAAGGTGTAGTCTTTTCCTTCTTTCAACTGCCTAAAAATGATATGTGCCGAACTAGGAGACCCTTTTTCAAAACTTTGTAGGCCCGCTTCAATCCAACTATCCTTTGGCGTGTAGTTGTTCAATACCGTGCGGAACTCCCCTAAAGTAGTAACTCCTTCAAACTGTGAAATAAAGGCCTGATGTTCTGCCGCTTGTGATGCCGCAACAACATATTTTTTCGCTATAGTTGCCAATAATTCATCTACTTGTTTTTCAATGGCATCACTCCACTTCATCCCGACCAAAGCATCTATAACACTTTGTTTTTCAGTAGATTCCATATAGTAATCCGCAAGTCCTAAGAAACGACAATCCGCAGCATCTAAGCGAGCACCAGTTAATCCTAAATACACGCCATAAGCGGATGGCATGCGGTTTAAGAACCAAGTCGCTCCTACATCGGGAAATAGTCCAATTGTAATTTCAGGCATAGCTAGTTTACTACGCTCTGTAACAATGCGATGAGAAGCTCCAACCATCACGCCAATTCCGCCCCCCATAACAATTCCATGTCCCCATACAATAATGGGTTTTGGATAGGTATGTATGGCGTAATTTAAAGCATATTCTTTTGCAAAAAAATCAAAACATCCCGCTGGTACTTGTGTGGGATCTATCGCACGTTGAGCAATTATATTGTCGTATAATTGTCGAACATCTCCCCCTGCACATAGCGCTTTTTCACCTGCTCCTTGTATGAAGATACACGCTACTTCCTCTGATGTTTTCCAGGTTTCAATCACCGTTGTTAACGCTTCAATCATCGATAAATTCAGGGAATTTAGCGTTGCTTCTGAATTTAAGGTGATAAAACCTACCCTATTTTTTATTTCTGTTAGAATTAAACTCATATTAACGTATTTCGGCTGTTGCTCCTTCTTCTAATATTCTTCTTGAGATGACCAATTTCATTATTTCATTGGTTCCTTCTACGATTTGATGAACGCGGGCGTCGCGCATCAAACGCTCCACTGGAAAGTCTTGGGTACACCCATAGCCTCCCAATAATTGTAAGGCTTCGTTGCACACAGTAAAGCTATTGTCTGTTGCAAAACGCTTCGCCATGGCACAATACGTCGTTGCGTTTGCGTCTTGGGTATCGAGTTTAAACGCAGCCAAGTACACCATTTGACGAGCAGCTACTAATTCAGTCACCATATCGGCAATTTTAAATTGCAAGGCTTGAAATTGAGCGAGTGATTTGCCAAACTGCATGCGTTCGTGCATATAGCGCTGTGCTAAATTTAAGGCTCCTTGAGCAGCTCCAACAGAACAAATACCCACATTGATACGTCCCCCGTCAAGCCCTTTCAAAGCAATCTTAAATCCATCCCCTTCTTTACCCAATAAGTATTCAGCAGGTATTTCAACCTGATCAAAGAACACAAAACGCGTGGGCTGTGTATTCCAACCTAGTTTTTTTTCTTTCTCTCCAAAGCTAATACCTGCCGCATCAGCAGGTACTACAAAAGCACTGATTCCCTTTGGACCTGCTTCTCCAGTACGAGCCATCACCACAAGGTAGTCACTCTCTCCAGCTCCAGAAATAAACGCTTTGGTACCATTGAGCACATAGCTATCTCCCTTTTTTACGGCTGTTGTTTTTAAACTTGCTGCATCAGAACCCGAATCAGGTTCTGTTAAGCAGTAAGATCCAAACTTCACTCCAGCAGCTAATGGTGGACAAATCGTTTGGCGAACGCTTTCGCTTCCAAAGGTATCGATCATCCAGGTCACCATATTGTGAATTGTTATATAAGCAGTTGTCGATGGGCAAGCTGCAGCTAATTCTTCAAATATAATCGCAGCGTCTAATCTTGAGAATCCCAATCCCCCTACTTCTTCACGCGTGTAAACCCCACAAAAACCTTGTTCTCCAGCTTTTTGGATCGCCTCACGCGGAAATATTTTATTCGCATCCCAATCTGAAGCATAAGGCGCTAGTTCTTTTTCTGCAAAACTCCTTGCTGCATCTTGAAATGCTAATTGATTTTCATCTAAATTAAATTGCATAATACCTACTTCCCCTATTTAAGATTAATCGTCATATTTACATTTCCTCCAGGTACATCTTCCTCAAACCAACGCGCTGTAATCGTTTTGGTTTCCGTATAGAAGCGAACCCCTTGTTTTCCGTAAGAGTGTAAATCCCCGAAAAATGACTTACGCCATCCTGTAAAAGAGAAAAATGGCAATGGCACCGGAATTGGAAGATTCACTCCAATTTGTCCAACTTGAATTTCGTGTTGGAATTTACGCGCTGCTGCTCCTGAATTAGTAAAAATGGACGTTCCATTTCCATAAGGGTTGTCGTTGATGATTTGAATTGCTTCATCTAACGTATCTGCTGTTATAAGTAGCAATGCAGGTCCAAAGATTTCTTCTTTGTAGATATCCATGTCTGTTGTTACTTTATTAAACAACGTAGGTCCAACAAAATATCCTTTTTCATAACCTGGTACAACACAATCGCTTCCATCAAGTAATACTTCAGCTCCTTGGTCGTAACCACTTTTAATTAAGCGCAATACCTTTTCTTTTGCTTGCTTGTTGATTAGCGGTCCATAAGCGGCAGCATCATCAGACCAAACCCCTGGTTTGATTGTGCTTAACGCTTCTTTAATATCACTCACCCAGTTTTGAGCTTCTCCAACTAATACTGCTACGCTAATAGCCATACAACGCTGACCAGCCGCTCCACAAGAAGCACCTACCAAGTTGTTGATTACTTGTTGTTTATTTGCATCCGGCATAACAACCATGTGGTTTTTTGCTCCACCAAATGCTTGAACGCGTTTTAAGTTGTGTGTTCCTGTACGGTATACGTGCTCCGCTACTGGAACAGACCCTACAAAGGAGATTGCACGAATATCCTCGTGATTTAAGATGTGATTTACCTGATCTTTTGATCCGTGAACGATATTTAAAACATCTTTAGGGAATCCTGCTTGTTGGAATAATTCAGCCAATTTCATTGCTGTCATTGGCGCTTGCTCTGATGGTTTTAGGATAAAGGTATTTCCACAAGCAATAGCCATTGGGAACATCCACAACGGAATCATTGCTGGAAAGTTAAATGGCGTGATTCCCGCGCATACACCCAACGGTTGAATGTAGCTGTATGTATCTACTGCACGTGCTACGTTCTCCACTGTTTCTCCCATCATAAGGGTAGGGATAGAACAAGCGTGCTCTACTACTTCAATTCCTCTCCATACATCACCCATAGCATCTGCAAAGGTTTTTCCATTTTCCGTCGCTAAGATCTCTGCAATTTCTTTTTGATGTTCTTTTAGCAAGTGCTGGTATTTTAAGAATAAGCGCGCACGTTCTGGTGTAGCTACTTCTTTCCACGTTTTAAACGCTTCTCCAGCTAAGGCAATTGCCTCGTCTATTTCTTCTATTTTCGTAAGTGGTACTTCTGCTATAATATCTTGATTTGCAGGATTTTCTACAGGTAGGTATGCAGTGGTTTTACTTTCTGTAAATGCTCCATTTACAAATAGTTTTATTTTTTGTGTCATAATTGTCATAATTTATGGGTTGGTGGTTGCTTTTAAGGAACAAGAGTTGATTTTCCAATCAACTCTTGTCTATCATATAAGCTTAGATAACTAGTAGGTCAACAAACTCATTTACATTTAGATTAACTAAAGTATCGTAATCTAAAGAGTTCTCCATTACTACACGTTGTTGTTTTTCTGGGTACACACGTGCTAAGTTAATTTTGTATTTCTTGATTAATTCAGGAATACCTTCTTCTCTTCTGCGTTTGTGTCCGATTGGATATTCTACTTCTACTTCGTCAATTGAAGTTCCGTCGTTAAACGTAATTGTCAATGCGTTAGCAATAGAACGTTTTTCTGGATCGTGGTAGTCTTTTGTAAATTGAACATCTTCTACACACTCCATTTTATCGCGTAATACGTCGATTCTAGGGTCAGAAGCGATGTTGTCTTCATAGTCAGCAGCAGTTAATCTTCCGTAGATTAATGGAACAGCAATCATGTATTGAATACAGTGGTCGCGATCTGCTGGGTTATCTAATGGACCTTTTTTATCGATAATGCGAATTGCTGCTTCGTGCGTGCGAATTGTAATCTTCTTAATATCGTCAGTAGATTTTCCTAATTCTTTTAATTTAGCGTGTAAAGTCATCGCTGCTTCAACAGCTGTTTGTGAGTGGAACTCCGCTGGGAATGAAATCTTGAACAATACGTTCTCCATTACGTAAGAACCGTAATCTCTTTGGAATTTGAATGCATTTCCTTTGAAAGATACATCATAGAATCCCCAAGTCTTAGCTGTTAATACAGAAGGGTATCCCATTTCACCTGTTTTAGCCATTAAAGCTAAGCGCACCGCACGTGAAGTTGCATCTCCTGCAGCCCATGATTTACGGCTTCCTGTATTTGGTGCGTGACGGTAAGTTCTCAACGCTTGTCCATCAACAAATGCCAATGAAATTGCATTGATTAACTCATCGCGTGTTAGTCCAATTAACTTACCAACAACAGCTGTAGAAGCTAATTTCACTAATAATACGTGGTCTAATCCAACGCGGTTAAACGAGTTTTCTAAAGCCATTACTCCTTGCACTTCGTGTGCCATGATCATAGCTTCTAAAACTTGTTTCATTTTTAAAGGTGCTTTTCCTTCTGCGATATTTGTTCTCGACAACCAATCTGCAGTAGCTAAAATACCTCCTAAGTTGTCAGATGGGTGTCCCCACTCTGCTGCTAACCAGGTATCGTTAAAGTCTAACCAACGCACAATTGTTCCAATGTTGAAAGCCGCTTGAATCGGATCCAATTGGAATTGTGTTCCTGGAACTTTGGCACCATTGGGAACAATAGTTCCTTTTACTACAGGTCCTAATAATTTAGTACATGCAGGGTATGTTAAAGCTTCTAATCCACATCCAATGGTGTCTAATAGACAGTAATGGGCTGTTTTCCAAGCTAAATCGTTCTTAATTTCATAGTTTAATACGTAATCAGCAATGTCCACTAATACTTGATCTGGTTGTGGTCGTTCGTTTGAAATGTGTAATGACATTTGTACTTTTTATTTTTTTAGTTATTAAATTATTTTCTGTTTTTCATGGAAACAAATTCTTTGTTCTCTGGTCCTACATAGTTTGCACTAGGACGGATGATTTTCCCATCCTGACGCTGCTCCATAATGTGAGCACTCCATCCTGTAATACGAGAAATTACGAAAAGCGGAGTAAACATTAAGGTTGGTACGCCCATTTGGTGGTAAGATACAGCCGAGAACCAATCTAAGTTCGGGAACATTTTCTTCTCTTCCCACATCACGCTTTCTAAGCGCTCCGCAATATCGTATAACAGCATATCACCTGCTTCTTTTGACAGGGATTCTGCTACTTTTTTAATGACGATATTTCTGGGGTCTGAAATGGTGTATACTGGATGACCGAAACCGATGATCACCTCTTTATTTGCCACGCGGCTTCTGATGTCTTCTTCGGCTTGAGCTACATCGTTATAACGGCTTTGAATTTCAAAAGCTACTTCGTTTGCACCACCGTGTTTTGGCCCGCGTAACGCGCCAATTGCACCTGTAACACAAGAGTAAAAATCAGAATTTGTACCAGCAATAACGCGACTCGTGAACGTTGAAGCATTAAACTCGTGCTCTGCATATAGAATTAGTGATACTTGCATCGCCTTTACCCATGATTCCGACGGCTTTTCTCCGTGTAACAAGTGTAAGAAATGCCCTCCAATCGTATCGTCATCTGTTTCTACATCGATTTCTTTTCCGTTATGTGTATAGTGATACCAATACAACAACCCAGAACCAAAAGACGCCAATAATTTATCAGCAATATCTCTTGCACCAGCCATGTTGTGGTCATCTTTTTCTGGTTGAATCGTTCCGATGGCAGACACCATAGAGCGCATTACATCCATCGGGTGAGCCGCTGCAGGGATATTTTTTAGTATACTGCGCACTGATTTAGGTAACCCGCGCAGTGATTTTAATTTTGCTTTGTAGTTTCTCAGCTGAGCTTCATTGGGTAGATGCCCGTAAATCAATAGGTAGGCTACTTCTTCAAATGTTGCATTTTCAGCTAAATCTAATATGTTATATCCTCTATAGTATAAATCATTACCGCTTTTCCCTACGCTACACAAGGCTGTATTACCAGCTGCAACGCCAGAAAGTGCAACACTTTTCTTTGGTTTGAAGCTTGTTTCGTTGTTTGACATGCTTATTGTTTTTTAAATAGGTTGTTTAATTTTTGTTCGTAATCGTGGTAGTTGATACTGCTGTATAACTCCTCACGCGTTTGCATTGTATCTAAAACATTAGCTTGTGTACCTTCTTGACGAATGTGATTATAGACGTTTAGTGCGGCTTTGTTTGCTGCGCGGAAAGCAGAAAGTGGATAAAGCACTAAACCAACGCCAGCGGCTTTTAATTCCTCCACAGTATACATCTTGATCATACCGAATTCCGTTATATTCGCTAGTACTGGAATACCTGTAGCATCGACAAATTTTTGGTAGAAACTCAAATCAGGCACTGCTTCAGCAAAAATGAAATCTGCCCCTGCTTCTTTATACGCAATAGCGCGTTCTAAAGTGCGCTCTAAACCTTCATTGGCGAAAGCATCTGTACGAGCTCCAATCACGAAATGCTCATCTGTACGAGCATCAACAGCCGATTTAATGCGGTCTACCATCTCTTGCATGCTTACCACCTCTTTCCCTGGGCGGTGTCCACAGCGCTTTGCACCTACTTGATCTTCTATATGTAAGGCAGCTGCCCCAGCTTTAACTAAGGATTTTACCGTTCTAGCTACGTTAAATGCCGATGGACCAAATCCCGTGTCAACATCTACCATTAGCGGTAAATCACATATGTTGGTAATGCGTTGTACATCAATTAAAACGTCTTCTAACGTGGTAATACCCAAATCTGGTACCCCTAATGATCCCGCTGCAACACCTCCTCCTGATAAATAAATAGCATTAAATCCTGCTTGTTGTGCTAATAACGCATGATTGGCATTGATAGCTCCAACAATTTGTAGGGGACTTTCCTTCTGCATCGCCTCCCTAAATCGTAATCCGGGAGAATTGAAATTGTTTGTTTTGTTCATTCTTATGGTTGTTAATAATCTAAATCTTTTTATCTTCTCTCAATCAAAACGCCTAAAGTGTCGCTGTAGTCAGCTCCCCTTCTTTTATACCTCCATCCCAGTCATAATGGGACTTTAATCTGCTTTGATTTTATAAATATAAAACTATTTATATCTGATAAATATATGAATATTTTTATTGAAATCATTTTTATATCCAAATTTATATAGGATATAGTCAGCTAACGAAAAGTTAAATCCTATTAATTAGACAAAATAGGGTAGAAATTAAACCTTTATTAACAAGAAATGATATTTTATAGGACTTAAAAATGCAGAATTCTAATAAAAAAAAATTAGTAAATACCGACGACCTATGGGAATGGAGCGAATATTATTGACGACATAGCAAAAGGGCAAACCACCTGCATCCTTACATTCGGCCGTATTGCGATCTTGTATATCGCATTCTTACGTTTTAATCCGAATTCAATATACTGATATTAATGCGTTTATCTCAATAAAAAAGTTTATTTAACTGTTAAATAAATCGCCAGGTGGAAATTGTACGTGCATAGTGAGTCAAGGTTTCCAGCATACCCTTGGGATAGGCATGAGCTCCGTTGGGATTTTGAGAAGAAAAAGTGGAAACATACAGCAGAACCTCCCTGCTATAGCTGTGTAAAGTACACCTAAACAATCAGTTTAGTCCAAAAGCAAAAAGCACCTGACAATCAGGTGCTTTTGCTTTTATTAGTAGATACGAATCTTTATTTTACTAAGTAAATACCATTTTCTTTGATCTCTATTTTCTTCTCCTTATAGAGTCCGCCAATGGCCTTTTTAAACATCTTCTTGCTCATGTTGAGCACTGTTTTAATATCTTCTGGGTGACTGTTGTCCGATAGCCCTAAAAAGCCGTTATTCTCTTCTAAAGCCACTAAAATCTGTGCTGCTCCATCACTGATTGCTTCAACACCTACGCGTGTACGAGAAACGTCAATTTTACCATCAGGTCGAATCATTTTGATATATCCCAAAATACGGTCACCCGTTCTCAAGTCTTCAAAAACTTCATTTTTATACATCAACCCTTTGTGTTTTTCATTAATGATGACATTAATTCCCAAATCCGTGATATGTGAAACGACTAATTCAACTTCCTCTCCTACTTGAACCGTAATTTCATCATTGCTCAAGAACTGATTTAGACGACTAGACCCCACTAAACGATTCGACTTTTCGTCCAACATCATATAAACCAGGTAATAATTGCCTTCTTTCATCGGGCGGGCTTGCTCCGCAAAGGGAACAAAGAGGTCTTTTTCCAATCCCATATCCAAAAAGGCACCAAATTGATTGATGAAACTCACTTTCAACAACGCAAATTCATTGCAGTAAATAAGAGGTTCTAAAGTTGTAGCAACAGGTCGTTCTTCCTGATCTAAGTAAACAAAAACTACAAGCTCATCCTCTACTTCTATATTTTTAGGTACGTATTTGTTTGGCAATAAAATATCGGTTTCCCCATCAGTTAAATACAAACCAATGCTCGTTTTTCTTGCCACTTTTAACGTATTATCATGTCCAATTTTAATCATACTGATTAGATTTTTTACTAATATTTGAATTCTAGATCAAAGAGTTCTTTCATGTACTGCATGGCAGGATTTAGTTCGATGAACCGAACTAACTTATCTTCTTTATCTAGTATTTTCTTTTGAATTTTTACTTCTTCGTTGACGATAATTTCAATTTCCAACTCGTAATTACTCAACTTTTTGCGCAAATAGTTAACGAGGTCGAATTTATTCTCATCGAAGCTCAATTTAGATCCTTCATTCGGCATTTCTAATGAAACCGATGTTCCTTTCATAACAGGAGGTACCATCCCCATTAAGGACGACATTAGCATAAAGCCCGATCGAGCTAATTTTTCTGCGTATTTGTTCCACTCCTCCATCAGCTGTTCATAGGTAAAAGGCTCTTTAGGTAAGTCATCTGGATTGACCACTTTTTTCTCTAAAGACATTTCCATTTCCTTACGCGCGCGAATACTCGACAACGAAAGGGCGGATACTTTTTTCTCAGCGAGTGGAGTTGGTTGTCCGAAATCCAAATCAGCTAAAGGCAATGGCTCGGCGCTTGTTTCCACAGGTGCGGCTACTTCTGCTACAGGAAGAGGCTCTGATTCACTTGGCATAGCCACAGCTGGCGCTACAGGTAGTGGCTGAGATGCTGCTTGTGTCAATTGTCCTTCCTTCTCTTGTGGTGAAAATTCAAGAACAGGCTCTACTTGCCTTGTCTCTTGAACCGAAACCTGTTGTTCAACTTCTGGGGCAACGTCTACTTGAGTTTGCTGAGAGTTAACCGTCGAATTTTGAGGCAACTGCGGAAGAGCTGAAGCCGTTAAATCAATGGTTTGGAGTACAGTAGGGGGAATTATGAAAGATTTATCTTTTTTTTTTCGCCTTCATAAGATAAAGACGCTAATTTCATTAAACACAATTCAACCAATAATCGCTGATTCTGACTGGCTTTATATTTCAAATCTGCTTCATTTGCCAAGTCAATCGCTTCGAGTAGTAAACCAACACTTGCTTTTTTAGCCTGTTCGTCAAACAATTGACGCCCGTGCTCCCCTACTTCCAACAAGGAAGCGGTTTCTGGAGTTTTACACACCATTAAGTTTCTGAAGTGTGAGGCTAATCCAGCAATAAAGTGCTGTGCATCAAACCCTTTAGCTAAGATAGCGTCAAAAGACGTCAGCAAAGCCGGAATATTATTGGCTAAGATCAAATCCGTTACGCGAATATAGTACTCAAAATCAAGCACATTGAGGTTTTCTGCAACCGCTTGTCGCGTAAGATTTTTCCCACAATACGATACTACACGGTCAAAAATAGACAAAGCATCACGCATGGCACCATCTGCTTTTTGTGCAATGATACGCAAGGCATCGCTTTCATAAGTGATTCCTTGGCTATTAGCTACTAAAGCGAGGTGATCGGCTGCATCAGCTATGGTAATGCGCTTGAAATCAAATATCTGACAACGCGACAATATCGTTGGAATGATCTTGTGTTTTTCTGTTGTTGCTAAAATAAAAATAGCGTGACGAGGCGGTTCTTCCAATGTCTTCAAAAACGCATTAAAAGCAGCCGTTGACAACATGTGAACCTCGTCTATAATATAAACTTTGTACTTTCCCGTTTGGGGCGGGATACGCACTTGATCGATTAAGTTTCGAATGTCGTCGACAGAGTTATTCGACGCCGCATCCAACTCAAAAACATTAAACGTAAAGTCTTCGGTTGGATCGTCATAACCGACCTGATTTATTTTACGAGCCAAAATACGCGCACAAGTAGTCTTCCCTACTCCTCTCGGCCCTGTAAACAACAACGCCTGTGCCAAGTGATTGCTCTCTATAGCATTTACTAAGGTATTGGTAATGGCTTGTTGTCCTACAACTTCTTGAAAAGTTTGCGGTCTATATTTTCTTGCTGATACGATAAATTGTTCCATAAAATCACTATTACTGCAAAGGTAGCTTAATTTTTATAAAGCCAAAATTATTCCCTTAATTCAATTGGAAAAAACTCTTGTTCTGAAACCTTGAGCTTCCACATTTTTCTCAAAGCATTGAAGTCAATCTTCTCTTTTCCTGCACTGTATTCCAATTGATAGTTGAAGAACAAGTATTGCAATTGTGTTTCGAGATAAAAATCCTGTAAATCACTATCGGGATGAAATTCTGATTTTAAATCTAAATTGAAGGTTTTAGCCGTTGTATTGGACCAAAAAGCAGTCCATCCACTTCTAAATTCTTTGATTAACGCAAAGGTAGTTTCTCCAGTTTCCCGATGAATGAGTTTTAATAACACCTGACCATCTTTACGAGATAATTTCTTTAATCGCTCTTTAAATTGGCCTTCTAAATATTTTTGTGAACGCTTGATATATTGTCTTCGTTGCTTATTGTTTTCTAATTTCTCTAGATTTTCATTCAATATCATCAGATTTTCCGCCGTGGCACGTGCATAGGGATATACCCTGCGAATGCGATTGCGCAGAATATTCATATCCTGACGATAGCGTTCTTCTTTTTCATTTGTTCCTATGTATATTTCTGGAATACTGTACTTTAAAGTGTCAGCATCTTCTTCAATACTCGGTATAAGTGCGGGCACTGCCTTTAAAGGCTCTTCCTGACCATACACAACAGGCACAACAAAGAGTAGTAGAAAATAGAAATAAAGCTTTTTCATGTGTTAAAAATATAACCAAATGTAAAGAATTTGATTGAGTATTCACTAGCGAATCAGTACATTCGTATAAAAATTAATGATGGATAAAAATACAATATTAAATCGGGAATCGCTTGCTTTTTTAGAATCGTATTTGAACAATGCTTCTCCGACAGGACATGAGTATGAAGGTCAGAAACTATGGATGGATTATTTGCGTCCCTATGTAGATACTTTTATCACGGACACCTATGGCAATGCAGTGGGCGTCATTAATCCAGATGCGCCTTATAAAGTGGTAATTGAAGGTCATGCGGATGAGATCTCTTGGTATGTCAAATACATTACGGATACTGGTTTTATTCACGTGGTTAGAAATGGAGGCAGCGATCACATGATTGCCCCATCAAAACGCGTTCACATCCACACAGCTAATGGAATTGTGGAGGGTGTATTCGGCTGGCCAGCCATTCACATCCGCAATAGAGCGGGAAAAGAGGAATCACCAAAAATCGAAACAAACTTTATCGATGTGGGCTGTGACACTAAACAAGAGGTATTAGACCTAGGTATTCACATTGGTTGTGTGATAACATATCCCGATACTTTTACAGTACTAAACAACAAACGCTGGGTTTGCAGGGCGTTAGACAACCGCATTGGCGGATTTATGATCGCTGAAGTAGCGCGTTTGCTAAAAGAAAATAAAAAAGAATTGCCTTTTGGACTGTATATCGTCAATGCGGTACAAGAAGAAGTGGGCTTGCGCGGGGCAGAAATGATTACGCAAACACTAAAGCCCAATGTAGCAATCGTAACTGATGTATGCCATGATTCGAATACACCCATGGTGGACAAGAATATCGAAGGCGATAACACCATCGGACAAGGACCGGTTATTGCTTATGCGCCTGCTGTACAAAATAAATTGCGCGCGTTAATTGAACAAACGGCAACAACCAACCACATCCCTTTTCAACGCAATGCCTTATCACGTGTAACTGGAACGGATACAGATGCTTTTGCCTACAGCAATGGCGGAGTAGCTTCGGCTTTGATTTCGTTGCCGTTGCGCTATATGCACACCACAGTAGAAATGATTCACAGACAGGATGTGGAACACACCATTCAATTGATTTATCATACCTTACTACAAATCGAAAACGGAGAGACTTTTTCGTATTTTAAATAGTGAGTGGTGAGTAGTGAGTGGTGAGTAGTGAGTGGTGAGTAGTGAGTGGTGAGTAGTGAGTGGTGAGTAGTGAGTAGTGAGTGGTGAGTAGTGAGTAGTGAGTGGTGAGTAGTGTACGTCCCTGACATAGGTTGACCATAAAAAATCAATTTTCCTATGAAAGTTAACGTTCAACAAATCAAAAAAAATCGTATTTATTCAGAAGAATTTAAACGCGAGATTGTTAGTTTATTT
>NZ_JACHTD010000008.1 GCF_014145665.1 Myroides sp. NP-2 | reverse complement strand
AAAAAAGGAAACAATAACACCATTATTTTAGTACTTTAGTAACTACTTTTTGACCGTGCTTTTAAACCTCATTTACACTGGTCACTTTAAACCAGAATATACTGGTCACTTTCACCAGAATTTACATGTAACTAAAGCAGTTCTGTGTTTTTTTGCTGTTGTAAAAGTTTCGTTATCCGTAATTTCGATGTAAGGGTTATCTTTTATGATTTGAAGTTGCAATTCTCTTTTGTTTTTTACTTCCTCTAAGGCGTTTACATTAAAGTTTTCAAGGCTAAAAGTTTGCGGTAGGTTTTTATTATCTGACATGTTTCCCGTTATTTTAATTCTTTACAATAAATTTTGAAGCGAGGTGGTAAACTCGCTTTGTTTAAAGCTTCTTCTTCTGAACTAGCTATTACTTTTATTTCTGCATAGTCGACGTGGTCGCCGTATCTATAAAAAACGAATACTGTGTATTCTTTTCTTTCTTGCATAGGGTTAAAAAATGCTAAGTGTTTTCTAATGGTATTAAAAAAGCCGTCAAAAAGAATTTTGTCGGCTTCTGATTGTTCGGTATATGTTTTATCAAAAAGTTTCCATTTACCATTTTCGATATAAGGTGTAGCATTCATAAGACTACTTTGTTTTTTGCTTAGGTAGGCAAAGGAGAATAAAGCAAAGGGTAGCTACCATAATACCCAGTGCAGTCATAAGGTCGGATAAAAGATTAAGCATTATCTGTCGCTTTTCTTTCAATTACAACTCTAGTAGGTATTTTTTTTCTACTTTCAATTAAATCTACAACCTCTTTTTTGTCGTAATACTTTTTCTTGTCTTCTGGTCTTTCTGCATTTCTATAAGCAGTTAACTTGTTGTTGTAGAAGCGGTAAAAAGTAGTTGATTTAATACCCATTAAAGCACATACTTCTGTGTAAGTTAATAATTCGATTTGCTCTATATCTGTATCTATGATGTTCTGTGTCATTTTATTTGTTTAAAAGTGTTCGTTTAAAAATTGTTTTAAGCGTTGGATTTGATTGTATGAAAATATCGATGTGTTTTTATCTCTGGTATTATTAATTAGGATAACAAGCGAATCTCTTTCGGGATTTTCACCTGTAAATGATTCTGATTTTAAAAACGCAATACAGTTTTTATCTCCATTATCGAGCATTACTATTACAGGTTGTTCTTTTTCCCATTTCTCAATTTCAGAAAATGGCATATCTCCAAAGTTTGGATGTTTATTTGTTTTTTTCATTATGCTGGTTTTTTTAATAATTGATGAATAAATAATCTTCCTTTTTCTGTCCATACAGTGTTAGAATAAGTTTTTTGCTCTTTTGTTTCTTGATTTAAACTTGTAAAAGTTCTTAACTCAGCATAACCCATATCTCTGTATTTAGCTGTTAATAACCAAATTCCACCTTGTTTATACTGAATCTTTCTCTCTGCTAGTATTCTATTTAGTTTTATACTGGTTATACCTAATTCTAAAGCTATTTGATTCACTGTTAATGTAGAGGTAGATTGTAATACTTTGTCTGTATATTCAGCTTTTGGAGAAAGAATTTTTATTTCTTCTCTTTGAATTGTGTTTTGACCTTCAAGTATTTGAAGCTGTTGTTTACTAGCATCTAATCTTTTTTGTAGAATATTTAATGCTTGTGCAATAGTTTCGTCGTCATTATTTATTGTAACAACTCCCTTTTGTAATAACTCTTTAATTCTGTCATTACACCACAATTTAAAATCGATTGATAACCATTGAGCAAAATCAAGAGCGATATCTTCATGCATCCAAGTACCTGGATTAGTACCACCATTCTTAACTATCAGCAAATCAGTCGGTAGGCATTTTAGCCTAGCGGATAAAGCAGATATTAATTCATCAGAACTTTGTGTTCTTAGATAATCTTTAGTTGTCTTTCCAAAGGGCTTAGCCATTTGTGTTGCGTTAACCATTACATCTCCACTCCCTAATTGAAATGTTACGTCTTGGTTGTTATATTGGAATATGTGTTCCATAAATACTTGTATTTAAGAAAATTTTAACGAATATATTTGTACACTTCGCTGTTACATATCTGTTTAATCCGTATTTTTGTTATACGAATTATTGCGTAAAAGCGATAGTTTGAAAAGTTTTTAAATTTTGACAGGTATTAACGCCCCTCGTGGCGTTTTGAAACAAAGCGAATTAAAATAGTGAACTACGTCAATAGTTTACAAACTAAATTAAGACGTTTGTTTCCCAATATGTCAAAGAGCTTTTTATGTCACGACACAAGTTTGTTTTTGAAAGGGTAGACTTGTGTTGTGTTTTGTTGTTACAAATATATACAGAAATTCTGTATAACAAAATAAATAATACATAATTTCTGAATCAAATTATTTTGCTATGAAAAATATTAAAGAATTTATTAATAATAATTTTATCAAAACTGTTGATTATCTGTTGAATAGCCATATGGTTTCTTCTAAAAAAGAACTGGCAGATAATTTAGGTTTAAGAGCTAATAATATGTCTGAAGTATTATCAGGAAGACAGAATGTAGGTATTGATGTTGTATTAAAATTATGTGATTTGTACAATATTTCTGTAGAATATCAATTAAAAGGTATAGGAGAGATGTTTGTTGATTTAACTAAATCATTAGTAGGAGAACCAATTCATAATAGTAGTGCTGATTCTAAAATAACTCATAATAGCGTATTTGTTCTTGACACAGATTATCTTGATGATGAAGTAGAGGTTTTTACTAACTCTAATGGTAATAGATTTTATTTGTATCCTAATGGTAGAATCGAAATAGAAGTATTGAAAGTTCCTTTTCCTGCTTATGCTTCATATATTGAATGTTATCAAGATGAAATGAATTGTGTTAATGGTTTTGAATACATAAGATTTAAAGCTGATCATATTGCGAAAGGAAATTACATTTGTTTTGTAAGCGAGGGAGAAAGTATGAACGGAGGAATGCTAGACGATACCCCAGGAGGTTCTGAAATATTAGCTCGTGAAGTTGGTCGTCAGTTTTGGGATAATTTGCATAGTACTAAATATGGTCTGATTTTCGTAACCAAATCGGGTATTATGCATAAAGATATTGGAGGTTATAATAAAGAAACGGGGAAATTTACTTTGCTTAGTAGAAACCCAGAACATAAACCTTTTGAATACTCGGCAAATGATGTGTATCAGATATTCAATGTAATAAAGAGAAGTTTTTAAATAAGTCAAATTAATGCGGTCTGTTTAGATCGCATTTTTTATTTGTTTATATTTGGTTTTTGTTAACATATACATTTCTTAAATGAAAAGAGCTTTTTTATACCTAATTTGTTTTGTAACGTTTTATTCTTGCAATGAAAAAAAAGAATATTCTAAAAAAGAATCTATCGAAAGAAATGTAGAGCATTTACAAAAATCTATTGAATGGAATAATAAACGGATACAATTAGTAAATAAAGATACAACGTTATTAGTATCTTCAAAGGATATGTTACTAATAAAAGAATATCTTAAATACGCCATAGATGAAGCTGAAAAAGTAGATACTATTGTTTTAAATTCTGTGAAGGACGGTTATGGTAATATTTACTATAATAAATATTTAAAAGGTATGAAAATGGAGCTTAAAGGCATTGAAGAAGGTAATAATAAGATGTCTATTGATGGTCAGTTAAAGTATGATGAGTTTTTGAAATGGATAAATAAAAATGGATTATAATTATGACTAAATACGAGAAAATAAAAATTATATTATTTATTGTAGCAATTGTATCTTTTTCAATAATAGGATATTTGAATAGTATAAATGGTAGATATACACATATTGTTGATAGTAAAATGATGCTTGATACAAGAACTGGAGATGTATTAACTTTAGAAAGTAAAAAAAAGATAAATTAAATAATGGCTAAAAAATCACTTTTAATCGGCTTGTTATCTGTGTTTTTGTTTTCTTTTTCAAGTCAACAAGAAGTTTATATTTGCAAAGGTAAATCAAGTAAGAAATATCACAAATCAAACAAATGTAGGGGATTGAGTAACTGTTCTACAAGTATTTATAAAGTTAGTTTAAACGAAGCGAGAAACGCAGGAAGAACAGCGTGTAAGATTGAGTATTAATATAGTTTATCACTAAATAAATAAAACAAAAAGCCACTTATTAAATAGTGTAAACGCTTGATTTCCATAGACTGTCCAAATTTGGACTCTCCAAATTAACCTCTATTGATCTAATGTCACGCATAACATGATCGTGTCTTTTTCTAGTCATAGTAGCAATTTCTCTACTTGACATGGTATGGTTTATTTCAATTTAACGAAGCACTTGCTTAGTTTTGTTAACACTTGTTTGAATTGGGGGTGTTTTTGAGTAGTTTTTTTAAAAAAAAGGGTAAGTTATATTATAAGTAATACTTGATATTTATAACTGCTTTGAAGGCTAAAACGTTGTGGCTAAAACACAATTATCCTTAAGCAATCCGAGAATATTTGATACTAAATATATATAACTCGAAAAGCCAGGATTGTGTTTTATTTATCTGCTTCGTTAGGAAAATACGCGCATCTAAAACATACAACTACGTCTAACTACCAATGTTGTAATTTGAGACAATTTGCAGATTGTTAGTACTGCCCTTGGTGGTCTGTCTCTTGCAATGACCTGTCAAGCAACCTTTCATTTCTTCTTGACTTTATATTATGAGGTTTTCGAAATCGAGCCGTAGAACGCATAAAAAAACCTCCAATCAGCGACGTGGTAAGCTGTTGGAGGTTTTTTAAGGCAATCAATTAAGACATATAACCTAAATCAATTCAGATTACCACGTCTAATTGATTGGTACAAATATATAAAATATTTTATATAATTATATAAAAACTATATTATTTGTTTTTTTTCAATTCTTCAATTTCTTTTAGAATTTTTATCTGTGTTTTAGAAATTACATCAAGTTTAGCTATAATTTGCTGCATTGTAATATCTCCATTATTTCCGAGCATATTTTGTTGCAGTTGAGTAGTTGTGTCGTTATTGTTTAAAATAGGTAATTCGCCTTTTAATAAAAAAAGATAATTTATTTCGGGTATGTGTTCAATTGCGTTATCTGCAAATGCGTTAGTTATGGTTGCTGTTTTTCCGTAAATGATAGAATTTACAGTAGCGTTATTGTTATGTCCTAATTTTGCACCTAAATGACTTACGGGAACTCTTAATTCATCAGCAAGCATTTTAATTCTTTCTGCTGGGTTTTCAATTATTTTTTTGTCTGACATAATTATATATTTTGTTGTTTCCAGAACTCTGCTAATATTTTAGCGCTTTCTAAATTTGTCTGTTTGTTATATTCTAACATTTGTTTTTCCGACTTCCAGCCACAAACATCCATTATTACTTTGTTTGGTAATTTCCCAATGTGATTTGTTGCAAAAGATCTTCTGCAAATATGAGAAGATACTAATTTGTATTTAGGGTATTCTCCAACTTCTTTTCGAACGGTATCTTCTCCTGTTGAATTATCAACTTTAGTTTTTATCTTACCACCTGTTATCATATTTGTAATATTAGCTAATTTACAAATACTTTTAATTTCTCTATTGAATTCTTGTTCAAAGGTTTTTGGAGGTAGTCCATTCCATTTTTTAAGTATTTCTTTGATTTGTGGATGTAATGGTATTGTTACGCTATGATTGGTCTTGAAAGTCTTGATATTTATAAAATCTCCTTGAATATCGTTCATTGATAATCTAGTTAAGAAATCTGATACACGCATTCCGGTCCATAAGCCAATTATAAAATTATCTCTAATAGCCTCTTTTTTCTTGTCATTTATTTTAAGATTATAAATCTTGTTTATTTCATCTGTATTTAGATATGGTGCTTTATATGGTGTTTCTGTTTTTTTGATATATACTATTTCTCTATAACCTTTATTGACTTTTAAATTCATCTTTTCAGCTCTTTCGCAAAAGAATTTAGCGCGAGAAACGTGTCTGTGTACTGTTGTTTCAGAAAATCCTCTATCATTTGAAAGATAGCTACTAAAATTGTCTAATACTTTATTGTCAATATCTGTTAACTTGATTTTGTTATTACCTTCGAACTCAATTAATAAATCTCTTAATCTACTATAATGACTAATAGACTTATCGTTCATATATTTATCGGCAGCTACTTTGTGTTTTGTAGCTTTGTTTTCAATCCACCACGTAGCGAAAGAAGTTAAATAAACTTCTTCTTTTTTTATTTGAAAATTATTCTCTGAAGTTGGACGATTAAAGAATTCATTTACTTTACTAGCAATCCAGGCTTTATCAATTATTTCACCTTGTATGTATGAATTATTGAATTCTGTTAGAATGTGAACTTGAAGTTCGTTAAGTTTTATATTTAACTCATTTCTGTTTTTAACAGCGCTAATATTTTTTATCTGTTCCTTTTTAGCATCCCAATGAGCAGGATCAATAAGAATTTGTGTTCTGTAGAAAATATCTATTTGTTTTGTATGTAAGAATCTTAAGTACAAAACCGAAGGATTAGACTTCCCTCTAAGTAGAAACTTAATTGTAGCCATTGTAATAGGGTTTTTGTTTGACATTGTAATTGTTGTAATAGTCAAGAGTGGTAAATCTTGCACGACTATTGCACGACAAACATACGAATTACTTTTTAATTTTATATAATAATATAAAAAAATATATATAATTTGGCTTTATTGCATAAAAAAACCTTATACAAATGTATAAGGTTTTCTTTATTGTGACGATGACAGGATTCAAACCTGTAACCTTCTGAGCCGTAATCAGATGCGCTATTCAGTTGCGCCACATCGCCATTATTTTGTGACCACGGCAGGATTCAAACCTGCAACCTTCTGAGCCGTAATCAGATGCGCTATTCAGTTGCGCCACGTGGCCTTGTTGCTTATTGCGAGTGCAAATATAAGACGATATTCTGTAAAACCAAACTAGATCAACAAAAAAATGGAGGTTTTTTTTGTTTGCTTTATTAATCAATTAATTGAGAGTAGCTTAGCCTGAAAGTTTTTTCTATCTTTTTTTTGATGAATGCGCAATCCCTTAGTGATAGAAGGACTTTCACTCTTCAAAATACTCCAAGAGCGAAGTAGGTTCTAACAACTGAATTACCCCATATTTGGCGAATGTCGACATAGTCATAGCGTGCGAGTACTAAAAGATAGACGAGCTGCTTTTCTCCTTTGCTTTTGTATTACATCTCCCTTTGTGGTATAAAGCACTCCTTCTACGAGAACTAAACGCCAAGTACAGAAAAACTGTACTTTATGCTAAAGTTAGCAGATTTATTTTTTAACCTAAAAAAACAGCGTATTTTAACATAACCAATCGAACCAAAAATATTTAATTATGAAAAAATCACTTTTTACTCTTGCCCTGGTATTGGGATGTGGAGCAACGACTTTTGCAAATGAAAGCGATCGTACAGACCAGATCTATAAATATTTCAAACAATATGACTACGAAATTGTTGTTTGGAAAAAACTGAGAAACAATGGTAACGGTCCACAGATGATGCAAATGCTACACAAAGAAACAGGAAGAAATACAATGGCCTGGATCAACAATCGAATTAACGTATTAAAACAAAACTATCCAGGCACACCACAAGAACCTGTGAGTGTGATCAATATGATCCCCTATCCTAGTAGCGATTTCGATCCTATCTATGTTGATCCTAGCATTCCTGACAGAGTATTAGAAGAAGTTGTGTTTGAAACACGTCAATAATAAGCTAACTAATCATTACATCTACATAGAGCAGGTCGTTTTTTAACTCCTGCATCATGTACCTAAAAGTTTATCCATTCAAGACCGCGCGTTCTGCGCCTCTTATTTGGGTAAACTTTTTTTACTGCTTCGCTTTTATTGCAATTTACTGTAGTAGATATAAACCAAGGTGGTAATCAAGAAAATAAGCAAATAAAAATAGAGGGGATTTCCCGTGAACAACCCTACAACCAAAAACAGAACAGTAGCGACAGCGCCAATGAGTAAAAAATTGAAGGTTTCTTTATCGATCAAATCGTCAAAGTCTTCCTCTTCCTCTTTCATTTCCTTTTCGAGTTGCTGTGTTTTTTCTTGGAGTTTTGCTTTTTTTTCTGCCCATGTTTTTTGAAGTGCATTGCTTCTAATTTGTTTCGCTTTACCTTGTGACGACAGGTACGAATGACCATAGCGATACCCTAGGTAGTCGAGCAATAAGACCAGTAATAGTAAAGCAACTTTTATCATCGTATGGGTATTCACAGTATTCTCTAGGCGCAAAAATAATAAACTATATAACAAACACACCCAACAAAAATAAAAAAAGAGGACATTCGCTTTGGAATGCCCTCTTTTCAATTATATTCAAAATCACTAATTATCCTTGAATTTCACCAAAAAACTCTTCGTTGTTTTTTGTGTTTTTAATCGAGTCAATAATCGATGTCATGGCTTCGATAGAATTCATATCATCCATTACTTTGCGAACTGTCCAAGTGCGTTGTAAGGCATCTCTATCGAGTAATTCATCATCGCGACGTGTACTTGAAGAGGTAATATCAATAGCCGGGTAAATGCGCTTGTTTGCCAATTTTCTATCCAATTGAAGCTCCATATTCCCTGTTCCTTTGAATTCTTCAAAAATCACCTCATCCATTTTAGATCCCGTATCCACTAAAGCCGTAGCGATGATACTCAAGGAACCACCGTTCTCGATATTACGCGCCGCTCCAAAGAAGCGTTTTGGTTTTTGTAGTGCATTAGCATCTACCCCTCCACTCAATACTTTTCCTGATGCAGGCTGTACCGTATTATACGCACGAGCTAAACGCGTGATAGAATCTAGTAAGATTACTACATCATGCCCACATTCGACTAAACGCTTGGCCTTTTCTAAGACAATATTAGCTACTTTTACGTGGCGTTCTGCTGGCTCATCAAAGGTTGAAGCAATCACTTCAGCACGAACACTGCGTTGCATATCTGTCACCTCTTCTGGACGCTCATCAATCAATAAAACGATCAAATAAACCTCAGGGTGATTCGCTGCAATTGCATTAGCTACATCTTTCAACAACATGGTTTTACCCGTTTTTGGCTGAGCAACGATCATTCCACGTTGTCCTTTACCAATTGGGGCAAACATATCCATAATACGCGTTGAAGTTGTACTTCTAGCGCCGTCTAATTTAAATTTCTCTGTAGGGAAAATTGGGGTTAAATGCTCAAAAGAAACGCGATCTCTCACACTTTGAGGGTCGTGCCCATTAATTTTTAATACGCGTACTAAAGGGAAGAATTTTTCTCCTTCTTTTGGAGGGCGAACCACTCCTTTTACGGTATCTCCTGTTTTTAAACCAAAAAGGCGAATTTGCGATTGAGACAAATAGATATCATCAGGAGATGACAAATAATTGTAATCAGCAGAACGCAAGAACCCGTATCCATCAGGCATCATTTCCAATACGCCTTCACTTTCAATAATACCATCAAACTCATAATCAGGTTCTCTGAAATTATTTTTTTGTTGAGCGTTATTGTTGTTAGTTTGATTTTGATTGCGCTGTTGATTTCTATTGCCTTGTTGATTTTGATGCTGTCTTTTGTTTTCTTGTTCAACAGCAGGCTGGTCGTTTACAACTGAAGATTCAGTTTCGCTTTTTGCAGTATCAGGAGCAACACCTTGACGTTGTTCTTCTCCTTGTTGTTTTTTGTTATTCTTGAAGTCGCGTTTTTGAAAATCGCGCTTGGTATTGTCGTTTTTCTTCTTTTGTGCAAAATCCTTGCGATTGTCACGCGGATTGTTCTTTGCCTCTACTTTGGAATCTGCAGTTGATTCTGTTTGTACAGCCACGCGTTCTTCCGTTGTGTCTTCATTTGAAGTTTCAATCGATTTGCGTGCTGCGGATTCAGTCTTCTTCTCTTGTTTCCCTTCCATTGGTGTTATTCCCACCTCTGTTGTTTGCTTAGCAAGTCTTGGACGTCTTGTTTTTTCGACTGGAGTAGCTGCCGCCGGAGCTGGTTGCACTGCCTCGGCTTGAACCGGTTTTTCTTTTTGCGCAACAGGCTTGGCCGCTTTTGCCTTAACTTCTGCTGGAGCTTGAACCGCTAATATTCGTTCAATTAACTCTCCTTTTTTTAAAGTCGACACCTTAGTCAGCTTAGCCTTCTTCGCGATCTCCTGAAGGTCAGAAACCTTCATTTTTTCTAATTGGGAAATGTCAAACATATAAATGTTTATAGATTATAAATAAATGAGTTGTGTCTTAAAAATAAGAATGGAATTTTTGTTAGTAGAAGTGTCGTATTATGAAGTACTTACGACATAACTGTTGCAATAATACGAATTATTTTTAATATTTAATAGGTTTTTATAAAAAAGAAACCTTACTTTTGTCTGAGTTACAGAAAATCAATCATCATGTTACAGCGAATTCAAACCGTATATATGATTCTAGTGCTTATTGCACTAGGTGTATTACCCTTTGTTTTTCCTTTATGGTACAATGCAAAGCAAGAGGAAGTTTACTTTATGTTTTTCCCTTCATTTACATTCCTTTTTGGGGCATCTGCTGCGTTAACCGTTGTGAGCATCATGAATTACAAAAATAGACAACGACAGTTTGTTTGCAACAGACTGACTATGATATTAAACGTTATACTATTAGGATTATTTGTTTATCGAACACTAACTGTATCTGGAGAAGCGACAGAAATCGTTTCTGAGAAAGGTATTGGGATGTTCCTCCCTATTGTTTCTATCGTGTTGCTTGTATTAGCAAACAAAGCCATCAAGAAGGATGAAGATCTTGTAAAATCTGTGGATCGTTTGCGATAAACCTAACATCTTAGTTTATTAGTGCGTAAAAAAAACCGAACAATTATATTTGTTCGGTTTTTTTGTTTTTCGGCCATTCAATCAGCTCTAAATCTTTTATACTCCCTTGATCCAACACAAATCGCAACATGGTACGCACTTGGTGAAAACCACTAATACCCGCAGCACCAGGGTTTAAATGCAATACCCCATGTTCGTTATCGTATTGTACCTTCAATATATGGGAATGACCGCAGATGTACAATCCCGGTTTTTCTCTTCTCAATTGATTTTTTACTTGGGTGCGGTAGTTCCCAGGATAACCACCAATGTGAATCATATACACTTTCATCCCCTCACAAACAAAAAGTTGCTCTTCTGGAAATTCTATACGTGCTTCTGCATCGTCTATATTGCCATAAACAGCACGCAGGGGTTTGTACTTTTTTATTTCATCGGTAACTGCAAGATTTCCAATATCTCCTGCATGCCAAACTTCATCGGCCTGCTTGACGTATTTTAAAATCGACGCATCCATACAGCTATGGGTATCGGATAGCAATAATATTTTTTTCAATGGTACTATTCTTTATACAACTATTAATCAAGGTAAAACTGAATCAACTTTTCGATTGCCTGTTGACAAACGGCACAGAATTTATCGTATTGATTGGTGCGCATACGACATTCTAACGCTCCTTTGTAAATTCCATTCCCTGCTAATCCTTCGTAAACACCTATAGGGTATTTCTTTGCCTGGTCCACAGGAGTAGGTATAGGGGTCCCTTTTTTCAACAGTTTTTTCCATTTGGAATCAAAATCTTTTAACGTGGTTATGTTTTGCTCCCAAGGTTCTGTTTGATTGGAAATAAACTCACTCAATACATCTTGTTCGTAAAAGTACTCGTCTGCCAATCCCGCAAAACTATGTCCAAACTCATGCACAACCACAGGTTTAAAATCCGCATGTCCCGTTGTAGTCAAAGTGTAGGAATTGTATATTCCACCACCGCCGTACACATCGGTATTCGCAAGGATGATAATGTGTTCATACGGAATTCCTGCAAGGAGATCATGTACTTTTTTCAGGCGATTTGTCGTTAAATAACGCGCAGAATAAAACGTATCAAAATTTGATTCAACAGCCGTTGTCTTCCAATCGCCACTACGAGGTACACTAACTCCAGAATCAGTAGATGGGCTTTTTACAGCAATAAAATTAAAGTAATCACTAAATTGACCAAATGGTTGATGCTTTAGTATTTCCTCAACAGAAACTTTTGCGGCATCGATAAATTGATCCATTTGTTCTACAGTATAGCCTTCTGCAAGGAATACTACGTTAATTGCCTTGTCGCTGTCTTTGGCCTGATGCAGGTATTCATGTGGCGTTACCTCCGCTATTCCCTTGTCGTGAATCAACATATCTTGGGGTTGAATCACATGGGTTAACGTACTTTTCTCTCTTCCATTTTCATCAAATAGCACAACTTCTACTTTGGTTTGTTGCTTTGGAAACGGAACTAAAAAAACATTTTCAAAACTCTTCGTCGTCGTTACTGCCTCTTCTGTTGATAGCCACTCTTGAAATAGCGTACTAAAACTCGTGCTATAGATCAGCTGATTCGTTGCTTGGTCATATAGGCGCACTTGTCCATTTCCTCTAAGTGGATTTTCACTCAGGTGATGAGTTCTCCCTGCCCAAGTTGGATAGCGGACTAATTCATCTAACAAGATATACTGCTGATCGACATTTCCTCCAAAAATATAATCCAATCTCAGGGTTTTATTCTCGAAATATTGGTTAAAATCTTGGGCTTGAGCTGCAGTAAATAGTCCCCCCAACAAGAAGCCTACTACCACCTTTTTTATTGTTCTCATGATCGGTATCGTTTTCAAAAAGTAAAAATAAAACTATTTCGCTACTTTATCGTTTGCTTTTTGATTTTGTTTATGCTGTGGCGTTTTGTTTACTGTTTAAATGACAATCCACACAAACAACAAATCTCTCTTTAGTTCTGTGCCCTTATATTTGTTTTGATATTCGATCAACCTTCCCTGTGTTTCGGTTTTCCATTTCCTATTTTTGAAGTATATTTGTAGGCTTAAAACGAGACCTATTTTGAGATATTTTATCGAATTTGCGTATAATGGTGCGAACTATCACGGCTGGCAATTACAACCTAATGCACCTACTGTACAGCAAACGTTAACCGAGGCTATTTCGACCTTACTGCGCCAACCGATTGAACTCACTGGAGCAGGTAGAACAGATGCAGGTGTACACGCCAAGCAGATGTTTGCGCATTTTGACTGCGAAGATCCCTTGGATAAATCGGTTTTGATTCAAAAAATGAATTCGTTTTTACCCGCTGATATTGTGGTATACCAATTTCACGATGTCCCAGCTGATGCACATGCTCGTTTTGATGCGACAGATCGAACCTACGAATACCATATGCATCTATTTAAAGATGCGTTTGTTCACCCGTTGAGTTACTATCACCACCGACATTTGGATGTAGAACTGATGAATCAAGCGGCTCAAATTTTATTTGAATACGAAGACTTCGAGTGTTTTTCAAAGACTCATACAGATGTCTTCACGTTTAATTGCACCATCCACAAAGCGGAATGGACCTATATCAACGACAATCAATTGGTTTTCACCATACAAGCTAACCGATTCTTGCGCAATATGGTACGCGCTATTGTCGGCACATTGATCAACGTGGGATTACACAAAATCACCCTTGATGATTTCAGAACAATCATCGAAAGCAAAGACCGTGGAAAGGCAGGATTCTCAGTTCCCGGAAAAGGCTTATTTTTAACAAAAGTAGGTTACCCTTATTTATGAAAAAACTAAACTCCATATCCTTACGCAAAACATTAGCATATGCCAAACCCTATCAGAGTAGATTCCGTTGGGTAATCTTCTTTGCTATTGCTTTATCAATCTTTGCTGCGGCTCGTCCATATATGGTCAAAGAAACCGTAAACCAATACGTACAACCCAAAGATCAAAATGGTCTTCTACTCTATGTTGGACTAATGGCTATTGTCTTGATTTTGGAAGTGACCTTTCAGTTTTTGTTTACCTATTGGGCTAGTTGGTTGGGACAAGATATCGTCAAAGACATACGCGAAAAATTATTCAAAAAAATAATCTCTTTTCGCATGCGCTATTTCGACAATGAACCTGTTGGTAAATTAGTAACGCGTTCGGTTTCAGATATTGAATCCATCGCTAGTATTTTTAGCCAAGGTTTGTTTATGATTGTCAGCGACTTGCTAAAAATGTTTGTGGTCTTGGCGATTATGTTCTACATGAACTGGAAGCTCAGCTGTATTGTTTTATTGGCCATGCCTATTTTGCTTTACGCCACTCGTGTTTTTCAAATCAAAATGAAATCTGCCTTTCAGGAAGTGCGCACGCAAATTGCCAACCTCAACACCTTTGTACAAGAGCGAATCTCAGGAATGAAAATTGTACAACTCTTTACTCGTGAAGAGATTGAATATGAAAAATTCAAAGAAATTAATGAAAAGCACAACCAAGCTTGGTTGAAAAACATTTTGTATAACTCCATTTTCTTTCCTATAGCGGATATTGTATCCTCATTGACCTTAGGGCTTGTGATTTGGTACGGCGGGATGTCTATTGTTCAAGGGGACAACCTCACTACCTTTGGAGATTTATTTGCCTATACGATGCTAATCAGTATGCTATTCAACCCCTTGCGTCAAATTGCGGATAAATTTAACGTCATGCAGATGGGAATCATTGCGGCAGAACGCGTGTTTGAAGTGCTGGAAATGGACGAGACAATTGAAAATAACGGAACCATTATAGCACCGTCGTTCAAAGGTGATATTTCCTTGAGTAACGTACACTTTAGCTATATTCCAGGAGTGGAAGTCTTAAAAGGCATCGACCTTCAAATTAAAGCAGGTCAAACCGTTGCAATTGTAGGTTCTTCTGGAGCTGGAAAATCAACCATTATCAACTTACTCAACCGCTTCTACGATATCAATGCAGGTCAAATTAAAATTGACGGTATTGATATACACGATTTTGAACTAGCTTCACTGCGTCAGCAAATTGCTATCGTACTCCAAGATGTCTTCTTGTTTAGCGATAGTATTCTCCATAATATCACCCTACACAATCCCGCTATTTCAAGAGAATTTGTTATTGAATCAGCTAAGAAAATCGGCATTCACGATTTTATTGTCAATTTACCTGGTGGATATGATTACGACGTAAAAGAACGCGGGGTTATGTTGTCTTCTGGTCAACGTCAATTAATCGCCTTTTTGCGCGCCTATGTAAGTAAACCAAGTATTTTGATTCTCGATGAAGCAACCTCTTCCATTGACTCACATTCAGAAGAATTACTTCAAAAAGCAACGGATTACCTCACTCACAATCAAACATCTATTATCATTGCCCACCGTTTAGCCACAATCGTAAACGCCGATGTCATTATTGTGATGGATAAAGGGAAAATTGTGGAAAAAGGAACCCACCAAGAGTTGTTAACCTATGAAAATGGTTACTATAGAAACTTATATGAATCTCAATTTAAGGCAGTTGAATCAGCTTAATTCCTGCCCTTTACAAATATACAAAAGAGGTCTGTTTGCATACAGATCTTTTTTTTTTTTGTTTTCTGCTCGTGTAAAAGTTTCATTATTCAAAAAAAACAAGACAAAAATTAAGTTTGGTCTATTTATTGGTAGATACTAAAAATAGTATTCAGATGTAAATCAAGGAAATGTACCGTTTATAGTCTTCCGAGATAAAGCATGCATCCGTTGAATTAAAAAAAATTGAAGATGGCTTATACATTAGAACCGATCAAACCAATCCCCACTGCAATCGCTGTGTCGCTAACCCTACTTATTTGGTTTTGCATTCCCGTTCCCGAAGGTGTAGCCCCTAATGCTTGGCATTTACTGGCATTATTTGTAGGTACCATTGCTGCCATTATAGGCAAGGCTTTGCCCATTGGCGCTGTTTCTATTGGTGCTATCGCCTTAGTTGCTGTAACGGGTGTTACTAATCCGGGAAACTCCAGAGCAGCCTTAGTTGATGCGTTAAGTGGATTTTCTAATGATTTAATTTGGCTAATCGGTATTTCAATCATGATTTCTATTAGTTTGTGTAAGACGGGATTAGGCGCTCGAATTGGCTACTTTCTCATTTCTTTATTCGGCAAAAAAACGCTGGGTATCGCTTATGCCTTAGCCTTTGCAGAAACGATTTTAGCACCTGTTACCCCGAGTAATACGGCTCGTGGAGGTGGAATTATCTATCCCATTATGCGTTCCATTTCTGAGAGCTTTGGATCGAGTCCAACGGAAGAGTTGAGAAAGCGCATTGGCCGTTATCTATCCTTAGTCAACTACAATACCAATCCCATTACCTCTGCGATGTTTATTACAGCAACCGCTCCCAATCCTTTAATTGTCAGTTTGATCTATGAAGGAACCGGTGCGAGTTTCCACTTATCTTGGGGAATGTGGGCTATAGCTGCTTTTGTACCAGCACTTTTTTCACTGCTGATTATGCCTATAGTTATTTATAAAATATGTCCACCCGAAATTAAGAAAACTCCAAACGCTCCTGTATTTGCGAAAGCACAGTTGAAAACACTAGGACCTTTTTCACTACCTGAAAAAATCACATTGAGTGTCTTTGTGCTGCTGCTCTTGCTTTGGGCTGGTGTTCCCGCAATGTTCTTGGGAGATGATTTTATTGTACAACCAACAACTGCTGCTTTTATTGGTTTATCCATCCTCTTGGCAACGGGCGTACTCACCTGGGATGATATTCTCAAAAATAAAGGCGCTTGGGATACCATCGTTTGGTTTGCTGCCCTTGTGATGATGGCCAGCTTTTTAGGCAAACTAGGGCTCGTCTCTTGGTTGGCCCAAACCGTTGGTACTGGAATTAACCACCTTGGAGTCAATTGGATTACTGGCACCTTGATCCTGCTACTCGTATACGTGTATTCACACTACTTTTTTGCCAGTACAACCGCCCATATTACAGCGATGTTTGCCGCTTTTTTTGCTGCAGGAATCGCCTTGGGAACACCCCCTATGCTACTAGCCTTACTCCTCGGGTTTTCGTCCTCCCTTATGATGTCGTTGACCCATTATGGTACGGGAACCGCTCCCATTATATTTGGCGCCGGTTATACAACACTTGCAGAATGGTGGAAAGTCGGCTTTATTATTAGTCTTGTAAACTTGTTCATTTGGATTATCTTCGGAGGCCTGTGGTGGAAACTTCTAGGCTATTGGTAATCGCCTATTACTTCAATTGTTTTATTATTTTACCATTGCGTGAGATTTCTCCATAATCTCACGCTTTTTATTTCTGTTAGTCTCTATTGTATTAGAAGATATACAACAATTTAAACTATTACTTACAAATTATACGCTAAAACACATAGACTAAGAAGTTCAATTTATAATTCTATAATTTACAGTCCATCAACTTTTCAAACTCGAAAGTTTCAAGTACGGAAATAATTGATTATTTTCGTAGCGTAAAATATAGAAATACATACATATGAAATTCGATATTATTGTTTTAGGAAGTGGCCCTGGAGGGTACGTTACTGCAATCAGAGCCTCTCAATTAGGTTTTAAAGTAGCAGTAGTTGAAAGAGAAAACTTAGGAGGTATTTGCTTAAACTGGGGATGTATTCCTACGAAAGCACTTCTAAAATCTGCACAAGTTTTTGAGTACTTGAAGCATGCTTCTGACTACGGTTTGACAATTAATGGAGAAGTTGATAAAGATTTCGATGCTGTAGTTGCACGTTCACGTGGAGTTGCTGCTGGAATGAGCAAAGGTGTTCAATTCTTAATGAAAAAGAACAAAATTGAAGTTATCGATGGATTTGGAAAAGTAAAACCTGGAAAAAAAGTTGACGTAACAGATAAAGATGGCAAAGTAACGGAATATACCGCAGACCACATCATCATCGCAACAGGAGCTCGTTCTAGAGAATTGCCAAACTTACCACAAGATGGCACAAAAGTAATCGGATACCGTCAAGCCTTAACGTTGGCAAAACAACCAAAGAAAATGATTGTTGTAGGTTCAGGTGCAATTGGCGTTGAGTTTGCTTATTTCTATAACGCAATGGGAACTGATGTTACTGTTGTTGAATTTATGCCAAACATCGTTCCGGTAGAAGATGAAGATATTTCTAAACAATTCGAGCGCTCATTGAAGAAAGCTGGAATCAAAGTTATGACAAATGCTTCTGTTGAGAAAGTTGACACTACAGGTGAAGGAGTAAAAGCGACGGTAAAAACAGCTAAAGGAGAAGAGATCATCGAAGCGGATATCGTTTTATCAGCAGTAGGGATCAAAACAAATATCGAAAACATCGGTTTAGAAGAAGTAGGAATTGCTACAGACCGCGATAAAATTTTAGTAAACGATTTCTACCAAACGAATATCCCTGGATACTATGCAATTGGAGACGTTGTTCCTGGACAAGCTTTAGCACACGTTGCTTCTGCAGAAGGAATCTTATGTGTTGAAAAAATTGCTGGTCACCATGTAGAACCATTAGACTACGGAAATATCCCTGGATGTACGTATGCTACACCTGAAATTGCTTCTGTTGGATTAACAGAGAAAAAGGCAATCGAAGCAGGATACGAAATCAAAGTTGGAAAATTCCCGTTCTCAGCTTCTGGAAAAGCACAAGCTGGTGGTACACCTGACGGATTCGTAAAAGTAATCTTTGATGCAAAATACGGAGAATGGTTAGGATGCCACATGATCGGTGCTGGTGTTACAGATATGATTGCTGAAGCCGTTGTTGCTCGTAAACTAGAAACAACTGGATACGAAATCTTGAAAGCCGTTCACCCTCACCCAACAATGAGTGAAGCTGTAATGGAAGCTGTTGCTGATGCTTACGGAGAAGTAATCCACTTGTAATTCACAACTGAATTATACCGTTCAAAACATAAAAAAAGTCTGTCGAAAATCGACAGACTTTTTATTTTTATCCTATTTTGCATCTACTTTTTCTAGTCATCACTTTGAAAGAAACGCATAATTGACTATATTTAAACCTATTAACCTATAAATAGTTTCATTATGAATCGTTTTACAACTGCTTTATTACGGAGCATCTCCTTTTTATTCTTGGTCGTCGGCTTGATCCTATTAGTCCAAAATATCGACCAATTACTCTATAAACAAACCTTGGAAATTGGTACCCTTACCCTCGCTCTCGCCTGCCTTGCCCTCTGTATACTCGGACAACGAAAATTAAAAAAATCAAAAATATCTCCTTTCTAGTTCAGCTAGCTTTTTGTAGATAGCCCTACCCCCTTAAAAGCAGATCAAGTGTTTGACAAAAACACACAAATTTCCTTTTCATTATTCAATGAGAATCTGATACTTTCTTCCTACTGGTATCTCAATATTGGTGTGCAGGGTTACCTTGCCCAATTCTTTTTTGACGATTTGTTTTCGGTTTACAATAAACGATCGATGCACTTGAATAAAGTGATCAGGCAATTCTGTCTTGATACTAATTAGCGATCCATAAACAAAATAGCTCTTACTGCGATGCTCAACGAAAATCTTGATGTAGTTTCCTGCACTTTCTATAAAGATAATTTCATCCACATCAATGGAAATATCTAAACCATCCTCGCGAATTTTCAATATATTTTCCTGCACTTCACCGGTAGATTCTCTTCGATTCTTGCAGAAAATTTTAGCTTTTTCGATGGCTTTTAAAAACTTGCCAAAAGAAATAGGTTTCAACAAATAGTCTACCGCATCTTTTTCATACGATTCTAACGCAAAATCAGAGTATGCTGTTGTGATAATCGTCACGGGTTTTACGGCAACCATATCTAGGAGTTCCAAACCTGAAATTAGGGGCATATTAATATCCAACAACAAAATATCAACTTCGTGTTTCTGCAAAAAAGCCAATGCTTCCCGCCCTGAAAAGGCATTGCCTACGCATTCTAAATCTTCACATTGACTAATATGACTCATCAATACTTGATGTGCCGGTTTTTCATCATCTACAATTAAACAGGTGTATGTAGTCCCCATAATGTAAGTTTTGCTTTATAACTATTTTTTTGTTCCTCTACGCTGAAGTGCGCTTGTATTCCCGAAACTTCCAATCGCCTTCTCAAATTGCTTAATCCCAAACCCGTACCTTGTTTTTGCCTTTCTTTTAGCAGACAACTATTGCTGATTTCAAAAAATATTTTTCCTCCCTCTTCTTTCCAGCGAATTAAAATATATGGTTCTTCTGTTTGTAAACTAAATTTTACAGCATTTTCGACCAAGCTAAAAAACAAGAGTGGCGGAACATAATAGGCCTCTAAATTTCCACTATATTCACTCTCAACTACTAAAGAATCGCTGGTGAACTTATAGTAATCCAAGTATTCATTTACAAAGTCAATTTCCAAATCAAGGTGGACTTCTTCCTTTTTACTTGCCTCAATTTGATAGCGAAATAAATGTGAGAGTTGTAAGATTCGATTGGGTGTATCGGTGGGGTTTGTCAGTGCTTCCCCATATAAGTTATTCATCGCATTGAGCAAAAAATGAGGGTTGAGCTGCATCTTCAAAAATTCCAACTCCGCAACAGTATTCGCTAATTTTCTCTCGCGTAAGGTTATATTTTGAAAGGCCCATTGGTGAATAAAATACGTTCCCGTACCCAAAATGGTAAAAAATAACGTATTGACAATTTCGAGAATCAAAGATTTAAATTCACCTACATAAATAGCATATTGACTTAAACAAAAAACACCAATCACTAAATAAACAGAAAACCAAAGCAAGAAAGACTCGTATTTCTTAGTCAGTAAAAACCGTTTAATAACAAAGACGTTATTGACGTATATCAGTGCATAAATTAGTGCAATGGCGGGTACCATTTCCGCCAAAATTTCTCGAATACTTTTGTTTCCCAAGCTCGTATATTGAATAAAGCCAAAGATTAAGCACAAAGTAAACAGCCCAAAAATATTTCGATACCATATATTAGAATACCATCTCCACATCTCAACTACTTTATGGAATAAAGATAAGAATTCCAACACATTGATTGCAAAAAACTTATATAAAGACCATTAAGATAAAAGTTTTGTTTTTTGTATAAGTAACGGTAATAAAGAGAAGAAACTTAGTTACTTTCGCATACAAATAAATCATAAAATACGATGCTATATTGTCAACGTGGAAAGATTTTCCTTTCCTTTATTCTGTTTTTTATTACCCTGGGGATGCATGGACAATCTGCTTACCTCTTACAAGGGACAATCAAAGACGAGCAGGAACCTTTAATCGGAGCGACTATTTATATTGATGAAATCAATAATGGTGTAATTACCAATGAAAAGGGATACTATTCGATCGAGTTAAAAGAAGGATCTTATACCTTAAAAGTATCCTATATTGGCTACATTGATCGCGTGACGACTATTCAGGTAACCAAAGACCAAACCCTCAATTTTGTACTCAAAACGGATTCATCTGAACTATCTGAGGTGGTTATTGTACAGAATAGAAACAAAGCAGATATTCGAAAACCTGAAATGAGTGTCAATAAAATGACCACTGAAGAGATAAAGAAAATTCCCGTCGTGATGGGAGAAACGGATATTTTAAAGTCGATTCTTCAATTGCCTGGAGTTACCAATGCGGGAGAAGGTGCTGCGGGTTTTAATGTTCGCGGGGGAAGTGCAGGACAAAACTTGGTCCTATTAGATCAGGCTAGTGTGTACAGCTCTTCTCACCTCTTTGGGTTCTTTTCCATTTTTAATGCAGATGCCATCCGAGATTTAAAACTGTACAAAGGGGGAATTCCCGCTCGCTTCGGAGGAAGAGCTTCTTCTGTGCTCGACGTTTATCAAAAAGACGGCAATAAAAATGATTATTCATTTGAAGGAGGAATTGGTGTTATCTCAAGCCGCCTTCTAGCCGAAGGACCAATCCAAAAAGGCAAGTCGTCTTTCCTCATTGCTGGACGTGGCTCTTACGCCCATTTATTTCTCAAACTTACCGATAACAAAAACTCCGCTTACTTCTACGACATCAACACCAAGTTGAGTTTTGATATCAATGAAAAGAATAAAATCAATTTTTCTGCTTATTACGGTAGAGATATTTTTAGTTTTACTGATCTGATGAAAAACAGCTTTGGAAACCTAGCTGTTACCTTAGATTGGAGAACCTTATACAGCGATAAATTAACAGGTAATTTATCGTTAACAACGAGTCAGTATGATTATGACCTCGATTTGGATTTAGTTGGATTTAACTGGACCAATGGGATTAAGAGTATGCAAGGAAGATATGATTTCTTACACGACATTAACCCGGCCTTGCAATTGCGCTATGGTGTTGGGCATACAGCATACATTTTCTATCCTGGAACCATCAAACCAACAACAAGTGATTCTTCGATCAACTACAAGAAAATAGACAATAAGTATGCTTCAGAAAGCAGTGTTTACGTAGAAGCTGAACAAAATTTCGGTCAGCATTTTAGCGTGAACTACGGACTTCGTTTTTCTCATTTCAACGCCAAAGGAAAGGGAGTTGAACACGTATATGCCAACAATCAACCTGTTCGATACGACAGCGAATTGGGCGTCTACAAAATGGCAGATATTTTAGAAACGACCTATTACAAGAAAAATAAATCAATCGAACAGTTCAACAATATAGAACCTCGAATTGGCGTTGCCTATATACTCAATGACAATCAATCCATTAAGGCAAGCTACAACCGCATGACCCAATACATTCACTTGATGTCTAATACGGCAGCACCAACGCCTTTGGATATTTGGACGCCAAGTGGTAAATACACCGATCCCGAACTTGCAGATCAAGTAGCATTGGGGTATTTTCAGAACTTTGCGGATGGTAAATACAGCTTAGAGACAGAAGTGTTCTTTAAAAAAGTAAAAAATAGCATTGACTATATAGACGGCGCACAACTAGTAGGAAATGAAGCGATCGAACGCGTTATTCTCAACGGAGAAGCACGCGCTTATGGTTTAGAAGTATTAGTTAGAAAAAACATAGGGAAATTGACAGGATGGGTTGCTTATACCTTATCAAGAGCAGAGCAACGAACACCTGGCAGAACAGCAGGCGAACCAGGAATCAACAACGGAAATTGGTATAGAGCTTCTTATGATAAATTACACGATTTATCTATTACTGCTATGTATGAATTAAACCCAAAATGGTCTTTTGGCGCTAGTTTCACCTTGCAATCTGGTCGTCCAATTACCTATCCGGAAGGACAATATGAATATTTAGGACTACGCGTTCCAAAATTTGGAGACCGCCACGCAAATACAATGCCTGCCTATCACCATTTGGATATCTCTGCTACCTATACACCCAACCCAGACTCGACAAAACGCTGGAAAGGGGAATGGGTATTTGGAATCTACAACCTGTATAGCAGATACAACGCTGCTTCGATCTCCTTTAGAGAAAATGAAGATATTCGCGGAAAAAATGAGGCTGAAAAAATGTCTATCTTCGGATTAGTACCAAGTGTTACTTACAATTTTAAATTCTAAACAAATGAAAGCAATCTATTCTATTATATTCTTACTCCTGCTGTCTTTGACTTCTTGCACAGAAATCATTGATATTGATTTACCCACTGCAGAACCTAGATTAGTTGTGGAAGCCAATTTAGATTTTGAGCGCAATCCCGTTTCCGATACGATAATGCCTGCTTATGTAAAATTGAGCCTAACAACGGATTACTTTAATCCGGAAATCCCCCCTGTTAACAATGCAGTTGTTTGGGTAGAAGATCCTACTGGTACTAAATATCCATTCCTAGAATTGGAAAAAACGGGAATCTATTATTCCACAGAAATAGAAAAACCAACCGATGGAGCAGTTTTTAAATTGCACATTGAATATGACAACGATATTTACGAAGCAAAAGAGCAATATATCGCAAGTCCGGAGATCTTAGAGATTACGCAAAAAAGAGAAAAATACTTCGACAAAGATTACTATGTATTACGCGTATACTATCAGGACACGCCTCGTGTGAATGAGAACTTGAATTACTACTATTTGTATTACCACTATGAAAAGAAAGCTCCTCAACCCCGCGTAGTATCAAACGAATACTCCATTGGCAATCGCATGGAATCCCTTTACATTGTAGATGAAGATGCGAAACCAGGAGAAAAAGTAGAAATTGAACTCGCACAGATATCGCGAAATTACTACGATTTTGCCATGAGTTTTTTCGATGCCATTAGCAATGGTGGTGGACCTTTTCAAGTGCCAAGTGGTCGAATTATTGGAAATGTCAAAAATATAACCACACCAGAAAAAGAAGCGTTGGGATACTTCCGAATTATTGAGAAACAAAAAACAATTCACACAATCTTCGAGCAACCGAAGCCGTAATAAAAAAAGCGACTGTAGTCGCTTTTTTTTTATGTTTACCGTTAACTATTCAACAACTCCTTTGCGTGTTGTAAAGCAGAAGCTGTAATATCTTTTCCTGACAGCATTTGAGCAATTTCCTCTATGCGTTGTTCGGGATTTAGTTGAATCAGTTTAGATGTGGTAGAGTCTCCTTCAGAGGCCTTAAACACTTTATAATGTTGGTGACCTTTTGCGGCGATTTGCGGTAAGTGAGTAATGGCGAACACCTGCATAAGTGTACTCATGTCTTTCATGATTACCCCCATTTTATCCGCTACCTCTCCAGATACCCCTGTATCAATTTCGTCAAAAATAATGGTAGGCAAGTTGGAATAACGCGCTAAAATCGCCTTAATGGCTAACATAATACGCGATAATTCTCCCCCTGAAGCCACTTTTTTAAGCAAGCCGTAATCCATCCCCTTATTTGCAGAAAACTGCAATTGCATTTGATCTTTTCCGTTGTTTAGGTAGTGATCTACTGTTTTAAAATCGAACTGGAAGGTCGCATGTGGCATTCCCACCAAAGTTAATATTTCAACCAATTGATCGCTCAAGGCTGGAATGGCTTGTTGTCTTGCTTGTGACAATACAGCAGCCAATTCATCTAATTTGACCAATAACGTGGCAATTTCTTTTTCAACAGCAAGGATTTTCTCCTGTATGTCGCCAACTTGAAAAACTTTGTCGTTTAAATCTGCCTCAATGGACAGTAACTCTTCAACCGTATTGACCTGATGTTTTTTCTGTAGGGCATACAACATTTGTAAGCGCTCATGCACGACAGTTAGACGCTCTGGATCCAACACCACGTGATCCACTTCGCGTTCTATTTCATTAGCTAAATCAGCCAATTCAATTTCTGCACTCACAACGCGATTGTATAGCTCTTCGTAGTCTTTAGAAACTGTCGCTGTCTTTTGCAAGGTTTGTCTCAACTCTTTTAAGCCTTGAATTACCCCTACTTGATCTGCGCTTAACAACTGAGTCGCAAGCGCAAAACTCTCGCGTACATGTTCGACATTGTTTAATTTTTCGAATTCACTTTCTAACTCCGCCTGATCAATGGTCGACAGTTGAGCAGCCACCAATTCTTCCAACAAAAAAGCATGGTAGTCTTGTTCCTTCAACAATTCTACTTCGTCTTCTTTTAATTGCTGGAGTGAAGCAAGCGCTGTTTTATATTGTTTGAGGTATTTTTGGTACTCCTCTAAAGTTTCTTCATTCTTTGCTATAGCGTCAATCACCTTGATTTGATACGTTTCCTCACTTAATTCACTCGTTTGATGTTGAGAGTGAATATCGAGTAGAACCGCACTCAACTCTTGCAAATCCGTTAAATTTACAGGAGAGTCATTGACAAAAGCTCTTGATTTTCCAGAAGGTAAAATCTCTCTTCGAATAATGGTTACAGGCTCGTAATCCATATCCAAAAAAGAATATAGTTCTTCCAATTTATAAGGATCAACGCTAAATTGTCCTTCAATCACGCATTTCTCTTCCTTATTTTTCAGTGATCCCAAATCGGCACGTTTTCCTTGCAATAGGCCTAATGCACCTAAAACAATTGATTTTCCAGCGCCTGTCTCACCAGTAATAATAGAAAAACCATTAAAAAAATCAATTTCTAAATGGTCAATTAATGCGAAGTTTTTTATACTCAAAGAAGTAAGCATAATTCGAGACTATTTTATTTTACAATGGAAAGATACTTATAAATTATTCCACTTCGAAGCATTTAAGGGAGATATTGCGTGTAAAATTTCAACTACTCGCTTCTTGTTTGGATCGGTAACCCCACTGTATAAGTTTACCAATTCCTCCGTTTTTGTATCGAAGAATACGCGAATTAAGAAGGCATTTGATCGCACTGCATTGTATTGTCTTAAATCGTTTAACCCCTGAAATACGCCATTTCTGCCTTGTTCTACCCCTTCACTCATTAGATCTAATCCAAGGCGGTGATAGTTGTACAGCGCTTCTCTAAAAGGCTTGCTAGCACCTGAAGACAAATCATTCACCAAAACATAACGCGTATTGGTTCCATCCCCTTGTTTCCATCCCTTTGCGTTGGATTGTTGTGCCATAGAGGCAATCAGTGATGCTTCTTGATAGTAGGCCGTACCGCCTTCTTTGGAAAACGTATCGCTATCCATGCCCAAGATAATATTGACATAAAACGAAATCAAGGAAATAAGATTGGATTCATAACTGCCTGCACTATAGCGAAGCGGTTCAAATTCCGTATAACTAAAAGCGATGTCTTTGTCGTTGAAATTCAACACTGGACTACTATAAGTTGTATTAAAAACTGGTCGTCCAAATTGCACTTGCAACGTTCCTGATACATTGGCATTATTGTCAAAAGAGCTTACCGTTAACAAAAAAGTACAGTCGATTTTTTCATTGGGATTCACGCGTTGTGAACTCCAGTTGGTTTGATTCAGCAATTCTTTTAAAGACTTTTCTAGCGTTCGGAAATAGTTTTGATGTGTATTTCCAACTTGTGCAAAATTCACACTGACATTGGCGTTTAGTTCTTGGGCTTGGCTCGTAGCGATCCAAAGAAAAAAACAAGCGAAAAGTCCAAAAAGTTTATTCATAGTGTTGAATGATTTTATTGACAATATCTTGAGCGACCTCCTCTTTTGATTTGAGCTCCATAGGTTCTACCGCAAAAGCCTTATCGATAAAGGTAACCTTATTGGTTGGTTTTCCAAAACCTGCTCCTGTATCATTAAGTGAATTTAGCACAATTAGATCTAAATTCTTCTTGGTAATTTTCAGCTTGGCATGCTCCACTTCATTTTCCGTTTCCAAGGCAAAACCAATCAGGTATTGGTGTTTTTTGATTGCACCTAAAGAAGCGAGAATGTCCGGATTTTTATCCATGGTGATGGTAAATTCCTCGGCATTCTTTTTTATTTTTTGGGTTGCAATTTCCTTGGGACGATAATCTGCTACAGCTGCTGCAGCGACTACTACATCTACTTGATCAAAATAACGGTGACAGGCCTCATACATATCGAGCGCAGAAAGTACATCGACAACAACTACACGGGCGTCCTCTATTTTTTGATTAGTCGGACCACTGACTAAAATTACCTCACCTCCCTGTTTGGCTACTTCTTTGGCAATATCGTATCCCATTTTTCCAGAGGAGTGATTTCCAATAAAACGCACAGGATCGATCGGTTCGTATGTAGGTCCGGCTGTAATTAAAACTTTTTTCCCTTGAAGAGGTAAATTTTGGGTCAAAGAAGCTTCTAAAACTGACACAATAGTCTCAGGTTCAGCCATTCTTCCTCTTCCAATTAAACCACTGGCTAGTTCTCCTTCTTCTGCGGGAATGATCACGTGATTGTAGGAAGTAAGTGTGGCAAGATTTTTTGCTGTTGAGGGGTGAATATACATATCTAAGTCCATAGCAGGTGCTAGATAAACCGGACATTTCGCAGACATGTACACAGCTAATAGTAAATTATCACATAAGCCATTGGCCATCTTAGCTAATACATTGGCTGTGGCTGGTGCTACGAGCATCAAATCCGCCCAAAGCGCTAATTCTACGTGATTATTCCATGTTCCTCCTTCTTCTGCATTAAAAAACTGCGTATAAACAGGTTTTTTTGATAAGGTAGAAAGCGTATATGGAGTTACAAATTGATGAGAAGCAGGTGTCATGATCACTTGGACCTCGGCACCTGCTTTAATTAGTAAACGTACTAAATTTGCCGTTTTATAAGCGGCAATTCCACCAGTTATACCTAGTAATATTTTTTTTCCGCTTAACACTGACATATGATAGTATATGTTATTTGTTAACTTGTTTGTATGAAATTTTTCCTTCCAACCATTCTTCAACTGCTAATGCTTGTGCTTTAGGTTGTTTTTCGTAGAACTTGGATACTTCAATTTGTTCCTTGTTTTCAAAAACTTCATCTAAGCTATCATTATTCGTAGCGAACTCCTCTAACTTATCGATCAATTCGTTTTTAATTTCAACGTTGATTTGACTTGCTCTTTTTGCGATAATAGTAATAGCTTCATAGATATTACCAGTTGGCTCTTCAATTTTACTCTTGTTATAAGTAATTGTGTTTACTGGAGCAGTTGTTTTCTTTAAATCCATTTTACGCTTAGGTTATTTTGAAATTTTTTGTAATTCTGTGTTTATATCTTCAAGCATGTCATCTGCTTTCTCTTTGTATGTAGTTTCGGGATTAAAGCGCACCAAGGCATCGTACATTCCCTTGGCATTGGTCAAACGCTCTTCCATTTTACTGTACACGCTATTCATCGCTAGTTTGTAGGCTGAATCTAATTTATAAAACAAGGCTTCTTCTTTAAATTCTGTCCCTGGATAGTCATAGATAAAGTTATCCAACGCTACAATCGCAGCACCGTAGTTTCTCGTATATGGCCCTATGGTATTCAATTGTTTTGCATTTTCAAACGCCTTTTTCTCCAACTTTTTGTTCATCTGACTCATGATCGAATTGGCTTCAAAAATGAAATTAGATCCCGGATATTGGTCGATAAACTTTTGCAGCTTGTCGATTGTTGTATTTGTAATGGTTTGATCCAAAGAATAAACAGGAGATAGTTCTACCCCACATTTAATCTCTTTAAGCAAAGCTTCTTCTCTTTTCTCACTTCTAGGATAGGTCGCAGCAAATAACTTGAAGCGTTCAGCAGCTAACATATAGTCCTTTGTTATAAAAGTCGCTTCAGCAAAGTTGAAATACATCGCCTCATAATCTGGTCGACCCCTAAACGAAGTCTCTACTTGCTCATATAATCGGATAGCTTTTCTATACTTTTGTTGTTCATAATATTGATCTGCAACTTTTGTCTTAAATTCCAAATCTTCCGATTTCATAGCTTTTTGCAAAGGGGAACACCCTACAAAAGTTAACGCTAAAAGAGATAATCCGATGTATTTTTTCATTTGGTTTATTCGGTGTTAAACAATCACTGCTTGAGTTATAGCACTTCAAAAGCAACTGCAAATTTAGTTATATAATTGCATTATACAAAAACCTTTCTTTACTAAAAAGAAAAAAAGGTCTTTTTTGTTTTACTTTAACAAGATATTTTAGTAATCAATTGATTCTTTCTGACTTAAATCTACCTTTTTATCTAGCCACTCCACCCAATAGGCTTTGTTATCTATTGAGAGAAAATACAGGCCATCTACAGTTTTTACGCATAAGAAATTACCTGAATCATTGAACGTATAAGCCGAACGCTTGCCAAATTTACGATAACCGTAACCGCCAAACTTCCCCGTATAATCTATGTTTTCTATGCTAATCTCTTGAATTGTATCCAAGGGAATCTCCTTTTTTTTTCGCACGCCAAAGACAAGTGATGTTGGGGTATGACCAATCGTATAGTCAAAAGAAACAGTATACAGATAGATCGCCAATACAAAAACAAGTAAACTACCTAAGAACCAATAGTCTCCTGTGACGATACTAAAAAAAATCAACATAGCACAAACAAAAAACACAATAAACTTGGCCGACTTTTGTTTGTAAATATTCATTTTCTCGCTATACATATCGCTAAAATAAAGATAAAAAGACGCCTAAGAGGCATCTTTTTATCTGTGTTTATAGCAGTATTAAACGGTAGTTGCAGCTGCTCCCGCATCTCCTCTAAAGCTCTTCATATCATTGTCGAATAGATAAAGCCCTCCTTTATCATCTCCAATCAGGTTGATTTTATCTAAAATCGTACGTGCAGTTGCTTCTTCTTCAATTTGTTCTGAAACATACCACTGTAAGAAATTGTGTGTAGCATAATCGCGCTCTTCCAAGGCAATGTGCACCAATTCATTAATGCTCTTAGACACGAATACTTCGTGTGCAAAAAGTTGAGTAAAAAGCGTTTTAAATGAAGCGTAATCCAATTCAGGCTTCGCAACTGCTGGTATAGTCGCTTCTCCTCCTCTTTGATTGATATACTTAATTAATTTAAGCATATGGGTGCGCTCTTCGTTGGATTGATCATACATAAAAGAAGCGATTCCTTCAAAACCTTGAACTTCCGCCCAAGTTGCCATCGCTAAATAAATTTGAGATGAATCTCCTTCTATTTTAATCTGTCCGTTTAAAGCATCTTGCAATTTTTTCGATAACATAATTTTACTTTTTGAGTTTTATATATTCTTTTTCTATTCGCTGTTCCAAATCTTGATCTACAGCGACCAATGGCAATCGCAATATATTAGCCATCACGCCTGCCTGGGCAAGTACTGCTTTTATACCTGCTGGATTTCCTTGTTCGAAAATCATATCTATAATAGGCATCATTTGGTATTGCAGGTCAAAAGCTTCTCTTATTTTTCCTGCTAATCCCAAGCGAATCATGGTTGAGAACGGCTGAGGAATACCTTGTCCAATCACCGAGATCACTCCTGCTCCTCCTGCCAAAACTAGAGGCAATGCAATTGCATCATCACCAGAGATTACGAGAAAATCTTTTCGAGTTGATTGTCTAATCAACTCCATTCCTTGTACAAGGTCACCCGCTGCTTCTTTGATCCCAACGATATTTGGAAATTCATTAGCTAGGCGAACCACCGTTTTAGGGCTCATATTACTTCCAGTACGTCCCGGTACATTGTACAATAAAATAGGCAAACTACTCTTTTGCGCAATCGCCTTAAAATGTTGATAAATTCCTTCTTGTGTCGGTTTGTTGTAATAGGGTGAAACCGATAAAATAGCATCAAACCCAGCTAAATTCTCAGGATTTAACTCCTCCATAACTTGAGCGGTATTATTGCCACCAACTCCTAATACTAAAGGTAATTTTCCTGCATTCGCTTGCTTAACCGTCTGCTTGACTAACTCCTTTTCACTTGGTGTTAACGTAGCGGATTCTCCTGTTGTTCCCAAAACAACAAGGTACTCCACTCCTCCTTGAGTTACATAATTTACCAAGTGTTGTAGCGCTTCAACATCTACAGACTGATCTTTTTTAAATGGAGTTACCAAAGCAACTCCTGTACCTTTTAGCGATTGCATAGTCGTTTATTTCGTTTTAAAAATAGTTATATAATTCATTAAGTGTTTGATGTAAGGAGCCGCTTGTAACTCCTGCATTTCCAAACTAAAGTGATTGATTCTTGGCGTTACGGCAGCTATTCCAACTTTGAATTTCGCCTTCGATTTCGCACTGACCCAAAGTAAAGGTACAATATCTTTTGCGTAAAAATTAATCAACAAGTCAAAAGGTTGCTCGATGAATTTTTTTACTTCTTGATTTTGAACATCGCCAATTATGCTAAAGTCCTTCATGCTAAAAGAAGGATCTAACAATTGCTTTGATTTTGTCAATCCCGTATAAACCAATACGTATATCTGTTCAGCTTTTGCGCCGTTTTGACGCAGGGACTGAATTAATTCATCCACTTTCGATACTTCACTTTTTTCGATTAATATGCCTATCACGCGCAAAGGAAAATCGTAATTCGACTCCACTCCCTCTAAGGTCGCTTTATTAATCGCTTTTTTTAATGTTTTCTTTTTGAAAGTACTAAACATAATTCTTTGATAAGAAGTAAAGTTAGAAAAAGCCTAATAATAAACGAGCTACTTTAACAACAAATTATTTAATAAGAGTTAAAAACTCATCTTCCGTCAAAATCGTTATTCCCAATTGATTAGCTTTTTCAAGCTTTGATGGCCCCATTTTATCTCCTGCGACAACGTAATCTGTCTTCGAACTAATTGAACTTCCGTTCTTTCCTCCGTGGTCTTCGATCATTTGTTTTAATTCATCGCGGCTTACTTGCGTAAATACGCCCGATACAACAATCGTCTTCCCTTGTAAAATATCCGATACAACAGTTGATTCTTTTTCTTCTAATACCATTTGAAGGCCGTGTGCTTTCAAGCGCTCAATAGTTTGCTTGTTGATCTCATTGCTAAAGAAATCAATAACACTTTGTGCAATGCGCTCTCCAATTTCATCCACCGTCATCATTTCCAACATAGGCGCAACCGCCAATGCATCAATGGATTTATAGTGATTGGCTAGTTTTTTGGCTACTGTTTCACCCACAAAGCGGATACCCAACGCATATAGTACTCGTTCAAAAGGGATCGTCTTGGATGCTTCAATTCCTTTGATCAAATTATCTGCAGACTTTTCAGCCATGCGTTCTAAGGGCAAGACATCTTCTTTTTTTAACTCATAGAGATCGGCATAATCTTTAATCAAGCCACTCTTGTACAGCAAAACAACAGTTTCTTCTCCCAGGCCTTCAATATCCATTGCCTTGCGCGAGATAAAGTGCTGAATTCGCCCAGCGATTTGAGGGGGACATCCATAGACATTAGGACAGTAATGCTGTGCTTCTCCTTTATTTCGCTTTAAAGGAGTATCACATTCAGGACATGTACTGATATAAACTGTCGGTTGGGAATCACTTGGACGAACCTCCGTATTCACCCCTACAATTTTAGGGATAATTTCTCCTCCTTTTTCAACGTAAACATAATCCCCAACGCGAATATCTAATTTTGCTATTTGATCGGCATTGTGCAAGGAGGCACGACGAACTGTAGTTCCTGCCAATTGAACAGGTGCTAAGTTAGCTACTGGCGTAATTGCTCCGGTGCGCCCTACTTGATACACAATTGATTCCAATAGTGTTTCCCCTTGTTCTGCCTTAAATTTATAAGCAATAGCCCAACGCGGGGATTTAGAAGTAAACCCAAGTTCATCTTGATAGTGCAGTGAGTTTACTTTCACCACAACACCATCTGTTTCATAAGGCAACTCATGACGGTGTACATCCCAATAGGCGATAAACTCCAATACTTCGTCTATGTTTTTGGCTAGTTTAGAAACCGCAGGCACTTTAAAGCCCCACTGACGCGCTTTTTCCAAGCCTTCGTATTGGGTTTCAATGCCCAAATCTGACCCTGTCAGGTTGTATAACAAACACTCCAAAGGACGTTTTGCCACTTCGGCACTATCTTGTAATTTCAAACTACCTGAAGCAGTATTTCTCGGATTGGCGTAGGGCGTTTCTCCTATTTCAATTAACTCTTGATTCATGCGCTCAAAACCAGCAAAAGGCAAGATAATCTCCCCGCGAATATCAAAACTCTTTGGATAATCTGTCCCTTTTAATCGAATAGGTACCGATTTAATCGTTTTGATGTTGTTGGTCACATCATCCCCTTGAATACCATCTCCACGGGTAACTGCACGTACAAGTACCCCATCTTCATAGGTTATACTAATAGAAGCTCCGTCGTACTTCAATTCACAGGTGTATTCCACCGCTACATCACCCAATAGTTTTTGGATGCGTTTTTCCCAATCCAACAAATCTTCTTGAGAATAGGAATTGTCCAGCGAATACATGCGATTGCGGTGTACAACAGTTTCAAAATTCTTTGTCACGGCTCCCCCTACGCGCTGTGTAGGTGAATCTGCGTCAAAAAACTCAGGGTGTTTGCGCTCTAGCGCTTCTAATTCCTTTAATTTTTGATCAAACTCAAAATCGGAAATAGTAGCATTATCTAAAACATAATAGTTGTAATTATGCTGGTTTAATTCCTTTCTAAGGGCTTCGATTTTATTTTTTACCTCCGACATACTTCCTGTTTACAGTTTCAACATTTCTTTAAATTGAGTATATAATACGCCATCACTTAGAATTGCCCCCTGACGAATAATATCAAAAATCTCGGCATTGCGATCTGGACCGAAATTCTTTCCGCCGTGTTTCACTTCTACTTCTGCTGTAAAAACAGCCTCAGATAACCACTGCAACCCTTCTTGCGTCAAGAAATCAATATCTTGCTGTAAGGTCTTAATCACAATCGTATTGATGGTTTGCTCATCAAATCCAAACAAGAAAATATGGTTGCGAGAATAGTGCTCCAAATACTGTGCTTTGGTCAAGACACCCTCCCATATTAAATCAGAAAAAACATCCAATTCTTGCTCGGCAATCGCTGGACTTTCTTCTTTTATCTTATCCCACTCATTTTTATCGATTTGCTGTGCAGCTAAAAAATTTACAAATTCCGGATGCAACTCCTCAAATTGCTCTTTTGTCAGACGAGAATACTTCATAATAATTGCTTTGAAAGACAAAAATACTAATTATAAAATGGATTTTTTTGTTTCCTTTGTTAAGCCAAATAAAAAATAAATATTACACCCATCACTCCTGACAAACAGCTGTCAATCTCAACATTTACATTTGCCGTATAACAAAGAAAAATATACGACAAATGCACACGACAATTATTTCCAATGCGCAGCTTTTACAGCACTGGCAAGGCCAAAGAAATTTAACAAGAAGAGTTATTGAAGCTTTTCCAGAACCGGATTTATTCAACTTTACCATCGGCGGAATGCGTCCTTTTTCAGCAATGTGCGCTGAACTAATCGCCATTGCAGTACCGTCTTTACAGTCGATTACATCAGGTAAAATCGAGAAATTAGACGAAAAACCGACCTTTCAATCCAAAGAGGAGCTTTTAAAGCAATGGGATGCGGATACGGCAAAGATTAACGAATTGTTCCCCCTCATATCGGAGGCACAATTTCAAAAGAACTTTGTGTTGTTTGGTGAATACGATTTAAAAATCCAACAACACATCTTCTATTTTATAGACAATGAAATTCACCACCGCGGACAAGCCTATGTGTATTTACGCGCTTTGGGGATTGAACCTCCTTATTTTTGGGAAACGCTATAACAATAAAAGTCCTTTCAATTCATTGAAGGGACTTTATTTTTTGTGTTTCGACAAGCTCGTTGTCAGGAGCATTTCAACTTTTTCTTGTAAGGCTATAGGCTCTAAAATTTCAGCTTGGTCAGCAAACATCAGAAACCAACGCGGAAATCCATTGTTAAAATCTTTCATTTTAAAGTGCATTTCTACCTGTTCGCCTCGATCTATTTCTTCAACAAAACCGTAGTACTTGCGATCCCAAACCAAATAGGATGCCATGCGCTTATCAACCAGAATACGTACATTTACGTTTCGCTCCTCCACTTTTGTTGGCAGATAGAATGCCAATTCTTTGTGATCGAGAGTAAAGACATCATCCAATAATTGAATGGATTGAATGCGGTCTGATCGAAACTGACGATAGGATTCGCGCAAATGACAATACGCCATAAAATACCAAAAACTATTCTCATGGAACACGCCTATAGGTTCTAAAGTACGCGTAGTAGCTTCGCTTTCTGTTCCGTTGACATAGACCAATTGCACTTGTTGTTTGAGAGAAATACTTTTAAAAAGCGTAGCTAACACAGAAGGCACTTTTTTATTGAAAATCGTTTTGTCAGAACGCATCACAATAGAAGGCGCAATGTCCGATACTTCTTCCTTTTGAGAGGAACGCAACACAGCTTTCATCTTAAACAAAGCCGATGCAAAGTGATCGTTTAATTCCTGATCCACATAGACTTGCATAATCTTCTCTGCAGCTGCAAAACTCAAAGCTTCTTCTCTTGTGAAAAGCGTGGGCGGTATCTTATAACCATCTACTAAAGAATAACCAACCCCAGCTTCGCTATAAATAGGCACTCCTGCTTGCTCTAAGGAACGAATATCCCGATAGATAGTACGTAAACTCACATCAAATCGATCCGCTAATTCCTGAGCCGTAACAACAGGCTTGGATTGCAGATGAATGAAAATACTAACAATGCGATCGAATCGTTTTTTTATATCCATGAGAGATAATTTACGGTTTACTATAAACTAAAAAAAGCCTTCCAAAGGAAGGCTTTTTGTAAGTTATATTTCCATTGAACAAGTTTAACCTCGTTCAAGTGAATTACTCTTGTTCAGCGATTACTTCGTAATCAACTTCAACAATTACGTCACGGTGTAAACGTACTGTTGCACTATATTTACCTAAACGTTTGATAACACCTGAAGCAATAAATTTCTTGTCTACTTCTTGTCCGTTTTTAGCAAATACTTCAGCTAAATCTTGGTTTGTTACTGAACCAAACAATTTATCTCCACCAGCTTTAACCGCGATTTTGATTTCAATTGCTTTTAATGCCTCAGCTACAACTTTAGCATCAGCGATTAATTTAGCTTCTTTGTGCGCTCTTTGCTTTAAGTTTTCAGCTAATACTTTCTTTGCAGAAGGAGTAGCTAAAACTGCAAGTCCTTGAGGAATTAAATAGTTACGTCCGTATCCTGGTTTTACAGTTACTACGTCATCTTTAAATCCTAATTTTTGAACGTCTTGTTTTAAGATAATTTCCATGTTGATGTCCTTTGAATAAGAAGTTAGGTTTCTAAGTTGAAAACCAACAACTTGTTTTTTTTATATTATTTTAATAAATCCGCTACGTATGGCATTAAAGCTAAGTGACGAGCTCTTTTTACCGCTACAGAAACTTTTCTTTGGTATTTCAAAGAAGTTCCAGTTAAACGACGAGGTAAAATTTTACCTTGCTCGTTTACGAATTTTAATAAGAAATCAGCATCTTTATAATCGATGTATTTGATTCCTGATTTTTTGAAACGACAATACTTTTTAGTTTTGTTTGTTTCTATGTTTAAAGGCGTTAGATATCTGATATCTCCGTCTTTTTTTCCTTTTGCAGATTGCTCAATAGTTGACATAATAATTAAGCTTTTTTAGATTTTAATTTTTCTCTTCTTCTCTCAGCCCAAGATATAGCGTGTTTATCTAAAGCAACAGTTAAGAAACGCATAACTCTTTCGTCACGTCTGAATTCTGTTTCAAGGTTGATGATTACATCTCCAGCAACTTTGTACTCAAACAAGTGATAAAAACCACTTTTCTTGTGTTGGATTTCGTAAGCTAATTTTTTTAAGCCCCAATCCTCTTTAGCTACCATTTCAGCTCCTCTTGATGTAAGAAATTCTTCGAATTTCTGTACTGTTTCCTTTACCTGAGTTTCAGATAAAACGGGATTCAAGATGAAAACAGTTTCGTATTGATTCATAAAATAAAAATTTATTTTGTTATAAAATTGAGTGCAAAAATAGTACTTTATATAACATCTACCAAAGTTTTTTTGTTTTTATTTTGAACAAGTACAGCTTCTTACACAAGTACTACTAGTCCAGTCCTACCTAAAGCAAACTAAACATACGTCATTTTATAAAAAGGAACATACATTTTACGTTTCCCTTCTGACTGAATACCAGCATATAAAACTAAGCTGTAATTGATTACTGCTAAAACAAAACCAAGACCAATCAACCACTCAAATACATAACCTTGATGCTGATCCAATTTGGTAAAAACAGCATATAGAATTAACGCACTGGTAACCAAGCTATAAATCAATTGCGTCAAAATCACATTCTTACCTATCACATCAGCAACTTCACTTTCCTTTTTATATATACTCCACCCAATTAAGGGACCAATCACATTACCTAGAGGTACTACAAGACCTATCAAAACCAAGAGATAGATCGGGCGTACTGAACTTTTTGGCGCTGCAGCGATTCGCTCTTCTTGTGCGACTAGTTCACTTACTTCTACCTCCAATACCTCACTTAACCGATGTAAGGTATGTCCTCTTGGAATAGTTTCTCCCTTTTCAATGCGTTGAATCGTACGGATCGATAATCCTGATAAATTCGCTAATTCTTCTTGTGAATAGCCCTTACCTATGCGAAGGTTTTTCATCTGTTCTTCCATGTTTAACATCGTAAATCACATTATTTATTTTCAAGCAAACCTAATGATTGACAAGCAAATACCTCATGTCATTCTTACGACATCTTTGTGACATTCACTCTTTCTAAATGAAAAAAAGAGTTTTCCTTACTCGCGTTCTACTTTTTTACCCAACAATTGCTCTGCGTAGTCATACATTTCATCAATGGATAAAGCTAGTAGTTCGGGATGTTGTTTCAACCAATTGGCGTTTAACTCGATCAAGTCCTCTTCTATCTTAAAGAAATCATCGTCATTTAAAATATCGCGGGTTGGATTGGTTCCAAAGTAATCGCTTTCAACAAATGCTTCTAACACCACCTCATCCATATTTTCTAATACATCTAACCTTTTTTTCAACAAAGCCAGGTGTTCTACTGACCCCATTTTTTCCAATCCTTCGATAATCCAATCAATCAATTCTAAATCTGCTCCTGTGTTGTACACAAACTGGGAAAAATTCCCATTTTCATACTGAGACAAATAATAATCGACATAGTAGCTTAAAAAAGCATCATGTGGAATTAATTCATCGACGTTGTCTTCTTCCGGATCTTCTGTTTCAGCTTCTTCGCGAATTAAATTGATGAAGGTTATATTCGAATAGATGATGTCGTAATTATCTTGACTTTCTCTTGCGTCTTTTGACACTACAATTTTGGGTTGGCTCATGTTCTTTTGTTTTTAAAATCTTAGTCCAAGCTACAAAAATACAACTTAACCTCCATAAAAAAAGAGCGATTTATCGCTCTCCTATTTTTGTTGCTAATAAAAATCCACATTAGCCACTACATGAACCGAACGATAAGCACCGATCGATTCAAAACTCTTTAGGATACGCCTCACGTTCCCCTTGGTTTGATTTAACATCACTTGCTGTGGAATTTTGATTAAAATCACGCGGATATACTGGTTTCGGATGCGATTAATAGCGGGTTCTTCTGGTCCTAAAACAGGAATTCCCAACTGCCCCTTCAAGTTGTTGTACAACCAAAAAGACGCTTCCCTCAACTTTTCAAAATCGCGGTGTTTTAAGGTCAAACGAATCAAGCGATAAAAAGGCGGATATTGAAAATTATGACGTTCATACATCTGTTCTTTATACATCGACTTATAATCGTAATTGGTTACCTGCTGAATGATGTTGTGATAGGGATTAAACGTTTGAATGACTACTTTTCCCTTCTTGTCAAATCGACCGGAACGTCCTGCAATCTGAGTCATCATTTGAAAAGCGCGTTCATGAGCTCTAAAATCTGGGTGATATAAGCTGTTATCGGCATTCATAATCCCCACTAAATTGACGTTGTCAAAATCAAACCCCTTCGCTAGCATCTGTGTGCCTACCAAAATATCAATTTGACGATTTTCAAAGGATTCAATCAACTTCTCATACGCATATTTTCCCCTAGTTGTATCTTGATCCATACGCCCAATACGCTTGTTGGGAAATAGTTCTCTCAACTCTTCCTCCACTTGTTCTGTTCCAAATCCTTTGGTATTCAAGTCGACACTGTGACAACGCACACATTGTTTGGGCATAGGCAACGTATAGCCACAGTAATGGCAACGCAGTTCGTTTCTGTATTTATGATAGGTCAAACTCACATCACAATGTGGACATTCGGGCACAGCTCCACAAGTCATACACTCCACTACAGGAGAAAATCCCCTGCGATTTTGAAAGAGAATGACTTGTTCTTCTAACGACAAGGCCTGATTTATCTCATCGATCAACTGATCAGAAAAATGCCCCGTCATTTGTTTGCGCTTGTACTTGTCTTTGATATCTACTAAAACGATATCTGGCAACAATACATTGGTATAGCGCTTGGTTAACTCTACGAGACCGTATTTTTTTTGATGGGCATTGTAATAACTTTCTAAGCTCGGTGTAGCCGAACCCATCAACACTTTGGCTTTGTGTTGCATGGCCAGTACAACAGCAGCATCCCTTCCGTGATAACGAGGAGCAGGATCGTGTTGTTTGTAGTTGGAATCGTGCTCTTCATCAATGACAACCAATCGCAAATCTTGAAAGGGCAAGAATACGGATAATCGCGTACCAAGGATCACTTTTGCTTTTTCCGACTGTTGCAAAACTTGATTCCACACTTCTAAACGCTCGTTGTGGGAGTATCGCGAGTGATAGACCGCTACTTGATTGCCGAAATAAGCAGTCAAACGCTGTACCAATTGAGTACTAATCCCCACTTCTGGCAGAAGAAACAACACTTGCCCTTCTTGCGCTACATATTTTTCTATGAGTTTGATGTACACTTCAGTCTTCCCAGATGCGGTAACTCCGTGTAACAACACCACTTCTTTTTCTTTAAATTGTTGTTCGATTTCCCACAGCGCCTTGCTTTGGTCATCGGTCAATTGAATTCCCTCAGCCGTTGCTTCATTAAAAATCACGCGATCGTGATTTAAATAGTATGCTTCAAATACGCCTTTTTCGATCAAAGCATTGACGATTGCTTGACTGCTCTCGCCTTCGTCTATCAATTGTTTGACGCTAATGGGTTTCTTTTGGATGGCTTGAAGTTGAAAATACTTCAACACCAACTCTCGCTGTTTTACTGCTCGACTCACTACTTCCATGAGCTTGGTCAAGCCATCTTCTTGAGTATAAGCTTCAGCCAATCGCACATAGCGAATCTGTTTCGGCCTATATTTTTCCACCATTTCTTCTTGTAAGAAAATAGCGCCTTTGCTCAATAAACTATTGATGACAGGAAATACTTTTTTGCGATTTAAAATTGCGATAACTTCGTCTAATTTGAGGATCGCTTGAATTTGCATCGCCTCATACAACAAGTATTCAGCATCATTTAATTCCTCTACTGAGATAACGGATTTGTCATTCCATTGAATAATGGTTTCGCTTTCTAAGAGTAATCGCGAAGGCATAGCCCCTTTATAGACATCACCCAACGTACACATATAGTATTCGGCCAACCAGGTCCAAAATTTAATTTGCGCTGGTGTTACAACGGGCTCAACATCAATAATTTCATGAATATCCTTGGCTTCATACAAGGCGGGCTGACGATGGTGCTTCTCTACCACCAAAGCCGTATACACCTTGTTTCGACCGAAAGGCACGGCTACGCGCATACCTACTTGAATGAAGTCAAACTCCATCTCGTTAATACGATACGTAAACGTAGGGTCTAAAGCTAAAGGTACAATAACCTCTACAAAATAATGCATGTTAGGATTGATTAATCATTTCGACGCTTCGGTTGTACACGAAGTTAGGAGATTATTTTAGTTCGCGTTTTTCTCAGAAACAATGTTTCCTTTGTTGTCAATATAAAACCACGAAGGACTATCCCAATAGTGGTATTCGCCTCGAGATCCAGAGACTTCTCTACTTCTTCCTTCAAAAGTTGCTTTTGCCTTGCCATTTTTAAAGGGAAACACAAAAGCAAATTGAGGCTTTATAACCACTTGTCCTTTTACGTTTGCAAATCCCATTTTTCCTTCTTCATCGACAATGCGATACATTCCTTCCACTACAAAATCGGGTCCATTGTCATACAAATAAGGCTGATGCGTTGACTTTGACGTCATACATCCCACACTTATAAGCAACAAAAAACACACCAATACTCTATTCATTTGATTTTTAAGTTATAACGAATTAAAAATAGTCTCAGACTTTTTGATTCCCAAAAGTACGAGTTTTAAAGCAAATCTTCATCCTATTTTAACGATTTCACTACAGCTTGTTGTGCTAACTCTTTCATTTCCCTTGCCCAAACAATTGTTACTTTGCTTATTTCGCACTTTGTACAGTAAAAAACAGGAGCATAAACAAGAGCTGTACAGTAAAAAACAGGAGCAAAAAAAAGAGCTGTACAGTTATAGTAGGACGAGACAAGTATTGTTTGAGGTGAGTCCGTAGTGAGTCCATAGTGCGTCCATAGTGAGTCTATTAAAACTAGCGTTTATTATAGAGTGACTATGGACGCATAATGCTGGCAGTACGCTGACATAGCAAGAATGGCTCGTTGATAGAGCGACCAAAAAAAGAGGATACCCTTCTTGGGCATCCTCTTTCTGTTCTATTTTACATTTTAGTCCAAGTTTGGGTTCGTCCGATTAAGGATATTCCAACATAACCTCTGACTTCTAATTTAGTTGTTCCATTGGTTTTAATCGAGCATTTGTACTCTTTCCCCGATTGAGGATCAATTATTGTTCCTCCTGTATATTCAGCCCCTTTTTTGGTCAGGTTTTTAATAATCGTTAACCCTTCAATGGGTTTTCCTTTATCTGTACCCGGGCAGTTTTCGCATTTAGAATCCTTTTTAGCAGGATTGAGTATTTCGACTACCTTGCCGTGGTACTTCCCGTCCTTTTCTAGTATCTCTACAATGGATTTCGCATCTCCTGTCTGATCGTCAAAGGTCTTCCATTTACCAACAATCGACTGTCCATGCGCTAAGCACAGCCCCCCTATTAAAAATAGGATCATTAACATTGAATTTCTCATAATATTTTAGCCATTTGAATTAAACAATACACTCAAATATACTTATTTTTTCAATTTAATCTTACGAATTGCCAAATTTAATTCAAAACCTAGCAATAGGATCATACAGTTAATCCACAAGTAAAACATAACAACGAGTAGCGTTCCAATAGAGCCATACAGTTCGTTATAACGCGCGAATCGAAGCACATACACCCCAAAACCATAAGAGGTTAACACATACAAGATCGTTGTAAATACAGATCCGATGGAGATGAAAGACACTTTCTTGGTTTCTTTTGCACCAAATTTGTACAAGATGGAGGTTGTCAATAAAACAACGAGTAATAGGTACAAATTACGCAACCAGACCAACCAATTCACTCCAATGGCAAATCGGTAAATCAACACTTCGAGGATGACGTAAAAGGCAACAGAAAAAATCAAGACAAAGGACAGCGCCAACGACAAGGCTAAAGCAACTAAATACTGTCGAATGATATTGCGTGAAATCGTAATGTGATAGGACGATTCAAATCCACCAATAATAGCGAATACGCCATTGGTCATTAAAAAAATAGACAGTAAAAAACCTGAAGAAAGCAATGATTTATAACTATTATTCATAATATCAAGAATAATAGATTGAATGGCTTCATAGGTATTTGGAGGCACTGAATTTTCGATAAACTGCAAAAAGTCAGCCTGAAAATTGTCAATGGGAATATAGGGTATGAGGTTTAGAATAAAAAGGGCAAAGGGAAACAAAGCCATAAAGAAACTAAAGGCAATAGAACCTGCGCGATAAGAAAAAGCTCCTTTGATAATACCGACTACATATAGTTCGATTAAATCAAAAAGAGAATACCCTTCCAGGAAAGAAAACTTCACTCGTTTCAATCCTCGAACAATTTTATTGACGATAGGTATTCGATCTAACTTATTCTCTACGTCTGACATTTTCGCTTTTGTCTTTGTTATAAAACCGCTTTTAAACTTAAATCCATATTATAAACAGAATGAGTCAAGGCTCCAGAAGAAACATAATCTACGCCACAAAGCGCATAAGCACGAACTGTTGTTTCATCAATATTGCCAGATGATTCAGTTTGGCATTGATTACCGATTAAGGCTACGGCTTCTTTTGTCGTTTCAAAGTCAAAATTATCCAAGAGGATGCGATATACATTCTCACAGGCTAAGATTTGTTTAACTTCATCCAAATTACGTGCTTCTACGATAATTTTCAATGCTTTGTTTTGCTCTTTTAGGTATTGGTTGGTTTTTTCTATTGCTTCTTTTATGCCGCCGGCAAAATCGATGTGGTTGTCTTTGAGCATGATCATGTCATATAGGGCAAAGCGATGATTTTCACCTCCTGCAATTTTCACGGCCCATTTTTCAATGGCGCGAATACCTGGTGTAGTTTTACGCGTATCTAGAATTTTAGTTCCCGTTCCCTCAAGTAAATCCACAAAAACGCGCGTTTTAGTTGCGATGGCACTCATGCGTTGCATCGCATTCAACATAAAGCGTTCCGCTTTTAAAATGGACTGAGAAGATCCTGCTACGGTTAATACTACATCTCCCACTTGAACTGCCGTTCCATCAGGAATAAACACCTCAACAACTAAACTCGCATCCACGTAGTTTAAAATCATTTGAGCAAATGCAACTCCCGCAATAATTCCCTCTTCTTTAACTAGAACTTGGGCTTTCCCCTTAGCATTTGATGGGATACACGCCAAGGAGCTGTGATCTCCATCTCCAACGTCTTCGCGTATTGCATTGACTATAATTTGATTTAATTCGGCTTGGAATTGTAGTTCTGAAATCATATATAAAAAATTTGCGCTGCTAAAATAAGAAATGTTTTACAAGTGTTCTTCTTTTCGCCGCGCAAACTACTACAGGATCATCCCTATCCTATTTTTATCCCTAATAACTTATAAAATTCACTCAAAATAGCAGGATGGCCAGGCCAGGCAGGTGAAGTGGTTAAATTGCCGTCCGTTATGGCTTTGTCCGCATCTATTTCCTTGTATACACCTCCTGCTACAACGATGTCTGGTCCCACTGCTGGATACGCAGTCAAGGTTCTGCCTTGTAGGACATTTGCAGGTGTTAGGACCTGAATTCCGTGACAAATAGCCGCAATTGGCAAATTCTTTTCAAAAAAGAACTGAACGATTTCAATCACCTTTTTGTTTAATCGAATATATTCAGGGGCACGTCCTCCACAGACATATAGCCCAGCATAATCCCCTACTTTTACCTCATCAAAACTCTTGTTAATCACGAAATTATGCCCCCTGCTTTCCGCATAAGTCTGAAATCCAACGAAATCGTGAATTGCCGTTGCAATGATATCGTTCTTTTTCTTTCCAGGACAAACCACATCCACTGCTACTCCTACAGATAGCAATGCTTGGTAGGGAACCATTACTTCGTAGTCTTCCACAAAATCACCCGCTAACATTAAAACTCTTTTTGCCATAATTCTTTTTATTTTGTTGATTAATGTCTTCTAAATTACGATAATCTATTCAATTCAGAAAACACATGCGCTTAAAATAACGCCTAGCAAGGCAGTCAAACTCAATCAGCCCCTTGACAAGTGCTTATGCGCTCTACTTTGGCTGAAAAAAAATTACTCTTTCAGGGCTCAGCGTTTGAGAATTTTGACTTAACTTTAAATATTCATTATTTAAAATTGTTTTCAGATGAAAAAACTTCTCTTTATTCTATGTATAACCTTAGGGATGGCAAGTTGCAATCAAAAAGTGGCACCCCCTCAAACAGTGAATGTCAATGATCAATTCTCTATGGAGATGCCTGGTACGTTGGCTGCCATGACCGATTTATATCCAGATGCGGCCATTCAGTATGGAAACACATTCAAACAAGTTTACCTCGTAGCAAAAGAATCTCCTAAGACTTCTGCGCCCGATTTCGCAACGTTTACGAAAAAAGCGCTGGCTACTTATGAAAAAAGACCCGATTACCAGATAGTAAAAGAAGAAAACGTTAGAATAAACGGATTGTCGGGAAAAATATACAAACTGTCTATGTCTCAAGAAGGAAACTATATGTACATGATTCAGACAATGATAGAAGGTAAAAAAGGATACTATGAGATTATTGGTTGGACCATTGGACAAAACCAAACCTACCAAGGCGATGAATTAATGAATATTATTTCCACTTTTAAGGAACTATAGTTTTAAAAAACACGTAAAAACGATCATAAGAGGATGCTATAGGGCATCCTTTTTTTTTTACCTAAGCAAATGGAGCCATTCATCAGATCACAGCCAGCGAAGTTAACAGAAGATTTACGAAAAAAGCTACCTTTTTTATCCAAAAAGACATATTTTTAAAAACATTATCAACTAAAAAGGCGTCATAATTTCACAAAAAACGAATATTTACAACTTTTTAACATCCCACACCTGAATAAACTCTTGCATATCCATTTTTGTATTGTACATTTGGGGTAACAAAATAGCGAATTAAGATGAAAAAAATTTTATTATCAGTAGCAGTTGTAGCTGCTCTTTCATTAGCATCATGTGGAAATAAGAATGCTGATAAAGCAACAACTACAACAGAACAAGAAGTTGCAACAGAACAAGGAGACAAGTATGTTGTAAACTTAACAGAAAGTAGTGTTAACTGGAAAGTAGGACACAAAGGTGGACTTAATCCTCGTTTTGGTACATTAGCTTTAAGCGCTGGAGATATTGCCATTGACGCAAATGGATTAAACGCAGGTTCATACACTATAGACATGAACTCTATTAAGGTTGACCGCGCTTCTGTTGATGCTGATGAGGATATTGAAAAATTAGGAGGACACTTAAAAAGTCCTGATTTCTTCGACGTAGAAAAAAACCCTACGGTAGATTTCAAAATCACTAAAGTAGAAGATTTCGACGCTACACAACACAAAAGTACTGTAGAAGGAGCAAACAAAATGGTAAGTGGAAACTTAACAATTTTAGGAAAAACAGTAAACATCACTTTCCCTGCTAAAGTTACAGTAGAAAACGGTAAAGCGGTTATGCATGCTTCATTCATCGCAGATCGCGCTGCATGGGGATTAGTATTCGGTACTACAGATAAAGATTCAGGAGCTGCTTTAAATCCAGCTGACTGGGCGATTAGCCAAGATATGGAAATTGGAATTCACTTAGTAGCTGATAAAGTAACTGAGTAATCTTTTCAACATAAAATAATAAAGGATGTCCACTGGGCATCCTTTTTTTTTAACCCTTTTTTAGCGAAGTCTTTCCCTAGACATTTGTCGCCTATCCAAAATAATTCAATACTTTTGTTAGAAAGACTAAAAACTACCCTTGTTGGGTTTATTTTCTTACACAATGAAACACGTTGACGTACTCATTATTGGTGGAGGTCCTATAGGCATTGCCTGTGGAATAGAAGCGAAAAAAGCAGGATTAACCTATGTAATTATTGAAAAAGGTTGTTTAGTAAATTCCTTGTATCACTATCCGATCAATATGCAGTTCTTCTCAACTTCAGAATTGCTAGAATTGGATCACATCCCCTTTATTAGTGCGGAAAATAAACCAAGACGAAAAGAAGCCTTAGAGTATTATAGACGTGTTACTCAGTTGCACGATTTATGCATTCACTTATTTGAAAAAGTTACAGCAGTAGACAAACAAGTCGAAGGGCATTTTCACGTACAAACAACAAAGGCACAGTATGCAGCTTCTCATGTTGTAGTTGCTACTGGGTTTTACGATTTCCCCAACTTATTGAACATCCCAGGAGAAGATCTTCCTAAAGTTTCTCACTATTACAACGACCCTCATTTTTATGCCAATATGCAAGTTGTGGTTGTTGGAGCGAGTAATTCTTCTGTAGATGCAGCACTTGAATGTTACCGAAAAGGAGCCAAAGTAACGATGGTTGTTCGAGATCAAGCCATAAGTTCTCACGTAAAGTATTGGGTAAAACCCGACATTGAGAATCGAATTGCAGAAGGCGCCATCCAAGTGTATTACAACAGCCAATTAACTGCTATTACAGCATCAGAAGTGTACATTCAAAGCGGCAAAGAATCCTATTGTATTTCCAATGACTTTGTCTTGGCACTTACGGGTTATCGCCCAGATTTTAATTTCTTACAACAACTGGGAATTACAATACAAGACACCGTCGATCAATTCCCTACCTATCATCCTGAAACAATGGAGACCAATATTCCAAAGTTATATTTGGCCGGTGTAGTTTGCGGAGGATTAAATACACACACTTGGTTTATTGAGAATTCGAGAATACACGCGAAACGCATTATGCAGCATATTACTCAAACAACCTAAGATTTACAATCGTTGCATATTCCTTGTGCAATAACTTCGATTTGACTCAACTGAAATCCATCAGGTATCTCAATAGTTGGAATGGCGACTTGGGTCAGGCAGATTGTTTTTTTACATTGGTTGCAAATAAAATGCAAGTGGGTATCTCGGTGTTTATCCTCAGAACAATTAGAAGAACACAAAGCGTATTGCGTGGTGTTAGTTGCCGTAATGCGATGCAAAAGTCCTTTACTTTCAAATGTTTTAACGGTGCGGTAAATAGTTACTCGATCCGATTGATCAAAGCTATTTTCTATATCCGCTAGAGACACCGCTCCTTCTTGCTGTTTTAAAAACTTTAAAACCAAGATGCGCATAGCGGTAGGTTTGATGTTTTTGGACAGTAATTCTTCTTCAATTTTCAACATAGTGCTTTCCTTTTGATCTACTCAAAGATAAACATTGTAATCCAATTCACAGGGAGACAGTTTAGGGAATCCCTGGTACTTTTCCAATTACACTCGGATTTACATCTTATTTAATCGCTAAAAACCAATGAATTAACCTTAAAAAAACAGCAATAAGCAACCCGTTCAAAAGAAGTAAAAACAAAAAAACGACAAAAAAAAACCAGTTATACTGAGATAATCTCAATAATAAGCGAAATCATATTGAAAAGTCTACGAATAAAAACATATATTTATTTTTTTTATAGTCTTTTTTAGTGAATTTTAAAAAAAGCCTTACAGAGGTATAATAATTGTGGTGTATCCACATTATTAGTTACCCCTATATGAATGAACAAATAACAAAAAATATAAATTTTAAACGAAATGCAAAAAATTATCGGAAGTATTCTTATTGTAGCAGGGACTACAATAGGCGCGGGCATGTTAGCTATCCCCATTATATCAGCCAATGTTGGCTTTATATTAATGTCGTTCATCTTATTCTGTATTTGGTTTGCTATGTTTTATACTTCCGTTTTATTAGTAAACGTCTATCGATACAATTCACCTGAGGATGGGTTAAACACCCTGACGATAAAATATTTGGGAAAACCAGGCGCATATGTTACTGGCGTAAGTATGTTAACGTTAATGTATGCTTTGACAAGCGCTTATATCGCTGGTGGTGGTGATATTTTACGCACCAATTTAGAGCATGTACTCGACCTAAAAATTCCACCTCAACTAAGTGCCATTCTCTTTACCTTGCTTTTCGGCGGCATTATTGCCTTTGGTACTCGAGCTGTTGATTACAGCACGAAAGTGGTGTTTTCAGTCAAACTCTTGTGTCTATTTTTGGTATTGGGATTATTACTTCCCCATATTGAAACGGCTTATTTGAGCTATATCCCAACCACTCCCTTACCTGCATTAGCCACAATCCCTATTATCTTTACCTCTTTTGGGTTTAGTGTGGTCATCCCAAGTTTGGTTAAATACTTAGACGGTAATTTACGCCAACTAAAATGGGTGTTTTTTGCGGGAAGTATACTGCCGTTGATCTTATACCTCATCTGGGAAATGACCATTTTAGGTACTATTGAAAGCAGCGTGTTCAGCACTATTTTGAGAGATAATGCAGGACTTGAAGGATTATTAGTCGCGATTAAAGCTAGTAGTGACTCTCCATGGATCAAGATTTCATTCACCATCTTTGCCGCTGCAGCCATCTTAACCTCTTTTTGGGGTGTTGCATTAGCATTAAACGATTATATCAAGGATTTAGCTAAAGATCGTCCAAAGATTAAGCACAACGCAACAGCGTTCATTCTAACGTTCTTGCCTCCTATCCTTTTTGCTCTGTTCTATCCTGATGGTTTTGTAATTGCATTGGGATATGCTTCAATTTCTTTGGTTGTTTTAGCGTTAATTATTCCGATGTTGATGTTGCAAAAAGCAAAAAAAATAGCGGGTGAAAAAACTAGTCTCCTACACTATGTTATTTATGGTTTTTTGTGGGTGCTTTCAATATTGATCATTGTATTACAACTCTTACTTGCCATGGACCTATTGCCGTCTTAAGGCAACCTATAACATAAAAAAAAGGAACTTGATCAAGTTCCTTTTTTATGCTTTTACTTTGCTAACAAATAGCGGATTACATTTTCTGCTGCGTGTAAACCAAACAAAGCTGGCATCCAGCTATTCGTACCGAAGAACGATTTTTTAAAGTTAGATCCATCCGTCATTTTCAAACTGCTTTCATCAGGTTTTTCTGTTGAAAATATAGCTTTTACGCCCGAGGAAATCCCCTCTTTTTTTAGGCGCTTGCGAATTTGTTTGGCCAACGGACATACATCGGTTTTACTGATGTCTTTTACGACTATTTTCGACGCTTGCATCTTTCCACCAGCTCCCATAGCACTAATAACTTTGATTCGCTTGCGTTTGGCTGCGAGGATTAAATTAATTTTAGGGGTAATACTGTCAATACAATCCAAAACGTAGTCGTAATCATCGGTTACCACTTCGTGTGTGCGTTCAGGAGACAAAAACTCTTGTATACGCGTTAGGTTCAATTCGGGATTGATATCCATCAGGCGATCACCTACTACGTGCACTTTTGCCATTCCCACAGTAGAGTGCAAAGCAGGCAATTGTCTGTTGATATTTGTGATATCCACTGTATCACCATCGACAATCGTCATCGTTCCCACCCCTGCACGAGCCAAAAACTCAGCGGCAAATGATCCAACACCTCCTAATCCAACAACTAATACGTTGGCGTTTTTTAATTTTTCTAGTCCTTCTTCTTTAAAAAGCAAGGCTGCTCTTTCTTGCCAAATAGCCATCTATTTCTATTTATTAATCACCCTAAAAAGGCTGTTCTTATTATTCTTTATTCAGTATGCGTTTAAAATTCGACGCCACAATTTCTCCTATAGCAGGACGCAACGTTTCAGCTTTAGCATAGATATCCGCTATTGTAATCTCCTGAACATCATCCGTCTCCAAAAACAAAAACGCTTGAGGCACAGCAACAAAAGTCTCTTGCAATTGAGTATTGTACAACAACGCCTGACCAAAAGAGAGATAAATGCCATTTTTCCACAAACTTTCTGCCACCTGTTGATGTTTATTAAATCCATGGACCACAAGAGGAACGGTCAGTTTCAACCGCTTTTTGAGTGCTATAATTTCTTGATAAGCCGAAACGACGTGCAAAATTACAGCTTTTTTATATTTTTCTGCAAGAAGTAATTGACGAACTAATACTTCTTCTTGCAATGCCAAAGGAATATCTATTTTCTTATCTAGCCCACACTCTCCAATAGCTAAACAATTGGGATAATGCAGCTGTGATTCAATGAAATGCAACTGTTCTTCAATCAAAGTAGGCGTGATATACCAAGGGTGAATACCCAAAGAAAAATGAGGAATGCTAAGGTCCACAGCTAACAAGTCTTGACTGACAATAGCTAACGTATCTGCGTCCTTGCATCGATGATGTGTATGGAGGTTGTATTTCATGAAGGCGAAGATAAAAAAAAAGGTCTTTCGTTTGTGTACACAAACGAAAGACCTTATAATCAACTTGTTTTTATTTCTATTTCAAACCAGCTAAACTGTGTTCAATGGTTGAAATTTTTGCCAAAGCATCTGCTTCTTTTTGCTTTTCATTTGCCACCACCTGTTCTGGTGCTCCACTAACGAATTTTTCATTTGATAGCTTCCCTTGTACAGATTTCAAGAAACCTTTCAGATACTTCAACTCTTCTTCAAGTTTTGCTATTTCCTCTTCCACATTCACACTACCTGCAATCGGGATAAAGTATTCATTTGATTTCACTCGGTAGGACAACGCACCACTAACTTGATCCGCAACGTATTCCATACTAACAATGTTTCCTAATTTTGAGATTACACTATCAAAATAAGTTGACACTTTTTCGTTGTTGATTATTTTAAGATCAATGCTTTCTTTGAAAGAGATATTTTTATCTTTTCTGATGGTACGAATACCAGCAATTACTTCCATGGCAAATTCAAACTCTTTAATCAACTTTTCGTCAAACCCTTTTATTTCTGGCCAAGCAGAAACTACTAACGCTTGTTCAGGCGTACGAGAATCGATATGTTGCCAAATTTCTTCGGTTAAGAATGGCATAAATGGATGTAAAAGCTTGAGATTTTCTTCCAACAATTCAATTGCTTTACGGTAGGTAACCGCATCAATTGGCTGTTGGTATCCTGGTTTAATCATTTCCAAGAACCAAGAGCAGAAATCATCCCAAACTAATTTATAGATAGCCATTAACGCATCTGAGATTCTGTATTTTGAGAAGTGATCTTCGATTTCCACTAGTGTTTTTTGCAATTTTGCTTCATACCAAGCCAAAGAAACTTTTGCTGTTTCAGGCTGTTCCAACGTTTGAGAAACTTCCCATCCTTTGATCAGACGGAAGGCATTCCAAACCTTATTGGTAAAGGCCTTTCCTTGCGCACATAAATCTTCATCAAACAAGATATCGTTTCCAGCAGAAGCCGATAGCAATAAACCTACGCGAACTCCATCAGCACCAAATTTGTCGATCAAACCTAAAGCATCTGGAGAGTTTCCTAGTGATTTAGACATTTTTCGACGCTGTTTATCACGTACAATTCCCGTAAAATAAACATTGGTAAACGGCTGTTTACCCGTGTATTCATACCCTGCCATAATCATACGTGCCACCCAGAAGAAAATAATATCTGGACCGGTCACTAAATCATTTGTTGGGTAATAGTACTTAAATTCTTCGTTTTCAGGGTCGATTAATCCGTTAAATACCGCCATCGGCCACAACCAAGAAGAGAACCACGTATCTAAAGCATCTTCATCTTGTTTTAAATCAGCGACAGTCAAATCCGTTTTTCCTGTTTTTGTTTTCGCTAATTCAAGTGCAGCTTCTACTGTTTCAGCAACAACAAAATCTTCCTTTCCATCGCCGTAGTAGAATGCAGGAATTTGATGCCCCCACCACAATTGACGAGAAATATTCCAATCGCGAATATTTTCCAACCAGCTTCTATAAGTACTGTTATAACGACTTGGATACAGTTTAACCTCTTCCGTTGTCATTACGGCATCTAAAGCAGGTTTTGCCAATTCTTCCATTTTCAAAAACCACTGATCAGACAAACGCGGTTCAATTACAGCTTTGGTGCGCTCAGATGTTCCTACGTTATTCAGGTAGTTTTCTACTTTTTCCAATGCGCCAATTGACGCTAATTCAGCTTCAATTTCTTTGCGTACAACAAAGCGATCTTTGCCTTTGTAGTGCAATCCAAGATCGTTTAGTGTAGCATCAGCATTAAAAATGTCTATAATTTCTAAATTGTGGCGTTCACCAAGCTCTTTGTCATTGATATCATGGGCAGGCGTTACTTTTAAACATCCTGTTCCGAACTCCATATCGACATACTCATCAAATATAATAGGAATTGAGCGATTGCATATTGGCACAATTGCTTGTTTTCCTTTGAGATGTTGGTAGCGTTCATCTGCTGGATGAATACAAATAGCAGTATCTCCCAAAATGGTTTCAGGACGTGTGGTTGCAATTGTCAAATAATCAGACGTTCCTTCGATTTGATATTTTAGGTGGTATAGTTTTCCTTGGCGTTCTTCGTAGATCACCTCTTCATCAGATAAGGTAGTCTTCGCTTCAGGATCCCAGTTCACCATGCGATACCCGCGGTAAATTAATCCTTTGTTATACAAATCAACAAACAACTTAATCACTTGTTGTGACATTTCAGGATCCATCGTAAACTTCGTACGATCCCAATCACATGAAGCCCCTAGTTTTTTCAACTGATCTAAAATCACACCTCCATATTCTTCTTTCCACTCCCATGCGTGTTTTAAAAACTCTTCTCTAGTTAAGTCGTTTTTATTGATTCCCTGCTCTCTCAATTTAGCGACGACTTTGGCTTCAGTTGCAATAGATGCGTGATCCGTTCCCGGGACCCAACATGCGTTTAACCCTTTTAAACGGGCGCGACGAATTAATACATCTTGAATTGTAACGTTCAACATATGCCCCATATGCAATACTCCAGTTACGTTTGGTGGAGGTATTACAATGGTGTACGGCTGTCTTTCATCTGGTATAGATCGGAAAAAATTATTTTCCATCCAATACTGATACCATTTTTGCTCTACTAGCTTTGCGTCAAATTGTGCAGGAATTACCATTATTCTATAATTTAATTATTAAAAAAAGACAAAACATCTAGTTGCTTGGCAGAAAAAAAGTTTTTTTCATTCTTTGTAACCTTAGTTTTCATTATCTTTGTGTTGTACAAAAGTAATTATTACTCGTCAATTATAAAAGTTTATCTAAAATCGAATAGGTAAAAAAATTTGCGAGTTTTCGAAAAGTTTCTAATTTTACAAAACAACAAAAAGTTATAGTAATGAAAAATTTAATAGCAGTATTCGCATTAGTATTATCTAGTGCTTTATCATTCGCTCAAAGTGGTCCAAAAATTCAATTTGCCGCTGAAAACAACACTATCGATTACGGTACAGTGGTTAGAGGAAAAGACGATGGATTACGTACCTTCGAATTCACCAACACAGGTGATCAACCATTGATCATCACAAACGTACGTTCTACATGTGGATGTACAGTTCCTTCTAAACCAACAGAGCCTATTATGCCAGGTAAAAAAGGAAAAATCGATGTAAAATACAACATGAGTATTGGTAGAATTAGCCGTACAATTACGGTTGAATCTAATGCGATAAACTATGAAAATGGAACAGTTCCATTGAGAATAAAAGGAGAAGTAACTGATAAGTAATTTCTTACTCATATAAAAAAAAAGCCACTCAGACGAGTGGCTTTTTTTTTATATCTATGTGTTTTACTTTCTAAATTCTTGATTATTGCTTATCGCTTGGGTAAAGAATTCAATTCCCTTCACCTCTACTTTAGCTTCAAATCCTTTGATGTGTTTTTCGTGGTGAATATCTGATCCAACGAAATCGATTAATCCATTCGACAATAAAAAATTAGCTGCTTCTAGAACGTGTTTACCATAGTAACCGGTTGCGGAAAGCAAATTCATTTGAAAGAGACAACCCGCTTTCTTTAACTTCTTATACATTGCTGTATTTTGATGGTAAAAATTATAGCGCTCTGGATGAGCTAAAACAATGTCGTATCCGTTTGACTTTAGCTGAAACAAAATATCCATCAATTGAATAGGCGGATTCATGTACGACATCTCCACCAGCACATAGTCCTTCTTTAACGTTAGCAACTCTTTATTTTCGATGTGAGGCAGTAAGGTTTCATCCATCATGTACTCAGAAGCGACACGTAATTCGATCGCTTTTGATTCTGTAGGTAATTCTTCCTGTACCTTCTTGTACTGATTTAAAATACCTTCTCTTGTATTTTCCCAAACTAATGGGGTTGTGTGCGGGGTAGCAATCGCTTGGTCAAATCCCATCTGCTGCATCGCTTTAATAATAGTTCGCGTATCCTCAATGGTTTGGGCACCATCGTCAATTCCATAAATCAAATGCGAGTGAATATCCACATAGTTATCGGGAATTAAATCTTTTAAAATAGGTTTTGATTTAAAAAAAGAAAACATAGTCTACTATTTATTCTTCACTCTATTTTGTAAAACTGGCTTAAATTCCAAAAATAAAGTTACAAGAGTTAACAGGTACAAAGGTAAGGTTATTATTAATTTTTCTGAATAAAGATTCAATACAATATATAAAATTAACAATATCACAACAATAATACCTAATATAGACTTAATTTTATTTAAGTTTTTAACAAACGGAATCAAAATCAACAAAGGATTACATAAAAAAACCACATTATTCCACAACAATTCTCCATGAAGAGAATAAAAACCTACTAAAAAGAAAAAACATCCTAACAAGCCAAAAAGGATGAAATAAACAGATCGCACCACGTTATTTACGGCTAATCCCATCAAGAAAAGCACGAGTAAAGAAGCAAACCAATAGGTATTCCACCATACATAGTTCTCCGTTTGCTCTGCTTGAAAAACCGTAATTTCATCTTGAACTAAAGGTAGATTACCGTTTTTAGTCTGTGTCAATCCCAATTGAAATTTATCAGGTAAAAACAACAAATTAGAGGGGTGATCGACTTTATTACCGAAAATTAAATTAATGCCCAACATTTCGAAATAGCGATCTTTTAAATAGGTATTTAAAATTGTTCGATAGGTGGCGGTATTGCCTTCAACGCTAATTTCTACTGGCGTTGGCAATACATCGTTTAGAACATCGACTACCTTAGTGGTACAATTTTGGTCGATAAATTTATAAATATAATAGCGGTTTTCTTCTTTTAACGATTGGTTTAAGTTGTTCCACACCTTTTGTTTTTGTGTATGAGAGAGGTTTAATTCTTGCTCGACCACGGAGCGATTATCATAGGCATAATTCATGACGAAGCGCTCATAATCGTCATAATCTACAAAATAGAGTAAATCGCCTTTAACGAATTTACCGTAGAAATTGGGCGTTCGAAAATCAAAAAGACCATAATTATACACGCGATCTATCCCCTGTGCGGGATCGTATACTCGAATGGCTGTATGTCCAAACAAAGCGTAGAGCTCTTTTCCTGTTCCACACGTCAAGACGCTAATTCTAGCTTTGTTAGACAATATTCGTTCGGTTGGATTTCCATAGCTTAGTTGGACCAAGAGCACTGCAAAAAGCAACGCGACTATTTTTTTCATCTTTTTATTTTCTAAAAATTCCTAAATCTAATTTTAACGAGAAGACATTTGAATAGATGGCAGCACTTTGATCGCCAATATCTGTTAGCGCGTAATCCACTTGAATCCCTTTATAGTGGAATCCCACACCAATATTGGGTTGAAACTCTGTTTTTTGGGTGTTGTCCATTTGTCTATTATTTTGAAAGTTGCCGACACCTCCACGCACAAAAACCAAATTGGCATAGCCAAATTCAACTCCTAAAGAGGGCGTCATACTCATAGAACCACTGGAGATTACCGCATTGGTTTCCGCAAATTCTACGTGTAGTGCTAAGGCTGCTAACAGGTTCAAATCACGAGATAGTTGTACGTTTTTTGAGACCCCCATTTGCAGTTTAGGCAGGGTAATTTCAGTCGTTTCGGGTAGTTCTTGATTCATCCCCTCTACGGCTTCTTGTACTTTGCTGTACTCTTTTTTATTGATGCTCCACATGTTATAGGTCGTTGTAATGTCCCTAGCCATGACTCCAAACATCCAATCGGACTTGGTTTTATATTGTATCCCAGCATCAAATCCAAATCCCCAAGAATCGGCAAATTTTCCAATTACACGGCGTACTACTTTGGCATTCACCCCATAGGTTAGTCCTTCAATGGGTGTATTTCGCGCATAAGACAATACAAAGGCGTAATCTGCCGCGGAAAATAGGCTGATGCGATTATAATCAATATTTCCGTGTTGATCGATTAGTTCAGTCGTATTCATGATATCATCCACCCCAAAGCGGATGATCGAAAATCCCAAAGCACTTTTTTCATCCAAAGGCATCGCAAATGCTCCATAATCATATTGCGCAATATTGGCAAAGTAACTTGCGTGCATTAGGGATATTTGCTGGTCTTCCAATCGCATTAATCCCGCAGGATTCCAATATACGGCATTTACATCGGCCGTAGAAGATACCACGCTATTTGCCATTCCCATAGCAACAGCATCTACTCCAATATTTAAGAACTCATTGGAATATTTTCTCGCTTTTTGGGCATGGGTAGCAAATCCAACACAAAAGAGCAATGTACCGAATGTTAGTTTTTTCACAAACATCTTTTTATTATTCTTACTAAGTTGTAAAAATAGTAAAAAACTAAAAGGCGAGGACGATATTATTATTTGTAAGTTTATAATACCTTTGCTTTAGGAAATTAACGTTTATCTTTATAACCTAGATCAAGACCTAAATATAGCTTACATGAAAAAACATATTCCAAATTTCATTACTTTATTGAACCTCCTTTCAGGACTAATCGCTTGTATATACGCCTTTGACGATAATATTCTCATGGCTTTTATATGGGTGTGTATTGGTATTTTCTTTGACTATTGGGACGGATTCTTAGCTCGAATTCTTCAAGTAAAAAGCGAATTAGGACTTCAATTGGATTCCTTAGCGGATATGGTAACCAGTGGAGTGGTTCCTGGATTAATTATTTACAAACAATTGGCTAATATTCAGGAAACTCAAGGGCCATACAATTTGACACCAGAGACATACTACATGGCTATTGTTCCGTATATCGGTTTCCTCATCACTTTGGGCGCAGCCTATCGACTAGCGAAATTCAATATTGACACCCGACAAACAGATTCGTTTATCGGATTGCCTACACCGGGGAATGCGCTCTTCATTTTGAGTTTACCTCTTATTGTAAGCACAACTAATTCTGAAGCGGTGATCTCTTTCTTGAGTAATCCCTATGTATTAGTGATTATCAGCGTATTGAGTGCCTATATTATGAATGCAGAATTACCGTTGTTTTCACTAAAAATAGACCCTAAAAACATAGGGGCTTATAAATTACAGTTGGGATTTGTTGCAGCATCAATCCTCTTGTTAGTTGTACTGCACTACTTGGCAATTCCACTGATCATCTTGCTTTATATTTTGCTTTCTATCATAAAGAATATGACAGCAAAAAAACAAATAGCGTAAAACATAAAAAGGTCAGCAATGCTGACCTTTTTTATTGATATTTTCTCTTTATTTCTTCTTGACCAAGGGGTGATTCAACCCTTTTACATTGTTATTGATAACCTCATAGGTTTTTAAGTGTTTAAACATTTCAGTCAAGTTTCTAAACCCGTAATCACGAGAGTCAAAACTAGGATCTAGTTTACGAAGGTTATTACCTACAGTAGAAATATACGCTTCTACTTCTTCATCCACTGACATATCAAAAGCGCGATCAATCAAACGCATTTCTTTTTTGGTGATCGTAAGAGTATCATCTTCCTCTTCTATCACTTGTTTTTTCTCTTGACTGATACTCTTTTCTGCTTTTACAGGTTTGGGCGTTAACGTTTCGCAATAGGTAAAAATCTCACAAGACTGTACAAAGGCATTAGGTGTTTTCTTTTCCCCTATTCCCATCACAAAAATTCCTTCCTCTCGGATTCGTTTCGCCAATCCAGTATAGTCACTATCGCTAGAGACAATACAAAAACCATCGACCATTTTATCGTGTAAAATATCCATGGCGTCAATAATCAACGAACTGTCTGTTGAATTTTTCCCTGAGGTATAGTTGAATTTTTGAATGGGTGAAAAAGACAAATCATTGAGCAAGTCTTTCCAACTATTCATTTGCGGGGTAGTCCAATCTCCATAAATACGGCGAATGGTAACTTTGCCGTATTTCGATACTTCCGCTAAAATATTCTCTAATAATTTTGCTTGTGCGTTATCGCCATCGACGAGTATCGCTATATTATTATTGTTTTTTTCCATTTTTAACGTTTATTCATACTTGAGTAGGTAAAATACGAAAAAAAGTCCGAAAAAAACTGTTTTTAATCTTTTTTTAGCACAGTTAGACTGGTTGATCCTTTGCTATCCACTTGCCTACTTTTGGTGCTTCATACTGAATCATTTGTTGTAATAGCGCGTCAATATCGTCTGAGATAATGATCATTTCTTTATTTTCTTTTTTGAGGAACCCCTGTTCTACCATACTATCAATCATTAGCATCAACGGATTGTAAAATCCTGCCACATTGTACAGTGCAATTGGCTTTTTGTGCAAACCTAATTGTCCCCAAGTCAAAACTTCAAAGAACTCTTCTAGGGTACCATATCCCCCTGGTAAGGCGATAATCCCATCGGATAATTCATCCATTTTTGCTTTGCGTTCGTGCATCGTATCCACGTGATAGAGCGACGTTAGTCCCGTATGTCCCAATTCTACATCTGCTAAAAAATGAGGCAATACGCCAATAACCTCACCTCCATGCGACAAAGCTCCATCGGCAATTGCCCCCATTAACCCAACTTTTGCACCTCCATACACAACGCCAATTTGCTTTTTTGCCAAAGCGGCACCTAAAGCCTTCGCACTTGCCATATATTCTACTTTGCTACCCGCACTCGATCCACAAAAAACAGTATACCTCATATATTTATATTTTTTCTAAATAAGAATCAAAATACTAACAATCAATACCTTACAATGATTACATTTCTTTTTTATATTTTTTTTAGGTGTTAGCTTGTAACAAAAGTAACGATTCTCAGTCTATTAGGGTAGACAAAAAAACTTAATTCAACTAATCAAATGAATACAAAACTAACTTTATTGTTTTTTTTACTTTCCCTTTGTGGAGTCTACGCCCAAGGTTCTGTAAAAATATCAGGACGCGTGTTTGACAAAAAACTAAATGAAGGTATTCCTTATGCGACCATTACCTTAAAAAAAGGAGATGCTGTTATTACGGGAGGAATGACTACAGATAACGGTTCTTTTGCAATTACGGCTACCGCTGACACCTATAACTTGGACATTCAATTTATAGGCTACACTCCTTTTCACAAAGAAATCACCTTAAAAAGTGCTACCGATCTTGGTACTATATATCTTGAGGCGGAATCGACTACTTTAGCCGATGTAAACATCGTAGCGGAACGATCTACTATCGAACAAAAAATTGACCGAAAAGTCATTACTGTGGGTAAAGATTTAACTACTGTTGGTGCTACAGCTTCTGACATTATGAATAATATTCCTTCTGTTAACGTGGATAAAGACGGCAAGATCTCTTTAAGAGGAAATGAAAATGTTCGCATCTTATTAGACGGAAGACCAACAAATATGTCGGCAGAGCAATTACTTAAACAAATTCCCTCTACTTCAATTAAGAGCATCGAATTAATCACGAATCCAAGTGCAAAATACAATCCTGAAGGAATGTCGGGAATCATCAATATTGTCTTACACAAAAATACAGCTGATGGTTTTAATGGTTCTATTGACAGCGGTGTAACCATTGCTAAAAATATTCAATCGACCACTTCATTAAACTTAAACTACAGAAAAGGCAAATTAAACTTTTTTGGAAATGCGAGTTATTCTGACGGAAAATCGAAAAATGACGGGACTATGTTTCGCGAGGATATTCTTTCGCCAACATCGATTAATATGCTAAATACCAACAAGAATATTTTGTATAAGGTTGGGGTTGATTACTATATTAACGATCAAAATACGTTGTCTTTTTACACCAATCAAAGTACAAACAAACACAGTGTTGATTTAAAAACGTCAACTATTTATCCAGATCAATCCTTTGAGGATATTTTTCAAAAAACCTTTTACGACAATAAAAATACGTTCAGCACCTACAATTTAGCGTATAAACACTTATTCGCTAAAAAAGGACATACACTAGATGTTGAAATGAATCACAACATCAACAAATCGGACATGGACGGTGACTATTTGACCAAATTGGGAATAGCCAACGACTTACCATATCAAGATGGCAACAAAGACGAGAACACCTTGTCGACGTTAAACATTGACTACGTAAATCCATTAAACGATCATACGAAATTAGAACTAGGGGCGGAAGCGCGAATCTCAAGAGCTGATAATAGCTTCACCTCAAACAATCCCTTAATTCCAATCAGCCAAAAACACATAGACAATAAATATGATCAAGATATTTTTTCTGCTTATGCGACATTTGGCCAAACCTTAGGAAAATTCAACTACCAAGTAGGAACTAGAGTAGAGAGCTATAGAGTGGATTCAAAATTGGATGGAAACTCAACGTTTAAGGATGATTATGTAACGCTTTATCCTTCTGTTTACTTGGGATATAACCTTACAGATAACGATATGTTTAACGTGAGCTATAGCCGTCGTGTTGATCGCCCTGGAGTAAGACAAACAAATCCAGTTCGCCAATTCTCTACGCCATTAATGACTATGGTAGGAAATCCAGAACTAAAACCGCAGTTTACCAATTCTGTTGAATTAAACTATACGCGTTTATTTGCTAAAAGAAGCAGCATTACTGCCGGCGTTTACTATAGACGTATAAACCACGAAATTAATCACGTGATCTACGACGATCCAGAAAATGATAACCCTAATGCTTTGTTGATGACTTTTGACAACTACAAATCAAACGACGCTTATGGTTTTGAAGTTTCTGCTAACATTATTGTTACTCCATGGTGGGATATGCAACCTGCCATCGATTTCTCTAGCATTAAACAAACGGGATTTGTATCTCAATTGGATGCTACAGGCACAATGAATACTGTATTGCGCGATATCACGGCAAATGCTTTCAATGCGCGTTTAAACAGTAACTTCAAAGCAACAAAAAATCTTCGCTTTAACTTATTTGGATTTTATAGAGGAGGGGTTGACGGAATTACATCAGACGCAGAAGAAATGTACAAAATTGACGCTGGTGCACGCTATGCTTTACTAAATAACAAATTAAGCATTAGCTTCCGATTCAACGATATCTTCAATACGATGTCGTACAAGTACAAAACAAAATATCCTTATCCTTCAACAGGTGAATTCACTTGGGAAAGTCAATCTGTGTATATTGGTGTAAACTATACATTTGGTGGCGGAAAAGGACGTTCCTTGCAAAGAAAGTATAGAGATACCAACACAAAACAAAGTGGTGGTGCAGGAGGATTATTCTAAATTCCTATACAAGACTTCAATTATTACGAAAAAAGGGTTCCTTTTCCAAGGAACCCTTTTTTTATGGTTACTAGTTGGAATACGGTTATTGACAAAACGCGAAAAGAAAACATTCACTCCGATTTTCTGGTCGCGTTTTTTATTAATATTCACCATTCCTTGACTTGGTTTTGGGTTTGCAGTACCATCAAAGTAAAGGAGACAACAAGCGCAAAAAGCTATTTTTAAGGCGATGCCATTTTGATCGTTTATTCCAGCGTTCTAATTTGAGTTGAATAGAGTCTTTACAATCTTGTTCAAACATATCGCGCATTTGCTTGGCGAAATCCATATCGTAGAGTACAACATTTACTTCGAAGTTCAAATCGAAACTGCGATGATCCAAATTACAGGTTCCTACTGAGCAAATACCAGAATCGATAACCCAAGTTTTGGCGTGTATAAATCCTTTTTTATACAAGAATATTTCTACTCCGGATTCTAGAAGTTCTTGAAAATACGATTCAGATGCTAATTTAACAGTCAAAGAATCAGTAATTCCTGGCAGTAATAATTTGACTTTTTTTCCGCTAAGTACGGCCATTTTGATAGCTAGTTGCAGGGATTCATCTGGAATATAGTAAGGCGTTGTAATACAAATCTCACGTTCAGCTTCCTGAATAGCTTGAAGGACGCTAAATAGAATAGAAGGCACGTCAGAATCGGGGCCTGAAGCGATTACTTGAACGGGCAAGGTTTTTTGTTTACCCAAGTGAATTTTAGGGAAATAATCGGCGCTGAAGCTGAGATTTTCTTTGCTACAAAAATTCCAATCGGTCAAAAACACGTGTTGCAATCCATAAGCGCCACTCCCTTCTATACGGATATGGGTATCGCGCCAAAAGAAGTCGTTTTCTGCTTTTCTGCTATTGTCATAGCGATCGGATATATTTATCCCCCCTGTATAGGCAATTTGTCCGTCTATCACCACGATTTTACGGTGATTGCGGTAGTTGAGTCGATTGGCTAAAGCCAGAAGAATAATCTTGTTAAACGCGAAGGCTTGTATACCATTTGCACGTAAATCTTTGACTATATTTTTGCGGATGCTTCTACTTCCAAAATCGTCGTAAATAAAGCGTACCTCCACTCCTTCTTTGGCTTTAATTTTTAGCAATTCGGCGATTTCTCTACCTATTTCATTATTTTCATAAATGTAATACTCAAGGTGAATATGGTGTTTTGCTGCTTTGATATCCTCGAGTAAACGCGGAAAAAAGGCTTCTCCATTTTGCAGGAGCTCCACATCATTATCAACTAGAAGAGGTCCTTCACCTACGATGGAATTAGACAATAGGTTCACAAAAGAGCGATGTTTATCAATGATGGGATGCCCTTGTTGTTTTAAATCGAGATGGATCTCACTAAGGCGTTTGTACAAGCGCTCTCCATAATTATCGTTGGCGATTAGTTTTTTAGAATACATCTTTCTTCTTCGGTAGTTGATACCAAAGGAGAAGTAAAAGATGATTCCAAAGATAGGCACGAAAAAAACTAGCAATAGGTAGGCTAGGGTTTTCGAGATGGAATCCGTATCATAGATAATTCGAATCGCAACGAGAATTGCGATTATGAAGTAGACCACTTCCCAATAAATAATCCATTCTGATTCGAAAAACAAGGATATCATAGTTTAGAATACTTAGTCAATAGAGAATTACACTCTTGTTACATGATTCTAAATTTAAACAATCTTTTGCAACGAATAACAAATAAATACAGTGCTATTTTAATAAATAGTCGTAAAGTGTCAATTTTTGGGGCAGGTGCTTACAGCATCTAGTTGATTTACGGGATAGGAAAGAGGTAAAAGCAAAAAAGCTTCCTATTCTTAGGAAGCTTTTGAGCCGATGGAGGGACTCGAACCCACGACCTGCTGATTACAAATCAGCTGCTCTAGCCAGCTGAGCTACACCGGCAATTTAGATTGCCTAAAAGGGCGATTAAAATATTGAGCCGATGGAGGGACTCGAACCCACGACCTGCTGATTACAAATCAGCTGCTCTAGCCAACTGAGCTACACCGGCAAATTGCCTCGCAATATTTAATCTTCAAAATTTGAGCCGATGGAGGGACTCGAACCCACGACCTGCTGATTACAAATCAGCTGCTCTAGCCAACTGAGCTACACCGGCAAATTGCCTCGCAATATTTAATCTTCAAAATTTGAGCCGATGGAGGGACTCGAACCCACGACCTGCTGATTACAAATCAGCTGCTCTAGCCAGCTGAGCTACACCGGCGAATTGCTTCGCAATATTTAATCTTCAAAATTTGAGCCGATGGAGGGACTCGAACCCACGACCTGCTGATTACAAATCAGCTGCTCTAGCCAGCTGAGCTACACCGGCGACTCATTTTTCGAGTGCAAATATAACACGCTTTTTCAGTCTTACAACTGATTTCGCGTGTTTTTTTTACTTTATTTTAATTACAAGTTGTTAATTTTTCCAACTAATTGACCTGCAATGTTTTCTAATTTTACAAAAACGCCTTTAAAATGAGCTTTTTTATTTTCAACCCCTTTTGCATTGATGTCCATGATCAATTCGTCGAATCCTGTTAAGGCTTCTTCGATCAAAGCAGTTGTTTCTTCTGTAGGTCCTCCTACTGTCAATTCATGAATATAAATTGCCTCAATGATATCTCCTAATACTTGGTGAACATCTTTTTTTAATCCTCTTACGCTTGCCATAATAATTTATTTAAAATTTAAACAAAAGTACAATTATCTTTACTACATCGACGGTCTAATCGATATATATTTCTAACAATGTTGCTTGACCAACTGCAACGAGTTTATTTACTGAGGCGGGAATTAAAACGGTTTCACCTTGTTTAATTCCGCACGATAAATCGTTAATCTGAAGCTCACAGGCTCCGTCTGTACACACATAAAGATAGAAGCGATCTAGTGGCTTCTCTAGCTCATATCGCTGGGCTAAAGGGATGTAATTTACCGTAAAAAACGGACAAGAAACCAGTTGATTCGCACGGTTTTCTTCTTCAGTATAAGAAAGTACGACCTGTTTCTTTTCGTAATTAATCGCTTTTAGCGCCAAATCTACGTGTAATTCTCTTGTTTGTCCTTCACTATCTACGCGATCCCAATCGTAAACGCGATAGGTAATATCTGACGTTTGCTGAATTTCAGCGAGTAAAACTCCAGCTCCAATGGCGTGAACAGTTCCTGTTTGTATAAAAAAAGCATCGCCTTTTTTTACGGGAATTTCATTTAAAATTTCAGGTAGTGTTTTGGTATTCAGGTGTTGCAGATAATCCTCTTGGGTAACCCCTTCTTTAAAGTCTACAACAACCCTGGCCCCCGGATCGGCTTGCATTACATACCACATTTCGGTTTTTCCCAAAGAATTATGTCTCGTTTTTGCGAGTTCATCATTGGGATGTAGCTGAATAGAAAGATCCTCTTTAGCATCTAAGAACTTGAATAACAACGGGAATTGATATCCAAACGTCTGAACGATAGCGGAACCTAAAATATCTTCAGGATAGGTTTTAATTAGTTCTTCTAAGCTTTGTCCTTTATATGTGCCATTGGAAACAAGGCTAACATTTTCTGGAACATTAGAAATTTCCCAGCTTTCTCCAATTGAATCAGAAATCTGCTGTTTACCTAAAACAGTATGTAATTTCCGCCCTCCCCAAATTCTATCTTTTAGGATGGGTTCAAACATCATTGGATATTGTATAAAACTCATAGGCTTAACTTCTTCCTCATTTCGCAATAGTCCATCAGCGGGATTATTGCCTAAAACAAGACGCAAATGTACAACTTTTAATGGATTCTATGCATGTTAAATCCCCTCCCCTTTAAAAGTTACAAAGTTTCTATTGGTTTCATACAAAACCACCTCTAAATCTTTGTCTTTTGCAATAAAAGGCCTTAATTTTTGCCAAATCACTACAGCAATGTATTCTGCAGTAGGGATTAGATTTTTGAATTCTATAACATCTAAGTTCAGATTTTTGTGATCAAAAGCCTCTTCAATCTCGGATTTAATCAAATCTGACAGTATTTTCAAGTCCATGACAAATCCGGTTTCTGGGTCAACTTCACCAGTAACATGGACGATTAATTCGTAATTATGTCCGTGAAAATTGGGATTGTTACACTTGCCAAACACAGCCTGATTCTTTTGGTCCGACCAATCTGGGCGATGTAATCGATGTGCGGCGTTAAAATGTGCTTTTCGGCTAACTGTTAATCTCATGCTGTTTTAATTTTATGTGCTTCGATATGGGGGTAAAATTCAGCGAAAATAATTTTAAACCAAGCGGTATAAACCTGTGGATTGACTTCCATATCTCTTTTTACTGCTTCAATTCCCATCCACTTCCACGCTTCCACTTCTTCTGGATTCGTATTGGGATCTTCGTTATAATACCCCACCATCACATGGTCAAATTCGTGTTCTGTCAACCCGTTGTCAAAGGGTGCTTTATAAATAAAGTGAAATACTTCTTTCAGCTCTACTTCAAACCCCATTTCCTCTCTCAAACGGCGTTTTCCTGCTTGAATATTTGTTTCTCCTACTCTTTGGTGACTACAACAAGTGTTCGCCCATAATAAAGGAGAGTGATACTTCTCTGCTGCGCGTTGTTGAAGCATGATCTCATTTTTATCATTCAAAATAAACACAGAGAACGCCCTGTGTAACAAAGCTTTTTCATGTGCTTCTTGCTTGCCCATGGTGCCAATTGGCTCATCTTGCTCATTAACTAAAATCACTTGCTCTTCAATCATACCTAGTGTTACATTTATTTTACTTCCAAAAGTACAAAAAACAAAATAGGAAACCAATGCCAAAGGGGAGTTTAAAAACTAGAGGGGAACTCCTCATCACAGTGGTAAAGATTGCGATGCTTTTTACGGTGGTCCTACACAATTTGGTTATCTTTGGCGTTTTATACAAATCATGGAAAGATTAATCAAACTAATATGGGATTTTCGAGGTCCGGATGCTGAAAAAATTGCTGAACACCATGTAATTCACTTGCGTGAATTCGTTGCTATAGAACAACTCCCTTTAACTATTATGGACAAAGAAGTCATCAATGAGGTTCACAGTATTGCGTATCTCGTAGTAAATGACCAACAAATGCGAGAAGTTAGAGATGCTTTAAAACCACATCGTGGTGAACTTTACGAAGTAAAATAACAGCTATACACCCCTATAAAAAAGAGGGTGACCTTTTGGGACACCCTCCGTATAATAACAAGTCTTTAGGACTTTTCTTAATAGATCAGCTGTTAATTTGCTTCTTTGGTGATAAACTGGATGCGCATTAATCGCAATTCATCTGTATCGTATTCTCCATCAAACTCTGTCATAGCAGTTTTGATGTTATCCGATTCAGAATCCATGAAATAATCGTAGATTTCCTCTTGTTGATCTTCGTCTAACACTTCATCTAACCAATAATCAATATTCAGTTTGGTACCCGAATATACGATTTGCTCCATTTCTTTTAATAAAGCATCCATATCCAATCCTTTGGCTTTGGCAATATCATCTAAAGACAATTTGCGATCAACACTCTGGATAATATACAGTTTTAGTGCAGAATTAGCACCTGTAGATTTCACAACTAAATCGTCGGGTCTGATAATATCGTTTTCCTCTACGTAATTTTGGATCAGATCGACAAAATCTTTTCCGAATTTCTTCGCCTTTCCATCACTTACTCCTATAATATTAGCCATTTCCTCTAGTGAAATAGGGTATTTCAAACACATTTCTTCTAGTGAAGGATCTTGAAAAACCACAAAAGGAGGGACTCCTGCTTTTTTGGCTACTTTTTTTCTCAAATCTTTCAGCAAGTGGATCAATACTTGGTCAATAACCAATTCTGTTTTTGGTGCATCGCTTTCTACCACAGCATCTCCTTCTGCATATTCGTGATCTTCTGTCATCATAAATGAGATAGGGTGCTCAATATAGCGCTCACCTGCTTGAGTTACTTTCAAGACACCATACGTTTCGATGTCTTTTTTCAGATATCCCGCTACATTAGCTTGCCTGATCAACGCCAACCAAAAGCGTTCATCCTTATGTTTACCACTTCCGAAAAAGGGCTGAGTATCTGTTTTATTTACTTTTATAACTGCATTCAACTTACCTAGGAGCACAAATACAATTTCTTTTGTTTTGTATACTTGTTTTGTTTCAGCAATAATTCTCAACACTTGTTGAAGCTCGTCTTTTGCTTCGCTTTTTTTCTTGGGATTGCGAACATTGTCATCCATGTCCGCTCCTTCTCCGTGCACTTCGTCAAATTCTTCTCCAAAATAATGAAGTAAAAACTTGCGTCTGGACATAGATGTTTCGGCATAAGCAACAACTTCTTGCAACAAGGCAATTCCTATTTCTTGTTCAGCAATTGGCTTTCCTGCCATAAACTTCTCAAGCTTTTCAATATCTTTATACGAATAATACGCCAAACAATACCCTTCTCCTCCATCTCTTCCCGCTCTTCCCGTTTCTTGGTAATAGCTTTCGAGTGATTTAGGAATGTCGTGGTGAATGACATAACGCACATCTGGCTTGTCAATTCCCATTCCAAAGGCTATAGTTGCCACAACCACATCGACATCCTCCATGAGAAACATATCTTGGTGTTTGGCTCTAGTTTTAGCATCTAAGCCCGCGTGATAAGGTACTGCGCTAATGCCATTTACTTGGAGAACATTTGCTATTTCCTCAACTTTTTTTCTACTCAAGCAATAGATAACCCCTGACTTTCCTTTGCGTTGTTTGATAAAGCGAATAATGTCACTTTCAATGTTTTTCGTTTTGGGTTTTACCTCGTAATACAGATTGGGTCTGTTAAACGACGCTTTAAAAACATTTGCATTGGGAATTTCTAAGTTTTTTAAGATGTCTTCTTGAACTTTTGGCGTTGCTGTAGCAGTTAAGCCAATAATGGGAATATCGCCCAATTGTCGGATAATATTCCTCAAATTTCTGTATTCGGGTCTAAAATCGTGTCCCCATTCAGAGATGCAGTGTGCTTCATCAATGGCGACAAAGGACAATTCAACCTCTTGCAAGAAGTTTACATATTCCTCTTTTGTCAATGATTCTGGGGCAACATATAACAATTTTGTCACGCCTCGTTTAATATCTTCTTTTACTTGATTGACTTCGGTTTTGGTCAAAGAAGAATTTAAAACATGGGCAATTCCTTGCTCTGTGGACAAGCTACGAATAGCGTCCACTTGATTCTTCATTAAAGCAATCAAAGGAGATACAACAATGGCAGTCCCGTCTAAAACCAACGCAGGCAATTGATAGCAAAGTGATTTACCACCACCTGTAGGCATGATCACAAATGTGTTGTGTCCAGAGATAATACTTTTCACTACGTCTTCTTGGAGACCCTTAAACTGAGAAAAGCCAAAAAACCTCTTTAACTCTTTGTGCAAGTCAATTTCAATTGATTTCATTATTTTTGTATGGTATTTTACATAAATTTGCAGTACCTAAAGATACTAATTTTCTTTGGTGCAATCCTAATATTTAACATTCTCGTCATTTTGAATACATCTACAACTATACTAGACCGAGCAAAAAAAACCTTACTATCTGAAAGTGAGAGCATTAAAAAGCTAATTGATTACTTAACAGAAGACTTCACAGTGGCTGTACAAACCCTATTGGCTTGTAAAGGTCGCGTTGTTGTTACGGGGATTGGCAAAAGTGCGTTAATCGGAAGCAAAATTGTTGCAACATTCAACTCTACTGGCACGCCTTCGCTTTTTATGCATGCGTCCGAAGCCGTTCATGGAGATTTAGGGTTACTTCAACCCGATGATTGCGTCATTTGTATCTCCAACAGTGGAAATAGTCCAGAGATCAAGGTTCTGACCCCGCTACTAAAGCGTTTTGGCAATACACTTATTGCTATTACTGCGAATGAAAATTCGTTTTTGGGCAAAAATGCCGATTGTGTTTTGCTGTCTAAAGTAGAGCGCGAATCAGATCCAAACAACTTAGCGCCAATGGATAGTACAACTGCTCAATTAGTGTTAGGAGATGCATTAGCGGCTTGTTTAATCGAATGTAGAAATTTCACAGCCAATGATTTTGCGATGTATCACCCTGGAGGTGCTTTAGGTAAAAAGTTACTTTTAGTCGTTCAAGATATTTTAAATAGTGAAAACAAACCGATGGTTACTCCAGATTCATCTGTTAAGGATGTAATTGTAGAAATATCGCAAAAACGCTTAGGTGTAACCGCTGTAATTGACAATAATAACTTAATTGGCATAATTACCGACGGGGATTTGCGTAGAATGTTACAAAATAACACTAGCTTTGAAAACATCCAAGCGAAAGATATTATGAGTATAAACCCCAAAACGATTGAATCCGATCAATTGGTATCAAAAGCGTTGTCCCTATTAGAAGACAATTCAATAACCCAATTAATCGTCACAAAAGAGGGGGCATATCAAGGAATCATTCACTTACATGACATTTTAAAAGAAGGAATAGTATAACAAATGGCAAAACAAAAAAACTCAGAAAAGGCGATGTCCTTTTTAGACCATTTAGAAGAATTAAGATGGCTATTAATCCGCGCTTCTGTCTTCATTTTAGGAGGGGGTATTATCGCGTTCTTTTTTAGAGATTTCATCTTCAACACCATCATTTTCGGTCCTAAAAACAGTGATTTCGTAACCTATCAATTCTTTTGTAAAATCGCGCAATACTTTAATTTTGACGATAGTTTTTGTCAGCAAGAACTTCCATTCGAAATACAAAACAGAACGATGGATGGTCAGTTCTCTGTGATGATGTGGACGTGTATAACTGCTGGTTTCATCATTTCAGTACCCTTTATTTTATGGGAAATATGGAAATTTATCAGTCCAGCGCTTTATCAAAAAGAAAAAAAATACGCCAAACTATTTATTGTCGTTTCGTCTTTCTTATTCTTTTTAGGGGTACTATTTGGTTACTATGTAATTACGCCCCTATCGATCAACTTCTTAGTGAACCTACAAGTAAGTGATGTAGTAAAGAACGACATTGACATCAACTCCTACATTGGATTAGTCAAGACGACTTCTATCGCATGTGGTCTAATCTTCGAATTACCGATCATCATGTATTTCTTATCGGTATTAGGTTTGGTGACTCCGGAGTTTTTGAGAGAATACAGAAAGTACGCCATCGTGTTGATTCTAATTTTAGCAGCAATCATCACGCCACCAGACGTTATTAGCCAAATTATCGTATCTATCCCCCTATTAATTCTGTATGAAATTAGTATTTATATCTCTAAATTTGTTCAGAAGAAACCCAAAGCAGAAGTTTTAGTACAAAACAAAAAGGACTAATCATGAAATTAAGAGCAGACAATATAGTCAAGATATACAAGAAGAGAAAAGTCGTTAAAGGTGTTTCTGTCGAAGTAAATCAAGGAGAGATTGTGGGGTTATTAGGCCCAAATGGAGCGGGAAAAACAACTTCCTTTTACATGATTGTTGGATTGGTAAAGCCCAATTTCGGACATATTTATTTAGACAATATGGACATCACCAATTTTCCGATGTACAAACGCGGACAACACGGTATTGGTTACCTCGCACAAGAGCCTTCGGTATTTAGAAAGTTGAGTATTGAAGACAATATTTTGAGCGTACTGCAATTGACTAAGCTTCCAAAAGAAGAGCAAGTAGCAAAAATGGAGTCCTTGATTGCTGAGTTCAACTTAGAACACATCCGCACCAATCGCGGGGATTTACTATCAGGAGGTGAGCGTCGAAGAACGGAGATTGCCCGTGCCTTGGCAACAGATCCAAAATTCATTTTACTAGACGAACCCTTTGCAGGGGTTGACCCCGTTGCCGTAGAAGACATTCAACGCATCGTAGCCAAATTGAAAAATAAAAACATTGGCATACTAATTACCGACCACAATGTACAAGAAACACTAGCTATTACTGACAAAACTTACTTAATGTTTGAAGGAGGTATTTTGAAAGCAGGCGTCCCAGAAGAACTTGCAGAGGATGAAATGGTTAGAAAGGTATACTTAGGTCAAAACTTTGAATTACGTAAAAAGAAACTAGACTTCGACTAAGATATCAGTAAAAAATTAACAATTAACACACTTTTAATTTTAATTGTAAAATATTGTTACTTTTACTTTTATTCAACTTAACAAAGTTCTATTTTTGAAAAAAAATTAACAATGAAATTAAGAAACTTATTTGTCGTTCTACTTATCACTACGACAGTTTTTCTCACTTCTTGCGCCTCAAGAGAGTCGATGGTATACTATCAAAATATTGAGGAAGTATTAGCCAAGAATAATACGGTAGAACAATTTGAAACGTATCTACAGCCAGATGATTTATTAATGATTATTGTATCTGCACAAGATAGAGAAGCGGCAGAGCCATTTAACTTAGTAAATACCATGCTTACCAATTTGAATAATCCTGCAGGTACTGGATCTGCTCAACAGCAGCTTTACCTAGTAGACAACAAAGGTAACATCGAATTCCCAGTTTTAGGCACTGTAAAAATCAGTGGTTTAACGAAGAAACAAGCGATCGATTATTTGACCACGGAGATTAGTAAATACATTATTCGCCCTATCGTTAATATGCGTATAATGAACTACAAAATCACGGTACAAGGAGAGGTGAATCGTCCGGGTATTCACACCGTTGTAAGTGAGCGATTGACGTTAGCGGATGCCATAGCTCTATCTGGAGATTTAACGGTTTATGGCAAAAGAGATAATATTCTTGTCATCCGTGAAGTCGATGGGAAACGCATTCCTTATCGCGTAGACATGACTAAAGCAGACTTCATAACATCCCCTTATTATTATTTGAATCAAAATGATATTGTCTATGTTGAACCAAACAAAACAAAAGTTAACTCTTCTGTTATTGGTCCAAACTTAACTGTGGGTATTTCAGCTTTATCTCTATTAATAACCATCATCTCGATTGCAACTAGATAAAAAAAATGGAAGGAAAATTTGACAATAGCGAAAACGTTAGTGTAAATATTCGCGAAGAATTAGAAAAATATCTCATCCACTGGAGATGGTTTGTTGTAAGTATTATTCTTACACTTGTACTAGGGTTCATCTACCTTCGTTATACGGAAAAAACCTATAAGGTTAATACAACTATTGTAGTAAAAGACGAAAAAAGAGGGGGAGGTATTTCTACCGAACTTTCAGCATTTGCAGATTTAGGTATGTTATCAGGTGGCAAGAGTAATCTTGAAACCGAAACACAAGTTTTGTCTTCTCGTACCTTAGCAGAAAAAACGGTACGTCGTTTGCAATTAAATATTTCTTATATCAATGAAGGTCGAGTAATAAAAAGCGAACTATACAATAACAGTCCGATAGACTTCAACTTTATTGAACGCGTTTTTGATTTTGACAATATTACCTATACTTTTCACGTAAAAGATATTACAGAAACGTCATTCACTCTTTTTGACATAGAGAAGGAAAAACTAGGAACCTTCGAATACAACACACCTATTGAAACAGTTTTAGGTAAATTAATCGTTACTCGAAATGCTCCAAAACCTACAGCTACTTTACACAAATTAAAAGTAGAGAAAGAAGAAGAACTTGAAGAAGTTAACAGTATTATCGTTGAAATAAATCCCATTGAAAAAGTAACGGAGCACTTTGTAAAAAATGTGCAAATTGCACCTACAGATAAGTTTTCGAGTATACTTGATTTGACTTTACTAAGTCCAACTCCTGCTAAAGCTATTGATTATTTAGATAATCTAATTACGATCTACAATGATGCAGCTATTGCAGACAAGCGCTATATTTCAGAAAAGACATCTGAATTTATTGACAGTCGTTTGAAACTTATTACGGATGAATTAAGCGATGTCGAAAAAACAGTAGAGGGGTATAAATCGAGAAATAGCATCACTGACATCCCAACGGAGTTAGGTTTATTCCTAGAGAATGCCAATGCCTACGACAAGCAAATTATTGAAAACGAAACAGAATTAAAAGTTGTTTCCTCATTAATTGATTTCTTAAAAAACAGTAAACAAAATGAGCTTTTGCCCAATCTAATTTCTTCTGATGCTAATGTAAACGCACAGATTAATCAGTACAATATGCTGGTATTAGATCGCAATCGCATTAGTTCAAGTTCGACAGAATTGAACCCTATGGTAGTCAAATACGACGACCAAATCGCAGCGATGAAAACTTCGGTTGCTGGAAGCTTAACGCGTTTAGAGAGTTCCTTAAAAATCACTCAAAAGGAGCTTGCAAGCAAAGAGCGTCAACTGCGTTCTAAGTTATCCCAAGTTCCTAGACAAGAGCGTGAGTTTAGAATTATCGACAGACAACAAAAAGTAAAAGAAGCGATCTACCTATACTTGTTCCAAAAAAGAGAAGAAACGGCCATTGCATTAGCTGCGACTGATTTGAATGCCAAAGTAATTGATACAGCGAAGAGTTCGGAAAAACCGGTTTCGCCTAAAAGTATGATTGTCTTATTGGCTTCACTAGTACTAGGAGGGTTAATCCCTTTTGTAGTGATATACTTGCGTTTACTATTAGACACCAAAGTGAAGAATCGCTTAGATATTGAAAATAACACGCCTGTACCTTTCTTAGGTGATATTCCGCATTCAGATGACCACGAAAATATCATTGATTTATCGAGTCGTTCAAGTTCAGCAGAGGCCTTGCGTATTATACGTACCAACTTAGAGTTTATGCTAGGAAATGTTGAAGAAGGAAAAGCAAAAACAATTTTCTTAACTTCTACTTTCCCAAAAGAAGGAAAAACATTTACCTCAGTAAATCTAGCGGCTACGATAGCGCTTTCAGGCAAGCGAACGCTTTTAATTGGAATGGATTTGCGCAATCCTCGCTTGGATGATTACTTATCTTTACCATCAAAAGGAGTCTCTGATTATTTATTGAGAAAAAATGTTGACATTGATCAATTTATTGTTAAGATTGATGGATACGAAAATCTATACGCATTACCAGCAGGAACAATTCCGCCAAACCCGGCCGAATTACTAATGGGAGATGCGATAAGCGCTATGTTTACAAAATTAAAAGCAGAATACGATTACATTGTTGTAGATACTGCACCTGTGAGCTTAGTAACAGATACCTTATTAATCAGCAAATTCTCAGATACGTTTATTTACGTAACAAGAGCAAATTACTTAGATAAGCGCATGCTAAAACTTCCAACGGATTTACACCGCGAAGGCAAATTGAAAAATATGTCAATTATCTTAAATGACACCATTACCATGAAAGGATATGGAGGTTATGGCTACGGTTATGGCTACGGTTATGGCTACGGTTACGGTTATGGACACGATGTTCAACAAGACAATCGTCCGTGGTGGAAAAAACTATTAAATATGAAATAACGCGATAAAACCCAAAGGGCTGATACAGAAATGTGTCAGCCCTTTTTTACAAATATTACTTTTTTAATCGAGCAAAAATAACAATAAAGCAATTTTACTTATACATATTATAAACTTAACAATTCTACTGTTATATCACTGAATAAGCACGTTTTTCTCAATGCTTATGATTATATTTGCTAGTATAATTACAATGTTTTAGACTCAACACATACAACAATTATATTGTTATCATTTAAATCTAACAAAAATGACAAAGAATTCTAAAATCCTTTACACGTTTACAGACGAAGCTCCCATGTTAGCTACGTATTCTTTTTTACCGATGGTTCAGGCTTTTGCAAAGACAGCAGGTATTGATGTAGAAACAAGAGATATTTCTTTAGCTGGACGTATTTTAGCTAATTTCCCAGAATTTTTAAAAGACGAACAAAAAATTGGTGACGCATTAGCTGAACTAGGAGAATTGGCAAAAAGCCCAGAAGCGAACATTATTAAATTACCGAATATCTCTGCTTCAATTCCACAATTAAACGCAGCAATTAAAGAGCTTCAAGCCCATGGTTTTGCCGTACCTAACTATCCTGCTGAGCCTAAAAACGACGAAGAAAAAGAAATTAAAGCTAAATACGCTAAAATTTTAGGATCTGCTGTAAATCCAGTATTGCGTGAAGGTAACTCTGACCGTAGAGCTCCAAAAGCAGTGAAGAATTACGCAAAGAAGCATCCACACAGTATGGGGGCTTGGGCGAAAGATTCTAAAACTAGAGTTGCTTCAATGTCGGAAGGAGATTTTTATGGTTCTGAAAAATCAGTAACACTAGCAAAAGATGCTAAATTCAAAATTGAATTCATCGGTGCAGATGGGACAACTAAATTATTGAAAGACTACGCTTCTCTTTTACAAGGTGAAGTAATTGATTCTACAGTATTAAACTTAACTAAACTAAAAGCATTTGTATCTGAATGTAAAGAAGAGGCGAAAGCGAAAAACATTCTTTTCTCAACTCACTTAAAAGCGACGATGATGAAGGTATCTGACCCTATCATTTTCGGTGCTGTAGTTGAAGGATATTTTGCTGATGTATACGCTAAATATGCTGCTGTATTTGCATCTTTAGGTATTAGTCCAAACAACGGTTTAGGAGATTTATACGCTAAAATAGCAGGTCATGCACAAGAAGCTGAAATCAAAGCAGCAATTGACACAGCTATTGAGCAAGGACCAGCAATTGCAATGGTTAATTCTGACAAAGGCATCACAAACTTACACGTTCCATCAGACGTTATCGTGGATGCTTCTATGCCAGCGATGATCCGTACTTCAGGACAAATGTGGAACAAAGCAGGTCAACAACAAGATACGTTGGCTATTATTCCAGATCGTTGTTATGCGGGCGTTTACGAAGCTGTTATCGAAGACTGCAAGGTAAATGGCGCTTATAACCCAACAACCATGGGATCAGTACCAAACGTTGGTTTAATGGCTCAAAAAGCAGAAGAATACGGTTCACACGACAAAACATTCCAAGCAGAGGCTACTGGAGTAATCCGCGTTTCTGATGAAAATAATACTGTGTTCTTTGAACAAGCAGTAGAAGCAGGAGACATTTTCAGAATGTGTCAAACCAAAGACGCTCCAATTCAAGACTGGGTTAAACTAGCAGTTAACCGTGCGCGTTTATCAGAAACACCAGCCATCTTTTGGTTAGATGAAAATAGAGCACACGACAGAGAATTAATCAAAAAAGTAAACGAATACTTAAAACAATACGATACTACAGGTTTAGACATCCGTATTTTAAGTCCAATCGAAGCGACAAAAGTTACTGTTGAGCGCATCCGTCAAGGATTAGACACTATTTCGGTAACTGGAAACGTATTGCGTGATTACTTAACGGATTTATTCCCTATCTTAGAAGTTGGTACCTCTGCGAAAATGCTTTCAATCGTTCCTTTGATGAACGGTGGAGGATTATTCGAAACGGGTGCAGGTGGATCTGCTCCAAAACACATCGAACAATTTATTGAAGAAGGATATTTACGTTGGGATTCGTTAGGAGAATTCTTAGCTTTAGGTGCATCATTTGAACACTTGAGTCAAACACAAGACAACGCTAGTGCATTAGTATTAGCTGAGACTTTGGATGAAGCAACAGCTAAATTCTTAGACAACGACAAATCACCTGCACGACGCGTAGGTTCTATTGACAACCGCGGATCTCACTTCTACTTAGCCATGTATTGGGCTGAAGCATTAGCTGCACAGACGAAAGATGCAGGTTTGCAAGCTAAATTTGCACCAGTTGCAAAAGCTATGATTGAGAATGAAGCTAAGATTAATGAAGAGTTAATTGGTGCGCAAGGAAAAGCACAGCAAATTGGAGGGTACTATCAAACGAACCCAGAGGCAACTGCAAAAGCAATGCGTCCAAGTGCTACATTAAATTCAATTATTGATGCTATTGCGTAATTCAAACGCATGTACATAATAAAGGCTTTAAAAGCCTCAAAAATAAAACCCCGTCTAAAAAAGGCGGGGTTTTTATTTTACAAAAGCCGCAAATAAATAATAGCCGCTTTTTAGATGTGATTCTATTTATAAATTCACCCCCAAATAATTACTTGGTGTGATTTGTTTTAATTCGGATTTAATGGCATCACTTACTGCTAAAGTATCGATAAAATTATGAATAGAATCTCGGTTAATCACAGTGTTCGTACGCGTTAAATCTTTTAAGGCTTCGTATGGATTTGGATACCCTTCTCTTCTCAGAATCGTTTGAATCGCTTCTGCTACAACTGCCCAGTTTTTATCTAAATCTTCTGCAAATTTGTCTGCATTTAAAAGCAATTTGTTCAATCCTTTCAACGTAGATTCAAAAGCAATTATTGTGTGTCCCATCGGTACGCCTATATTTCGCAAAACAGTACTATCCGTTAAATCGCGTTGTAATCTTGATAGGGGTAGTTTTGCAGCTAAATGTTCAAAAATAGCGTTTGCCATTCCCAAGTTTCCTTCTGAATTTTCAAAGTCGATAGGATTTACTTTGTGAGGCATAGCCGAAGATCCAATTTCACCTGCTTTGATTTTTTGTTTGAAGTAATCCATGGATACATAGGTCCAAATGTCACGATCTAAATCAATCAAAATAGTATTAATTCGCTTCAATGCATCAAAAAATGCAGCAAAGTGATCGTAGTGTTCGATCTGAGTGGTTGGGAAAGAGTATTTTAACCCTAGACTCAATTCTACGAAATCTTCGCCAAATTGTTTCCAATCGTTTTTAGGATACGCCACATGATGTGCGTTAAAATTTCCAGTTGCACCCCCAAATTTAGCTGCAAAAGGAACGTTGTTTAGCAGGCGCAATTGTTCTTCCAAACGCTGTACAAAAACGTTGATTTCCTTTCCTAAACGCGTGGGAGAAGCCGGTTGTCCGTGGGTTCTAGCCAACATAGGAACATCATTCCACTCTTGACTTAATTCTTTTAACTTGTTGACTACTGACAGAAACAAGGGCATATACACCTCATGGAATGCCTCTTTTGTCAACAAGGGAATAGAAGTATTATTGATATCTTGAGAAGTCAGTCCAAAGTGAATAAATTCTTTGTACTGTTCTAGTCCCAAACGATCAAAAGCATCCTTAATAAAATATTCAACGGCTTTGACATCGTGATTGGTTATCTTTTCTTTATCCTTAATCCAAAGCGCATCTTCTGAAGTAAAATCTTTATATAGCTTGCGCAATTCTGGAAATAAGGTAGGAGAAATACCACTCAATTGAGGAAGGTTATATTCACATAGTGCAATAAAGTATTCCACCTCAACCAAAACTCTGTATTTGATTAGCGCTTCTTCTGAGAAATATTGTGCTAATGATTGGGTTTTACCTCTGTATCGACCATCAATTGGCGATATAGCATTAAGTTCTGTAAGTATCATTTAGATTGTGTTGTTAAGAAACAAAGATAATATTTTTTTGCGTTTTTTTGCGCGGTTCGTGAGGTTTTCGCGGTTCGCGCGGTTTGTGTAATTCGCGCGGTTCGTCAACCGTCAACTGTAAACTAAATCGCCTTAGACCACTCTTTAATTGCGTCTTTATTCATTTTTACATAGTCGGGATTATTTGCTTTTTCAGCTAAATCTAGGGCTATTTTTGCCGTAGCTACTGCCCCTACTTTGTCTCCTGCTTTTGCTTGGATTTGCGATTTTAGTCGAACAAAGTAATAAGGTACGCGTTCACCTGATTTTTCAATAGCACTGTTGATCCAAGATAATGCCTTAGACAAGTCTTTGCCAGTTAAGTAAAAGTACTCAGCTGCTGCGTAGTAATCCACTACTTTAGGACCATCGAATGTTTCAGTAATGCTTTCCATTGCTAGCTTGTCCGTTGGCACTTTAAAACGCACGGGCACCAAGGTTTTCTCCCACATGATTTCCAAATCGGCATAATCAATATTCACGTTATTAATAGCCATGGTAAAAGTTTCGAACTTGCGATCGAGGTTTTGTACTTTTACCTTAGTTGACAAAGCGATATTCGCCTCATTCCACTTCTCAGGTAGCCCCCAGTTGTTCGTGTCTTTATAGAAAATTACTTCCCACTCCTCTACTTTTGGAATTGTATAAATCGCATAGGAACCTTTTTTCAATACTTTACCGTCTATCTCAACGTCATTGTTAAAGGTAACCACTGTATTCATATTGGCTCCTGTACGCCATAAACGTCCGTATGGTACCAAATCACCAAACACTAAACGCCCGCGCATATTGGGTCTTGAATAGTCTATCTTGACATCTGTTAACCCAACGACTTGGTGTATTTCCGACTTTGTACTTGTTGGAGGGGTATATACTTGCGCTTCTGCACTTGAGAGTGCAAACACAGCTAAACTTGTAATAATAAACTTTCGTATCATTTTTTGATGTATTAAATAGTCAACTTGACTTTGAATTGAAGCATACAATTTATTAATTAATCACATGATTATCTCTTAAAATATACAAAAAAAAGCGATTGAATTTTCAATCGCTTTTTTCTTATGTAATTGGATTAATTTGCATTTTGAATACCGCCTTCCAACCAAGCTTTATACTCATCTACATCGGGTGTATACCCTACAGGCTCAGATAAACGCTGTCCGTCTGCATCCAAGACGATATAGTATGGTTGCGCATTGGCATGGTAGTGTTTCATTTGAAAATCACTCCATTTATTTCCAATAGTCTTGATTTTTTTTCCAGTTGTTTCTGAAATATACTGTTCATTTTCAGGCAATTCTTTTTTGTCGTCAACGTAAAGAGAGATCAATACCACCTCTTTTTTCAAAAGGCTTAAAATTGCTGGATCAGACCAAACGTAATCTTCCATTTTGCGGCAATTAACACAAGCGAATCCTGTAAAGTCAAGTAAAACTGGTTTGTTTACCGCTTTTGCATATGCCATTCCTTGTTCGTAATCCGTAAAGGCTACGATATCATGTGCGCCATATTTTGCTCCTTCAGGCAATGCTTCAGCTGTAGAGCCGCCACCGCCGTTTCCTTTACCTCCTACTCCATAAGGACTTTCAGCATAGGTCATCGGAGGAGGGAAACCTGAAATAATTTTCAAAGGTGCACCCCATAAACCAGGCACTAGGTAAATGGTAAAGGTTGTTACAAACAAAGCCATGAACAAACGTCCTACGGAAATACTGTCCATTGGACTATCGTGTGGCAATCTGATTTTTCCAAATAAGTATAAGGCCCAAGCTCCGAAAATGGTAATCCAAATCGCTAAGAACACTTCTCTTTCTAACCAATGAGCTTGCAATACAAGGTCTGCATTTGACAAGAATTTAAAGGCTAAAGCCAATTCTAGGAATCCCAACGAAACTTTTACAGTATTCAACCATCCGCCAGAACGCGGCATTGAATTTAACCATCCAGGGAACATGGCGAATAGCATAAATGGAAGTGCTAAGGCTAAAGAGAAGCCTAACATTCCAACAATAGGCGCAATTCCTCCTTTTGAGGCTGCTTCTACTAGTAGCGTTCCTACAATAGGTCCTGTACAAGAGAAAGAAACAATTGCCAGCGCTAACGCCATGAACAAGATTCCGATTAACCCTCCGCGATCTGCTTGTGAATCTACTTTATTCGCCCATGAATTCGGTAGCATAATTTCGAATGCCCCTAAAAAAGACGTTGCAAAAACAACAAGTAGCAAAAAGAATATAATATTAAAATAGACGTTTGTCGAGAGCGCATTAAGTGAATCCGCACCAAAAATAGCTGTTACAATGGTACCCAATACTACGTAAATCAAGATGATTGACAATCCGTATATAATGGCGTTCTTAATTCCTTTAGCGCGTGTTTTACTTTGTTTGGTAAAAAAGCTCACAGTCATCGGAATCATTGGAAACACACAAGGCGTTAACAAAGCGGCGAATCCAGAGAAAAAAGCCAAGATAAAGATGGTAAACAACCCTCTTTTTTCTTCTGTTTTGGGTGCTTTTGCTGCTGTATCATTCGGTTGATTTGCGTCGCTTTTTGCAGCAACTGCCTCCGTTTTATACGCTTCAAAATTATCTACTTCAGTAACTTGTAAAGTCTTTAAATCGTAGACAAACAAATTACTTTGGCTAATACAAACGTCTAAGCAAACTTGATACCCCAATTCTACTTGAATATTTGGTGTATCTGCATTGGTCAATTTAATATCTTGTACCAGCTGTACTGGTCCTACAAAATAGGTTTCATCCACTTCAAAGATGTCGTTATAAACCGTTTTGGTTTCGCTTTCTTTCGCTTCACCAACTAGTTCATAATTTCCCTCGATGTTGTTGTATAAAAATTCAGTTGGTAACGGCCCTCCATCAGCTGTGTATTGGGAGTACATATGCCAACCATCTTCGATAATACCATTCCATGTGATGGTATACTCGGTGTCGGATTTCTTCTCAATTTTCGTGGTCCATTTGGCAGGATTTTCCATCATCTGCGCTTGAACACTAAAAATAGACACAAAGAAAAATAGCAAATAAGCTAATTTTTTCATACGGTTAATTTAATTTTTAAAACATTAATAGTTGTATTTCTTACTTTATATCGTTCATCCATTCGACTTCCAATAATCCATACAATAGTTTCACCTGAGCATAAGACCCATAGATTTTCTCTTTCTATTTGGGTCATTTTCTCATCTTTTACATATTTCGAGATCCGCTTCGTTCCCTTCATGCCAAAAGGCACAAAATAATCTCCTTTTTTAGGCTTGCGAATTAACAGGGGAAACTGCAATTTATCTCGATCGAGATAAGCGCATAACGGATCTGTGGTTAATTCAATTTTACTTCTTTCATAATTTCTGGTTGTTAGTTGTATCGGTTGTTTAATTGTTTGGTTCTCTTGAATGTAATACACGTCTTCTGCTTGCTCAATCATTTTATTTTTCAATCGCAACAAGAGGTAGCCTCTGTCTTTGATTAAGCAATAGTGTTCTGCTAGTATTTTCTTTCCTGTTTCTGCCTTGAGCAAATCAGCGATATCTCCCCAAGCTTTAAAACCGTAGGGTTCTAACCATTTGTAAAGATAAGCCTTAGGCAAGGACAATTCGTTTAATTCATTTAGCGGGAACAACAAGTCATCGCCTTGCTTGATCACCACTTTTTCAAACATCAGTTGACTGGCATCGACACTCATCTGATGGGTTTCTTTTAAATAGGCAATCGTTTGTTGAAACGATTGATCTAATTGGTGATTAATTTCCTTAAAAACAGGCAAGATATTTTTTCTTATCTTATTTCGCAAATATTTTGTTTGTGCATTTGTATAATCCTCCCGCCAAACCAATTGATTAGCTTGTGCATATTGCTCAATTTCCTCCCGAGTAAACACGAGTAATGGCCGCCGAATATAGTCAATTCGCTCGGGTATCCCTAACAGTCCTTCGATACCAGTTCCCCTTGAAAAATTAATAAAAAAAGTTTCCATAGAATCATCCAAGTGATGTGCGGTCAATAAAAGCTTATACTTTTCGCCTTTAATAAGTGTTTCAAACCACTGATAACGCTGTTCTCTTGCGGCTACTTGAATAGACACTTTCTGTTCCGTTGCATAGTGTTTGGTATCAAATTCTTGCACAAAAGTAGGCACGTTTAGCTGTGTACCTAGGGACTCAACAAATTGCTGATCCAAATTGCTATCTCCATCGCGCAAGTGGAAGTTGCAATGCGCTAGAGCGATATTCAAGCCTATACGGTGACATAAATGCGTTAATACGACGCTATCAACCCCACCGCTGACAGCAATTACAAGTGGATGCTGGGTTAATTCAGCAAAATTTGATTCAATGTGTTTTTTAAACTTTTTTTCCATGGTCACCTCAACATAACTAAACCCAAGGGGCATAAAAAAGAACTTTTACCCACCATTATTTAGTAGCCTTCAAAAATACCTATTTTTTTACGATAAACACGTAGTAAACATTCATTTCTATGCATAAAAAAACCACAAATCGAAATTTGTGGTTGCGTATTATTCGAGTTCAAGAGCAGAATTTTGCGAATAGGTTCTCCATTTGTCAATGCAAGCAACCATGTCTTGAGGCACTTCTGAGTCAAAGCGAACATATTCTTTGGTAACGGGATGTTCGAAGCCCAATGTTTTAGCGTGTAATGCTTGTCTTGGCAAGAGCTGAAAACAATTTTCAATGAACTGCTTATACTTGGTAAAAGTCGTTCCTTTTAAGATGAGATTTCCTCCGTAGCGTTCATCGTTAAATAGGGTATGTCCGATGTGTTTCATGTGCACGCGAATTTGGTGGGTACGTCCTGTTTCTAAACGACAAGAAACTAGGGTTACATAGCCAAAACGCTCTAAAACTTTGTAGTGGGTAACCGCCCATTTTCCTTTTTCTTCGTCGTCAAAAGCGGCCATTTGCATGCGGTCTTTGACATGTCTTCCAATATAGCTTTCAATTGTTCCTTCTTCTTGCTCTACATTTCCCCAAACCAAAGCTACATATTCTCTTTCTGTAGTTTTTTCTGCAAATTGACGTTGTAGTTCAGTCATGGCCCATTCGGTTTTTGCCACCACGAGTAATCCACTGGTATCTTTGTCGATGCGGTGGACCAATCCAGGGCGTTCGCTGCTGTTTAAGGGCAAATTGTCGAAGTGATACGCCAATGCGTTCACCAACGTACCGGTATAGTTTCCATGTCCTGGATGTACCACAAGGCCAGGTTCTTTATTTACCACTAACAAGGCATCATCTTCATAAATAATATTCAGCGGAATATTTTCGGGGATGATAATATTTTCAAAAGGCGGTTGTTTCATCAATACGCGCACAACATCCAGCGCTTTTACTTTGTGGTTGGATTTTACGGCTATATCATTGACAAAGATATTTCCATTTGATGCGGCTTGTTGAATCTTATTGCGCGTTGCATTTTCAACTAAGTTCATCAAAAATTTATCTACGCGTAAAGGCGCTTGTCCTTTACCCGCTTCAAATCGAAAATGTTCATACAATTCTTCTTCAAAATCGTCAAACACCTCATTTACATTCTCTTGCATAAATTACGTTGTCTTAATCAATAGTAGGAGCTACATCTAGTTGTTCGGCTGAAAGCCCCGCTTTCCCATCCCCTAACACGAAATCAATCTTAGAGTTTTTCACAACTAAATCTCCTTTTTTTAGTTTTTTCCCATTTTGTTGGATCCCCAAAACAACATCTTTACCAATAAAAGTAGTATAGGATATTGTTCCTTCTTTTAATCCCATCGAAATAATCGTGGACCTAGCTTGTCTGTATGTCAATTGCTCCAGTTCAGGCAAAATAACTTTACCGTAGCCAGAAGCATTAATCTTCACATAAATTTTCCTATTCTCTTTCACACTAGATCCTGGCATTGGATCTTGTTCCAATACGGTTAAAGGGGGAAAGTTTTTATCGTAATCCAACGTATCCAACACCACCATGCGCAACTCATTTTTTTCAATTACTTGCTCTGCTTGAAAAGTATCTAACTTCAATAAACTAGGTACTTCAATTCGCTGATCGTGATTTGTCGTTATTTTCAACCATTTCAAAAGGCCTACTACGCCCACAATGGAAATTACGATGGCCGCTGCCAGGGAAATTAAAAAGCTTTTGCTTTTCAAAAATTGAAATAATTTCATAGGATATATTTTTGACAAAGATATAAAATCGAAAAGATTTTTTGTTTCTGTGTTTTGTTATAAATTTGTTTTAAACAATATTATCCAATTCTTTTAAAAATCTAACTTCAAACATTCTTGGCATATGAAGCACGTAGCAATAATTATGGGGGGCTATTCGAGTGAATTCGAAATTTCACTAAAAAGTGGTCAAGTCGTATTTGACACTTTGGATCGCACACAATACACGCCATACAAAATCCATATTTTTCGCGATAAATGGGTCTATGTAGATGAAAACCAAGAGGAGTTCCCTATAGATAAAAATGATTTTTCTGTGGTACACAAGGGGAATAAGATAAGGTTTGACGTTGTATTTAACGCCATACACGGCACACCTGGGGAAGACGGTTTATTACAAGCGTATTTTGAACTAATCAAAATGCCTCACACTTCTTGTAGTTCGTACCAAGCGGCATTAACCATGAACAAAAGAGACATGCTCTCAGTATTGAAGCCTTATGGAATTAAAACGGCTATTTCCTACTACCTAAACGAGGGAGATGAGATCAACACGGAAGAGATCATTCAACGCGTTGGGCTTCCCTGCTTTGTTAAGCCTAACCGTTCTGGGTCGAGTTTTGGAATTTCGAAAGCTCATACAACAGAAGAGCTAATCCGCGCGATTGAGGTGGCTTACAAAGAGGATAATGAGATCTTGATTGAGAGTTTCTTAAAAGGTACAGAAGTATCTGTAGGCGTGATCAATTACCAAGGGGAAGTAATTGTATTACCTATTACGGAAATTGTAAGTGAGAATGACTTTTTTGATTATGAAGCGAAATATTTAGGTAAATCGCAAGAAATTACCCCTGCGCGCATTGACGAGGCACTCAAAGAAAAGATTGAAGCTATCGCTATAAAAATCTATCGCATTTTAAAAATGGACGGATTTTCTAGAAGTGAGTTTATCATCGTTGGCGACACACCATTTTTATTAGAGATGAATACAGTACCTGGATTAACAAGAGAAAGTATTTTACCGCAACAAGCTGCAGAAGCGAATATTGCACTGTCCGATTTGTTTGGCAACGCAATTAACTTAGCTTTGCAAAACTAAAGACTCCCAAAGTATGAGAAGAGCTGTATTACCAGGGTCCTTTGATCCTATTACCAATGGGCATTACGACATTATTAAACGAGCGTTGCCTCTTTTTGATGAGATTATCATTGCGATTGGTGTAAATGCTGACAAAAAATATATGTTCAGTTTAGAGGAACGCAAAGCGTTTATTGAAAAAACCTTTGCGGGTGAACCCAAAATAAAAGTGGAAACCTACCAAGGATTGACAACAGATTTTTGTCATCAGAAACAAGCGCAATTTATTTTAAGAGGCTTGCGCAATCCGGCTGACTTCGAATTTGAGAAAGCCATTGCCCACACAAATCGCTTCTTAACCAAGATTGAAACCGTATTTTTACTTACGGCTGCTAGCACCTCATTTATCAGCTCGAGTATCGTGCGCGATGTCATCCGAAACAATGGAGAGTACACCAAATTAGTTCCGCCACCAGTGAGAATCTAACCATATAAAAAAGTCGCCCGCATGTAGATGCGGGCGACTTTTTATTTATTCACTAAGCAAACCTGCTTCTTCTACTAAGAGTTTAATGTTTTCATACGAATTGGACATGGCTTCTTTGATTTGATCTTTGTCGAACCAAACCACCTCTTCAATCCCCTCTTCTACTTGGCCTTTTAATTCACCTTGGTAAGATGTGGTCATCTCAAACCAACTGGTAATTTTCAATCGATATTTGCCATTGCGCTTAAAAACGTGATACGTCTTAGGCAATTTTCTGATGATCTCTAGCTGTCCGACTCCTGTTTCTTCCTCAACTTCACGCATTGCGGTTTCTCCGATTTCCTCTTGCTTTTCTATACCCCCTTTGGGCAAATCCCATTTGCCGTTGCGCTTGATAAATAGCACTTTTCCCTCTTCATTGTACACCACTCCTCCTCCTGCTTTTTGAACGGGAATTTTTTCTTTTAACCTTTTCATCATTGCTTTTTCATCAGGATGATATAAAAATGCCTTATCAATTTTATTTTGAAAATATTTAATGATAATTTTGTCAATATCAACACTGTCTAACAAGAACAACTGAAAATCGGTTTCTTTCTCAATTTTATCAGTTAGAAACAACGGTTTATCGTTTACAAAAACTTTATACATTTGTATTATGATTTTTACTAAAGAAACAGCTCAACAAACTGCCGAATTACTTCTGCAAATTAACGCAATTAAATTAAATCCAAAAAATCCTTTTACGTGGGCTTCTGGATGGAAATCACCTATATATTGCGACAATCGAATTACACTGTCTTATCCTGAGATAAGAAAATTCTTAAAAGAGGAATTTGCTAAGCACATTGTGGAGAAATATGGCAGACCAGATGTCATTGCTGGTGTAGCAACTGGAGCAATTGGAATTGGGTTATTAGTAGCTGAAGCTTTACAATTACCTTTCGTATACGTTCGTCCTGAGCCTAAGAAACACGGGAGACAGAATCAAATTGAGGGGCAACTCGATGCAGGAAAAAAAGTAGTAGTTATTGAAGATTTAATCAGCACAGGGAAAAGTAGCTTACAAGCCGTTGAAGCATTGAAAGAAAATGGGGCTGAGATCTTGGGGATGGCGGCCATCTTTACCTATGAATTTCAAGTATCAAAAGACAACTTTGCCCAAGCCGGTGTAGAATTAACGACCTTGAGTAACTATACATCCTTATTGGAAAATGCCGTAAAACAGCAGTATATTTCTGCTTCTGATCTAGAAACACTACAAGAATGGAGAGTTAATCCATCTGAATGGAATCAATAACTAAAGAAATAAGAATATGCAATTAGAAAGTCCAAAAGTAACAGTAGCGCAATCCGCTGAATATATATTTAACGCATTATCTGACGTAAAAAACTTCGAAAAGTTAATGCCTGAGTCGATTGCTAAATTTGAAGTAACAGGGGATGATTCTTTCATTTTTGCGCTGAAAGGAATGCCCGAAATCAAATTAAAAAAGAAAGAGGCAACTCCAAACTCTACTATTGTTTTAGGTGCTGCTAGTGATAAATTGCCGTTTACCTTAACGGGAACTATTGCGGAAATAGACGCTAACAACACAGAAATTCAACTTCACTTCGAAGGAAATTTCAACCCAATGATGGCGATGATGGTCAAAGGTCCCATTGGAAAATTCATCGAAGCTTTAGCAGAAAACATGAATAAACTATAAAAAAAAAGAGCTTGATAAAAAATCAAGCTCTTTTTTTTTATTTCAATTCTACGGTGTATTCTAATACACGTGGATTATCAATAATCTCTGACATTTTAAATGTTTTGACAAAAGACTTTCCATCTTGTGATATTAAAGCATCTGTATAGGATACCGATTTAATAGGTTGCTCGAAATTCACTTTCAATTGATAGGTAAACATCGCAGCCATCTGTCCCATTTCACCTAAGGATTTTTGCAAATCTCCTGATTTCATCTCGACTTTGCGTTGGAATGATTTCTTCTTCAATTCAAACATAGAAGCTTTAACAAAGGCAGGTGCATCCATTTTTTTTCCATTGTTCTCCCCTAAAGCACTCAATTCGTCTAAGTTTCTCAAAGATTTATTCAAGTCATCTACATTTTTTCCCAACACTTTTAATGCAATATTCCCCACAGAGTCATTCATCATGACACGCATGCGAATGTTTTGCGTTTTTTTCAACAAATCGGGATTTGCTTTTAAAATACTATCTTTCTTTTGCTCTGGGTTTTTACTTTCCAACAAGCTGATATCCAATAGCTGTTCAACCGACAACTCTTCTCCATTAATTAAATCCAATGCTTTTTTCACATCTCCTGATGTAGCGTTAGTAGAAGGCATTGTTTTTAGTAATTCAGAAAAATCCATATCCAAAGAAAACGTGATGTTTCCTTCTTTTTTTACGGTTACTTCTTCTGTTGTTACACAAGATTGCAACATAAAGCCTATAGCGATGGCTAATCCGATTAACTTTCTCATTTTGAAATATTTTTTTACAAAAATAGACAAAACTTGTCAACAGCCATACCTTCTTTTATATTTCCCTTGTATCCTACTGAGTTCACATTAGTTTTGGTGTTTGATAAAGCTCAACTGCACTTCTCAACTCTTACCGTTTTACTGAAAAAAATTAAAAACATTGTTTTACTTGTTTTACTCAAAAACTTTTTGCAAAATTTGCAATCAAATATGTTTCACCATTAAAAACGAAGAAAAAATGTTTGTACTAAATTCTACTTCAACATTGTTCACACCGGCACAGCGTGCATGGGTGTATCTTCGCGGTACTTCTTTGTAGTAAAATCAATTACTTTATATATGAAAAGCCCGAAGATGTAGATTCGGGCTTTTTTTGTTTATTCCGGACCCTTTACAAAACCCCGAATTGACGTGTTGGTCGAACGCCAACCACTTTCACACGACTCAAGCGCTAAAAAAGCGATTTCTTGAGTGGTTATTATTGTCAATTAAACAACATATCATGGGAAGGAAACTTTCGGGGAAAGACCTCATTCAATTGGGATTTCCCCAAAATAATACAATCAATATTGCACTGGGTACAATTAGTCGATATAAGAAAAAAGAAAACAAAGATGCCGTACTACGAGAGGCAAAACAAGTGTTACAAGCCCCGGAACGCTATTTAGGTGATGGCATATGGGGTAAAGTAGCTGAGAGTATGGTCAAGCAGGTCGAAGTGAGACGACACGAATTGACGCATACTCGCGCCCCTTTCTCCATTTTTGGGGAAGATGGGATTGACGAACAGACTAAATATCAATTATTCACTGCCCTAAAGCTACCTGTTGCAGAAGCAGGTGCCTTAATGCCTGATGCGCATTACGGTTATGGATTGCCTATTGGAGGTGTTTTAGCCACCAACAACGCGGTTATTCCTTATGGAGTAGGTGTTGATATTGGATGCCGCATGAGTCTATCTGTATTCAATTTACCTGCGAGTTTCCTCAAAGGTAAAGATCATCAACTAGTAAATATTCTCTCAGATCACACCAAGTTTGGCATGTATGAAACACACGCCAACAAAGTGGATCACGAAGTATTCTACCGCAGCGAGTTTCGGGATATTCCCTTTGTTAAAGGGCTTTTAGACAAAGCTTATAAACAATTGGGTACCTCAGGAGGAGGCAATCACTTTGTAGAGATTGGAATTGTGCACTTAACGGAAACAAAACCCGAATGGAAATTAGCTCCGGGTGCCTATGTTGCGGTTTTATCGCACAGTGGTTCGAGAGGTTTAGGCGCTAATATCGCCAAGCACTATACGTATTTGGCAACCAAACAATGTCCATTGCCGAGTCATGCTCAGCATTTGGCTTGGTTGGATCTGCATACACATGACGGTCAAGAGTACTGGTTGGCGATGAACTTAGCAGGGGATTACGCCAAAGCTTGCCACGATGATATTCACAGACGAATTGCAAAAGCCTTGGGAAAACAGATTGTCTTTACCATTGAAAACCACCACAATTTTGCGTGGAAGGAGCTTATTCAAGGCAAAGAGCTGATCGTACATCGAAAAGGAGCTACCCCTGCTGCTGCAGGGCAATTGGGGATTATCCCAGGATCAATGACAACCCCGGGCTTTATTGTAGAAGGCTTGGGCAATGAAGCGAGTTTACACTCGGCTTCTCATGGTGCAGGTCGCTTGCACTCGCGAAATGTCTGCAAGAGCAAATTTACTAAAAGCGACATTAAAACAGCTTTGAAAACGGCGGGTGTGCAGCTCCTCGGTGGCAGTGTAGATGAAGCGCCTATGGCGTATAAAGATATTCACGCCGTCATGCACGCACAATCGGATTTAGTAAAAACGCTCGGTATGTTTACGCCTAAATTCGTGCGTATGGATAAATAAGAGGAAAATGAGCCTATAAAACTACCTCAGCAAGAGGTGTTGCAGACACCCTAATTAATAAAAAAGGGAGCTAAAAGCTCCCTTTTTTTATTGTATTTCCGCACTTAATCCTGCGTCTAACAATTGCAGGCATTGTGGTTTTAATTTTTTAAATTCTCCCGTCTTCACGGTACACTTTCCTGTATAATGCACCAAAATAGCACATTGTTCCGCCTGTTCGGCTGTGTGGTCACATACTTTAATTAAGGTATCAATCACGTGATCAAAAGTATTCACATCATCATTGTATAAGATAATCTCACTTTGACCATTTAGTAACTCCGATACATCAATTTTTTCTTTTACTATTTCCTTTGTATCTCCCATATTATCAAAATTTTAATACGATGATTAACGTTTTTTAAACTTCAAAGATACCCAATTATTTCTTTCTAATTGATTTTCAAAGGTTAAACCTTTTTCTTCCGCTGCTTTTTTAATGCTTGGAATATCTTCTGTATAGAATCCACTAAAGTAAATTTCCCCTTGTTCTTTCATGGTTCGTATATAAGCATCCATGTCATTCAACAAAATATTGCGATTGATATTTGCCAATACTACGTCGTACTTTGGTTCTTTAACCAAGATAGAAGCATCTCCTTCGAATACTTGGATGGTAGTACACGCATTACGCGCTGCATTTTCTATTGAGTTCAAATAGCACCAGTTATCAATATCCACTGCATCAACTTGAGAAGCACCGCGCATTGACGCTAAAATAGCTAAGATGGCCGTTCCACATCCCATGTCCAAAACAACCTTGTCTTTCATCTCATTAGTTAAAATTTGACGCACCATCATATAAGTTGTTTCGTGGTGTCCTGTTCCAAAGCTCATTTTGGGTTCGATAACGATATCGTATTTCGCTTGGGTTTTTTCGTGAAATGGCGCTCGGATGTAGCATATACCATCTACATCAATTGGATTGAAGTTTTTTTCCCACTCCTCATTCCAATTCACTTGTTCAATCGCTTCTTTGCGGTAGGTAATTGTAAATTGATCGGATTGCAAAATGTAAATATCCTCTAAAATATCCTCCGTCCACAATTCTTCTTGTACATAAGCACTTACACCGATTGCTGTTTCTTCAAAACTTTCAAAAGCCTTTTCACCTAACTCGGCGATAAGAATTTCTACACCAGGCACTAAAGGCTCTACTGTAAAATGATATCCAATATATGACATACTGTAATGTTTACTATCTTTAATTAACCATTTAATAACATTGTCCTTACATTACAATAACAACGATATAAATGCAGTAACAAAACTAATCTTATTTTTGCAATCTCAACACACGAACACATGAAAAAGATCTATTTATTAATATTGACGTTACTTTCATTTAACGCAATAGCACAGAAAATCGAAAGGGTTAACAACGATGTTAAGTTAGCTCAATTGCCTTACTACAACTTTGGTAAGGGGGTAGGAATTACTTCTGCGGATAGTATTTTCCAATTGAACTTGCGATTCCGCATGCAAAACCGATTAACCTTTGCTGAAAACGACGGAGGAAAAACGAAATACGAGGGGGAAATCAGACGTTTGCGTTTGCGTTTTGACGGTTATGTTGGAAATCCGAAATTTTTATACGTGATTCAATTGTCTTTTGCGCCAAAGGATATGGGAACAACCGTAGAAGGTGAATCTGTTAATATCATACGCGATGCGGCACTGACCTATCGTCCAAATGAAAATTGGAGTTTTATCTTCGGACAAACAAAATTACCGGGAAATAGACAGCGTATAAACTCTTCGGGCGCCTTGCAACTAACGGATCGCTCCATCAATAATGCCAAATTCAATATTGATCGCGATTTTGGTTTACAAGCCTACTACCACCAAGAGCGAAAAGACAAATTTGGCTATGTTATTAAAACTGCTGTATCTACGGGTCGAGGAAGAAACTTCCAGGGATCTGAAAGCGACAGTTACGCCTTGACTGGGCGAGTTGAATTATTCCCAATGGGAAGTTTTAAAAATAACGGAGCTTATTTCGAGGGAGATATCGCCCGCGAGAGCAAACCTAAATTAATGCTTGCAGGAACGTTTTCACACAATAACAACGCGGAGAACTCTCAGGGACAAACGGGGAATGCACTATTTGAGACTAAAAACCTCAATTCCTTTATGGCAGATGCCATCTTAAAATACAACGGATGGGCGGGAATGGTTTCTTTTATGAACCGAAATGTCGACGATGCTATTACCTACCAAACGGATCTTGACGGAATAAAACAAAGTAGTTATGTTTATGCTGGGCATGGAATGGACTATCAATTGAGTTATATTTTCCCAAGTAATTACGAAGTAATTGGTCGTGTTTCTACTCAAAAAATGAAAACGCAATTGTACGAACAGTTGAATTTACCTAATACAACGCAATACTCTGTGGGAGTAACCAAGTACTTATGGGAACACGCGTTTAAACTACAAGCTGAATTGACATATGATCAACTTAGTTTTTATCAAGGATCGAGTAAAAACAATTGGTATTTTAGAATGCAATTTGAAATCGGAATCTAATCTTTGGTTTTTTAGTTCAAATTTCACGCGATAGATAACAAAAAAACAACGCTTATTCAAATCAATTGAAAAATAATTACAATCCTATATTTTTTTTCTATATATTTATAAGAGTAACCAACTTAAGTAATTAGCTATGAACAGATTATTTTATTATTTCAGCATTATACTAGTTGGAGTTAGCGCAATGAGTTGTAAAGATAAATCAACGGCAACCACTCCAGCTGAAGTAGAGACGAGTACTCCTGTAGATCAAACAAAAATTGAGTCAGCTATTCAAGAATACGAATTAATATCCCAAGAAAAAATAGATGATTTAAATCAGGCGATTCAACGTGATAAATTGACTTCAGTAGAGGAGATTATGCGTTTTTACTCACCTGAAACTAAAGGTGCAGAAGGAAAATACACCTACGATATAACCGTATTAAAAATGGCTAATTCATCGACAATACTTGTTACTTTGATTGAGGATGGAATCAACGATGATTCGATGCGAGCGAAAAAAGTAATCATGAACGTCACTGCAAAAGACGGAAATTTTGTAGTAACGAAAATAAAACAAAGTTACAAATGCTGGGAAGGAAGAGGACATAGCGATTGGAATGCAAGCTATTGTAATTAACATAAAAAAAAGTCGTGCAATGCACGACTTTTTTAGTTGATGTATTTCTTATTCAGCTTTCGCTTGTTCCTCATCTCTTTTCGCAATATTCATATTTGGAAATTTCTTTTGAATAGATTGCAAAGCAAATTCATTAATCTCATTCATTGCTTCTGGTGAAGGTAATTTTAATGTTTCTGCGTTGTGTTTCAAAACTTCTTCTAATAAGATCTGCGTTCTTAATAATTGAAAGTTTAAATCGATTAATTCTCCTGCTACGTCGATATCTCCTAATTTCATCTTAGTGTAATTAAATTAAATTTCTATTTTTATTTCAATCAAATTTAACAAACAATTTCTAATTTATACTAGAAAATATTTTATTCTTTAAAATAATAATTCAGTGGTTGTCTCAAATTGTAGCGCGACGCCATGACTTCACCATAAGCACCAGCAGAGCGAATGGCAATCAAATCTCCTCGATGTAAAGGCGGTAGTTGAATATTTTTACCAAAACAGTCGCTACTTTCACAAATGGGCCCCACCACTTCGTACAGTACGGATTCTTCTAGGGGTACCTGTGTAGCTGTTAGACTATCGATTTTGTGTTGGGCTTGGTATAAAGCTGGTCGTAATAATTCGGTCATTCCTGCATCCAAGATGGCGAAGTTTTTATTTACTCCGTTTTTGATGTACAAGACACGGCTGATCAAACTACCGCAGTTGGCCACTAATGATCGCCCCAGTTCAAAATGCACTTGTTGTCCTTTCTCAGGGGTCAAAAATTGATTAAAAATAGAAAAAAAGGCAGCAAAATCAACGATAGGCTCTGCATCAGGTTGAGCGTAGTTGATTCCTACACCTCCACCAACATTTAATATAGGCAAGACGTAGCCTCTAGCGACAAACCAAGCATTCCATTCGTTTACCTTGAGACACAAACGCTTGAATACCGTCCAATCAGAGATTTGAGATCCGACGTGAAAATGCAAGCCTACGAGAGTGACTCCGCTTTCTTTTTCCTGAACAAACGACAGACAATCCTCGAGTTCATGCATAAAAATACCAAATTTATTTTCGTCCAATCCTGTGGTGATATAGTGATGTGTTTGAGCGTCAATATTGGGGTTGATACGCAAAGCGACACGAGCTTCTGTCTGCATTTTTTGCGCAAGAGCACCGATAACTTTTAATTCTTGTAATGATTCAACATTAAAAGCTAAAATTCCGTGTTCCAAAGCGGTTTGAATGTCGCGATCGGTCTTCCCTACTCCAGCGAAGACAATATCCTCAGCCTGAAATCCATGGGCTATTGCCTGTTCGATTTCCAATCCGCTCACGCAGTCTGCGCCCATACCACTCGCGCTAATTTCTTCTAGGATGCGCGGATTAAAATTGGCTTTCACCGCATAGTGGATGTGATACCTCCAGCGATCAGCTTGTGCTTTGGCCGTGGCAATGGTTTGACGTAGCAAGGGCAAATCATAGTAGTACATTGGTGTTTCCTCTTGCTGCAGTTGTGCTAATATAGTTGTTGAAATCATAGGTATATCTTTAAAATAAGCGATGATGTAAAGCGCGTAATGCTTCAATTTTATAGGCTGAAGGAAGGAGTAGCGAAATATTGTGTTCGCTTCCTCCATAAGAAATCATGCGGATTGGAATGTGTTTAACTGCTTCAGATACGATAGTGGCATAGCCATTTTTATTGCGCTTAAAATCCCCAACAACACAAACAATAGTCTGATTTTCATCCACTTCTACACTGCCAAAGTGATTGAGTTCTGCAATAATTTCATTCAAATGTGTAGTCTTATCAATCGTTAAAGACACGGCTACTTCGGAAGTAGTGATCATATCAATGGGCGTTTTATAGCGTTCAAAAACTTCAAAAACGCGTCTAAGAAACCCATAGGCAAGCAACATACGAGAGGAATAAATGCGAATAGCAGTAATCTCATCCTTTGCAGCGACGGCAACAATTTCATCGTCGTGATCAAAGCGAGAGGAGATCAATGTCCCTGGGACCTCAATATGCATCGTATCGAGTAAACGCACGGGAATATTGGCTTTTTGCGCTGGAAAAACGCTCTGGGGATGTAGGATTTTCGCTCCGAAATACGCCAATTCCGCTGCCTCGTCAAAACTCAGATGAGCAATCGGTTTGGTATGCGAAACACAGCGGGGGTCATTGTTGTGAAACCCATCAATATCCGTCCAAATTTGAATTTCTTCCACTGCTAAAGCAGCCCCAACTAGAGAAGCCGTGTAGTCAGATCCTCCTCGTCTTAAATTATCTACCTCGCCAAAGGCATTTCTACAAATAAACCCTTGGGTGATAAACATCGTATCTGTAACATAGGAAGTCATCATCTGCTCCAATCGCTGTTTGATATACGGCAAATCGGGTTCGTTGTCTTCATTCATACGCATAAATTCCAGTGCTGGGAGCAAGACCGACCTTATACCTTTTTCCTGCAAATAACGGTGAAACAAAGCAGTCGACAGCAGTTCGCCTTGAGCTAAAACTAAGCGCGATTCGGCAGTCGTAAATAAATCATCGCCCAAAGCAATCAACAAATTAAAATGATGATGTATTAGTTGGTTCCCCTCGAGTTTCCCTTTTTCTGTCACAAACAATTCTAAGACAAAATCTTCGTATTTGCCTATTAATTCTTGAATGAGTTCCTGTGCTTGAAACACATTTCCTTGGGTATACTGGGCGGCAATCTCAACCAATGCATTCGTTGTACCAGCAACTGCAGAGAGCACAATCAGGTGCTTATCCGTGGATTGAGATTGAATAATGGGCCATAACTTTTCGAATCGCGCTGGGCTTCCAACAGAAGTCCCTCCAAATTTTAAAACTTTCATCCTGTGATTTTTATAAAAAAAGGGGTTTGTCGTCATGACAAACCCCTTGTTATTTTATTCGATTATAAAAAAAAGGACTTTCCTCACGACAATTGACGTAAGCTAAGCTTTTTCCCCTTTTTTATAACGATTGTGTACATATTTTCTTTTCTTTTAACTCAGCAAATATATTTGTTTTTTGCTGACGATCTACCTTATTAAATTATTTTTAATTTTATATTAGTTTATTTTTAACACTTCTATGTATTATACCTGAGTGTGTAACCTGTAATAATCGAAAGAGGGCGCGCTTACATTTCTCCGATCCTTTTCCCATCAAAAAAGAATAATAGTTTATATTTGCCTATCCTTTAAAAAGGAGCAGAAATGGTTTTATCGCCATCTTTTTTCTTACTTTGCAAGACTAGACAAACAAACTATGCGCGCTTTACAGTCCTTAAATAAATATTTTTTTAAATATAAGTATCACTTTTTAACTGGGGTAATTATTACCATTGTAGCCCAGATCTTTACGTTATACACGCCAAAACTAGTAGGAGATTCCATTCGCATTTTGGAGCAACTCACTGCTTTTGACAAAGAAACGGTAACAGAACTGTTATTATCGAACATTTTTTGGATATTGGTTACCACGCTTATTGCGGGTTTTCTAACATTTTTGATGCGTCAGACGTTGATTGTTATGTCTCGTCATATTGAATTTGATCTTAAAAATGATGTTTTTAAGCACTATGAGGTTCTTACCCAGAGTTTTTACAAGCAAAATCGCACAGGTGATTTGATGAATAGAATCAGCGAAGATGTAGGAAAAGTGCGACAATATGTAGGACCTGCGGTGATGTATTCCATCAATACGCTTATTCGTTTTGCCGTGGTATTAACCCAAATGTACATCATTTCGCCTCAGCTGACGCTATACTCATTGCTTCCGTTGCCTTTATTGGGGTATTTTATATTTAAACTCAGCAAACAAATCAACGAGCGCAGTTTAATCTTTCAGCAAAATTTATCTGTTTTATCAACCTTCACACAAGAGATTTTCTCGGGCATGCGCGTGATCAAGGCCTATGCGATTGAGAAGAAAAAAGTGGAAGAATTTGAAGAACTCACACAAAGTAGCAAAGAGAAATCGCTAAAACTTGCAAAAACAGGGGCCTTAATTGGTCCATTGATGATATTGTTAATTGGGATGAGTAATTTGATTGTCATCACCATTGGTTCTATTCTGTATTTCAATGGTAAGTTACCCGATATTGGGGTGATTGCTCAATTCATTCTCTACATCAACATGCTAACTTGGCCTGTTGCTTCTTTGGGATGGATTTCGTCTATGATTCAGGAAGCGGAAGCTTCTCAAAAGCGAATCAACGAATTTTTAAACGTGAAGCCAGAGATATACAATACCAATCCCAACCCTACGGAAATCAAGGGAAATATCGTCTTCGACCGAGTGTCGTTTACCTACCCTGACACGGGAATTGTCGCTTTACAAGATGTTTCCTTTTCCTTAAAAAAAGGAGAAACACTTGCTATTTTGGGAAAGACGGGATCTGGAAAGAGTACGTTACTTTCGCTTATTAGTCGCATGTACAACATTGATCAGGGGCAGATTCTGTTAGATGGAACTCCGATAGAAGATTGCAACCTGCGAGATCTAAGGCGTAATGTAGCAGTTGTTCCACAGGATTCGTTTTTGTTTTCTGACACTATAAGCAATAATATTCGCTTCGGAAAAGAAGATGCGACTATGGAAGAAATTGTCGATGCGGCAAAAAAGGCGGTGGTACATCACAATATTGAGCAATTTGAGCACGGATACGAAACTGTACTAGGTGAACGCGGGCTGACACTTTCAGGAGGGCAAAAACAACGTGTTTCCATTGCTAGAGCCTTGATAAAAGACGCCCCAATTCTGTTGTTAGACGACGCATTATCTGCTGTTGACACGGAAACAGAAGAGCGTATCCTCAAACATTTAGAACAACACAGCAAGCATATTACGACCCTGATTGTGACCCATCGAATTTCATCTGCTAAAAACGCCGATCAGATTATTGTCTTGGATCAAGGCCGTATCATTCAGGCCGGTACACACGATACATTAATCGATCAAGAAGGATATTATGCGGAGTTACATGAAAAACAATTGAAAGAAAAAGAAATAGTGTAAAAAGTTGGTTTATTAGGATTTTTTTTAGACTTTTGAAAGCTATATATACAAATCAATTAATTGATAGAAGGATTATGAGAGATAACGAAATGTTAGAAAAAGAAGAGATTTTCTCAAAAGTACTGAGAGCGGGTAGAAGAACTTATTTCTTTGATGTAAGAGCTACTAAGGCAGATGATTACTACATAACCGTAACTGAAAGTAAAAAATTCACAGAAGATGATGGATCTTTTCACTTCAAAAAACACAAAATCTACTTGTACAAAGAAGATTTCACAGCATTTAAAGATATCTTAGATGAAATGACTGAATATGTAGTGAACCACAAAGGAGAAGAAGTAATTTCGGAAAGACACCAAAAAGATTTCAAAAAAGAATATCAAAAAGAAGAATCTGATTCATTGAATAATTTCACAGATGTAGAATTTGATGATATTTAATCTACTCGATAACAAAATAATAAAAAGTTCAACTCCTTGAGTTGAACTTTTTTTTTACCTTTGTACGATCACTAGGGCAATGATGTCTGCCTTGAACCGCCTAAGTAGCTGATGACGTCTAGTATACTATAGTTTTATTATCTATACCAGATCGTTATGCATACAATTAAAAAAACAAAAGACTTTCTATTACACCACCTGAGTAAACCGTTTCTCTGGTTATTTATGAGTGTGGTTATCGGTGGATTGGTTGGCACATCTTCAGCACTTTTCCTCTTTATTCTCGATTGGGTTACTGCCACGCGAATGGAACATCCCCTATGGCTCTTGGGATTGCCTTTGGGCGGTCTATTTGTAGGTGTCTTATATCACTATATGGGAGGCACAGCCAATAAGGGAAACAACTTACTCATTCAGGCATACCATCATCCAGCAGAAAGCATTCCTTTAAAGCTAGCTCCCCTTGTGCTTGTGGGTACATGGATTACGCATTTATTCGGAGGTTCAGCTGGTAGAGAGGGTACAGCTGTTCAAATGGGAGGTGCGATTGCAGCTCAATTTATGCGACTTTTTAAACTCGGGACCTTTGACCGACAAGCGCTATTGCTTATGGGGATTTCAGGCGGTTTTGCATCTGTATTTGGCACTCCTTTGGCTGGCGCTTTATTTGCCTTAGAGCTCATGGTTGTCGGTCGCATACAATACAAGCATATACTACCTGTAGTTGCAACCGCATTCCTATCGCATTGGGTTTGTCTTAGTTGGGGCATTAGCCATACTGTTTATACCGTGGATGCACTTCCTAACTTCGACCTCCTCACCTTGTTGAAAGTATGCCTAGCGGGATTACTCTTTGGGTTTACGGCTATCGTATTTGTCAAAGCAACGGATGCTGTTGCTCACTGGACAACAAAAGTAATAGTCTATCCGCCTTTGCGTCCCTTTATAGGTGGGATCGTACTGTTGGGGTTATATTGGATGATTCGAGATCCTCGATTTTTAGGTTTGGGCATTGAAACAATAGTTGATTCATTTGCACATACTCAAGCCTATTCGGTTTTTTTACTTAAAATTCTATTCACTGCACTGACTTTAGGAACAGGCTTCAAAGGAGGTGAAGTCACGCCTCTCTTTTTTATTGGAGCGACCTTAGGCAGCTTTTTAGGCATTTACCTCCAAGTGCCGATTGGGTTTCTTGCTGCTTTGGGCTTTGTCGCTGTCTTTGCTGGTGCTACAAAAACGCCACTCGCTTGTATCTGTATGGCAGGTGAATTATTTGGTGGTGAAATACTTATCTATGCAGCACTTGCTTGTTTCCTAGCCTATCGCATCAGTGGTAAACACAGTATATATAAATTTCAATTATACCTATAAAACTGCACATCCATTCACATTTATAGTAATAAAAAAGAACAAAGATTACATTTTATACAGCAGTATAGAAAATTACATAAAAATTATTCACTCAATCTTGATAAAATTATCATATTAGCATTTTTATAGCTTAATCTTATCAAAATAATAATTATAAAAATCTTTTAAATTCAAAATCTTTACTACCTTTGCTTTCGATAGAAGTGATTTTACATTTTGTTTTTCACTAAGCAAAAAGCTAGTAATTACAACCTATTCACCCTATTTTTAAACCATTAACATTACAAACTAGACAACAAAAAGATTGCACTAAATTTTAGATTTATGTTTCACAAAAAGTTTTTTAATCGATTTACATTTGGCCAATTGACCATAGCATTAGTTGTGATATACGTATTGTATTCTATTACAACTTTCGCTCTTTATCAATCAACAGCTAGCATTGTTAATCTCGTAATCTCAGGAATTCTTACATATTTGACAATCTATGATTTAATCCAAAATAAACATACGATTCGTAAAAACTATCCTTTATTTGCGCGTTTTAGATATATGTTCGAATCCATTCGTCCAGAGATGCGTCAGTATTTTTGGGAGGGGGAATTAGATGGTAAACCTTTTAACCGTCGTGAGCGTTCGATTGTTTATCAAAGAGCAAAAAATGAGAAGCAAACCGTATCATTTGGTATGCAAGACGATGCAAATCGCATTGGCTACGAATGGGCGGCCCACTCTGTTTACCCAAAACACGTAACAGATTCGAACTTCAGAACATTGATTGGAGGCGACGACTGTAAGCAACCTTATAGTGCGAGCATATACAATATTAGTGCAATGAGTTATGGTGCATTGAGTAAAAAGGCGATTACGGCTTTAAATGAAGGGGCTAAAATCGGTGGATTTGCACATAACACGGGTGAAGGAGGAATAAGTCAATACCACCGTTCAGGAGGAGATTTAATTTGGCAAATTGGTACGGGATACTTCGGTTGTCGCGATGAGAAAGGTTTTTTCAGCGATGCATTGTTTGAAGAACGTTCGAATTACCCAGAGGTAAAAATGATTGAGTTAAAACTTTCACAAGGAGCAAAACCAGGACATGGAGGATTGCTACCTGCTGAGAAAAATACAGTTGAAATTGCTGCAATTAGAAGTATTACACCGCATACAACAGTTCACTCGCCCTCAGGACATACTGCTTTTTCAAATCCAGTAGAGCTAGTTCAATTCTTAGCTAGAATGAGAAAATTATCCAATGGAAAACCAGTTGGATTTAAAATCTGTATTGGACGCAAAGATGAATTTTTAGCTATTGTGGACGCAATGAAGCAAACGGGTATTACTCCAGACTTCATTACTATTGACGGTGCTGAAGGAGGAACAGGAGCTGCTCCATTAGAGTTTATTGACTATATGGGTATGGCGTTAAACGATGCTTTAGTATTCGCAAACAAAACATTAATCGAAAATGGGTTAAGAGGTAAAATTAGACTTTTAGCTTCAGGTAGAATTATCTCTGCATTCGATATTGCAAAAACGATGGCATTAGGTGCTGATGCATGTTACAGTGCTCGTGGAATGATGTTTGCATTGGGTTGTATTCAAGCTTTACAATGTGATAGTGGTCACTGTCCAGTAGGTATTGCAACTCAAGACGAAACGCTATACAAAGCGTTAGATGTTACAGACAAGAGAATGCGCGTGGCGAACTTCCACAAAAACACAATGAAAGCTTTAGGTGAATTCATCAGCGCTGTTGGATATGAAAAACCAAGCGAAATTGACCCTAGAACCTTCCATAAACGCGTGGATCACGGGGTTACAAAGAGTTTCCAAGAAATGTATTTTGGCGAATTAGATACGCGCAAAAAAGCGTAATCATAACCAAACTTATCAAAATAAAAAAAGGTCAGCAATCGCTGACCTTTTTCTTTCCCAAAAAACTCACTCATCAAATTAGGTTAGAATTTCAATGAGTGTTCAAAACAATTAAAACAAAAAATTTATTCATAGACTAAACGTCATCTCTTGTCTTACAAAATCAGGCGACAAGGTTAGGTCATCGCCTGAATACAATTCAAAACTGATAAAACTATTGTACGCATCTCACCTATTCTCCTCTGGCGCAGTTTGGCTTAATTAAGCCTAGCTGCATTAACAAAGAACTCGGTTAGAACTCTAGTCTTAGAATTGATTTTATATTGGCATTGCTTACACACAATGCTATCACTTTTTATATGGCTATTTCTGTACCTATATCGTCCCCTCCTGCGCGATCATCCTTCCTTTATTCTAGGTCTTCTATACTTTTAGAGATCTCCTCCCCTTTTTTCTTAGAAGTCACTACGCTCAGTCGATTCGTCTCTTTTCTTTTCGCATTAGTATCTCCAATGGAATGCGAACCTGAGCGATATGCTGTACTAAATTTGGGACTATTCCATGTAAACAGGGCGATTAGGGATTGTAACATTCACAATACAGCAAGAACGTTGTCCTTGTTTCTCAACCTTAATTCAACATTCATTTTAAGCTTCCTGAAACAAATTCTTAAGCAAAGTAAAACATTTTGTTAAAAAAGACACTATATTTGGGGTGGACATCGTGGTGGACAAAGGGGTGGACATTTTATTTTTTAACAATAATTGCTGTTTATGAAAAAGCTACTGTATCTTTTTATGTTATCGCTTCTATTTTCTTGTACTCCCTCAACCGAGCATACATCCAATCAAATTAACCTATTACTGGCTGATTTAAACAAAATAGACGATTTAGTGAAACTTGAAGAAGTGGTGGCAGCCAAGCCAACCAAAGCGTATGATTTGAATAAAAATATGTTTAGTACGATTGTAAAAATTAAACGCGCACAAATCAAATCCAAAGAACTCGGTGCATTTAACGAGCAATCAACTTTGCTTTTTAAAGAAGTCGAAGAGCAATTAGAAACCATAAACTTTCCTAATTTAACGCATTGGGCCTATACACAAATCGGCTTTTATTACTATACATACAATTACTATGTTGAATCGGCAAATTACTACAGTAAAGTCACTATTGCCTTAGATCATAATCCCGAACAAATCACCATTCAAGCTACAGATATTTACCGAAAAATTGGATATTTCTACGGAACCATAGGCAAAGCCAAACAAGGAATTACCTATTTGACCAAAGCGCTTCAACTAACCACTAAGGACAATATCAATTACACAAGTCTACTCAATGCTATTGGCAATTTTGCAATTAAAGACAAACAAGAAGCACTAGCCTATCCCTATTTGATTCAGGCAAAGAATATATCGGAAAGTCAGGGAGATCTTTTGCGCTATGCCAAAGTACTCGGCGATCTAGCTACAATTGAAAACAACAAGCAAAATTGGGAAAAAGCGATCAGTTACTTAGAAGAAGACATTGCGATTTCCAAAAAGGTAGACGACAAAAAGAACACCATGTTTGCCTTGCTTTCCCTTGCACAGGTATATTGGGATAAATCCGATATCCCTATGGCAAAGAAAACAGCGCTAGAGGCCTTTTCTTACACCCAAAGTCTGAACTATGTCAAAGGCTTTGAATATCAAATCATGCATCTTTTACTCGAAATCGCGATTTACGAAAAAGATGAAAAAAGAGAGCTTCTCTACCGAAGAAACCTAACTACCCTACACGAATATATCAATGAAACCGAAGGACAAAAAGCAATTGATCAGATAAACTGGGATGCTGAAATTGAATTGATTAATCTGCAACTAGAAGCTCAGCGCTATCACTTTGAGAAAATCAATTATCAACGCTTGTTATTTATATCTATTTCCTTCTCATTGGGTTGTATTTTAGTTTTTCTCTATCGCGTATACCGCACACAGTTATCCAAACAAGCTTCTATTTATGAGTCAAACATCTTAAAAATTGAGCAGGAGATGGCAGAATCCGAAAAGAGATGGCAGGACACTAATCACTCTTTAGATTCGTACAAAGAATATTTGGCAGAAAAGACCAAGCAGATTAATATTTTAGAGATTGAGTTAAATAAGCTAAAAGACTCTACTAGTGTAAAATCTCAGACAGAGCGAATGAAACTAGAACAAACCATTTCTTCCCATTTAATGACGGATGAGAGTTGGTTAATCTTTAAGAAAACATTTCAGAATGAACAACGGGAATATTTTGAAAACTTAATGCAACAGTTCCCTGAATTAACAGATTCAAATCTGCGCGTTGTATTGCTTCAAAAATTAAATTTAACCAATCAAGAGACAGCAAATATTTTAGGTATTACCATTGAAGCTGTAAAAAAGACCAAACAGCGACTAAAGAAAAAATATAGGGATACATACGATCAATTATTCAATTGATCACAAAAAAGGTTTAGTTTGCAACTAAACCTTTTTGTTATTTATTCAAAGGGTAAATTATCCAGATCTACATTACCTCCAGATAAAATTATTCCAACTTTTTTACCTTCAAACAATTGACGTTCTTTAATTAAGACGGCAAGTGCAACGGCACTACTTGGTTCGACGATGATTTTCATCCGTTGCCAAATTAGGCGCATGGCACTGATTATTTCATTTTCTCGAACGCGGATAATTGCTTTAACTCCTTCTTGAATGATAGGAAAGTTGACATCACCCAGTTGCGTACGCAGACCGTCAGCGATAGTTTCGACAGACAGGTTGCATTCAATTTTTCCACTTTCTAGGGAGCGAAAGGCATCGTCTACCTCATAAGGTTCACCTGCATACACTTCGATTCCCTCTTTACCAAAGGCTTTGGCGGCTAAAATAGTACCTGCCAATAGTCCCCCTCCTCCAACGGGAACGATCAGGGCATCTAAATCGGGTTTTGCTTCTAGCAGTTCTTTTGTTGCGGTGCTACTACCGAGGATGACATCCATTTCATTGGACGGGTGAATAAACGTCGCTCCAGTTTCATCAATCACTTGGTTACACACGCGTTCTCTGGATTCCATAGTAGGGGCACATTCGACGATTTCACCGCCGTACATTAACACAGCATCTTTTTTGACTATGGGTGCATTAAAAGGCATCACAATATAACACTTCACATCAAAGGTACGCGCTGCAAGGGCTAAAGCTTGAGCGAAATTTCCAGATGAATGCGTAACCACTCCCTTCGCCTTTTGATCTGCAGACAAATTGAGAATAGCATGGGTCGCTCCTCTCATTTTAAATGCGCCTGCGCGCTGAAAGTTTTCACATTTAAAATACAAATCACTTCCCAAAAAGTTTTCAATATGTCCCGATTCCATAATAGGCGTCAAGTGAACATAGGGCTTAATTTTTTCGTAACAGGTATTGATTTTCTCTTTCATAACTAAATTAACCTAGGATAAAAAACTCCCAAACTGATTAAAGTTTGGGAGTCTATAGTATATTACTTTACGTCCATTAATTCAACATCGAAAACTAGGATTGCATTTGGTGGAATAACTCCTCCTGCTCCTCTTTCTCCATAACCTAAATAGGATGGAATAACGAAACGAGCCTTATCACCTACTCTCAATAGTGCGATTCCCTCGTCCCATCCTTCGATTACATGTCCCATTCCCAATGGAAATTCGATTGGTTTCTTGCGTTTATAAGAGTTGTCAAACTCTGTTCCGTTGTCTAATGCACCTTTATAGTGTACGGCAACTGTTTTTCCTTTTTCTGCTTTAGCTCCTGATCCGTTTACGATCATTTGGTAACGCAATCCGCTTGCTGTACGTTCAAAACCAGCGGCTACTTTTTCTAATGCTTCTTCCGCTGCTTTTTTCTGCTCTTCTATTCTTCTTTCTCTTGCTCCTTCAAATACTCTGAAAGCCTCTACAGCATTCCACTGTTGAGCTGCCTCACCAACGCGAACGATTTCTAGTGATTCGATTACGTCATCTTGTCCGATTGCATCAACAATATCTTGTCCGCTAACTACATGACCAAAAACAGTGTGTTTTCCATCTAACCATGGAGTTGCTACGTGAGTAATAAAGAACTGAGAACCATTTGTTCCAGGGCCTGCGTTTGCCATAGACAATACACCAGGACCATCGTGTTTTAAAGTTGCGTCAAACTCATCGTCAAACGTATACCCAGGCCCACCTGAACCAATACCTTGAGGACATCCTCCTTGAATCATAAAGTCAGGAATAACTCGGTGAAATTTTAATCCATCATAATATGGTTTTCCTTGTGGACGTGCTGAATTTTCTAATTTCCCTTCCGCTAATGCAACAAAGTTACCTACTGTACCAGGTGTTTTATCTTCCGTTAGTTTAACTAAAATTTCGCCTTTTGACGTATTAAATTTTGCGTAAATACCGTTTTCCATTCTTCTTATGTTATTAATTTTTAATACTTTTATTTCGCTTGGCTTTTAAGTAGATCAGCCATGACAAAAAGGCTAACACCATGCCGCCTATACACACGCCTACCCAGCCAAAATAATTCCACAAATATAAACCAAAAGCCGAGCCAAATGCTGTTCCGAGGAAACTAAATGACATATAGACAGTATTTAGTCGATTACGCGCTTCTGGCAATAGGGAATAGATTCGCGTTTGATTGGACACGTGGATCGTTTGTAATCCTAAATCGATGAGGATGATTCCAATAATAATTCCGACAATAGAGGTATCCGACAGGGCAAACACGACAAAACTTAAAAATGTCATGCCAATACCATATAAAATTAGTTTTTGAGCGCCACCTGCTCCTCCAATTTTTCCGACTAAGGGAGCAGCAAAGGCACCACAAGCACCAATCAGTCCAAAAGATCCGATCAATGCGCTGTCATAACCAAAAGGTTGGTTGTGCAACAGCAGGACCATCGTGGTCCAAAACGCTCCAAACTGTGCAAAGGCCAAACTCGTAATCCACGTAGCTTCGCGCAGGATGGGTTGTTCTTTTATCAGTTTAAAAAGAGAACCATATAAACTAGACAGGCTTCCTTCATAGGTAGGTTTATTAATAGGGAGTCGAAATTGAATCAGGATAACTAAAAGCAGACAAATGGCCGTAGCAATCCAGAACATTCCACGCCATCCTAGCCACACGCCAACGAAACCACTTAAGGTTCGAGAGAATAAGATACCAATTAACAATCCGCTGACCACCGTGCCAATTACCTTGCCCCTTTGTTCGTCAGAAGACAAACTCGCTGCCATAGGTAGAACCAATTGAGGTACAATAGACGTTGCTCCAAGGACAAAGCTTATCACCTGGAGCCAAAAGAAATTTTGTACGCTAGCCGTTAGTCCCAAAGCGACAATCGCACAAAGGGTTGTCAGGGTGATTTGTTTTTTTCGCTCCAACATATCTCCTAAGGGAATCATCAAAAACATTCCGATAGCATAGCCCGCTTGGGTGAGGTAGGTCAGCGTTCCCGCATCTGATTCTGACACCTTAAACTCATCGGCAATTAAGTGAATTAAGGGCTGACAGTAATATAAATTGGCGACAATTAACCCGGTAACTGCAGCCATGAACCATACATTTGCTTTAGATAAACTCATAGGTACAAAGGTAAAACTTCTGCTTTGTTCCCACCCCTATCAGGCATAATTTGTACAAGAAATAAATAATTCAACTCATTTTTTATACTTGTATTTTGTAGGGATCTTTGAGTAAGGTAGATATTAGCGTTGGATTGTATTTAATTGGATTGTACCTTTGTGTAAATTTTATTAAGATGCGCATAGATATCATTTCCGTTATTCCGGAGTTAATCGAAAGTCCTTTTCAAGCTTCAATATTAAAACGAGCAATCAGCAAAGGGCTAGTAGAGGTACACTTTCACAATTTACGAGACTATAGCACGAATAAACACAAAAACGTAGATGATTATCAGTTTGGTGGTGGTGCAGGTATGGTGATGAGTATCGAGCCGATCGATCGCTGTATCAGCGCGTTGAAAGCCGAACGCGACTACGATGAGATCATTTATATGTCGCCAGATGGAGAAACGTTAAATCAAACCATGGCCAACTCCATGTCACTACTAAAGAACATCATTATTTTATGTGGTCATTATAAAGGAGTAGATCAACGTGTTCGCGATCACTTCATTACCAAAGAAATTTCGATTGGTGATTACGTCTTATCTGGAGGAGAATTGGGTGCTGCAATTTTATGCGATGCCTTGATTCGCTTAATTCCAGGGGTACTTAACGACGAAACCTCAGCTTTGACTGATAGCTTTCAGGACAATCTACTCGCTCCACCGATATACACTAGACCCTCCGAGTACAAAGGTTGGAAGGTTCCCGATGTGTTATTGAGTGGAAATTTTGCAGCCATCGACAAATGGAGGGAAGACATGGCTTATGAACACACGAAAAACAGAAGACCTGATTTATTAGAAGAAATAAAAAAAGCCACATAGTGCCTGACCTTCCAGGCACTAATGTGACTTTTTTCGCTTAATAATAATCTAAAATTAATACACTCCTATATAGTATTGATCAACACCCGAAGTGATTACGGCTCCCTTCTCTCCTTTTGGTGAAGTAGAAGAAATCGTATAGATGTAAATGTTTCCTTGACCTGACACAGGAGCTAGAGCAATGTAAAATTTACCGTCACGTACTGCTGCCGTTTGATATTGTGTCAACCATAGATTTTGAGGAACCTCAAGATCTATTGCTGTATTGTTATTCAAATCAACACGCGCAAGTCCCCATTCATGAGTGGTTGTTGGTTTTCCATCTTTATCTACTCCCATTTCGATTTCAGCTTCGTCCATTTTCTCATATGGAACATAACCAATTCCATTACCTACATAGAACCATCCATTACTAGATACTTTTTTCCCACCTAAAGCTTGTCCTAGATCAAAAACAGTTCTGTGGTCATATTGTCCTTGTACAATTCTAGCAATATATGTTTTGTCAGAGCCATTAACCATTTGCAACACTTCTTGACGTTCATTAACATATGCTGCTGGCGTACGATATCCGTTTGTAGACCCTATCACGTGGTTCGTTGAAATAATTTTCGCATTTGATAGATTATTCTTATCCACAACCAAGGTAAATGTTAAATCTACAGGTTTTGTTTTACCTGTTGTTTCATCAAACAAGGCAATTCTAGTTCCATAATACAATTTATCTTGTACTAAAACTGGCGCATCAATTCGATTAATAAAATATCCTTTTTTGACTAATTCAGCATCTAGTTTAACGTCAATTTCCTTTTGAGATCCAGGTAAAAAAGACCAGTTTTCCAAATCGATTAACGCAATACTCGCAGTAATTTTATGACCTAAATAGTCACCAGATCCGTCAGCATTAGCGTATTGAGCCTTTGCCTCTGCATGATGAATAGATCCTAACTTTTCATTAATCTTTGTAAATCTCCCTCTAGAGGTACCAATAACTGGAGAAGAGTCAATATTCCCTAGTTCTTTATATACTTGTCCTCCTTGATGTTCGTACTTGCGTAAATCACCAACAGTATAGTTCAGATTATAGACATATTTACCATCTTCAGAAACAAAAATTCGAGAAGTTCTAGACGAAGGCATTTGATAACCAGCGTTTTTAAAACTTACTTCTCCTTCCGACAGACTAGTTACACCTTGCAAATAAGTAGCCGATTGAGAACCTGACCCACTAGCATATGCGAGTTGGAAATGCGTTTCTGTTTCCCCTTCTCCAGGCTTTATAGGTTTTGATGTAGATTGATCATCGGAAGAACATCCGACAGCACATAAAGTTAACCCAGCAAATAAAACTGATGTTTTAAGAAATGAAATTTTCATGTTGTGTGTATTTATAAATTAAAAGATTGAATATGTTACTTTTGCATATAGAGCACGTCCTGGTTTTTGAAGACCAAAATTGTCGTAGATACGCTGATTGAATAGATTCTTTACATCCAAGCTAGCACTCATTTTCTTATTAGCAAATTGATAGAGTACGCCAAAATCATGGGGAGATTGAGTAGGGATTTCATCTAAGTTTGTTCCGCCTACATTGGACCAGTTACGCAAAAATTTTTCCACATAATACACATTGTAGTTAACTCTTATTTTATCGTTTTTTTCGAGAATATCATGAAAAGTATAACTCAAATTTGCATTGTATTTAAACGATGGCTCATTGCGTATTTGGGTTTTGTAATAATTATAAATTGCTCCTTCTTTGTTATATTTCTTATTAAAGAGAACGTCAAACTTAGAGACTGATATATCCAAGACTAAGCGATCTTTATATGCATAATGAACTTCTAAATCCACACCTTTACTCAATACATCATCTAAATTCTCGTACTGTGTGTATATTCCTCTTGAATCGAGCGCTTCGCGAATCATTCCTTTTACTTTTCTGTAGAAGAAAGTAGCATTTAAGCTAAGTGCATGCTGTTGAAAATGAAAAACACTAGAATTAAACCCAATATTCAAATTGGTACTCTGCTCAGGATCTAAGTCAAAGGAAGGCAACAAATTATCAGCATTACTACCAAACAATTCTGTTTCTGCTGGTAGTCTGATAGCTTTTTCTGCCGAACCTAATACATAAAACTGATCGAATAAACGATAGGACATACTTCCGCCATACCCCTTAAATTTAGTAGTTTTATAAATTCGATTGACCTTATACAAATCACCTAGTAAAGGTTTTGTATCATCTCGATAGGGTTCATTTGACGTAGCTTTTTGATGATACATTTTATAGAATAACGTCGTTCGAAGTCGTTGATTAAAGCTTATATTCTCATAACTAAAAGATATAATATCCTTCTGTAAATCACGAGTATTCACTAATTTTTGAAGAGAAACAGGCTGTAATTCATCCTGAATTTCTCTTTTAAAAGTATTGTAAAAATAATTAACACTGAGCGTATTATTCATTGTAAACTCGTAAGCTAGATTCGCTCGTAAAGCGATTAACTTATCTCTATTTTTCTCTAGTGTTTTTTGAGCAGCTACTTCAGCTCCTGTATTATATTTCACAATATTACCATCCCTATCACGAATGGGTTTTCCACTCCAATCATACATATTCCCAACAGTATCGACAACTTGTCTTGTTAAATCACTATACGACGCGTCTAATTTCACTTCCATCCCTTGTAAGAGCACATCTTTTTTGGAATACGTTAGTGTCGAAATATAGGAATCTCTTTTGGTGAATCGATCTCCATACACTTTTTCCATCGTACTACCATGTTGCACATCTTTATCATAACCAGAAATAACACCACCGAACAAAAACTTATCTGCCCAATTAACCTCTGTAAATCCGACGTCAATCTTGGCTCCATGTGATCGATATCGATCGTGAAAACGCTTAGCTCCATTTTTAGGTAGGGTAACGTTTCCATCTCCATCAATATAGCGAACATGTTTGCCGTAAACGCGATAATTATTATCACTATAATTAATAAAACCATTAGCGTGAATTGTAAATCCATTGTCTTGACGGAAACTGCCATTCATGTTATATTGGTGTGTATTAAAAGATCCATACGACCCACTGACATTCCATGCATTTCTGACTTTTTGTTTTAAAACAACATTTATAGCTCCACCTAATGCGTCCTGAGAAAGATAAATTGGCACAACCCCTTTATAAACCTCGATGCGTTCAATCAAAGCAGGAGGTATACTATTTAACGAAAAGGAGCTTCCATAATTCTGTGCTGGAATTCCATCTATAAAAATCTGAATCGAACGTCCTGACAACCCATTAATATTGTAGTTCACTTTAGAACCTAGTCCGCCATCTTGTCTAATTTTAACGCCTGCTGTTCGATCTAATAGCTCATTCAATTGTATCGACTGTAAAGCTAAATTTGCGGGTTGAATTACATTAACGGCATACCCTTTGGTTTCTAATTGTCTTTTTTCATTCTGAACATGTATAATCATTTCATTTAGATTAATTCCTTCAGAAGATTCAACGGTGACAACAAAATAATCATGCTTTGATTCGTAAACAATAGCAACTTCTTTATTCTTTATCTCCATCGAACTAATCCCCAAATTATAATGACCAAAATCAATTGCAGTAAAGTGAAACTTCCCCTCTTCATCCGTTAAAACTTGTTTATTCAATTCTTTCAATTGTACAATTGCATAAGAGATGGGTTCCTTTTTTTCATTCCTAACTACTCCAGATAAAATGCGATCACCTGCATTGACTTGTGCAAGACCTACAAAAAAAAAGAGAAGTAAGAAAGTAAAAGAAGTAATCTTTGTTTTCATTTTATTTTAATACTAGGTTAAACTGTTCTTTGTTAATCGAAGAAGTCTAACATAACAGGAACATCTTGATTAATAAATATGATGCAAAAGTAAAGCGCTTGACTCTCTACTTACCTTTCACAAAAGGATAAACATATTCAAAAAAAGTATTATTTTTACTTTGTCTAAATAAAAGTAAAATTTCATTGCTATGCGCCTAACTACAACAATCAAAAACACCAACTTTAAATTAGCAGATCAAGAATGGTTCAACACTGAACCACTCCAAACAGAAACGAAAGAACAGACCTGGTTATTTCAGGACGATGTGTATGGTCGGATTCTGAACAGTTGTTCAATAGTCGGAGCGTTTTGCATTCATTCTTATCTTATTAGTACCAAGAAAGCTCTTGATATTGAATTTGAAACAAATCGAGAAGGTGTACAACAGCTTTTCATTTTAGACGATACTTTTGAATTTAACCATCAACTTGTACGTAAATTACCAAAGGGTGTAAGAAAATTCAAATTGCCTGCAACAAAGAAACCGGTTCGTTATGTATCTATATTCATTCCTTTGGATACGTACACATGCTTATTGGAACAGATGAAAATACACTATACTTTTCCGCCTTTGAATACTTATGATATCTTAACGAGCTTACTCGAACAAAGTCAAAATATACGACCAGAGATGCTGGACATTATTCAGATTATTGTCAGCTGTGAAAGAAAAGGAAGTTTGCGAAGTGTATATTTGCAGAATAAAATAGAAGAGCTTTTATTCTTACAGCTCGAACAGTCTTTCAAGCAAGAAATAATAGGTACTACGATTTCTGCACGAGACCAAGCCAAGATAAAACTAGCCGAAAATTTCATCACCCAAAAACTAGATCATACCTTTTCACTCAAAGATATTGCCCAACATATTGGTTCGAATGAGTTTAAGCTCAAAACACAGTTCAAAATCATGTATGGCACGACCGTTTTCGGTTATATTACTCAATTAAAAATGAACAAAGCAAAGCAACTACTCACACAGACAGAGCTATCAGTTACGGAAATAGCAGAAGTATTAGGGTATAAGTCTCAAAATCACTTTAGTACGGTCTTTAAAAAACAACATGGCTATACTCCAAGTGAACTCAAGAAAAAAAGATGCATAGCTGTCAAACAAAGACTGCTTATTTTATTTTCATCCTTTTTATCAGCTTATCATACACTGAAAGAAGGAATGATTTTAGGCCTAGAACACCATTATTAACCATAAGCAAATCCTATATTCCAATTATTTAGCCGAGAAATTAGGATTATTTTATTGGTTTTTCATATATTTGCACTCGCTTTAAACTAACCTCTGGCGAGGTCCGTGTATGTTGGTTTAAATTAATTAATTATTTTTTTCAGAAATGGCAGATTTAATGAAATTCGTTCAAGACGAATTAGTTGCAAAAAAAGACTTCCCAGCATTTAAAGCTGGAGACACTATCACAGTGTACTACGAAATTAAAGAGGGTGACAAAAAAAGAACACAGTTCTTTAAAGGAGTAGTTATTCAAAGAAGAGGTACAGGTGCTACTGAGACTTTTACTATCCGTAAAATGTCTGGTAACGTTGGTGTAGAGCGTATCTTCCCAATCAACATGCCTGCTTTAGAAAAAATTGAATTAAATCAAAGAGGTAAAGTTCGTAGAGCTCGTATTTTCTACTTCAGAGAACTTACTGGTAAAAAAGCAAAAATCAAAGAAAGAAGAGGATAATCTTATTTCTGAGACGCATAAAAAAAGGAAAGCAATATTGCTTTCCTTTTTTTTATGCGTCAATTTCTAGTCTTCAGCCCTCCATCAAAAACAGGATTACAAGCAACAGAATCTAAATACACATCCAGAGGCTTTTCTATTATACTCCCTAAACAAGACTTCAGCAAAAACATGTACAGTTATAGTAGGACGAGACATACTGAGTCCATACTGAGTCCATAGTGTGTCCATAGTGAGTCCATTAAAACCCCATTTTTTAATAGACTCAGTATGGATGCACAACGCAGGTACCCTAGTCGCAATAGTACGATAACCACTAGAAAAAAGTTAAAAACTAAATATGACTGCTTTAGCGGATGTACAAAAGCAAGAGTAAAAAGTATACAACGCTCAAGTTGTGCAGGGTTCAGCGTATATCATACAAAAACCCCGTCTAAAACTAGACGGGGTTTTATTTTTTTAAGCTTTATGACAGCCTCGTTTTTTATTTTTTTTTACTCGCTTTTTTAAAACTCAAGCTAAAACAAAAAAAGAATCCTTTAGCTAAATGTTTTTTCTATTGTCATAGGAGCGGGTATCGATCAATTTATAGTAAGGATCAATCCCAACTTCTGTTGGTTTTTCATCTACAATGATCGTAAACTCATTCTCAATATCAGTAATCTTTACTTTTTGTAAGTACAACACTTTTTCTTTGGCTTTAGCCTCTTTTGTTTTGGCAAAAACGCCCACCTCAACATAATCTGCTAAAGGAAGTGACTCTATTTTTACATCTTTATCAGCTGTAAATAGCAGTGGTTGTTCTCCTTGATCCGCATACTGTCTCGCTCCTGTATCACCTGCTCTATATTTACTAACATAAGCTTTTAGTTTCACCTCATATTTTCCGTCAGCCAATGCTTTTGTTTCGACTTGCTCTACGTAATTGTCATAGAGTGTGATCGTTTCAAACATATCCTTAACCATATATTGAAGAGAATCTGGTGTTGCGCGTTTTATTTCTTGTACCAGTTCAGCTGAGATGGTATAAGGAGCTTCTTGAAAAGCTACTTTTTTGACATATTCTTTCAATACACCATTTAGCACCGTATCGCCTAAATAATCACTCAAAGTATAAAACACTAAGGATCCTTTGTTGTAGTGGATATACTGTTGGTTTTCGTTATACATTAATGGTTTTTCTTTTTTATCCTCTCTTGAACGTCCACTTAAATATCCATCTAAAGCGTCTTTTAGGAAACGTTGCATTTGACCTTTTCCGTATTCATTTTCCAATACTTTCAACGAGCTGTATTCAGACAAACTTTCTGAAAGCATTGTTGCTCCTTGAACATTGGCTCCGATTACCTGATGTGCCCACCATTGATGAGCAACCTCATGTGCCGTTACAGAAAACGGATAATCGACTGCATTTTCATCGGTTTCATCCACATTGGCAACGAAACCGATGGTTTCAGAGAATGGAATAGTATTGGCAAAAGATTGAGCAAAACTTCCCATAGTCAGTGGAAATTCAATGATACGCACTTGTTTGTGTTGGTAAGGACTGAATGCTTTGGAGTAATACTCCAACGACTTTTTAACACTAGACACCATTCGATCAAGGTTGTACTCATGGCCTTTATGGTAGTAAATTTCGATATTTACACCTTGCCATTTGTCTCGTTTCACCTCGTATCGCGCTGAATTAAACGCGTAGAAGTGCAACATTTTTTGATCCATTTTATAGTGGAAATAACGACGGTTTCCTTCGGTCCATTCCTTTTGTAAATAGCCTGGAGCAATGGCGATTTGATCCGCAGAAGTACTCACTGTTGTTTCGAAGTGAATCCAATCTGCATCGTGGTTGATATACGTATTTTGCAACGCTTTTTGATCGGTTTGCTCCGCCATGCGTTCTTTTGGTGCTAGTCCGTATTTTTTGCGAATCTCATCGTCGCTAATTTCCGCGCGATCAGCATACCCCAATCCTGGAAAATAACTATTATTTATGAAGGTTCCATTGTCTAATACAGGAGAGTCGGAACGGATCCACGAATTGGGTTTGTTTTGGACGACAAACTCTAAGGTTCTAGTTTCACCAGCTTGCATAGGCGTATCGAAACGGTAGAAGCTAATGCCTTGGATAGAATCGGTTGATAAAAACGTTCCTCCTTCTAGGACGATTGTATTTTTTAAACTTGGATAATAGGACACATATAAACTGTCTAAGGCTTGATTTGTCTTGTTTTCGAGGATATAGGTTCCTCTAGCTTGAAAATTGTTTTGCTCAGGATACAAATCAACGTCAACCTTTACATCTACGATACGTGGCTGTGCCATATCTTGGTATTTTTTGTACGTTTTTTCATAAGCTACCTGAAGAAGCTCCGTGTCTTTAGAAGAGTGAAATACATTGAGTACTGTATTTTCATAGTATAAATAAGCGCCTAGACCGATAAATGCAGTAAAACAAAGTAGTGTTGGCACCACTACAATCGTTTTCGCTCGTTTCTTTGCGAAATAAAAACGCTCTTTGAGTCCACTAAAAACGCCTCTTCTCCAAAACAGTAAGGTTAAGCCACTAATCCCTCCTACAAATAACAACCAATACAAGGAGAAGATGATAAATCTACCAAATAGGGCACTTGAACCGAAGCCATTCATATCAGAATAGGTTGGTGTAGGAATCGAATTAAAGAAGAAAACAGCTTGTTCAATTCCAATTGAACCAAGTGCTGGCCATCCCATTTGAATAACGAGCAGGGCAAAGAAACCTATGATATAATTTTTAAAGAACGTTTGTACGGCTAGTGCCATCATCGCCCAAATAATAAACTCAATCCAGCTATACCCTAATAAACTCTGAAGGTACAAACCGATTTCGAACTGAAAATATCCATTGTAGCTTTGAATTCCAATACTCGTGAGGATAATCACTAAGAACAACATTAATTGCATCCCCAACAAAGCGAAGAGTTTTGAGGTAAATAATACCCAGTTGGACACAGCCGTTGAGTCTACCAATAAATTCATACGCGTATTTTCCCCTCTGTGCACGAGTAATCCCGCGCCCAAAAACGTCATCATCAAGATAAAGAAAGTAAAGGTTCCTCCTGGGATCATCAGCATGTGACGGGTTAAGGGATACGTTGGTGTACCATACATCGTCATGGAGAAACTAGCCACCAAGATCATAAACATAACTCCCACACCGATAAGAATCCAAAATACGCGATTGCGCGCTAAAAATTTGAAGTCCATTTTTGCAAAGGCAAAGACATTGCTCCAACTTGTTTTTAAAGAAAAGTCGTAGTTGACTTTTGGCAGCTCAATTTTAAAGATGCCACCAAAATTATTTTTAACCAAACGCTCGCCTTTATTTTTTCGTTTCCACGAAAAAGTGGCGGGTTGCTGAGCGAATTTGAAGACACTTCCCAAAACAAGCAGAGACGCTAAAGTAACACCTAACCACAACAAACGATTGAGAATAAAGTATTTTTCTAGGGGTAGATTATTGATATTCTTTTCTTCTACGCTCCAATATTGCGTATAATAATAGATTGCTTGATCTCCATTGGGATCGAGTAAAGCGGCTAATTCTCTGTAATCTACATCTGCGGCAATACTATTGACAACTCCCTGTAGAATCATAATGATTATAATCGTTATAAAACCTGCATAAATACTACGGCTAAGTGTTACAACAGCAAAGATTATTGCCCCCATAAACAGCATATTGGGAATCAAATTAAAAAGATATCCTTGGATATAATTCCACCATAAATTAGGGCCTAGTAACTCTGGCTTTGCCCAAGGCACGAGCGTTGCTAAATAGCACCCAATTCCCATCATTACGCTGATTGACAACGTAACTAGAAAGGAGCTGGCAAATTTACCCGTTAAATACTGCCATTTAGAAAAGGGATAAGAATACAGAATGTGATGTACATTATATTTGTAATCGCGATAGATTGACATTCCAATGATGGACGGAAATAAAAAATACAGCAGCGTATTGAACGAATTCAACAAGGAATTAAGGACATAAGCTGAGTTCATTTGCAAAAGCGAAGCAGAAGTATTTCGAACGGCATCAAAAACACCAATGGTGGCCATCATCGAAAAGAAGCTTATTGTAAAAAATATTGCTAGGTAAAGATAAAATACCCAGCTCTTAAACCAACGTTTAAGTTCAAAAGTAAACACAGTTTTAAACATCCCTTAGTCGTTTTTTAATGCAACAAAATAAACATCTTCTAACGTTGGTTTTACCAATTCAAAACCTTCATTTGTCAAGGAATCCTTGGTATGTACACGAATTTTTAGTCGGTTTTCTTGGTTGTATTTACCAGATAAAATATTGAGCTGTTGGTATTGATCTAATTCTTCTCTATTGATTTCTTTGATCCATATTTGCCCATCTAATTTTTGTTCTGCCTGTTTTGGTGTACTTCTTTCCAATAGATGTCCACCATTTAAGATGGCCATTTCGTGGCATAGTTCGTTGACGTCATCTACAATATGAGTAGAGAAGATAACGATATTGTTTGTACCAATTTCGCGCAATACATTCAAAAAACGATGGCGTTCTGCGGGGTCTAACCCTGCAGTTGGTTCATCGACGATGATTAATTTAGGATCGTTCAACAACAATTGAGCAATGCCGAATCGCTGCTTCATTCCTCCAGAATATCCACTAACGCTTTTGCGTCTTACATCATATAAATTGGTAACTTCCAATACGCGTGTTACGATTTCACGGCGCTGTGTGGCGTTAGAAATTCCTTTTAAACGAGCGAAATAATCTAATAAGTCTAAGGCAGACATATTAGGATACACCCCAAAGTCTTGCGGTAAGTATCCCAATACTTTTCTAAATTCCGTTTGTTGTTCTAAAATATTGATATCTCCGAATCGAATTGTTCCTGCGTCTGGTTTTTGTAAAGTAGCTATTGTTCGCATTAATGTAGACTTACCTGCTCCATTAGGTCCTAAAAGTCCAAACATACCAGGTCCAATTTCTATTGATAAGTCATCCAATGCCTTTACCCCATTTTTATAGGTCTTACTTAAATTTTCAATAACTAATTTCATATTTCTATTTTTTGATTTAGTCTATAAGTGTTCCTTTTCAAGCATTTGTTACATAAAAAGTACTAATTATTCTATTTTCCTTTACGTTTCGTATAATTTTTACGTATAGTCTACTTCTTTTCTGTTCTTCCCCTTGAAAATCGGTCTTATACGTCAAATAAAATCTTATTTTTGCGGTATTTTTTAGCAGTATGATAGCAGCGTCTTTCTTCTCGAATAAAACATATAAGGAAATCAACTTTAAAAATGAGATTTTCGCAGGATTAACTGTGGCGATGACCATGATTCCTGAATCGTTATCCTTTGCCATTCTCGCGGGTTTAAGTCCGCTTACGGGGTTGTATGCTGCCTTTTTGATGGGCATTATTACGGCTATTTTTGGCGGTAGACCTGGGATGGTTTCTGGAGGTGCAGGAGCAACAGTTGTTGTCTTAATTGCCTTAGCCTCTCTTCACGGGGTGGAATACCTATTTGCTGCGGTTGTTGTTGCGGGTATCCTTCAATTCCTGGTGGGTGTGTGCCAATTGGGGCGATTTGTTCGACTCATTCCTCAACCGGTGATGTACGGGTTTCTAAATGGATTAGCAGTTATCATTTTTATGGCACAAATCGCACAGTTCCAAGTTACCACAGCTGGAACAACCACCTGGTTAACCGGAGAATCCTTATATTATATGTTAGGACTGACCGCTTTGACCATTGGTATTGTTTGGTTATTTCCTAAATGGACAACAAAAGTTCCCGCTTCTTTAGTTGCGATTATAAGTATATCCCTGCTTGTCTTTTTCTTGCAGTTAGACACCAAAAAAGTAGTAGACATTGCCTCCGTCAGTGGCTCCTTGCCTCATTTTCATCTGCCTGATGTTCCTTTTACTTGGGAAACGCTGAAAATTATTCTGCCTTTTTCTGCGGTTATGGCAGGTGTGGGTTTAATCGAATCTTTATTGACACTCAATATTGTAGATGAATTGACCAATACGAAGGGTAACAGTAACAGAGAAGCTATGGCGCAAGGAGGCGCTAATATTGTCAATGGTCTTTTTGGTGGAATGGGAGGTTGTGCGATGATTGCACAAACCCTAGTGAATATAGGAGCTGGTGCTAAAACAAGGCTTGCTGCCATCTTGGGAGCCCTCACCATTTTGTTCATTATTTTATTTGGAGGCACGATTATTGAACAAATTCCCTTAGCAGCTCTTGTTGGGGTGATGATGGTTGTGGCCCTTTCTACTTTTGAATGGGTTTCTTTTCGGTTGATTACCAAAATGCCTGTTTCCGACATTTTTACTTTATTTCTCGTTACGGGACTTATTGTATTCACCCATAATTTAGCCTTGGCGGTGTTGGTAGGAGTAATTGTATCGGCTTTAATTTTTGCTTGGGACAACGCAAAGCGCATACGTGCACGAAAATCTTGGGATGAAAAGGGAAACAAAATATACGAGATCTATGGCCCCCTTTTTTTTGGAAGCACCACTGCCTTTGCGGAAAAATTTGTTCCTCAAGAGGATCCAAACTGTATTATTATTGACTTTAAAGAATCACATATTGCTGATATGTCCGCTTTGGATATCCTCCAAAAAGTTATAGGCAAATACAGTGATTTAAACAAAAAAGTTGTTTTGCGCAATCTTCGGGCGGACAGCCTTCGATTAATTCACAACAGTAAGGCATTTCAAGAAATAGAGATCGAAGAGAACAGTCCTCTAGAAGAATTGCATTAATTCGTTTTATTATCAGAAAAAGTGTGAACTTTTCGGTAGAATACACCATAATTCACTCAAATACAGAATAAAAAACAAATACCATATATTTTTAACAACATTTTAAATTGCATTCGTTTTTTATTTATTTTTTTTACCTACATTTGTTTGATCTTATACTAAAAAAGACAATAAAATATAATCCTTTTAAAGTAATTACCTAAAAGGTAAAGTAAAAAGTCCAACTAGTTTAGACTATCTCGACTTCTTTCTGATAACCCCTTAATCTGAAAGTAAAAAGGCTGTTTTGAATCAAAACAGCCTTTTCTTGTATTACTTAATGTAGTTTATTTCATTTTTGGGTTCATTCTCATCGAGAAAACCTTGTTGATTCATCCACTCATCGCTGTAAATTTTGCTCATATAGCGAGAACCGTGATCAGGAAACAGCATAACTACTACGCTATTTTCATCAAACATTCCTTGTTCTGCGTACAAACGTGTTGCTTGAAGCACGGCTCCAGAGGTATACCCTAAAAACAAACCTTCCGTACGTGCTAATTCTCTTGCCACTAGAGCAGCATCTTTATCTGTTACTTTGACAAACTGATCGATCACTGTGAAATCTGTAGCTGAAGGGATTAGATTTTTCCCTAACCCTTCAATTTTATAGGGAGCAATTTCGTTTGGATCTAATTCACCTGTTTCGTGGTATTTTTTTAGCACCGAGCCGTAGGCATCAACACCTAATACTTTGATATTTGGGTTTTTCTCTTTTAGAAAACGCGCAGTTCCTGAGATTGTCCCCCCTGTTCCTGAACAACATACAAAATGAGTAATTTGCCCTTTCGTTTGTTCCCAAATTTCAGGTCCTGTAGACAAATAATGTGCTTCTGTATTTAAGGCATTAAAGTATTGATTAATATAAATTGAGCCAGGTGTTTCTTCATGGACGCGTTTGGCTACTTCATAATACGATCGGGGATCGTCTGCGGCAACATTTGCTGGACAAACGTATACTTTTGCTCCCATTGCTCTTAGCATATCGATTTTGTCTGGAGAAGATTTATCACTAACCGAAAGAATACACTTATATCCTTTGATAGCGCTAATCATTGCAATACTAAATCCCGTGTTTCCCGACGTTGTTTCTACGATGGTCCCTCCTGGTTTTAAGATTCCTTTTTTCTCAGCTGTTTCAATAATATGCAGGGCAATTCGATCTTTTGCAGATTGTCCTGCGTTAAAAGCTTCTACTTTTCCGTAAAAATGTCCTGCCAATGAAGCAGTAACCTTTTCTAATTTCACTAAAGGTGTTTGTCCTACTAGGGAAATCACATTATCATAAGCTTGGATTTCTTGTTTCATTTTTCTATTTATTTTTTACCGCATTTAGAACAGCACATATTCTAAACAAAGGTATGAATTATTATTTTTTTAGTGTTTAATTCCTTCCAAGTCAAACATAAAAGCAAACTCTTTGGCTACTTCTTTGAGCGATTCAAATCGCCCTGAAGCACCTCCATGTCCAGTATCCATATTGATATCAAAATACAATTGCTTGTCGTTTGTTTTCGTATCTCTCAACTTGGCAACCCATTTTGCGGGTTCCCAATATTGCACTTGTGAATCGTGTAATCCCGTAGAGATATACATATTAGGATACGCTTGTGCTTTTACATTGTCATAAGGAGAATACGACAACATATAGTCATAGTACAACTTTTCGTTGGGATTTCCCCATTCGTCATATTCGCCTGTGGTCAATGGTATACTGTCGTCTAGCATTGTTGTTACCACATCGACAAAAGGAACTTGTGCGATAATACCTTGGTATAAATCGGGGCGTTCATTAGCGATTACTCCCATCAACATTCCCCCGGCAGATCCTCCTTCAGCAAATAGGTGTTCTTGGGAGGTATAGCCTTGTTCAATCACGTATTCAGAGCAGGCGATAAAATCGGTAAACGTATTTTTCTTTACCAATAGTTTTCCGTCTTCATACCAATCGCGTCCCATGTCTTCTCCTCCGCGTACATGTGCAATCGCATACACAAAACCGCGATCCAACAAGCTCAAACGCGTCGTGGAGAAATAGGGTTCCATGGTAATTCCATAAGAACCATAAGCATATAACAAGAAAGGATTTTTTCCGTTGCGTTCCATACCTTTTCGGTAGACCATGGAAATTGGCACTTTTACCCCATCCTTAGCCGTTGCCCAAATTCGCTCTTCAATGTAGTTATTTTTATCAAAGTCACCCAACACTTCTTGTTCTTTTAGAATCTCTTTTTCTTGGGTACGCATATTAAAATCAATCACCGAAGAAGGGGTGTTCAACGATTGATATACAAATCTAAATTTCTCCGTTTCGAAGTCGGCATTAATCTGTGCTTGTGCGTTATACGTTTCGCTTTGAAAAGGCAGGTAATAGGCTTGTTCACCTGTTTTCCACGGTTGAATTTTAATGTGTGGTAATCCGTTAGATCGCTCAGAAATCACCAAATAATCTCTAAAGATATCTACTCCTTCTAACAGCACATCTTCGCGATGAGGAATTAATTCTTCCCAATACGCGCTAGATGTTTGTGTTTCTGGACAAGACATCAATTTAAAGTTATCGGCATTGTCTTTGTTGGTTAAGATATAAAATCGATTGTCATAATGAGAAATCCCATACTCTACGCCACGCTCTCTTTTTTGGAAGATTCTAAAATCTCCTGTAGGATTGTTTGCTTCTACAATGCGGTACTCGCTAGTCAGGGTGCTTTCGCTTCCGATAACCAGGTATTTCCTCGATTTTTCTTTGTAAATAAAGGTGTCAAAAGTATCGTCCTTTTCGTGATACACTAGCACATCCTCCGCCAAAGAGGTTCCGATTACATGTCTGTAGATTTTATCTGAACGCAGGGTTACGGTATCTTTACGCGAATAAAAAAGTGTTTTATTATCACTTGCCCAAGTAGAAGCTCCTGTGGTATTGGGAATGGCTAAATCTAGAGTTTCTCCTGTCAGTAGGTTTTTCACGTATAGGGTATATTCTCTGCGCGAAACCGTATCTACGCCATAAGCGACCCATTGGTTGTCTTCGGAAACCGTAATTCCCCTCAAGTGGAAATACGCATAGGGGGCGGCCATTTCATTACAGTCGAACATAATTTCTTCAGCTGCCTCTAAGCTTCCTTTTTTACGCGCGTGAATGGGATAATCTTTCCCTTGTTCAAAACGCGTAATATAGTAATACCCGTTGTAAAAATAGGGCACAGATGAATCATCTTCCTTGATGCGGTTTTTCATCTCGTGAAACAGGGCTTCTTGTAGGGGTTTTGTGTGTTGTGTAGCTGCTTGATAGTAGGCTTTTTCTTGATTTAGGTAAGCAATTACATCAGGGTTTTCTCTGTCGTTTAACCAAAAGTAATTGTCTACTCGGGTATGCTGGTGCGCGGTTAATTCACGCGCTATTTTTTTTGCTACTGGAGCTTGAATAGATTCGTTCATTTTTATTATTTAAAATACAAAAATACTAGTTTTTAATGGGCTTCACCAAGATTAAAGCGCTTAGTTTCCCCTGTAAAAATTCGACAGCTTTACAATTTTGCTTGTAGATTTTTTTTGGCCTCTTTCAACCATTCTTCTTTCAACAAGCCAAATACGGCACTATCTCGTCTTGTGCCATCCGTTCGGATTTTGTTTTTTCGCAAAATTCCTTCTTGCGTACACCCCAAACTTTTGATGGCAGCTAAACTGCGTTTGTTTTCATTATCTGCTTCAAACTCTACGCGTTCAAAATGCGCTTTTTCGAATAAAAACTCAAACAACAAATACTTGCAATTTTTATTCACTCCTGTTCCTTGGGCTGTTTTTCCATACCAGGTATAGCCAATTGCACTTACTTTATTGCGCAAATCCATGCGGTAATACCGGGTGGAACCGACGATTTTATTTTGTTTTTTATCCCATACTACAAAGGCATAGCCCTGTTTTTCCTTTCGCATAGCCAAAGCTGCTTTGATATAGAGGATCATGTTTTCGTTGGTTGTAGGTTTGTCTGAGGAAAAGTGCCAAATATCCGATTCGTGTAAGGCATAGTACAGCAAATCTGCGGCATATTTTTCACTTAAAGGAATCAATTTTACGCGGTCATTTTCCAAAACATACTCTTGTGCAAAGTCAAAAGTGTGCAGCGTTAAAGTTTGAGGTTTAGTTTGAGCCATCATGTAGAGTTTTGGTTGCGCTAGTTTATTTTGTTGCATCTAGTATTCAAATATATTCATACTTTTTGGGCTATGAATGTACATTTAACAGCATACTAACAAAAAAGAGATAGCGTATTTCCCTATCTCTTTTCTATGTTTAGTTTACTTCTTTTATTTTTTCTTTGAATTGTGCTAGCGCTTGTTCAAATTCCATGCGTAATTCATCGGGTATAATACCTTGTTCAGCAGCGAAATTCTCGTGAAATTTAGGCAATGAAAAAGTTTGTACGATATTACCTCCGAAAGCGGGAAATATTGTTTTAGCGATATTTAGTGCATTTTGTGCGGCATATCCTCCTGGTGAAGTGGATAGCAACAACATGGGTTTATTTTGCAAGAGTTTGAGGTCCAATCGCGAGCACCAATCAAACAAGTTTTTAAATGCTGTAGTCCAATTGCGATTGTGTTCTGCCATGGAACAAATCAACACATCAGCTTCTTTGAGTTTGGCTAAAAAAGCTTTTGCTTCTTCAGGGCAATTTTCTTTTTCGCAATCTACAGAGAAAATAGGCACTAAATAATCATTTAAGTCGATCAATTCAACCTCATCTTCTTTAAAAAACTCTAACGCATAAGAGGCAAAGCTTTTGTTGATGGACGTTGAAGAAATACTTGCTCCAAATCCGATAACTTTCTTTTTCTTTTCCATTATCCTGTTATTTATAATTTATCATAAGCAGGGAAACTAGGGTCTACCAAGCGCTTCCATGCTGGATTTTTTTTAATAAATGCAAACACCAAGGGACAATACGGCATCACCTTTTTGTTATGCGTTTCAATAAACTGTAGGGTTTTCTCAATTAAGGCCGTTGCAACGCCACGCCCTGCTAGGGCTTCTGGGCTTTCTGTATGAGTTAAATGAATGCGTTCTGCCTCCTCTTTATAATCAATAAAAGCAGTATATCCGTCCACCGTTAATTCAAACCTTTTGTTTGCTCTATGCTGTTGTACGTCTATGGCTAAAAACTCTTCTTTCATATTTTTATTATTTACGGATCGTGTACGTTCAAAAATACGAATTATAAAAACGACATCTCTTATTGTACATTAATTTTCACCGAAAGATCAGCTAAAAATAATTTGGTCTTCACTCACATTTGAAACAAAACTTGAAAAGAATATACTATTTTTGTGGCAGAAAAATTTTAATTTATATATTATGTTTGGCGATTTAATGGGAATGATGGGTAAATTACAAGAGACCCAAGCTAAAATTGAAGAAACGAAAAAGAGATTAGACACCATTCTAATTGATGACAAGAGTAATGATGATTTGCTTCACGTTACGTTGACGGCAAACAGAACTATCCGTTCTATATCCATTTCGGATGAACTAATGGAAGATAAAGAACAATTAGAGGATTACCTCGTAATGGTATTGAATAGAGCGATAGAAAAAGCGACTACTATTCACGAAGCAGAATTAGCAGCAGCAGCTAAAGATGGTATGCCTAATATTCCTGGTTTAGATTTATTTAAGTAGTATATGATAAGAAAGTATTTGGGTGCAGCTCTAGTTATTGCTTCCCTATTTGCCGCTTGTGGCAAAGACACAAAAGGAACTGAAAACTTAACGATCACTGGAAAAGTAGATGGTTTAAAACAAGGAAAAGTTTTCTTATACCACGTTCAAGACACGACATTTGTGGTTCTTGATTCGTTGGTTGTTGATGGTAAATCTTCTAATTTTACCTTCAAACACCATTTGGAATCACCGGAAATGTTGTTTTTATCTTTAGATCGTGGGCACAGCAGTTCGATAGACAACCAACTGTCATTCTTCGCAGAACCGGGGACTATGACCATTGAAACGACGTTGAAAAACTTTTTTAAAGACGCAAAAGTAAGCGGATCACAAAGCAATGAGCTTTACAATGAATATTTAAAGTCAAGAGCGCTTATTACTGATCGTCAAAACGAGTTGTACGTATCGCTTTTTGAGGCACAAAAGACGAATAATACCGCAAGCTTGGACAGCTTGCAAGAGGTAAACAAGAAACTGACAGGCCGTCTGTTTTTAAATGCCATCAACTTTGCGTTGAACAACAAAAACTCTGACGTTGCACCTTATATCGCCCTAACAGAGCTGTATGACCGCAACATCAAATACTTGGACACCATTTACAACTCCTTATCTCCTGAGATCGTGAATCACAAATACGGAAAGAGTTTGAATGAATTCATCCAAGAAAGAAAAAAAGAAGAAGCGAAAGCAAACGAATAATTGTAAATTGTCCTTTTACTCCAAAAGGACAATTTTTTTTATGTTATTTTACTGTTTACTGCCAGCTGTAAACTACTCCCTACATCCAAGCCTTATTTTTACTTTCTATTTCGTATAGCCATTGGTCTTTTAGCTGTTTCAATTGATTGTAATCAGAAGTATTAAAACTCACCATGCCACCAGCGGTAAATAGGGTTAAGCTTCCTACATTGGCCGATTTTTGCCACCATAGTTGAGACAAGACAATCTTTTGAATTTTGTGTGGTTCTACTATAGTGTGGGTAATATCCCATACCCCTGATTTCACCACGATAAAATTAGGGGTAATGATTAGACGACCAATTTTAAAAGAGCGCCAAATCAATAAAGTTACTATCGCAAAATAGGTTGCTGCGCTAGAAAATTTCCACGTATCTTCTACAGCATCAGAAATAAAAAGCAAAAACAACGCAACGGGAATACACGCCAAGAGGAAAAAGCGAAAACCAAAATAACGATAGTTATGTTTGAGGGTGGTTCCTTCTAATTCAAGGGGTTTGTTAAAAATCATTTCAAAAAACTCCTTGGTCTCTTCATTGGAGCAACCAGGAATTTCTAGTGCTGTTTTTTGATTTAACGATTCTTTGCCAAAAACTTGATGAATTTTAAATCCTGCGATTCCCCATAATTTCTGAAAGTAATTGCGGACAATTTTCACCAACTGCACGCGAGAAGGCTTGATGATTGTGCTTTTTGTTTGTAGTAATCCGTATGATAAAAACAGGCTTTGGTGCTGTACAACCATTTTATAGTTGTAAAACTTAACCACCGTACGGATAATATTAGCCACAAAAATGGCAGCTAAAAAGAATAGCATCACAACTAATCCCACATACAAGGTCACTCGTTCCTCCAAAAAGGCATCAATAGCCTCATCGTCAAGTGAATCTTCAAAAAATTTAGATCCTTCGTATACTAAGGAATTGGCGAATAGCAAAACAATTCCCATCGTATAGAGGTAATTGGTTGTTGCACCAACTTTTAATAGGGTTCCAATGCTAATATGGCGAACATCTCTAGGGGAAACCGTTGGGTGTTCTACTGATGGATTGTTTGTACTTTCGGTGGATTGGATTACATTTTCTTTATACGTGAGTAGGGTTTGTTTTAAGGCTTGTGCTACTTCGTGAGAAACAGATTTGATGATTCCTTCTTTGGCAACACTACCCGCAGAATCTACTTCGATCGAATAGATCCCCAACAATTTATTGATAAATGTCTGATTGATATTTACTTGCTGAATTTTAGCTAATTTAATAGTCGATTTCGTTTTATTAAAAATCCCTTTTTGAACAACAAAAGATTCTGTTTCCTTTTCGATGTGAAAGGTAAAATTGCGATAATTCAAATAGGCAATGAGGAGTACCACAACAAAAAAAGCAAGTATACTCAATACAATCCAGGGTATGATTGATGTCCATTCGCCTTTGGTTACGCGCAACAGCATTAGAATGAGCAACGGAAAAAAGGCCCGCACTAATTTTTGTAATCCATAGACGAAATTAACGACAATTCCTATGGGTGCTTGTTTATTTGGGACAAAGAAATTCATTCGCCTTCTGAATTAAGGTTTACCTCAGGAGCTTGAGTTGTTTCTTCTGATAGGGGCAACACTTGCTCGATAACAAAGGCTTTGATCTTATCTGCTTCATGCAACAACAATCCTGGAATTTTGAGATCGCCTAAATTTCCCCCTGCCGTAAAGAATTCAATTTGACACAAGCCAAATAAGCGCAGTAAAAATCCTTCGTAAATTTCGACGTGTTGTACGCGATTAAATGGAATGATAATTTGTTTTTGGTTGATTAACCCGGTTTTGTACATAATGTCGTGTTCTCTAACTACATATCCTTTTTTATGAACACCTGCCATTCGCAACACCGCTAGGCTTACAGCCAATACGATGCTGCCTATCAGTATCATTTCTTTGTACGCTACTAATAGGGCTTGCTCTTCATTTAGTGGTAAATAAAACCCCGAAGCGCCTACTGCAACAAGAATCAATACAATTGCGAATGTTGTAATTAACATTACCTGTTTGTATTTCGCATGAAGCGGTTCAAATTGTACAGCAGTTATTTCTGGCAGTTGTGAATTTTTAATCTGTCGGTTGCTAAAGCTCTCCATATGAAATAGGTGATTTATAATGAACAAATATATTCTTTTTCCTTATTGATCGTACGCTCTTCTGTGGAAACAAAAAAATAGCCACCACACTAGGTGATGACTATTTTCCAAAATTGATTTATAGATATAGAATTAAAACTCGTCCGCTACGTCTAACTTATCAGAAAGATATTTAATCCTTCGGTTTACAGGACCGAAGAGACCTTTTTTTATCTTTCTGGAAGTAAGTATTCGCGCCTTTGTTGATTTTCTTTTTTTACTTACCTGCTTACAGTAGCTAGCATTTTTCCTATTCCGTATTTTGCTTTAGGCGATATTCAACTACAGCAAGCTACATACTACTATGCAAAAGGTGTACCAAAAAAGTAAAAATAAGCGCTTGTATGTAAGCTTTCGTGCTAAAGGATTAAGCATTCACGCTTGACGTATTTCATTCAACACTTAAACGATAAAAATCTTGTATTTATATTTGAAATATTATATGTTTGTCTCCATATGAAAATAAACGCATTACATAGCACACTACAAAAAACGTACAAAGCCTTGGCTTTATTTTGTGCGGTATGGCTTATTTTCTCTACTTGTTCAATGCAGACAAGTTTGGCACATTTACTTCATGATGATGCTGTTTCCATCGAACAACGCATAAAAACCAATAAAGCAAAAAAACATACAACAGTAACAGAACGCAACTGTCAGCAAAATGTTATACAAGATGACAATGCTTCGCTTTTACAACAAGCAGGTTGGGATATTGCCAATCCGTTTGTGGCGCTTTTCGTTTCTACTTTGTTATTTTTATTTTTTGGTTTTCGCATAACTGGCGATACAAACAATCACCCGTTATACAAAGATACTTCCCAATTTCAGGGCAAACTGCCTCTATTTATCGAGTTTCAGAATCTCAGAATTTGATTGTTATTGTTTTTACTGATTAGTGTAGTGTAAGCTGTGAAAAGCTCACCTATACGATAGCTAGTATCTAGCGTTCAAACAATTCAACAACTAAGAGGTCTATATGCTTAGGTCTCCTTCAATTCTATTTCACATGAAAACGAATTTTCGTTCGGCTACATTGCTGTGGTTGACCTGCGTATGTATTACGGTACAGGCACAGGAACATCCAGTGGCAACTTTGGGTAGCTTATGGCAAAAAGTAGAGCATAATTATCCTGGTTTACAAGCACAAGAGGCATTGGTTGCGTCCACTGCTAGCCAAAAACAAGCCGTAAAAAGTCAAGCTTTACCCCAATTAAAATTTCAGGCCCAAAACTCTTATGGTACTTTTGAGGGGAGTAATGGGGCATTTTTTCCACAACCTGGTTTTTTTAACGTCAGTGGAAATCCAAATTTACTTGATGGCAGTGATCAAACATTTAATACGTTTGGATCGGCCGTCATAGAATGGGAGGTTTTTGCCTTTGGAAAACAAGTACAAGAAAACAAAGCTGCCTCAGCGCAGCACAACCAATCTATTGCACAAAAGGAGCTCTATGTGGTAGAGCTAAAAAAGGAATTAGCCCTTCGCCATATTAAAAATTTATATGCGACAGCTAATTTCGAATGGATGAGTAAAAATGCGGCTCGTTTAAAAAATATAGAAGGGATAACCAATAGTTTAGCCTTATCGGGATTAAAACCAGAGGCAGACAATTTACTGGCTCATGCTTCTTATTTACAAGCTGCGGGACAGCAAAAATTTTGGACAGGTACCAAACAAGCAGCCCATATTGCAGTAGTAGAACTTGTAGGCGAATCTTTAGTACCCATTGATTCTATAGCGGTACAGCGCTTCTTGACGCATGCGCTACTACAGGAATCAGTCCTTGAAGCTACTGAAAGTGTGGACCACCCTATTTTACAACAATACAAACAACAAGCTTCTTATTTTGAACACAGTAGCAAATCTATTGGTAGAGCGTCCTTACCTAGCATCAAACTACTCGGGGGCTATGCCCTTAGAGGTACGGGTATTCAGGCAGAAACCGTATCGGATAAATGGAAGGATGGTTTTTCAAATTCGGTTGATAACTACCTAGTAGGCATTGGATTAACTTGGAATTTCTCTTCTTTATTTACAAATCAACACAAAAAACACGCGCGGAGAAAACAAGCAGAAAGCGCGGAGAAAAAATACAGTACGTATGAACAAGCGCTTCACGCCAATATCGAAGCGAGTCAAATTCAGATTCAAGAGCAAACACAACAGCTCGTACAAACCCATCAGGCGGTAGAACAAGCCACACAAGCCTATGTAATGTATATGGCGCGCTATAAGAGTGGTCTAATCACTTTAACGGAATTACTGCAGATTCAACAGTTGCTTGAACAAGCAGAAAAAACACATATTGAAGCCACCCAACACTATTGGTTACAGCTTGTTTCTGCTGCAACACTAACGGCCAACTTCGACTTTTTATTTACTAATTTATAATATAGACTACTTATGAATCTTATCAGATTTGCCTTAAGAAGACCTATAGTCATTCTTATTATTGTAATGGCTTTGGGATTCTTATCGATTAATTCTATTAAGAAAATCAATGTCGATATCTTTCCAGAAATAGAACTTCCTTCGATTTATATTGCTATGCCTTATGGGGGGCTTTCACCTGCCTATATGGATGGTTTTATGGCGAATGAATTTCAGAAAGTACTTCTCTTTGTGGGAGGGGTACAAAACATTGATTTTAAAAGCGTACAAGGGTTAACCTTGATGAAGCTTTCTTTTTATCCTGGAACTGACATGGCACAAGCCGCGGGAGAAGTTTCAACACAGGTATCCCGAGCCATGGGGTTCTTACCTCCAGGTGCTGTGCCTCCGATGGTGGTGCGCTTTGATGGGAGCTCTCTGCCTGTGGGACAATTGGTATTCGAGAGCCCTCAGCGGTCTATTACGGAATTACAAACCATGGTACAAACTAGAATTAGACCGATGTTTGTTGAAATTCCTGGAGTTACAGCTCCTGCACCTTTTGGAGGAAACGTGCGTTCAATCATTGTCAATATTGATCCGCATGCCATGCAAGCCAACGGATTAAGTCCGGAAGAAATTACGTTAGCTATCACCAAAAACAGTCATCCCTCACCTGCTGGGAACTTGCGCATTGGAGATCAAAACTTCATGACTCCCATCAATTCTATTGCCAATAATCCTGAAGTTTTCCTACATACTCCTATACGCACAACATCCGATAGAACCATTTACGTCAAAGACGTAGCTCAAGTTATTGATGCGGCGGATCAAACCACGGGATACGCCTTGATCAATGGCACGCGTTCTGTTTATTTGCCTATTATCAAAAAAGCAGATGCCTCGACCATTGACGTGGTGAAAAATTTAAAAGCGTCTTTGCCAATGTTGGAAAATACGCTACCTGAAGACGTGTCGATTCGCTATGAATTTGACCAATCTAAATACATTGAGCGCTCCTTGACCAACTTGATTCACGAAGGGATTTTAGGAGCTTTATTCACGGGATTAATGATTTTCTTATTCTTGGGAGATACCCGTGGAGCCATTATAGTAATCTTGACCATTCCTGTAGCTATTTTATCAGCTGTGGCGGCTTTGTACTTCATGGGACAGACCATCAACATCATGACCTTGAGTGGCCTCGCCCTCTCCATAGGAATTCTCGTCGATGAAGCCACGGTAACCATTGAAAACATACACCAGCATTTTGAAATGGGGAAATCAAAAGCTAAGGCCATTTTAGATGCGCTTTTGGAAATTTCCATTCCTAAATTGCTCATTCTACTGTGTATTCTTGCGGTGTTAACACCTGCATTTATTATGACGGGGATTCCCAAAGACATGTTTATGCCGCTATCTTTAGCTGTAGCTTTTGCCATGTTCTTTTCTTTCTTGGCTTCTCAAACCTTTGTTCCCATTTTAGCCAACTGGTTAATGAAGAACAAACACCTGCAGATTTACGATAAGAAAACCAAAAGACAACGCAAGTTCTTTGAGCGATTCCGCTTGCGATATTCACAAGTTATCCGCGTTTGGCACAAGAGATCCTTCGCGCTTTTTGTTGGTTATATCGTTATTGCTGTGGGCTGTATTGCGCTTTTACTTCAATTTATTGGAACGGATATTATGCCTACATCTAACAGTGGTGATTTCCAAATTCGAATTGAAGCACCCCAAGGCAGTCGAATTGAAAAAACAGAAGAGATTGTGAAAGAGATCATCGGTGATATTGCTAGCATACTGCCAGAAAATGGAATCTCCATTACGTCTTCTTTTGTGGGGATGCATCCTTCGGGAACGCCGATTAACCCAATATTCTTATTCACTAATGCATCACACGAAGCGGTGTTACAAGTCGCTATCGACCAGCAAGTGTACACGGGATCGATTGCGGAATTAAAAGAGGAAATCAGAGCAAAAGTTAGCGAAAACAGGCCTGGTGTCTTGATCAACTTCGAACCGATGGAATTAGTAGAAAAAATCATGGGACAAGGAGCGATGACGCCGATTGAGGTTAAAGTTGGCGCTAGACAAATCAAGATAGCGGAGAGTCATGCGAAAAAGATCGAACAAGAACTAAAGGAAATTCCTTATTTACGCGACATACGAATTGCAGAACCCCTAGATTATCCCACCTTACAGATTGAGGTAAATCGCGATTTACTTGGTCAATTTGGTTTAACGATGAGCGATGTGACTCGAAGTTTAGCAACAGCAACTTCTTCCACGCGTTATACGGACAAAAACTTATGGGTAGATCCCAATTCGGGATTAGTATTTCAGGTTCAAGTACAAATACCAGAAGGCACCATTGACAGTGCGGAAAAACTCAAAGCGATTCCTCTAAAAAAAGGTAGCTTACGCCCTATATTGGAAGATGTAGCCACAGTAAAACTGGTCAATGAAGCCGCTCAAGTGAATCGAAAAGGTCCGAATCGTTACGTAACTGTTATTGCCAATATTCACGACAAGGATTTAGGAACAGCATCCAAAGCGGTGAAAAAGGCTATTGCCAGTGTAGGTGAACCCCCACGAGGAACTATTGTGTGGACAGAAGGAACATTGAATCTCCTAGACGAAACCTTGGGTAATTTACTTATTGGGTTAGGTGTTGCGGTTATTACGATTTATTTGATGCTATCTGCTTACTATCAATCTTTCCGACTGCCTATGGTTATTTTATCAGTATTGCCAGCTGTAATCGCAGGAAGTTTGATTCTATTATACCTCAGTGGAAGTACCTTGAATTTGCAATCCTATATGGGTATCATTATGTCTATTGGTGTTTCGGTTTCCAATGCAGTTCTACTGATTAATCAGGCAGAATACTACCGCAAACAAATGAAATTGCGCACGGTTAATGCGGCCCGTTTGGCAGCGTCTTCGCGATTGCGTCCTGTACTGATGACTGCTGCAGCAATGATTGCGGGTATGTTACCCATGTCGTTAGGCTTAGGAGATGGTGGAGAACAAGTGGCTCCGCTTGGGCAAGCCGTTATTGGTGGACTAATCGCCTCTACTGTTACTATCTTACTCCTGTTGCCTCATTTCTTTACCTCAACAATGAACAAAGCGACATTAGTTGATCCATCGCTCGATCCAGAGGATCCCAAAAGTAAATTTCACTCACTTGAAACCCATTAATTTTGATTTTTAATAGCTCAATTATGAAACGATATTTCATTTTATCTATTGTTGTATTAGGGAGTGCTGTTTTAGCAACGGCATGTAAGGACCAGGCTACAGTAGAAACAACGGAAACAAAACCCAAAACTACAGTTGATTTAAGCACGTCTCCAATACGCGAGTTAAATCCTTCGTATTCTATTACCCTACCAGGGGAAATAAATCCTTATGAACAAGTAGCTTTACACGCTAAGGTTAGCGGATTCATCAAACAACTCTATGTCGATCGCGGTGACTATGTTAGAAAAGGACAATTGCTCGCTCTACTAGAAGCCCCTGAGATGAATCAGCGGGCGTTATCTGACCGTTCCATTCAGGACAAGGCCTACAGTGATTACCTCTTAGCAAAACAAGTATACGATCGCTTGGTTGAGGCTTCCAAAACAACTGGAGCTGTAGCTCAAATAGAATTAGATCGGGCACAAAGTTCGATGAACAGCGCGAAATCTGCTTTTGAATCTGCGAAAGCGAGCACGGCACAGGCCAATCAATTGCAAGATTATCTGCGCATTGTTGCTCCTTTTGACGGTATTATCACCCAGCGTAACCTATCTACAGGCTCGCTAGTTGGCAATGCGGCGAATCAACCGATTTTTGAAATGGCTCAAAATGACAAGTTACGCCTGACCTTATCCATTCCTGAAAAACATGCAGGATCGATTCCTGAAGCTGCTACCGCAACTTTTAGTATCAGCTCTTATCCCGGTGAAGTTTTTACAGCCAAGCTCTCGAGATCATCTGGTGTACTCAATTCAAAAGATCGTTCTCTTACCTTAGAATTTGACATCGACAATAAGGATCGAAAACTACAGGGAGGAGATTACGCCCAAGTGAAACTAAACCTACAACGTAAACAACCAACGCTGTGGGTTGCAACAAAGAGTATACTCAATACGCAGTCGGGCAATTTTGTGATCACCAAAAAAACAGGCGATGAATTAGCGCGAATCCCAGTCGAGTTGGGCGTACAAATGGACAGCATCACCGAGGTATTCGGCTCGTTACAAGCCTCTGATCTCGTGATCAATAAACCCTCTGAAGATATGAAAAACACAAAAAAATAATTTTACTAAATGAAACTACAACAAAAAATTAAACATTCCATTTGGGGAATAGCCTTAGCTATTACCTTAGGATTAGGGAGTCAAACACAACTATTTGCCCAGCAAAATTCTGCTCCTAAAGTCAATACTACAACTACAGATGCAGTGTTTCTCGATGCTACTGGTAAAAAAGTATCGTTGAGTTCACTGCAGGGCAAGGTGGTTTTTGTCAATTTCTGGGCGACTTGGTGCCCGCCTTGTATAAAGGAAATGCCTTCTATTGAAGCCCTGAAAAATAAAATGAAAGGAAAAGATGTAGTCTTCCTCCTAGTTGATGTCGATGGCAAATACGACAAGGCAAAAGCTTTTATGGATAAGCGTAATTTAGACTTACCTGTTTATACTCCAGCTGCATCTATATCTAGTACATATTTAGGTTCTTCTATTCCAACTACAGTTATCTTTGATAAAAAAGGCAATATGATACAGCGCATTGTAGGTGGCGTGGACTTTGCTTCGGAAGAAGTAGAAAAATTTATGGAGCAGGTTTTAAAACTGTAAATTCATTGTTTTCAAATAGTTATATTTAAGGGTTCACTTCTAGTAAGTGAGCCTTTTTTTTGTAATTGTCCCCCTACCACCCTCCTACCGACTATAACACTTCTTATATTAATTACCCAATTTAATTGAATTAACAATAATAAAAACAACTCTTAACTAAAAACAAAAGAATAATCAAGGAGGTATACCTTAATTTATTGAAAAACAAATAATTCTCACTTTTTACCATCAAATATTAAGTTTAAGTTAATTTTTTGTTTATTTTAGCAAATACCAAAAAAACAACAAAAACATATTATTATGACTATTCTATATTTATTTCCTATTCTACTCGGTAGCATAGGTATCCTAAATTTTCTCTTTCATCACAAACAAGTGCATCTTGTGGGGTATAGAAGTCACAATGCAATTAAAGATGATAAGCACTGGCGTGTAGCGCAAAGAACAAGTAGTTCATCCTTAGTAGCGGCGTCATTATTCTTACTATGTTTGAATTTTACGCTAACTCAATTTGAATACGCCTTGCAAACACAACAAGCGATAATGATTACCGCAAATATATTTTGTGTGTTATACACCATCATCCATACAGAAACTGTATTGGAGAAAGTAAATCAGAAAATCAACCAAAACTATATTCAAAAATAATTTCAATTATTATTATTTCTTCCTCTTTCTTGTGCTAACGATGACAACAGCCAGAAAATATTTACTTTGCTTTAAATCACTACTACTATATTAGTCAAGAAAGAGGTTTTTTTTTAAGATAATTATTATTTTACTTACGTTAAAAAAGGTGTAAACTAGCTTTTAGTTTACACCTTTTTTAGTTCATATTGAGGTAATCGTCTCCTTCTTATAAGGAGCAACCTATAAATACTCGAAAATAAATGTAATTATTATATACATATTTCTTATTTATAAATTAATTTTATTAAATTAGATTTTAATAAAATTAAACAAATTGAAAACAAAACATAAATTACCTACGCATTGTCCGAGTTGCACAAATAAGCTTCACGTTACCCAATTAGCTTGTGAAAATTGTGAAACAACGGTAGGAGGACAATTTGAATTACCTCTACTCACTCAATTGACACAAGAGGAGCAAGACTTTATCTTACAATTTTTTCTTTACAGCGGTAGTTTGAAGCAAATGGCACAACAGATGAACATTAGTTACCCAACTGTTCGAAACAAATTAGACGATATGATTGAACACATTAAAACGCTACAAGACCTATAACACAACCTTAACCACCAACATGAAAAACAGTTTACTCAAACCTTTTACGTATTTTCAAGAAAAGCAACTACTAGTCTTTGGACTAGGTATTAGTCTACTTTTTTGCTTGGTTCAATTGACCACGCATTCACGTACCATTTCTATTTTGCAAATCGCTAACATTGATCAGGCTCCTCCTACTTTGTTACAAGTGCTTGCTGATTTGGCAATTAGTTCTGGTATTATGACTCTTGCATTATATATTTTTGGTCGTATCATTAACCCAAAGACTCGATGCATTGATATTTTTAATACAGTAACCCTTGCAAGGATTCCTTTATTTCTTTGTATCCTTTTTGATGTCAATGGATATTTGAGTTCAAAACAAAAAATACTCCTACAATATATTAACGATCCCGAAGCCCTTGCAAGTCAAACAGCACTTCTTATTCCACTTGCGATTACCGGCATACTTACTATACTTCTTTTAGTTGGCTTCGGATATTATATCTATCAAGGCTTTAAGACCGCTACCCACATGAAAAAGCCCCTGCACATTATTGTATTTATTGTGCTAATTCTAAGTGTTGATCTATTAACCCGTTTAATAACAACAGTATATTAATATGAAAGCATTTATTCACTTCTTTATTTATCTCCTAACAACCCTATGTGCGTTAATGGGGTTTGCACAAGCACCACAAACCAAAGAGATTACAATTGATTCTCAGTTAATTGGCGATTTATACAGCAGGTCGACGGAAAACGACGATCTCGTTATTATCGTTCCAGGATCGGGTCCAACCAATCGCAATGGCAATAGCCATATTGGATTAAAAGGAGATTCTTATAAAATGTTAGCCACCGCATTGTCGACGGCGTCGTTGGATGTATTTACCTATGACAAACGCATTATCGCTCAATTAAAAGCCAATCAAGTTAAAGAAGAAGATAGTCGTTTCGAAGATGGAGTGGCTGATTTAGCCTTGATTGTCGATTATTTTGCTCCCCTATATTCTCGTATTACCTTAGTGGGGCATAGTGAAGGTGCTTTACTAGCTAATCTACTAGCAAACAAGTCTACGGCAATTACAAAGTACGTTTCTTTAGCAGGAGTAGGCACAACTGCTGATCAAATCATTTATGATCAAATCATGCAACAACTACCAATCTTAGGTCCAAGGGTAAAAGAAATCAATAGCGCATTAAAAAGAGGAGAAACGGTAGACCATATTCCTCCCATGCTTATGGCTTTATATCGTCCTAGCGTACAACCGTACTTAATTTCTTGGATGAAGTATGATCCTAGCGAACAAATACAAAAAGTAAAACAACCTACCTTGATTATTGATGGGGATAAAGATCTACAAGTTCCTGTCAAACAAGGAGACTTACTGAGCCAAGCAAATTCCAAGGCTAAACGCGCGACTTTAAAAAATATGAATCACGTCTTAAAACAAATAGAGAAAGACGAAGACAACATGAAAAGCTATGGGGATCCTTCTTATTCACTACATCCTGAATTGGTTCCAACCCTTGTTTCATTTATTCTAACACCTTAAACAATTTCATATGTCAGATAACCTTCTTTTTAACCACTTTTTTACACCCCTTATATTTCTTGCCATCGCTTTTATTCTGCCGCAGTGTAAGCAAATTGGTCCAGTAGGATATCGCACGCCACGTAGCATGAAAAACCAAGAAAATTGGGATTATTCACAGAAACTAAGTGGACAACTCCTACTTATTTTTGGTCTAACCCTACTCCTTGTCAATACGCTTTTTTACTTTGCTATCTTACCTTCCATGTATTTTACGTTAGTTGAAATGATTTTGATTGGTGGTGGTCTTCTTTCAATTATTCTCTATACAGAATATCGTTTATATCGCTTTGAAAAAAGCAGCAAAATTTAAACCACGAGCAAAGCCATTTCGCGTAACTGTTGTACGGGCTTGGAATACCAAAAGGGTTCAAAGTCCGTAGAACAAGTAGCTTCAAAACTATTTTTCATCTCTTGGTAGGTCTTGGTCTGTGTGGTACTTCCTTTTAATTCTTCAATAAACGCCGCAAACCAGTCTCCTTCTTCTCGATTCAGACTAACCGTAAGCGTATCATTCTTAGTGTAAAAGATGAGGTTGACCATCTCAAAAACATTTCCTTTTTTCTTTTTCTCGAAATACTCTTTATATGGATAGGTCCCTAACCAAATAATTTTTTGATTTCCTCTGTACGTGGGCAAAAGCTCACTTTCCAAGCAAGTCGCAATATAATCAGGCGGAATGGATGTACGGGGTACTTTGAAGTCAAACCATTCATTCAACGGCCAATCCAAACACATGCCGTGCATATAGTTAAACAAAGATTTCTTTAAGCCAAAGGAAAACTTGTCGTGTATAGCTCCATTCATTTCTACGTGGGGCACATCATTATTGGCAAAAGCGCTGTGTTCCGTTTTCTGTGCAATGACTTTGTATTCCTCAGGATTCATTCCTACGGGAGAATGGGCTGTCATCGCAAATTGATGCCAAAAACCCGATTGCATAATCCCCGCTTCAAACAACTGGCGTACCATTTCTAGACTATCAATGGTTTCTTGTGCTGTTTGTGTTGGAAATCCATACATTAAATAGGCGTGTACGAGAATACCAGCTTCTGTAAAATTTCGATTCACCCGTGCCACTTGTTCCACGGTCACTCCTTTTTCAATGAGTTTCAACAAGCGATCAGAGGCTACTTCTAATCCTCCTGATACTGCAATACAGCCAGAAGCCTTTAACAAGAAGCACAAATCACGGGTAAAACTCTTTTCAAAGCGAATATTTGTCCACCATGATACTGTAATTTTTCTTCGGATAATTTCCAAGGCAACTTCGCGCATCAAGGCAGGTGGTGCCGCTTCATCTACAAAGTGAAAGCCTGTTTCGCCTGTTTGTTCAATTAACGTCTCCATGCGATCGACAATCAACTTGGCTGCTACAGGTTCGTAAATCTTAATATAATCTAAGCTGATATCGCAAAAAGTACATTTTCCCCAATAACATCCGTGTGCCATAGTTAGCTTATTCCAGCGTCCATCGCTCCACATGCGATGCATGGGATTGACAACCTCTATAACCGAAATATAATCATTGAGTTTGAGATCAGTATAATCTGGCGTTCCTACTTCTGCTTGTTTATAATCGCGTTTTAATGGATTATTGATGTAGAGCACTTCCTTGTTTCGACAAATAAACGTGCGTTTTAATTCCTCTTGAGCGATCTTCCCCTCTACGTATAGAATCAAATTTTCTAAAGGAGCTTCACCATCGTCTAAAGTAATAAAATCAAAAAACTCAAAAACGCGTACATCAGACAACGAACGAAGTTCTGTATTTGGATAACCGCCTCCCATGGTGGTTTTTATTTCAGGATGGTGTTGCTTAATCCATTGTGCACAGCGAAAAGCACTGTAGAGATTCCCCGGAAAGGGAACTGAGAATCCAACGATTTTGGGAGTAGTCTCCGTCACTAAAGGCGCTAAGAGCTCCAACGTCAACTCATCAATAAAGGTCAAAGGTTGTTGGAGCGAATGATATAATTCGTCAAAAGTATGAGCTGAACGCCCTAATCGCTCTGCATAACGGCTAAAGCCAAAATGCGGATCTATGGTGTCTACAATGAGATCGGCAATATCTTCTAAATACAAGGTTGCCAAATGCTTGGCTTGATCCTGAATTCCCATGGACCCAAAGGCCCATTCCAATTCTTCTAGCTGATCGAATCGGGAGGCACGTGGCAAAAAGTCTTCCTTTATAATCGTATGTGCAAACGTGGGATTTTTTCCCTGTAAAAATTTTATTACTGCATCGATCGTAGCAATATACTCTGTTTCTAACGCCAACATTCGATGGGTATTGCCGTTTACTTCTTCTACAACGCCGTGAATGTGATCAAACAATCGCGTCATTCCCTTTTTGCTAAACAGCTTTAAAATAACTTCTATTCCCAAGTCACTATGGTGACTCGAAATGTTTAGGGTATTTAAAAAACCCTTGATATAAGCAGTAGCTGGATAAGGCGTATTCAGCTGCGTAAAAGGTGGTGTAATTAAAGTAATGGTTGTTTGCACAGTACAAAATTTGAAAGCAAAATTACCTACAATTTTTCACTCTAAATAATATTTTATTTTTTTCTACTTTTAATCGTAAATTTAAGTTAATATTAACTTATATTTACAAATAACCAATCCTAAAACAATAACCATATGAAATATTTTTACCTATTAATACTAGCATTATGCTCTAATTTAATACATTCACAACGAATAAACCCAGAGGATGTGATTCTAGTTTGTTCTAATCAGCAAATTGTTGGACAAACGCCACAAAACACTGCATACAACAATTTATATACCAGTTGTAGTGACATATTCTCTCCACTGACGAGTTCCCTTGCCTTATTTTTTGTTGAGATAGAATCAGGCAGTACCTTTACGTTTACCATCAGTCCTCAAGGACCCGTCGACTATGACTTTGCTTCTTGGCAAAATCCCGATTTCAATAATTTAGGTTTATCCGATCGAGGTTCTCAAAACGATGGGGTTAACACTGCTTTATACGATATTGGATTATCATTAACCGAAACCATGTTATGTGAAGGTCCTGGGGTTCGCCCTGGAACTGGCGCTGCAACAGTACCTGGTTTTGTACGCTATTACGATGTGCAACCTGGAGATGGTATTCTTATTGCCATCAACCGATGGTCACCAGAAGACGCTGGATTTACACTTTCTTTTGGAGGAGATGCCGTGTTAAACTGTGATATATTGGGAAAAACATATGAAATATGTGATATCAATCACGACAAAAAAGAGGTTTTTGATCTACAACCGATTAAAGAGGAAATCAACAACATCAACAATACCTTTATCATTGACTTCTTTGAGTCGATTGACGACGCGCGAAATGTAAATGCAACCAATATTTTACCTTCTCCTTATACTGTAAGTGTAGAAGATCATATAAAGAAAATTTACGCACGATTTAAAAGAAGTAATGGACTTTTTGTCAAAACAATAGAAATTACGTTAATTGCCAATGAAACACCTAAAGTACCCGATGAAGCCTTAAAAGACGCCTTGTGCTATCAAGAAGTGATAGCTGGTAAAAATGTGGCCACTTTTGATTTAACAAAGTTCGAAACGCAGCTTTCTGAGGGACATATCAATCCTATTACTTTCAGCTATTGGGAACAAGTCAATGGTCTACCTCAACAAATTGCCAACCCAACAGCCTTTAAAACAAGCGGTCAACCGATCACTATTCACATGGAGATTAATGGAAAATGTCCCGTTGAAACTACGCTCACCTTGACCGTAAATGATTTGGGTATTGAACCTACTTCTTTTGTGTATTCAGAGTTTTGCGGTATAGAAACCGAAACGGGGATTATGTACAACCTAGAACAGACCATTCCTATCTTACTTCAAAACAAAGATAAAGATCCGTTTAAGTTACAATTTTTCACCAGCCTTCAAGATGCTGAAAACGAAAACAATGAGATCGTAGATCCTGCGAGATACTTGCTTCCCTATGACCAAGTTCAAACTCTTACCGTTAGGATAAGCGATGACAATTCTTGTTTTACCTATTCCGAAATTACACTAAATGCTAAACCAAGATTTAGAATAGCGGATCAGGTGAACACCGATTGTACGCCTTTTCTATTACCTAGTTTACCAGAAGGATATACCTATTATTTGAAAGCAAATGCAGAAGGAGAATCCTTGGATCAAATGGCTGCTCCACATCTCTTTTATGGGCCTAAAACAATTTATATCCACGCCAAAAAAGAATATGACCAACCGACATTAAATGTGTGTACGTTTGAAGATAGCTTTACCATTACAACAGAAGGATGCATAATTCCAAAGGGAATTTCACCGAATGGAGATGGGAAAAATGATTACTGGGATTTAACGCCTTATGGTGTACTCAACTTGAAGATTTTCAATCGCTATGGGGTTGAAGTATACAAAAAAACAGGGGGATACAAAAACGAATGGTATGGACAATCCAATGGCAACACCAAATTACCAAGCGGCACCTATTGGTATTACTTCGAAGGACTTACAGGTGTTTATACCGGATGGATTGAATTAATCTATTAATATTTGAAATAAAACCGTATTTTTACTATACTTAAAAAAGTTTTACTATCGATTAGTAAAACTTTTTTTTTAAAACAAACTTTCTAATTGGCCTTGTGTCTTATGCATATACCTACTATTACATTTCAAAACTCGGGTTACTTTTCCAAGTTGATGGTGGATTACCTCAACCAAGAGGAGCACATCAAACCGTTATATCAACATTTTCCAACGTTAGAGAACTTTAAACTGCAGCTGCAAGCGAAACAAAAACATTTTTCCAAAGACAAACGCAGGGTGCTACACCGCGCGCTACTCGAGCAATATAAAACAATAACTCCTTCTGCTACAACGCTTCAAAACATAGCGCTATTGCAAGAGGAAAACACATTTACCATTACAACGGGGCATCAGTTGAACTTGTTTACAGGTCCGTTGTATTTCTTGTACAAGATTGTATCGACAATTAACTTGACCGTCCAACTCAAACAACAATACCCCGATTATAATTTTGTGCCAGTATATTGGATGGCTACAGAAGACCACGATTTTGAAGAAATTAACCACTTCTATTTCCAAGATAAAAAAATCTGTTGGGATCAAGAAAGTAGAGGTCCTGTTGGGCGATTGAGTACCGCAACTCTTGACAAGGTATTTGATGTGTTCAAAGGACAATTGAACGCCGGAACGAATGCTAAAAAGTTAAGAGCGCTATTTGAAGCCAGCTATTTGCAACACGAAAATCTAGCAGATGCTACGCGTTCTTTAGCCAATGCGCTGTTTGAATCCCACGGCTTAGTTATTGTAGATGGAGATCACCCTCAATTAAAAAAGGTGTTTGCTCCTTCCATACAGCAAGAACTACTACAGCAAAACGCCATCAGAGAGGTAGAAAAAACCTATGAGATTCTACAAGACTACTTTATACAAGTAACGCCGCGTGATATCAACTTATTCTATATTCAAGATGATCTGCGCGAGCGAATTATCTGGGAAGACAACCTGTATAAGATTAACAATACCAAACTTTCTTTTACCAAAGAAGAGATTCTGTTGGAACTAGATAATCACCCAGAGCGATTTAGTCCCAATGTCATTTTACGCCCTTTGTATCAAGAGACCATCTTGCCTAATTTATGCTATATCGGAGGTGGAGGCGAATTGGCGTATTGGTTGCAATTAAAACCCGTTTTCGATTTACATCAAGTGGATTTTCCTATGCTGTTATTGCGTAATTCTGTACTTCTTGTAACTGAAAAACAAGTCAAAAAAATGGACAAGTTACAGCTATCTTGGACCGATATGTTCCAGGATACGGAAACCTTGCTCAACAGCAAATCAGCTGCTTTATCTGATGTTTCTTTCGACTTTGAAGCGCAGCGTCAAGTCTTACAACAGCAGTTCGAAGCGCTGAAGATTATTGCCAAACAAACGGATGCTTCTTTTATTGGAGCCGTAAATGCACAAGAGAAAAAACAGCTCAAAGGTCTAAACCACCTAGAAAAACGCTTGCAAAAAGCAGAAAAAAGAAAAAATAAAGAAACGCTGGATCGAATCATTGCAATTCAACTGGAATTATTTCCTAAAAATAGCCTACAAGAACGCTATTACAACTTCGCTCAATTCTATCAAGAAGCAGGCGACACCTTATTACAAAAGCTATTTGATCAATTAAAACCTTTATCACACGATTTCGATATCATCGAACTATAAAAAAAACGCAAAGCTTTAAGCTTTGCGTTTTTTGTTCATACTCACTTGGGGTTCCTATTTTTTTGTATAGCCCATACCACGAGAGACAGGCCATACATCCTTGAATCCATATTGTTCATACAAGCGATAAGCTTCGCCGTCTGCAATTAAATTAACATAACAAGAATCGGGTATATTTGCCTGAATGAATTCATCTAATTTTGTCATGATTCGTTTACCTAACCCGCGTTTTTGATGCGCTGGAAGAACACAAATATCCACAACTTGACAATGACAGGCACCATCGCCTACTAGACGTCCCATTCCTATAATTTCGTTGTTATTCTCTCCATCTAATACGGCAACACAACAAAGTGAATTGCGCAATCCAATGGTTGCTGCTTCTGGCGTTTTGGGAGATAATCCCGATTGTACACGTAAGTTACAATAGGTGTGTACGTCTATATTTTGGTAGGTAACTTGGTAATTCATTTTTTTTGTAAAGTTTGTTATTTGCTCTTTGTGCGGTTTGCTCTTTGCGCGGCTTGCTCTTTGTGCGGTTTGCTCTTTGTGCGGTTTGCTCTTTGTGCGGTTTGCTCTTTGTGCGGTTTGCTCTTTGTGCGGTTTGCTCTTTGTGCGGTTTGCTCTTTGTGCGGTTTGTTAACCGTAAACCAAAAAGGAACCTTTCGGTTCCTTTTTTTAGCTCTGCGCTATATCTTCTAAATGTTCGTCTTTTAAGGTTAACTTCATCTTTTCTACTGAATTTCGATACATATTCTTCACTTCTCCAGTATAGTGTTGTAAATCGACGACATCTCCTTCTTTTAATTCTTGATCTGGGCAAACTTCGCTGATTAATCCCGCTAGGGTATCGTAGTGTTCACTTTCTTCAAATTTGAAAGGCAACCATCGGTTGATATCTGAGATATTAGAGTGGGCATCGACCATGTATACTCCTTCACCAACAGACACTACAATCGGCTCTTCGTTGTCGTATTCGTCCTGAATTTCACCTACTAATTCTTCAAGAATATCTTCCATTGTAATAATTCCGGTGAATTCTCCAACCTCATTCGTCGCAATTGCCATCTGCAAATGTTTCGCTTGAAACTGTTTCAATACGTTTTTAATCAACGCATTTTCTGCTATATAAATAGGCTCTCTCATCAAAGAAGCAAGGGATACATCTTCTTTTTCTTTGATCATTGCTTTCATTAAATCCTTGGTATAAATTACACCTTTGATATCATCTAAAGAGTCATCGTAAACTGGAAAACGAGAATACCCTTCCGTAATTGCATAATCGATAGCTTCTTTTACACTGGTGTTAATTTCAATGGCAGAAACATTTTTACGCAGGGTCTGAATATTGTTTACACGTCTATCGTCAAACTCGAAAACATTTTGAATCAACAGGCGTTCTGTTTCTTCAATTGCTCCACCAGCTTGACTTTCGGTAATAATCATTTTTAGTTCTTCTTCTGTGTGTATATCGGCCCCATGTACAGGAGTAATACCAAACATACGCAAGATACCATTTGCTAATCCATTCATCAACCAAATAATTGGTTTAAACACAAAGTAAAACACACGCAAAGGCAAAGCAATCGAGAATGTAGTCTTTGTAGGGAAGTGAATCGCTATTGATTTAGGAGCTAATTCTCCAAATACGATGTGTAAAATAGTAATGATCGCAAATGCTATAGGGAAAGATACACTTTTAGCTACTGAATACCATTCAGGTCCGGTCATACCGAATAATTCAAAAACCTTCATGATAACTGGAGTCAATGAACTTTCTCCAACCCATCCTAATCCTAGTGAAGCTAAAGTAATACCTAATTGAGTAGCAGCTAAGTAAGCATCTAGGTTTGCTACAATATTTTTTGCAACACCTGCTACTTTAGAATTTAATTCTTGGTGTACTTCAATCTGTGAAGTTCTTACTTTTACGATTGCAAATTCTGCTGCAACGAAAAATCCATTTAGGAATACTAAGAATAAGGTAAGCAATAACTTACCAACTGAAATTTCTTCTGGTACAATACTAACGTTAGCTAATATTGTCGTGATCTGGGGGTATATGTCCATTTTACAAATTCAAAAGGTCCTGGTTAGATTTTTTAAGGACCTATAGAGCGAAGTTTTAGTTTCATCGCCAATTCATATCAAAATTAATAATTATTTTGATATAATATCAAGGTTAACACTCGTTTTTTTTGCAACGAGCAATTAACTCGGTATCAAGGAAGTAATCAACTAGCCTTTCTACTTTTTTTTCTGAGTACTTGTACTTCTAATGCTGTGTATATCACATTGATTTTGCTTCAAAATGAAAAGGCAACATATTAATTAAGGAAGGGGAATAGCATACAATTCCCTCAGCCCCCATAAAAAACAGTTCGATGGGTTGTGCTTGTTTCACTTCGTATTCCAAAATACTCTGCCTACACGCTCCACAAGGAGGAATAGGATGATCTGTTACTTTTAAGTCTGAGGTTGCTGAGATTGCTAGTTTTAAAATTCTTTTTCCTGGATGCAAAGCCCCAGCTTGAAAAATAGCCGTTCGTTCCGCACATAAACCTGAGGGAAATGCTGCATTCTCTTGATTTGAGCCTAGCACTATCGTTCCATCTTCCAAAAGCAAGGCCGCACCTACGCGAAATTGCGAATATGGCGCATACGCATTTTTTCTTATTTCAACAGCTTGTTGCATCAACACTTGGTCTTGCTGTTCCAATGCCGCTAGAGATTCATACTCTATAAAGGTTGTTGTAACTTCTATTTTTTTCATAACTCAAACAATTAGAGATAAAAAATCCAAACTCGTTTTTACTTCAACGGTTTGGATTTGGTTACAAATATAATACTTTTCTATTTATCCTTTGTGATAGGTCTTTCTTCCTAAGTCAATACTCAGTGAAAAACGCAAGGTATTTTCAAGTGGATTGGTTACTTTGGAGGTAGAGAACAAATACGATAAATCTACAGTAATAGCACTGTATTTGAATCCTGCTCCTAAAGTAGCATATTGTCTAGCCCCCTTGTTTTTGTTTTCACTAAAATAACCTGCGCGGAAGGCGAACACATTGTCATACCAATATTCTGCTCCAAACGACCAGGCTATTTCTTTCATTTCTTCGCTAAATCCTCCAGGTGCGTCTCCAAAAGATTTGAATACACCTTTAAACCAACCAATGTCGTTATACTTGCGCATTTCTTCTGAATCTCTGATATCAGCTGGAGGCGTCGGTACCATTAATTTATTAAACTCCGCACCAATTGTCAAGGTGTTATAATCATCTAAGATAAAATCAAATCCCGCACCTAATTTTAGGTTAGCCGGTAAGAAATCTCCAGTAGGTCTATCGCTATAGCTAATTTTAGGACCTAAATTTTGCAAGTTAAAACCAAATCTCCAACGACCGTCGAAATCAGCAAAAGACATGCGATCCGATTGATAGAATCCTGAAATATCCACCGCAAAAGTGCTAGCACTATTTGAATCTCCATCTCCTGTATCAGGTAGTTTTAGATTGGAATTGATGAAACGCCCGGTTACAGCTCCTGAAAAATTATCACTTAATTTCAAAGCGTAAGAAGCATCAATGGCAAATTCACTTGGTTTATAGGTAGATCCCATACTGTTGTAGTCTTGTCGATAGGTTACCTCCCCCATTCCAAAATAACGAAATCCTACAGCAAAGGCACTTCTCTCGTTGTATTTGTTGTAATAGTTCATTTGTGCCAAAGACATATCATTGGATATTTTTGACATATAAGGAGTATAGCTCAGCGCTACCCCTTGGTCTTTCTTAGCAAAAGCGTATTTTGAAGCATTGTGTTGTTGTGAAAAAACATCTGTCGTTGTAGCCACCCCCATGTCTCCCATACCTGCGGATCTAGCATCGGCTGCAATTGTAAGGAAGGGCACTCCCGTTGTGATCGGATGCATATCTGTTTGTGCATACAAGGCAGATCCACCAAGTATAGATAAAACTAATGCGGTAATATTTTTCATCCAGTTGTGTGTATTAATATTATACAAATATAATTGTTTCCTAAAGTATAACTAATTTTTCTATTTTCTCTACTTTTTTTCCTGTCTGCGTAGAACGGACAGTCATGCGGTAAATGTATACTCCTTTTCCTATTCGATCGCCAAAGTCATCTCGACCATCCCATTGGATTTCTCTACATAAATTTCCTTCTGTGACCACCTGCTGGTTAATTGTTTTTACAATTCTTCCAGCAATAGTCATGATTTGTACCTGTACATCCAATGGCTCTAACGGTCGGTTATGAGTAAACCAAAACTCGGTATAGCTGACAAAAGGGTTTGGGTAATTGAGGACATGCTCAATTTTTAAAGCCTCGTCTTGTTTAACCACAAATTGTATCTCACTTGTTGACAAATTATTGTAAACATCCCATACTTTAAATTGTATGGTATGTACTCCTGGCTCAAGATCTTTCAACTGATAGGTGACTTTTCCCTTTCTGAAGTTGTCCACTTCTGTTTCGTAATAATCATTGAGAACAACAGCTTGTTCTTCCTTGTCATTTACAACAATTGAGATATCGTGTCCGATCCCACTTGCGGTATTTATCCCACTCTCATCTTCAACAAACGCAAGAAATATTGGATTATTGTCTGTCAATCCTCCCGAAACAAAAGATTCATTGTCCATATAAAGTCTCGCCATCGGTGGCGTAGTGTCCTTTGGTGCATTTTCATTCAACCCTCCTATCACTACCTCATCATTACTTCCGGTGTATTCGACTTGATTATTAGCAGAATAAAAACTCACTTTGCCCTTGCCTTCATTCAGACGAATGTCTTTAGGCATAATAAAATCAAAGGAAAAAGCCCCGTTTTTCACACTGGCATTTCCGCGAAAAACAACTTCGCCTAGCGTTTGAAAATCCATTAAAAGCAACCCTTCATTTGTTGATACATTGTCATTACCTAAGGTTTTCTTATCCAAATACTTATCAAAAACCTCAACCGCTAAACGACCCGTATACGATTCGACTAGGTTGTCTTGTTCGTCTTGTACCTCACCTTTCATTTGCACATAATCCAGCGCTTTAACCGGTTGTTGTGTCGTTTGATCCACCTCGTTCTCATTTACTTTGGACAACACAACCTTTAATTTGGGCAGGGCGATTTTTAATGCTGGATCTCCAATAAAAGACACGACATTTTTATCGCGATTGGTATATTTATTTTTAGTGTGGCGCAGCGCATCTGCTACAGAATAGGTTGTTGAATGCTCAAAAAACAAATCCGTAAACGTGCGGTTTAACAATCGTCCAATATCAATTCCGATCTCTCGTGTAGTTCCTACCAAGGCGATTGCTCCTCCTTTAGTATTGTTGTACAGCACTTCCCCTCCACTCGTATAGTTTGGATCGTCAAAACGACTAAACTCACATGTAATGATCGAAAATACAGGGTATTTGTTTTCATTGGTTAATTTTCGGGCGTCCTCAATTGTAAATACGCGTTCCTGTCCTAGACCATCTTCCCCACCGTGTCCTAAATAATTGACAAATAACGCGCCCTTTTCAATTCCATCCAAGAAATCCATACGCGCTTGAGGATAGCGATTTCCACCCGCAGCTGTTTCTTGTACATAGGCATCTAGGTAAATTTTCTTTGGATTAAAGAACGGATGATTGGCAACAATTCGCTTGACAATCGTATCGGTTTCAACTTGCAAGGCATAATCTGATTCTTTATCGACATCATCTGCCATGGCGATCAAATTGTTCTTCCAACGTCCTTTTGCCTCCTCTCCGTAGTACGTTATAATTTTTTGAACCGCTTGATTGGCTTCATCTAAATTCTTGACCAACATTCTTCCTACCGTTACGTCAATTCCAAAAGCCAAGCTATACATATCGCCCTCACCTTCATCGAGCAACCCGTAAAAATCATCCGACATAAAGGTGGTATACATCGAGAAGTTGGCATTGCTGTTTTGGGCTTTTTTGTTTTTATTCATCCCATAATGCAACGGAACAATATTTGTATTTTGCTCTATGCGCTGCTTGTAATCATAAGATCCTGTTCCTACTATATTAAGGTATCTTAACTCACTGCCTTTTTGTTGCATCGCTTCGGAAACATAGCGAACGAAGTTACGAATTGCCGTACCATCTTGCTGACCTGACGAAAATTCATTGTAAATCTGCTCCACAGCAACCACTAAGGGGTTCAGTTGACTGTGTTGACGGTGAAACTGTGCCAACTGCTGTGCTGCTGGAACTAAGGCCTCATTAGTAATAAGGAGGTAATCTACTGCAGCTTGAGCGTGAACCATGCCTTTGAGATCCTGATTGCGAACCCGACTGTTGTTCACCATTTTTGGACTATAGTAATCCGATGGAATTTCAACTTGAAAGTACTGTGTGCTTCCTCCTTGTGTTTTAAAGCTAAACTGCGGTTGATTTCCCACGGCAATAACGCGAATCGCACTCGGATCAGTGACTTCCCAAATGCGATGTACCGCGTTTGTTTGGGTTAAACTCCAACGCAACACACCGGCCGTTGTTTTTGTTTTTGCATTGGAAAAACGATACTGTTTATTTCCTCCAACCAAAGTCCCTGTGTATAGGAATTCAATATAATCCAAATAGCCTGTCGAATTGGGAACACCTCCATTTTGGTAGGTTACGGTTACCTCAGCAAAAGGAGAACTCAAATACTCTTCCTTCTCTACATAGCTTTCGTAGGCTTTAGTCGTTGCACTGCGTATAGGAAAAAAGGAAACTCCTCCTGCATATCTGCCATTAATTTCAAAGGAAAAAGAAGTATTTCCATAGGAACTTGAAGCTGAATTAGCTCCAAACACAACCGGTATACTAGGATTCAAATGCAGTAGCTCGACTGAAAAACTCCGTTCATTTACCAAACCAAACTCCTCACCAAACCACTTGCGTCCCAGTTTTCCAATATTGACCAAATCGCGTTCGTGAAAAACACGTCCATCAAATTCTGTAATTGTCTCTACTTCTCGTCCGCTAGGTTCAACCATATTGGAGATGCGCAATCCCTGTTGTTGTCCATAGGTAAGAAAGTAGATTCCCTCATCTGTATATAAATTTTGATAGGTTAAACTCTCCTCATTCCACTGATCTACCCCCGTGGCATAAAACAAAATATAGTCGTTTGCATCTAGGGATCCCTTTTCTTCTCCGTGTACGTAAATACTATTTTCTTGCAGGTCGGTCGGATAATCGCCTTGATTGACGAGGGGCAACATGCTTCCTCCACTTCCGAAAATCTGAATCGTACGTGGATCCACCCCTTGAGGCACCCCCAACTGAGTCAGAAAATTGCGATCAAGCTTGTAAATTCCAGTTTTCTCAACACCAAATTTGAACCAATTTCCCTGGCGCAAGACGGATGGAGTGGCGCTATTCTGTCCCGTTAAGAGCCGTCGATTCTGCACTGATGAAGAGGATATAGACTGATTTTCGAGGCTATAGGACAAGCTTTTTACGCGTTTTAATCTACCATTTTCGTACACAATAGGAGAAAAATACAGCAAAACTTGTGGTTGATTGTTAGTATAAATCGTCTTTAATTGGAGATTTAACCCCTCTTGATATAGATTTTTCTTCTCACTTGACAGCAAATTACTGTCTAATTCTTCATACGAAACTTGCACAATTCGTGCAGTATTTTTAAAATTAGTTGAATTATTTATTTCTGAAATTATGTAAATTAACTTATTATTAACACTTTCAAATGTTAAATTTTTATCTATTTTGGACACATCAAAATCAGAAGTTGTCAACGCGCGTTCTACCAGATTATTGTCCCACTTCAACTCTAATCGGTTAGATTGGGAAAAAAGTGTAAAGCAAGTAAGAATCAGTAGTGTATTAATAATTATTTTCATATATATTTGCATGAGGAAGAATTGTTCCTAGGCAAAAATAATTATTTTTTCCATACACAATACGCTTCTAAAAAAAGCGTTATTTAAGTGATCATTATTATTTTGAAACATGAAAATTAAGTTTTTTTTAAAATATTCACAGCAAGGATATTGCTAATTAATCGTTAATTCTTATATTGCGTCAAATTATTTACCCGTTTTTAACATGAAGATTAATAGACTTATGACTTTACAACTGCTTGCTGGCCTACTAGCTACAGTTGGTTTAACGAGTTGCAGTAACACAAATAATGGAGTTTCTTCTGCTACTGGTTGGAAAATAAATGATAAAAAAGGAGGCTTTCAGTACAACACTAATTTTGAACAGCAGAATCCTAAGGGTATGGTATCCATTGAAGGGGGTGCTTTTACAATGGGAAGAGTACAAGATGACATCATGGCTGATTGGAACAACAATCCAAAGCAACAGTATGTGCAATCTTTTTATTTAGATGAAGCTGAGACAACAAACATCGCGTATAACGAATACTTATACTGGTTAAAAAGTGTTTTCCCTCCTACGAATCAGGTGTATGCAGAAATTTACAAAAGCGCTTTACCCGACACAACAGTTTGGAGAAGTGGTTCTGGATTTAATGAAACACTAATTTCCAGCTACTTAAGACATCCTGCTTACGCAAATTACCCTGTAGTTGGAGTAACTTGGTTGCAAGCCAATGATTATGCAAAATGGAGAACAGATCGAGTTAATGAATTAACGTTAGAAAGAGCTGGGTACCTAAAAAAAGATGCTAAAATTGTGGAGGCTTACGCTGATGCACACTTTAGCACTGAAACTTATTTAGCAAATCCTGAAGCTGTATACGGTGGAAATAGTGATATCGTATACCGCGGAGTAAAAAATAAAGCAAAAGAAGGTGAGAAAAACCTCTATGCTACAATGAATTACGGACTTTTCACTGCAGAATACCGCCTACCTACTGAGGCAGAATGGGAATATGCTGCAATAGGAATGGCTGGAACAAGAGAATACAACAACTACCAAGGAAGAAAAACATATCCATGGGAAAATCCTACGAAAAAGAGAGGAAGCAATGGACGTAACAATACGTTAAAATCACAATATGCTAACTTTAAACAAGGTCGTGGTGATTATGGAGGAATTGCTGGTTGGGCAACTGATAACGCAGATATTACCAATGCGGTAAAATCATATGCTCCAAACGATTTCGGTCTATACGACATGGCTGGAAACGTTGCGGAATGGGTAGCTGACGTTTACGATCCTCAAATCGACCAAATTGACACTGATTTCAACTTCTTCAAAGGAAACATCTACTACAAAAATCAAATAGGTCCTGACGGAAAACCGCAAATTGTAACAGATCAAACGGTTGTGTTTGACACTTTATCTAATGGTCGTCTACGCGTGCGTAACTTACCTGGACAAGTAGCTCAAACGGTGTATGATGCTAATACAAATGAGGCTACAGGAGAAGAAAACGCTGAAGAAACACAAACTTCAAGAGCGAAAAAACAAACGCAAATTGCCAATATTTACAACGAGAAAAGCCGTGTAATTAAAGGTGGTTCATGGAAAGACAGAGCTTATTGGTTAGATCCTGCTACAAGAAGATTCCATCCAGAAGATCAAGCTACTGATTATATCGGATTCCGTTTAGCCATGACGAAAGTGGGGCAAAAACAAGTAATCCGCAAAACGAAAAACTAATATATAACGCTATATTTCTTTTAAAAGTCCTAATTTTAATTAGGACTTTTTTTTTACTTTTGACTTATGAATATACAAGAACTATACAGCTGCTTCTTAGAGGCTGACGGCATATCAATTGATACGAGAAATATTACTCCTAACAGTCTTTTCTTCGCTTTAAAAGGTGATAACTTCGACGCAAATGAATTTGCACAAGAGGCTTTGAACAAAGGTGCGCGTTATGTGATCATGGACAATTCCAAACTCGTAACGGATCGCGATAAGATGTTTCTTGTTCAAAATTCTTTAGTCGCGCTCCAACAATTAGCCAATTACCACAGACAACAATTGGGTCTTCCTATTATTGCACTAACGGGAAGCAATGGAAAAACAACGACCAAAGAATTGATCAAATCTGTTTTAAGTCAAAAATACAACGTCAAAGCAACCCAAGGGAATTACAACAATCACATTGGCGTTCCTTTAACTCTGTTGCAATTTGACGACGAAACTGATATAGGCATTGTAGAGATGGGTGCAAACCACCTCAACGAAATTGCTCTTTTATGCAGCATTGCACAACCTGATTACGGCTATATTACCAACTTTGGCAAAGCTCACTTAGAGGGATTTGGCGGTTTTGAAGGCGTAATTAAAGGGAAAAGTGAGCTCTATGACTACCTTGAAGACAATCATAAGATGGCATTTGTCAATGCAGATGATCCACGTCAAGATGCCAAAACGATGACCTTTTCACGATTTACCTTTGGCTCCAAAGACACAGAACCCAACCTAGAGGTTACTTATCTTCCTACAGCAGAAGTAGCTCGTATTCAAGTCGGTAATCAAGAGATACACTCACACCTCACTGGAACATACAACGCCACAAATATGGCGGCAGCTGTAGCAATTGGTCAATATTTTGGCGTGAGTTTAGAGGAAGCAAATCAAGCCATTCAGGAGTACATCCCAACGAATAATCGATCACAATGGATTAAACAAGAACCATTTGCTATTTTATTAGATGCGTATAATGCAAATCCATCTAGTATGGAACTCTCCATAGCGAACTTCGATCAACTCCCGTCCACTACGCCTAAAATTTACATCTTAGGGGATATGTTTGAGTTAGGAAGTGCAAGTGAGAAAGAACACCAAGCCATCGTACAACAACTAACAGAAACCACACACGCCAAAGCGTTTTTCATTGGTAGAGAATTCTTCAAAACAAAAAAATCAACTCAAGTAGAATCCATGGAGTTCTATGAAACCCTCGATAATTTCTTTACGCAATACCCCAAGATAGAAGAACTCTTGGCAAATAAAACCGTTTTAATTAAAGGTTCAAGAGGAATGGCTTTAGAAAAAATCGTTTCTTTTTTAAAATAATCCAAAGGCTGAATAACGTATTCAGCCTTTTTTGTTTTACCTTCATCTCCTCAAAACAACAAAAATGCAAGAAAAAGTTTATCCTAACGCAATTCCCACAGTGGATATTGCGGTACTGCGTTTAAATGCAGACCAAACCTATTCCCTATTACTGGGTAAAAAAGAAAATGAACCCAAATGGCGTTTTGTAGGCGGATTTGTCGATGCAGATGATTCTAGCTATGAATCAGCCGCTGTAAGAGAGTTATTCGAAGAAACCAACCTCGTAGCTACTCCAGACGAGATACGCTACTTAGGCTCAACTAAAATCGATGATCCCCGCTACCGCAACCACAAAGACAAAATTATCACCCATTTGTATCTGTTAGAAATTCCTGCAACAACAGCAGATATTCAACCCAAAGATGACATCAAAGCCTTACAATGGTTTCCCTTAACTTCTTTCTCTACAGAAGAGGTTATGGAAGTGCATCATCCTATTGTAACCCTTTTTATGAGGTATTTACAATTAAACAATACTACCTCAATAGCATAATTGCCATGCTAAATCAGTAATAAAAAAACGCAAACACCTATAAATAAGATGTTTGCGTTTTTTAAAAGTGACCGGAATGGGACTCGAACCCATACGTCTTGCGACACCACCCCCTCAAGATGGCGAGTCTACCAATTCCTCCACCCGGCCTTGTGAGTGGGTAAATATAATTCTTTTTCTATTTTCTTTCATCAAGAAATCGCTAAAGAATTAAAAAAAGCCATTCGATTAGGAATAGCTTTTGTGACCCGACTGGGGCTCGAACCCAGGACCCCAACATTAAAAGTGTTGTGCTCTACCAACTGAGCTATCGAGTCGTTACTAATGTAACTTGTATGTGCATTTTTTTTATAAAAGATAGTGACCCGACTGGGGCTCGAACCCAGGACCCCAACATTAAAAGTGTTGTGCTCTACCAACTGAGCTATCGAGTCTAATCAATTATAATTTGTATGTCTCTTTTATTTTATAAAATAGTGACCCGACTGGGGCTCGAACCCAGGACCCCAACATTAAAAGTGTTGTGCTCTACCAACTGAGCTATCGAGTCATTACAATCCAAAGAATTGCGATGTATTTTATAAAATTTAAGTGACCCGACTGGGGCTCGAACCCAGGACCCCAACATTAAAAGTGTTGTGCTCTACCAACTGAGCTATCGAGTCATTGCAATCTTAGAATTGTATTTTTTAGAATTTCTGTGACCCGACTGGGGCTCGAACCCAGGACCCCAACATTAAAAGTGTTGTGCTCTACCAACTGAGCTATCGAGTCTAATCAATTCCTGATTGCGGGTGCAAATATAGAACGTTTTTTTTTAAAAACATCATGTTTTTGTTTTATTTTTGTCAACATCATCCCTCAAAAACAGGGTATTTTTACATAACTCACTATTTTACAACCCCTTATTTTATGGAAAAAATAATTATTTTAGGTTATATGGGTGCAGGAAAATCCACAATTGCGCAACAACTTGCGCAACAACTCAACCTTCCCTACTATGATCTAGACCATGAAATCGAAAAACAACAACAAAAAAAAATTAGCGCACTCTTTGCTGAAAAAGGAGAAGTCTTTTTTAGAAAAATAGAACACCAAGTCCTCCATCAACTTTTAAACAAAGAAGAAAAAGCCATCATTAGTCTTGGGGGAGGTACACCTTGCTATGCCAATAATCACGAAGTTTTACAATGGAAACACGTACACTCGTTTTACCTCAAAGCATCAATAGCAACCCTCGCTGAAAGATTAGAAAAAGAAAAAGAGCATCGCCCTATGCTGCAAATTAACACGGACGATACTCTTGAAACTTTTATTGCCAAACACCTCTTTGATCGAAGTTATTTTTATTATCAAGCCAAACACATTGTGGTTGTGGATGACAAGTCTGTAACTCAAATTGTAGATGAGCTTGTCGCTCAACTCACCAACTAGCTTAAATAAGCATACTCATCCTCTGCTGTAAAAACAACTTGAATATGCTCCAATAAGGAGGTCGATAGCGACAATCCTTTATAGTCTGCTTTAATGGGGTAGGTCTTGTGATTTCGATCGATTAAAACAGCTGTTTTCATTTTCTTAACGGGTACATTCAAGAAGTGTTTTACTCCGTAGATAAGTGTTGCACCCGAATTCAAAACGTCATCCACCAAAACAATCGCCTTTCCGGTGTACTCTTCTTCTTTTAAAGAAGTGTGAATGGGATTAATTGGATTGGCCTTGTCAATTTGAACTTCGCATAGTTTAACTTCGATAGCTGCAATCTCACTCAATACTTTGGCAATCTTTTGCGCAAATATAAAACCGCTATTCGCTACTCCAGCGATAACGATTTCTTGTTCTTCTGAAAAGGTCTCGTAAATTTGATACGCAATGCGTTTGGTTTTAAACCCAATTTGCTCTTTATTTAAAATGATTTTTTTGGTCATATCTTTTTCTTTAGTATAATAAACAATTCTCTATCTTGTCTTGGTTTAATCGAGTTGAATGCGGGTTCCATAACCTCGAGAGTAAAATACGGTTCGAACAACGCCTTATACGTTTCGCGATCACCACCGAAGGGAGGACCTGGTTGCTCAAAAAAAGCATCAAATAACACCCCTACTAATTTGCCATTCGGTCGAAGTAATTCGTACATCTTTTTGACATAATCCTCTCTTTTCTCCATAGGAAGCGAACAAAAAAACGTCTGCTCTAAAATGAGATCATATTGTCCTTCATGCGCAAAAAAGTCCCCTATAATCACGTGATCGACAGGGAAATCAGCGTGCTCTTTTGCTGTTTCTTCCATGGCAATAGCAGTAAGATCTATACCTACACTTGAAGTAAACCCTTTGCGATGCAAATACAACAACTCGTGTCCATGTCCTACCCCGGGAACTAAAATACTTCGTTCAGTTTGCGTAAGCTGATCGATATACGCTTGTAAAGGCGTGGTAATAGACTTAGCATTCCACTTAGCCTCCTGATTGCGATAGCGATCCTCCCAATACGCTTTATTCAATTCCTTCGTCATCTTCATCTAAATCCAAGAATCCATCAATATCTCTTCGATCCTTCTTCGTAGGCCTTCCCGTTCCTTTAGCGCGGTAGTATTCTTTGGTTTGACGCAACAAATCCAAATGCTCAAAAGCCTCTGCTGGAGTTTCATCTTTGCGGTAAATATCTACCAACTTGGCCCCTACTCGGTTTAAAGGGACGTCTAAGACCGTTAGTTTATACACAATTTGATCTTTTCGCAACGTAATCTTATCTGTGGGAAAAACTTCGCGTGAAGGCTTTACGGTTTGCCCATTTACTGTAATATGTCCTTTTTTACACGCCTCTGTTGCTATGTTTCTAGTTTTGTAATACCGTACACACCACAAGTATTTGTCAATACGCATAATTAAATATTAAAATTCTTTATTATTCAAGACAAAAATAAAGTAAAATTGTATCTTGCACTACTAAAATAATTCAAAAATAATGAATAGACTATTTTCTATTTTTGGTATTCTTACACTTGTAATTACGGCGATCAGCTGCAATAAAAGTGATGATTCAGGAGGTTTTACACCTGAGCCATTGAAAGATTCCCATGAAGTATATGTAAATAACAAAGCATCAATCCTGAAGTATTTAAAGAACAACTACATGATTGAGCGTAACGGGGTAATTACTTTTGATAGTATTAACAGTGCAAATCACACCAATGAAAAAGCTATTTTTTACGATAGCCGCTTAGACTCAATTGTAGTAAACAATGAAGATTATGCTGCTTTTTCTTTGATCGACCCGTATGATCGTACTAAAGTAATTTACAAGTATACTAAATCGGCGGATACAGTTAAATACAAAATATACTATTTGGTTTTGAACCAAGGACAAGGTCAAACAAGTTCACCTGTAGATTCGATCTTTGTTAAAAGAACGAGTTTCAGCTTAAAAAATGAACGTATTACCTCAAACAATCACCCAACAACTGGTGGATTCTATTCATTTCCTCCAACAATTGCAGAGTTAAAGAATACTGTTCCTGCTCCTTTGCGCATGTACACTGGAGAGCGTCAGATGTTGAAGAAGATCAAAACGGCTCTGCATTCAGGTATTAATCCAGATGGAACAATTTCATATGACCAAGCAACTGCTGGGCGAATTATTGTTTTTATCCCTGCGGGAATAGGTCAGTTCAACAGTGGGTTTGACAAATTAAAAGCCTATGAACCTTTTATTTCGGATTTGACGTTAATCAGTACTTTTGAACGCGATCACGATTTAGATGGAATCCCATCTAAATATGAAGTAAAACCTGAAAAAATAGGGACTGAGTTAACGATTCACGATTATTTCGAATACGACACCAACAACGACAATGTACCAAATTTCTTAGATATTGACGATGACGGTGATGGGGTTCCAACGCGAATTGAATTGCAGTATAAGGATGCAAATGGAAAAATAAAACACTACCAATACGATGCGGCAGAATTAAAGAATTGTTCAGAAACACCTCGTTATCTAGACAACACTTGTAAGCCATTTATGGTTGATGGAGAATGGGTGTGGCCAAGCAAATAAACCACGTATTACAAAATATAAAAGCAGTTGATTATCAACTGCTTTTTTTACATCTATCAAAAAAAAAGAGAGGTATTACCTCTCTTTTTTTTGTCTTTCGCTTATCGCTTAAACTTTCTGTTGATAACCAATTCTGATTTTTCAACAATATTAGCAGCTTTTAAGCCATATTTTTCCATTAATTCATCTGGTGTACCCGATTCACCAAAAGTGTCTTGTACAGCTACGAATTCTTGTGGTAATGGATTATTCAATGCCAATACACGAGCTACGCTTTCTCCTAAACCTCCTAAAAAGTTGTGTTCTTCAGCTGTAACCACGCATCCTGTTTTAGCCACCGAACGCAAAATAGCTTCTTCATCCAAAGGTTTAATCGTATGAATATTGATAACCTCTGCTGAGATTCCTTTGGCTTCTAATACTTCAGCTGCCAATAACGCTTCCCATACCAAATGCCCTGTTACAACTATGGTTACATCTTTTCCTTCTTGTAAAAGCACAGCTTTTCCAATTTCGAATTTCTCGTTTTCTGGCATAAAGTTAGGCACAACTGGGCGCCCAAAACGCAAGTATACAGGACCATCATGCGCTGCAATAGCTAATGTTGCTGCTTTGGTTTGATTGTAATCACACGTATTAATTACCGTCATACCAGGTAACATTTTCATCAAACCAATATCTTCTAAAATTTGGTGAGTAGCACCATCTTCTCCTAATGTTAATCCCGCATGTGAAGCACAGATCTTAACATTTTTCTCAGAATAGGCAACCGATTGACGGATTTGATCATATACGCGACCTGTTGAGAAATTGGCAAATGTTCCCGTAAACGGAATTTTCCCTCCAATAGTCATCCCTGCCGCCATACCGATCATATTAGCTTCCGCGATTCCCGCTTGAAAAAAACGCTCTGGATGATTCTTTTTAAAATCGTCCATTTTCAATGATCCAATTAAATCAGCACATAAGGCAACTACGTTTTCGTTTGTTTGCCCTAATTCTGTAAGTCCAGCTCCAAAACCTGAACGCGTATCTTTACTTCCTGTATTTATATATTTTTTCATGATAATTCTAAAGTCAACAGATTAATAATCTCCAAATGAAGTTTCTGGATTTTGTTTTAACGCTTCTTCTAATTGAGCATCATTAGGTGCTTTTCCATGCCAAGCATGTGTTCCCATCATAAAGTCAACGCCATTCCCCATTTCCGTGTGCAACAATACACAAACTGGTTTTCCTTGTTTTGCCAACCCTTTCGCTTGCTCATATCCTTTTAGAATCGCATCAATGGAATTTCCTTCTTTGATTTCGATTACACTCCAATCAAAAGCTTCAAATTTCGCTTTCATCGAGCCTAAATTCAATACCTCTTCTGTTGGCCCATCAATTTGTTTTCCGTTTAAATCGACTGTTGCAATTAAATTATCTACTTTATTAGCAGAAGCATACATAATCGCCTCCCAGTTTTGACCTTCTTGAAGTTCTCCATCACCTAAAAGTACATAGACTAAATGCTCGTCTTTATTCAATTTCTTAGCTTGAGCCGCTCCAATACCTACAGACAACCCTTGCCCTAAAGATCCTGAAGCCATGCGTACTCCTGGTAATTTATCGTGAGTACAAGGGTGTCCTTGTAATCTCGAATTTAATTTTCTGAAAGTAACTAATTCTGATACTGGAAAATATCCACTACGTGCTAATACACTGTAAAATACAGGGGAAATATGCCCATTAGATAAAAAGAAAAGATCCTCTCCTTCTCCATCCATTGTAAAAGTCTCTTTGCGATCCATAATCGCTTGATACAATGACACTAAATATTCAGCACACCCTAATGAACCACCTGGATGCCCAGAATTCACCGCATGTACCATTCTAAGAATATCTCTTCTTACTTGTGTAGTTAACTCCGTTAGTTGTTGTGTGTTCGGTTTCATTATTTCGACAATCTAAATTTATTATGCAACAAATATAAAACTTATTTACTGTACTCTATGGTATAATCCGACGAATCTAATAGTGATCTTCACCTTTTTTACTGTTGAATCTTACCTGCTAAAAAGAATGTAGTAAGTTTGTATTTGGTTACTTAAAAAAGAGGATTATGTTACATACAAAAGCGTTAACAATTGGTTATTCGACAGGACGAAGACAGACCAAGGTCATCCAAGAAAGCCTGACCTTCGAGCTTACGCCCAATTCATTAACCACCTTATTAGGTATCAACGGCATTGGTAAATCAACCTTACTGCGAACCTTGATAGGGCATCAACCTCCGTTAAGTGGAGGGATCACCCTTGGTGACAAACCACTTACCTCCTATTCTGCACATGAATTGGCAAAAGAGATTAGCGTTGTCCTCACCGAACCTATTCCTCAGTTGAATCTTCGCGTAATAGAATTACTGCAAATCAGTCGAACACCTCATGTAAATTGGCAAGCAAAATTGACAAAAGAGGATCAATACTGGATTGACAAAGCCGTAGATCTAACTTCAATCGCCTCTTTAGTACATCAACCGCTAATGAATTTGAGCGATGGCCAATTGCAACGGGTGTTAATCGCTAAAGCCCTTGCCCAAAACACACCGTTGTTGATTTTGGACGAGCCTTCTAGTCATTTGGATCTCAACCACAAAGTCAAGTTATACCAACTCTTACACCACCTTACACGAGAGGAAAATAAAACCATTTTATTTTCCAGTCACGATATCGAATTAGCTCTGCACTTTGCAGATGAAGCCCTAGTTCTTCAAGCTGATGGGTATACAAAAAACACCATTGATGCCTTAATTGCCAATGGTGTTTTTGATCGCTTTTTTCAAGAGGATTACTTGCGGTTTGACAGGCAAAACAAGCGTTTTACTCTTGTCCAGTAGTACTGGTATGTCGTTTATTTTTTGAAACATTCTCTATGGTCCACTTGATTTGTCTTTCAAATGGTTCCTTGCGGAATGGACAATCTTGTTTGCTACATATTTTACACGAAAACGTCTTACAGTCGTCCATGTGAACAAATAGTTCTAAATCAGAACCAAATTGATCACTGATCTCCTTTTCTAGCAATTCTACTTCCTTATGCCCTTCTACAATGGTAAAATACCAGGGAACCGTCATGTGACAATCAAAGTGCAGCACACTGCCATACTTTATGATGCGCATATTATGTAGGTCAATCCAGTTCTCTTTTCGGTTGCTTTCTAAGTATTCTATTACCTCTTCTAATAAGGCTTCGTCAGTTTCATCCATAATTCCCGATACTGCACCTCGAACAATTTTATACCCTGTAACAATAATAATCAAGGCAAAAATAAGGGCAACCCCACTATCGATCCAATGCAAGTTAGTGAAGAACAACAAGAGCAATCCTAAAATAATTCCGACAGTCGAATAGGTATCAGATTGGAGGTGTTTTCCACTCGCTACCAACGCAAGTGATTTGTTTATTTTTCCTTTTTTGATTGCGTACCACCCCAGAACATAGTTAACTACCGCAGTAACCGCGACTAAAAAGATTCCGTAATCGAGTTGTCCTATCGGTTGCGGATTAATGATGTTGCGTACCCCCTCAAAAATAATGGCTATTCCCGCCATGATAATCAATCCTCCTTCGATAGTTGCAGAAATAAATTCTACTTTTCCGTGGCCATAGGGATGGTTTCGATCTCGAGGTTGTGCCGATAAATACAAGCTGTACAAACCGATAAAACCGCTAATGACGTTGACCACACTCTCCAAAGCATCTGTAAAAATAGCGACAGATCGAGTCATATACCACGCAACTAGCTTTATCAGAAACAACAGTACACCAACAATTGCTATAATTTTTTGAAATTGGTAATTCTCATTTGCTTTACTATGCATACACTTAGTTTTACAACGTTGTTACTTCTTTTACCTCTCCCACTTTCAAACCAGCCAGAGCAATATTTCCGATTCTCACACGAACCAATCGCAAGGTCGGAAATCCGACGCTAGCAGTCATTTTTCGCACTTGTCTAAACTTACCTTCTGTCAACACAAGGCGAACCCAACTGGTTGGCCCATGTCTTTCGTCTCGTATTCTCCTTCCTACACCAATCCAATCCGGCACTTGATCCAAAGCTTCGACTTCGCATTCTTTGGTGAAGTACTTTTCTCCCTTTACACCAATTTCCACGCCCTTACGCAATATTTCAATTGCTTCATCTGTAATTCGTCCATCCACTTGTGCGTAGTATTCTTTTTCATATTTTTCCCCGCGTATACGCTCACTCATCATTCCATCGGTAGTCAATAGCAACAATCCTTCTGAATTTTCATCCAATCGCCCTATAGCCATAGTTCCTACTGGAAAATCAAATAACTCTCCTAATTTTCTTTTGTTTCTTTTCTTTTCGTATATAAACTGACTGATATACCCGTGTGGTTTGTAGAGAAGAAAGTGTCTGTGTTCCATTATGTGTTAGTTATTTTTCAAATGTCTTAGTGTAAAAAGCGTTAATTGCATCGATATAACCTTCACCGTGATAGGTTTTAGTCATGGCTTGAAACCCTTGTAAGTGTCCTCCTTTATAGGCAACCACTTCGCTTTTGGGATTTAGTGGTTTCACTCGATGGCTGTCTTGCATCGTGGTCAATCCATCGCGATCGCCAACAATAAATAAAACAGGAAGCGTTAAACGCGTCAAGGCTTTGTCATACGCATTCGCACCCGGAGGTAAGTGGATTTCTTTTTCCAAAAAATGATACAAGCGTTCAATAATTATTTTGGGATCCACCACAAAACCATCAGCGATTAAGTAGTCATACGGTTGAACATTATGTGTAATAACTGCAGAAATTGTTCCCATAGACAGGGCCCAAACGCCTATTTTTGTATTGAATTTTTCTTTCGCATAAGCAACAACGGCTTGCAAATCAATAGCAAATTCGTCGTAATACAGCATATCCTCTTCCATTTCAAAAGCATCACTTGCCCCAAATCCACGATAATCAAACATCACTACTGTATAGCCCTGGTTGACTATTTCAATCCCCTGCCTGAGCCAATACGACATATTACCCGCATCGCTATAGGCGAGAATTAAGGTTCGATTCAATCGATTAGCATCATCGGGATATATCGTCCAGGACTGTAAGGCATACCCATCCGCAGTCTCAATCTGCACTTCCTCATAGCGAAATTTAGAGTTTGCCGGCGTGTCAACATATTCTTTTATTGGATTTACAGCCAGTACAACTTGTGCAAATAACAAGCTCAACAAACAAAATAAATGCTTCATTACGCGTCTTTTTTGAATTGAAATTCAAAGATACAACAATCCTTCTTTACAGATTATTGCCTTGCCGTGAAAATAGCGTTTACTAATGATATTCTAATTTTTTTAAACTAGCCCCAAAGAGCAGGGTAAAACTACTGCCGTGAAAAAGCCTGGACATTATAAGGCTTTCATTTAATAAATTCATACTTTTGTTAGATATAAAATTTAATACTATGCAACATATTATTGATCGTTTCATCAGTTATGTGACTGTTGATACAGAGTCTGATCCTTCTTCTCAAACCTGCCCTAGTACTGAAAAGCAATGGGACTTAGCAAACAAACTAGTTGAAGAATTAAAACAAATTGGTCTAGAAGACGTAACAATAGATGAGAACGCATATGTGATGGCAACTTTGCCTAGCAATGTAGAGCATGAAGTACCAACAATTGGTTTTATTGCTCACTTTGATACATCACCTGATTTTTCTGGTGCAAATGTAAAACCACAGATTGTCGAGAACTATGATGGTGGCGATATTGTTTTAAACAAAGAACAAAATATTGTACTATCTCCTTCATACTTTAAAGATTTATTACAATATAAAGGACAAACACTAATTACCACAGACGGTACTACTTTATTAGGAGCGGATGACAAAGCGGGAATTACAGAAATCGTTTCAGCGATGGAGTATTTAGTACAACACCCAGAAATTAAACACGGAAAAATCAGAGTAGGATTCACACCTGACGAAGAGATTGGTCGTGGAGCACACTTGTTTGATGTGAAAAAATTCGGTGCAGAATGGGCTTACACGATGGATGGAAGTCAAATTGGAGAGTTGGAATACGAAAACTTCAATGCAGGATATGCGAAACTAACTTTCTCAGGTAAGAGTGTCCACCCTGGATATGCAAAAGGGAAAATGATCAACTCAATTCTTCTAGCAAATAAGTTCATCAACAAATTGCCAAAAGACGAAGTACCTCAAAAAACGACAGGATACGAAGGATTCTTCCACGTGCACACAGTGAGTGGTAGTATTGAAGAGTCTGTTGTAGAGTTAATTATACGCGATCACAACCTTAAGAAATACGAGCAACGCAAAGTATTTATTGACAAGTTAGCGAAGAAATTCAACAAAAAACACAACAAAAAATTCGGTGGACCAATTGTTTCTTGCGAGATTGGAGATCAGTACTTCAACATGAAGCAAAAAGTTGAACCTGTTATGCACATTGTAGACACGGCAGAACAAGCGATGAAAGAATTGGGGATAAAACCATTGATCAAAGCTATACGCGGTGGAACAGATGGATCACAGCTATCGTACATGGGATTACCTTGTCCGAACATATTCGCTGGGGGACATAACTTCCACGGAAAATACGAATATGTACCTGTAGAAAGCATGGTAAAAGCAACAGAAGTAATCGTTAAGATTGCTGAGTTAACCGCTTCTAAAGCAGTAAAATAATAAATGTATAGAAAAGGAGATTCGATTGAATCTCCTTTTTTTATAGCACGAGTATTGTTTCTCTTTTTAGCTATACCTTGTACACCCTTATAAAATAGGAACAGTATTACTTCTTTTTAAGGCTATAGCCAGATCGAAGTCTAGCCATGACGATTTTATCGTGATAAGCCCCCTGTCGATAGCAAGCTTCTTTCAGGACCCCCTCGACGGTAAATCCAGCTTTTTCATAGGCTTTGATGCCGCCATAATTCAGTTCTGAAACAGTGAGCATGATGCGATTCAACTGCAGGACTTCAAATCCGTATGTGACAACTTCTTGCGTAACTTTTGTACCAATTCCCTTGCCCCATTGTGATTTATCTCCAAGGAAAATGAAGTATTCTCCGCTGTGATTCAGCGTCGATATACCACTGATCCCCGCATAGCCAATTAGCTCTCCTGATTCCCTTAAAAACACTCCAATATTGTAGGTGTTTTGTTCATCAAACAAACCTTCATACCAAGCGTCTATTTGTTCTTTTGAGGTTAAACGCTGAAAGAGACTCAAAGAAAACTTGATCACTTCTTCATCATTAATCCAGGTATAAAAAGGGATTACATCCTCTTTGGACAGCGGTTTTAATTCAATCATGGCTGTTGTATATAAATAGTATCAAATAACCAAAGATAAGATCCATTCTCAAAACAATACAAGCATTCGCGATTTATCTAAATAAAAAAAAAGCCCTGACACAAAGTGTCAGGACTTTTTAGCTTGTATAGATGAAAGGATTAGTTTCCTTTTTCCATTCTTTCTTTCAACTCAGCAAGAGCGTCGATATCTCCTAAAGTTGTTTTTTCTGCAGTGTTTACAGAAGTTTCAGCTGTTTTCACATTTTTCTCTTCTTCTTCGCGGAAGATAGAAGTGTGAGAAGCTACTACTCTTTTGAATTCTTTGTTGAACTCGATGATTTTGAACTCAGCAGCATCACCTTTTTTCAATTTCTTCCCGTCTTCTTTTTCTAAGTGACGAGTTGGAATGAAAGCTACAACATCTTCTTCGAAAATTACAGTAGCACCTTTGTCAACTAATTCAGAGATTTCACCATTGTGGATTGTACCAACTGCGTAAGCATCTTCGTATTTATCCCATGGGTTAGCTGTTGTTTGTTTGTGACCTAAAGATAATTTACGTCCTTCAACGTCTAACTCTAATACAACAACGTCTAATTTGTCTCCAACGTTTACAAACTCAGATGGGTGTTTGATTTTTTTCGTCCAAGATAAGTCAGAGATGTAGATTAATCCATCAATTCCTTCTTCTAATTCTACGAATACACCGAAGTTTGTAAAGTTACGAACGATACCTGAATGCTTAGATCCAACTGGATATTTAGCAGTGATATCTGTCCAAGGGTCTTGTGACAATTGTTTGATACCTAAAGACATTTTTCTTTCTTCTCTATCAAGAGTTAAGATAACTGCCTCTACTTCGTCTCCAACTTTTACGAAATCTTGTGCAGATCTCAAGTGAGTAGACCAAGACATTTCAGAAACGTGGATTAAACCTTCAACACCTTCAGCAACTTCGATGAAAGCACCGTAATCAGCTAAAACAACTACTTTTCCTTTTACTTTATCACCAACGTTTAAGTTAGAATCTAAAGCATCCCAAGGGTGAGCGTAAAGTTGTTTTAAACCTAATTGAATTCTTGTTTTCTCGTCGTCGAAATCTAAAATTACAACATTTAATTTTTGATCTAACTCTAACACCTCGCTTGGGTGGTTGATTCTTGACCAAGATAAATCTGTAATGTGGATTAATCCGTCAACACCTCCTAAGTCAATGAATACTCCGTAAGAAGTAATGTTTTTAACAACACCTTCTAACACTTGACCTTTTTGTAATTGACCGATAATTTCTTTTTTCTGTACTTCGATATCTGCTTCGATAAGCGCTTTGTGAGATACAACAACGTTTTTGAATTCGTGGTTAATTTTAACAACTTTGAATTCCATTGTTTTGTTTACGTATTGATCGTAATCACGGATAGGCTTAACATCAATTTGAGAACCTGGTAAGAATGCTTCGATTCCGAATACGTCAACGATCATACCTCCTTTAGTTCTACATTTTACGAAACCATTAACGATTTCTCCTGACTCATGAGCAGCAATAACTCTATCCCAAGCTTTGATTGTACGAGCTTTTCTGTGAGATAAAACTAATTGTCCGTATTTATCTTCTCTAACGTCGATTAATACTTCAACTTTGTCTCCTACTTTTAAGTTCGGGTTGTAACGGAATTCGTTTAATGAAATAACACCTTCAGACTTAGCATTGATATCTACAATCGCGTCTCTGTCAGTGATTCTCACTACAACTCCCTCAACTACTTCCTCGTCGTCTGTAGAAATAAAAGTTTTGTCTACTAAGCTTTCAAATTCTTTTAATTGATTTGCATCTACTGCATCGATACCATTTTCATAGTTATCCCAATTAAAATCTTTTAAAAATTCTTCCTGTGTTTTTGCGTTTTCAGACATGTGCTGATAATAAATTTGTATTCTGCATTATCTAGTTTCTTTATACAGCGATAAGGAACAGAAGTGGTTTTACATTTATAACTGTTTGACTTTTAGTGAAACAACGCTGATCTAAAAGCTGTGCAAAAGTACAACATTTTTTAAATGTAAAAAATATATTTGTACTATTTTTTAAATCAAATGACTCACCCCTAAAGTATTAGACAAAAAAAAAGCTAGCGCAATGACGCGCTAGCTCTAATCAATTTTATAATAATGAAAAAAGAATTAATTACTCATATGGAGTTGTTCTTTGTCTTGAGTGTCCATGCGACGTTTCTTTTGAAACCCCTTAAAGAACTTACTGTCTTTATAAAGGTCCCAATTCATCAATCCAACACTCAACAAAACAACAACTAAACCGCCAATTTGAAGACTTGTAATAATATCGTCCGTAAAGAAATAGCTCAAAGCTACTGCAACCACAGGGTTTACATAAGCATACGTACTTACTTCGGTTACAGGTCGGTTTTGAATCAACCAAATATAAGATCCAAATGCCAAGATTGATCCGAAAGTAATTAAATACACTAACGAGAACCATCCTGAAGCTGAAATCTCATAGATATCAAACTGCGCATATTCACCGTTTAATAAAGCCACGATGGTAAACAAAACACCTGCTGTAATCATCTGCCATGATGTTTTCACCATTACGTGTAAATCTTCTCCTTGATTCTCATTTTTTGTTTTAGAATACTTCGAATAAAGCGAACCAACTGTCCATGCGATTGATCCCAAAATCAATAACACCATACAGAAAATATTTAGTAAACGTTGACTCTCGTCACCAGCGATTGTAATTTGTTCAGCGAATAACATGATAACGCCAACGAATCCAAGGATCAATCCCAAGATAATGGGTAAACTTGAAAAGTTGTGTTTCCATTGTTTCTTATCTAAAATAATAAACCACAAAGCTGCTGCTGCGGCCATAATAGCTGCAATACCACTTGATACGTGTTGCTCCGCCCATATTAAGGCTCCCATATCAATGAAGAGCAATAGGAATCCTGTAATACACGCTTGTTTTACTACTTGTTTATTAAAGATCTTATATCCTCTCATTTTACAATAGGTCAATAAAATCATACTGGCAGCAAAAAATCGCAAGGATCCTAAAACAAAGGGCGTAAAATCACTCAATGCTTTATGAATAAAAAAGAATGTAGACCCCCATACAAAGTATACTACTAAGTATGCACCTAAGACTAATTTATTGTTTGTTTGATTTGTAGCTACTGCTTTCATACCTATTCTAATGTATCTGGAATTATTAATTTATTATCTTCTTTTACTGTTTGTAAGACGATTATTGTTCTTGTTGAAATAATCCCTTCAATCTTTGATAGGGAGTTGCGCATTAAATTTACAAGTGCAATAGAATCCGATGTTCTTACTTTTACGATATAACCGTCATCACCAGCAATATCGTGTACTTCTAAAACTTCTGGAATTTGAGCTAAAGCTTTTCCTGTGTTTTCATCTCCAATGATCTCATCTACTTTAATAAAAATAAAAGAAAGCATTTTCTGATTGATTGCATTGGGATTTACTCTTGCGTGATAAGCTACAATCGCATCTTTGTGTTCGAGCTTCTTTACTCGTTCTAACACTGCTGAAGGCGCCATTCCAAGCTCACGAGCTAATTCAGAATTATTGATTCGCGCATTGTCTTGCATCATACGCAAGATCTTTAAATCAATTTCATCTAACTTATATTCCATCGTTATCTAGTTTTACACGGCAAAGATAATACAAAAGAATAATATACGGAAATATTTAATGTTTAATGAATATTATTCGGTAGTTAAATATTTGTAAACATAAAAATTCTGACATAAATTCAAATATTACGAATAATTCAATGAAATTAGACAAAAAAAACGTTTTTGATAATTATACTTGAGGAGAAGTGAATGCTAAGTTGTTGTTCGCGCTTTTTGTTGTTTGCACGGTTTATCTCACCTAGTTTATATTGGTTTTGGTGTTCGATGAATCTACGATTTGTTTTTTGCGCGGTTTATCTCACCTAGTTTATATTTTGTTTTGGTGTTCGATGAATCTACGCTACGCTACGATTTGCACGGTTTGTTATTTGCGCGGTTTGCACGGTTTGTTTAGTTTCTTCATTTGTAAGATAATTGTGCTTTACAACGAGCATCGAACGAAGCGCAAAGAGCGACGAGCGACGAAATCTGTGTTGATTATTCTCATCTTTACCATTCACTATAAACCAAAAAAAAAGCCTGACTACTTGCGTAATCAGGCTTTTAAAAGAAGGGCGACGACATACTCTCCCACCATGTGGCAGTACCATCTGCGCTAGCGGGCTTAACTTCTCTGTTCGAAATGGGAAGAGGTGAGCCCCGCCGCAATAACCACCCTAAAGCGGTTGTTATAAATTCCTAAAAGGATCCTATAACTAATATTGTATATTATAACTTAACAAATACATAACTAACTTTAGAAAGTTGCCCTCCCTCTACATAACGTAGAGGGAGATACACATAAGCTTACGGGCTATTAGTACTACTCGACTTTGACATTACTGCCTTTACATCTATAGCCTATCAACGTTGTCATCTTCAA
>NZ_JACHTD010000007.1 GCF_014145665.1 Myroides sp. NP-2 | reverse complement strand
TTTTGATATGTTCTAAAAATCATTTTTTTTAACTGGTCACTTTCACCAGAATCAGGTGGTCAAGTTAAACCAGAATCAGGTGGTCACTTTTGCCAGAATGAGGTGGTCAATTTCTCCAGATTCTCCACCAATCTTTAAAAACAAATTCTTCTTTATTGATTTCGTTCACAACTTCTCTAATATGCTCTACTTCTAAATATCCTGATTTAGTTTTTACAAATGTGTATTTCATAAACGAAAGCTGTTTAAGTTTGCATATAATAACTAAGCTTTCGTCTTGCCCGCAGGGCACGAGATGAAAGCTTAGTTATTAGCCGTTCGGTTTTATTGATAATTGTCATCATTCCATATTAGGAGTTCACATATTTTATCAATATTTAGGTTGTTGATTTTATTTATTTTTTCAAGTTTTAATTCAAATGTTTTAAGCTCTTGTTTAGCAAACTCAATTCCTTCCTTTAAAGATAAAGCGTCAAGTGAAACTAATAATTCTTTTGGTGTTGGCACAAAGTGTTCATCGTACTGGTCCACTGAAAAGTCAAGTATAATTTTATTAGTCTCAATTTTTACTTTCGGTTGTGGATGTCCCGCATAAAAACTGTCTTTACCATTTGCAATTTTTTCCCAATAATGAATATCTGAAAGGTCACCACAACATTGAGGAAAATATATGTCATGTCCGTCAATACGAAGAACATAACCTCCAAATAATGAACTTGCTTCTGAACGTTCGTATTTTCCTTCTCTCATTTCTTGTGTATGGTCAATTACAATTTTTTCTAAATTGCAATCTGTGATTTCAGAAAGTTTGTAAAATGAAGAACCAGCTAAATATGGCTTTAATTCGTCTTTGAAACCTGCTTTTAGATAACTTTGAGAATTATATTTATCCCATAATTCTGGATATTCCCAGTAAGGATATTTATCAGGAATTGGTACATTCTGATTGTTGTATCCAATTTCAATTACAGGTATTAATTCTACTTTCATTGTTTTTTCGAGAGTTATTCTATAAACTGACGGCTAACGGCAGTCTGTGAAAAAAGTACACAAACCATTTCAAATATAGTTAATATTTCTTAAATTCATAAGGTATTAATAACGCAATGTTTTATGCCAATTATCAATGTTTTAGACAGACACCAACTTACATTTTCCAGTTTAGAAGCTACTATTGCTACAAAAAAAGCAGTAATCCTAAAATTACTGCTCGTATATCTTAAAGTCATACTTCGACAACTCCATAATACTTTATTAGCTTCCTACGGTTCCGTTCAACGGGCTTTCATCTCGTGCCCTCCGGGCAAGACGAAAGCTTAGTTATTGTACGAAGTTTTATCTAAATCTTATTTCATATATTCTATCGGCTTCTTTTTGCCAATCTTGTGGACGTCCCCATTGAATTAGCTCATTGTTATAGAAATACAAGTAGTATATTTCTTCGACTATACCTTGTCCGTAAATCAATTTCTTATCGTAGTATTGTCCTACTTCAATTGTTCCTTTTTCATAATATTTAGAACCAATTACTTTCATTGGAATATGTTCTCCCATTGCAATAATAACTTCCTTTTTGGTCATTCCTAAAGATAATCTTTCAGGGTGTAATGCCATTGATTTTTTTGAAGCACAAGATGCCATTGTTAGTGCTAAAATAAAAAATAGTAAAATTCTTTTCATTTGTATTATGATTAAATTAAATAGTCGGAAATTTCGTTAATGAAACTATTCAGTTTATTTTGATCTAATTTTAAATTGTTAGATGTTATTTCAAATTTTCCCAAAGTTGCAATATGATAGAATGTAATATCTCCTTCGATATCTTTTAATAATTCAGATGTAAGGTTTCTGAAATCTTCAAATTCTTTTGGTTTTTCTTCCGTTAAAAGATAAGGTTTAAACTCTAAATTAGCCATTTTTTTTAAATTTCGTACAACGGTCAAGTATAAGCGTAGTGCGGGATTTCGGAGCGATTCACTGTCCGCCCACCGCAAAGTTTCTTAAAAGCCAAATTGCTCAATTTTAGCCACTCAGCCCGCATTACGCTTATACAATGTTAGCATTCGTTTTTTCTTCTTCTCGTTGATATTCAGATGTTTCTACGTTTAACGTTTCGCCAATTCTTGTCCAAATAGTTCCAATTTCAGCATTTGAATTCTCCTTGTCGTTTGTAAACACACCAACAAACTTGTAATTGGTTCGTCCTAGAATGTCTTTGTAGTGAAAGAACACAATTCTTATATGTGTTTCTTGGGCGTGCCAATTATAATGGTCAACCTTTTTCTTTTCATCAGAATGAGTTTCGGTTATCGTTCCTTTTACTTCGTCAAATGTGTTGAGCCATCCGCTTCTTGGTCTTTCTGAAGGCCACCAAATAAAAAGTTGAGGGTTCTTTGGATTTTGAATTCCACCTTTCCTTAAAAATCCCCTTTTTGTCTTGCTGTGGTCAGCGTCAAATAGTAAGCAAATATCTTCGATTGTATGAAATGATACTTCGTCTGATAGTGAAATTTTTCCTTTCGTTTTCCAATAGTCAGGATTATGTTCGTTTTCAGGTCGCCAAGGTTTGAAAATTCCTTTTTCAATTTGTTCTTGAACAGAATTATTGATTTTAGAAACTAAATCCGCTATTTGAAAGTGAATTCCGTCTAAATCTTGACGACAATCAATTGAAAAAACGGTATGACCTGTATTTGCTTCAATTTCATTTTTTCTTTTTAAGTCGTGTTGAATTCTTTCATCACTTTCATAATGAGCAGGTTCGTTCACTTCAATGTGAAATCCGATTTGTGGAAAGTAAACATCTGTCAAAGCATACTTGATTTGTTGTCTTGACACGTATTGCTGTGGTGTCATTTTGATATCGTAATTGTCAAGTAAATGCCAAATTCGAGATATTACGTAATGCTCAATTCGTTTGCTACTCGTTCGTTGAAACAGTCTTGATATGTAATTTAATTTCTCATCCATTATTAAGCCGTTTGCAAGTCTGAAACAGGTTTAAATCCTTCATTCTTCTTGAAGTCCATTCGATGCTCAAAATTACTCATACTGTCGGAAGGGTCGAGAAGGTCAAAATTCAATTTGTTTAGTTTTTCTCTTTCGATATTTACAGAAACGATTGTTTGTTCTTCAAAATTTCCTGTAGCTGAATTCATTAATGAGCCTTTTGCATTTACTTGAACTTCATTGACAACTGGGAGCAATTGAAAAATCTCTTTGGATATTTTAAGAATACAGCTACAAACATAATCTTGATAGATTTCATTAAATCGTGATTGAGGAAGCTGCTCTTCCTTTACTTCAACACCTTTTCGGAGGATTTTTTTGGTTGTACTTGGAACAACTTCTTCACTGTGAACATAGAAATCTACTGAAACTTTATTTGCGTTGACTTCAAATGAGATGTCAGAACCGTATTCTTTCAAATCTTCAAATGGATTGAAAAAGTTTAGCGCATAAGTGTATGCTTGCGGATTTTTATTGATAACGCCATTTACAATGTCCATCATCTTTTCATAGTCCGCTTTATCTCTCAAATATTGTTCGTGAGCTTCTTGTTGTTCTTTAAGATTTTCTTCAAGTAATCTGGAGCGACTGTTTTCAAGTTCGTTAAGTCGTTCTTCAAGATTTATTTTTTTATCGAAGTCCTTTGCTCCGTATTTGAAAAGTAGAACTGTCAAAAAGACCAAAGCTGAAATAATTGGTAGAAAATATTTCAAAAATCCTTCCTGCATTAAGCCGTATAATAACCCCATCATACAGACTAATCCGATAAAACCAAGGGCTTTTTCATTTCCTAATGTCTTAAAAACCCAACGGTTTTTTGGAACATACATATTGCCTATAATCAATCGGGCTAAAGAAAGTTTTGACCTTCTTTTTAATCCTTCGATTTCTTGGTCTACATAATCATTAGTGAATTTTGAAATTTCTTGTCGGAGTTCTTCTGCCGTCTGAACATACTCTGGTGCTTCCTGACTTTGTAGTTCTTCCCAATTCATTTGGTCTGAATAGGATTTGTGAACAGATTGTATTACTTCCAAATAATTGTTGTGTTCGTGAACTTCTTCTTCATTGGCTCGAATCATTTCACGTTTTTCGCGTTCCGCTTGTTCTTTCTCCATTTGTTTCAATTCCCTTTCACGTTCTCTGCGTTCACGCTCCATTTCTTTTTGTCGATGTTTGTATTCTCGGGCTTCTTCACGTTGTTTTTTCCGTTGTTCCACTTCAATTACGTGTCGTCTTGGTGTCGCCCAACCGGTGTTTCCAAAGACTTTGTTGCTTACCCATTTCCCGGTGTTTCTCCCGAGTTCACTTTTTAACGATTTTCCGAAACTCATTCTTTTCTAATTTTTATTGTTTGTACTTGGTTTGTTTTAAATGAATGCTAACATTGTTATTTCACGAAACAAAACGCAATATAGTTTCGTAAAATAACACCTATATGCGCACTTCGTTAAATTTTGCGCTAATATAAATAAATATTTATGAATAAGACAATTAACAAATACAAACTAATGTATCACGAAACATTTTATCTTAAATTAAGATTCTTTAAGTATGGATAGCGAAACAATCAAAAACATAGTTATCAAAACAAATATACTTATAAAACCACTTCAACATCATCCTTTTCACTCAGAACAAAATGCTCAATACCATCAAGTACCATTTGCAATCCATCAGCGTATTTAAACTTTCTTATTCTATCACCTGGTTTAAGATATTTTATTTTTACCCCAACAGCAACAACATTATATTCGTTTTCGCTTTGGTAATTGGTAGGTAAAATCAATCCGCTTTGTGTTTGTTTTTCTTCTATTATGCGAGTGCATAATATTCTATCTCCTAATAGCTGCATAACTTACTTTTTAAAATCAGTTAATGTAAAAGTCATTCTGCCTAAATCAACTTGAAGAATAGAATCATTTGCTTTGAAATTATGTTCCAACTCAAGTCGTTTTAATATTCTAGAAAACAAATCTCTTTGAGCATATCCTTTATCCCAATCAGGATCAACAATGTAGTTCATGTTTTTTTTCACACTTCTAGTATCTTTAAGATTTTCCTCTAAGTGAGTTTTTGTAGGAACGTAAATACTTCCTTTTGTAAATAATTGCTGAATAGCTTCATCTACAATTCTTGTTGTTCTTCCACTTCTTCTCATAATTTATTGATTTGGTTACTTAATAATTTTGGCAAACTCGCCTTGTTTCCAAAAGCAAATTATACCAGACGGACTCGTTACAGTTTCTTCTCCCGGATTATATTGTAATCTCGGTACATTGGTTACGTTTACTTCTTTGTTTAGCTTCAAGCAATAAATCACTTTAGCCTTAGCAAAATGTTTTTCTATTTTCTTTAATTCTTTTTCGTTCATAACATTTCAAATAAAAAAAGCTGGCTCAAAAGAAACCAGCCTTTACAACACAACTAATATTATGGTTACATCAAAATAGAAATTCGTCTATCTAACGTTTCCTTATAAGTTTTCATAGAAGATAATTGTATAATCAATAAACTTTGATTTTCATTATCAAGTGTTTTAAAATGATCATTTGACTCAATATAGTTTTGAAGTTTAACTACTCGATCATTTAATTGTTCATGTTCTTCCTTCAATCTTGTTTTAAAATCTGACATAGCAATTTTATTTAGGGTTATTTTTAATTCGCTCAATTATCGTATTATATTCTTCAATCCACTGAGTAGGAATAGCCATTTCAGCTTTTCGGTATCGCACAATAGCACCAACTATTTCGGTTAAGCGTTCGTTGTCTAAATCTTCCTGATCTTTAATACCTACTGGTTTTGATTGCTGAAATAACATACCTACTCTATTTTAAACTTTACAAACTCCTCGCCTTTCTTTACAATGGTTTTTAAAACCTGCAAATGATAAATATCCTTATCGTTAATCCCGTACTTCTTTTGCAGAATATCAACAAACGGTTTTACTCCGTTATCGATATCAGCAAGCTTAGAACTAAATCCAAATTCAAGTTTCAAAGCAAAAGGTGGTTCTGGCAGTTCAATTCGCTTTGGCAGCATAAGCAAAACAGCTTTTTCGTAAGTTTTATATGCAGGAGTTTTAAAGCGTTTACCTTGCCAAGCACAATTAACCGAAAGCGGTTTGATGTTTACTTTTATCACTGCTCAACCTTTTTACCTAATCCGTCAGCACAAACTCCTTCTTGATAAGCTTGTACATTCCAACCTTTACTTTTACTAATCGGCATCATCTTTTCATATTCGGCAAGTGTCATTTTCTTCCTCATTACCACCTCAACAATAGTATTATCGGGTAGTAATGTATTTTTAATTTGTTTTGCCATTATAAAACGAATGATATATTAAAAACACTTCAACATTTAGTTTTTTATAAGATATAGCTTCGTTACAATCACTATAACTAACGACACACGATCTAAATTTTCAAATATTACCCTGCTAGAATATTTAGTACTATGTTATGGGATTTTCAAACCAATTTGCAGATACTTGCTGACTTGACTCAGCGTTGAAGTGTTTTATCCAAAAAATGTTTTGATAAGTAGTCAGGACTCGAACCTGAAATAATGTATTGATATAACCGTGATTCGAGGTTTTACGCCATCACAGCTACCCTTACTACATACTAATTATATCCTCAATTCATTCAATAAAATAGCTTTACTAGTACCTATTTACATTAAATGTCGTCTACCCAATTCCGCCACTACTTAACGTTACTTTTTACAGAAGTAACAAACTGGTTATTAACCCAAAAACTCAATATATGAATTGCAGTCTATACGAGACTCGAACTCGCGACCTCTTGCGTGACAAGCAAGCACTCTAGCCATCTGAGCTAATAGACTAAAAAAATTAATGAATACGTTTTATTAAAAAATAAAAGCCTTTCAGTAGAACTTTAATAGAGCAAATAATTACTTTATTGTTGAAAGGCTTTTAAAAAAGATTGTTGTATATAAAAGCTAACTAATCCTAATTTCATTCCGAATGCAAATAAGCACTTCGTTCTTTGGAGAGCCCAAATATATAGAATTAGTGTAAGTATAAGTACAAGTAATATCAGAAATGATACTGGGGGAACCATAACTTAAACTTACGTTTGCTTTTAAAGCAGCAGAAACTAGAACAGCATCTGCTTTTACTACATCAGAAAAAGAAACAAGCTCTATTTTCTGTTTTGAATTTTCGCTCAGGTCTATTGTAGTTTTACAGATTCCCGCAATACTGAAACAAAACAGCATTGTAAAAAGCATAATCAAACGTTTCATAGTTCGCACATAGAAAAGGACTCGAACCCATACAAACAGATTTGGAGTCTGTCGTGCTACCATTACACTATCTATGCAGAAATAAAACTACTTGCCAGCCGTGCAATAAGGACGTAAAAAGCCTTGTTGAAATCGCCCATGTATCTGCTATTACGATACCACGTTGGTCTGTCATTACCTCAGCTAATCAAGTTAGCGGCAAGTAGTTTTTATACAATTACCAAAAATGTCAATGATCTATATCAAATAAACCGAAGCCAAACGATCGTATAACTCAGATGTGGTTTCAATTAACACTTCATCCCCTTTTTCAATCCTTCCAAAATTGCAGAAAAAACAATAGTGATCAATCTCATCTATAGCCTCCTGATTATTATTGAAATGAAAAAGCAATACACCTCGCAAAGCATCTAGCAAAATCGAATTATCATAAACAGGCACCGTTGTTCGATACAACTGAGTTAAGACATCTGAAATTTCATAATCTCGCAACGTCTGTACTTTTATCGATTCAATTACCGATATAAAGATATCCCTGTTCATTTTTTCAATTTTGATACAGTACAAATATATAAAACATTTTATACAAAAATATAATTTTAATATAATTTATTTTTTATATATAAATCAAAAACATATAAAGCTTTTTATAGAATAACAGAAACACAGAAAAGAACTTGTTTAAAGCATTAAAACAATCCAAACAATAATAGATTCGGAAAGATTTTTAAAATAGCTTAAATCAAACAAAAGGAAGGAAAAACAATAAAAGTGAGATATGATAGAGGGTGTGGGATGGTATACATGTTTCTGCGAGAGCGAAACGCAAAAGGAAAACGCGAAAAAAAAGGGTATTGGGGGTATGTTGCAAAACAAGTCCAAAAACATTTTAGCTTTTTCGTTGAGGTTATCTAAAGCTAATTTTATGCAGCAACTAATTTAAAGATCTTGTTTCTGGTGCTATTTATTTTCAAGAAAGCAAACTACTATAAAAGCAAATGTAATCTTAGTAGGATTTGAACTAAACTATATAAACAACTGAAAAACAACGTTCTAAGGTTTTAATATTTAAAACTTGCACGACCATTGCACAATTACAACAAATCGTGGCGCTTCTTCCAATACTCTAAAAGGTCGTTAAGTTCTTGTACTGCAACATTATACTTCTTTGGTATCTTTTTATTTCTAATAGCTTGCTCACTTCCAGTTAACGCCTTACTTAGCTCACTAACATTAATTAATTTATCAATCATAATATACGTTTTTATGTATCTTTTACCCGAGCTAAGATACAAAATATTGTACTTACATACCTTAATATATAACAACAAACAAAAGAATCTAAACAAGCGTGTCTTTGTGTTTGTCTCCTCCCCCTCCACCATTCACACAAGTACGCAACTAAAACCATTTCTTTTTAATCTTGTTCAATTCTTTTCTAGCTTATCAAACTGTATATACAAACTATATAAAAACCTCTTAAAACTCTTTAAAACAAAGCATTTACTTAATCATAAGTTTTATTTATTATCAGTTTATTTTTAATAGATTTTTAGTATTAAAATATTTTATTTATTACTTTTTTATACCGAAAAACAGTTACACATTTGTATAACAAAATAAGAAATGGTAATACTTCTTTATTTGTTTCCCCCTGAGGGGGTGTTCTTTGATATACTGTCTGCTTACTCTCTTATAGTTTTAGTTATAGTAGCAATATTATAACTAAGCAAATCGAGCTTGATAATTACCACTATTCAAGCGAATACATACTAACGGGAAACATGTCCTAATTAAATAACCCTATTAAAATATAGTAATATGAAAACAACTTATTTTACAAATTGCAACACATTAGACGAAGCTAAAAACTTATTTAAAAAGCTTTGTTTTGAATTACATCCCGACACTAGCGGATATAATTCACAATCTGAATTCGTACAAATGTTTAAAGAATTCAAATCTTTAGAAAACCGCTTTAATACTTCTAACGCAGAAGAACACACAAACAACAACTTTAATGCTGAACAATTTTACAACATCGTGAAAATGTTCGAAGGATTGGAAAGTATCAATATTTCTTTCGTTGGTTCTTTTATATGGCTTACAGACTTAACACCTGGAGCAATGTATTCACAAAAAGAAAAAATAAAAGCTATTACAATTGAGAATTACAACACTGCCCGCTGGGCGGGACAAAAAAAGTCTTGGTACTTCTCCCCTGCTGACTATGTAAAGAAAGGAAGATCTAATAAAGACCTAAGCGAATTAAAACAATTATTCGGTTCTACTGACTTTCAAACTAAATCAAACTTAAAACTAGCTATCTAACATTAACAGCCCTTACAATTTACCACAATGTAAGGGCTGTATTTTAACCCTATTAAAAATGAAAAATACCGCACACAGCAAGCGCATAACTTACAGATTTATAGCTTTTGCAATAGTTTACTTCACTTTTCAAGTATCAAGAATATTTTTTTAACCCTATAAATTTTACCACAATGAATACTTACAGTAAATACTGTCCAAATGTTTTTTTAGCGAAAACAACAGAACAACACGAAAAAGGAAGCTTAATAAAACTAACCACTAAATACGGAAAGGAAAACGAAGTAATTATATACAACTTAATCTATACAAAAGATGGTTTTTACTTTTATTCTTTTGTTCGTGCTGATGGTTTTAATATTCAAGAAAGAGCAAAAAACAAAGCTACTAAATATGAAAATTGGGCAAATTCAGCAGAAAAGAAAAGTACAGAGTATTACGAAGCTTCAAAAGAAGGGCACGACTTTCTTGTATTAGCTGAACCAATTAAAATTGGGCATCATAGCGAAAAAAGACACCGCGCACTTATTGAAAGAAATTGGAATAGGATGGGCAAAAGTGTTGAATTTTCAGAAAAAGCAAACGATTATTTAAGTAAAGCTGAGTATTGGGAAAGTAAAGCCAATGAAATTAATTTATCAATGCCCGAAAGTTTAGAATACTATGAGTATAAACTAGAAGAAGCAAAAGAAAGGCATGAAGGTTTAAAAAGTGGCAAATACGAGAGAACACACTCTTTCTCTCTTACTTATGCAAAGAAAGAAGTAAACGAACTTACCAAAAAGTTTGAAATAGCAAAAAGACTTTGGAACTAAAAATATAAGTGCCCAATGTGGGCACTTCTCTAACCCTATTAAATTTACCACACATGAAAGCATCAAACACATTTACAAATATTATTAAAAGTCATTTAGATAACAGGGCAAAAAATGATACTCTTTTTGCAACAACTTACGCAAAGGAAAATAAAAATATAGACGACTGCATCACATATATTTTAAACCAAGTTAAAGAATCTGGTTGCAACGGCTTTGCAGATGATGAAATTTTTTCAATGGCTGTGCATTACTATGATGAAGATGATATTAAAATTGGTAAGAAAATTTCTTGTAAAGTTGTAGTTAATCATAAAGAAGAAGTTAAACCCCAAAAAACAACCGAGCCAATAAAAACTGTTAAACCCCAACCAAAGCAAGTTAAAAAAACAGACAACACTCAAATTCAAATGGAACTTAATCTATAATCTATGAAACCAAGAACAAAAATTCAAATTGCAGTTGATTTCTTACAAAATAGATTATCAACCATTACAGAAGAGCAAAAACAATATGCTTTTGAAGGTTTATTTAAAAAGTATTGTTACAGAACTAAAAACAAAGCGTTTTGCTTAGAATGTGGAAACGATATTGACGTTAACTTGTTAGGCAAGAAGAAAAGTATTATTTGTCCAAATTGCAAAGCTAAATTAAATATTGAAGCTTCCAACAAAAGAACATTAAACACTAGATATCAAATTTTTGGTTTTACAGAAATTGTAAAATATGATAATTACAACTTTCAAGTAGTTCGAATTTTTGAACTCGCTAAATACTGCAAAAAAGGAGAAAAGCCACGATTTTACTTTAATGAAATTTGTCAAAATTGGTACGAAGAAAAAGGTAAAAAAGTAATTTACGCAAGGCTTGAAACACCTTACTGCTTTAGTGGAAACTTAGAGATTAGACAGGAAACTTATTGGAAGAAATATGAGCCTTATATCCAATTATACTGCAAAAATTCAAAGTTTAAAGACGAATATGTTAAATACGGAATTACGCATAAAATAGTTGGTTCATTAGAAACTACATACTTAACAGCTAGAAGAATGCCACAAGCTGAAACCTTATTAAAAGCAAATTACCACAATGTTTTTCAAAGGTTTCAAGATAACGAAATACGTGAATTTTGGAAAGCTTTAAAAATTTGCATCCGCCACAAGTATAAAATAAAAGAAGCAGATATCTATAGAGATTATTTACAGCTAGTAAAAGAACTCGGAAAAGACCTAAGCAATCCAATTATTGTTTGCCCTAAAAACTTACATAAAGAACACGATAAAGTTTTAAAAGTAGTACAACGAAAAAGAGATAAAGAAGAAACTAAACGCATAAGACAAAAAGCAATACAACAGGCTCTAGAAGATGCAGAAGCACTTAAAAAATTCAAAGAAGAAAAAGGAAAATTCTTTAATCTCGAGATAAAAGGAAAAGGTATAAAAATAGTTCCTTTGAAATCTATAGAAGATTTTACAAAAGAAGCTGAAATACATAAACATTGTATATTATCTAACAAATACTATAATAAAGAAAATTCGCTTATTCTAAAGGCAGAAATAAACGGTTTAAGTGTAGAAACAATTGAACTAGACTTAAATAAAATGCAAATTGTTCAGTCAAGAGGTTTACACAATAAATCATCTAAACATCATGATGAAATTATTAATCTACTAAACAACAATAAACACAGAATAGAAAAGATACACTATCAAGTATAAACCAAAGACCTTAGCAAGTCAATAAACTGCTTTTATTATTTTCTACATTACGAATTAAAAAATAATCTTTAGATTTACTCAATAAAAAAATCCCAGCGAGTTACCACACATCGCTGGGAAACATGTCTGCTAATTTTAACCCTATTAAAATTTGCAATTACAAAAATATTAAAATTATGTCGTTAAAAGAAGAAATTGCCTTAAAATTAAAAGCTCGTAGAATTGAACTTGGTTTAACTATGGAAGAGCTTGCTGTATTAATTTGGGGAGATCCTGCAAAAAAGGCTCAAATATCAAATTACGAAAGCGGAAAGAGGTCGTTCTCTTTAGACACTTTAGAGTTATTCTTAAAAGCTTTACAATGCGAATTAAGCATAACTAATAAACAGTAACATTTGTTTATTTATAACTAATAAGAGCAATATTAATTATATTTTCTGCGGGCAAAAATCGTGCAAAATAGATATATTAAAAACACAAATAGCTAAATACTAATAAGTTACTTTAAAACAAAGTAATCCTGTCATCGTCACAACAAAGAAAACCCTACACATTTGTGTAGGGTTTTTTTTATGCAATGCTCCGATGGTTCGGATTTGCAATCCGCACCATCGGACCAAGTCGAATGTAACTTGCAATACCCTCTTCCGTTTTCTTCCACTTTTTGGATAAAAAAGAGCTCTTTTCCATTATTTTCCGAAATAATAAAATCATAACCAGTTGAATTTAAGTATTTTGACACAGGTGGGAAAAGCACTTGTAAAGGGTTTGTAAGGGGATAGTTAGTGTTTACAAGGGTTTTAGGCCATTTTGCCTTACAAACCCTTTACAAACCCCTTACAAACCCCTTACAAACCCTTACCTATCTACCTATAGGAACCCGATCGCGTGGCAATCCGTGCGTTAGATTGAATAGATGAAGGCAGGAATGACAAATCCGTAGCATCGGAAAACCCTGCACATTTGTGTAGGGTTTTTTATATAATTTGAGCATTTTATGTGAAATGTTTTATGTAATGACCTCAATTACCCAAAGGAACAATTACCTTTGTCGTGCAAGATTTTTATGCGACAACGAATAATTGTTTGCCTTATGATTCTCGATTACCTTCAATTTTGGTTTACTGCAAATAACGAACACGGCACACATTCGCCTTTTGTGTTTAATTTACTGACTCGTGGACTCTATCCTTCGGATCGTCGTTGGAAAGGGCAATCGCGAAAGCAGCAGTTCATTGACCGTTTGCTTGTGTACTTTGAGCCGCACTATATTGGGGTACTAGATAAACAAGCTTTGAGCACAAAGACCAACCGAGATATGGTTGTTTTTCAACGCGAATCTACGACGCCCTATGATTGTCTTATTTTCAATGGTACAACAGCGTCATCTTGGCCTAGTATAGCTACGGTTAGCTCTTTGCTACACAATGATTCGTTTTGGATCATCGATCGAAGAGGGAAGGAGGCATCCGTCGAAAAATATTGGCAAGAAGTAGTGGCATCCGAAGAAATGATTGTAACTTTAGATTTCTATTATTTCGGAGTGGCTTTCAAGCGAAAAGAACAGCTGAAACAGCATTTTACCTTGCGTTTACAACCGGACCGCATATTCCGTTTGTTGCGCGTGTAACAAAATGACGTTTTTAGACACTTATATGAAAGAAAATACGAGGATTATGTCTAAAGAATTAATTATTGATATCCAGGATATTAAGCGCGACTTCAAAATGGGATCTGAGACGGTAAAAGTCTTGAAAGGGGTGAATTTACAAATTGAAAAGGGAGATTACGTCGCTTTGATGGGGCCTTCAGGATCGGGTAAATCTACGTTGATGAACATTTTAGGTTGTTTGGATACGCCTACTTCGGGTTATTATAGTTTAAATGGCAAGGACGTCAGTCGATTAGATGATGATCAATTGGCAGAAATTCGCAACAAAGACATTGGTTTTGTTTTTCAAACCTTCAACTTGATGCCGCGTACTACGGCTTTGGACAACGTGGCTTTACCGATGATTTATGCTGGAAAATCGAAAGATGAGCGCAAGGAACGCGCTACTTCTGTTTTGCATATGGTGGGCTTAGGGGATCGCATGGATCACCACCCCAATCAACTCTCTGGTGGACAAAGACAGCGTGTAGCTGTGGCACGTGCATTAGTCAACAATCCCTCTATTATCTTAGCCGATGAACCTACGGGAAATTTAGATACGAAAACCTCTATTGAAATTATGGCGTTATTCGACGAAATTCACAGCAAAGGCAATACAGTGATTCTCGTGACCCATGAGGAAGATATCGCAGCGCACGCCCACCGCATTATTCGCTTGCGCGATGGGGTTATCGAAAGTGATCAGCGAATAAAATAGAAGAAAGACGCGTTAGTTTACCCAAAGTATTGTATTTTGCTCGTTGGATCAAACAACTGTTAAAATGAAAATATACACCAAGACTGGCGACGGAGGGACTACGGCTTTATTCGGGGGAACACGAGTTCCTAAAGATCATATTCGAATTGAATCCTACGGCACCATAGACGAATTGAACGCTTATATTGGCTTGATTCGCGATCAGGATATTCCTGACCTAGAACAACAAGCTTTACTCGCTATTCAGCACGATCTATTTACTTTAGGAGCTATGTTGGCGACAGATCCCCAAAAAGCACGTTTAAAAAACGGCAAAGAACGCCTAAATATCCCGAAAATAACCGCTGAAACTGTCGATGCTTTAGAGCGTGAAATCGATCGTATGGAGCAAGATTTGCCTCCTATGACACATTTTATTTTACCAGGTGGTCATACAATTGTGTCATTCTGTCATATTGCGCGTTGTGTTTGTCGTAGAGCAGAACGCTTGTCAGTACAGTTAAGCCAAGAAGAAGCGGTAGAAGCAGAAATTTTGATGTATATCAACCGACTTTCTGACTATCTTTTTGTGTTGGCACGAAAGTTGACTTTTGACTTAAGTGTAGAGGAAGTAAAATGGATGCCTGAAAAACAGGGGTAAACCCACTGAATTCCGCGATTTTTTGTTGTGAAAAAAGCAAGACGTTCTTTAAACTTAGTGAAATACTATGAAAAAAGCTTGCTTATTTCATAATAAAATTTATTTTTGCAATAAAATTTAAAAAAGGTTAAGAGATGTATTGGACATTAGAATTGGCATCTTATTTAAGTGATGCTCCATGGCCTGCGACTAAAGATGAGTTGATAGATTACGCTATTAGAACAGGTGCGCCCCTTGAAGTAGTTGAAAACTTACAATCCATCGAAGATGAAGGAGAAATCTATGAATCTATGGAAGAAATATGGCCAGACTATCCTACGGACGAAGATTATCTTTGGAACGAGGATGAGTATTAATATAGAAAAAAGCCTTCTACAAGGCTTTTTTTTGTTTATTTTAGCAAGTGAAAAAAGAGTAAAAAACATATAAACCTATGAGTCTTATAAATACCATATTAAAGGTTTTTGTCGGCGATAAATCGGAAAGAGATATCAAGGAAATAAAGCCTCTAATTGAAAAAATTAAAACGTATGAATCGTCTTTATCTGCTTTGTCAAATGACGAATTAAGAGCAAAGACAATCTATTTCAAAGAGAAGATTCAACAATCTAGAGCCGATCAAGATGCGAAAATAGCTTCGTACAAAGAAGAAATCGAGAAGACTCAAGATATCGATAAAAGAGAAGCTATTTACGCAAGTATTGATAGCTTAGAAAAAGAAGCGTATGACAATACTGAAAAAGTATTGATGGACATTTTGCCTGAGGCATTTGCTGTGGTAAAAGAAACTGCAAAGCGTTTCAAAGAAAACGATACGGTAGAGGTTACAGCTTCTGAAAAAGATATGGAGTTTGCTGATCACAAACCGTATGTAACCATTGTTGACGGAAAAGCCCAATGGGCCAATAAGTGGTCTGCAGCTGGTAAAGAAGTAACTTGGGATATGATTCACTACGATGTTCAGTTAATCGGAGGTATCGTATTGCACCAAGGGAAAATTGCCGAGATGCAAACAGGGGAAGGGAAAACATTAGTTGCTACCTTGCCTTTATACTTGAATGCATTGACAGGAAACGGTGTACACTTAGTAACTGTGAATGATTACCTTGCCAAAAGGGATAGCCAGTGGAAAGCACCTTTATTCGAATTCCACGGAATGACCGTAGACTGTATTGACAATCACCAACCAAACTCTCCAGGTAGAAGAGCTGCTTACGCTGCGGATATTACTTACGGAACAAATAACGAATTTGGTTTCGATTATTTGAGAGACAATATGGCTCATACGCCAGAAGAATTGGTGCAACGTGTCCACAACTATGCTATCGTCGATGAGGTCGATTCAGTATTAGTCGATGACGCTAGAACGCCATTGATTATCTCGGGTCCTGTTCCACAAGGGGATCGTCATGAGTTTAACGAGCTAAAACCAAAAGTGTCAAACCTTGTTGAGATTCAACGAAAATTGGCGAATAACTTCTTGGCAGACGCCAAAAAATTAATCCGCGAAGGAAATACAAAAGAAGGTGGTTTCTTATTGCTAAGAGCTTACAGAAGTTTACCAAAAAATAAAGCCCTTATTAAATTCTTAAGTGAAGAAGGGGTGAAGCAATTGCTTCAAAAAACGGAAAATCACTATATGCAAGACAACAATAGAGAAATGCATAAAGTGGATGAGGCGTTGTACTTCGTAATTGAAGAGAAAAACAATCAAGTGCAATTAACGGATAACGGGATCAAGTTTTTATCGCAAGATACAGATGAGAACTTCTTCGTTTTACCGGATATTGGAACAGAAGTAGCTCGTATTGAGAGCCAAAACTTATCAAGAGAAGATGAGGCTATTGCCAAAGAGCGATTGTTTCAAGATTTTGGTGTGAAAAGCGAGCGTATTCACACGTTAAATCAGTTGTTGAAAGCCTATACTGTATTTGAAAAAGATACGGAATACGTGGTTATTGACAACAAAATTTTAATCGTTGACGAGCAAACAGGTCGTATTATGGATGGACGTCGTTATTCTGACGGATTACACCAAGCGATTGAGGCTAAAGAAAACGTAAAAATCGAAGCAGCTACACAAACCTTTGCTACGATTACCCTACAGAACTACTTCCGCATGTACAAAAAATTGGGAGGGATGACTGGTACGGCGATTACAGAAGCAGGAGAGTTCTTGCAAATCTACAAATTGGACGTAGTTGAAATTCCAACCAACAGAGGAATTGCGCGCAAGGATAAAGAAGATAAAATTTACCGTTCAGTGCGTGAGAAATACAAAGCCGTTATTGACGATGTTGTAGAACTATCACAAGCAGGACGTCCGGTATTAATCGGTACTACTTCGGTGGAGATTTCGGAATTGTTGAGTAGATCGTTAAAAATGCGCGGTATTCAACACAACGTATTAAACGCGAAACTACACAAACAAGAGGCTCAAATTGTTGAAGAAGCAGGAAAACCAGGTATTGTGACTATTGCAACAAATATGGCAGGTCGTGGTACGGATATTAAGCTTTCTCAAGAGGTGAAAGACAAAGGAGGATTAGCCATCATTGGTACAGAACGCCACGATTCAAGACGTGTTGACCGTCAGTTAAGAGGTCGTGCAGGACGTCAAGGAGATCCAGGAAGTTCTCAGTTCTACGTGTCTTTAGAAGACAATCTTATGCGATTATTCGGTTCAGAGCGTGTAGCGAAGATCATGGATAGATTAGGGTTGGAAGACGGAGAAGTGATCCAACACTCGATGATGACTAAGTCTATCGAAAGAGCACAGAAAAAAGTAGAGGAGAACAACTTTGGTATTCGTAAACGCCTATTAGAATATGATGACGTAATGAATGCACAACGTGAAGTAATTTACAAACGTAGAAAACACGCGTTGTTCGGAGATCGTCTGAAGGTAGATATCGCAAATATGATGTACGATTTATGTGAGCGTATCAGCGAAAGCAACAAATTGGCGAATGACTTCAAGAACTTGGATATGGATATGATCCGCAACTTTGGAATCAACGATGTAGTAACAGAGGATCAATTCAACAAAGACGACGTAGTAACACTTGCAAATCGTTTATACGAGAAAGCATTTGCTGCTTATCGCGAAAAATGTCAGCGCAGTGCAGCGGAAGCATTCAAAGTAATCAAAAATGTTTACGAGAATCAAGACAATAATTTCGAGCGTATTGTTGTGCCATTTACAGATGGTATGAAAACCATGAACGTAGTGACAAACTTAGAAACTGCCTACCAAACAGAAGGTATGAGTTTGATCGACGACTTTGAAAAGAATGTTGTATTGTCAATTTTAGATGAGGCGTGGAAGAAACACCTTAGAAAAATGGACGAATTAAAACAGTCTGTTCAATTAGCTGTTCACGAACAAAAAGATCCTTTGTTGATCTATAAGTTCGAGGCATTCGAATTGTTTAAGAAAACAATAGCTGAAATGGATGCAGAAGTAACTTCATTCTTGACAAAAGCGGATTTACCCGTTCAACCCGTACAAGAAGTAAACGCATAATTTTAGTTTATTCAATACAGCAAAGGGCTCTTGACACAAGAGCCCTTTTTTTATGGTAATAGGATGTTAAGACTTGCTATCCTGTGTCCAAACGCTGAATAAATTTGTATTTTTATAGAACAAATAAAAACTAGATCACTATGGCTATTTTTAGTAAACCATTTACTACAAAACACGGTACAGCACCATTCTCACAGATAAAAATTACGGATTATAAACCAGCATTTGATCAAGCAATTGCCCAATCAAAAGCGGATGTTGATGCGATTACTTCGAACCCAGCACCGGCTACTTTTGCCAATACAATAGAAGCTTTAGCTTTTTCGGGTATGGAACTCGATCGCTTGGCGAGTATTTTTTTCAATTTAAATTCGGCAGAAACCAACGATGAAATGCAACAGATTGCTCAAGAAGTAGCGCCTTTGCTTTCGGAATTGGGAAATGATATTTTGTTGAATGAAGCCCTATTTTTACGTGTTAAGAAGGTATATGATCAAATGGATCAAGTAAACTTGACAACGGAACAACAGACGCTGTTGACAAAAAACTACAAAAACTTTGTGCGCAACGGCGCTTTACTTTCTGATGAACAAAAGAATAGAGTTAGAGCAATTGATGCTGAATTGGCAACGACTGCACTAAAATTCGGTGAAAATGTATTGGCTGAAACCCATAACTATCAACTGCACCTGACCAATGAGGAAGATTTAAAAGGCTTGCCAGAGGGGGCTATTGAAGAGGCAGAGGCTTTGGCAAAACAAGAAGGTAAAGAAGGGTGGATCTTTCCGTTGGATTACCCAAGTTACCTTCCCTTTATGACCTATGCACAAAATAGAGCATTGCGCAAAGAATTGGCTATTGCTGCGGGAGCAAAAGCGTTTAAAGCTAACGAATACAACAATGAGGGGCATGTTTTAAAAATTGCTCAATTGAGACACGAACGTGCCAACATCTTAGGCTATGCTACACATGCAGATTTTGTGTTGGAAGAACGCATGGCAGAATCACCTGCCAAAGTAAATACCTTTTTAAACGATTTACTACAAAAAGCAAAACCAGCAGCTGCTAGTGAATTCGAAACATTAACTGCTTTTGCTAAAAAGCTTGACGGCATTGATCAATTGCAAAAATGGGACGGTAGTTACTATGCAGAAAAACTTAAACAAGAGCGCTTTAATTTAGATGATGAGGTGTTAAAACCATACTTCCAATTGGAACATGTGTTAGATGGCGCTTTTCAAGTAGCGGCTAAATTGTTCGGATTGCAGTTTACTGAAGTGTTTGATATTGACAAATACCACCAAGAAGTGCGTACGTTTGAGGTATGGGATGAAAAAGGAGAATTTGTCGCTGTCTTTTATACGGATTTCTTTCCGCGCAAAGGAAAGCGAAATGGCGCATGGATGACGTCCTTCAAAAATCAGTACATTTTGAATGGGGTTAATGAGCGTCCACATGTATCTATTGTTTGTAACTTCACCAAACCAACAGCTACAAAGCCCTCTTTGCTGACGTTTAACGAGGTTACTACTTTGTTTCACGAGTTTGGACATGCTTTGCACGGAATGTTGGCTAATACGACCTATCCTGCCTTATCAGGGACGAATGTGTATTGGGACTTTGTCGAGCTGCCAAGTCAGATTTTAGAAAATTGGTGTTACGAGAAAGAAACCTTGGAATTATTTGCCAAGCACTATCAAACAGGTGAAGTAATTCCGATGGAATATATCAATAAAATTAAAGAAAGTGCTTCCTTTTTAGAAGGGATGGCCACAGTACGTCAGTTGAGTTTTGGTCTTTTAGATATGGGGTGGCATGGACAAGATCCAACGAAGATTACCAATTTAAAGGCTTTTGAGTTGGAGCAATTTAAGGAAACGCAACAATACCCAGATGTAGCTGAAAACGCGATGAGTACTTCTTTTTCACATATTTTTCAAGGAGGATATTCTTCAGGATACTACAGCTATAAATGGGCGGAAGTTTTAGATGCGGATGCATTTGCTTATTTTCAAACAAAAGGTATTTTCAACAAGGAGGTAGCTAAAGCGTTTAAAGATGCTATTTTATCTCAAGGTGGTACAGATCATCCTATGACGTTGTACAAAAAATTTAGAGGACAAGAACCGATGCCTGAAGCATTATTGCGAAGAGCAGGGTTACTAGCATAGCATAAAATGAAAAAGAGTTCCAATTTAATTTGGAACTCTTTTTTTTCACACTTAACAACATCACTTTTCTTTTTTCAACTTATCTTCTCATCCACTAGGGAATTTACTTTTACTTTTGGAGGCCAATTAAAATACTCAGAATTTAACTAGCAGATTATCTTTTTAGGTTAAAAGGTTAATTCAAATATAGTTAAAAACTAATATATTAACAAATAAAAAAAGAAAAAATCATCTATTTTGAATTGAATCTTTTTTTGTTGAGGAATTAATATAAAAGTGAGGGGAAAATATAGGATTATCAAAAAAAACAAGCCTCTGAATAAATATATGCATCAAGGGTAGCGGGCAATTGTTTCGCTTTTTCGAGTTCTTCTTGTAGAAAAAGCATCGATTCTTCTTGATTTTCCGCAGGATTGTTTTTTAAATCCATTATTTCTTCCTGTAAATGCGTTATATTTTTATTTTTAATATCCTTTAACGTTTGTTCGGCTGCTTGTACCATTGTGTTAAAAGTTAATCCATGCACTTTTTTACAATAGGCAGCATGCCATTTGTCGAAATCGATATCATCATCTTCTGTATACAAGTCTATGGTTTCGGCTACTTGATTTGAAAGGATCTGAATGGCTTTTTGCAAGCGCAATTGATCTGCTTCATTTAGCATGTTCAATAAGGTTTCTTCAGAACTAGCATAAAGCGCTGGGGAAGTACCTATTAATTTAAAATCCTCTTGTTCTGCTGTTGTATGCTGCTCTTCTACAGCTGTGCTAGATACAGCTACCTGGTGTTGGGATGATACGGCTGTTTCCTTCTCTGTGCTTTTTTGTGAACAGCTCAAAAGACTTAGTGTGAACAACCCTAAAATTAAACGAATTCCACCTTGTTTAGCGATTATTTGACGCATATATTTTATTTACAAAAGTAAAATAATTCACATATTGAGAAAATAGTTGAATAAAAAAAGGTATTGCTGAACAACACCTTTTTTTGTAATTAATTCCAAGTTCCAAACTTCCCAGTATTAAAATCGTCAAATGCTTGTAGTAATTCTTCTTGTGTGTTCATTACGAAAGGGCCATAGTGAGCAATCGGTTCTTTGATTGGAAGCCCTGATAAGACTAATACAACAGCATCTTCGGTTACTTCTATGGTAAACTCTTCCCCATCGTGTGCCATCACGGCAACGTGATCTTGAAGCACAGCTCTGCCATTGACGTTAATTGTACCTTCTAAGACGAGCAACAGGGTGTTGTATTCCATAGGGAAGTCATAAGAAACCAATGCGCCTGTTTTGGCTTTTAGGTTAGACATATGAATAGGGGTGAAAGTGGAGGCAGGACCTTTAGCTCCTTTGTATTCTCCAGCAATTACTTCAACAAATCCCAAGTCGTGCTCCAATGGATATTGTGACATTTGTGCTTGTTCGATGGCTTGGTATTTCGGTGCTCCTTTTTTAGCTTCTGCGGGAAGGTTCACCCATAGTTGTACCATTTGAAATTCACCGCCTGTTTTACTCCACGTTGTTTCGTGAAACTCTTTGTGCAAAACTCCAGAAGCAGCAGTCATCCATTGTACATCGCCTTCGCCAATAATTCCTCCTCCTCCGCTACTGTCTCCGTGCTCTACTCTCCCTTTATAAGCAATAGTTACCGTTTCAAATCCTTTGTGTGGATGTACGCCTACCCCGCGTGGTATTTCACTGGGTCCAAAGTGGTATTTGGAGTTGTAGTCGAACATGATAAAAGGGTCCATGCGTTGCATACTCATGCCTGGAATACCTGGGATAAAATTGTGTACTCTGAAACCATCTCCTACAAAATGTGCAGGTCTTGGTGCTGCGATTTGTTCAATATTTTTTGTTTTCATATCCTTTTTATTTATACTCAAAGATACTTTGCCTACAGCGAAATACACTTAATCTAAAATAAGAAAGGTGAATGGTAAGTGGTGAAGGTGAGTGGTGAAGGTGAGTGGTGAACGAGCACCGAGCAACGAGCACCGAGCAACGAGCAACGAGCAACGAGCAACGAGCAACGAGCAACGAACAACGAACAACGAGTAAAGAGCAAAGAGCAAAGAGCAACGAGCAACGAACAACGAGCAACGAACAACCCTAGCAAAAAAAAAGAAGAACTGCTTATCACAGCAGTTCTTCTTTATATTGAAAATTTAATGTTCACTTATTTCCTATCACGTATAATTATCGCCTATTTACTAGACCCTAGGTGTCGGATTGCTTCGCGAACCATTTTAAACAGTTCAGAGGAGTAAACAAAATCGACAACATCTTCATTGTCTGTTTGTATAATTTCTTTATTTGTTCCTGACCAAGCTAATACGCCATTTTTTAGGAAGACAATGTGTTCTCCGATTTCCAATACGGAGTTCATGTCGTGGGTGTTAATTACAGTAGTGATATCGTATTCATGGGTAATTTCTTGGATGAGGTTGTCAATGACAATTGCCGTTTTAGGATCAAGTCCAGAGTTGGGTTCATCGCAAAACAAATACTTAGGATTATTTACAATGGCACGCGCAATGGCTACCCTTTTCTGCATTCCTCCAGATATTTCAGAAGGTTTCTTTTTGTTGGCATTAATTAGCTTTACGCGATCAATTACTTCATTGACGCGGTGCATGATTTCCTTGTCGCTTTTATTGGTAAACATGCGCATGGGAAAAGCGATATTTTCTTCTACTGTCATCGAGTCAAAAAGCGCACTCCCTTGAAATACCATTCCAATTTCGGTACGCAGATCGCGACGTTGATTTTTATTCATTTCGGCATAATCCCTTCCGTCAAATAGGATTTGTCCATTGTCATGGGCGTGAATACCTAAAAGAGTTTTTAGGAATACGGTTTTTCCAGAACCACTTTGGCCTATAATTAGGTTTGTTTTTCCTGTTTCAAATGTGGTTGTAATTCCCTTCAACACCTTTGAACCATTAAAAGACTTTTCTATGTTTGTTACTTCAATCATCTTGCTAATTACTTAAAAGGAGAGAGGTTAATATATAGTTGGTTAGGATAATAGCCACACTAGTCCAAACGAAGGCAGTAGTACTGGCTTTTCCTACTTCAAGTGCACCGCCTTTCATGTAGTACCCAAAGAAAGAGGGAATTGTTGCAAGTAAGAAACCAAAAAGCGTTGTTTTGATAAAAGCATACGTAATGTGAAAAGGAATAAACGTATCTTGTAGTCCTATGATAAATTGTTCAGAAGTTACAAAATTACCCATTACTCCTCCAAACCAACCGCCTAGAATACCTAAAAACATACTAATTCCAATAACGAATGGATAGAGTAAAACAGCTACCATTTTAGGGAATACAAGATAGTTTAGCGAGCTAACTCCCATTACTTCCAAGGCGTCAATTTGTTCAGTTACACGCATTGTACCAATACTAGAGGTGATAAAAGAGCCCATTTTTCCTGCCATAATGATGGAGATAAATGTAGGGGCAAATTCTAATATAACAGATTGCCTAGTGGCGAATCCAATCAGGTATTTTGGAATTAAAGGATTGGTTAAGTTTAAAGCGGTTTGAATCGCAACAACACCACCAACGAAAAAAGATAAAAAGCACACAATACCCAAAGAACCTATGATTAAATCGTCTATTTCTTTGAAGATTAGCTCCTTCATTACTTTCCATTTGGTCATTTTGCTAAAAATTTCTTTCAGCATAATAAAGTATTGACCAATATTTGTTAATCCAGTTTTTATCATAAAAAATAAATATCGGCTAAATTACCAATTACAAATGATTTTTTAGGTTTATAAATCTAAAAAAGTACTAAAACAGCTTGGACTTTATTTTGATCCATCGGTATTGGCGAATAAATTTGCCTTGTTTTTGGTTGACTAAAAATGGCATTTTCTTTGCTTTTGCTATAAAATAGCCTCGGATATAATCGAGGCAGAGCAGGGGTTTCTTTTTTCTCATGGCTAGTTTTAGACTGGCGATGAGGGTTAGGGTTAATCCGTAGTGTAAGCGGTAGAAAGCTTCTCCTTGTTTATAACGTGCTGTTTTGTCGTATTGGGCGCCGGTGGGTTTTAAGTGTTTGATTTGTAAGTCTTGGCGTACGCAAATTTCCCACTGATAATAGCGACAGAGCAATTCATCTACGGTATCCCATCCCATAGCAGGTTGGAGTCCGCCGATTTGCTCAAAGCACGCTTTTCGATACGCTTTAAATGCTCCGCGGATGTGATCTTTATCGGTAAGATTTTCGACAATCCACTGCTTGTCTTTTTCGATTAAAGCCACACCACCAGCCATTCCTAATTGTTTATTTTGCTGAAATTCGACAGCGATTGCTTCAAAATAATGTTGCGGCAGTATTAAATCAGCGTCTAGTTTTACTATAAAATCATAGGTAAGAGTCTCGGGAAGTTGCGTCAACCCATAGTTGAAGGCTTGAATTACTTTACTCCCAGGCAAGTGTATGGCTTGAGAGGTTTTGGTACACAGGTGTAACCACGGATATTGTTGAGTCAGTTGGGCTACAAGGGCTGCCGTTTGATCCGTAGAACCGTCGTTTATCACCAATGCCCATGTTGGAAGAAGCGTTTGTGCAGCTAAACTCTGCAAGGTTTTTTCGATATAATTTGCTTCATTATAAGCGGGAATAAGTACGATATACTTCATGGAATTATACATTTACAGGCACAATATCGAAGGAAAAACGATCATCCTCGAACCAAACACACAAAAATATAAAAAAATGTAGTTGTGCATCGAATAGCCAGTATATTTGTAGATTAGAATCAAAGAAACACGTATCATGGGGAATGGTATTTCAACCAAGCAAGCTTTTTTATTTACGCTAATTAATTATTTAGGGGTATTGATAGGCGTTGTTTCAACGGTTTTAATCTATCCCCAAGACAAAGAAATGCTGGGAATTATTCGATTTGTCGATGCCTGTGCCCAGATTATGTATCCCATTATTGTATTGGGAAGTACCCATGCATTAATTAATTTTTACCCTCAGTTGACAGAAAAATTACAGCATAAACTCTTCAGTTACAGCCTTGTTTCTTTAGCGAAATTGACGGGTTGGGTGGGACTTTCCCTGGTTGTGCTTTACTTTTTCTACAAAGACTCCTCCTTTACATACGTGGCATTTGCCTTTCCATTGGCGATTGCTATGGCGTATATCGAACTGTTTCGCAGGCAAGCTACAAATCTGCAAAAAATTTCCTTTCCTACTTTTTTTGAGAAAATAATTCCCAAAATAGCACTTCCTACAATTTTTATCCTCGCGATTTACACCTCGATGACCATTGATCAAGGGTTGGTGTGGTATATTGTTAGTTATGTGGTTATTACTGCAGTAATCGGAGGCTATATTTACAAACTATATCCCTATGCGATTCACAAGAACTACGATGATTTGTTTGATCAAGTCAAGAAGAAGCAGTACTATGCCTATAGTTTGTTTGCCTTTGCAGGGAGTTTTGGATCTTTTTTTGCCTTTCGCGTAGACTCGTTGATGATTCCATCCTTTATTTCTTATGAAGCCAACGGAACGTATAATATTGGTGTTACACTTGCCTCAACACTAGCAATTCCAGCAACAGGTGTGTTTGCCTTATATGCACCAGTGATTTCGGATCTTATCAAACAAGGCCAGCTTAAAAAACTCAATGAAAAGTATAAAGAAGTGGCTCGGGTGATGTTTTTTATCGGCATGTTGTTGTTTTCTTGTGTAGCTGTAGGAATCGAATCATTGTTTCGATTGTTGCCCACTTATGATAAACTAGCTCCCTCAATTCCCATCATCTATTTATTGGGGATAAATGGGGTTCTGAATATGTCTACGGGATTTAATTCGGAAATTATCTCCTATTCCAAATACTATCGCTTTAATCTGATTGCGATTCTCCTGTTAATGGTGTTGAATGTTGGAATGAATCTTTGGTTCTTAACCCAGACGAGTTACGGAATCTTTGGTGTTGGTTTGGCATCGCTCATCTCGCTCACCTTGTTTAACTTAGGGAAGATGTTCTTTATTTACATCAAGATGAGACTTTGGCCGTTTGATTGGCAGTTTGCCAAACTATTCGCAAGCATGATCTTGATGCTAGGCGTAGGGTTTTATCTTCCTGAAATGGGAACCAATTACTTGTTAACGCTAGTTTTTCGCGTTGGATTTATCTTGATTTTTGGGGGAGTACTCATCTTTAGAACTAGCTGGTTGGTCTTGGTTCAACAGCGCTTGCTCGCTGTGATCAAGCACTATTGGTCTTAACTTTCCGGTATTTCTTTTTTCTTGATTTTAGTCAGAAGTAAGATTGTAAAGATAATACAGCTGCTGCCCAACCAATCCAGCCATTCAAACTCAACGCCAAAGTAAAACACAGCGATTAAGGTTGCGGATAAAGGCTCGGCACAAGCGAGTAAACTTGCGCGTTGGGGACCGATGTTATTGATGGCATCTAAGAAGATATAGAAGGAAATTAAGGTGCCAAATAAGATGATGAAACCAACAGCCCAAAAGGTTTCCATATCCCAAATACCTGGAGATTGCATCGGAGGATAAACAAGGGCTATGCCTGTTCCAGCAAGTAACATACTCCAACCAATAATGACAATAGGACTGTATTCTTTCAATAAATGCACCGGTAAAACAGTATAAGCCGCCAAGGCAATAGCAGAAATAATTCCCCAAATTAATGCAGTAGGGGTAATGGTCAAGCTGTTTATATCCCCATGGGTAACGAGTAAGAAGGTACCTAACATCGCCAGACCAATGGCAAGTATTTCAATGGGTTTTGGCCATTTTTTTAGACGGATTGCCAAGTATATTGCAATAAAAACAGGACCGATATATTGAAGCACTGTTGCTGTTGCTGCATTGGAGTGAAAAATGGTAATAAAGTAGGAGTATTGAACCATTAACATCCCGAAGAAACTGAAGACGACAAGCTGAACGGCGTATTTTTTATTTTTCCAAAGATGCCAAACGTCTTTATCGCCTTTTATAATTCCCAGTGCGAGCATAATCGATCCAGAAATTAATAGGCGAACGGTAACTAACCATTCGGCATTGAAATTTTTCTCATTGAATAAGAACTGAGCAAATGCTCCTGAAACACCCCAAAGGGCAGCAGCAAAAATAGCCGCTGAAAAACCTAGAAACTTGTTGTTTAGTCCCATAATAGGCAATACAGATTGTTAAACTACTAAAACCGCTTAGCCTGTGATAGAGTCATCTAGGGCTAAGCGGGTGCAAAGGTACGTATTTCACTGGAGAATGAGTTGTTTTTTCCTATGGACTATTGTGTTTTTTTGTTGAGGTGAACGACGTATAAAATCAAGCATAACAAGCATAAAATCATCACGCTATAGCGGGATGTGAGTTGGAATGGAGTGTCAATTGCCCCAGATGATGAAATAACAAAGCTCGTAAACGAAGTAATTACGTAGGTTAATCCGCCCATTAGTCCGCCTGCAGTTCCAGAGTTGTTGGGGAAAGCGAGCATTGTGGTCGTGAAAAAATTGTTGAATAAAGTACCCGAACAGATGTGGATGAAGAATAAACCCATCATCAACAGATACAAATTCTCAACGTAATAGCTCACTGCTAGCAAGGCGACTACCAAGGCAAGCTGAACGAAAATTGGACGCGTTGTGCGCTGTTGGAAAGACAGGTGCATTCGCTTTTTGCCAATGATTCCTCCTAACATCCACGAAAACCCCAACAAGAGCGTGCAATAGCCAATGACAATGGCATTTTGATTGAAGGTGTTTTCTATAATAAAAGGACCAGCAATATTGAAGATCATTACGATGGAATAACTCATTCCCAAGATGCAAATGCCCAGGATAAAGTTTTGATTGCTCAACATGATTTTATATAGCTGTAAAGTTTGACTCAAGTTGAATTTTTTCTTTTCAGCAATACTTTCTCCACTGATGAGTAGATCGAGGATAAACAGAACGACAGCATAGATAGAGAGGAAGTAAAAGTTGGCATGCCAAGAAAAAAGTGCATCGAGATAACCGCCTAAAAAGGGCGCTAGAATAGGACCACAGGACCAGACGACAGTAAAGTAACTCAGGTAGTGAATGCGTTGTTGTTCTTCATAAATATCCATAAAAATGGCACGGGTCGCTACCACTAAGATAGAGATTGCGATTCCCTGAACGACGCGCAAGAGGCAAATCAAAAAAATGTCGTTTGTAAGGGCAATAAGCGTACTGGATAGTGCTATGAATAACAAGGCAATAAGACGAGGTCTATATCGACCAATACTGTCTAGAATACTTCCGACAAAGAGCTGAGAAATTCCGTAGCTCAACAAATAACAGGTTAAGGTTAGCTGAACTTCTTTTTCTGTAATTGCCAAATCACTGGCCATGGACGGAAAAGAAGGCAAATAGATATCCGTTACAAATCCAGATAGAGGAATTGAACTAAAAGCTAAGATTGTTGCTAGCTTTTTTCTTTGGTTTGTAGCTTCTCTAAGCATAAGTGAATTGTTGTTTTAAGGCTACAAAAGTAAAAGAAGGGCGGTTGCACTACCTTAAAAAAGGCAAAGGTATAATTGTATTAATCAAAGAATTTTTAAAATTGATTTCGAAATTGCAAGGGCGTCATATGCACGTGTTTTTTGAAAAAGTGCGTAAAGTGTGAAGGTTGGTCAAATCCGAGGGTATAACCAACTTGCGCAATGTCCCAATCGGTATTGATTAGCAGATTTTTGGCTTCCAATAGCAGGCGATCGATCAAGTGTTGGGAGGTTGTTTTTCCCGTTGCTGATTTAATGGAGGCATTTAAGTGATTGACGTGCACATTGAGCTTGTTTGCGTAGTCAATAGGTCGACGTAGGGCAAGAGGATAGGCAGGGGAATCTAAGGGGAATTGTTTATTTAGCAATTGGTCAAATAAGCGAAATAGGCGCATAGAAGCATTTTGATCTTCTAGGGCAATATCCTCTACTTTTAGCTGTAGGGCTTGATGCAGCAATAAGGCTAGCAGGTTTCGGATAACCTCGTATTTCAACGGGTAGTTGGATTGTGCCATCGCGTACATTTGCTGAAAATAAGTGTGAGCAAGAGCTAATTCGTCTGGGGAAAGGAAAATTAAAGGCTTGCCCCATTCTTTGAATAAGGATGTTTTTTTAAACGACTCTAAGCTTCTGTTTTCGGTAAAGAATTCATAGTTGAACAGACAGAAAAAACCTTCTTGTTTTTTTTCAATACACGTCCATGAGTAGGGAGTGGTTGGGCATGGAAGAAACAAGGCTGGTTGATTTATATGAATCGCATGCGAACCGTAGTGCAAGGTTCCACAACCGATAATCAAACCAACTTTGTAAAAGTCTCGTCGATTGTAAGGAGTAGTGAAACTGCAGTATTTGCGCATATTGATATTAAAATGAGACGCTCCAGTTTTGTACTCTCGAATGTTAAAAGCATAGTGTTCCGAAAGCGAATTGGAGGATCGTTCTTTGTAATAATCGGCAATGGTTTCTAAATCTTTACTCATGAAGTTGGCGTGTAAAAAGTAGCTGCAAAATTATAAAAATCAAATAAATAAAACAGCTATTCTAGGTTGAAAAGAAACGAAAAGAAGGCGTGTTTTTTGTAAAAAGAGCTTTTGTGGAAGTGAAAGTGTGGGGAGGCTATAGCTTTTGAACGAAGGATACAAGAAGAAAGCGCTATGAAATGGGTAAGGAAAGGATGAAAGTAAAAAGTGGAGATTATGAACTTTTTTTTTAACGGAGTATATATTTTGTTCGTAAAGCGATTGTTTAGGTAAAATATCGTTTTTTGTGATTAAAAGGTTGTTATTTTAGTGTTTTGGGTGTTAAAAAATCGTATGGATTGCCTTCTAATGTTTGCTACTTCACGCTTTTAGTCATGTTTATTCAACGGATAGCGTAAAAGTGGAATGTTTTTTGCTGTTGAAATAATGAGGAAGTAATGAGAATTTTTTTATGAAAGGAACGCACTACATAGAACAAAGTTGTGTTACTGCCATTTTCAAGTAAAGGAGTAATTAATTTCAATTTTTTTCAAATGGATAAGTTAGTTAAAGGTTTAGTGCTGTTGACTACCATCGCACTCATATTGAACCTATTTGATTTTTTTGTTTATGATCATGCTAATTGGATATGCTACGCTTTGTTGATCTTCAGCGGTGTATATTTTATTGTGCGGAAGTACCGATTGCGCAATGAGGAAAATTAACGGTTTGCGGTGAACTGTTTAGCAGTTAGAACCGGATAAACATATATAATTCAAATAATTGTATTCTTTTTCATTAAAAGATCATGTTTTTTTGCATCCTTTTGTTTTGGTGTAAAAAATTATACTTATTTTTATTCTGTTGCCTTGGTAAAAACACACATCTCCCATTTTGTTTTACCTATTTAAAAGAGCAATAGTTTGATGTCCTAAGACAAATTTATACCCTATAGTTACTAAATAGCAAAGCTGATGTAGTTGCCTTGACACGTGTTATGCATTAGTTTTATTCTCCCATTTTGCTATTTCTATAGGCATTATACAATCTTATTTTTTAATTCAACTGGTCTTGCTAGTTCTGCATGTCTAGTGCGATATAGCAGCCGTTGATTGACGATCTTATATGGATAGATCAGCCATTCGCGAAGGCTTATCTATATATTTTCTTGATCGAGAATAGACCGCATATATCGAGTAATGTCTCAAAACTTGACTCGTATTATTAAACTTAATTTTAATGCAAATGAAAGAATTACAACTTACCATTGAAACGATTGAAACGAAAGAGGTTTCATCTTTAGCAATTTCAGTTCCAACCTCCGTAACAGATATTTATGCTTGTTGCAGCTGTTGCTGTTGTTGCTAATACTAACGCTAGTGATACCTATCCATGGGCTAGGTATTGCTAGTTTTTAACCTATACAATGATGAACACAACGAAATGGAAAATTATTCAGGTCAATCCCGAGGAGTATGTCTTGCTTTCAGACTCGTCGACGATAAAAAAAATAAAGGGACAACAGGCTTGCGACTTGATTGCTGTATTGCGCGCCGTACAAGAAAAAAACTCCATTGATTCCCTGGTATTGGATCGCTGTCTTTCTTTTTTACAACAAGATAGAAAAGAGGATTTGCTTTCTTGGCTGATAGAAAATGAACTTATTGCACCTCACACTATAAAACAAGAATCTTATTTCATCGATATTATTGGCGAATTTGGGCATGACTTACAAGGGATATCTGCATTTGTCGCGGGCTTACCTGAGTCGATTTGCGTGTCTAATCTCTATAATTTATCGGATACGCCTTGCCCTGATTTCGATGAAGCGAGCGACAACAAAGCTCTCACACTTTTGATTGGGCCTTATTTTTACAATGCATCAACTGTTGCAAAAATCAGTGCCCTTCAGAAGAACGTGTCTACAGACTTTTTATTTGTGGAGTTTTATGCGAATGGAATGTTGATAGGTCCTTTAATGAACAGCGCTAAAGATACGGTTTGCCTGAGTTGCGTAGAAACGAGAAAGCTCTTTAATGCACTCAATCCCGAAGTGCTAATGGAACAAATCTGGGAGCAAGAACGAATACAGGATCACGTGATCTCGGTATTTGACATTGGTTCGTTTGGGGTGTACTCTTCCTTTGTGTACAACGAACTAAAGAAAGTGTTGTTCCGCAATAATAAAACGCTCTACAACAAGGCCACGTTTATCGATTTCAATCGATACAACAACCAGTTCTTTCGCGTGTTGAAATCGCCCTCCTGTTCGATTTGTAGTAACTTAGCACTTTATAATCCTTTATGATTCGCGCATTACACGGGGAGTTGGGGTTTTTGAATAAACCCGAACTACAAATAGCTCGCAATTTGTATTTGCCGGCTTCTTTACACGAAAGTGTGTGCTTTTCGGATCATTTATTCGTGATGAACAACAAGCGGGAATCAATCTCTGGTGGAGGAATAGCCTTCGATAAAGATCAAGCTTCTGTAGCAGCATTGGGCGAATACTTGGAGCGATATGCCTCTAGTTTTCAGTTAAAAGGCGCGTTGATTCACGGGACTTATAGAGCGTTAAAAGAACAGTACACCTGTTATCCACCCAATCGGATAACTTATTTTTCTGAGGAACAATATGGCGCATCACAATTCGCGTTAAAACGCTTAACGGAAAGCTGTGCCACCCACTGGATTCAAGGAGAAAACTACCTGACCCAAGAGGAAATGCTGTTGCCCTTTTTTATGGCTAATGTCGAAAATGTACAAGGCGACGGGCTGTATCACAAAAATACTTCCACGGGAACTGCTTGTCATACCAATCGTAGCACAGCTATTGAAGGTGGCCTATTGGAGTGTATTGAACGCGATGGATTTGCCAAGTTCTGGTATTTTCAACGCCAGAAGAAATACAAAAAGTACAGCCAAGCGTTTCTCCTCAACCATTTTAAAGCCGATGGAAGGATTCGGCAATTGTTCGAGAATAAACGGGTAAAGATCGTTACTTATGACTGTAGTGATGACGCCTTTTGCCCGACGTTTGTCGTGTTTATTTTATTTAAAAAAAGAGGTAAAGTTTACCAAAGTATTGGGGCTGCTTCGCGTTTAGATAAAAAAGAAGCACTGATAAAAGCAGTCGTGGAGGCGTATCAAGGGATTGAATATACGGAAGTTGCCTGTGAGAAGTTCCGAAATATCTTGTCTAGAGAGAAAATAAGCGCGTTTGATTTTTCAGAGATCGATTCGTTTAAAAAGCATTTCGCCTTGTATAATCTGTATCCCGAATTGGCTCATTTCGTTCCTCTGCTTTCAGATGTTCTTAGCGATGAGCACTATGCGACAACTTGGGAGGAAAAACACCCCCATCATCTGCAAGATCTGACAGCAACAGAACTGGTAAAAAAGGGAATCTCTGAGGTTTACATCGCTCATTTGAGCACGGTGGATACTTTACAGTTGGGATTTGAGGTCATTAAAGTCATTACCCCTCAACTCAATCTATTGACAGGGGATTTCAATTATCCTTATCTCGGGCTATTCGATCCAAATGAAGATTTATTTACTGATTTTCCACATCCATTTCCTTAATACAAAGTCTGTTATGAAACGATATATGAAATCCTTATCCGCCCTCTTGTTGTTGGGCGTGTTCTATTGCTCTTTTTGTTGTGTGGCAGCGTCCGTTGGACCTCGAGCAGAAAGTACACACGAACTAAAACAAGTAGAAGAAGTAAAAACCTGTGATAATACGGGCCATAATGAGAAAGTAGGAAGATTATCTCCTGAGCGGTATCTTCCTACTTTGTCAACTCAACGCACATCTTCCTATCAATTGAGCATGGATGCTGCAGTGCAAAAAATGTTTGACGAAAAAGAGGTACAGCCTGTTGTGGCACAATTAGCGAAGGTAGATGCCGAGCTTACGGGGTTTTATCAACACTATTGGAAAGCGTATTTGTACTACTATGAGGCAGCTTTTTATCAAGGGGTGATGCAGGATAAAACGAAAGCTGAAAAAATTATTGACATTGCTTTGGCGGAGCTTCAAGAGGAGGTATATGAGAATTCGGACTACTATGCGCTGTTGGCGATGTGTACCTCCTTTTCGATTCAGTATGTCAATATACTGAGGTTGGGCAAGGTCTCTGCTGATGTGATTGCGTACGGACAAAAGGCCTTGGCGTTGAACAAGGCGAATTTACGCGCCTATTTCGTTTTAGCTTCCCATAATTTTCACACCCCTAAGATGTTTGGCGGTATGGTAAAAGTAGAGGAATATGCACTAAAAGGGCTGTCTTGTCCGGATGAATTGGAATCTACTCCCCAAGCGCCATCATGGGGACGAGATCAATTGTATCAGCTTTTAGTGCACTATTACGAAAGTGAAGGGCGCACAAAAGACTTGGAGCTGTTAAAGAAAAATAACCCTCATTACGTGGAGAACCATGACTCATGAAGAAATTTTAAACCTGTTGTCTGAGCATCAACTCAGTATGTCCACACTTGATTTTCTCGAACAGGTTAAGTTTAAGAAATACGATATAGAAACGCTAGACAAATTTACTTTGATTGCCCATGTGAACAACAATCCTAGCTTGCAAAAAAAATACATAACTCCTATTACGAGATGGGTTTTTGTCCGAGTTTTCCGCTTTTATTCACGCGTAATCCATCTCCTTCTTTTTTGAGCTTGGACCGACTGAATAAGAAGAGAAAAAGCACGCGTACGTTTACTGAACGGATATTGAGTTTTCAGGAGATCAGTAGTTTTATGCAGCTATTCTACACCTTGACTGGTTGTGAAACAGTTGATTTTAAAGGAACAACAATCACGCGACATAGGCGGAATATTGCTTCGGGAGGGGCGTTGTACCCCACAGAAATACATTTGGTTAACCATCGAAATGAAGAACTTCCCCTAGGTGTTTATCGCTATAATGTGATTGATTTTAAATTGGAACAGATTCAAGCCTTTGACACCCAAGAAAAAAAAGAAGGGTTTTATACTGCAATTATGCATTCTTCAACTGGGGCGATAGACTATGATAACGCGACAGCTTTTTTGGTTTTTTCTTCTATTTTGAACAAGCACTCCTTTAAGTACAAAGACTTTGGGGTCGTTTTGTCTTTATTGGAACTCGGAGAATTTGTCCATGCCGCTTATTTAGCTGCGGCAGCTTTGGATATTGGGTGTTGTTCTTTTGGCGGTTTTTTGAACAATCAAATGCACCAATTGCTAGAATTGAAAAATGGGTTGCACCAACCTTTTTTATGTATGGCAATCGGAACTAAAAAAGGAGAAGAAGATGAAACTTAATGAGATTTTGTGCAGTGAAGAGCAAGGGGAGTGCCTCTATCTTCAAATTAAAAACGGATCCCACTTGATTAAATTGTCCAAAATTGAATTTGAAATCATTGCCTATTACACCCAAGTTCTGAATAAACAAGCTGTCATTCAGTTTTTTAGCGATCAATTGAAAATTTCAGAAGAGCAATTGGATGCGCTGTTAGGGAAGGCAAAGCAAACCAAATTATTGGTGGATTTGGAGGAGGGAACAGGGGCTGGTGTATTTGCTTTTGGATGCAAGCGCAGAAAGGCGATTTTGGAAGTATGTACGGTCGACTTTACGCATACGCGTTTAGAGCACATCGCAGCACACAAAAAGGTGCAAAGGTTTGTCTTCTTTACCTTGGGAACCATAGTTGTTGCCGTTGGTTTGTTAGTGTTGCTATACCCCTTTTCATTTGTTGAACACTATAAGAAAACGCTTTATTTGGTTCCCTATTCTTTTAGTCAGCTGCTTCTGTTTATTTACTTAGGCGTGTTGATTAGCATTGGTATACACGAGTTTGGACATTACTTTTTTTACAAGCGCTATAACGGAAAAAGTTCTGTTTTTGGATTTGGCTTATTGTTTTTTATTCTTCCTGTCATGTACAATAAACTGTATATCAGTCTGGTAGATCGTAGGTCACATCGCATGTTGATCCACAGTGGTGGATTTATATTTGATGTTTTGTTTTCCTTGGCGATTATAGGAGGTATTATCTTATTGAAAGATCGTGCACCTGTGTTGGTGTTTATGGGATACTCTATGTTAATTTCGATCTGTATTCGCTCTTTGTTTAACTTGAATGTGTTTTTACCCCAAACGGATGGTTATTTTGTTTTGAGTGATTGCTTGAAAACCGATCAGTTGTTTCAAAAATCATCGGTGTTTTTTATGCGTTTATTAAAGGATAAACCCAGTGTAAGATCGGTTGGTTATGGTTTGTTTTTTGTGTTGAGTTGCTTGTCAATCGCTGGGGCGTGGTTGTTTTTTGCGATGCCATTATTCTTGTTGCTGTACTATGCTTTTTCTGCCTAAAAAGCTAGTAGGCTATTGTTGGGTGTGTTGTTTTTTCTTGCAGGCGCATGCCCAAGAGGGAATAGGGGATACATTGCCAAACGCACTCCATGAAATTGTCATCGTCAATAAAAACTCAATTGCAGAGAAGTATGCGAGTATTCGGTTAAACAAGATGGATGTATACTTTAATCCTGCTTCTAGTGGGGATCCATTGAAGGCAATTGTCATTTTGCCCTTTTCTACCAACACGACAGAAAGTGCGAATCCTGTTTTGAGAGGAGGTCAAGCGGATCAGTCGAGGGTATATCTCAATGGGGCGCCTATTGTAAATCCCGTTCGGAATACACAAGAAAATGGGTTTGGTAATTTTTCGTTGTTTAATGCTGAAATGATAGACAATCAAGAAGTGTATGCGAGTAATCCACCTTTGACCTATGGAAATTCGAGTGCAGGGATTGTGTCTATTGAAACGACAAAGGAACTGGAACGAGATTCATATCAGGTGGTCGCTGCCTTATCCTCCGTGGGGCTACAAATGAATAAAAAAATAACGGCAAAGGATTTTTTTCAACTGTATGGCAATTTTCAATTTGGCGATGGGCTTAAAGCAGTTAACAAAGGGAGTCTGGCAGATTTAAACGCCTTTCAGTCGATTGATGCTGGGATGAGTGTTAGCATTATCCTCACACCTGCGCTTAGGTGGAATAGCTATACGTATGGCATTGATGAACGTTATAATGCCTTGAAGTATCAGCTGTCATATCGAGCTAATGCTCAAGCAGATCAAAAAAGGGGTTTTACAGTGAATACACTGACGTATAACACAGCAAAATCCCTATTTAGACTGGTGAGTCTTGCGGATTGGAGTCAGGCTTCATATCGCTTTAAAACAATTGATGCTGAAACGAAAACCACCCAGGTATTTCTTGGTATTTCACATAAGTACCGGATTAATTATGGATGGAATTTTCAATATGGCGTTGATCTCAACCTGAGTAAATACGGTTATGATGAGGTAAGACCTTTGCATTACTATGCCTTAGCAGCCAATCAGCCGACGCAAAAGTTGAGAGAAACACGCTCGCTTACTGCGGCAGAACTCTATGCCTATACCGATTATAAATTTAGTAATCAGCTGGGAATTTCATTGGGTATGCGCAAAAATATTAAGCCCAAAGGTGAAGATTTCAATTTCTTTAGCTATCAGTTTTCAGGTTTTTACAAGTGGAATGCTTTTCACCGATTTATTTTTGGCCTTGGCAATTACACTAGTTACGCCACACCGAACTATTACGATCACCAAATACACTTGATCAATAGTAAGCAACTCGCCCTTGACTACTATTACGAACGTGGAAATACAACCCTTACCGGTGGAGTTTTTCTAAAAGAAGACAAGGGGACCACTCAGCTATCGCCTATAGAGCAAGGAAAAGATCAGCGGATGATTGGAATTGAAGGGTCGTTTACTCAATCTGTGAATCGGTTTTTATCGCTTGTTTTGTCAAATACTATTTTGCATCGTACTTATGCGGTTAATGGTGTTGATACGAAAAATTGGATGTATTTCACCAAAGCGCAACTAACCTATGCCAATCCGACGAATTTTACGGCATCACTGGTTTGTACAACACATACAGGGGAACGGTTTACCCAGTTGAATAACAGTGTATTTGATACACAAGATAATGTATTTATCCCCCTATTGACCACCTATGATAACGGAAAATTAAATCAGTATTTCCGCCTTGATTTGACCGTGAATAAACTTTTTCCATTGGGAAAACACTACCTAGTTGTCTATTGTTCAATCGTTAATATACTCAATCGAAAAAATGAAAAAACACCCTATTATACAGAGGATTACCACCGTGTTTTCTTTCAAAACTTTCAACGACGTGTGGTGTATTTTGGGTTACAAGTTAGGATCTAAGTTAGTTTACAAAAAAAAACGCCATCGATGTCGATGGCGTTTTTGCTATAAAGATAACGAGGTATTAATTTTCAAGGTATGCTTCAATTGGAGCACAAGAACAAATTAAGTTTCTATCCCCATAAGCATCGTCAATACGACGTACGGTTGGCCAGAATTTATTTTGAGCTACATATTCTAATGGATAAGCGGCTCTTTGTCTTGAGTATGGTAAATCCCAATTATCTGCAGTTAATAAAGCTAAAGTATGCGGTGCATTCTTTAATTCATTTACTGGATTTTCAATCGTTGCATTTTCAATTTCTTGACGGATAGCGATCATCGCATCACAGAAACGGTCGATTTCTGCTAAACTTTCACTTTCAGTAGGTTCAATCATCAAAGTACCAGCAACAGGGAAAGAAACCGTTGGTGCGTGGAAACCGTAATCGATTAAACGCTTAGCGATATCTGTTACTTCAATTCCCTTTTCTTTGAATTCACGTACGTCAACAATCATTTCGTGTGCTGCACGTCCTTTCTCACCAGTATATAAAATAGAGTAGTGTTCTTCCAATCTAGATTTCATATAGTTCGCGTTAAGGATAGCGGTTTGGGTTACTTTTTTCAAACCATCAGTTCCCAACATAGAGATGTAACCATAAGAGATCAAACATACTAATGCAGAACCGTATGGAGCAGAAGAAATAGAGGTAATTGCATTTTTACCTCCCACTTTTACTAATGGGTTAGAAGGCAAGAATTCAACTAGGTGTTCTGCCACACAGATTGGTCCAACTCCAGGTCCACCACCACCGTGAGGAATAGCAAATGTTTTGTGTAAGTTTAAGTGACATACGTCAGCACCAATAGAAGCAGGGTTAGTAAAACCAACTTGAGCATTCATATTTGCACCATCCATGTATACTTGTCCGCCATTATCGTGGATAATTTGTGTAATTTCCATGATAGCAGATTCGTACACACCATGTGTTGAAGGGTAAGTTACCATCAAACAAGAAAGGTTGTCTTTGTGTAATTCTGCTTTTTCTCTCAAGTCAGCCACGTCGATATTTCCTTCAGGAGTTGTTTTAGTCACAACCACTTTCATTCCCGCCATTGCAGCAGAAGCAGGGTTTGTTCCGTGAGCAGAAGCAGGGATTAACGCGATATTTCTTTGGAAATCTCCTTTTGAATGGTGGTAAGCGCGAATAGCCATTAATCCAGCGTATTCACCTTGAGCACCAGAGTTTGGTTGAAGTGTTGTTCCAGCAAAACCAGTAATAACATTCAATTTTTGCTCTAAGTCAGTTAACATTTCGATATATCCTTGTGCTTGATCTAGTGGAGCAAAAGGGTGGATATTATTCCATTGACCATTGCTCAATGGAAGCATTTCAGCTGCAGCGTTCAACTTCATGGTACAAGATCCAAGAGAAATCATCGACTGATTTAATGCTAAATCTTTGCGTTCTAAGCGCTTGATGTATCGCATTAACTCTGTTTCAGAGTGGTAGCTATTAAATACGTCGTGTTCTAAGAATTTAGAAGTACGCTTTAATTTTGCAGGGTAATTGATTGCTTCTTCGTTTAAAGCTGTTACAGTAAAAGCTTCTTTTCCTGTAGCTTGAGTGAAGATGGCAATAATGGTATTGATATCGTTTACGTTTGCTGTTTCGTTTAATGAAATAGAAATCGTGTTTGCGTCGATATAGTAGAAGTTTACCTTATTTGCTTCTGCAATTGGTCTAACTTTAGCAGCGTCTGCTTTTACAACGATAGTGTCGAAGTAAGCCGTATTGGTTTGTTCGATTCCCAATTTTGCTAAGCTTTCAGCAACTGTATTGGCTTTAGCATGAACTTGATTGGCGATAAAACGCAATCCGTTTGGTCCGTGGTACACCGCGTAGAAGCTCGCCATAACGGCTAATAATACTTGAGCGGTACAGATGTTAGACGTTGCTTTTTCGCGTTTAATGTGTTGCTCACGTGTTTGTAGCGCCATACGTAAAGCTCTGTTTCCATCAGCATCTTTAGAAACACCGATGATACGACCTGGCATACTGCGCTTGTACTCTTCTTTTGTTGCGAAGAAACCAGCGTGAGGACCACCAAAACCTAGTGGAATTCCGAATCGCTGTGTTGTTCCTACAACTACGTCAGCCCCCATTTCTCCAGGAGAAGTTAAGGTTACTAACGACAAGATATCCGCAGCAACCGCTACTTTAATATCTTTTGATTTTGCTGTATTGATAAAGTCAGCATAATCGTATACTTGACCGTATTTTCCAGGGTATTGTAAGATTGCTCCAAAGAAATCTTCTGAGAAATCGAATGCTTGGTGGTCACCTACAACTAATTCAATTTCGAAAGGGATAGCACGCGTTTGTAAAACAGAAAGTGTTTGAGGTAAAATTTCTTCAGAAACGAAGAATTTTAACGCGTTGTTTTTCTTTTGATCTCTTGTGCGAACATCGTATAATAACATCATCGCTTCAGCTGCTGCTGTACCTTCATCTAAAAGAGAAGCATTAGCGATTTCCATTCCTGCTAATTCAATAACAGTTGTTTGGAAGTTTAATAAAGCCTCTAAACGACCTTGTGCAATCTCCGCTTGGTATGGCGTGTAAGCCGTATACCAACCAGCGTTTTCAAATACGTTGCGAATAATAGGAGCAGGGCAAACCGCTTCATTATATCCTAATCCAATAAACGAACGAAAGATTTTGTTTTTGTTTCCTAAGTTCTGAATATAAGATAAATACTCATATTCCGTCATTGCAGGAGCAAGATCTAAATCTTGTTTTAAGCGAATTGAAGTTGGAAAAGTTTCATCGATTAATTGTTCAATGTTGTCAACTTTTACAGTTTTCAACATTTGTGCCACGTCCTCAGCACGAGGGCCAATGTGTCTTAAAGCAAATGCATTTGTTTTCATTTGGGCAAAATAATAAGTTGTGTATAAGCACACAAAAATAACCATAAATCTGAGATAAATTGAGTATATTCCTAGTAATTTTGTTAATCGAATTATTCAGCCCTTTTTGGTTAAAAAAATAAGGATGGGAAAAGCCCTTACAAAAGTATTTGATTTTTATCTCAAAGCGAGTGTACACGTTTCTTTCGCCGTGTTTGCATTGGTCCAAATGACCTTCTATTTCTGTCGATTGCCCTTCGATTGGACGGTATCTTTACTAGCCTTTTCAGGCACGTTGTTTTCCTATAATTTTATAAAATATGCGGATTTTGTTGTGGCACATCGACATAGCTTGTCTAGAAAAATGAAAGCAATCATTGGAATAAGTGTGGTAGGATTATTGGTAGGCATCGTTTGTTTTTTCTTTTTGAATCACTTGGCCCAAGTCGTTACCCTCTCCTTGCTCGTCCTTGCAGTGCTCTATGCTGTTCCCATTTCTAAGCACATTCCCAACCTTCGAAATTTGTCGGGTTTAAAGGTTTATATCGTTTGTTTGTGTTGGGCTACCGTTACTTTAATTATTCCAATTCTCCATGCAAATCTCGAACTCTCCCTCGACATATGGATTAAATTCCTTCAGCGTTTTCTTTTGGTTCTCATCCTCATTGGAATATTTGAAATCGTAGATTTACAATATGATGAGAAGTACCTCAAAACAATCCCCCAACTGTTGGGTACCCAAAAAACAAAGTGGTTGTTGGCAGGATTGACTATTCCCTTTTTTGTGATTGAATTTTTTAAAGTCGGTTTTCAGCCTATACAAGCGTGGAATAGTTTTGTTATTGTCTGTATAGTTTTGATTTTTATTCTGTTAGCCTCACCTAAACGCAGCGCTTATTTTAGCTTGTTTTGGGTAGAAAGTGTTCCCCTTTTTTGGTGGTTCTTGGTTTTGCTAGAAGGATAATTCAAGCCACTTAAAAGAAAAACAAACCTGAATCTTTTTGCGTTTGATTTTTAGCTGTGTCTAAAAAAATGTATATTTGTACGAATAAAAACAACAAAGATGATACAACTTGTAAATGACGTTCAAGCAAACGGAAATGTAGTTTTCGTTTTAGGTAATGATAACACTGTTGAAGTTCCCGCTCTATTAAATGACTTTGTACAAGCATTTGAAGCAGGAGAAAAAGAAGAAGATTTTGCAAAAATTGGAAATCAATATTTCTTTTTTGTAAAAGAGAATACCAATTTAGAGAAAATGCGTTTGGCAGGATTCAATATCCGCAAGCAGTTAGATAAAAAATCAGATTCCCTTGTTGTAGTTGGAAATGGAGAAGCGACTTTGGCATTGACAGAGGGAATTGCACTTTCAAATTATCAATTCTTAAAATACTTCAAAGAAGGAGAGTCAATGAAGTACGCTTTAGAAACGATTGAAGTAAAAGGAAACTTTGAGGCTAAGCAAATCAGTGATTTGAATCACACAATTAAAGCGGTTTACTGGGCGCGTACTATGGTCAATGAGCCTGTTAGTTTTTTGACAGCTACACAATTAGCTAAAGAAATTGAAGTATTGGGGAATGAAGCTCAGTTCTCAGTAAAAGTATTGGGGAAACAAGAAATTGAAGCCTTGAGAATGGGTGGTTTATTAGCCGTTAATAAAGGTTCTGTGGAGCAGCCAACCTTCACAATTATGGAGTATAAGCCTGCGAATCCAATCAACAAAAAACCAATTGTTTTAGTTGGTAAAGGGGTAGTTTACGATACAGGAGGATTGAGTTTAAAACCAACGGCAGGATCGATGGACTCTATGAAGAGCGATATGGGGGGAGCAGCTTGTATGGCTGGTACTATCTATGCAGCTGCATTGAATCAACTAAACGTGCATATAATAGGTCTAATCCCTGCAACAGATAACCGCCCGGGAGGAGATGCCTATGCACCTGGTGACGTGATTACCATGTATGATGGCACAACGGTTGAAGTATTGAATACAGATGCTGAGGGACGTATGATCTTAGGTGATGCGATCGCTTATGCTACACAATATGAGCCTGAAGTTATTATTGACGCCGCAACCCTAACAGGAGCAGCGCTAGTTGTAGCTGGAGATATTGCTTCATGTATTATGGGTAATGACGAAAAAACAATGCAAGCCATTGTAGCTTCTGGATATAAAGTACACGAGCGTTTAGCTCAATTGCCATTCTGGGATGACTATAAAGATTTGTTGAAATCGAACGTAGCTGATATGAAAAATATCGGTGGACGTTTTGCTGGAACTATTACAGCAGGTAAATTCTTAGAGCACTTCGCAAAAGCACCCTATGTGCATATCGATATTGCAGGTCCAGCTTGGATGGATGCACCAAGAGATTACAAAGGAAACGGAGGAACAGGAAGTGGAATCCGTACTTTAGTTGATTTCTTAACCAATTATCAAGCCTAATTTTTTATATTTGACGATAGAAAAGCAGTAAATGTTGAGTTTACTGCTTTTTTTATTTAGAGATGGGAAACCGAAACACAGTGTAGGTTCATCGAACACTAAGGCCTATATAAAATCAGTGAGATATAGGGGGAATTTTTAAAACTAAAAACAATCGAACAAAGAATAAACCGCATAAAACACAAGAACATGCAAAATATAGCTATCGAATTCCAAGCCGTTACCCCAGAAAACATGCAGGTTATCCGACCTTTAGCGGAGAAAATTTGGCAGAAGACATACGGACCTTTACTCGATCCTGCTCAAATTGATTATATGTTGCCCATGATGTATAGGGATGAACGCATTGTCAAGGAAATCCAAGACGGGTATCGTTGGGAATTATTTGTGGTTGATGGGCAAGTATTAGGGTATCTCGATTATAAATTAATGGAAGATAATCGCGTATTTTTATCAAAAATATACTTAGATACCGATCAACAACAGAAGGGATTGGGAAAACTAATGTTGGAACACGTAATCGAATATGCTGTTGTAAATAAAGCGGATGCGGTTTATTTAACAGTGAATAAACACAACGCCAAAGCCATTGCTTTTTACGAGCGAAATGGCTTCCACTGTATTGAGTCGAAAACCTTTGATATTGGAGAGGGCTACGTGATGGACGATTACATCTACCAATTAAGCTTGTAAAGATGAAAAGTGCATCGCGTTTTGCAGCCTTTCTTTGCTGTCTTTTTTATACAATAGGTCAAGCACAGGAAGTGATCCCATTTAAAATGAATGGGCATTACAATATCTTAGTTGAGGGAATCATTAATCAAAAAGATACGGTTGATTTAATGTTTCAACTTGCAATGCAAGAAGCTTCTTTAGCGCCTAATCGAACGCATCCAGTGAAATCTGTAGTCTTTGATACCACTGAGTTTCCAGAGGGATTGAGTAAAGGCAATCGCATTCAAGTTGGAGAGACGGTTGTAGAACCCATTTGGATTTGGGACAACGAATACACAGGAAATGGGGCTGAAGGTAAAATTGGTACGCAATTGTTTGGCGATCACATCGTCAAAATCAATTATGATATGTCTCAATTTGAACTATATGACACACTTCCAGCGACCACTGATTTTATTCGCTTGCCTTTAGAACAAAAAAATGGGCAGTTATTTGTTGAGGTAGTAAGTACAGTGGAAGCAAAAGAAATACAGATAAAAGTGTTGTTACAATCGGGCTTTTCAGGGGCTCTTTTGTTTAATAATTACCTTGCGGATGAATACCATTTAGCTGATGTACTCCCTCGATTAGAAGAAAAAACAATGCTGAATGCAGCGGGTCAAAAGCTGACAAGTTTAGTCTGTGAAATACCTGCTATAACGGTAGGAGGTATACGCTTTGAAAAGGCTCCCGTTCAGATGTTTACAGGAGAAATAAAAAATCAAACTACTAGCTATATTGGAGCAGATCTTATCCATCGATTCAATTGGATAATCGATAAAAAAGGAGGCTATGCTTATATCCAAAAGAATAAATATTTTGAGGATCCCTATTACTTTGCAAGAAAAAACTAAGAAATTAAAATCCATTCAAGACAAAAGAGGGTGTCCCAAGAGGTCACCCTCTTTTGTCTTGTATAAAACTAGACTTTTTGCCCCGTTCTGAAATAAGGAGACACAATTTGTACAAGAATCGGATGATTCACCATTGCTTCAATGTTGTAGTAGTTTTAGAGCAGCTTATTAGACAGTTTCTTTTCTGTTTGTATGTAGAACTATATTTATTTCGTAAAGCGAAAAAAATAATTAGTTAAAAAATGTAAAGTTTACTTTGCAATATTGTAAAGCGTGCTTTACATTTGTGCTAACTAATAACTACTAACTAATGAAACAATTTCCGTTATTCCCTCGTTATTTTAGATGGATTGCCTTAGGTCTTATCTTGTTGTCTATTGTATTGAGTTTTGCATTAAAAGATCACATAGGTGAGTATCGCGTTCAGGCCAAGGCGATATCAATTAACATGTTTAATTTAAGTTTGTTTATCTATTTTTTCACGCGACGCAAAATTGACGATGAGATGTTTGTCGATATGCGATTAAAGGGAATGGCTGGTGGGATTCTCTATATGATTATTGGTATATTTGTTACTGCAATCTGGGATATTGTTGATCCAGGGGAAATGCAAGACAAGGGAGCTGCAGGACGTATCTTAGAAGGAATGATTTTTGTTAATTTTATTTTCGAAGCACAGTATCAAAAATTAAAACGAAGTTTAGATGACGAATAAGGTAAAGGAGGAGCGCCTACGTTGCTATTTGACCCAACAAGACTTAGCAGATGCTATTCAAGTATCTAGACAGACCATTCATTCGATTGAGTCAAACCGATACGTGCCCTCTACAATTTTAGCTTTGAAACTCGCGCGAATATTGAAGGTTAGGGTAGAAGAGTTGTTTATTTTAGAAGAAACGGATTGATTATTATTCTTATTTAGTTTAAATAATTTCGTATCTTAGCCCGACAATATAAATACAATTACAATGAGTACAGATACACTTAACCCAAACTTCGATCAGCATAAAGTAAAGCCAAAAGCGCCTAAAGTTGAAGAACTAATTAACGAGTGCAAATCAGTGATGATTGCTTCAATCAATGAAGACGGTTCACCACTAGTAAGTACAGCTCCGTATTCGAGAGTTGGGAATGAGTTTCAAGTTTTGGTATCTTTCATGGCGAAGCATACAAAGAACTTAAGAGATCGCAAAAAAGTATCTTTTATGTTTGTAGAAGATGAGAGTTCATCAAAACAATTATACGCTAGACACCGTTTAACAATTGAAACAGAAGCGGAATTAATCGCAAAAGAGAATCCGTTATACGACCAAGCGATGGTTGATTTAAGAGAGAGACATGGAAAAGTAATCGAGGTTTTAGGAAATTTAGAGGACTTTATCATGTTCAATTTAAAGCCAATCAAAGGATCTTATGTAAATGGATTCGGAAGCGCTTATTTTGTAGATGAGAATTTACAAGTGATTGAGCACAGACATGGTGCCCATGGTCAGCATAACGTAGATGTAAAAAAATAATGTACACTTAGTGTTGAAATAAAAAAGTCTTTGGTCATTGACCAAAGACTTTTTTTATTTTATGTTTCCTTCTGTTTACTAAAGACAATTACCAAGGTGACGGATAGCAACACAAAGAACAAGCCTAGTGCAGCCATCCAATTAAAGAATTCTCCAAAGAACAGCGTGCCGATTAAAACAGCGACAACAGGTTCCATAGACCCTAAAATAGAGGTAATTGTTGAACCTGCGTGTTTCACAGCCAAGACCAAGCACAAATCAGAGATAAACGTAGCGAAGACGCCCAATAGAATTAAATTCACCCAATCTGCTCTCAAAGAAATAGGTTCTATTCCCGTGGTGAGTACGGCATAAAAAAGGAAAATCAAACAGCCCATCAGCAAAACGTAAAACGTTAGGGAATCGAAGTTCATATTGGAAATTCTCGATTTGTTCAATCCTACAATATAAAGCCCATAGGTGAAGATAGTTAAGGCAGATAAAATCAACCCGCTGAATAAGGCTGGAGATGCTTCTCCATGCCAACACATCATTCCAACGCCCAAAAGAGAGAGAAGAGAAGCAATGAGCAAGACCATTGATTTTTTTTCCTTGAAGAAAACAATCATAATGATACTGACAAAAAGGGGATATAAAAAGTGAACGGTTGTCGCCAATCCACTAGCAATGTATTCATATGAGTCGACCAAAAACTTGGCGGTTGCGGCATAGAGTAAAGCCAAGAAAAAGACGACTGCTAAATCCTTAATAGAAACTTTTAAACTTGTTTTTTTGTAGAGACAAACTGCTCCCATGGTAGCAGATGAAAACAAAAAGCGATAGAACAAAATGGTCGGTATGCCGATAGCCGCCACTCCTTCAGGTCGCAAGCTCGGTACAAGTAGTGGCAGCGAAAACAGCGGAACCAAACCAAATGTACCCGAGGAAATCAATGCGAATAAAACTCCTTTTAGGTTTTTCATTTTAAATATTAGTTTACGTATTAAAAATTCCGCGCAAAGATACAGCTTCTGTTTGGGGAGTATATGCCTCAAAAAACAATTGCCAAGATCGTAATATGTAGCAACTTTGCTTAAAACCTGTGCTGTTTTTCCTTCAAATAAAAATCAACTCCCTAATGGATATCTGAATATAATCCGAATTGATTAATCGAATGGCCTACTTTTAGTGTGTGTACTATGTTGGAAAAAGACGTATTTTTACGGCTTCCGTTTCCTTTTTAATTTTGTAGCGTATGAAATCTCTCCTTGGTATTTGTCTATTCTTTATTATGTTTATCAGCACTTGTTTTGCACAGCCCTTGACGGATTGGCAAGTGGAAAACTTGAAAGGTAAAGTCAAAACGCTAACGAGTATCGATCAGCCTCAGGATGGCAATGAAGCAAAAAAAGAAGTGATTTATTTCGATGAAAGAGGATTTTTTACCTATAAAATAGTGTATCGCGGAACACGAGCAGAAGGGGATGCGATGCCCTTAGATTATACCAAATTAGGTGAACTTCAGTATTTTGAATACCAAAACGATCAACGCCATGCGATGAGTCTAAATGCAGATGGAACTAAGGCAACGGATATTGTACAAGAATGGACCAAAGCAAATAGGTGCGAATTTACCTATACCTATTTTAATAAACCCGACAATAAAGGGAGCATGCGCTTGTCTTTTTCCAATCAAAATAAGGTATGCTCGATACACTTACTTATTTCGAATAAGGAAAATGGCGAAGTTCAACTAGAAACAAAGTCGCTCCATCAATACGATGCTCAGGGGTATGAAGTTCAACTAGAACAAAAAACACTGCAACCCTATGGAGATACTCGGGTATTGACCTTTCGAAATACCGTTTTTGACTCTCAGGGTAATATTGCTGAGAAACGGGTCTACGATGAAAACAATCAGCTGTGGAGTAAAACGACTTTTACTTATGAATACTACGAGTAGATCCGGTAGTATATAAAAGAAAAAACTTAACAGTGAATTAAAGCCAAAAGCATACTTTACCTCTACATTTGCTTGCATCAATCCATAAATGCAGATGCCCATGGTAAGCCATGCTAATGATTTTGATCACATCTTTCAAAAACACTGGGCTGAATTATACAGTTTTGCCTATAATGTGGTACGCGAAAAAGCCATCGCGGAAGATATCGTACAAGAAGTTTTTATCGATTTTTGGAATCGACAAGTCAAGGTCGAACACCCGCGCGCTTATTTGTTTCAGGCGATTCGAAATCAATGCGCCAAATCGTTGTACAATCGCCGTTTTGATTCGGTTCAGGTAGAGAAAATTGTCGGTTTAGTTCCGGATTTGGAAGACCTACCCGATGAAGATATTAAGACCCTCTTATTGGATGAAATCGAAAAAACAGCAACCGCCGTTTTACCCGATCGTTGCTTGTTGATTTTTAAAATGCGTTTTTATGAGCAACGCACCTATAAGGATATTGCTCATAATCTAGGGATTACCGAGAGTACCGTAGAAAACCAAATCAACAAAGCCCTAAAGTTATTAAGAGAATCTACCTCTTATATAGCGGATATCCCAGAGGCTATATGGATGATAACCCTCTTTAGTATTACCTAATTGTTTTGCAGTTTATCTAATCGTTAAGCCTTGTTTTTGGCGTAGGGGAAAGGGGGTGTTTCCCGTACTTCATTATAGTATTAGATCACAAGACTATAATGTATAAAAAATTTAAAACACTTTTATTGAAGTACCACAAAGGAACAGCTTCCTCAACGGAAGAAACTATAGTGGATCAATTTTTTAATGCGCTGCAAGTAGGTGGAGTTACAGCAGAAGAAACAAGACGAGATAGATCGCTATACCTTCGTTTGCATCGCGCACTACCCCATCAAACTAAACCAGCTATTTTTAGAACAGCAGTCTTACGCTATACCGCACTTGCCGCTTGTTTGGCAGGAGTTGGACTATTGTATTTTTTTGTTTTTGCACATCCAGAACCTCAATGGATAACGAAATCTGCCCAAAAAGGAGAGCAAATCGTTTTTCACCTGAGTGATTCTACTTTGGTGTATCTCAGTGGAGGAAGTTCATTACAATATCCCGCTCAATTTGAAGAAAATCAACGTATTGTTCAATTAAATGGCGAAGCTTTTTTTGAAGTAAAACGAACGCATTTTAAGCAATCTTTTCAAGTAAAAAGTGAAAACTTACATGTAAAAGTATTAGGGACAAAGTTTAATGTTAACGATGTAAAAGGAGAAACTATTAGTGTGAGTGTACACGAAGGAAAAGTTCAGGTGAGTGATGTCGAAGAAACGAAGAAGGTAATTCTACATGCAAATGAAAAAGTAGATTTTCTAACCAATCAACAACAATTTAAAGCTTATGCGATGGAAAAACAAGATTTAGATCAATGGCATAAGGGGAATTTAAAATTTAGACAAGCAAACATTCATGAGGTTATTCATGTGCTCAATAGAAGGTTAAACACCAAAATTAGGTGGAAAGGACAGGCAGTACCTACCTTGACCATATCTGGAGATTTTAAATACAATAGCATAGAGGAAATATTAAACAGTTTGAACTTTTTGTATGGAATATACCATGTGCAAAAGACAGATGGAACCATTGAAATAAGCGTAAAATAGAAAAAAACCTGCCTATAGTTGCAGCTATAAACAGGTCGATTATTTAAGTATCAACAAAATATTGATTAACCAAAAACCAAAGATAATAAAATGTATCTAAAATTATTTAAAAGTAGGAATATATCCTATCAAAAATGGATGTGTGTCCTAACGTTGAGTGGCACGTTCGGCACGGGGATTTACGCACAGCAAAATGCTATACTTCTAACAGGGGATGCTGATGGGCTGTCAATAGAAGAAGTTTTTGAAGATGTCAAAAAGCAAACCAATTACACAGTAATGGCCTCTGACGAAGTGTTGAAAACGAATAAGAAAATTGCTATTGCAGTAAAAGACCGAAACATTACCGATGTGTTAGATCAGGTCTCTAATGAATATGGATTGACCTACCAGATATCGGGTACGACAATCTCAGTAAAAGAACAACAAAACCACCAATTAATTAAAGGAGTGGTGAAAGATAAGGACGGCTTTACTGTACCAGGAGCAACTGTAACGATTAAGGGAACTGATAAAGGAGTTGCAACAGATGTTAATGGGGCATTTAGTATTACGGCAAACGTGGGGGTTGATGACATAGAAATTTCCTTTATTGGGTACAAAACTCAAATTGTACGAGCAGCGCAAAATATGAATATTATCTTACAAGATGATCAAACGAGTTTAGATGAAGTCATTGTTACAGCTTTGGGAATAAAACGAGAAGAAAAGCGCCTAGGGTATGCACAAGAAACAGTCAATGCGGAAAAATTAGCTACAGCAGTTGCAAATAACTGGTCTAGTGGATTAAAAGGAAAAGTTGCGGGGTTAAACATCGCTTCGGGAGGAACGGGACCTATTAACTCTCAACGTATTCAATTGAGAGGGAATACTTCTTTAGATGCCAGTAAAAACTACGCATTGATTGTAATTGATGGTGTGCCTATGGATCAGGAGATTAACTCAAATGGCTATAACAGTGCAGCATTTGGTAACGACTCTCCCGTAGATAATGGAAACGCTATTTCTGATTTGAGCCAAGATGATATTGAAAGCGTAACAGTTCTAAAAGGACCAACGGCAGCGGCCTTGTATGGATCAAGAGCGGCAAATGGTGCATTGATTATCACCACTAAATCTGGAAAGAAAAACGATAAATTTGGAATCACTTATAATAGTTCAATCGCTTTTGATGTTATCAATAAATGGCCTGATTACCAGTATGAATACGGGCAAGGATCTGGTGGGTATTTCGATAAAAATGGGGAGGCCTATTATTCTTTCGGAAACTCTGCGGATGGACCAGATACAGGAAACCATCCTGAGGCTTGGGGACCGCGATTCCAAGACCAATACTTTTATCAGTATGATCCATTAACTCAGGGACAAACTGCTGAACGCACCTTGTGGAGACCTTATAAAAATAATAGAAAAGACTTCTTTGATACGGGAATTACTATAAATAATGCGGTTGCTTTTCAAGGTGGAAACGACAAAGGTTCCATGCGTTTAAATATTTCACATACTGATAACAAGTGGATTGTTCCTAATACAGGCTATAAAAAATATGGTGCGTCCTTCAATGGTAATTATCAGATTTCAGATCATATCAAATTATCCGCCGTCATGAATTACAACAACAGAAAGAGTGATAATTTACCTGTTCTAGGATATAATAACGGTTCCTTGGCTTATTTCATGATGTTCTTATTGCCTAATGTGGATATTAATTGGTATAAACCCACGTGGAAAGTAGGTAGAGAAGATAGAGAACAATTAAATCCTTTTTCTCCATGGTCGAGTAATCCCTATTTTATTACCAACGTAGATCAAAATACACTAGACAGTAATCAGTTTATCGGAAATGTAAAAGCAGATATTAAATTGACCGATAAGTTAGATTTTATGGGACGTTTGGCTATCAATAATCTAACACAATTTAGACAGACAAAACGTGGTTTTTCGAGCAAACGCCATGCAGAAGGTTTCTATGCGCGTCAAGATATATCAAGTAGAGAAATTAATGCTGATTTCTTATTAACTTATAGAGATAAGATTTCAGAAGCCTTGGATTATCAAGTGATGGCGGGAGCTAATCACATGTCATATACACATCGAAACTTGAGAACTTCGGTAGATGCTCTAGTAGTTCCTGGAGTTTATAAGCTCTCCAATGGTGTAAATAATCCTATTGTCAATACCTCAGATGCGTTGAAAAAAGTAAACAGCTTCTATGGTATGATGACATTTGGTTATAACAACTTTTTATTCCTAGACGTTACTGCTAGAAATGATTGGTCTAGTACATTACCTAGCGGAAATAATTCGTATTTCTATCCTTCCGTGAGTGCAAGTGCGATTCTGTCGGATATGTTTGTCCTACCCACAACAATAGATTACTTAAAGTATAGGGTGTCTTTTGCTAAAGTAGGAAGTGATACCGACCCTTATCAAATTTCGAAATATTATGCGCAAAGTAATTTTCCAAGTTCAGCAACTATGCCAAGTACGCTGTACAATGCCGATTTGAAACCAGAAATTACTTCGAGTTGGGAAACAGGTTTGGAAATGAAAATGCTTCAAAATCGTTTGGGATTTGATGTCACTTTTTACAATTCAGATACTAAAAATCAAATATTGGTCTTACCAATGGATATTGCAGAAGGGTTTAGTTCTCAAGTGATCAATGCAGGAAAGGTAAGGAACAAAGGTTTAGAACTCGTTTTACATGGTACGCCAATTAAGAGCGGAGATTTTACATGGAATGTTTCTGCCAACTGGTCTACGAATAAAAATGAAGTACTAGAACTAAAAGACAATTTGGAGGAACAAGTGTTAGCTACGGTAGTTAATGGCCGATTAATTGCTAGAGTTGGTGGAACAACGACTGCTCTATATGGACGCAATTTTATGCGTAGCCCAGAAGGGCAAATCATTTATAATAATGGAGTTCCTGTTCTAAGTGATGATCCTGAGTATATTGGTGATGTAGCGCCCAAATGGAAAGCAGGTTTAGTTAATACATTCAAATACAAAAATTGGCATTTTGGAGTGACGGTTGACGGATCTTATGGAGGAAAAATATACTCACATACCCATCACAAAGCCACAGAAGCAGGGCAGCTAAAGCATACACTCAAAGGACGTGAACAAGGAGAAATAATCGGGGAAGGTGTTGTGCTCCAGTCAGATGGTAGCTATGCACCGAATACAACCCCTATACGTGTAGACAATTACTACAGAAAATACTATGAATATCAGAATGTGGAGTCTAATACGTTTGACGCTTCTTTCTTGAAAATTAGAGAACTCTCTCTAACGTATGCATTTACTAAAAAACAATTGAAGCGCTTGGGACTAGAAGGCTTAAGCCTAACGGTATACGGACGTGATTTAAAAACGTTTACTGATTTTCCGATTTACGATCCGGAAGCCGCAACAATGAATGGTAGCGTAATTGTTCCTGGTATGGAAACAGGACAAATGCCTTCCACAGCTTCGTATGGTTTTAATCTAAAAGTAGAATTTTAATACACAATCTCTCAAATGAAAAAAATACTTTATATAGCCGCTTCGGTTTTCTTCTTCTACTCTTGTACAGAAAATTTTGAAGAAGTAAATACTAATCCCAATCTTATTGATCAAATTAGTTCGGGAACACTCCTCAACGAGATCCTTTACAATATGTCTAATAATAATGTTAGAAATTACTACGACATCACGGCAGAACTCATGCAAGTAAAACTGCCTTACCCTAGCTTTTATGGAGGTAGACATCGCTATGAAATTCTCGATAATACAGGTAATTCTCAATGGAATGCCAGTTATAAATGGGCTAAAAATATTAGAGAAATGTTAAGCATCGCAGAAGCCAACCCAAATGATGCAAACTACAAAGCCATTGGATTGACCTTACGCGCGTGGATTTATTCCAATTTGACTGATTCTTTTGGAGATATCCCTTTTTCTGAAGCATCCAAAGGAGATGAAGGTGGTGTAAAACCAAAATATGATACGCAGCAAGAAATCTACATGACCTTGTTGCAAGACTTAGAAGAGGCAAATGCACTCTATGCTCACGATAAACCGATGTTATACGGGAAGGAAATCTTATTTGACAATAACACAAGAAACTGGCAACGATTTACCAATTCCCTTCATTTGCGTTTGTTGTTGAGAATCTCCAATGTATATCCCGAGGCTTATACAAAAATGGTGACTTTATTGAGTCAAGAAGACAAATATCCCATCATACTAGATAATAGCCAAAGTGCAGCACTAAAGGTGACAGGAATCACCCCAAATTTATCACCTTGGTCTAGAGCCTTAGACTTTTCAAACGGTCAATCCGCTTCTGCCTTTTTTGTAGATCATTTGAATGAATTAAATGATCCTCGCTTAGAGATATATGCTACTGAAGCGAAAGATTTAGAAGGAAAGTCAATTGGGTATGTCGGAATTCCGAGTGCTTATGTTGGTGATAATTCACAGTTCAAGTTTTCTCCCTCCTATATGAATAATAAGCAAGTGGTCGCACCCATGAGTATTCCAATCTTGATGCACGCGGAGGTAGAATTTATCAAAGCCGAATTAGCTCAGCGTGGCTATTTCAACAGCAATAATGCAGCTCAGTATTATGTAAATGGAATTCGAAGTGCTGTTTCATATGTAACGGGAAAAGAAGTGCCTGCGTCTTACTTAGAGCAAGAAAAAGTGAAATACGATGGTAGTTTGGAGCAAATTATGCTACAAAAATATATCTCACTATACTTTACAGATTTTCAACAATGGTCTGAATATAGACGTACTGGCTTACCAGTGTTGCCTACCACTTCTTCTATGTTGAATGACGCTAAAATGCCTAATCGCTTATTGTATCATTCAGATCAAAAGGTATACAACCCAACGAACTATTCAGAAGCCAGTCAACGCATTGGTGGAGATAATATGAATGCAAAACTTTGGTGGACAAACTAGTGATGAAGAGAAGTGATTTTTTACGCACGATGGCTTTGGGGACTCTAGCCACGGCGATCCCTTTCGATATGCAAGCGAAAGGTACAGAAAAACCTAAGGCAGCAGATACGTTGAGCTTTGGAATTATTACGGATCTACATCAAGATCTAACCTTTGATGCTCCAGACCGTTTACAAGCGTTTGTCGATGAGATGAATCGAAAACAAGTAGATTTTATTGTTCAATTAGGTGATTTTTGTGTACCCAAGAAAGAAAACAAAATCATAGTAGATATCTGGAACTCTTTTCAAGGGGATGCTTATCACGTGATTGGCAACCACGAATTTGATGAAAATAAATCGTTGGAACAGATTATGGATTTTTTTGAATTAACAAAAAACTACTACAGTTTTGACCGCAAGGGGTATCACTTTGTAGTTTTAGATGCCAATGGAAAAATTCCGGGAAATGATAGTGTACGTTATCCTTCTTACTTCCATAAAGAACAGTTGGAATGGTTAGAACACGATTTGAAAACCACCCCTTTGCCAACGATTGTATTTATTCATCAAGGTCTGGATCACAATGGAGTACACAATAGAGAAGCAGTGCGTATTTTATTTGATAACTGCAATAAACAAGCGGGGTTTACCAAAGTAAAAGTTGTTTTTTCTGGACATCATCACATGGATTATGCTAATGTTATCAATGGGATTCAGTATGTGCAAATAAACAGCGCAGTCTATCGTTGGTTAGGTGAACCCTATAACAATCAATCATTTCCACAGGAGGCGTATAAAAAATACCCGTATTTGCGCAATATGGGCTATTACAAAGAACCGTTATGGGCACATGTAGAAATAGAATCAGACGAATTGATCTTGACAGGAAAAGAATCCCCTTGGTTTGGAGATTCTCCCGTTGAATTAGGAGAACCTATTGTTTCGTGGAACTACGTTTCGGCCGCTAAAATATCAGATCGATTAATTAAGTTATAAGCAACATGAAAAAAATTATTCTAAGTATTGCCTTCTTATTCTCGTTGGCGGTTGGAGCACAAGATAAAGTAATTGGTTATGTCTATGAAGATGTCAACGCCAATGGCAAAAAAGATAAAAAAGATCGACCAATAGCCGAGGTCGCAGTGAGTAATGGAACAACGGTTGTATTGACAGACGAACAAGGAAAATATGAATTACCTCTGTCAGATGACAATCCAATATTTGTGATTAAACCCACTGGTTATCGCTTTGCTTTGGATGAGTACAATCTCCCAAAATACTATTATATGCACAAACCTAAAGGGGCTCCCAAACACTTAAAGTACAGTGGGATTGCACCAACAGGAAAGCTGCCAAAAGAAGTGAACTTTGGCTTGTTGCCTCAAACTGAATATAACGATTTTAAAGCCTTTGTCTTTGGTGATCCACAACCCTATACTATGGAAGAAATGGATTATTATAAAAGAGCTATTGTCGATGAGGCTAAGCAACATACAGCTGGTATTTCTTTTGGAATTAGTCTAGGGGATATTGTGGGGGATGATTTGAGTTTACATCAACCCTATAAAGAGGTAATGAAAGAAATTAACTTGCCGTGGTACAATGTGTTAGGTAATCACGATATGAACTACGATGTAGAAGAAGATCGTTATTCTGACGAAACCTTTGAACGCAATTTTGGTCCAGCTAATTATGCCTTTAATTATGGAAATGCCCATTTTATTGTATTGGATGATATTCTTTATCCACACCCAGTGACTAAAAAAGGATATTGGGGAGGATTTCGAAAAGATCAATTGGATTTTGTCCGTAACAATCTAAAGTTTGTAGAGAAAGATCGTTTAATTGTCGTGGCCTTTCATATCCCACTTTATGTAGGAGATGAAAAACACTTTGATGCACAAGCCAGGCAAGAGCTACTCGATGCTCTGGCAGATTTTGATCACGTTTTGCTCTTATCTGCTCATATGCACATGCAAACCCATCAGTTTTATGGAAAAGAACATGGGTGGAACAAAGACCAATTACTACATGAGTACAACGTAGGAACCACTTCAGGAGATTGGTATTCAGGGGAATATAATGAAGATAATTTACCTGTATCTACCATGCGTGATGGAACGCCAAAAGGCTATGCTATCTTATCGGTTAAAAACAATGCGTATGTTTTAGATTACAAAGTAGCAGGAAAGCCCGATGATTATCGTATGGAAGTATTTATGCCTCAGGTTGTTGCAGATAAAAAAGGAGGAAACTCATTCGTTTATGCCAATGTATTTATGGGAACTGAATTTGATGTGGTCGAATATCGCTTTGATCAACAAGAGTGGAAAAAAATGAAAAGAGAGGTAACCCTAGATCCTGCTTTGTATGCAAAAGTGCAAAAATATGATTTGTCTGATACACTTTTGGATGGAAAGAGACCTTCTAACCCTGTGAATAGCCCTCATTTGTGGAGTGCACGTATTCCGGCCAATTTAAGTGTAGGAACACATCAAGTAGAAATTCGTACAAAAGATATGTTTGAACGTGTATTTTCTACTGTGAAAACATTTAGAGTGGAGTCAAGAACAAGTAAATAATACAAAAATAAGTCAAGATGAAGTAGAGTAATTTCATGAAGTGAAGTGTTAATTTGGTTGAGATAGGCGGGCATTTGCTCGCCTATCTTCGTTTGAGGGAGGCAAAAAAATAGTTGTGTAACAGTAGATATTCGAGTATTTTGCTACGATCAAATTAAAACCAGAAATCAATGAAGTTTACCAGCGCTTTTAGCCAATCAGTCAAATGCAGTTTATGGGCAATTGCACTAATGACCAGTAGCGTTAGTCTTGCACAGCAGCAAGATCCTATCGTAGAGGCCATCGTTAAAGAAGGAACCCACCACTCACAGCTCAAGGCGTATGCCTTTGAATTATTAGATGTGATAGGCCCGCGTTTAGTAGGGACACCTCAAATGATGCAGGCGCACAATTGGGTAAAAGAAGAATATCAAAAAATGGGATTGGAGGCTCGTAATGAAGCCTATGGAACCTGGAAGGCATGGGAAAGAGGAACGTCTCAAATTACGATGACCGCCCCTCGAATTAAATCACTAGAAGGTATGCAATTAGCTTGGAGTCCTGAAACGAAAAAAAATGGCGTTGAAGGAGAAGTCGTTGTCTTAGTAGATGCCCAATCGAAAGCCGATTTCGAAGCTTGGCTACCCTCAATAAAGGGAAAATATGTATTGATATCTGCGCTTCCCCCAAGTGGACGACCAGATTATCAATGGAAAGAATACGCCACGACAGAGTCGTACGAGAAAATGAAAAAAGAAAGAGAAGCGATTGAACAAGCGTGGAACCAGCGCATAACCAATACAGGATATACGGCAAAAGAGCTACCTAAAATATTGGAAAAAGCAGGAGTTGCAGGTGTGGTAATGTCTTATTGGACAGGAATTATGGGCGCGAATCGAATTTTTGGCTCACAAACCACAAAAGTACCTACTGTAGATCTTGCCTTTGAAGATTATGGTTTGCTTTATCGTCTTGCGGAAGGCGGAAAATCCCCTAGAATTAATGTCAATGTACAATCTAAAGACTTGGGAATCGCACAGACGTTTAATACAATTGCCGAATTAAAAGGAACAGAAAAAGCAGATGAATACGTTATTCTATCTGCTCACTTAGATAGCTGGGATGGTGGAACGGGAGCCACAGATAACGGAACGGGAATCATTACTATGATGGAAGCAACTCGCATTCTGAAACAAGTTTTACCACATCCTAAGCGAACCATTCTAATCGGAAACTGGGGAAGTGAAGAACAAGGACTAAATGGATCACGCGCTTTTGTGGCAGATCACCCCGAGTTAGTAGATAAGATTCAAGTGGTTTTCAATCAAGATAACGGAACAGGTCGTATCGCTAATATAGCAGGACAAGGGTTTTTACATGCCTATGACTTTTTAGAACGCTGGCTTTCGGCAGTGCCTAAAGAATATAAAAAAGAGTTGAAGACTCATTATCCAGGGTCTCCCTCTGGTGGTGGATCCGACCACGTCTCTTTTGTCAGTAAAGGTATTCCAGGATTTATGATGAGCTCACTCAGCTGGGGCTATGGAAATTATACCTGGCATACCAATCGAGATACCGCGGATAAAATCGTATTTGATGACGTGCAAAACAACGCAATTCTCATCGCTATTATGGCCTATAAAGCAAGTGAAGAACCTGAATTGGTGCCAAGAGAAAAAGTAAACCTTCCGATCAATGATCAAGGAGAACAGCAACAATGGCCCGTTTCAAAAGAACCACAACGCAACTCCAATAACTACTAGAAAAAATGCTTTTGCCTTTGGTAAAAGCATTTTTTTTACACTTAATTTATAATGGTTTGTTAACGAATTGATTCGCGTTTTTATAACCTAGTGTTTTTTAGCAAGCAAACGACAGATATCATTGCGAATAGTTATATATTTATGCACCTAATTTTTTATTTCTTATGAAAAAATTAAATATATATGTTATGATACTAGCTCCCATCTTAGGCTTTGCACAACAGCCTAATAAAAAGATCCAAGAGCTCTGGAAAAGTATCGAGCACAAGGAAGAACAGAGAGAAGTACAGAGTATGCTTCCAGAAGTACAAGAAGTGATCTCACTATCTCGTCAGTCAAAAGCCTACGCTAGTCTTTTGAAAGGAATGTTCTACGAAGCTAAAATCAATATTACAACCCAAGAGGATAAAGCGTATGACATAAATACTGTTTTACAAGCGTTTGAAGCGGAACTAAAAGCAGCATCAGGGGAGTACAAAGCTGTTCTGCAAGCGTATATAGCGCGGTTATATCAATTGTATTACGAGGAAAATGCTTATAAACTGAGCAATAGGACCACAGTTGAACAGCAAAAAGGCAATGACATTCGCTTTTGGACCAAAGAGGATTTTGAAAGAGAAAGTGCGGCTTATTGGAACGCAGCTTTGGAAACTGCAAAGAAAAATACAACGGCAACAGTAGGCGGTTGGAATGATGTATTTCTAACAACAGAACAGTACAACCTCGACTTTTCTAAACTTACTGTTTACGAGGCGTTGCGCATCGATTATGCCGCTTATCTAGCTGAAGGATTTGCCTATCGCGCTACTACAGAACAAAGAGAGCAAAAAAAGGCACAAGCCAGAGAAGTAGTTCAACAAGTGATTCAAGAGCTAACCAAAAAAGGACAAAGCGAATTAGCCGCTTATGTACAAGTGTATGCTTTGCACAATTTTGAACATCATCAGGAATTAGCTGAACGCAATAAGGTGTACCAAACACTGCTCAAACAAAACCCTAAGTCGGCTTTAGTCCACGAAGCAGTAGTTCAATTTATGTACTATGCCTACCAAGATAGTCAAGAACAAGAAGTAGAAGAAACTGCTGGAGCAACGCTATTGGCTTTTATTGAACAAACGATAGCGAAATTTCCTGGAACAGAAACCGCACAGCGACTAGAAACAATCAAAAAAGTAGTTGAAACCCCGTCTTTGGATGTGAGTTACAACGCGTATGAATTACCTGAAGTGAGTTCTATTTTAGCGGTAACCCATAAAAATGTGTCAACGCTTCACTTTAAAATATTAAAATTTGAAGGAGATGATAAATCGTTTTCTATCAACGAGCCAAGCAATTTAGCAGGATACAAAAAAATTGCCTCAGATTACGAAAAAGTGACTGAATACACCATTGCCTTAAAATCTTTTGCCGATTACAAAGCCCATACCACTCATGTGGAGTTAAAACCACTCCCTCCAGGACGTTATATCGTACTTTTGGCTAATCGCGATTTTGATTACCTCACAGAAGAAAAAGATGTGGTAAGCATGGCATTGATTAATAGTACCTCAAATGCCTTCTTGACCAATGGCAATAAGTTTAGATTATACGATCGTAAAACAGGACAACCCAAAGCCAATCAAGCGGTTTTCCTAGCGAATGGACCTAAAAAAGACCAGAGTAAAGCGTATTGGGAAACGATTATCAATACAGATGGTAATGGAGAGTTTACCGCTGATTTTATCAAAGAATATGCAAACTTATATTACGGAGTAAAAGGAGAATCGATCTTTTACTCAACTTATACCTTTCCAAAGAACAAAGAAACAGAAGATGGTACGGAAACGGTAAATTGGAATGCAAAAGTATTAACCGATCGAGCGATTTATCGCCCAGGACAAGTGGTGTACTTCAAGTCTATTGTCTTTCGTCAAAAAGGAAAAACTAGACAAGTGGGAGCCAATCAGTTGGTTACTGTTAAGTTAATGAATCAAGAAACCCAACAAGAAGTAGGGAAATTAGCTTTAAAAACCAATGAATTCGGATCGGTTCAAGGAGAGTTTATTTTGCCAACTACAGGTATGTTGGGCAGTTTTAACTTTGAGGTGCTGCTAAAAGAAGGAAATATAGAGGAATATGCCTCCATAAGTGTAGAAGAATACAAACGTCCGAAGTTTGAAGTTACGATGGATGAGGTGAAAGGTGTGTACTATTTCGATGAAAAAGTAGAAGCTAAAGGAAAAGCAATTGATTATTCAGGAGCTACTGTAGCCCATAGTACTGTTAACTATCGCGTTGTCCGAAACTCAGGTTATCGTTATGATATCCGAGGATATTATGGTAGACCTGGGCGTGAACAAGCAGTCACTGTTGCGCAAGGAGCAGTAGAAACAGATGCTACAGGAAATTTCACCATCACTTTTACTGCTACTCCAGAGCGAAAAGAGTACAAAGCAACTGATTTACGCGTGCATTCTTACACCGTTTACGCAGATGTGATGGATATCAATGGCGAAACACATAGTAGCACGCAAACGATCTATGTTGGCGATAAAAATATTAACCTTCAATTGCCAATCACGACTAATGAAATGGTATCAACCAAAGAGTTAGAGGCAATTAAAATTAAAACGAACAACCTCAATGGAGCGACATTCGCTGCCAAGGGAGAATTGAGTATCGTTGCCTTAGAAGCACCTTATGCTAGACGTATGTTATTGCCTTACGAAAACTATGCAAAAGAAGATTACGAATTGTATACCTATGAAGAATTCGTAAGCAAATTCCCTTATGTTGGCTATGGCGATGAAATTGATCATACCAAATGGAAACAAGGAAAAGTAGTATTTTCCAAAGACTTTGATACCGCAAAAGATAGTGAGGTGACTTTCCCTAATGCAAAAGCATTGACGTCAGGCTTTTACTTGTTGAAAGGTTTCGTTTGGGAAAAAGGTGAAAAAACAGAAGTAGAACAGTATTTCTACTATGACAATACCACAGAAGAACCAGGAGTAATCTATCAATTGCTCTCAGTAAAAGCAGATAAAGAAAAGTATAAAACAGGAGAAGTAGCTAAAATTAGATTGCAGAGTGGTGAAAATCAAACTATTGTGATTGCTTCTGTGTTTGTAAACGGACACCTCAAACAAAAGAAAACGCTAGAGGTAAATCGAAAAGCCAGTTATTTTGAGTATCCCATGACAGGGGAAATGGGGGATGTAAGAGTGAGTTTTACCGCAGTTAAACACAACTTCGCCACGCAAAAATCAGCGCAATTGGTCTTGGATGCAAGCCAAGAAGAGTTGAAAGTGGAGCTTGTTACTTTTAGAGATAAGCTTACTCCAGGACAAGAAGAAACATGGCGCTTAAAAGTATCGGGAAAATCAAAAGACAAATTCGCAGCCGAAATGGTGGCGGGAATGTATGATGCTTCCCTAGATCAATTCAGAAGTAATACCTCTTTCCACACAAACTTTGATTACTTCTTTAGTTATGGACAAGATTCTGATTTTGGAACCTACAATTTCAGCAGAAAAAGCTATGCACAAAATCTATTGAACCATTCTATTTACCCAAGTTTAGTGTCTTATGGAAAACCAATTGGGTTGAATGTATTCGGATTTAGTCCAAATGGAAGACCGCTTATAACCGTTCGCGGTGCCATGGCATACAAGAGTGAAAGCGCTAATTTAAGCGAGAATATGGTGGTTAGAGAAACTGCAGGAGAGGCAATGAAATCAGATGCAGCAGCACCAGCTCCACCAGAAGCCAAAGAAAAAACACTAGATAAAGGTGATGTTCAAATCAGAACCAACCTAAAAGAAACAGCCTTTTTCTATCCTCAGTTGCAAACGGATGATAAAGGAAATGTGAGCTTTACCTTTACCACCCCAGAAGCATTGACGCAGTGGAAATTTATGGCCTTTGCGCATACCAAAAACCTACAAAGCAACTACGTTGAGCAACTGGTGCGCACCCAAAAAGAATTGATGGTACAACCGAATATGCCGCGTTTTGTTCGCGAAGAAGATCAAATTACGGTATCGACAAAAATTGTAAACTTAAATACTACCGCATTAAGTGGAGAAGTAGAAATTCAATTCTTTGATGCGCTAACGGCGACACCGTTAACGGGATTAGTAGAAGAAGGAAGCACAGTAAAACAAAACTTTACCCTTGCTGCAACAGCCAATACAGAAGTTGCATGGACCATCAATGTACCGAAAGACATCGTAGCTTTAGGATACCGTATAATGGCCAAAGCAGGTGAATTTAGCGATGGTGAAGAAGCAGCGATTCCTGTGTTGTCTGGCCGTACCTTGGTAACCGAAACCATGCCGTTGTACATCAAAGAAGGACAAAATAAATTATTCACATTTAATGCTTTAGAACAACCGCTTTCAGCAACACGTGAAAACTATAAGCTGACGTTAGAAGTGACTGCGAATCCAATGTGGACCGCTATTTTAGCCTTACCATACCTCAAAGAGCATCCGTTTAAAGGAACAGAACAAACTTTTAGTAAAGTTTTTGCAAATACTGTCGCTACCCAATTGTTAAATAGCAATCCACGTATTCAATCCGTATTTGAATATTGGTCAAAACAAGGCGGAATACAGTCAAAACTAGAGCTTAATGATGAGTTGAAACAAGTATTGATCGAAGAAACACCATGGGTTCGTCAAGCCGCAGATGAAACAGAACAAATGAAGCGTTTAGCTGTTCTTTTTGATCTAAATAAAATGAAAACCGATTTGGATGCGCAGCTTGAGCGCTTGAATAACCAACAAAACAAAGATGGCGGATTTCCTTGGTTTAGTGGAGATCAATCAAACGTGTACATCACCCAAACCATTGTTGAAGGATTTGGGCAAATGAAACAAGCAGGAGGTATGCCACTATCAGAAAAGATTATGGCACTGGTAAAAAAAGCCTTTACTTATTTAGATGAACAACACTACGCAACCTATCAGAAAAACAAGAATGAGGATAAACGTTCAACCCTAGACTTGCACTATCTGTACGTGAGAAGTTTGTTTAAAGATGAAATTAAAATCCAAGATAAATACGCAAAAATGATTGCGGATTACCGCAAAGAATTAGCTGGGCAAAAAACATCGGACAACCTGTATACCTTAGCAATGAAGGCAATTGTACTACAGCGATTTGGCGATGCTAAAGCGGCAAATTCAACAGTAAAAACTATCCTAGAAACAGCAGTGCGCAGCGATGAAATGGGCATGTACTGGAAGGAAAATGCAGCAGGATGGTTGTGGTATAATGCGCCAATCGAAACACAAGTAATGATCATTGAGGCAGCACATGAAGTAGATGCAACAAAATATGCTAATGCAATTGAAGACATGAAAGTGTGGTTGTTGAAAAACAAACAAACAGTAGCCTGGAACTCAACCAAAGCAACAACACGTGCAGTATATGCGTTACTGTATTTAGGTAAAAACTGGATGCAGGCCGACCAAGGAGTTGAAGTAAAAGTTGGCGGTTATCCCGTAGATTTTGCCCAATCAGAGCAATTCAATGCAGGATACTATAAAAAAGTATGGGACGGAGCTGATATTCAGCAAAAAATGGGAATTGTAGAACTAGATAAAAAGTCTGCGGGAGTTGCTTATGGCGCTATGTACTGGCAGTATTTTGACGACCTGAACAAGGTGTCTAAGTCAGGTACTGGCATTGCCTTTGACAAGCAATTGTTCATCAAAGCGACTACAGACAGCGGACAAGTATTGCGCGAGATTACAAATGAAACACCAATTAAGGTAGGAGATGTAGTTACCGTGCGATTGGAAATTTCAGTTGATCGCGATATGGATTATGTTCACCTCAAAGATATGCGCGCAAGTGGATTCGAACCGATGAACGTTCGCTCTGGCTATAAGAGAAATGGCGAATTTGGGTATTACGAAGAAACCCGTGATGCAGCAACCAATTTCTTTATTACCCACCTTCGAAAAGGTACTTATGTTTTTGAATACGACCTACGTGCAAATAACGCAGGATACTTCTCAAATGGAATAACAACCCTTCAAAGTGTATATGCACCAGAAATGAATGCAACAAGCGAAGGAGCTGATGTGAAAATTTTAAGGTAGAAATAGTTAGTTGAGACGAGAAACCTAAACCAAGTAAAGGTTTTTTGAACATCCAAATAATTGAAAACCGCAAATAAAAAAAGAGACTAAAACTTCGTTTTAGTCTCTTTTTTTATCTAAAGCATTTCCATTCCTTCCATATCTCCTCCATCAGGACCACCTGGAGTCATAGCTTTGCGGTCCATTTTTTTCGGTTGGTTGAATCGATACGTAAACGATAAGTTGATTTGTCTACCTCTCCATTGCATTTCACTGTGTGAAATCGTTTGCGGTAAAACGAGATCTTGCTCTCTTTTTCTTGAGTTAAAGATATCACTTATGTTAAAAGTAATTGTTCCTTTGTCTTTTAGGATGTCTTTACTCAAGGCAAGGTTAGCTGATAAGTTACCTAAAACTTTTCCTTGTGCCGTATTGTATGGCGCGCGGTACATTCCGTTTAACTGCCAATCAATTTTATACGGCAACGTAATTTTTGACGATACACGCGTAAACCAAGCATAGGTGTTTTTATCGAAGTTTTGTGTCTCTAATGTCCCGTCTAAATGCGTAAAGGTATAATCTCCTCTAGTCTCTGTTCGGTAGAAGTTGAAGTTACCGTTTAATCTCCACCATTTAAAAGGAGAGTAGTTTAATGTAATATCCAATCCATAACGGTGTTCTGTCGCTAAGTTAATCGGTGAACTAATCGAAATAGGTGTGCCATCTTCTGTTTCCCCTGCAATACGACGAACAAATTGGAACGTATCATCCGTTTTGTTGTAGTAAGCCGATGCACTCAAGGTAAAACCGGTCCAACGTTTCATAAAACCTAAATCAATTGCATCTGTTTTTGCAGGATCTAGATCTGGATTTCCTTGGAAAAAGTTGATGTCACTCGTGTAGTTTGAAAAAGGATTTAAGAAGAATCCACGCGGTCTATTTACGCGTCGACTATAGCTAATACTCGTACTTGTACTCTCGTTTATTTCGTAGTTTAAGAACGCACTAGGAAAGAAATCGTTGTATTTTTTGTTGTTGTAACTCTGTGAAGTAAGCTGGTTGACATCTATATTCGAATCTTCCCAACGCAATCCAACCATAAAACTTAATTCAGGTGTAATGCGATCGCCATATTGTGCGTAAAGGGCGTGAACATTTTCCTTGTACTCTAAGATATTAGATAAACGAGTGTCTGTATTCCAACTGTTTTGCTGCAAGCGCTGTAGGGCAAAATCAGTAGTGTTCGATTTAAAGGTTCCTAAATATCCCGCTTCAAAATTACCGTGTTCTCCAATAGGCAATGTGTAATCTAGTTTTACTAATCCACTTTTTTCCTTTTCTTTATTATTGGTACGCTCGTATGCCGTTTGATTTAAAAAACTGTTGATGTCGTCAATGGTTGCATTTTCGTTGTCGCGTTCTTGAGAAATTGACCCTTCAACAAGTAAAATATGTCCTTCTTTCTCGAATTTTTTCTCAAACGTAGTGGTATAATCTAGGTTGTTTCTCGTACTTTTTTTGTCTTCATTTCGGTATCTGTTGTATAAAAATACATCCGAAGCATCGTAGTAGCTGTAGTTTACACGGTTGGGGTTACCACCTGTATTACGTCTAGCCGTTACAGTATTTGTCCACGTAATTGAAGGCGTTAAATACCATTCTAGACCAAATGTACCATTATACCCTTGACGCTGTCTGATGTTGTCCTTGTATTCGTAAACGCGTTGTGTCGGCTCACCCGTTACTGGATCGAGATAGCGGTTGTCATTCAAGTTATATCCTTCTGATTCGCTGTCTCTATAACCCAAAGAAGTAAAGAAATTGTAGCTTTCTCCTCTCACATTGAACATAGTGTTCAACTCGTAATTACGAGGATCACCTACGGTTCCAGTTATACTACCGTTAATTCCTTCTGCTTTTCCTTTTCGTAGGATAATGTTGATGATACCCGCACCACCTTCTGCCTCATAACGAGCGGATGGATTAGTAATCACCTCTACGCGATCAATAGATTCAGCAGGTAATATGCGCATAGCCTCTTGGATGTTGTTCGCCAATCCAGTCGGTTTACCATCAATCAAAACTTTTACATTTTCATTTCCTCTCAAGCTAATTGTACCTTCACTATCTACAACAACCGAAGGAACATTGTCCAAAACATCAGCAGCAGTACCTCCTTTGACAATCATGTCTTGGCCTACATTGTAGATTTTTTTATCCAACTTGATGTCTACCGTAGAACGTTCAGCGATAACAGTTACTTCTTCTAACATTTGAGAATCGTCCTGTACTTTTTGTACCCCAATATTAGTATCTCCTTGTACAGAAATACGGTGTAATTCTAAGGTTTTAAAGCCTAAAAAGTCAATTTTAATATAGTAGGTTCCATCTGGAACATCAAAAGAAAAGTGCCCTTTTGAATCCGTCATCGCGCCGGAGACGATGTTGGAATTGCTCTCATTTTGAGCGTAAATACTAGCGTATTCTAAAGGGGTGTTAGTTGCCGCTTCAATGACTGTACCGGTGACTGTACTCTGAGGGCGGTTCTGAGCTGCTGTTGTTAGTGCCGTAAATAATACGAACAACAGCAGAAGAACTGATGTAGGCGTTTGTCTTTTCATTATAGTCGTTTAGTTTACTTATCATACACTTAGACTATAATTTTAACCTTTGGTTTAATAACTATTTTGTTAAAAAAAAGTTAATCAAAGAATTTGATGTATTTTTTCTGTAGGCCTAGCAACAATAGCTTTTGAGCCATTGACTACGACAGGGCGTTCTATGATTTGCGGATGTGCCACCATGGCCTGAATGATTTCCTCATCAGAAAGTGTTTGATTTGCAAAATTCTCCTGCCAGAATGCATCTTTAATGCGCACTAACTCAATCGGGGTGTAGTTTAACTTTTGTAAAAGCGCTTTAATGTCGTCATAGCCAAGATTTGCATCCAAATATTTTATAATTTTGTAGGCTACACCTTGTTGTTCCATAAACGCGATACTCTCTCTTGATTTACTGCAACGAGGATTGTGATAAATTGTAATCATAGTGTTAAGGTTTGTTCTCAAATATAGCAATTTTTTTGAAAAATGAAATACATCGACCACCTACTACATCAAGTAAATAAGAAGCAAATCCTGTATTATCTTCCGTTTACACTGTTTTATTTGATGATTATGCTTGTAAATGGGTTGATTGCAAAATATTCTTCGATCTCAACACAAGAAATAATCCAATCGCAAGTTGAGTTGTTAGGAAAAAATGCTGCTTTCTTTCAACTGATTTTTCCTTTCGCTATCTTTTTGGTATTGTTAGCTTTATGGGTGTTGTTTGTACATAAACAATCCTTGGTAAGCCTGACCACTTCGCGAACCAAAATTGACCTCAAGCGTTTTGGATTCGCCTTTGGCTGTCAAACTGCTTTGATTCTACTGAGCTTTATCATTAGTTACCTCTTCAATCCCACACACCTTGTTTTTAATTTTAATCTTACGGCTTTTCTCGGATTTTTTGTCATTGCCTTGATTTTTATTCCCATTCAAACGAGTTTTGAAGAGTATTTCTTTCGCGCTTATATGATGCAAGGTGTAGGCTTAGCTACGAGAAGTAGGGGCATAGCCCTGATTGTTACTTCCGTTGTCTTTGGTTTGTTGCACCTCGCTAATCCTGAAGTAGAAGTATTGGGTGGAGGAATTATGGTATATTATATTGGTACGGGGTTTTTCTTGGGTATTATGACGTTAATGGATGATGGGTTAGAGTTGGCGCTGGGTTTTCACGCGGCAAATAATTTGATCGGCGCTTTATTAGTCACCTCAAGTTGGACCGTTTTTCAAACGAATTCCCTATTTTTGAATACCACGCCTATAGATGCTATTTCCGTTTGGGAGTTTATTTGGCAGGTATTTGTTTTTTACCCTATTTTACTCGTTATCTTCGCCAAGCGATACAAGTGGACCGATTGGAAAAATCGCTTGTTAGGTAGGGTTGCTTAATTATTTTTGAATAGATATGTTATGGATCATTACGATATTCACCCTCAATTCAAACTAAATGGCGTGAGGCATACGCTCGACTCTCTTTTAAGTGAAGCAAACGCAATGCGAGCCACCTCAGAGGAGTACCTAAGAGAATTGGGACAGCTTATCTTGGATTGGTTTGACGAGAAGGAGTACGTTGTACAACGTACTTCAGGGACTACTGGACCACCTAAAATCGTCCACTTGCCCAAAAAAGCAATGGTAGCTTCAGCAACTGCAACGGTTACCTTTTTTGATGTTCCTGCTGGTAGCAAAGCGCTCTTGTGCATGGGACCTCAATTTGTTGGAGGGAAGCTAATGTTTATTCGTGCCTTGCTATTTGGATGGGAATTGGATGTTTGCAGGCCAACGGCTCGTCCGTTGGAAGGTCGCTCAACCCACTACACTTTCGTCGCTATGGTACCCATGCAGGTGGAAAATAGTGTAGACGTGCTAGAACAAATAGACATTTTAATCATTGGAGGAGCAAAAGTATCGCCTGTATTGGCACAAAAACTAATTGGCTTACGTACACAAGTTTACGAAACCTATGGAATGACGGAAACAATTACGCATATGGCTGCAAAAAAAATAGGAAATCCCTATTTTGAAGTACTTCCACATGCCTGTATTCAAACCGATGATCGCGGTTGTTTGCTTATTGATATTCCCAGTATAAGCAGTACGCGCATCGTGACCAACGACTTAGTACGTCAAATTGATGATCGCCGATTTGAGTGGTTAGGGCGCTTTGACAATGTAATCAACAGTGGAGGAGTGAAACTATACCCAGAGCAAATAGAAGAAAAATTAGCGGCGAAAATACCGTCGCGCTTTTTTATTGCCGGAAAAGCCGATCCCTACTTTGGAACTATTGTTGTACTAGTGATCGAAAGTCAACCCTACACTTTAGCAGCTGATGTGTTTGACGACTTAACTAAATATGAAAAACCCAAAGAAATACAGTTTGTTCCGCTTTTTGTAGAAACGGCCTCTGGCAAGGTAATTCGATCAAAAAATATAAATGAATAACGCAGTAAAACGATGAATAGATTAAAATTACATAAAAGAGTACTATTGGTTATGTTGGTAGGAATAGGTCAGGTTAGTCCAGGTGTGGCACAAGAAAGTAAAACAGTGTTGGACACGCAAATTACAAAGGAGATGATGCAGCAAATTGCAAGTCAAAATCACCAGTATTACAAAGAGGGGAAAGTAGCAGATTATATTCCAGAATTGGGAAAAGCAAATGCAAAAGCCGTTGCTTTTTCTGTAGTAAAAGAGAATGGGGAAATTATCAATGTGGGTGATGTTGAAGCAAAATTCACTATTCAGAGTATTTCAAAAGTCATCGCTTTGATGATTGCCGTACAAGAAAAAGGCGAAAAAGCGCTGTATGAACGCATTGGGTATTACGGTACTGAAAAAGCGTTTAATCACTATGCCAACTTGGAAACGGCAGGAAAACCCTTAAACCCTATGATGAATGCAGGGGCAATTTTAACAACCGCTTTCATTGAAGGAGAGGGCGATGTTGCCTACCAAAAGATTTTAAAGATGATTCGCTATATTACCAAAAACGAATCCATTGACATCAACCAAGCGGTTTACCTTTCTGAAAAAGAGACAGGACACCGCAACAGAGGAATTTTCTATTTATTGAAAAACAATGGTTTAATCGAAGGGGAAGAAATTAAATTAGACAACTATTTCAAGCAGTGTTCTATTGAAGTAACTGCAGAAGACTTAGCTAAAATTGGCTATTTCTATGCCAATGGTTGTACGCGTTTCGACGGAGATACAACCTATTACAACCGCGATTTAGCGCGTTTAATTCAAGCGCAAATGCTTATTGCAGGAATGTATGATTTTAGCGGTGAATATGCTAGAACAGTAGGGTTACCAAGTAAATCAGGCGTTGGTGGGGGAATTGCCGTTAGCGTACCAAATAAGATTGGAATCGGCGTGTTCAATCCTGCTTTAGATGAACATGGAAACTCTGTAGTAGGCTATCATATGTTGTATGACTTTGTCAATCAATTAGAGTTGAGCTTGTTTTAAAGGTTAGCTGAGATTTAATGAAAGTTTCTTAGTTTGTCAACTGGAAAGCAGTTGAGATACAGCGTTAACGAATAGTAGAAAAGGTCCTAGTACATAGTGTGTTAGGACCTTTTTTATGGGAGATTTAGTATCGAATTAACTAGTCCTTAGTTTTTGCGTATGTTGTATGAAACGAAGGGTAAAACCAATTGTTAGGATGAGTATTAGTATTTGAACGACATAATCCTTAGCCGGAATCAGGAGAATGCTAAGAACAAAACTACCTACAGTTGCCCACATTCTATTTTTGTAATCGCCTAAAGCAACCTTGTCTTTTTCAAAAAGAAGAATTAAAAACGATAGGATAGTTCCTCCTCCTAACAAGAATAGAATCTCCCTCCATTCCGTTTGAGTATAGATGGAGTAGAACAATGTAATACTAGCTGTTAGCAGTCCAATATAAAGAATGGATTTGTCTAATCGAGCGATAGGAAGCCATTCTTGGACATATTGATAAATAGTCGTACTTGTGCTGTTTTCAAAAACTTCTTGAGAGACAATCCTGCCGCGAATCCTTTTTAGATTTAAGGAATCAAAAGTAAGACGTAGAAGTCCCCCATAATAAAGGTTTGTGTAAATAATTAAAAATATTTCTTCTTGATTAAGCGGAATCGGAATCTTGCTTCTGTAAATATCAATTGCTACAACTAACGTAGCTGTTTCATCATTTATTTGAATCGTTTGCTCCGTTTCAGATATGATTTTCGCAATTATATTTTTATTTTCAAATAATTTTATTTTTCGAAATTGCCATAAATTGTAAGGAAAATGAATCTTGATATGTACTGTTTTCATCTTTTACTTTTAAGTTAACGGGAGGCCATAAATGAACTGAAAGCTGCACCGCCTACTAGGACAGCTAAACCACCCCAACCTCCAGCGCCAATAGTCAAAGTAGATGCTGTGGCAACAGCGCCACTTTGAATCATAGCTAAAGCACCTGCAGTATCAGCCCCTGCATAGTAAGAGAAAAGATTTCTTCTGTCTAATATGGATGAATTGGAGGGATGCCAGTAAGTATTAGAATATTCAGCAATAGATATAGCATCTAAGAGTTGTTTTTGGTATTCAGAACTAAGGGATTCATCGGTCTTAATCGCAGTAGCTATTTTGTCAAGTTCTGAAGAAATAGAGGTGGTGCCTTCATATTTACTCGTTGCATCAAAAATAGTTAATGCGTGTGTTTGGACAGTTATAGGTAAGGATGTAGTATAAAAAGCCTGCAGTTGTTCTCGCAAAAGTTGAAGATTGTCTGTTGATTGTACAAGTAAATTTAGATGTTGTGTTATGTCTGGAATTTCCTGGAGCATCTCTGAAAATACATTTGGTTCTGATCCTTGTTCTAAGAAATAATTATTGATTATACTAATCATGGCGTCAGATAGTTCGTTTTTTGTAGGATCAACAAGTTGTTGTCCTGCTCGTTCAGCTTGTTCAAAAAGATGAAGTAAATCATTATGCATTTGACCTACCGATTTGTCTTTTTTTAAGAACACTTTTGAGGATGATGGGGCAATATGTTCACTGGTTTTGTAATCATTTGAACAGCCGAGTAAGGAGCTCGATACAACTAAGTAAATTAGAATTTTTTTCATGATAAATGTGTTTAGTGGGTTGTGAATTACATCTAATTTAGTAGTTATTATTACTGTTTTTGTCTTTTGTATTGTTAAAATAATAGTATTTGTTTAAAATCTATATATGTTGGTTGTTTTTATTTTATTTGTGTAATTGTTTTTTTATTGATAGCTATTGTTAGCTCAAAATCGTATTTCTTTTGTATAGGGAACTGTAGGTTGTACGCGTTTCGACGGAGATACAACCTATTACAACCGCGATTTAGCGCGTTTAATTCAAGCGCAAATGCTTATTGCAGGAATGTATGATTTTAGCGGTGAATATGCTAGAACAGTAGGGTTACCAAGTAAATCAGGCGTTGGTGGGGGAATTGCCGTTAGCGTACCAAATAAGATTGGAATCGGCGTGTTCAATCCTGCTTTAGATGAACATGGAAACTCTGTAGTAGGCTATCATATGTTGTATGACTTTGTCAATCAATTAGAGTTGAGCTTGTTTTAAAGGTTAGCTGAGATTTAATGAAAGTTTCTTAGTTTGTCAACCGGAAAGCAGTTGAGATACAGCGTTAACGAATAGTAGAAAAGGTCCTGGTACATAGTGTATTAGGACCTTTTTATGGGAGATTTAGTATCGAATTAATTAGTCCTTAGCTTTTGCGTATGTTGTATGAAACGAAGGGTAAAACCAATTGTTAGGATGAGTAATAGTATTTGAACGACATAATCCTTAGCCGGAATCAGGAGAATGCTAAGAACAAAACTACCTACCGTTGCCCACATTCTATTTTTGTAATCGCTTAAAGTAATCTTGTCTTTTTCAAAAAGAAGAATTAAAAATGATAGTATAGTTCCTCCTCCTAACAAGAATAAAATCGCTCTCCATTCGGTTTTACTATAGACGGAGTAGAACAATGTAATACTAGCTGTGAGTAGTCCGATATAAAGATTGGATTTGTCTAATCGAGCGATAGGAAGCCATTCCAAATGACTTTGATAGATTGTAGCACTAGTGCTATGTTCAAATTCTTCGGCTGTCACAACTTTACCTTGAATACAACGTGAATTTAGCGTTTTTCGATACAGTTGGATGAGCCCTTTTCCTACATCCATAAACAGTAGGAGATAAATAGGATCTTGTTGTTGAGGTAAAGCAATCGTATTTCTAAAGTAATCGAGCTTCCAATGAATGGATGTCGCCTCATCAGGAAGGTAGATTTCAAGAGAATCACCGTGCATAATGTAGGCAATTAATTCGCTTTTGTGATAAATCTTTAGCCGTCTGGCATGATACCAATTTCTAGGAAAAAAAAGCTTGAGGTGGACCGTTTTCATAATAGAAAATTTTGATTAAACGAAGAGTAGAGTAAAAATGAACTGCAACGCCTACATCAAAAAAAAGCTAAACCAACTCAACTAGAGGGAATAGAGTAAAGCTTATTTAAAGTTTGAAATAAAATACATGCAGTACGAATATTTTTGTTTCATTATAAAATAAATTGAACAATTGATAAATCAATCTAATATAGTTTTAGAAATTGATATATGAAAAATATTCGTGTTAAAATATTATTTTTTTATTAAAACAGATGGTTTATTTAGGCATGTATATGGCTGTATTTTTTTTGAGAGGATAATCACCTGGACTTGAATGAAATGAGATAAGCCATGTGCAGGTAGTTTTATAAAAAGAATGGTAAATACGGTATAGCTTTTGGTTTTACTCTATTGGTTAGTACTAGTTTAAGATATAAAAAAAAATAGAGGGTGACCTTTTGGGACACCCTCTATCTTATTTTTTATTCTAAACGAATTAGAATTGCTCTCTACCAGAGAAATGGAATGCACCTTCGATTGCTGCATTTTCGTCACTGTCAGATCCGTGAACAGCGTTTTCTCCAATTGATTTAGCGTATTTTTTACGGATAGTCCCTTCCGCTGCCTCAGCAGGGTTAGTTGCTCCGATTAATTTTCTGAAATCTTCAACAGCGTTATCTTTTTCTAAAATAGCTGCTACGATTGGTCCTCTTGACATGAATTCAACTAATTCACCATAGAAAGGTCTTTCAGCGTGTACTTCGTAGAATTTTTGTGCGTCTCTAACAGTTAACTGAGTTAACTTCATTGAAACAATTTTAAATCCTGCTTCTGTAATCATGTTAAGGATTCCACCGATGTGACCTGCTTCTACTGCGTCAGGTTTAATCATTGTAAAAGTTCTGTTCGTTGCCATTTGTTCTAAAATTAAATTTTTTGCAAAAATAGACTTTTATGTCTAATATATTGTATTTTCATTCAAAATCTTCACAGTCAAAGTGAAGTAATTGCTTTATGCGGTTGGAATATCCAATAAACGCTGAGCGAGATCAATCATTTCAGGGGTTCCTGTATGTTTTTTTGGTTCATCAGATAGCTTGACTACATCAGTCCAAGGCCCGCCTTCTGGATAGGCTTGCGTCATTTTTATCACGATGTTCAGAGCGGGTAGGCCTGCATCATTGGTGAAGTCGGTACCGATACCGAAGGACATCCCAATGCGATTTTTGCAATAGGTCGCGATGCGCTCTACTTTTTCAGGGTTTAATCCATCCGAAAAAATAATGGTTTTCGACAGCGGATCGATATTCATCTTCTTATAATGCTCGATGGTTTGATTTGCAAAATCAATCGGGTCCCCACTGTCGTGGCGTACTCCATCAAATAATTTGGCGAATTTTTTGTCAAAAGATTCAAAGAACACCTTACTTGTATAGGTGTCGGTCAAGGCGATTCCTAAATCGCCTCTATAGGTATCTACCCAATGTTCTAATCCCATGGAATTAGCCATTTTAAAGCCGTATTTAGCAGCGTGGAACATAAACCATTCATGTGCATGTGTTCCAATGGGTTTGGTGCCGTATTTCATGGCTAAATGCACATTGCTCGTTCCAATAAAGGTTCCACCTCCATATTGTTGTAAGGTTTCTACTACGACTTGATGCACGCCATACGAATGCCTGCGTCGCGTACCAAATTCAGCAATGGTAATGCCTAGCTTTTTGTAGTTCTCAATTTTCTCTTTGGTCTTTGTGCGAATGATGTCGTCTGCCTCGCGCACTAAGCCCGTCATTTTGTAATATAGTTCACAAATGATTGACATTAAAGGCACTTCCCATAGAATCGCGCGATACCAATAGCCTTTGATCGCTACTTCTAAGTCCTCTCCATCTTGGGTGATCTCTACTTCAGACGGATCGAAGTGGTACCCCTGTAAAAAATCCAAATAGGTCGGATCCAAATACGGACAAGTCACCTGCAGAAAAGTTTTTTCTTGTTTGGTTAATTTGAGTTTTGCCATTTCATCAACAGCTAGGCGCAACGCTTCTGCAAAGCCCGCAGGATACTTATGTTGACCGCGATTGATGAAAATATAAGCAGCTTTTGCATAGGGAAATTGTTTAATTACCGCATGCTGCATCGTGAATTTATAAAAGTCATTGTCTAAAATAGAGGGAATGACTTGAGGGGAATGTAGTGTTTCCATAGCATTATTGGGTTAATCGATCGACTTGTACATCAGATTAAAGCGCAAATATACAAGGTACGAAAAGTCCTAAGGATATCTCTTAAAATTGAGATAAAAAAACAAACCCGCTGTTAAATGATATAAAAGCGGGTTGATTTAGGTTATTTATTCAAAGGATTGCAGGGATACGAGTTTCGTATACGTGCCATTTTGTTTCATCAATTCTTCATGTGTGCCTTGTTCGACAATTTTTCCTTTCTGCATCACAACGATTAAGTCTGCGTTTTGAATAGTAGACAAACGGTGTGCAATAACAAGGGAAGTTCTGTTTTTCATCATGTTCTCTAAAGCGTCTTGAACCAGTTTTTCGCTTTCCGTATCCAAAGCCGAAGTTGCTTCGTCTAGCACCATAATCGGTGGGTTTTTCAAAACCGCTCTCGCAATCGATAAACGCTGTTTCTGCCCTCCAGATAATTTACTTCCTGAATCTCCTATATTGGTGTCAATTCCTCCAGGTAAGTCTTGGACAAACTCATAGGCATTAGCGACTTTCAAGGCAGCAATGATTTCCTCATCTGTCGCCCCTTCATTGCCAATTAACATATTGGCTTTGATTGAATCGTTGAATAGAATACTGTCTTGGGTTACTAAACCAATCAAGCTACGCAAGCTGTGTAAATCCATGTTGCGAATGTCCTCGTTGTCAATCTTAATGGCTCCTGTATTGATATCCCAAAAACGAGTCAATAAATTGGCTAATGTGCTTTTTCCACTTCCAGATTGTCCAACTAAAGCTACAGATTTTCCCTTGGGAATCGTTAAACTGAAGTCTTTTAAAACCAAGTCATCTTCGTACTTGAAGCTGATGTTTTCAATGGAAATCTCCTTGTCAAAACTCGTTTTTTGGATAGCATTCTCCGGGCTAGTAATTGGATTATGCTCTTCTAAAACTTCCAACACTCGTTCTGCTGCCGCATTTCCACGTTTTAGTGAATAGGACGCCTTTGACATGGCTTTGGCTGGTGTTAATATATTATACGCCATTCCAATATAAGCGATAAAAGCAGAACTAGTTAACGTTTTTTCTCCCAATACAAGATGTCCCCCATAAACTAACAAGACAGCAATCGTCACAATACCTAAGAACTCACTTAAAGGAGAAGATAAGTTTTGACGATTTAAGATTGTATTGTTTAATTCATAGAACGATTGCGTAGAATCTTGAAATTTTTTATTGAACTTTTTCTCAGCATTAAAACTTTTAATCACCTTTAACCCAGAGAGTGATTCTTCAATAATAGACAAGAAATACCCCTGTTCTTCTGAAGCTTTTTGTGAACTTCTCTTCAGTGTTTTTCCAACCTTGGAAATGATAATTCCCGAAATAGGGACAAAGATAAATACGAAGATGGTCAATTCAGTACTGATGGCAAACATACCAATAATAGTGAATACAATCGTTAGGGGTTCTCTAACCAACACCTCTAGTATCGATAAAAAGGAATGCTGAATTTCCAATACGTCAGACGTCATTCTTGAAATTACATCTCCCTTGCGTTTTTCAGAGAAAAAAGACAACGGAAGATCCACTGACTTTTTGTACATCGCATTGCGGATATCTTTTAATACGCCATTGCGCAGGAATGTAATAAAATACATCGCCCAATAGTTGAATAAGTTTTTGAGTAAGAAGATAGAAATGACAACAAAGGCCATAATCATCAAGGTATATTGAGCACCGTGCTCTGAAGTATATTGCGTGAGATAAAAAGACATGAGGTCTGAGCAATATTCTTTTAAATGACCTATTCCTGTATAAATTGGTTTTTCAATGACTTTTTTTCCATCGTCAAATAAAACAGTTAACATGGGAATCAACGCCAAAAAACCTAAGGCACTAAAAAGGGCATAGAGGATATTGAATACAACGTTCAGATAAGCGTACGATTTATACGGCTTAGCGAAGTGGATGATCTTTTTAAAATATTGGTTCATATAGGGTAAATATAAAAAGCAAAAATAAAGAAAAGACTGGTTTTTTTACCAGTCTTTCCTATGCTGTTTAGTTCAGTTTCATTTCGTCTATGATAGACTGAATTTTATCGGATAAGAATTGCTCAACTGCTTTGATATCTTCCAAGCGATCCAACCATTCGTTTACACTGAAGTAGAATTTAATCTTCGGTTCGGTTCCACTAGGACGTGCCGCTATCTTTGTGCCGTCTTCGAGGTAGTAAATCAATACATTTGATTTTGGAATGTTGATGGATTCCGTATCGCCTGTGATTAAATTTTTCGCCTGACTACTTTGGTAATCTTCCACACATACCACGCGTTGACCAATAATTTCTGTCAATGGATTTTCGCGTAATTCTACCATCATCTGTTTGATTTCTTCCGCTCCTGAAATTCCTTTTTTTACAAGGGAAATCAAGTGCTCTTTGTAGTAGCGATGGTCGATGTATAAATTCATTAACTCTTGGTAAAACGAGCTTCCTGCAGCTTTAGCAAGCGCTGCAATTTCACAAACAAGTAGAGCAGAAGCAACGGCATCTTTGTCGCGTACATTGTCGCCAACCATATAACCAAAACTCTCTTCTCCACCACCTATAAACTGTTGATTTGGAAATTCTTTAATGAATTTGGCAATCCATTTGAAGCCTGTTAATCCCACTTTACATTCCACACCATAGCTCTCTGCTAGATCGAGCATCATAGGAGTAGAAACAATGGTAGAACCTATAAATTCATTGCCTTTGAAGCCTTTGTTTACTTTCCATTGTTCCAATAAGAAGGCGGTCATCATCACCATGGTTTGGTTTCCGTTTAGCAAAATCATTTGTCCATCCAAATCGCGAACACCAATACCAATACGGTCTGAATCAGGATCTGTACCAATAACGATATCGGCTCCTTTTTCTTCTGCTAAGGCCAAGGCCATCGTTAAGGCTTCTGGTTCTTCGGGGTTGGGTGATTCTACTGTCGGAAAATCTCCATTGGGCTCCTCTTGTTCTTTTACAATATAAACATTGTTATAGCCCGCCTCTTTTAAGGTTCTAGGAATTAATTTTATTGACGTTCCGTGAAGAGAGGTATACGCGATTTTTAATTCGTCTTTTACCGCTTGAGCCGTGTTGAAACTCGCATTTTTTATCGTTGATTCAACAAAAGCACGATCTAATTCTTCTCCCACAGTTGTGATTAAAGCATCATTACCTGCGAAATTAACTTGTTCATACGTCAAGCTGTTGATTTCATCAATGACTGCTCCGTCTTCTGGGGGTACAATTTGACCTCCATCAGACCAATATACTTTGTATCCGTTGTATTCTGGTGGATTGTGAGACGCCGTTAAAACAATCCCTGCCTGACATCCATAGTAGCGAACCGCAAAAGATAATTCGGGCGTAGGACGCATATCGCCAAACAAATACACCTCGATACCATTTGCCGTAAATACATCTGCTACTACTTTTGCTAGCGACTGACTGTTGTGACGGCAATCGTAATTGATTGCTACTTTTAAGGGTTGATTAGGAAAAGATTTTTTAATAAAATTAGATAAGCCCTGTGTGTTTTTTCCTAGGGTGTATTTATTGATGCGGTTGGTTCCCACACCCATAATACCTCGCATGCCTCCTGTACCAAATTCTAAGTTTTTGTAAAAACTATCTTGCAGTTGGATGGGATCTTGGTCAAGTAATTGTTGAACAATCGCTTGGGTTTCTTTGTCAAAGGGTTCTGTTAACCATTGTTCTACCTTGGCTAAAATTTCTTTTTCTATTTGCATCTTCTTTTAATTTAGCGTTCTGTTTAAACCACTGTAAGCAGCAATTTTATATCGACTCGTATTTGATTTTGTTTTTAAAATGAGCTCGCCCACAAAGCCAGCTAAGAACAATTGTGTTCCGATGATCATCATGGCTAAAGCAATGTAAAACCAGGGATCTTGTGTAACCAAGATGGCTGGCTTGTTTTGGTATAACTTGATTAATTTATTCGCGCCAATGCAACTAGCAGCTAAAAAACCAATAAGGGAGGTTATCACACCTAAGGTGCCGAATAGGTGCATGGGACGTTTGCCAAATTTAGATAAAAACCAAATGGTGATTAAATCCAAAAAGCCATAAATAAAACGGCTCATACCAAATTTTGTGGTCCCGTATTTTCTCGCTTGGTGTTGAACTACTTTTTCGCCAATTTTATCAAAACCTTCATTCTTAGCTAAAACTGGAATATAGCGGTGCATCTCACCTGAGACCTCGATGTTCTTGACCACTTCATTGCGATAGGCTTTTAAGCCACAGTTGAAATCGTTTAAGCGAACACCTGACGTTTTACGCGCTGCCCAATTGAATAATTTTGAAGGAAGATTTTTCGCTAATACCGAATCATATCGCTTTTTCTTCCATCCTGAGACCATATCAAAGTGATCTTGTGTAATCATCTGATACAAAGCAGGTATTTCATCCGGACTGTCTTGTAAATCGGCATCCATTGTAATGACCACATCGCCTTCTGCTTGTGCAAATCCTGCGTGTAACGCCTGCGATTTCCCATAGTTGCGCTGAAATTTAATGCCTTTAACACAAGGGTCCTGCTCAGATAAAGCGCTAATGATTGTCCATGAGGAATCACTACTGCCATCATCGATAAATAAAATCTCATAGGTATAGCCATTTTCCTGCATGACCTTGCGAATCCAAGCGTATAGCTCCGGAATCGATTCTGCCTCATTCAGCAAAGGAATAACAATGGATAGTTCGATACTCATATTTTAGTTTTTTGGAGCAGCTGTCGCCTGTTCTTCTTCTTGTTGTGGAGGAGTAAATTCGGATTTATTCTTGAAAATTGCAGCCAATAACAACCCTAAAATAGAGTTTCTCAAAATACTACCCGCCCACATAAATAGCTGTGATTTTGGTTCAAATTGATTCAGCTCTTTAGCCTTGGCGAATTGTTCGTCAATCTGTGCTTGCGGTAGACCCGAATTGTTCAGAGTTTCCACTAACATATCGTGTAGTACTTTATTGATGACATCTTTAGCTGATGGGTCAACTAGTTGAAACAATACATTGTACAAAACGAAATTCATCGTAACTCCAATGGCAATCATAATCAAAAAAGGCGTAAACGCTTCTCGAAAAGTCAAATAACCCCCCATTTTTCGCTTTGCCGCAAATACGCATAATACGCCAATAATGATGATAATGGCCATATTGAAAAAGCCAACAAATTTATTGGCAAATAGCGTTTGGTCAGTAAAAAATAAGGTGCAGTTAAATAGGATGTAATACAATGCTAATACAATCCCAAATGTTATGCCTACTTTGTTGAGCGGGTTCTTCATCAGTGTGTTTTCAAAAAAATGTAAGATACAAATATACTAAAATACCCCTTTAGTTTGTTGTGTCAGGACAATAAAGGTGAAAGATCAATCGCGCTATGCTCATTTTATACAAAAACAACGCCTTGACAAGTGTTTGTCTCGTAAACAACGGGCGAGCTTCTTTTTTTAGGTCAGTTGTTTTTGCTACTTTTACCTTTGGAAAAAAGGAAAGGACTCAACTAAGAATAGGAGAATATGGAAGTATTGTATATCAAAAATATGGTGTGTCACCGTTGTACGTTAATGGTTCAAAACGAAATTGAAGCATTGGGATTGAAGAGTACATCCATCAAATTAGGAGAAGTCGAGTTGGAACAAGAACTGAGCACTGCTCAAAGAATTGCGCTAACACAGCGTTTAGAGGCTTTGGGATTTGCATTGATTGACGACAAAAAGAGTCAGTTGATCGCCCAGATCAAAACAACTATTGTGGAACTTGTCCACTATCAGAATAATGAGCTTCAAATGAATCTCTCAGATTATTTGAGTCAAAAACTCGGACATGATTACAACTACCTCTCTAGCTTGTTTTCCGAAGTTGAAGGTAAGACAATTGAAAAGTATTTCATCGCTCAAAAAATTGAAAAAATTAAAGAACTCTTGGTATACGACGAACTTTCTCTCAGCGAGATTGCCCATCGACTCAACTATTCAAGTGTGGCCTATTTGAGCAACCAATTCAAAAAAGTAACGGGCTTAACGCCCAGCTATTTTAAAAAAATACGCGACAACAAAAGAAAACCCCTAGACGAGGTGTAGCGAAAAGTTACAAATTAATCCCGAAATTACATAACACTTTACTGGCCAATAGTGACCAAATTTGTACCATACAAATACAAGGAAAATTATGACCAGTACAAGTAAACATAAAATAGTATATCTACCGTTAGAGCAAGTGAACAGTGAGCACTGTGCCCTAGTGGTAGAAAAGGGACTGACCCAAGTTAGCGGTATTGACAGCCCCAAAGTGGAACTCAATAACCAACGTGTAGCACTTGCTATTGCCGATGCTGAAGTGATTGGACAAGCGGTGAAAAAAGTGCGCGACTTAGGCTATGAAGTACCTACGGTAAAGCAAACGTTTCCCGTTTTAGGCATGACTTGTGCCTCTTGTGCGGGAAGTGCAGAAAGCATTGTTAGCTTTGAAGAAGGTGTCGTTCACGCTGCTGTAAATTTTGCCACAGGAAATTTAACTGTTGAATATGTACCCACGTTAACCAATGCAACCCAATTGCAAAAAGCAGTACAAGGGGCTGGGTACGATTTATTAATTGTGGATGAAGCCGAACAACAAGAATCACTAGAAGCAATACAGGCCGAAAAATTCAAAAAACTCAAACGCAAAACATGGGGCGCTGTACTCTTGTCGATTCCCGTGGTGGCTATCGGAATGTTCTTTATGGATATCCCCTATGGCAATGAAATCATGTGGTTGTTTTCAACTCCTGTTTTGTTGTACTTCGGAAAAGATTTCTTCGTAAACGCATGGAAACAGACGAAAAATCGTTCTGCTAATATGGATACCCTAGTGGCGTTGAGTACAGGGATCGCCTATGTATTTAGTGTCTTTACTATGTTGTTTCCCGAATTTTGGGCACGTAGAGGATTAGAAGCTCATGTGTACTTCGAAGCAGCTGCCGTGATTATCGCTTTCATCTTACTCGGTAAATTGTTGGAGGAAAAGGCAAAAGGCAATACGTCTTCCGCCATTAAAAAGCTCATGGGACTTCAACCTAAAACGGTTGTGGTTCTTCAAGCAGATGGAACAGAAAAGCAAATTCCCATCGAAGCCGTAGAGGTCGGTGCAATAATCTTAGTAAAACCAGGAGAAAAGATAGCCGTGGACGGTATGGTACTCGGAGGAAACTCCTATGTTGACGAAAGTATGTTGAGTGGTGAACCCTTACCAGTATTGAAAAAAGAAGGGGAAAAGGTGTTTGCTGGAACAATTAATCAAAAAGGAAGCTTTCGCTTTGAGGCAGTCAAAGTTGGCAAAGAAACGATGTTGGCACAAATCATTCGCATGGTGCAAGATGCCCAAGGAAGTAAAGCCCCCGTGCAAAAATTAGTCGATAAAATTGCAGGAATATTCGTACCTGTCGTAATTGGTATCGCTGTTTTGACGTTTGTGTTGTGGTTAATCCTCGGAGGTGAGCACGGTTTAGTACACGGTTTATTGGCCGCTGTAACGGTACTGGTGATCGCGTGTCCTTGTGCCTTGGGATTGGCAACGCCAACGGCTATTATGGTGGGCGTGGGTAAAGGTGCAGAAAACGGTATTTTAATCAAAGATGCAGAAAGCTTAGAATTAGCCAAAAACGTTACGGCTATTGTTCTCGATAAAACGGGTACTATTACCGAAGGTAAACCACATGTAACGGGAGTGAAATGGCTGGAGAACCAAGACGAGAGAAAAGACGTTTTACTCAGTATAGAAAAACAATCCGAACACCCATTAGCAGAAGCTGTAGTAGCGTATTTTGCAGGAGAGAAGTCAACGGATCTAACTGCTTTTGACAGTATTACAGGAAAAGGAGCTAAGGCAGATTATCGTGGAGAAACCTATTTTGTTGGCAATAAAAAGTTAATGCTGGAAAATAAAGTGACGATTGCTCCAAGCCTACAACAACAAGCCGATCAATGGGGGAGAGATTCCAAAACCGTGATTTGGTTTGCCAACAGCCAACAAGCTCTTGCTGTTATTGCTATTGCAGATCAAATTAAGCAAACTTCTGTTCAGGCGATTCAAGAGTTGCAAAACATGGGCATCCAATTGTATATGCTAACGGGAGATAATGAAGCAACGGCTCAAGCTATAGCCAAACAAACGGGTATTCAACACTATAAAGCGGAAGTATTACCACAAGATAAAGCTGATTTTGTTAAAAACCTGCAACAACAAGGACAAGTAGTTGCCATGGTAGGGGATGGAATTAACGATAGTACCGCCTTAGCTACAGCTGATGTTAGTATCGCCATGGGCAAAGGAAGTGATATCGCTATGGATGTAGCCAAAATGACGATCATCTCTTCGGATCTAACCAAAATTCCACAGGCGATTCGATTGTCAAAACAAACCGTTACCACCATCAAACAAAACTTATTTTGGGCCTTTATCTATAACTTAATCGGAATCCCCATTGCTGCAGGTATTTTGTATGCGATCAATGGATTTTTATTGAACCCTATGATTGCAGGAGCTGCCATGGCACTGAGTAGTGTGAGCGTGGTGAGCAACAGCTTACGCCTGAAGTGGAAAAAGTAATCCAACGAGAAATTTGACAAAAGAGAGTAAGAATACTATAACAAATTTAACGGCAAACCAAAGAACTTTGCCATAGTAATAACCCATAAAAAATAATAAACATGGACCATACAACAAATCAATTCAAAACGAATTTAAATTGCTCAAGCTGCGTAGGAAAAGTAACTGCAGACCTAAACGAAGCTCTAGGTGAAGGACAATGGACAGTAGATACTTCAGTGAGTGATAAAATCCTAACGGTGAAAAACACGAATGTCCCGGCTGAAGAAGTGGTGAATGTCATCAAGAAAAAAGGATTTAAGGCGGAAAGTCTTTAGTGGTGAATAGTGAGTGGTGAATAGTGAGTGGTGAATAGTGAGTGGTGAATAGTGAGTGGTGAATAGTGACACTTACCACTTACCACTTACCACTCACTAAAAAAAACAAGAAATAATATTTGTAAATTCAAATAAAATTGTAAATTTGCATGCTTAAATAAAATAAGTATAACCCAAAAGTTATTCAACGTTTACACCTTTCTTGAGAACAGAAAGCTTCGGAATAGAGAATAGCTCAATTTTTAAAAACAGATTTATCATGAAAAAAGGTATTCACCCAGAAAATTACAGATTAGTAGCATTTAAAGATATGTCAAATGAAGACGTATTCATTACAAAATCAACAGTTGAAACAAAAGAAACAATTGAAGTTGATGGAGTAGAATACCCAGTGTTTAAAATGGAGATCTCTCGTACATCTCACCCTTTCTACACAGGTAAATCTAAACTTATTGATACTGCAGGACGTATCGATAAATTTAAAAGCAAATATGCTAAATTCAACAAATAGTCTGAATTTACTTCAAATAACAAAAAACCTTCCAAGTAATTGGGAGGTTTTTTTTTGTATATCTGTCAGGGATATTGTGATTTTTAGATGAGATTCTCTTAACTTTGGATAATCTATGAACTGATATGTATTGCTATGAATTATATTTTATTTGACGGGGAAGTAAGAAATTCCCTATTGCCTTTTACCTTTACAAGACCAGTAGCGGATATACGCGTTGGGATTTTGACCATTCGTGAAAAATGGGAAAAATATTTGGGGTATACCACAACAACGGTAACGGAAGAATACTTGGAAGCTAAGTTTCCCATGGTTGAAGCAGAGCAAAACATTATGATTAATAGCGCGTTCTTGCCAACAGCAGAATTAGTAGAGCGTATTCAAGAGTTGAAACCTAATCAAGCGATTGTTTATCAGGATGATATTGTTGCTTTCTTTACAGAAGAGGAACAAGAAGAAATCGATTTTGACGAGTATGAGATGATTGATTTTACGGCTGCCCTACTAAAAATCGCACACAAATGGGATATTTTTCAGTTTAACGATGCAGCTATTCGTCAGGATTACGCCTTGTTAACAGAAGATCGCCAATCAGAACCGATTCCCTCAACAGTACAAGCACTCGGACGTGAACAAATCTTTATTGAAGAAGGAGCAGTGCTAAACTTCGTTACACTGAATGCGACTACAGGCCCTATTTACATTGGTAAAAATACCGAAATTATGGAAGGCGCAATTATTCGCGGACCATTTGCTCTTTGTGAAGGAGCTCAAGTGAAAATGGGAGCTAAAATATATGGTGCAACTACTGTAGGACCTGAGTGTAGAGTAGGGGGAGAGGTAAGTAACTCCGTATTGTTTGGCTATACCAACAAAGGACATGATGGTTTTTTAGGAAACTCTGTTTTAGGGGAATGGTGTAACCTAGGTGCTGATACCAATAACTCCAACCTGAAAAATAACTACGCAACAGTGAAACTGTGGAACTACGAAACAAATGCACAAGAAAATACAGGATTGCAGTTTTGTGGCTTAATGATGGGGGATCACAGTAAGAGTGGAATCAATACCATGTTTAATACCGGAACAGTCGTAGGAGTGGCATGTAGTATTTTTGGAGGTGGATTCCCTAAAACGTTTTTACCAAGCTTTACATGGGGTGGTAAAGATTTAGATGATGTGTATGACGTTTCTAAAGCAATTGAAACCATGAAGATTGTAATGAGTCGCCGCCACGTTGAATGGACACAAGAAGAAGAAAATATTATCCGTCACCTGGCAGAAGAAAATCGCTTGGAGCGCTTTCAAGCGAAACTGAGTCGATAGATTTCTCGCTATAAAAGCATTTTTATTTGACCTAAACAAGAAGGGTTTGCAACTGCAAACCCTTCTTATTTATATGTATTGTTCGCCTACTTTAATAATAAGAAACAGTCTGTGGTCTATCGTAGTTAAAATTAGGTAAGTCCATGTTGTATTGCACAGAGTTTGCACGGAATACACTTCCCCCCGAATCAGGCATGGTCGGATAGTACACCAAGGAAATAGTCACTTTACTAAAAACGAGATAATCGTTATTTGCGACGAGACCTAAGCTAAATCGAGAGTAGAGCTTAGGATCGAGCAGTCGATTTTTACTGTCTCCAATAAAGGCGCCTTCAAAACTGAAATACGGATTAAAACGGAACCCCTTCCACTCGTATGGAGCATAGGACTGCCATTGATAGGCTAAGGAAAGTCGTTTGGTACCCGTAACTTTTTGTGCGCGTATTCCCTGAATAATACCTTCTATCTTCAGTTCATCACCAATGTGATCATAGCGATGGGAGCCGAGTACCATTTGGGGGACGAAGAAATGTCGGAATCGCCAATTACCCCATACGAAGAGTCGTGTAAAATATGTACCTTCCAATCGAAAAGCTGCTTGTTCGGTTTTACCACCGTCAAAATGACCACCCCATTCTATATTTCCGGCAAAATACCCTAATTTGGTATAGCCACCCATTGAAAATCTAGCGCCAAAATAGGCCCTTCGCTTGTTGTATCGGTCGCGCATTCCCCCCGTAAAAGCTAAGATTTTACCTACTTGAACGTCTTCAATAATGTCGTAATTAAAGATAAATCGATCTTGAATATAGTTGGTAGAACTCAAGCTGATGGAAGCTAAATATAGGCGTTGATCGCGGTAATAATTATAGAGATCGTATTCAGGTCCTGGTGTTTTATGGTAGTTTTCCTTTACAAATCGAAGCGACGTGCGCAAGTTGGTAATGGTAGGATTTTTGGTATATAGCGGAATAGAATACCCCGCCCAATAGTCATAGGTATTGTACTTAATCGATTCTAAGCTGTATTTCATGTTTTGATCAGGGAGGGAATCTCGCCTAAAGCGCTGCTGTGCGCTAACCCCCCCTGCCCATTTAGCATAGGGAGAGTAAAAGGGTCTGTTGAGTGAAACTCCTTTGACATAGTTTCCCCAAGCGTCTTGATTGAATAATACATTGGAGCGAATAAACGTATTTTGGATGTTATTCACTGCATAGCTAAAATAAGCACCTTCTCTGTTTTCGCTGAATCTCCTAATATATTGAACGGTTACATCATGTCCGAATCCACCAAAATTTCGATCTGTTAGTTTTATGCGCATAGATGAAGTAGAAATCGAACCACTAGGATAAATGGTCCATGAATCTAGTTCGCGGATTGCTATATCTACAGAATCAGGAGAGGAGGTAGGAAGTGCTGTAATCAAAACCCGACGCACATAGCGTTGCGTACGGATTAAACGCTCGGATTCTTTGACTTTTAACGAGTCGAAAACATCGCCTTCTTTAAAAAGTAAAAAATTGCGAATTGTAAATTTTTTCGTTTTTAAATGGGCGCGGTTTCCCCATACTTCCAACGCTTTCTCAGGCTTTTTTAGGGTGTCTTTCTCCGAATATCCAAAGGGATCAAGCGTGGTAATCTTGATGTTTCGGATAATCTTTCCTTCGCCTTGATCCAACTGACGGTTTACTTGTACTTCCGGAGCATGAGCTACCAAACGCTTGTTGTTTTTATACACCAGCTTGTTGAATAACCGACCTAGTTTACTGTGCTTGTTTTTCTCCTTGAGGTTGGAAAAAATCTCCGTCGTATCTTTTTGCTCCTGAAAAGGCAATTTCTTGTACTGTACGCTGTCAAATTGCGGCACCGTATCCATTTTCATTATAGGCTTCGTTTGTGCGCATGTCAGTTGCACAGCAAAACAAATGAAAAATAGAAAAGGGACCTTTTTTAGCATTGATTTTTTATCAAAGGAGATTAGTTGATTACAACGGAAAAGTTAAGTATTTATTTCTAAATCTCGGATATAATCTTCGTATTCGTAGAAGAAAATTTCAAATGCCGTCATTTTTTCATTAAAAAAATCGAAAATTGCGTCCCACGTTTTAGGGTTATTAATAGATACGCCCTCCATAGAAACCCATATACGGCTGATTAATTTTCCGTTTTCCAGGTAGTAATTGCGCTCAAAAATCGCATCAGGTACATGATCTTCCAACAAAATGCCTTTGAGGGATTCTACTTTTTCGTAATAGATGGTTCTCTTCTCTTCATCTCGAGGTTCTATATCTAAAAGAACTTCTGCTTTTTTGTTATCGGCGTAGAACTTAAAGGTTACATCCTTGATTTTGGTGTTGTGTAACAACCACTTTCGAGGATAGGTTTCTGCAAACTGAATCCAGAATTCTTTTTTAATTCTTTTAGCATCTTCTTTACTATACATTGTTGATAAAGTCGTATTTTTAGGTACATGTTAATTTGATAAAGCAAAGCTATGACTTTTGATTCTTTTTTGCATAAGATTGAGCAAATTAAAGGTGCAAAACCCGTTGGGATTGATGCACATCGCAAGATGATCCCCCAAGAAAGGATCCCTTATTTGTATGCGGAAGATTTTAGCGAGCGAAATCCAAAGGAGTCGGCTGTAATGATGTTGCTGTATCCCAAAGAACAAGAAACCTACGTGCTCTTAATTGAACGGGCAACCTATAAAGGGATTCACTCCGGACAGGTGGGGTTTCCCGGAGGAAAATACGAACTCAACGATCAGAATCTACAGCATACAGCCCTGAGAGAAACACATGAAGAAGTGGGAATCGTCGAACAAGACATTCAAATTATTCAGCCGTTTACCAAAATTTACATTCCACCAAGTAATTTTTATGTACAACCGTATTTGGGCATCGCACAAAAAGAACTGTTGTTTGTGCCCGATGCTTTTGAGGTAGCTAGTATTATCGAATTGCCATTACACGTTTTACTACACGAACACATTGTTAAAGAAGTAGAGATGAAAACCAGTTATGCCTCTTGGACGCATGTACCTGCCTTTATTTACAATAACTATACTATCTGGGGAGCAACAGCGATGATGCTGAGTGAACTCAAGGAAACACTGAAAAACGCATTTAAAACATATAAATAAGGCGTTGTTAGCAAATTTTAACCTATTGCAAGCAGTAAAAGCATTAAATTTGTAAGTTATTAATCAGGATGTAGGAGTATGGGATTATTTAAGAGAAATCCATTTGGACATATATTGTGGCTAAAAAAATGGATCATTCGAACCTTTGGTTTCTTAACGCATCAGCGATATAGAGGGTTTAACGATTTACAAATCGAAGGATCGGAGATTTTACGTCGTTTACCCGATAAAAATGTATTGTTTATTTCGAATCACCAAACGTATTTTGCTGACGTAGTGGCCATGTACCACGTGTTTAATGCCAGTTTAAAAGGGCGAGATAATTCGATTAAGAATATTATGTATATCTGGAAACCCAAGCTCAATTTGTACTATGTCGCTGCGGCAGAAACAATGAAGGCGGGCATTTTACCGCGTATTATGGCTTATGTAGGTGCAGTGAAAGTCGATCGAACGTGGAGAAGTAAAGGAGTGGATATTGATGAAAAAAGAGAAGTAGACCAAGGTCAAGTCGAAAATATAAAAATTGCACTAGATGATGGTTGGGTAATTACCTTTCCGCAGGGAACGACTAAATCGTTTAAACCCATTCGAAAAGGTACCGCTCATATTATCAAAAACTACAAACCTATTGTAGTTCCCATCGTAATTGATGGCTTCCGACGCTCTTTTGACAAAAAGGGCTTACACCTAAAAAAGAAGGGAATCTTGCAGTCTATGGTCATTAAAGAGCCTCTGCAAATTGACTATGAAAATAGCAGTATCGATCAAATCGTTGAACAAATCGAAATGGCTATTGAACAACATCCTTCTTTCCTTAAAGTTCTGCCACAAGAATTTGTCGAAGAACAGAAAGAATTGAACGAAAAGAGAACCTATGATTATTATAATTCATCCAAAAACTATTAGGTTATAGGAAAAAAAAAGGGAGACGTAAATGTCTCCCTTTTTTTAATATAGTGAATGATAATCGTTATACGGATATAAATTAGTGCTGTCAATTCTATTTTGGAAAACAGGATTGTTTTCCATCTTTCCTTTTTTCAGCTTACTCACTAATTCAAAAACAACTTTTTTGGTTTCCAGGTCAATGCGTTGAATTGTCATGCTATTTTTTTGTAAGGTACACACAAGGTAACTGCTTTCATCGTAATCAGCATAGCTATAGGTATCTCCCCAGGCTTTTAATGCTACAGTACCTTCTACAAAACGTCCATCCTCAAAAGTGCTTTTGTATTTCACTTTCCCGTTTTCGTAATATGTACAAGTTCCGTGTAATGCGTAATCTTTTAGCCCATATTGGTATACTAAAGCTTCATTGTCGTCGTATACACTTTTCTGCATACTGCCATCTTCTAAGATTGTCTCCTCAGCTAACAATAAACCTGTGTAAGCGCTTACCGTTTTTTCATACGTGATTAATCCATTGGTATACGTGGTGTAGACATTGCTTTCATATCCATATGAAATAGAGGTTCCGTTATGTGCATACCCATTTTTGTATTCTAAAGTGGCAAGTAACTCACCTTCTTCATCGTAAAACTTAGCAGGCCCATGTAACTCCCCATCTTTATATGCTCTAGACGATTGCAAGTAGCTGTCCACATAGTTTTCTTCTCTGGTAATTTGATCTGCTTTGTAGTATATTTTGGTAGCAATATAATCTGCATAATCACTTTTGAAGGTTTCGAGCCCCTCTTTTAATCCATTTTCATAGCTTGTGATTGTAGTAGAATACCCATCATAAGTACTCACTGTTCCAGTATAAGGCTTTCCTGCTTTGTACGAAGCTTTTGCTGTTTGATTGCCTTCCATATCATAGAAAACCCCTTCCTTGTTGTAGTTGATTTCTGAAAGTAAAAATGGTTCTATTTCAGTACTGTACGATCCATTTTTATTGGCGTATTCTTTTTTGTAGATCAATTGTCCTTTGCTATAGGTACTCATTGATTCAACGACATCGTTGTCAAAAAACGTATAGTGAGTCCCCTCTTTTTCAACGTTGTCAAAAATACCTGTTACTTTGCCCTTGGTATCAAAGTAGGTTACTTTTAAGATGGTTTCGTCGTAGTCATTCTTAGTGAATAATTCTTCTCTACTTTTTTGACCTTGTCTAGAATAGTAAATGCGTTTCGATGTTCCATTTAGAGGAGTGAAAATCTCTTCTCTTAGGATGGGTTTGCTATCGTAAGAAGGATAAGGCTCATAGGTTGCAGTATACACAACTCGACCGGCCTCATATTTAATTTTCGATCCAATTTCATCATTGCTTAAGGTAATAAAATCCCCTTGAAAAGGCTCGATATACCCGTATACCCCTTTTTTAGATTGTAATTTACCAAGGATTGCTCCTTTTTTGTCGTAGTAAACAGAAGCATACTCTGTAGCTTCTTCAAAAAGCTCCCCTGTTGTATAGTAGGACGTCTTAGCAACTAAAACACCATCTTTATACGTTGTAATTGACTCATCGTCATACAAAATACCATTTTGAGGCGTATATCCATCCTCATTGTATACTAATTCTCCTTTTTTACTTCCATCCTCGTTGAAATACTCAATTTTTTCTAGGTAATAGTCGCCTTTGTAATATTTTGTCGATTTGGGAGCAAAAGCAGTTGTAGTATAAAAAATAGTTTCCTTAACTAAACTTCCTTTTTTGTATTCGGATTGACTTATTGGCGTGTCCGGTGTATCGGTATATTCGTTGTAGAATACATAGATTCCCTCTTGGTTGGATTCTGTTCCATATTCTGCTAAATCCGCTTTGTAGGTGCCTACCACTTTGCCGTGCTCATCATAAAAAACAGTAGTTGTTAGTGTGGCAGTAGCTGTAGTTTTGTGCTTTATTTGTCCTGTTTTAAAATAGTTAACAGTTTCAGTTTGCACTCCATCAACATAGGTGCTCGTTGTAGTTGGTTGGAACGTATCATAGTCTAAAATAATAGATGTTCCGTTTTTAATCAATCCATCTTCATAATTTGCTGCGAAAATAACGTTGCCTTTTTCATCAACATATTGCTCATCCAAGATGTTGTTCAGCTCATCAAAAGTAAGGGTGTATTTTTGCTCAGGCTTATTTTTATTGACATAGATGTAAGATTCATAGCTTCCTTCGCTCATCACAATATAGAAATAAGCATTTTTGTACAATTGAACCATTTTTCCATCATATGGATATCCACTTTCATAGGTCAAGTTGTATGCCTCTTGTGTGAAAGGATCCGTTGAGGTAATATTGATGGCATTTCCTTCCTCAAAGAACATATCGAAATTAAGCGATCCATCTGGGTTGTAATACGAAACTTTTCCGTCGTACGTGATGGTGTTCGCATGATCAAAACTTCCAATCCCCTTTACTTCAATTGCATTTGTCTCTTTGTTATACGTCGCGATTTCTCTATATCCCTCTTTGTTTTTTACGGGTTTAGAAATTTTAAACGAGCTAGCTAATGCTTTGGTCGTCACTTCGTCATATGTGTTTACCCATAAGGTATCTTTTACTGTCTGGCTGTAGATTGCAGAAGAAAATAACAAGGCAATAGGTAATAATTTTTTGTACATCGTCCTATGTGTTTTTATTGTACAACAAATGTAGATAAAACAGCAGAAAAACAATATCACTACTTCTAGTGAATGTGAATTTTTTAGGCGGAAAAATAAAAAAGTCTTTGCAGTTGATACAAAGACTTTTATGTGATAGTGATGGATTAATTTCTTAGGTTATAGCCTGTTTTTTCTTGAAAATAAGCTGGCTATTCATCAAAAAGATGGCGCTTAAAATCAGTAGAATGCCTAGCCATTGGATCAAAACAACTTGTTCTTGTAGGACCATATAGGCTACGGTAACGGAAACAGGCAGTTCAATAGAAGCGATAATACTTCCTAAACCAACTCCTGTATGAGGGAATCCCATATTCAAGAAGATTGGAGGTAATATAGTTCCGAATAAGGCTAACAACAACCCCCAAGAGTAAAAAATACTCCAATCAAAGTCGCGAATACCGCTTGTATTGGTTGTAAACTGTTGGTAAAAAGACAACATGATGTCTGAATTATTCGGTCCGATTTGGGTAATAAAACAAAAGATCAATACAATGGTTGTAGCCCCACATAACATAAATAAGCTTCGCTTAGGTGCAGGGAGGTGATTGGCCACTACGTTGGAGGCAAACATGGTTGTCGCAAAAGAACAAGACGCTAAAAATCCGAAGATCAGTCCGCGGTAATCGAGTTCGATTTCATTGGCTAACACATTAGTTGCTAATACGGTACCAAATAGAATTAGAGCTACCGCTACAATTTTTAATAGGCTTGGGAATTGTTTGGTTACCACACTTTCTATGACTACGCCAATCCATACCGATTGCATCAACAATACAACGGCAATAGAAGCGTCGATATAACTCACCGCCATATAGTACAAAACAGAAGTGAATCCCATAGAGGTACCCGCTAAGATTAGGTTGCGGATGTCTTTTTTACTCGCTACAGCATCCGTGGTTTGTTTTTTTCGAATCCCATTGATGATGAACATGCCAATAAGTCCGAGTAAGACTTGAGATAAGGTAACTTCAGCTGTGGTATATCCATGCGAATACGCCAATTTTACAAAGGAAGCCAACATTCCAAAGCTAGATGCTCCAATGGCTACTAACAAGACGCCTTTGATCAAATTTTGTTCTTTCATTGCTCTACGTTTAACCGCGCAAAGGTAGGTATTATTTTTTTGGAGGTATAGGACAAATGTCTAATGCTATAGCTTTTGTATTTGAAGCAACAATTACTCATGTATGTGTTGCTTCAACATTAAAAATACCCCTGATTTAGCTTATACGAATGAAATTAAAAACAGTGTGACAAAAGTTGTACCTTTAGGTGCAGTTGATGGAGGGATTCAAGGCGGTCCATTGCGTATACCCAATACAACAGGTTCTACTGTTTTAGAGGAGATTACGATTAATGTAGTAAGTGAATCTGGAAAAACAGGATTACGTCCTGTAGGATTGTTTCTTGAAAGTGTAAATGATGTAATGACAAATCCAAGTGTTTTAAGAGGAAAATCTTATGGATTTGTGAGAAATGCACTTGGGGATTCTCAGAATTGGATTAACGATGTGATGAGAAAAAGCACAAGAGCTGAAGGGTGGATGCTGCGAGAGGTGAATCTTAGAGGAACGGATTTTACTGGACGAATGATCCAATATCACCCAGGAACTCCTAGGCATTTTGATGGGGCACCTTATTGGAAAGTGTCATCAGGAAATGGAACATTTAGAATACCCTTAAATTTTTAGTCTATGAATTTTCAATATAAAACAGTAATAAATAGTTTGAAATTGCTATCATTATCATTAAATGAGCAGGAAGCTTATTTGCCTGAATTTGCAGATGTACCAGATGATGTATTATCGAGTTTCGAAAATGCTTTCTTACTTTTACCTCCTTTAATTGAAGATAATAACTTTTCAAATAATGCGATAGCGTCTATCTTACGCTTAAATAATAAAATTCAATGGTGTTTGAGGAATGTTGATTTGGATGATTTTTCTAACATAGAATGGAATAATGTTAGGCAGATGGCAAAAGAGGTTTTAAGAACTTTAGATATACCGCTAGATAAACCAGACCTTGATTCTATTTAAGTTATTTTTAAAAGATACAAGGATAAAAAATATCTATTTATGGCTCATCTGTCATAAATGATGGTTTTCTTAATCCTAATATAGCAAATCGTTTTGGATATTCTTTCGAGAAATCGGCTAGTGGTATATTGTTACAAAAAAGTTTAAGACGTTAAATGATGAAAAATATAAAATATAAACCTTCAGTATTAGTATCTCTTTTTATTAGAAAGGGGGGAGAAGGCTTATTTACAAAAATACTGAGCACTAATGAAAGTTTAGCATTGAGTTTAGTAAAACTACTCAAAGAAGATGAAAAGGCATTAATCTTATTTAAACAGCATGAAGCAAATCAGCTATTGATAACTGATTCAAGATTGATAATGAATAAGGGTACAGCATTAGTTACTATTGAATTTTTTGATATTATAGAAGTAAGAATTGCCTTGGAAGAAGAATTTAAAGAGCGCATTTTAAAAAAGGAAGAATTTACTCGGCTGTTAGTCAAAGTTAAATCTGGCATTGACTATATTATACAAGTAGAAAAAGGAAAACCATTTCAAGGTTTGTATCAAGTTTTGAGTTATATAAGTACAGTGAATCGAGAATAAAGATTATTTAAAATGATAAGATTTACAACTAATAATGGGCTACCGAAAACCGTAGTTTTTATTCAATCTTTTGCCTGGTCCAAAAAAGATATAACCATTACGTTTTTGTGTCAAGAAAAGGAAGAAGGAAAGGGATGGCCCAATAGAGAAGAGGCATTTGTTGTGGTTGAAGTACAATTTTTAAATTGTACGCAACTTAAATTAAATGTTGAAGGAGATATTTTACAACCAGCTTTTGGGTTTGATGTCCTGGATGTTTCAGCTAATGGTTGGGAGAACATCAATTTTCAAATTGAGGAGCATGAAAATGATTGCATTGGTTTTTACTGTGAAGCAATCGAAGTTTTACGCGTTTTTCCAAGGACGATGCTAAAGCTGTAAAGAAATTATAAAGATAAACCCGCTTGTATGTGTTTGATATAAGCGGGTTTTGTATTAAAAAGAATGGAGTCAAAATTGTACCTTTAGGTGCAGTTGATGGTGGCATCCAAGGCGGTCCGTTGCGTATACCCAATACGACGGGTTCTACTGTTTTAGAGGAGATTACGATTAATGTTGTAAAAGGGCCTAGTGGAGCACAATATTCCGTTGCTTTTGAAATGAGCTTAACAAAGAATTTATATCCTGGAAAAGGTTATTATACTCATTTTAAAGCTGCAAATGTAGCACTTAATAACACTATGGCTTCTGATGCTGCTTTTGCGGGTTCAATATCTAAAATGGGGATTTCAATTCCACGTTCATCTACTGGAAATATCTTAGGTCAGTCTCCAAGAAATTGGGTATGGCATCATGATATAGGATCTGGGGTCTTGCAGTTAGTTCCGAAAACACAACATACACCAGGAAGTGTTTATTGGAACACAATGCATCCAAATGGTTTAGGCGGAATGGCAATTTGGGGTAGATAATAATAAATAATAGAAATTATGAAATTAGTAGAATTAATAAATTACTTGATGAATCCTAAGTTATTAGTAGGACTATATCAAGAACAGGGATTAAATAAACAATCAGAAGCGTTGCTTATATACATGCAAGAAACGTTGAGTTTAGAATCCTCTATTGTTATTTTTGAGATAGAAGAAACTGATGATGATCTTGTTTTTGAAAAAGAAGGAATACAATATGTTCAGCTGTTTCCTGTTGACTATGCAATAACATTGATAGATTTCGATTTAGAACTGAAAGATAAAGGATATTCTAATCTGAAAATCGCTCAAATGCTTTTGGAGTATAGGAAAAAAGATGCTTAAAAGGACAGCATTGGTTTTTACTGTGAGGCAATCGAAGTTTTACGCGTTTTTCCAAGAACGTTGCTAAAGCTATAAAGAAATTATAAAGATAAACCCGCTTGTATGTGTTTGATATAAGCGGGTTTTGTATTAAAAAGAATGGAGTCAAAATTGTACCTTTAGGTGCAGTTGATGGAGGGATTCAAGGCGGTCCATTGCGTATACCCAATACAACAGGTTCTACTGTTTTAGAGGAGATTACGATTCGAACTAAAGGCTTAAGTGATTGGTTACAAGGAGGTAAAACTTTTTCTCAATATAAAATAGCGAGAGGAGGAACTGAGACTCTAGCTCATATTCAAACATCGACAGGAGTTCAGAGGATAAGTACAGAATTTCATCATGCGATTATCTCTCAGAGCATGCAACGCAACTATAACTTGCCAAATTGGATGGTTAACAATCGAATTTATGTGTGGAAAGTAAATACGATACAGCATTCCTTAATTGATTCATATCGGTATAATTTTTTACGTGCTGGTATAAAAAAAGATGTTGGATGGTTTGGCAAATACAATTGGTTTACTAAATTTTAAAAGTTAAAAATGACATGTTTAGATTCTTCAAAAGAACAAAAATTGAAATTTGGGAGATAGATTTTTTAGAAGAAGTTTTTTTAAAACTCGCTGACCAAATAGGAATTTCATATTACAACCAAGTTAGAGCAGGATTATTGAGAAGTGTGATGCTAAATAGTGGGGATATTCCTAACTATGTAGGTTTTACATATCATAGCGCTGTATATAAAAGATATTACAAGCCTATGGAAGAGAATTATAAAATTTCAAATATTCTAGTCAAAGATTTTTACTCAGGTAAGTTTTTAAAAGTTTCAATCTATATGGCATATGGTATTGTTACAGGGTACGCGATTGATCAAAATCATTCAAAATACAAATTTATTACTGCGGATATCGATATTCATTCGGTTAAGAAAATGAATATTGGTGAAAATGATAATGTGAAAATCTATGCTTTATTAAGCAATGAGGAACAGAAATTTGTGAATAAAAATGATCTGTATGTTATAAGTGTTAAGGGGAAAGAGTATTATCATTTGAAAGAATTAGAAGATGGAGATTTTTTGGGAATTGATAACAATGGAGAGAGTTATAAAATCACACATGATCCATTGGAAATTACTTTAGTTAGCCTAGAGGAACGACTTAAATTATTAAAAGAACAAAGTCACTAAAGAGTATTTAGAGTAAAGATTTAACATTGTACCTTTAGCACTAACAAATGATGAGATTTGCCACATTAATATCTTATATAATTATAAAATGTCGACTTAAATAATGAAAATAGAACATGAAATCGCAGTGAATAAGTATGGGCAAGGACTTGTTGAAGTAGAACAACTCATGGACTTATTTCAACGTTTTGATTTTGATTTCCAGCAGGTATTTTTAAATGAGATAATATTTCTAATTCTTCAATCCGAGCCGATGTAGGCTTCCCTATTTTAGGACACCTCTAAATTCGACAAATAATTCTTATTATGTTCAGATTTGATGAAGAATTTAAATTCTTCATCAAATCTGGGTTTATATTCTTTAGGAGATTTATTTCCTAATGCTTTATGAGGATGGTTAAAATTGTAATCCTCTCTCCATTTATCAGCCAATCTTTGTAACTGGTAGATATCATTGAAGTAAAAAGCATCTAATATATCCTCTCTAAAAAATCGATTAAAACGTTCTATATATCCATTCTGCATTGGTTTGCCAGGCTGAGTATATTTAATTTCTATAAAATTCTTCTCACACCAATTTACAAAGGTTTTAGAGATAAACTCAGGTCCATTATCACATCTAATATACTTTGGAGTACCTATTTCTTGTTTTAGGTTTTCAAGTGTTTCTATGACTGCTCTTGCAGGGTAACTTAATCCAGCTTCAATAGCTATTGCTTCTCTATTACAGTCATCTAATACATTAAAAACGCGTACTTTTCTGCCATCTGTAAGTAAGTCACTCATAAAGTCCATACTCCAACACTCATTGAGTACTTGTGGTGTTTCTAAAGGCTGTTTAACTCTTGTTATTAAACGTTTCTTATGTTTTCGTCTTAGACTTAGCTTCATTAAGCGATAAACGCGTAGAACTCTTTTTCTATTCCATATAAGTCCTTCTCTGCGTATCTTATTGTAGTACTCATCAAAGCCGCGAGTAGGGTATTGTTCTGCTAATTCATTTAGCTTATCAATGACCTCTGTATCATCTTTTTTACTTTGATAATACCACATCGATCGGCATAGTCCAACTAATAAACAAATACGAACAATGGATAACTTATATTGCTCTAACAGATACTTTGCCCTTTCTATTTTATCAGATGGGCTTAGAACTTTTTTGACAGAATATCTTTGAGCATTTTATTGTCTAAACTAACATCTGCATACATCTGTTTAAGCTTGCGATTTTCTTCTTCAAGTTCTTTTAAACGTTTCAACTCCTGTTTTTCCATTCCTCCATACTTCTTTCTCCAATAGTAAAACGTGCTCTTATCAATACCTAATTCTCGAGAGATTTCACTTACTGATCTTCCTTGTTCATTTTCTTTGAGAGCTTTAATGATTTGGCTCTCACTAAAATTACTTGTTTTCATACTTGACAGTTTTGTTTAAAGTTAATAATTTCGAATTAACAACTGTCCGATTTTTAGGGAAGCCTACACCGAAAGAAGAAGATATTGAATCTGCTATACTACATAGTGGACTGAAGTCTACGTTTACGCCTTGTGTTTTGCTAAAAGAAGGTATTGCAATGCATAATCTAGAAAAGCTTATAAATCTTCCCGAAAATGAACGAACAAAAGTGTTTGTATTACTATTGAGTTTGTTCAAAATCGCTTACATGAGAAGGTTTGTATTGGAAAAAAATAATCCTGATAAATGGTGGTATTGGGATTTATCTGATGAAACTAATATTAATAGGATATTACAAGATAGATTATAACAAGTAGTGGGCTGTCTTATTGCAAAATGAGATAGCCCTTTTTAATTAGTTATATTTGAAACTGGGTTTACAGTTTTTCAAAATTTCTTTTCACGAAAGCCGTAAGGTTTTCAGTAATTAGGAGTTATCTTCTTGATTTGGTTTTAAAACGAATGGAGTCAAAATTGTACCTTTAGGTGCCGTTGATGGTGGCATCCAAGGCGGTACGTTGCGCATACCCGATGCAGGAGCAACAGTGTTGGATGAGAGTACGATTAATTTATATGAGCTCTTATGGAGCAATCCGTGCCTTTATATTTTGTTGACATTGTGCTATAGATGTAAACAAACATTTTTACCTTACGATTAAAAATTTAACGCCTTAAGATCTAACGCATGGATTGCCACGCGATCGGGTTGATAAGGGTTTTATAGGACATGAGTCCATAATGAGTCCATAGTGCCTCCATAGTGTGTCTATTAAAAAGTCGTGTTTTAATAGACACACTATGGACGCATAAGGCAAGGAGTATGCAAACAGCTAAAAGAAGACCCCTAGTAAAGACGAAGGATTGACAGTTCTTAGTTAGCAATAGATGAGGTAGGTGGTAGGGGACAAAAAGGGGGGGATGATAGAGGATGAGGTGATGATATAAATAAAATCATTAGAGCAATTAATAAAGCGAGCGAAGAACAAAGCGCAAACAGCGTAAACAGCAGAGATAAAATAAAAAAGGCTGCCTCATGGAGACAGCCTTTTTTGATGATTTATTATGTGCTTGACAAATTGTCTTGTCTTACAATTTTTCGAAATTTCGCTTTACGAAAGCCGTAAGCTCTTCTCCTTTCAACAATCCTTGCGATAATTTGGCTAAATCTAAGGCTTGGTTGAAAGCCGTTGTACGTGCTGTTTCGTCTGTATTGTTCAAGATTTTAGAAGCAAATTCCGAATTGGTATTCACCACTAAGTTGTACATCTCTGGGAAATTACCCATACCGAACATTCCCCCACCACCTGATTGGCTCATTTCTTTCATACGACGCATGAATTCTGGTTGAGTTAAGATTAATGGCGCATCTTGGCTATCCATTGATTCTAGTTTTACCGTGTATTTTTCTTTTGGTACCACTTGTTCAATAAACGATTGTAAAGTTGTTTGCTCTTCTTCTGATAGTTTAGAAATGGCGTTTTCTTCTTTCTTAATCAAGTTATTGATGTGATCCGCATCCACACGGGCAAAAGTCATTTTTTCATTTTCGCTCTCTAATTTTTGAATCAAGTGTGAAACAATAGGAGAGTCCATAACGATTACTTGGTATCCCTTTTCTTTGGCAGCACTGATATAGCTGTGTTGCGCATCTTTGTTTGAGGTATATAAAACAACAAGGTTACCGTCTTTGTCTGTTTGTAAGTCTTTCGTTGCTTCTTTTAATTCCTCTAGGGTATAGAATGTACCATCCGTTGTAGGGTAAAGCATAAAAGCACCTGCTTTTTCAGCAAATTTCTCCTCAGACAACATACCGTACTCTAAAACAACTTTAATGTCGTTCCACTTGCTTTCAAAATCAGTTCTGTTCTCGTTGAACAACGATTTTAATTTATCCGCAACTTTACGCGTAATATAGTTGGAGATTTTCTTTACATTTCCATCTGCTTGTAAGTAAGAACGCGATACGTTTAACGGAATATCTGGCGAATCAATCACCCCTTTCAACATCGTTAAGAAGTCAGGAACGATTCCCTCTACATTATCCGTTACGAATACTTGATTTTGATACAGTTGGATTCTGTCCTTTTGCATTTGCATATCCGCACTTAACTTAGGGAAATACAAAATACCAGTTAAGTTGAATGGATAGTCCACATTCAAGTGAATGTTGAATAGAGGCTCTTCAAATTGCATCGGATATAACTCGCGATAGAAGTTTTTGTAATCTTCATCCGTTAAATCAGCCGGCTGTTTCGTCCAAGCAGGATTTGGGTTATTGATGATGGTATCAACTTCTACTTTATCATCGCCTTCTCCCTCTTCATGTGTACCAAATTTAATAGGCACTGGCATGAATTTATTGTATTTCGTTAAGAGTTCACGGATTTTGTAATCCTCTAAGAACTCAAGAGAATCTTCAGCTATATGAAGAATAATTTCTGTTCCTCTTTCTTGTTTATCCGATTCTTCTAAGGTGAATTCAGGGCTACCATCACATGTCCAATGTGCCGCAGGAGCATCTTTGAACGATTTTGTAATGATTTCTACCTTATCCGCTACCATAAAAGCCGAATAGAACCCCAATCCAAAATGCCCGATGATTCCTGTGTCTTTGGCGCTGTCTTTGTATTTTTCTAAGAATTCCTCCGCACCAGAAAAAGCAACTTGGTTGATGTATTTTTCCACTTCCTCTTTGGTCATCCCTAGCCCTTGGTCGATGATGTGGAGCTTTTTGTTGTCTTTGTCAATTTTAACCTCAATAATAGGATTGCCATATTCCACATTCGCTTCCCCAATACTAGTGAGGTGCTTTAACTTTAATGTAGCATCAGTTGCATTTGAAACTAACTCTCTTAAGAATATCTCGTGATCACTATACAAGAATTTTTTAATCAGAGGAAAGATATTCTCTACAGTCACATTAATTTTTCCAGATGTCATAATTATTTTGGTATTATTATTTTTAATATTTTTATATAGAATTGAGTAGGCAAAAAAGATACCAACCTAATTATAGATGTCAATTTGTCATTTGTCGCTTTTTTGTACACTAAAATATTGTAATAGCTAGAAAGTTTGTATTATTGTAAAAAATAGAAGAAATATTATGAAAAAGTTAGTCTTATTAAGTTTTATTGGCTTAGCGTTAGCCTCTTGTAAACCGACGATGGATAGACAGTCGCAATACGGAATCAAAGGAGATTGGACATTGACTTCTGTTTCTCATATTGGCGGAGAGTTTGTAAAAGTAACTTCTTTTAACATTGCCGATGCACATTGCTTCAACGGGAGTCAGTGGAAATTTGTTTCGAACAACAACACGGGTGTTGTGAACCTACAAGGCGGAAATTCGTGCCCAATGTTTGAAAGTAGTTTTAAGTGGTTCGTCAATCCAAACGGAGAATTTGAGTTCAAATTCGTCGATGCAGGATTAAAAGCAAAAAATGTAACTACAGGTTATAAAATGAAAGTGAAAAATCAAACCGCTAACAGTTTTGATTTGATCGATATTTTTTATGTGGATGGACAAGGATATGATGTGACATATCACTTTGTAAAGAATTAAGAAACAACAAGAAGGTAATATTATGAAAAAATCAACTACAACTTTATTAGCAGGAGTTTTGCTAGTAAGTTCTTTATCGCTGACAAGCTGTGACTCTGTCAAAAATGCGAATAATACACAGAAGGGAGCTACCATAGGAGCTGCCGGAGGTGCGATCATTGGTGGAATCCTTGGAAATAACATCGGAAAAGGAGGAAATAGTGCATTAGGCGCAGTATTAGGCGGTGTGATTGGTGGTGCTGCTGGTGGTGTTATTGGAAACAATATGGACAAGCAAGCGCGCCAAATTGAACAAACGGTTCCAGGAGCTCAAGTGGAACGCGTAGGGGAGGGAATTAAATTGACTTTAGGAGAGAGTTCTGTCAACTTTAACCTGAATCAAGCAACTCTAACAGATAAAGCAAAACAAAACTTAGATAAATTAATCATTGTATTCAAAGAAAACCCAAATACCAATATTAGTATTTTCGGTTATACAGACAATACGGGTAGAGAAGAATATAATTTAAAGCTGTCAAGACAACGTGCAAACGCAGTGAAAACCTATTTAATGCAAAACGGTGTTTCAAACAAGCGTCTAGCAACAGAAGGTATGGGAATTGCTGATCCTGTGGCAAGTAATGATACAGAAGCAGGAAGAGCAAAAAACCGTCGCGTTGAGTTTGCTATTAAAGCAAATGAGCAAATGATTATCGACGCTCAAAACGAAGCAGCTACGATGTAGTATAGGGGTAACGGTTGACAGTTAACAGTCGACGGTTTACAGTATAAAAAAAGGGAGCTTTCAAGCTCCCTTTTTTAGTTACAGTCGGTGCAAGTCAAACTAAAATTGTCTTGCATCAAATACCAGTGATCCCCAGCTTTCATATCCTTTTGGGAGGATTGAAATAAATAAGGCTGTACTTCTTCTTTTATAAATATTTTTTTTCCTATCGGCAAGTAGACCGTCATCGGTTGATCAGAATTAAACAGCTCCTCTGTCAGAGTTATGACAAATTGTGCGTCTTCTTCTACAGTCTCAATCAGGTTTGTCTCGCTCTTTACTTCAGTTCCAAATCGCGCATAGGCATTGTCCTGATAGGACGGAACTATTTCAATCTTATTGTTGATTGAATCTGTCGCAGTACTAGGATTTTTTAGTTGTAAAACCAAATCTTTATTCGTGCTAAAATACGTTAGATCTTCAGCTGTATCGTCTTGTTTCTTCGTAGAATAAGTAACCGTATAGCCATATCCCGTTTTGTTGCGAATAAAGTGATCTGCATCCCCATTAATAATTGTAACGGATAATCCGATTAAGCTACCAATCCACAAAACAAAAATGGCAATTGCCGTAATCCAAATGTACTTCATGTTCGTATAGAGCAATTTAAGCCCTAACAACAGCATAATAATAAATGGCAAGAACATAATCAGACTTAGACACGTATGCAAAATCCATCGGGGTATGTTGGGATCAATGAGAAGATCAGGGAGATCCAATTGATTGACGATAAAACTAGTGTTGACAATGATCATAAGGTTGATAAAAAAACTAATCAACATCCCCACAACAGCAACGACAATAAAGCCAATTCCAAAAATATAACGCATCACTTTAGCCCCTTGATTGGTTGCGCGTTGTGTTTGTGTCTTGAACTTGTCATAGTCCATAGAATTGATTTTATTCGTAGTATAATCAACCCCTTCTTTAATTTTTCGTTCAATGGTTTCTATATTGACGGGCTCTCCCATCATGTCTAATTTTTCACTGGTTGTTTTAGCACTGGGAATGATAATCCACAACACAAAGTACAGCAAAATGCCCGTACCATAGAAGAAAACCAAAAAGAGGAAAATTAAACGCACCCAAACCGTGTCAATCTTAAAGTAATGTGCCAATCCAGAAAGGACTCCTCCTAAAATTCGACTGTCCGTATCGCGGAATAATTTTTTCTCTCTGTAATATGTCTGTTCTGTATAGTGCTGTGCACTGCCATCATCGTCTAACGAATAGTCTTCTGGACGACCCATGATGCGAATCACCTCTTCTACATCTTCTGAGGTAATAACCTGTTTGGTGGTCGTTATTTTAGAATTGAATATTTCAGCAATGCGCAATTCGATATCTTGTACCACTTCTTCTTGCTCTTCGATAGCAATCGAGCGGCGAATCGCTTTGATGTATTGATCCAGTTGTTGGAAAGCCTGCTCTTCAATGTGAAAAACTAAACCACCGATATTTATAGTTAACGTTCTATTCATGGTCTTGATTTTTTGTGGTTATCTCTTGTACTGCATGGGCTAACTCTTCCCATGTTTCTGCCAATTCAGTTAAGAATTCCTCTCCTTTTGGCGTTAGTTTGTAGTATTTTCTCGGAGGTCCTGCATTGGACTCCTCCCAACGATAGGTTAACAAATCTCCGTTTTTGAGTCTTGTTAGTAAAGGGTATACTGTTCCTTCTACCACTAAAAGCTTTACTTTTTTAAGTTCTTCTAATATTTCAGAAGTATAATAATCGCGTTCTTTTAGAATGGATAGAATACAGAACTCCAAGATACCCTTGCGCATTTGAGCTTTTGTATTTTCACTATTCATAGGTTCAATGATTTATCTTATGCAAAGATATAGCTAAAGGCATGTACTATGTATAGCAAAGTACTCGAAATTAACTTTAATTTAACATTATAGACAAAAGGGATTTTAGTTTAAATATGGGTTAACTCCTTTGTTTGTTGGTGTTTATTTCTTTTTGGAATGGGAGTACAAAAGAGAATAAGATAGTCGTCTAGGCGAGGGAGAAATAAAAAAAGACAGCTAATTCGGGCGGAATAATACTGGCGAGCAGGTAAATAACGGTATAATTTTGTATATTTAGGGGAAAATAAAATAGCTACAACATGAAATTTTCAGTTTCGTCCATCAATAAATTTTTATTCTTTAAGTTGCCATCTGCTTATTGGACAGGGGTTCGATTAAGCCGTATTTCAGAGACAGAAGCAACGACGACGGTTCGTCATAAATGGGCAAATCAAAATCCTTTTCGCTCGATGTATTTTGCGGTACAGGCCATGGCGGCAGAATTGTCTACTGGAGCGTTAGTTATGAAAAAAATTAGCGAAAGTGGTCAGCGTATTTCGATGCTAGTGGCGCAGAATAATTCTATTTTTGTAAAAAAAGCAACGGGTAAGATTTCGTTTACCTGTGTGGATGGGGCGTTATTAGATGAAGCTATTCAGCAGGCGATTGACACCCAAGAAGGCGTGACCATTTGGATGAAATCTGTGGGAATTGATGAAAAGGGCGATGAGGTTTCTACGTTTAATTTTGAGTGGACCTTAAAAGTAAGAACCAAAAAATAAGCTAAAAACACAACAAAAGAGTAGTATATGAGAGTTTTAGTTACAGGAGCAACGGGATTAGTTGGGAAGCAGTTAGTACAACAGCTGCAGGCAAGTGGTATTGAGGTTGCATTTGTAACAACAGCCAAAGACAAATTAGGGGCATTGGCAGGCTGTCAGGGTTATTTTTGGAATCCGCAGCAAGGAATAATTGACCCTTTGTGTTTGTCGGGGGTGGAGGTTATTTTCCACCTTGCTGGTAGCTCGATTGATGGGGCTTGGTCTTCCCAAGGCAAACAGTTGATCATCAATAGTCGAGTAGAGGCTTCTCAAACCCTTTATCAGCTTTTAGCACAACAGCCACACCAAGTGAAACAAATCATTTGTGCTTCAGCTGTAGGGATATACGATACTCTTGATACAGTACAATCTGAAGATAATTACACGCCAGCGACCAATTTTTTGGGGAAAGTCGTCCAACAATGGGAAGGAGAAAATCGACGTTTTGAAGATTTGGGAATATCCGTAGCTTTTTTGCGCATCGGTTTAGTACTCTCCCGAGATGGAGGGGCTTTACCTCACATTGAACGAATGGCAAAATACTATCTCGCCTCGCCCTTAGGTTCTGGTAAACAGTACTATTCGTGGATTCATATCACAGATTTAGTTCGCTTGTTTCTCTTCGTTATGCAGCGTGGATTGTCGGGTGAATTTAATGCAGTAGCCCCAAAACCCGAAACAAACAAGGCTTTTACCCGAGCACTCTGTCAGGCTTTAAACCGAAAAATGATCCTACCTGCTGTACCCGCTTTTGTCCTGCGCTTAGTCTTAGGCGAAAAAGCACTTCTTGTAACCGAAGGTCAATATGTTAGTTGTCAGAAAGTAGTACAATTAAACTTTACTTTTCAATTTGTTAGCTTAACTCAAGCTTTTGAAGATTTGTATGATTGATGTTCTTTGTGCGGTTTATCTCACCTAGTTTATATTGGTTTTGGTGTTCGATGAATCTTCACTTCGCGCGGTTTGTTATTCGCGCGGTTTGCACGGTTTGTTAGTTGCACGGTTTGTAAGATAATTGTGCTTTACAACGAGCATCGAACGAAGAGCAAAGAGCAACGAGCAACGAAATCTGTTCGGTTTATCTCACCTAGTTTATATTTTGTTTTGGTGTTCGATGAATATATCTCACCTAGTTTATATTTGTTTTGGTGTTCGATGAATATATCTCACCTAGTTTATATTTGTTTTGGTGTTCGATGAATATATCTCACCTAGTTTATATTTGTTTTGGTGTTCGATGAATCTTCACTTCGTTACGATTTTCACTTCGTTACGATTTGTTTAGTCTCTTCATTTGTAAGATAATTGTGCTTTACAACGAGCAACGAACGAAGAGCAAAGAGCGACGAGCAACGAAATCTGTTCGGTTTATCTCACCTGGTTTATATTTTGTTTTGGTGTTCGATGAATCTTCGCTACGCTACGATTTTCGATTTGTTATTCGCGCGGTTTGTTCTTTGCGCGGTTTGTTATTCGCGCGGTTTGTACGGTTTGTTAGTTGCACGGTTTGTAAGATAATTGTGCTTTACAACGAGCATCGAACGAAGAGCATCGAACGAAGAGCAAAGAGCGACGAGCAAAGAGCGACGAGCAAAGAGCGACGAGCAAAGAGCGACGAGCAAAGAGCGACGAGCGACGAGCAAAGAGCGACGAGCAAAGAGCAAAGAGCGACGAGCAAAGAGCGACGAGCAAAGAGCGACGAGCAAAGAGCAAAGAGCAAAGAGCAAAGAGCAAAGAGCAAAGAGCAAAGAGCAAAGAGCAAAGAGCAAAGAGCAAAGAGCAAAGAGCAAAGAGCAAAGAGCAAAGAGCAAAGAGCAAAGAGCAAAGAGCAACGAAATCTTACCACTATTCACCACTCACTATTCACCACTCACCATTCACCACTCACCATTCACCACTCACCAAAAAACTGACATTATGACAGAAATAAACAGTTGGCAAAGGATTTGATTAAGAGAAAGCAACAAATAATTTAGGATAGCACTATGGAAAATAAAGATATAAACAAGGAAGAAGTGGACGTAACAGCGGAAAATACGCAAGAAACTGCGGCAACAACGGCAGAGACAGCATCTATTGAAGAAGTGATGAATGCTAAAATTGCAGAAGAGAAAGACAAGTATTTGCGTTTATTTGCAGAGTTTGAAAACTACAAGCGCCGTACATCGAAGGAGCGTTTAGAATTGTTTAAGACAGCGAATGAGGAAGTTATGTCAGCGATGCTTCCTATTTTGGACGATTTTGGTCGTGCTTTATCAGAATTAGAAAAGCAAGGAGAAAGCGAACACCTGACAGGTGTGCGTTTAATTTCTACCAAATTAATTGACACCTTGGCTGCAAAAGGATTAGAGGAAGTAGTTATCCAAAGTGGTGATGCTTTTGATGCAGATATATCCGAAGCGATTACACAAATTCCTGCGGGAGATGACTTAAAAGGAAAAGTGGTAGATGTCGTAGAAAAGGGATATAAATTAGGCGATAAAATTATTCGTTTTCCAAAAGTTGTTATTGGTCAATAAACGTGCGTTTAGACCAATTTATTAATAGAAACTCAGAATCCAAATGAAGAAAGATTATTACGAAATATTAGGTATCGATAAAGGAGCAGATGCAGCTGCCATTAAAAAGGCATACCGTAAAAAGGCCATTGAATTTCACCCAGATAAGAATCCAGGGGATAAAGAAGCGGAGGAGAAATTCAAGGAAGCAGCAGAAGCTTACGAAGTATTAAGTGATCCAGATAAGAAAGCGCGTTATGACCAATATGGACATGCGGCTTTTGAAGGTGGCGGAGGATTTGGCGGCGGTCATATGAACATGGATGATATCTTCAGTCAGTTTGGAGATATTTTCGGCAGTGCTTTTGGCGGTGGCGGTTTCGGTGGTTTCGGTGGTTTTGGCGGCGGTGGCGGTCAACGCAGAGCCAAGGGAACTAGTTTGCGTATTAAAGTAAAACTAACGCTGGAAGACATCGCAAACGGTGTAGAAAAGAAAGTAAAAGTAAAGCGCAAAATAAAAGCAGCAGGTGTTACGTACAAGACTTGTGCTACGTGTAATGGATCTGGACAAGTGACTAAAATAGCCAATACGGTATTTGGTCGTATGCAAACGGCTTCTCCTTGTCATACATGTCAAGGGAGTGGACAAATGATTGACCAAAAACCAGCAGGATCAGATGCAGAAGGAATGGTGGTACAGGAAGAAACTGTATCAATCAAAATTCCAGCAGGTGTAGCAGAAGGCATGCAACTAAAAGTGGCAGGCAAAGGAAACGAAGCACCAGGAAATAACAGTGTTGCTGGAGATTTGTTGGTTGTAATTGAAGAATTAGAACACGAGTCCTTAAAAAGAGAAGGCGATAATTTACATTATGACCTCTATATCAGCTTCTCTGAGGCAGCTTTAGGAGGCAGTAAAGAAATTTATACCGTAACGGGTAATGTGCGCATCAAATTGGAAGAGGGAATCCAATCAGGGAAAATTCTCCGATTGAGAGGAAAAGGATTGCCGCGCTTAAACAGTTATGGCAGTGGTGATTTATTGGTTCACGTCAACGTATGGACACCGAAAAAACTCACAAAAGAACAGAAAGAATTCTTTGAGAAAATGGAAGAAGATAGCAACTTTAAACCGTCTCCAGGTAAGGGTGATAAATCTTTTTTTGAAAAAGTCAAAGAAATGTTTTCGTAATTAGAAAAGAAGTCATACATTTGATGCACACTTATTAAACAGTGGATTTTCTTTTTCATAGCAATTTTTCCCAACCTTATAGTAATATGAGGTTGGGTTTTTTTATGCCTATTTGTAATCAAAATATACCTTGTTCTTCGCAAGTTGAAATAAATGATTTATTTTTACATGAAATATAAAAGATCGATTGATGCAACCTATCTTAGAAGTTAAGAATGTAGAAAAAAAATATGCTGACAAAACAGCTTTGAATAATGTTTCTCTCACTGTTCCCAAAGGGTCTGTATATGGATTATTAGGACCTAATGGAGCGGGGAAAACATCCCTCATCCGAATTATCAACCAAATCACCTATCCCGATCAAGGACAAATCCTTTTAGACGGTCAGCCTTTGAGCCCTCATCACATTAAAGATATTGGCTATATGCCCGAAGAACGAGGCTTGTATAAAACCATGAAAGTAGGTGAACAAGCGCTATATCTTGCCCAATTGAAAGGGTTGAGTAAAGCCGAAGCCAAAGAACAACTAGATTATTGGTTTGACAAACTCGATATCAAAGGATGGTGGAACAAAAAAATTCAGGAACTGTCTAAAGGTATGGCACAAAAAATACAGTTTGTCGTAACTGTATTGCACAAACCGAAATTGTTGATCTTTGATGAACCTTTCTCTGGTTTTGACCCCGTAAATGCCAATATTATCAAAGACGAAATTCTTGAACTCAAAGAAAAAGGAGCAACGATTATCTTTTCCACTCACCGCATGGAAAGTGTGGAGGAGATGTGTGATTACATTGCTTTGATTCACAAGTCAAATAAATTAATTGAAGGGCGTTTGGTCGATGTCAAACGCGATTTTCGAACTAATTTGTATCAAGTAGGAATTTTATCAAGTGATGTACATCGTTTAATGTTTGAATTATCCCAGAAATTTACCGTACAACCGACCTCGTTTAAGTCTTTAAATGACGAGTTACAATTGGAGATTGATTTAGGTCAGGCGATGCCTAATGAGTTATTGCATATCTTGTCAAACAATGGACAAGTCACTCATTTTGTAGAAAAACTGCCAACGGCAAATGATATTTTTATTCAAACTGTAAGTAAATAAGTATGAGCGTTCTTAAATTAATTATAAAAAGAGAATTTATCGCCAAAGCGCGTAATAAAGCGTTTATTGTTATGACTTTTTTAGCCCCACTATTCTTTGTGGGTATTGCTGTGCTTATCGGATTTTTAAGTACAATGAAGTCAACGACCAAAGTAATCGCTATTCACGATGAGAGTGCTATTTTTAGCGGTGATTTTGAAAATTCGGAAGAATACGAATATAAAAATCTATCGGCTGTTCCCATTGCAGTACTAAAAGATAGTGTCTTAGCTGAAAAATACAGCGGACTCTTATATATTCCAAAGCAAGAAGATTTAGCAGCCTATGAGCAGTCGATTTACTATATTTCTAATGATAGCCCTGGTATTGCTTTCATCAGTAAAATTGAGTCAATCATTGAAAATAAAGTATCCAGTTTAAATTTAATTGACAAGGGAATTGATCCTCAAATTATCAAAGAGAATCAGGCTTCCGTTAGCTTGCACCTGCAAAAAGCATCAGGAGAACAAACGGTAAAAGGATTGAATGAAATCAAGATCTTTATTGGTTCGCTTTTTGGCTATTGTATCATGATGTTTATTATTGTGTACGGCAATATGGTGATGCGTTCAGTGATTGAAGAAAAAACAAACCGAATTATTGAAGTAATTGTCTCGTCAGTCAAACCCTTTCAGTTGATGATGGGAAAAATTATTGGTACCTCCATGGCGGGTTTATTACAATTTTTGATTTGGGGTGTTGTTGGCGGAATTTTGATGCTCGTGGCGACTTCTGTTTTTGGATTGAATGCTGGTGCGTCGAATTTAGAAGCTGCACAAATGGCAACGGCTATGGATACAAGTGTAATGAGTGATATCCAAAACTACGTAGCTGAAATCATGAGCTTGCCGTTGTTGTCTTGGTTTGTGTACTTTATTGTCTTTTTTATTGGAGGCTATTTCCTATACAGCTCCTTATATGCGGCAATTGGTGCAGCAGTAGACAATGAAACAGATACACAGCAGTTTTTGTTTCCCATTATGTTACCGTTGATGTTAGGTGTATATATCGGTTTTTTTACAGTTATCAAAGATCCGCATGGAACCGTAGCGACTGTATTTTCTATGATTCCATTTACTTCTCCGATTGTGATGTTGATGCGTATTCCGTTCGGCGTTCCAATTTGGCAAGTACTGCTATCAATTGTATTGCTATTCGGGACCTTTATTTTAACGGTGTGGATTGCTGCAAAAATATACCGAATAGGTATCCTCATGTACGGGAAACGTCCTTCGTGGAAAGAGCTGTATAAGTGGCTAAAATATTAAGATCCCTTCCTAAAACTAAAGTTATGAGTAAAGAATCCAAGATTTTAATTGTTGAAGATGAAGCGGCTATTCGCCGTGTTTTAATCCGCATTTTAGAAGAAGAGTCTCCCGAATACAAAGTGGACGGGGCAGAGGATGGAGCAGAAGGATTACAAATGATTGCCCAAGGAGAATATGACTTGGTAATATCGGATATTAAAATGCCTAAAATGAGTGGCGATGAATTGCTCGTTGAGGCAAAAAAGATAAAACCTGAAACCGTTTTTGTTATGATTTCGGGACATGGAGATTTAGAAACGGCTATTAATACTATGAAATTAGGGGCGTTTGATTATATTTCCAAACCACCTGATTTGAATCGCTTACTCACAACGGTGCGCAATGCATTAGACAAGAGTAAATTGGTGGTAGAGAATACGATCTTAAAGAAAAAAGTTTCTAAGAAGTATGAGATTATCGGTCAAAGTGATGCTATCCAACAAATCACAGCGATGATCGAAAAGGTGGCACCTACTGAAGCTCGTGTCTTGATTACCGGGCCCAATGGTACAGGGAAAGAATTGGTGGCGCATCAAATTCACGCCCAAAGTCAGCGTTCTTCAAAGCCATTGATAGAAGTGAACTGTGCGGCTATTCCCGCAGAGCTCATTGAAAGTGAGTTGTTTGGTCACGTAAAAGGAGCCTTTACTTCGGCGGTTAAAGATCGACCAGGAAAGTTTGAATTAGCTGATAAAGGGACTATATTCTTGGATGAAATTGGCGATATGAGTCTGTCTGCCCAAGCGAAAGTGCTTCGTGCTTTACAGGAAAATGTAATCACTCGTGTTGGAGCAGAAAAAGATCAAAAAATTGACGTTCGCGTATTGGCAGCAACCAATAAAGATCTGCGTAAAGAGATTGAAGCAGGGCGTTTTAGAGAGGATTTATACCATCGACTAGCGGTAATTCTAATCAAAGTACCCGCTTTGAATGATCGCCGAGATGACATACCTTTGTTGCTGGAGCATTTTGTTAGACAAATTGCGAACGAACAAGGAAACGCTCCCAAAAAATTTACGCCAGAAGCCATTGCACAATTGCAACAGTATGATTGGAGCGGTAATATACGTGAACTGCGCAACGTAATTGAGCGATTAATTATTTTAGGAGAGAAAGAAGTAACATTAGAAGACGTAAAGCTATTCGCTACAAAATAAGATGAAATTAAAAAAAATACACCCCGTTTTACAACACAATTTAGCTGAACAAGGACTTGTCGAACCTACCCTTTTGCAAAAGACCGCTTTTGGACGTATTAAAGGAGGGCAAGATTTTGTGCTGATTGCCCCTAATGAAGAAGGCAAAACAACAACCTTAATTATGGCTGCTTTACAACGCGTAGAAGCACCTGTAGAGGATATGATCTCTACGCGTGTGTTAATCGTCGTAAAGGACAAATTTGAAGTAGAACGCCTATTAGAAGAGTTTGATCGCTTCGGGTCTAAAATGGGAATTCGCGTTTTTGGTGTACACGACTATACCGATTTAGATGACGATAAAAATCAAATGTCTCTAGGAAATGACATCCTCATCGGAACAGCTGAGCGACTAAACTTGATGTTTAGCGGTGCTGGATTCGATGTAAACCAGTTAAAAATGTATGCCATTGACGATATAGATCAACAGTTGAGAAATAGACATGAACCGCGTTTATACCGCCTGTCCGAAAGTATTGGTAAAACACAACGCGTGTATTTCGCTACTGATTACGTAGAACAATTGGATATGTTCGTCGATAAAACCATGTCAGAGGACATGGAATGGCTCGACTTTTACGAAGAGGAGGAAGAATAAAAAAGAACATAAAAAAAGAGGCAAATGAATGATTCGCCTCTTTTTTTATGTTTGCTCTTTATCTCACTTAGTTACTATTTGTTTAGTGTTCGATGAATATATCTCACCTAGTTTATATTTGTTTTGGTGTTCGATGAATCTACGATTTGTTCTTTGCGCGGTTTGTTATTCGCGCGGTTTGTTATTCGCGCGGTTTGCGCGGTTTGTAAGTTGAACGGTTTGTAAGATAATTGTGCTTTACAACGAGCATCGAACGAAGAGCAACGAGCGACGAGCAACGAGCAACGAGCGAGGAGCAACGAGCGAGGAGCAAAGAGCAAAGAGCGACGAGCAAAGAGCGACGAGCAACGAAATCTGTGCGGTTTATCTCACCTAGTTTATATTGGTTTTGGTGTTCGATGAATCTACGATTTGTTCTTTGCGCGGTTTATCTCACCTGGTTTATATTTTGTTTTGGTGTTCGATGAATCTTCGCTACGCTACGATTTGTTAAATCTCTTCGTATGTAAGATAATTGTGCTTTACAACGAGCATCGAACGAAGAGCAACGAGCAACGAGCAACGAAATCTGTGCGGTTTATCTCACCTAGTTTATATTGGTTTTGGTGTTCGATGAATCTTCGCTACGCTACGATTTGTTAAATCTCTTCATTTGTAAGATAATTGTGCTTTACAACGAGCAACGAACGACGAGCAACGAACGACGAGCAACGAACGAAGAGCAAAGAGCGACGAGCATCGAACGACAAGCAAAGAACGACGAGCAAAGAGCGACGAAATCTTACCACTCACTATTCACCTAAAAAAAGCTACCACATAAAATAAATAGCAAACATAGTTGCGCTATATACGATGGCCAATACAATCAAAGGAGCTTTTCTTCGATTGAAAGCCAGTTGAAAGGGATGTTTATAAAAGAAAAAATCGCGGGTAAATCGAATGATAATAATTAAAAAGGCAATTAAAAAACACAGGTGTAACATAAGGGTAATCGCCTGAAGTGAGGCGAGATTTGGATTGAGGGTGGTAAGTGGTACAAGCTGTGAAAGCATAGCAGATTCGATTTAGTACTAGACTTAAAAATACAAAAAATAATGACTGTACATCAATCACTTGCTGTTAAATGATTTTTTTTCTTTATAATTAGAATAATCTTTACATCTTTGTGTGACAAACAAATTCAATATTAAACTCACTTCGAAGAACTATGGAGTTACTAGATTTTATCTTTCACATTGATCAATATTTACACACGCTAATCGCGAATTATGGATCATGGATTTACGTTATTTTATTCTTGATTATTTTTGTAGAAACTGGGCTAGTGATTATGCCTTTTTTACCAGGTGATTCCCTTCTGTTTGCAACGGGAATGCTCATTGCTCAAACGACAGAATTAGATATTACTTTGGCGATTGTTCTACTCTTGATTGCAGCCATATCTGGGGATTCCCTCAACTATTTTATCGGAATGAAAGCGGGTATGAAAATGACTAAGATTCGCCTGTTTGGCAAGCAAGTAATTAAAGAAGAACACTTAGATAAAACCCATGCATTTTACGAGAAATATGGTGAACGCACTATCGTTATCGCTCGCTTTATTCCTATTGTTCGTACCCTAGCTCCCTTTGTAGCTGGCGTAGGAAGTATGCGTTACCGCACTTTTATGTTGTACAACGTGATCGGTGGAATTATTTGGGTGGTAGGATTAACGCTAGCGGGTTACTTCTTAGGCAACCTGCCCATTGTAAAAGACAACTTCTCCAAAATAGCTTTATTGATTATCTTTGTTTCTATTTTACCGATTATTTTCGAGTTTATTAAGGCAAAAATGAAGAAAAATAAGTAAAATAGCCGTAGGTATATTATTTAGTATCTTTACATACGAGATAAGAATTATAATATGAAAATTGGAGGAAATAGTATTAGGATAGAACCGAAGTATCAGCTGTATATCAGTTTACTTACCGGATTGGGCTATGCTAGTGTTTTTTATTTGTTTGAATGGGCTGATGGAGCATCCATATCATGGATGAAGCTACTGTTTCAGACTACTTTTTTTACTGTCTTTTGGTACCTTTTTATGTTTAAGCTGAAAATCAAAGGTAAAGAACCTTCTTTTTCGGTTTTGGATGATCAACCCATTATTTTTTATGGTGTCGCACAACAGTTAATCAAAACATCTCCCGTGGTTGGTGTATTGTATGCCACAGACGAGCAACTGACTTTTGAACCTCAAACTAAGGAATTTATATCGAGTAATTGGACAGTGGATTGGACGAATATTGAAACTATAGAAGGTGAATCCTTTATGAGGTTGTACAACCAAGGAATCCGCATTACAACCAAAGGAGGGATGACGTTTAAATTTGTTGTCAATCAACCTCAAGTATGGATAGCATCCATACGTACTAAAATGAAATCATAACAATACTTCGATGGTCTTTGTATCGTTGAGGTTTATCCTACTAGTTTTATGAGTATACTAAAAAATATTTTTGCTAAAAAAGAAAATCCCATTAACTCTCCAGCTGATTTTTGGGTTTGGTTTCAAGAAAATGAACAAGCATTTTACCGCGTAGTAAAAGGGCGTGATAAAATCGAAGAAGACTTCTTTGATCGCCTAGCACCCAAATTACAAGAATTAAAAGAAGGGATTTACTTCCTTTCTGGTATGATGGATGACGAAACGGCTGAGTTGATTTTTACCCCAGATGGGATCGTTAAAAATGTAGCTTTTATCGAAGATCTAGTCGCAGCGGCTCCCTCGTTGAAGAACTGGAAATTTACGTCTTTAAAGCCTGCAGTAGACATCAGTCGATTCAATATTCGAATGAATAACTATGAGTTTTCTAAAGAGAAAATTAATTTCTACGCTGTGGAACACCCACAATACCCGGATGAAGTAGATCTAGTCATTGTATACGACGATTATACAGCAAGTGATAAAGCTATTATTACCAATGGAGTATATATCTTTTTAGATAATTTACTGGGTGAATTAAATGCTATTACCTCTATCGATAACTTAAGCGTAATTGGACCTGACGAAGCAGCAGGAACTTTAATTCCCATTTTAAAACTAAAGGATTATTTAGTGTGGCGCGAAAAGGAGTTCATTGAAAAATACGAAGGAATGCGCTACGATACAGAAAAAGATTCTTATGTTGGGTTAGAGGGGACGTTGGAAAATGGAATGCCTTTGATTGCTTTGATTAACCGTACTATTTTAGATTGGGATGCCAAAGCCTCACATCCTTGGATCGTACGCGTAGAAATTGCGTATAAAGCCAACGAAAATGGGTTTCCAGATGAGTCGACCTACCAATTGTTGAATCAGGTGGAAGATGAGTTGATTGAAGTTTTACCCGATACTGCGGGCTATTTGAATCTCGGTAGAGAAACAGTAGATGGAAACCGCGATATATTCTTTGCTTGTAAAGATTTTAGACTTCCTGCTCGTGTTTTAGAGCAAATGAAAATGAAGTACAAAAGCGATTTTTCGCTGGGGTATGCGATTTATAAAGATAAATATTGGCAATCGTTTGAGCGATATAAAGGATAAAAAAAAGGCGTTAATCGATTCGATTAACGCCTTTTTTTAACTTGTTTGGTGCCAGTGATACGTGCCATCTAACCAATATAAGAGTCCACTTCCACAACTTTCGGGTACACTTAGGTGTAAACTCTCATATGGGAGTGTGATTTTTTCATCTTCAGGAACGTCTTCCTCCGGGCGCAAATTTCCATTTTCATCTACAACTTCATAGATTACCGCGTTTTTTTCTTGAACGGTTATGTCTTGTGCCCAAAGTATATCTTCCATGTCTTCGGGAAGGACACGGTGAGTGGAACCATCTATAGGACCAATAATAGCAAAATCACCTGTTGCTCTTTTGACTGTAATTCCATAGCGTCCGCTGCTAGGGGATTTTACGATTTGGATGTAATCGGGTTTGCCGTCTCCATCAATATCTAAGGTGATAGTATTGGTTTGATGGTCGGGCGATAGCACATAATCGGGTTGATTTGTATGTGTTTCACTAGGTTGTACCTCAACAGGAGTAGGTGCTTCCTTTACGGGTTGTTCTTTAGTTTTTTCTTGACAACTAACCAAGGTTAAAAAACTTAGTATTGCAAGTAATTGGAGGTTCTTCTTCATAAAATAGCTATTAAATCAGCTCAAAAGGATAGTTTTCTGCCAGTTGAGGATGGATGGTATTCAGTGTTTCATTAAAGGAAATTGCTATGCGTTCAGGAGGATAACCGGCATCTAACCAATCGTCTAATTGCTGAACACAAAAGGCCAATTGTAACCATTGTTCAAAGTTGAGATATAAGGGGTGTAAGCTCATCGGTTGATGGTCGTGATCGCCAAAAAAGACATGTCCTTTTTCGTCAAATAACCAACGATCTCCTTGTCCATTTCTTGCAAATATCCAATGCGTAGACCCGTTATTTGTTTTATTTTCACTTAGTGCTTCAACGGTGTTAAATAGTGTAGTCTCAGAAGAGATAGTCGTTGTTTCTGCGCGTTTGGCAAATAATGGATAAAGCGATGGGAAAGGGAAAGCTATGTTTTTTGGGAAAGGTACTCCTGCGTCATCCTCTAGGAGCACAGTTTTAATTTCCGCTATTGTCAGTAATTTAAAATGAATTTCCGTGGCTATTTGATTCAGGGCTTTGGCTTCATCCCAACAACTGACACAAATCAGTTTGTGTTGGCAGTCAATAAACCACTGTTCGCGATCTTCTTCTGTTTGCGTGTGATTCCATGCCCTTTCACATGTATTACACCAAGCGTCAGGTCTGCCCATATCTCCTGTATCGTATTCAAAAAAACCTACTGCTAGACGGTTGTGTAAACTATGCGCCAAATGCGTGCACAACAAAGCCATTTCTTGTTTACCATGTATAGAACATGCCATGTATTTTTCTTCCATAACGGGGATTAAATATTGTCTATCTTGCGATTTACTTCGTTTTGGTCATGGACTCCACTCAAGAATTTGAATATTTCGAATTCGATTGTCGAATCTTTGTGGTATATAAATGCCCTATAGCATACCCTATACTAGGAATAATAAAAGATAATAAAGCATTGATTAAGAGAAAGCTAAAGTCTGATATAGGCTGATTTTCGATTAATATATACCAATGCGAATTGAATCCAAGAGTTATAAAAAAAAGAGATAAGGAAGTGTTGTTTGATCCGAAGAAAGGAGCATTACCTGTTCCTCCATTGGCGATGATAAAGGCCAAAATCAGGAGCATATTGAGGATGAATGGCCATAAAACAGTCCGGTAACTTCTAAAACTCAACGCGTGGAAACAACTCGTAGAGAGAATAAAAACAAAGGCAAGGGATAATAATATATACCTATATCTGCTATCGGCATCTAAATATAGAAATAGTAGAACTCCTAGTATTGCTGCAATAAAATATGTGAAAAATGAATAATTTATTGGAGGAAGCTTTAATTTCATATAAATCGTGTTAGGTAGAAGTGAAGGTAGTGAAAAAATGAAAAAATTCAGGTTTATAAGGTTAATTTTATTTGTGTTTTATTGACTCAAATTATCAGATATAACGGGCTAATGTGGTGTTGGACTAAAGCCGAGTTGTATGATTGTTATTTTGTATTATCTAGTTGTATATGAGATTGGTAACTTACCATGTCATCTTGAGCAATATTTTGTTCGATCAATGTAACGTTTAACTGCTCAATCGTTGATGGAATGCTAATACTAATCTCTTGGTTGTAATTGTATCCATAGACATGGGCACTTTCCTTTCCTACACCACGTTTGGGTTCTACATAACAGACGAATGTCAATTGGTTACCCTCTATTTCTTGAATCCACTTGATCTGTTTTAACCTTCTCGCCTGATGTCCCTGTGAACTATACCACCCTTGAATTTCCAAAACGGCTTTACGTCCCCAGAGTGATTGACGTATTTCTTTTAGGGTAATGGCAGGGTGGAGTTGAGGATTCTCTTGGTCTAATTGTTTGGTACGCGACTGGCCAACGTAGGAATACTTCGTAGGCGAAAGCGATAGAGAGGAGGTACTACACCCCATCAGGGCAAAGAAAAGGAAAGATGCAAAGTAGGATTTCACACTATTGTTATTTTCTGTCTAAATCGGTAATAAGTAAGGCGTTGCCTTCACTTAAAGTATGCAATAGTTTTTCCGTTTCTGCTAGTTTTGGATTTTCCCATAGCAGATCGAGTTCGCGTTGTGTTATTCCTACTAGCTGTAAAAAGTCGACACGACCATGTGGTGTTTCGATTGAACCGAGCTCAGGGTCTAAAACAAAAGCAAGTCCAACTAATGCAGTATCCCAGTCTAATCGAATAGGACTATTGGTGGGAATGAAGTGAAAGGCTTCAAACCACTTGCCTGACTCAAAAACGTATTTGGCAAGATTTTGCATTAAATTCATTGCCCAGTGGATATTGTTGTCTCCTTGTTTTTTAAAGCGAAAGGTCAATTCAAAACCGTAGCCACTGTAGTCGGATTCAATGGATTCTTCGTCGTAATAGAGGTTGGAAAAACCATAACTGACTAGGTGAAAGTGATCCTCTTGCTGTGTACTTTCATATACACTTAAACCATCGAGTGGATTATCGCCTCCAAGTGAAAAAGGAAGTGCATTGCCAAAATGTTGCGGCTCTTGTTCTCCATAAATTTGTTCTAATGCGGCAGTAATGCAATCCCAGCCTACGGCATCTTCTTCCTTATACGTTTGTCTATATTGTTCTATTGTCATCGCTTTTGGTTTTGTGATAAAAGTACGTCAAATCTCTAGGCAAATTATCCCTAATTCTAGGGAAATTTCGAAGGGTGCTCGTGTGCTTATTATACCTTCAGTACAGAAAAAAATCGCCCGCAATAGGAGCGAGCGATTGTAAACAAAATTGTAAGTAATCGTTTTCTTTTTCAGCGCAATTTTTCTCATTCTTACAAAGTCAAAATTCAGTTTTTTTTACAAAATGAGAAATCCCTATTTATAGTTATTTTTGAAGAATACCCCATATACGGAAAAGCAAGAAAGGAGTCGAACTAGTAAAATATAGAAAATGCAACATAAAAACTAAATATAAGGTTTACTATACGTACAGCTCGATAGTACAAGATTAAAAAGTAGGTGCATTTCTTAGTAGTTGCATTAAGTAACTGTTATTTAATTCTTACTTTTGCGAATTAAAGTATGTGAAAAAATAGAATATGAATCTCAATCTTTTTCGAAAAACGGTATATCGTGGACTGAACTATTTTTTGTTTTTTGTCTTGTTATTTGCCGTAGGGCGTTTGGTGTTTTTGTTGAGCTACGGAGCATCAGAAGTTTTTGTGCAAGAAAAGTGGAAAATAGCTGAAGCTTTTATTGTAGGTGCGCGTTTTGATGTATCTGCTATCTGTTATGGCTTTTTGCCTTTGGTTCTTTTTTGGTTAACCTCTTTGTTCATTCCCAAAAAAAATGAAGAGGGATTTAGTCGATTTTACGCCAATTTTTCACGCTACTATTTACTATTTGTAGCGATTGTTTTCCTTACCTTAATCGTAATTGATTATTTTTTCTATCAATTTTTTCAATCTCACATCAACTTGCTGTTCTTTGGAATCTTCAACGACGACACAACAGCTGTATTAACATCGGTATGGACAGATTACCCCTTGTTTGCCATTGGATTGGTCTATGTTTTAGTGATAATTGCTTGGTTGTATTGGAGTAAAAAAGTCAAAAACAAACGAGTAAATCCAGTACAACCTCGTGCAAAAATATATGGGGTGATCACCTTGTTGGTATTTCCTTTATTTTTCATTGGAATGAGGGGAAGTGTTGGTGTATTTACGTTGAGAAGAGAACATACCAATATTTCAAAAAATGAATTTGTAAATTCACTGTGTTATAATGCTTTATATTCTTTGAAGTTTGCCAATTCCGAACGAAAGGACAACGCGATTCGTCCTAATGTAGAACACGAATTAGCCTCCAATGGATTTGCAAGTGTTGAAGAGGTTCAATTGGGATATAAAGGAGATAGTGAGCGTGAATTGTTTGATCAATCGCTATTTACAAAAACAAAACACCGAGAGTTTCTTCAACAAAACCCTCCCAATGTGGTGTTTTTACAAATGGAAAGTATGAGTAACCACTACTTCGACTTGAATAGTGAAACGTTAAACTTACTAGGTGATTTAAGTGAAGAACTGCCTAATTTATACTATTTTAAAAACAGTTTATCGGCTTATAATGGGACCATTCAAACACTGGAAGACTTTTTGATTGGTACCCCAAAAACCATTATCTCTCAATCGGTATATTTCGATACCCCTTTTTCGAGTTCAATTGCTATTCCTTTCAAAAATAGCGGGTATGAAACCTATTTTTTAACAGGAGCAAGTATTTCGTGGCGAAATATCGATAATATGATTAAGCATCAAAAGTTTGATATTATTCAAGGAAAAAACTTCATCCAGGAAAAATTTCCTAACGCAGAGGAATTCGCTTGGGGTGTTCACGATGGATATCTCTTTGACTATATCCGTGAAACCCTAAAAGAAACAAAAAGGCCTGCGTTTATTTTTGGATTGACCATTAGTAACCACACACCTTTCGAAGTGCCTTCTTATTTCAAAAAGAAACCCATCACCATGAGTGAAGAGATGAAGAAGAAAATCCGCGTCGATGAGAAAACAGCTTATGCTAATTTTTACTCCCATCAATATGCGGCTTCAGAACTCGCTCGCTTCATCAAAGAAATTCGCAATTCTCCGTTAGGGGAAAATACAATTGTTGTAGCTTCAGGAGATCACAACATTCGCCAAGTATTTGAATATACACCAGAAGAAGGATTCTTAAAGCGAAGTGTCCCTATTTTGATGTATATTCCAGAACAGTATAAACCGGCCTTTTTTGACGCAGATGTTTTGGCATCACACAAAGATATATTTCCTACTATATTTAATTTAGCACTTTCCGATGCGACCTATTTTTATACGGGAGATGATCTCTTTGACCCTGAGGTAGAACACCGATTTGCCTTAAATGATTACAGTTTTATCGCCGATGATAAGGGAGCAATCGCTATTGAAAACAATCAACCCTATTACTACACCTGGAGCAATCAGCAAAAGAGAAAACTACAAGTAGGGGATAACACCTCTAGTCATGCGTTGTATTTGCAGCATAAGATGCAGGCGTATACCGTAATGAAAACAGTAGAGATCTATAAAAGCATCAACCAACATCAAAATAAACACAAATAGAATTGACACTTTAACCTGCTTTTTTTTGGATTATTTTGTTTTTTTGACGCTATATAGTAAACAAAAAAATAGAATTATGAATAAGTATATGTTAGTGATGATGATGTTGTTGGTAGGAACAACCGCATTTGCCAATTCAACTACAAGTGAAGGATTGCTTGGCGGAATAGGCTTAACAGGTTCTGTAATAGCTATTGTTGCCTCCTGGTCGCGTAATAACTCGGTACTCTGGGCGATCCTTCACGGATTTTTAGGGTGGTTTTACGTCGTTTATTTTCTATTATCCTCTAAGAAAAAGGAATAAAAAAAAGAGATTTGGTGTGATGCCAAATCTCTTTTTCTTTATAATATCTCAGCATTGAGCTGTGAATTTTTCTGCTGTCACCGACTAGTGATTGTGTAAAAAAGCTTGTCTATTCAAAAGTGTTTCTTCACTTTCGACGTGATTGTCGTCTGGAATACAACAATCAACAGGACAAACAGCAGCACATTGTGGTTCTTCGTGGAAGCCTTTACATTCTGTACACTTAGAAGGAACAATGTAGTAAAACTCGTCCGAAACAGGATCTTGAGCTGCATCAGCATCAATTTCTGTTCCATCAGGTAAAACAACACTTCCTCTTAAGGCTGTCCCGTCTTTATATCTCCAATCGTCAGCTCCCTCGTATATCGCATTGTTCGGGCACTCAGGTTCACAAGCACCGCAATTTATGCATTCGTCAGTTATAATGATTGCCATAGCTTATATTTTGTTTTTTATGTATTAACTTTGCTACAAATTTACACCCAAAACATTTCAGAAACAAATCAATATGGATTTAGAAGCTAAAAAAAAAGCATTCGTAACGTTAGGAGATTTTTTAAGACAATTTGCTACAAATGAATTTGTAAAAAGTGAAAAAGTTGAACATAATGATACTTTTTTTTCTTCATTTGAGACTCTAATCGAAACATCAGTCCACTATAATGGATGGTTTGTAAAGGAACAAGTTCTATTTGCCATTCAATCATGGGCAAATGCTTTAACAGAAGAAAATATAAACCAATGGTGCTCTGCTTATGATTTTTCAATAGAACCGTTGAAAAAAGTAGGCCTTATCTTAGCGGGAAATGTCCCTTTAGTGGGATTTCACGATCTGATTTCCGTGCTGATTTCTGGAAATATTGCCCTTGTTAAATTGTCGTCTAACGATCAAAAATTACTGCCTCTTTTAGCAGAATACCTACAAACCGTAGAACCTCAGTTTGCCGAACGCCTCCTGTTTATCACAGGAAAAATGGAAGGATTTGACGCTGTTATCGCAACGGGAAGTAATAATACCGCTCGTTATTTTGACTACTACTTTAGCAACGTACCGCATATTATTCGAAAAAATAGAAATTCAGTTGCTATATTAACTGGGGAAGAAACACCTGAACAATTGACCGAATTGAGCAAAGATATCTTTACTTATTACGGTTTAGGTTGTCGAAATGTATCTAAATTATTCGTTCCAAGAGGATACGATTTTGAGGCTTTCTTTCAAGGAATGTACGCCCAAAAAGACGTAATTTTCTATGAAAAATATGCCCATAACTACGACTATAATAAAGCCGTTTTCTTGATGAGTGAATTCAAATTGTTAGACAATGGCTTTTTGACGATCAAAGAAGACGTTTCTTACGCCTCTCCCATTTCCTCTGTGTATTATGAATATTACGACGATATGGAGGATGTAATTGAACGATTGAAAAACGATCACGAGAAAATACAGTGCATCGTTTCAAATAAACTTACTGCGGATAGTATCGCATTTGGACAAACTCAATCCCCACAACTTTGGGATTACGCTGACCAAGTGGATACACTTGCGTTTTTATTGAAACTATAAGACAATGAAAAACATACATAACTTTTGTGCAGGTCCTTGTTTATTGCCACAGACGGTGTATGAACAAGCATCACAAGCCATTCTCAATTTCGAACATACGGGAATGTCTATTTTATCCATCTCCCACCGTAGTAAGGCGTTTCTGGCGGTTTTAGAAGAGGCAAGAGCATTGAGTCTAGAATTATTAGGCCTGCAAAACAAAGGATATGTCGCGTTGTTTTTACAAGGAGGAGCAAGTATGGAATTCTTGCGTGTTCCGTATAATTTGATGCGACAAAAAGCGGGATACATCAACACAGGAACCTGGTCTGCCAAAGCCATTGAACAAGCACAACTAATGGGAGAGGTCTCCATTGTAGCAAGCTCAGAGGACCAAGCATACACCTACATCCCAAAGGAAATCCACGTAGAGGAAGCACTAGATTATTTGCATTTTACATCAAATAACACCATTTACGGTACGCAGTTTAACTATATTCCCAAAACAAATGCACCCTTGGTATGCGATATGAGCTCAGATATTTATTCCCGTGAATTTGCCTACGATCAGTTGGATTTAATCTATGCAGGAGCACAGAAAAATATAGGACCAGCAGGTGTTAGCCTTATTTTGGTCAAAGAGGAAATACTCGGAAAAACCCAACGCCTAATCCCTCAAATGATGGATTATCAAGAACATATTAATACGGATAGTTTGTATCATACCGCCAATGTATTTGCAATATATACGTGTTTATTGAATTTTAGATGGCTGAAACAACAAGGGGGAGTAGCTGCCATTGAACGCGTTAATAATCAAAAAGCTGCTTTGCTGTATCAGACTATTGACCAATTGGATTTTGTAAACGGCGTAGCTGCAGTTGAAGATCGATCAAAGATGAATGTAACGTTTCGCTTTGCAGAAGAACAAATGAATCAAGTGTTTGATCAACTATGTACACAAGCCAATATCGAAAACGTAAAAGGACATCGATCTGTTGGAGGATATCGAGCATCGTTGTATAATGCTGTTCCACTCGAAAGTGTAGCTGCACTAACAACTGTTATGCACCAAATGAAGACGAAGGTCTAACGAATAAAAAAGAACACGATGAGAGTATTAGCCAATGATGGTATACCAGAAGATATCAAACACAATTTAGAAACTTTCGGTTTTGAAGTAAAAGAGGTACGCGTAGCCCATGAGCAATTGGTGGCCTATACCCAAAAAAATGAAATCGATATACTTTTAATTCAACAAGGAACCTTGTTGACCAAACGCATGATTGACGAACTCAATCATCTAAAAGCAATTGTCTTTGCTGGAGTGACAGTCAATTTAGAAAGTATTGATCACATTAAGAGCAATGGAATTAGCGTTATTTGGGCAGAAGAAGCGTTGGCTAATGCCACGGCAGAAATGGTCTTAGCGCACTTGTTTAGCGGTGCAAGGTTGTTGCAAGAAGCCAATAGAAATATGCCCTTAGAAGGAGATACGATGTTTAAATCTCTACAGCAATCGTATAGTTCAGGAGTTGAACTATCAGGAAAGACTTTGGGGATAATAGGGATGAATTTAGCAGGGCAATTGCTCGCACAAAAGGCATTGGGACTAGGGATGCATGTGGTGTATAGCGATAGTGCTACACCAAAAGTAAAGGCAGCGTTCGAATTGCCTAATGGCCTTGTATTTCCAATTGATTTGGAAGCTATTCCCCTGAGCGAATTAGCTGCTCAAGCTCATTTTATTTCTATTCACACAAAGTATTTCCAACGTTATGTAGTGAATAAAGACACTTTTGAGCAAGCAGTTAACCTAATTGGTATTGTGAATTGTGCTTATCCTGAGGCAATTAATGAAGTCGATTTAGTCGATGAGGTAAACAAAGAAACTATCCTTTTTGCTGGATTAGACCGCTTTGAAGAGGAACCCCATCCGGCAATACAAGTACTCATGCAACCAGCGTTTTCACTTTCACCAAATATTGGAACAGCAACACACGAAAGCCAACATGATATTTGGAGTGAAATACAAAATAAAATGCGAGAATTATTAAATTAATTGCGTAGATTTATTCAAAAAACAAATAGTATGTTAGAGCAAATAACAAAATTGATTGAACAAGTATCTGCTAAGGAAGTAAGTGGATCAGCTATCTCTAGTGATTTAACCGGAGCCGTTACCAAAGAAACAGGCGACAGTATTATCAACGGTTTCAAAGATAGTATCAGTAGTGGTAATATCGGCGGATTAACTGATCTATTGAGTGGAGGAGTTAGCAACTTAACTTCCAATCCAATGGTATCGGGAATGATTGGAAATCTCGTTTCAGGTTTGACAGAGAAAATTGGATTGCCAGAAGGAGTGGCATCAAACTTTGCAGATACTGTAATTCCATCGGTAATTGAAATGATCGTATCTAAAGTACAAGGCGGAGAAAGTGGATTTCAACTTACAGATTTACTAAGCGGTTTAAGCGAGGGTAATGGAGGAGGACTAAAAGATATGTTAGGTTCTTTAACAGGAGGAAAAGAAGGTCTTGGTGGGGCTATAGATGCATTGAAAGGATTGTTCTAGTTGATAGAGACACAAGATAAAAAAAAGCCAAAAGGAATTTCTTTTGGCTTTTTTTATTGTATCTTTTTACTACCTTGATTGTCTATAAATAAAAAAAAATGTCTACCCGTCAATTACTGCTTGATTTCCTGTCTTTTTTGCGAAGACCTACTACTGAAAAAAGTTCCCAAACACCTGCACAAGCAATTGTACACCTGTTCCGTTTATGGTGTTGCCTATTTGTATTTATCATATTTGGTGGTGTTTTGGTCGATTCTATTATTGATGTGCCACAACACGATCGATTTGAGGAAGTAATGCAGCAAATTGGCATAGCCGGATTTATTGTATTCGCTGTGTTAATCGGTCCTTTATTGGAAGAGGTAGCCTTTCGATTAGCCATGCGTTTTCGCTTGCGCTATGTGTTAGTAGGCGCAGTGGCCTTTGTCCTGTATATGGGGCAAGCCGCTTCTGCAGTAATCGAAAAATATACGGAAAATGGAATGCTGTACTTCACCCTGCTACTCATACTAGCACTGGTTGCTTTCATCAGTGTATGCTTCAAATATACAGCAGCAATGGCTAAGGGATGGAATACATACTTTCCCTTGATCTTTTATGGCTTGTCCTTTTCTTTTGCCTTAATCCACATTTTTAATTTTGAAGATTTTCCCATACGTGTCATCCTTTTAGCTCCAATTATTACCCTGCCTCAATTTATTCTAGGATTGGGAATGGGGTATTTGCGCATGCGTTTTGGATTTTGGTATGGTTATCTCTTTCACGTTTTAAACAATGGCTTCGCTATAAGCGTATTTTTATTGTTGCCCCATTAAGTGGATATAACTAAAAAAAGGAGAGGGAGAAAATCACATAAATACGTACTTTTGTTTAAAATTTTCAAGATATGAATAGCATTCATTGGCACACAAAAGCATTTGAGGAATTGACATTGGATGAGTTGTATGATATCATGCAATTGCGCACCAATATTTTTGTAGTGGAACAAAATTGTCCTTATCCTGAATTGGATGGTAAAGATAAAAATTGCCTACATGTATTTGCAACACAACACGGAAAGGTAATTGCTTATGCTCGAATTGTTCCACCGGGACTGAGTTATAAAGAAATTTCAATTGGTAGAGTTGTCGTGGATCAAGCACATAGAAAAGACGGATTAGGCAAAATCTTACTTGCCCTAACCATCGAAAAAATTGAAGAAGAATTTGACCAACAGCCTATTCAAATCGGAGCGCAAACCTACTTAAAGAAGTTCTACAGCTCGTTTGGCTTTGAGGCTGTTTCAGCAGAGTATTTGGAAGATGGCATACCTCATGTAGATATGATTCGCAAGTAGTGAACAGCATGGGGCGCATGATATACTAAAAAGGGAATGGCTTGTAATTACAAGCCATTCCCTTTTTAGTATATCATTTGATGTCTGGTGGATTAGTCAATTTCAAACAGTGTTTTTTAGATGAAGATTGGTCTAAGTATTTCTCATTCAACCCCTAACTATTACACTTGTTTCAGTTTCCATTTTCCTCGTTTAAAAGCAATAAAAGCTAATACTGCGATGAGTGTTTCCGCAGCAGGAATAGCAATAAAAACACCTTCGGCTCCCCAGTTAAAATAGTAAACAAGAGCGTAAGCTAGTGGAATTTGGAAGAGCCAGAATCCTACAAAGTTAAGAATGGAAGGCGTAAGCGTGTCGCCTGCACCGTTAAAGGCATTCATTAGCGTCATTCCTATTCCGTAAAAAACAAAACCACTGGCACCTATGTACATCGCTAGAATAGCAACCGATTTGATGTCCTCTTGTGTCGTAAAGATAGAGGCTAGGTAATCTGCCATGGTAAAGAAGATTACGGTTACAACTAGCATGTAGATTACGTTGTATTTTAGGGTTGTCATAACGGATTGAGCGGCGCGTTGTGGATCTTTATTTCCCAAGTGTTGCCCAACTAAAGTAGAGGCAGCATTGCTCAATCCCCAAGCGGGTAAAATAAAGAAAATCATTAAGCGCAAGCAAGTCAAGAAACCAGACGACCCGATTTCACCACTACTCTGAGCGACAATGCGGGCTAAAATCACCCAGCTACACGTTGAAATCATGTATTGGACCATGCCAGGGATAGCTATTTTTAAAATGTGCCAAACCTTTTCCCCTTGCATTTTAAAGTACTGCCATTTCAGTTGAATTAACGAGTCTTTACGCGTTAAGAAGTAAATTTGATACAATACTCCCGCACTGCGTCCGATCGCTGTGGAATATGCCGCACCGTCTAACCCCATTTCAGGAAATATCCACCAACCTCTCACGAGAATAGGGCACAGCACAATATTGATAAGATTCCCTAACCACAAACTCTTCATGGCAATCGCTGCATTTCCTGCGCCTCGAAAAATACCATTGATTAAAAAGAGCATCATGATGGATACACAACTCACCAATAGGATACGCGTATAGTTGTAGCCATAGGCTGCAGATTCCGCTGAGGCACCCATCCAAATCAACCAATCTTTGGCGTAAATAAAGCCAAAGAAACTCAAAATAATTGTGATAATTGAAGCGATAGAAATTGCTTGTGCCGCATGAATAGACGCTTGTTCCCTGTCTTTCTCTCCTATACGACGCGCAATAATTGCCGTGGCAGCCATGCTAATCCCAATGCAAATCGCATATATAATCGATAGTAGAGACTCTGTTAACCCTACCGTTTGTATGGCATAGGCGCTCTCTTTCAGGTGACCGACAAAATACAAATCAACTAAAGCAAAAACCGATTCCATCAGCATCTCAAACATCATGGGAATCGCCAATAAAAGCACCGCTTTATTCGTTGGAATCTTTGTTAAGTCTAGATTTTCATTGGAAAAGGATTGCTTGATAAGTGCAAAAAAACCTGTTTTTGAAGATACTTCGGTCGTCATAGGAAAGGTAAAAAAGTTAGCAAATGTATCATTTTATTTAAAAACTAGCGCATATATTATACCAATGGCTTTGGTAGTAATCAAGTTGAAGTATCTTTGCGAGATGTTAGAAATTTTGTATCAAGATCAATATGTAGTAGCTATTAATAAACCTCGTGATTTATTGGTGCACAAGTCGTTTATAGCCAGTGATATCCAAGAGTATGCCGTACAGCTTTTGCGCGATCAAATAGGGCAATACGTCTATCCCGTTCATCGATTAGACCGAAAAACCTCAGGAGTATTGTTATTTGCTTTGGACAAAGAAGTTTTAAAGCAGCTCAATGCTATTTTTGCTACGCGGCAGGTTGAGAAAAAGTATTTGGCTATAGTACGTGGTTATACTGTGGATGAAGAAACAATAGACTATGCGCTGACTAATGACAGCGGTCAAGTGCAAGAGGCAAAAACGTATTATAAAACGCTAGAGCGCGTCGAGGTGGCTATTCCCTTCGGAAAACATGCAACTTCGCGTTATTCTTTAGTTGAAGCCTATCCAGAAACTGGGCGTCAACACCAGTTGCGCAAGCATTTTAAACATATTTTTCACCCTATTCTAGGAAGCCGTCCACATGGATGCAACAAGCAAAATAAACTGTGGTTGGATCAATTTGGCTTAACAGCTATGCTGCTACACGCTGTAGCGCTGACTTTTGAACACCCTGTGACCAAAGAGCAAATTCACCTAACAGCGACCCTAGATGAACAGTACGAATTGTACAATGCCCATTTAGGATTTAACTTGCAAGCGTATTATAAAAAATAAAAAAAGCGCAGCCAAACTGCGCTTTTTTATGAAAAGAATACTAAACTATATTTTGCTTAATTTATCTAATGTGTATAGAATCAATTGATCAACTGCTGCATACGGATCTTCCGAAAAAGTGCCATTGGCGCGGTTGGCAATAATTGTGTTTAAAGAAACAGCGTGATGTCCTAGCAATTTCGCTAAACCATAAATTGCAGAGGTTTCCATTTCAAAATTGGTAATGCGGTAGTCGTTAAACGCAAAATTGTCAATTTTGTGGTTCAAGGCTGGATCTTGAATAGGTAAACGCAATACGCGTCCTTGTGGTCCGTAGAATCCACCCGCAGTTCCCGTAATTCCTTTGAATGTTTGCTCACTGCTCAATTGCTCCTCCAACCAAGGACTATTCTGAATAAAGTAGGGGCGTCCTTTTCTTAAATCCCATTGTGTATGAGCAATAAAAGCCTCCTCCATGGCATAATCAGTAATATCCTCAATCAGGTAGGAACGCATCATATTGTCCAAACCTAATCCATATTGAGAGAGAACGAAACTATTGACAGGAATATCCGCTTGCAGAGAACCAGAAGTTCCAATGCGAACAATATTTACCGAAGTCAGGTCTTTTTTAATTTCCCTTGTCTCTAAATCAATGTTGAATAAAGCGTCAATTTCATTGACAACAATATCAATGTTATCCGGTCCAATCCCTGTTGAAATTACAGAAAAACGCTTGCCCTTGTACGTTCCAGTATGCGTTTTAAACTCCCTTTTTTGCGTTGAAAATTCAATCGTATCAAAATGTCTTGAGATTCGATCTACGCGATTCTGATCGCCAACAAAAATGATGTTTTCCGCTAAGTGTTCGGGTCTTAAATTCAAATGGTATACACTGCCATCCGGATTTAAAATAAGTTCAGATGATTTTATTTTCATGCTCTTTATTTTTTAACCGCCTACACGTTTTACTTTGTAGCCTTTCTTTTGTAAATACTCCATGATCTTATCGCGAAAATTACCCTGAATGATAATCTCACTGTCTTTGGCACTTCCTCCAACGCCACAAAGTGTTTTCAACTCTTTAGCTAGCGCCTTTAAATCGTCGTCATTTCCTTCAAAACCTTTAATAATTGTGGCAATTTTACCCCCTCTATTTTTTTTGTCTAAATGAGCTTCTAATCGTTGCTCCTGGGGAGGTAGGGTGTCAATTCCTTCATCTTGACTCAATTCAAAGTCCTTATTGGTTGAAAAAACAAAACCACCAAGATCTTCTAAACTGCTGATTTTTTTTGCCATTTTACTTACTAGGTTTTAGGTATCAAATTTATTGCTATCATTCAAAGGTAATAAAAAAAGGTAAAATGGGAGAGGAGAAAGTGGAAAATGGAAAGGGGAGAGTTAGTATTTCCTCCCCCCAGTTGCCATCACCAAAATATTATTTTATTAATCCAAGTTCAACTAAGCGTTGGTGTAGAAACTCACCTGCTGTAATGTCGTCGAATTTTTTTGGATGTGTCTCATCGATACAGTTTTCTAAACAATCCAAAGGCATATCGCTCACGGGATGCATGAAGAAAGGAATAGAAAATCTCGAAGTACCCCATAGTTCTCTAGGAGGATTCACCACTTGGTGAATAGTTGATTTTAAGCGGTTATTCGAATGTCTAGACAACATATCCCCAACGTTGATCACTAATTCATCTTCTGCTGCGATAGCGTCAATCCATTCGCCCTTGTGATTCTGTACTTGTAATCCTTTTCCCTGTGCCCCCATTAATAAGGTAATCAAGTTGATGTCGCCATGGGCTGCTGCGCGAACCGCATTTTTAGGTTCATGCGTGATAGGTGGGTAGTGGATTGGACGTAAAATACTGTTTCCGTTTTTGACAAATTTGTCAAAGTAAAATTCTTCAAGTCCCAAGTAAAGTGCCAATGCTCTTAACACATATACTCCTGTTTTTTCAAGCATTTGATACGTTTGCTTTCCGATGGGGTTAAACTGTGGCAGCTCCTCTACCACAACGTTGGCAGGATAGCTTTTTTCCAGTTCAGCATTGTTCTCTACATACTGTCCAAAGTGGAAAAACTCTTTTAAGTCACCTTCAGATCGCCCTTTGGCGTGCTCTTTACCAAAAGATACATATCCCCTTTGGCCTCCAATGCCTGGGATTTCGTATTTTTTCTTGGTCTCTAAGGGAAGGTTGAAAAAATTGCGGACTTCTGTGTAGAGATTCTCAACTAATTGATCGTCTAAGAAGTGTCCTTTTAATGCTACGAATCCAATTTCTTCGTAGGCTTGGCCGATTTCATTTACAAACTTTTGTTTACGTACCGGGTCATCCGATAGGAAATCACGTAAGTTAACACTAGGAATGTTTTGCATTGTCTAAGTTGTTAGTTGCTCTTACTGTTTTATAGAAAGCAAAAGTAGGTAAAATACATCATAGTATGGAACTATAACATTTATTTAATAGTGTATAACAAATAGACGTTTCGCCACTATATCCTTTTTGTAATTATATTTTTAGTACGTATTAAATCAAAAGAGGTAAAAAAAACGAATTTAATTTCACATATGTTCTTTTATTTATAGGTTTTTACGCGAGATATACGAACTATTTTTAGCGCAAAATATGAATTGTCTGATTTTTTTTTTAAATTTCGATAGAATTAAATAAAAAAGATAGTTATGAAATTACCAATTGTATTAAAATCAAATGAATTTGTGGTGTTAGTTACTGTTGATATAGATCCAAAGTATGAGTTAAAAGAAATGGACCCTTTTTATGCAAGTTTGCCAAAAAGCTTTAAGCCTATTTTTCAGAAAATGGACAATTCAACGATTCGCGTGTATTGCATTAGCAATAATGAAGATGATTTAATGTTTTGTTTACGTCAAACAGGATATAAAACTACTTTACTATAGCGATGGCATCACTCCTGTATTTTAAAAGACATAATTTATTGTTTTAAACTGTTTCTCCCTTTGGTGCAAACAGTTTTTTTTATTTTATAATAAACTGAAAAAGCAAGCACAACAAAAAATAGCAATGTTGAAGAACGAAAAAAAATTTTGCTTTTGAGTATATTATTTCCCTTTTTAACTGTTTGATAGCTTGTGTTCTATTACTGCTATATTCTTGCTACAGTTGAGAACAACTGTATTGTTATTTTCTTCTTTTCTCCCTGGGGCATTCTGACATAAAAACATTATGCACACCCAATACATCGTAAAAAGGCTTTCTTTTATTCAAATAAAAAAAATGATGAAGGTGAAATAATAGCAAGTAGTTCTCGTTATATAAAAAGAAGATTACCCCAACTCCTCTGTTTTAGTTTTTAGTAAAAAATAGTGTAAAATGAGAACTTTGCTTTGCTTTTTTCCCTGTTTTGTAGAAATGCAACAGCTGCCTTAAATAAAAAGAGGATTTCCTTTTTGATTTTATTAAGGGGAACCGTTATAAGCTACGTTAAAATTGTTAATTAGCTAAGAGAGTGGTTTTTTATGCTCGTTTATAAGTATTTGTTAAATTATTGATTTTATCTTTTATTTTTAAGTAATATTATTTTTTTATTTACAATAATTTATTTAATTTTATACTTGAAACTCTAAAATAATGAGTAATAAAAGTTAAATTATTACTAAATAAAAAAAGTTGGTTTTTTTTGGTATGTTGTTTGGGTTTATCTTTGTAACGTAAAAGATTGAGAATATGATATTGGCTTTAACTGTTTCGTTATTTCCCTCTTGTGGAAGTGATAATTTAACTGAAAAAGGGCAGAAAGAAAATGATACAAAGCAACTGGATCTCTTGAAAAAAGAAGATTCAGAGGGAGTGTTTTTTAAGATACTAGCACAAGATTCGTTGCAAACGATTACCATCAGTAAAAAGGGAATTGTGTACGCTAGTTTAAAACCCAATGTAAAAATTGTTTTTCCTTATGAGGAACCACTGATTGAAGGTGAGGGTAGGGTGTACCGTTCAGCTAGTGCGAATGAAAAAATTGAGATCGTCATTTACAAAGACGATAGTGCTCGCTCTTTTTTAGACGGTAGATTTGATCATTCGGTGGCCGTGAGTTTAAGTAAGAAAGACGGAATTGAAACTGACTTTGCATGTTTTGGACACTACCTATACGATAAAAAATTATCGGGTAACTGGGTGTTCAAAGCCTTTGAAAATAAGAAAATTGAAGAACTGGGTATTAATCAAATTCCTTTAGTGTGTATTGATGTCAATACGCGTAGTTTTTCTGGCAGCGGTGGCAATCACATGATCTATGGTGATCTGCGCTGTGAAGGCGATAACATCGCTTTCAAAATTGTACTCTCCCCTGATTATGTTTCATTAAACGAGAGCAGAGAAAAAGAATTGTTAGAAATTCTTGAAGAGTGCGATCGCTATGAATTAGATGGAGATGATTTGAATTTATTTATAGGAGAAGATCTGAAATTGCAGTTTTTTAGAGATACCTATAACGTATAACATTGGGAGTAAATAATTTGTAATAAGAAAAGGTTGAAAACTTAATTGTTTTCAACCTTTTTTATATCCTCTGGTTTAACCGCATCTCTTCGGTCTTCCACTATTTTATAAGCATTGACAATGCGCTTCACTAATTTGTGACGAACAATATCTTTATCGTCTAAGTATAACATACCAATTCCTTCAACATCTTTAAGAATTTCGATGGCTTCTTTTAATCCAGAAGAAACTTTGCGCGGTAAGTCGATCTGACCGGGATCTCCAGTAATGATGAATTTAGCGTTTTTACCCATACGCGTTAAAAACATTTTCATCTGAGAATGGGTTGTATTTTGTGCTTCATCCAAGATTACAAAAGCATTGTCCAAGGTTCTACCTCTCATAAAAGCCAAAGGTGCAATTTGAATCACTCCTTTGAAAAGATAGTCTTCTAAGGTTTGAGGGGGAATCATATCGCGCAATGCATCGTATAAGGGTTGCATATACGGATCTAATTTTTCTTTCATATCCCCAGGTAAAAAACCAAGGTTTTCACCTGCTTCTACTGCGGGTCGAGTTAAAATGATTCGCTTGACTTCTTTGTTTTTTAAGGCGCGAACGGCCAAAGCAACACCCGTATATGTTTTTCCAGTACCCGCTGGGCCTATGGCAAAAACCATATCGTTTTTCTCTACAAATTTGACTAGTTTTTGTTGATTGTCTGTCATTGCCTTGATTAGCTTTCCGCCAACGCCGTGCACTAAAACATCATCTAGTGCTGTGGTTTGCTGTAAATCGCTATCCATCACAATGCGCTCAATCGCATTCTCATCAATTTTATTATATCGAGTAAAGTATTTTATCAGACGCACAAATTTGCGTTCGAATTCATCTAAAACCTCTTCTTCTCCATAGATTTTTAACAAAGATCCTCGTGCGATGATTTTAACACGTGGATAAAGCTTTTTTAAGACGTCTAAATGTAAGTCTTGTGGTCCCCAAAACTCTTTAGGGCTAATTTCCGAGAGTTCTATTATTCTTTCGTTCAATACTAATACGAATTAATTAAAAAAATAGTCTAATTTTGTATTTCAAATCTACTATAAAAATTTGATTTTTCTTATAAAAACAGAGACTAAAAAATAATGCAGCGAATAATTACATTAACAACTGATTTTGGATATACCGATTATTATGTAGGAGTTTTAAAAGGGAAGATATATTCTAATATTCAAAATTGTAATGTAGTGGATATCTCGCATGGTGTGAGAAATTATCGAGTGGCCGATGCGGGATTCGTACTTTCTATGGCCTATAGCCATTTTCCGAAAGGAAGCATTCATATTTTGTCTGTTGCATCTGCTATCTTGCCTTTTTCCCCCGCTATTTGCGTAAAATATCAAGATCACTATTTTATTGGAACGGATAATGGCGCAATCGCAGTTACGTTGGGAACACATCAATTTGAACAAGCAGTTGCCATTAATCACGTCGAAGGGATGAGTACTAATGACGTCTTTGTCTATTGCGCTTATCAATTGTGCGAAGGAAAAGAATTACACGCCATTGGTCAGCCTATTGACAGCTTGTATAAAATGAATCTCCTGGTTGAAAATCTAACGATAAAGCCCAATCTGATTATTGGAACCTATGTCTATGAGGATAAGTTTGGTAATCTTGTCAGTAACATATCTAGAGAGGTATTTGAACAAGTTGGGCGTGGAAGAAACTTTGGTATTCGAATAAAAAATCGTACAATTACAAAAATAAATGAATACTATGCCGATTTTAATGCCAATGATCCTAGTGAACTGAGTGGAAAAGCAGGAGAATTACTCGCTTTGTTCAATGAAGTTGGCCAATTGGTAATCGCCATTATGTATTCTACAACTAATGAACCTGGTGGTTCTATTCGAACCCTCTTGGGTGTGAATCTAGAAGATCAGTTGTTTATCGAATTTAGTGAAGCCTAATCTAAAGTAAAAAAATATGTTTGTACGTATAGTAAAACTTACCTTACAAGAGGATAAAATCGATGATTTTTTAAATCATTTTGAAAAATATAAAGATCAAATTCGCAACTTTCCCGGTTGCCAATTCTTAGAAGTCTACCGTGATAAACACCAAACGAATATCTTTTTTACCTACAGCTATTGGTCTGAAGAAGCTGATCTAGCAACCTATAAAAAATCGACGTTATTTGGCGAAGTATGGCCTTATTTTAAAACGTTGTTTAAGGAAAAAGCAGAAGCATGGAGTGTGGACAAATATGCTACATTAAAATAATCGCATTTACGATATGAAAGCACTGTGTTTGCGCGAAATTAAATCCTTCTTTGGATCGCCCATTGGCTACTTAGTCATCATTGTTTTTTTGATTATTAATGGATTGTTTCTTTGGGTGTTTGACGGAGATTACAACATTCCCCAAAGTGGTTTTGCCGATTTATCTCCTTTTTTCTTTTTGTCTCCTTGGGTATTTTTATTTTTAATTCCCGCAGTGACTATGAGAAGTTTCTCAGAAGAGATCAAACAGGGAACCATAGAATTGCTATTGACCAAACCGTTGTCCCCTTGGCAAATCGTCTTGGGAAAGTTTTTTGGTGTATTGGTGCTGGTGATTTTAGCCATTCTGCCTACACTGGTATATGTTTGGGTGTTGCAAAATAATCTATTAGCAGGACAGACTTTTGATATGGGGAGTGTTATAGGTTCGTACTTGGGACTGGTATTCCTCGGAGCTGCCTATGTAGCTATGGGGATTTTTGCCTCCTCGCTTACCAGTAATCAAGTGGTGTCGTTTATTTTAGCTGTTGTATTCTGCTTAATCGCTTCTTACGGATTGATGATGTTAGATCGCATTCAAGCCATACACGGTATAGGGAAATTTGGAATTAACGCCCATTTTAGCAGTATTTCTAAAGGGGTAATCGATACAAGAGACCTTCTTTATTTCCTCTCTTTCTCTGCTGTATTCTTGAGTTTAACCGTATTTCGAATTAATCAATTGCGCAAATAATGAAAAGAGAAACAAAGAAAAATATTGTTCAGCTCGGAATTTTTATTGCAGGAATTGTACTGTTAAATGCAATTGGAGCTTATGTATATCATCGTTTTGATTTAACGCAAGACAAGCGTTATACTCTTTCGCCTATTACCAATGACATTATTGATCAAGTTACAGAACCAATTTTAATAGAGGTCCTGTTAGAAGGTCAGTTTTCTCAAGAATTTGTGAAGTTACAAGGTGAAACTCGCCAGCTATTGGAGGAGTTTAGTGCTGAAAATCCCAATATTTTATTTCGATTTGTCAATCCTTTAGAAGAAGGAGGTGCAACGGAAGATCAAATTGTCAGTAATTTATACGAACTCGGTGCAAAACCGGTGACTCTCACCGTAAACAATAAGGGAATCCAATCACAAGCATTAGTTTTTCCTTGGGCTTTTGTCAGCAAAGGGGAACAAATGGTCAAAGTGCAATTGTTGAAAAATATGATTGGCGCTAATACAGAAGAAAAAGTATTGACGTCGATTCAACACTTGGAGTATGCTTTTACCGAAGCTATTGCAAAAGTCAACCTACCTAAGTCGAAAAAGATCGCTATTTTAAAAGGCAATGGTCAACTAGAGGATCCTTATCTGGCTGATTTTTTAATTAGTGCCAAAGATAATTATCACCTTGCGCCCTTCACTTTAGATTCGGTGGCTCAATCACCACAAGCAACTTTAGCACAATTGCAAGAATTCGATCTAGCAATTATGGCTAAACCGACGAAGGAGTTTGACGAAAAACAAATTGAAGTGTTGGATCAATTTATAATGAATGGCGGTAAAACGCTGTGGTTGTTGGATCAGGTTCAAGCCGACTTCGACAGCTTACGCGCTAAAGGATCTCTATTTGCTTATCCCAAAGACCAATCACTTGGAGAGATGTTGTTTAAATACGGGGTGAGGATTAATCCCTTATTAGTAAAAGACGAGGTAGCTACTCCTATTAAATTGGCGCTAGGTCGTCAAGGAAGTGAAACGCAATATGGAGAATTTATTTGGAAGTTCGCTCCATTTGTGTATCCAGAATCTACGCATCCAATTGTAAAAAATATAGAAGGCGTTCGCTTGGATTTTGTATCTCCAATCGACACCTTGAAAAATGATATCAAAAAAACAGTGCTGTTGCAATCTTCTGCTTATTCTTTAACCGTGGGTACTCCAACGGAAATTAATTTGAATATGATCAATGAAGAAACTTCGCCTGAACACTATAAAAATAAAGGAAATTACATCTTAGGTGTTCTGTTAGAAGGACAATTTAAGTCTGTTTTTGAAAATAGAATCTTGCCATTTGCATTACCAAATGCGAAAAAAAGAAGCGAAGAAACCAAAATGATTGTCATCAGTGACGGTGATATTATAAAAAATCAACTCGATCAAAACTACCAACCCATGGAATTAGGCTATGATAAATGGACTAATAAATTGTATGGAAATAAGGAGTTTTTGTTTAATGCTGTAAACTATCTTTTGGATGATTCAGGACTGATTAATCTTCGTACTAAGGAAGTTAAAATTCCAGTGCTAGACAAGATGCGTGTTTTTGAACGTTATTCAACGATTCAAATTATTGTTTTAGGAATTCCAATTCTCGTAGTACTCTTGATTGGATTTTTGTTTTCTTTCTTCAAAAGAAAGGCTTTTGTTAAAAAGTAGTGTAGATTCTGCTTTTATTATTGAAGTTAAACGAATATATTTGTAGGTGTAAAGCCTTTTACATATAAAAATATTTTAATATGAAGTTTATAGTATCGAGTTCCTATTTATTGAAGCAATTACAGGTGTTAGGAAGTGTTATTAGTAGTAGTAATACATTGCATATTTTAGACAATTTCTTGTTTGAATTAGATAATAATATCTTGAGAGTTTCAGCTTCTGACTTAGAAACAACAATGTCTGCTAGCCTAGAGATAGAATCAACTAGTCAAGGAAGTATCGCTGTTCCTGCTAAGTTATTGTTGGAAACATTGAAAACATTTCCTGAGCAACCATTGACTTTCTCAGTAAAGGAAAACAATACGATTGAAATTAGTTCTGATGTTGGTAAGTATGTGTTAGCTTATTCAGCAGGAGATGAATTCCCAAAAGCAGAAAGCTTAGAAGATCCATCGAGAACAGAAGTATCTGCTGGCGTATTGGCAACAGCGATCAGTAAAACGATATTCGCAGCAGGAAATGATGATTTAAGACCTGTTATGTCTGGAGTATTCTTTCAGTTTGCTCCAACAGGATTGATTTTCGTTGCTACAGATGCACATAAATTAGTGAAATATTCTCGTACAGATATTACTTCGCCAAGTGAAGCAAGCTTTATCATGCCGAAGAAACCATTGAATATTTTGAAAAATATCTTAATGGCCTCAGGTGCGGATGTTGTAATTGAATTTAATGATTCAAATGCGAAGTTTACCTTTGATAACTACGCTTTAACTTGTCGTTTAATTGACGGAAAATATCCAAACTACGAAGCAGTAATTCCAAAGGAAAATCCAAATAGATTATTGCTAAACCGCGTTCAATTCTTGAATTCTGTTCGTCGTGTGGCAATCTATGCCAATAAAACAACACACCAAATCAGATTGCGTATTGCTGGTACAGAGTTGAATATTTCAGCAGAAGATATCGACTACTCAAACAAAGCGGACGAGCGTCTTACTTGTGATTACCAAGGAGATGATATGCAAATCGGGTTTAATTCAAGATTCTTGTTGGAGATGTTGAACAACCTTCAGTCTGATGAGATTCAATTAGAAATGTCATTGCCAAACAGAGCAGGGATTCTAACACCCGTAGATGGTTTAGAAGACGGAGAAGCAGTTACAATGCTTGTTATGCCTGTTATGTTAAATAACTAATACAAAAGGTCTATGTTTATAGGCCTTTTTTGTTTATATAAAGCTGCGCTTATCTAGGTATGCGTAGTTTTTTTATACCTATATTTGTGATCAATCGCTAGTAAAAAAGGCATGAAAGATTCAAAACGCATATTAATTACCGGAGGCGCAGGCTTTATAGGAAGCCATGTGGTTAGAAACTTGATAGAAACATATCCCGAAGCAGTAATCGTCAATTTAGATTTGTTGACGTATGCAGGGAATGTAGCCAACCTAACAGGACTTGAACAAGCTCCGAATTATCAATTTGTTCAAGGCGATATTCGCGATGAAGCCTTTATTAACCAGTTATTTGCCACATACCAGTTTACGCATATCGTTCATTTGGCAGCCGAATCTCACGTGGATCGATCCATTGTCGACCCGTTGGCTTTTGTCACGACAAATGTTTTGGGAACGGTTGTTCTGTTAAACGCCTTTCGTCAACTGTGGGAAGGTAATTGGAAGGGGAAAGTATTTTATCACATTAGCACAGATGAGGTGTACGGCACTTTAGGCACTGAAGGCTTATTTGTTGAATCTACAGCCTATTCGCCAAATTCTCCCTATTCCGCTTCAAAAGCTAGTTCTGATCACTTTGTCCGCGCTTATGGTGAAACCTATCAAATGCCTTATTTGATTAGTAATTGTTCTAATAACTATGGGCCTAATCAGTACCCTGAAAAGCTGATTCCCCTAACCATCCAATGTATATTACACCAAAAACCAATTCCAGTGTACGGCACAGGCTCTAATATTCGCGATTGGTTGTATGTAGAAGACCACGCTCAGGCGATTCTCTTTATTCTTGCCCACGGTAAATTAGGAGAAACCTATAACGTTGGTGGGAATAACGAAGTGACAAATTTAGAGATTGTTCAACTCTTGTGTGATTTACTAGACACCGCCTTGATGCGCGAAGCAGGAGACAGTAGAAAGCTTATCCATTTTGTGGAAGATCGCAAAGGACACGACTTTAGATATGCCATAGATGCTAGTAAATTACAACAACTCGGATGGATGCCCCAAGTAACACTCCAAGAGGGATTGCATAAAACAATTGATTGGTACTTAGCGAATCAAGCGTGGATTGCTGCCATTGAAAATCGTAGAGCCTAAGGTATTATTTTTGATGTATGCGCAGATTCTCTCGAATGTAGTCGTAATACTCTCCTTTGTATGAGGCAATACTGTGTTCAAGAGTCGCAGCAGACACCCATTGCTTAGAAAGTGCGATTTCTTCTAAACAACCTATTTTAAGTCCCGTTCTCTTTTCAACCGTTTTTACAAATTCGGTAGCTTCAACCAGTGATTCATGGGTACCGGTATCGAGCCAAGCAAATCCTCTACCCAAAAGCTGAACAACTAGGTTGTTATGCGCTAAATACAAGTTGTTTAGGCTTGTGATTTCCAACTCACCTCTTTGAGAGGGAGTTAAGGTTTTAGTATATGCAACGGCGGTGTTGGGATAAAAATACAAACCTACGACCGCAAAGTTAGATTTGGGTTTTACTGGTTTTTCTTCTATTGAAAGCACTTGATGGGAATCGTCAAATTCAACTACGCCATAGCGTTCCGGATCTTTTACAGTATAACCAAAAACTACGGCTTTTTGATCTTGTTCTACGAGATGTATCGCTTGTTGTATTTTCTTTTGTAAGTCATTGCCATAAAATATGTTATCGCCAAGAATTAAACAAACAGGGTCTGAACCAATAAAATTTTCAGCAATGAGTAAGGCTTGGGCGATGCCCTCTGGTGCGGGTTGTACTGCGTATGAAAGTTGTATACCTAGTTGTTCTCCTGTACCGAGGAGTGATTCAAATATCGGCAAATCACGTGGCGTGGAAATTATTAAAATCTCGCGAATACCAGCTAACATAAGTGTCGACAATGGGTAGTAAATCATCGGTTTGTCATAGACAGGTAGCAGTTGTTTTGAAATCGATAAAGTAAGTGGATGTAGTCGAGTTCCTGAACCACCGGCTAGTATAATTCCCTTCATAGTATGGTTTTTTTTGGGAGGGGATAGCTATTGCTCCCCATACAGTGTTGAAAGATAAGTAAAGATTTTTGTTTTAGGTACACCAGCGTTAAAAATATTAGACGAAAAGAACTGTACATTGTCCCGCAGATTGCTGTGATACGCCCTATACGCAATTGATTTGTTTTAAAATGCGTTCAATTTCCTGTCTGATGTGCGCCTTATCTTCAAGACTTTGTCCTATAAAACGCGTTTGCTTGAGAAATTGTTTGTACGTTGTCGTTTGTATTTGGAGTAATATACCTAGTTTTTCCAAGTCTTCTAAGTTGTGTTGAAAGGAGACCTGGTGCTGTAAAGCCGCCAAGCCCAATTCACATAGAATTGACAAGGAAATTTTTTTGATGCTCGTGAGATCGTCAATTGCTAAGTTATCCAAGAAAATGTAAAATCCCAAGGGGGTCATATGCGGATGCTCTAAATAAGTTAAAAGGTTGTGGGTGAACGTGCAATTTGATGTTTCTCTTCGTAGATTGGAAATATTTTGTCTGAATTTGTTAGAAAATAAAGGCATAAATGTGTGAATATTATAATTAAATTTGTATTGAGCTGTTTTTTTAAATAGATGCTCAATTAGTATGCCTTCTATTGTTAAATATGGCACTCGTACGGAGAAAAAATAGTTTTTTTAAAAAAGATAAAAAATGCTAGATATTAAAGTGAGGTCACATGATGCATTTACTTTAGAAATGAAGGTTGGTTTTATTAAAGCCAAAGAGGAGCATCAAAGTGATTTTACCATCAATACGTGGATTTTCGTTCCAAATACGCTAGATCTCAATCAGTCGAATTACTCGAAAGATCAATTCTATTCAGACGTTAAATCCAAGGTTAGATTTATAACACCCATTTACACGCTATCGGCTATTGTAAATGAGGGGGCTGTTCCTTTTAATAATTTGAGCGCTGCAACACATCAATTGCTAGAAGCAGAAACCGAACAGCAAGTAAGGGAAGTCGAATATCAGCTGAAGATGTTTATGGCTATTTTTCGCTCTGCCTTGCGCAATGCAGTTGCGGAGTGCAAACACGCAAAGCCTGGGGATCAGACTCATTTAATTCAGTCGTATATCGAGTCGTGTACCGCCATTCGAACAAAGTTTAGAAGCTTGAAAGAAATGCTGATGGCGAATGAACAAGTTGCAGAAAAAGAGTATTTGAACTACTTTATTTTTGCCGATGAATACTTTTCCTATACCTTATTGCGTTATAGCTTTTTATTACTCGATCGGTTAATGCTTGTCTCTGATGAACAGTTTCAATTATTACAGCAACAAACAAAAGAATTGATTCTATCTGAACAAGCTTATATGAAAAACAGGGGCTATAGTTTTATCAAAGCAAATGAACACGCGACAAACCAGGCCGTAATTTATCGGTATGCCATGCTCAATAAATATGTAGAATCCGATCTGTTGTTGGAATCAAATAAAAAGAAAGATGGGGATGGTGTTTTTGTTCAACAAGTGTATTACAGTATTGCTGCAGGTATATCCATGGTATTTGCTACGATTGTAGCCTTTTCCTTCCAACAGAAATACGGCAATTTTACCATGCCTTTGTTTGTTGCCTTAGTGGTGGGCTATATGCTAAAAGATCGGATCAAAGAACTGATGCGTTTCTATTTTGCAGGAAAGCTTGGAGGGAAGTATTTTGACAACAAAACCTCTATAAGTATTAAAGGAAGAAAAATTGGATGGATCAAAGAAGCCGTTGATTTTATTACCGATGAAAAAGTACCCTCTGAGATTTTAAACATAAGAAATCGATCGGTTCTGTTAGAAGTAGAAAATCGCATTCACAACGAAAAAATACTGCTATATCGCAAAAAAGTTTCGTTGGATCGTGGAGAAATGTTGAAAGATAGTACGTATTTCTTTAAAGGAGTACACGATATTTTTCGTTTCAACTTAACGCGATTGATGCAACGCATGGATACGCCTAAAGTACCGGTTTTGAGTTTAGATGAACAGAACAAACAAGTAATCAGTTTTGATGCAGATAAAGTATATTACATCAATTTTATCTCGCAAATTGAATACGGAGATCATACCGAATACAAGCGCTATCGCATTATTTGTCAACGCGATGGTATTCAGCAGATTGAAGAGCTATTGTCATAGTGTAAAATCAAAGAAGTGAGAAACAAAGTTCGATTTTTTTTAGGAAGTAGTTTGCTTTATTGTACTTGTGGATTGGCCCAAGTCGATTCACTCTACATTGAAAAGTACGCTCATACTTATGGAGCGACGCTTAGTTTAAATCAAGATTTCTTGTCGCTCAAGTATGAACAAGAAAAAGAAGAGTTGGTTTTTGAGCCCAATCGTCCCGTAAAAATAGGGGTAGCCTTTGCGTGGAAGAACTCCTCCTTGAGCTATAGCCATGGATTTTCGGGAATGAGTGATAAAGAGAAAGGGAAGAGCTCAACAGTTGATTTCCAATACCACTTAATTGGCAAGAAGTTTATGGTTGATTTTTATTTTCAACAGTATAAGGGCTTTTACCATTTTAATGAGGAGATGGATATGTATCAAAGTTACAGTGACTTGAGAATCAATTTGTACGGAGGTCGATATACATACGTCTTTAACTCGGATAGGTTTTCCATCGGTGCGGCTCAAAACAAGAACAGCAGACAAAGGAAGTCTGCGGGTGCTCTGTTAATTGGAGGGTCGGCTTTTTTGAGCATCATTAAAAATACGCCAGAACTAGCAGAAGGCGTGCGTGAGCACGACAGTAGACGTTATATTTTTGGACCAACTATAGGGTATGGCTACAATTTGGTGATACGCAAGAAATTCTTAGCTTCCTTATCAGTGAATGTTGGGCTCAACGGTATTTTTGATGAGAATTTAAGCAATAAACACACAGCGTTTTACGTCAATGGACAGATAAGGAGTGACATCAATCTGAGCTATCAAGGTGATGAATGGGGGGGCGGAATGAAATCGTCCCTGAGCGGTTTGTATTTCAACAAAGTCGAAGATTATTCCTCTCAACTGTTGAATACAAGCCTAGTCTTTTTTGTGACGAAGCGATTTTCATTAAAAAAAGATCCAAAAATCTTGCAATATGACTTGATTGATTTGTTGGATCCTTCTATATATTAATTGTACTCTTTGATATAGTTGATTGAAGCGGAATCGAGTTGTTGCTCTCCGCTGTAACGATAGCAAACCAGATGACCATTTTTGGCTACACTGTAATCGAGACAGCAGGTGTTGGGTGTTAATATTTGCGGTTGACCGCCTGTTTGGACTTTCATCCAATAATGGCCAAAGAAGACGGGTTTATCCGTTGGAGGGTAAAAATTTAAGTGCTGAATATCTATAGCATCATTTGCTTGATGCTTGATTACAGAAGCGCTAATGCTATGTAGGGTAGGAGGTAGCTGTGGTTTTTCCCACCATTTTACGCGAAAGGAATGACGTATGATTCCGTCCTTGTCAATAAAGGATTGGTTGTTGGGAAGATCGAGCTCCTTGCCCTTTAAGATAATTTCTAATGCCTCGTATAATGCTGTTCCTGTTGTACTAGCTTCTTCAAGTACTGCACTGTTTAGGCAATGATTGGGGAAACGCGTTTTTAGGTAGGTTACACTATCTTGATCCCAACACGCGTGTATAGCGCGAAAGGTGTCATTTTCATAAAAAAGAGGCAGTGTTTTAAACCATTCTACATACATTTTATACAAGTTGGGTTTTTGCATAAAAGCCGCCATGGTGATGGCGTGTTGATTGAAGTTTTTTTTGCTGTGTTCGCGCAAATAAGTTCCATCTTCCGTTAGGGTGTTGTAACAAATAGCATTGTATTCGTGGTTGCCCATTAAAGCGATGGCTTGACCATTGTCGACCATATTTTTAACTATTTCTAAAACTTCAACTACATTGACACCTCGATCAATGTAATCGCCTAAAAAAAGCACTTTTCGCTCGGGATGATGATAGTAATTACCTTTTAATTTGTAGCCTAGCGCGCCTAATAGTTTTTTTAAGTCATTGCTGTGCCCGTGAATATCGCCGATGATATCAAAATTGTTGAAGTTTGTTGGAATTTCGTTCATAGGTTTGGTAAGGGAAAAGGGTTAATATTGATCTGTAATAGAACAATAAAAATTACAAGTTTTTTGTGAATTAAGCAAAAAAAAAGAAGTCTATTTTGCGAATAAAAGAAGATAGATATAAAAAAAGCCGTTTGACGAATCAAACGGCTCTTCTTGTATCTAAATGATTATTTTTTCATTTCTTTCATTTCCTTTTCGATCATATCGTAGAACTGATCAATTTTCGGCATTAAGATGATTCTAGTTCTTCTGTTTCTAGCTTTGTTTTCAGCTGTATCATTGTCAACTAGAGGCACATATTCTCCACGTCCTGATGCTACTAATTGTTTAGGATCTAAACCTAAATCTTTTTGTAACACACGTACAATAGAAGTTGCTCTTTTCACACTTAAGTCCCAGTTATCTTCAAACATTGTGTTTTTGATTGGCACGTTATCTGTGTGTCCTTCAACCATTAATTCAAAATCAGGTTTGCTTTTTGCAATCTTAGCTACTTTTGCCAATACAGCTTTTGCTTTATCATTTACTTGGTAGCTAGCAGTTTTGAATAATAATTTGTCGGCAATGGAGATATACACAACTCCTTTTTCAACGTTTACTTCAATATCTGGATCGTCAAACCCAACTTCTTTTTTCACACTCTTAACTAAGGCTAAGGTTACAGAATCTTTCTTAGTAAGGGCATCTTGTAATCTGGTAATTTTTAAATCTTTTTCTTTTAAACTTTCTAAAGATTTCTCTAAGTTGTCAGCACCTTTTGAAGATAGCATAGTTAAGTTACCTACGTTGCTAATTAAGTCAGAGGTATTTTTCTTTAAGTCATGTACTTGTTCTGAAAGAACTTTCTTTTCAGCAAGTGCAGAGTTCAATTGAATAGTACAAGTATTTAACAAGTCTTGTACTTCTTTGTTTTTTGCTTCTAAGTCAGCAATTTTTTGTTTTGTACCACATGACGTAAGTGTCAGAGCTAAAACAGATAAACCTAAAACTACTTTTTTCATATAAAAAAATGATTGAATTTTGAGTCAAATATACCAAAAGCATTGAAATTCTAGTATACTTGAGTATAAATTATTTATTGTTTATTGTGAATTGTAATGAAATTCTTTTTTCTACAGACAAAGTACGTAAAAATTATGGATTTTTCAGTGAAATAATTGTTAATGTTTGTAAATTCAATTTTGTTTTTCATTTTTGAGAGGCGTTTGTAGAAGGCAAAATGGGAACGAATAATTGCCCAACAGTGCTTTGGTTGCAACAAGAATAAGTGGTAAATACCCGCAAGGCCATCTAGGCATAAACGAATAAAAATGGTGCTAAACTTATGATGAGCAGGGAGGTTTTTGTAAAGCATCATCAACGAGTTTCTGAAGTTTAGATAAGTCTTCTGGGGATTGGCGTAGTTTAAGGTAGCCCCTCCCACGTGATAGACGGTTGAAAAACCGCAATATTTGATGCGGTAGCCTCTATTTTGGGCACGCCAACACAGGTCTATTTCTTCTTGGTGAGCGAAAAAGTCTTCATCAAAACCATTTAGTATTTTAAAAACGTCGTTTTTAATAAAAAAACAAGCGCCACTTGCCCAAAAAATTGAGGCAATATCATCGTATTGTCCTTCGTCTTTTTCAATGGTAGAAAAGATGCGTCCTCTGCAATAAGGAAAACCGTAGCGATCAATATAACCGCCACCAGCCCCCGCATATTCAAAATAAGCTTTGTTCTTGTAATCGAGTATCTTGGGTTGTACTATGGCTAATTCGGGATCCTCTTCGTATAATTCGGCAATGGGAACCAACCAATTTTCCGTTACTTCAATGTCAGAATTGATTAAAATTAGAATCGGCTCTGTCAATGCTGCTACCCCTTCATTATACCCTTTGGCATAGCCGTAGTTTCCTTTATTTTGTATGAGTCGTACACTGGGATAATCGCGTTGTATCAGCTCCTGACTCCCATCTGTAGAGTTGTTGTCCACAACGTATACATTAGCTTGCGGAGAATAAGCTACCAACGTTGGTAAAAAAGTCTCCAATAATTTCTTTCCATTCCAGTTTAAGACAACTAAAGCAAATTGTTTTCCCATGGGGTTATTCGGTTTTTAAAGAAGAGTAGTTGGGTAGTGCACGCAAAAAGAAATAACTTTCTTTCTCATAATCCATCTGACAAAAATAGTGTTGCAAGCCGTTAGTCACGTAAAGATGTGTAGCGCGCAGCTGAAAATTATAGCGCGCAATTTGATCAAAGGTTTGTTGTGTAATAGCAACGGAAGGAGCTTTGCACTCCACCAGAACTTCAATTTCGCCATTGGGTCTAAACACAACAACGTCATATCGCTTGTTCATGCCATTGATTTTTACGATTTTTTCAACGCTAATTAGTGAGATAGGATATCCTTTAACCACCATCAAATCGTGGACAACATGTTGTCGAACCCATTCTTCAGGAGTTAGAAGAATAAATTTTTTACGGATCACATCAAAAATAGATATCTTATTTTCACTATTTTTGAATCGGAAATCAAAAGATGGAAAGTTTAATCTTTGCATAATACAAAGATATTTGTTTAAGCGGATACTACAATTTTAAGTAAATTATATTTTGGAACAACTCAAAGAAATCGTAAGAAATATTAAGAATAAGACCATAGCTCCTGTTTATTTTTTGATGGGAGATGAGCCTTATTATATTGATAATGTTGCGGATTATATAGAAAGTAATGTATTGACTGAAGAGGAAAAGGGGTTCAATCAGATGATATTATACGGTAGAGATGTGAGCATTCAAGATATTGTTTCCAATGCTAAGCGCTTTCCATTGATGGCTGAAAAACAAGTGATTATTGTCAAAGAAGCTCAGGATTTGGCCAAGACTATCGAGCAACTAGACGATTATGTCAACCAACCACAGCCATCTACCGTACTGGTGTTTTGTTATAAATACAAGACGATAGACAAACGTAAAAAGTTGTATAAGAGCCTCCAAAAACACGCGGTTCTCTTTGAGAGCAACCGACTAAAAGATTATAAATTAGAAGGGTGGTTGCAACAAACGGTGAGCAAGAGAGGGTATGGTATTGATCCTAAATCGGCAGCCATGTTAATTGAGTTTTTGGGAAATGACCTCTCTAAAATAGTGAAGGAATTAGATAAATTGACTCTTATTGTACCCAAAGGTCAGCCTATTACAGCTGAGATTATTGAAAAGAATATTGGTATAAGCAAAGATTACAATAACTTCGAGTTAATGAAAGCGATTGTCGATCGCAATCAGTTACAAGCGTATAAAATTGCAAACCACTTTGCACAAAACCCTAAAAACAACCCTTTTGTGGTAACCATAGGTATTGTGTATGCGTATTTTTCTAAATTGCTGTTGTATCACGGGTTGCAAGACAAATCGCCGCAAAATGTGATGAAGAGCTTAAAAGTTGTTCAATATGCAATAAAAGATTATGAATTGGGGTTTAAAACCTATCCTATGAAACGCGTGAGTCAAATTATTGCGCATTTGAAAGAGGTGGATTTAAAAGGAAAAGGAGTCGGAGCGACTCAACTACCACAGGGAGACTTGTTAAAGGAAATGTTGATGAAAATCTTTAATTAAAAAGAAATGGCAAATAATTTGAATAAAAATAAAATATTGGGATATGCAACCTTGATTATGATTCTGATGGGAATCGTACTCATTGCCTTGGGAACGTTAAAATACTACGAGATTGCTGGTTGGGGATTTGCCGCTGTAGGAGTGGGCTTCTTGGCTATTGCCTGGGTATTTAACGCGCTAAAAGGGCGCGTCTAACTGATCCTTACTCCGATTAAGGTCTGGGTTTAGATAAAAAAATGTAAGGGTTATACGTTGTTTTAATCTATACTCAGATCCAATATTCTTAACGTAAGACAAAATAAGGTAAAAAAAAAATCTTGTAATTGATTATTGTTTTTATTCAAAAAACGGATAATCAGTTACAAGATCCTACATACTTAAATTCCCAAGTGTTCTTCGTACTCATCATAATAATTTTTTTCTTCCTCCTCTAGCTCTACGTACAGTCCAGCTGGTATTTCAGCTTCGCTCAGTGGGTAATTTAAATTTTCGCCTACAGATTGGTTTGTTTCCACATCCTGCTCTTGTAGGTCTTTAAAACGGATCGTTTTCAAAAATATTTCCATACAATTCATGTGTTTTTTCTTACTTTAAATATAGTAAAAAATATTTGATTATTTTGGGTGTTTTTGATTAATTGATTGATATTTTTAAAAACTTTAACATATCTAAGGTTTTCGTTTGCTGAATAGGTGCTGATTTAACTCTTTTTAAGTGTTATTGTGCTTTTGAACCTTCTATGGGAGCTGTATGGAACAATAGCCTAGATGCTTTGTGCAGCAGTGGACTGTCTTGGATTGCAATAGGGGTGATCTGACTTTTGTTCTTATCAACTATTTTGTCTTTTTCAACGAATATCTGTTTGTCTCTTGTCTTGGAGTATGCTAGTTAGCGATAACGCGATGTTATTTTGAAGACCTTAGTGTCGGGAGACAGTATGCGAGTACAACCACATATATCAAAAAAAAGAAGCTAACGGATGTAGCTTCTTTCTTAAAATATAGTAGAATCACTTATATTTTGTTTAAAATTAGTGCATTCGATTTTTGAGGGTACATTACATATTCAAATAAAGTTGCACCTAACGCTGTAGAAGATGTGAATTCTTCAATGGTTAAGTAATAAGTATATGCTCCGTTTCTATTTTCTAATATCAAGGTGTTATTTGAGTACTTCTCGTATTTAGTTAAGTATTGAATAGATTCGATATTAGGAATATTCGCGGTGTTCTCTGCCTTTGTAATTGCACAAGTGCCATTTTCGTTAAAAGTAATGGTGAAGATTGGTAGTCCATTTTGTTCTGCTTGCCACGTTCCGATGAGCTGTTGGAGATTTAAAGAGACATCTTCTTTTTGGCGAATTAAACGCCCGTGTTGCCCTTGTTCGTGAATACCTGATACAGTTAAGACAACATCCAATTCATTTAAAGATAGGTATTCTTTAATTGTGATAATAGAATAATCAGTCATTTTGAGACCAGATGAAATAACGTCTAGGTGAATTTTATCCCCTACTATGCGGTAATCCCCTTGCATTAACATTCCAAAATAAACAAAGTCGAAGGTATTACCCTCGTAGAAGTTGTAAACAATATCGTGTGAAGTAGCATTGGTTAACTTCCATTTTCCGCGGATGATTTGATCGAGTTTCGGCTGAACTTGTTCTTCCTCTTTTTCGATTTGAACAGAAATTTGGTTTGATTTAACGTTATCTTTAACTGCGTAAAAGGTGAGGTATTCTTCGTCTGAAGCTTGAACAGTATAGATATTTCCTTCTATAGGTGTATTGTTTACGTAAAAAATTGCACGGGCTGTAAGGTCTTTTTGCTCGCTATTTGTTGCAGAAAAAGTAATTTTTTCGTTGACTTTTGCCTTTTCTTTATTTGCTTTAATGGTTAGGGTTTCTGTTGCCACCGTTATGGTTAAGGCTTGACTGTTGAGGTAATTTGCCTTCGTAGCTACAACCTTATAGCTGCCAACTGCCGCTGCTTTAAACGTATTGCCAACAATTTTCTGATCGTCGACTAAGAGGGTGGCGTTGCTAACTGGTTTTCCCTTGTTGTCAGTAATTTCAAAAGATACTTCTTCGCCAAGTAATACGCGATCTGCATCGGCTTTTAGTATTAGAGTAAGTTCTTCTTTAGTGGAGGAGTCATCACTACTACAGCTAAAAACAAAAGTGCTTAGCAGTAAAATTACTGCAAAATGGATAATTTTTTTCGTAAACATAATTGATTATTTAATGATATCGCAAATATATAGCAATCTATTTTTATTTAGATTAAATATTAATAAAAATATAATAAGGTTGTATTTTATTGATAATTAATCTTTTGTGTTGTGTATTGTTTAGAACAGGAAGAGAATTATAACTTTTGTTTTCTTTTATAAGGAGAATAAATCGCTAAATGAGAATGCAAGGGAAGAGGAAATTAAGAATAAGAAGAAGGGAGCTACGTGAGCCTTTTAGATAATAGCAGGGAAAAGCAAATAAGGAGATAGGGGGAGGATGAAAAATATTTCTTATCTCCGTAATAATGTGTATTTTTGGGGTATTCGATGGTTCTAGGGTTACTCAGGGTGAGTAACAACGGTGGCATCACATCATTATTCAATCAATTTTTTACTTTATGTCAGACGATAAAAAGGTAATTTTTTCCATGTCGAAGGTGAGTAAAACGTACTCATCAACAAACAAAACAGTTTTAAAAGACATTTATTTGAGCTTCTTTTATGGGGCTAAAATTGGTATTTTGGGTCTTAACGGTTCAGGTAAATCTTCGCTATTGAAGATTATTGCTGGAGTGGATAAGAACTACCAAGGAGATGTTGTATTTGCACCAGGGTATACTGTGGGGTATTTAGAGCAAGAGCCAGAGTTAGATGAAGAGAAAACGGTAATCGAAATTGTAAGAGAAGGTGCAGCTGAAGTTGTGGCTATTCTCGATGAATTTAATCAGATTAACGATATGTTCGGTTTGCCAGAGGTGTATGAGGATGCGGATAAGATGCAAAAGCTCATGGACAGACAGGCTGAATTACAAGATAAGATTGATGCGGTAGGCGGATGGGAGTTGGATACAAAACTAGAAATTGCAATGGATGCGTTGCGCACACCAGATCCTGATACGCCAATTAAAGTGTTATCAGGAGGAGAGCGTCGTCGTGTGGCGTTGTGTCGTTTATTGTTGCAAAATCCAGACGTATTACTATTGGACGAGCCGACCAACCACTTAGATGCAGAGTCTGTGCATTGGTTGGAGCAGCACTTACAACAATATGCGGGAACGGTAATTGCAGTAACCCACGACCGTTACTTCTTGGATAACGTAGCAGGGTGGATCTTAGAATTAGATAGAGGAGAGGGAATTCCGTGGAAAGGAAACTATTCTTCTTGGTTGGATCAAAAAGCAAAACGCTTAGAACAAGAGGAGAAAACAGCCTCTAAACGTCGTAAGACCTTGGAGCGCGAGTTGGATTGGGTTCGCCAAGGAGCAAAAGGAAGACAAACCAAACAAAAAGCAAGGTTACAGAACTACGATAAGTTGTTGAATGAAGATCAAAAACAACTAGAGGAAAAGTTAGAGATATACATTCCAAATGGACCTCGTTTAGGAACGAATGTAATCGAAGCTAAAGGGGTGGCGAAAGCCTTTGGAGATAAGTTGTTATACGACAACTTAAACTTTACCTTACCTCAAGCGGGGATTGTGGGGATTATCGGGCCAAATGGTGCGGGTAAATCGACAATTTTCCGCATGATCATGGGAGAACAAACGCCAGATGCAGGAACATTTACTATTGGAGATACGGTAAAAATTGCCTATGTCGATCAGTCGCATTCCAATATTGATCCGGAGAAATCTATTTGGGAAAACTTCTGTGATGGTCAAGAATTGATTATGATGGGAGGACGTCAAGTGAATTCTAGAGCGTATTTAAGTCGCTTCAATTTTGGTGGATCAGATCAAAACAAAAAGGTTGCTACACTATCAGGTGGAGAGCGCAACCGCTTACACTTAGCCATGACTTTAAAAGAAGAGGGGAACGTTTTACTACTGGATGAGCCTACGAACGACTTAGACGTAAACACGCTACGTGCCTTAGAAGAAGGGTTGGATAACTTTGCAGGATGTGCTGTAGTAATTTCCCACGACCGTTGGTTCTTAGATCGTATTTGTACGCATATCCTTGCGTTTGAAGGAGATTCTCAAGTGTACTTCTTCGAAGGGTCTTTCTCTGAGTATGAAGAAAATCGCAAAAAACGCTTAGGTGATGTTGCACCAACGCGTTTGAAATACAAAAAATTAGTTCGATAAACACATGGCATAAAGCACATGCTGAAATATCAAAGAGAGGGTGTCCCAAAAGGTCACCCTCTTTTGTCTTGTATAGCACTAGACTTTTTATCCCGTACTGAAATAAGGATACACAACTTGTATAGGAATTGGATGATTCACCATTACTTCATCGTTGTAGTAGTTTTAGCGTTGACGGTTGATCAAGGTCATCCGAGGTAGGGGGTAATAAATTAATAACATTTTCGCTATCTTTTAGTAAAATAAAAAGCAAGGATGCAAAAAAAATAGGGATTAACTTTAAATAAAAAGAAGTTAGTCTATGGAAAGTCTTTATATCATACTGGTGTTACACGCTGAAAATCAGCAAGCATTCACCTCGGAGTTGCGCACTTTATTTCCCTTTGGTACGATAAAATTTGTAGCCCATCAAAAGGATACATTACTTCTTGTTTCTATTGATATGGAGGAGATTTGCTGGACGAATTTTGATGTTTCTGTACTTTTTTTGGAGGACAAGATCGCTGCATTTAGTCATAAACATCCCTATTTAAAAATAGGTGTTCTCAATAAAATAGGGCATTGGCAAATGTGCTTTTACGATGGTTACATCATGAAAAATAGGCAGATCATTTTTGAGCATGCCGAATTATATCAAGGACATGCTCCCTTGTTGAAACAATTGTTGAACTCCAATGAAGTGGCACAAGAAGATGTATTTACTACTTTTTTTGCCAAAGAAATCTAGATGGACATGAGGCGAATAGTGATGAAATTAGGGTAAAGAATCTTTTGTCAAAAGGTTAAAAAAAGCACTATTTCAGACTTAAATACGTAACTTTGCAGGATTGAAAAAAATCAAAAAACGATCGCTATGGTATCATTTAACAATGAAACAAAACAACTGTTGATTCAGGATAATTACAAAGGGAGATTAACTTCTTCTCGATTGATGTCATCTGTTATTTTGGGAATGTCTTTGATTCGCTTGTTTATGGCGGATTGGAACGCTCCGAAAGAGATGGATTATGTTTTTTGCATTATCGCTGCTGTTTTTTTGTTTTTAGTGTACAAGAACTTCATCAAGAAAACAGCGATAGAACAAATAGACAGAGTGAACATCAAGGTGGTCAAAATGCCAAGAGGATTGGCAACCAAAGCAGAGGTGCGTTTAAACAGTGGCAAAGTGAGAGAAATCTTCAACTTAAAAACAAAAGAACAACAAAATGCGCTGCGCAAGATATTGACAAATGCGAAGATAACGATGAAGTAATCCTATAAGGATTGTACTTTTTTAAAATATAAAATAGAGGTGTAAAGAAGGGATTTATCCCTTTTTTACTTTTAAGCGGATGGGGTTGCTAGAAACAAAGAGAAAGCTTACTTTTAATAGACCCAATCTTTTGAACTAAATTGAATACACAAACATGAATAAATCACTTGATTTGAGAAGTGTGGTGGTTACACGCTATGTAACTCCTTTGCGCGAAGGGGGATCATTACCTGCTTTGGCCGATGCGGATGATGGTTTTAAATACGTTATTAAGTTTCGAGGAGCAGGACATGGAGTAAAAGCTTTAATTGCGGAATTACTAGGGGGATTACTAGCGAAAACGCTGGAATTACCTGTTCCTGAATTGGTATTCGCGACTTTAGATGAAGCTTTTGGGAGAACAGAGGGGGATGAAGAAATTCAAGACTTACTCAAGTTTAGTCAAGGCTTAAATTTGGGCTTACACTTTCTTTCCGGTGCATTGACATTTGACCCACAGGCCTTCGAAGTAGATGAAATGTTGGCTTCGAAAGTGGTTTGGTTAGATGCATTTATTACTAATGTAGATCGCACTTTTCGCAATACCAATATGTTAGTTTGGCATAAGGAGTTGTGGTTGATTGATCACGGGGCCTCTTTTTATTTTCACCATTCATTTACCAATTGGGAAAAAAGTGCAGTCACGCCTTTTACGTTGATTAAGGATCATGTATTATTGGCAAAAGCCTCTAAATTAGATCAGGTTAATCAAGTGTTTACCCAGGTATTGACGGATGAGGTATTGCAAGATATTGTGAACCAGATTCCCGTAGATTGGTTAATGTGGGAAGAATCCACCTTGGAACCTGAAGAAATTAGAGCGATTTATTTTCAGTTTTTGCAATTGAGAAGAGAGCAGGCGAGTGTATTTGTTAATGAAGCAAAAAAATTACGCGATGTTAGTTTATGAGTATGCAGTGATTCGATTTGTTCCTCGCGTTGAACGCGGTGAGTTTATCAATATTGGACTTTTGCTTTTTTGTAAACAGAAGCGAATGGTTCAGGGACAGTATTATTTGGATCGCGGAAAACTATCGTGCTTTCGTACGGAAGTGGATTACGATAGCTTAGAAACACATGTGAAGGCGTTTATTTCCATAGCAGAAGCAGAAGCTAAAACAAGCCCTATTAACAGTTTTGATGCTGCAGAGCGCTTTCGCTGGTTAGCTGCGACAAAGAGCTCTTGTATTCAAGTTTCGGCTACACATTGTGGCTTAACAGCGGATATAAATCAAACGTTTGAACAACTTTTTGACGAACTTGTCCTGTAGTTATGCCGTTATTTTATTTCAAAACAATCGTTGTAAATAAGGTGAAGTACTTTTTGGTGCGTTTGCCTTTTGTGCTTAGTTTTATTTCACTTCTAGTTCTGATTTTTGATTTGGGCTTCAATACGCTCAACGACTATCACAGTCATCTACACCATTTGTACAATGTGTGTTTGACTATAGGGATGGTGATTATCTTTTATCGGTATTTTAGTGCATTTCGACAGAAAAAACAGCCCAGCTTAGGAGTAAAGATTTTCGATGCGTTTAGCGTTTTACTTTTTTTGACGCTGGTTGTCGTGCGTTGGCAACCTGAGCATACGCTTCGTTTTTTCGATAGTAATGCTGTGATCTTTTTTGCTGTATTCTTGATGGTTGTTCGCGAGTTTTCCATGTTACAGCTCAACTTGAAGAAAACTAAACTCACGCCACCTCAGCTGTTTATTGTCAGTTTTTTATTGATTATTTTCATAGGGGCCTTTATGTTGTCTTTTCCAAAAGCAACAGTTACCCCTGGTAGTCTACGTTATATTGACGCTTTGTTTACTGCTACTAGTGCTGTCTGTGTGACGGGATTATCTACGGTGGATATCGGTAGTCAGTTTACTATATTTGGCAAAACCGTAATGATCTTTTTGATGGAATGTGGAGGATTGGGAATCATGACCATTGCGAGTTATTTTAGCTATTTCTTTAGAGGAAAGGCTTCCTATGGCAATCAATTGGTCCTCAAGGATGTTTCCTCTATAGATAAATTAGGCGATGTTTTTGCCACGTTAAAACGCATCATTATTATTTCTGGCATTATTCAAATAATTGGGATGATTGCCATTTTTATCAGTATTCGAAATCAAGTTTTTGACTCGCTGTTTGACCGCATTTTTTTCGCTGTCTTTCACGGCGTATCTGCTTTTTGTAATGCGGGCTTTTCAACACTACCCGAGAATTTATACACGCTTGAATATCGCTTCAATTACCCGTTGCAATTGATTATTGCAGGGTTGTTTATCATGGGGGGATTGGGCTTTCCGATTGTCTATAACGTCTATAAATACATCAAGCACTTGATCGTCAATCGACTGTTGCCTTTTAGTATAAAAGAAGCGAGTATATACATTCCACGGGTAATTAATTTGAGTACTAAGATTATTTTGATCACCACGGCGAGTTTGATTGTGGGAGGGACTGTTATGATATATTGTTTAGAATATAACAATACGCTGTCAGAGCACCACGGCATAGGAAAAGTGGTTGTGGCTTTTTTTACGGCTACTTCTCCGCGTACTGCTGGATTTGCATCGGTAGACAATAATTTATTTACGCTTCCTACCTTTTTGATTGTGATACTGTTGATGTGGATTGGAGCTTCTCCAATTTCGACAGGAGGGGGGATTAAGACAACAACTTTTGCCATTGCCCTATTGAATGTATGGACGCTGATGAAAGGAAAAACAAGAATTGAAGTCAACCGTAGAGAAGTAGACGAATCAGCAGTAAGACGTGCGTTCGCCATTATTTTTCTATCGTTGTTTATTATAGGAATTGCTCTTTTTGCCCTTACTTTTTTTGAACCTAAGATCGATATTATTCGGTTGTCTTATGAGGCTTTTTCAGCCTATAGTACAGCGGGTTTGAGTACGGGTATCACTACTGATTTAACAGATTCAAGTAAGGTAACGCTCATTATGCTTATGTTTGTTGGACGCGTGAGCATTCTAACGCTTTTAATGGCAATTAGCAAAAAGGAAACCATGACAAACTACAGGTATCCAACAGAGGAAATATTGATTAACTAAGTAAGAGGACTAAGATGAAATATATAATTATAGGTTTGGGGAATTTTGGCGCTTCTTTAGCGCAAAAGTTGACGGAGCAAGGCAATGAAGTAATCGGAGTGGATAAAAATATGGCTCGTGTTGATGCCAATAAAGACAAGGTTTCACATACTATTTGTTTGGATTCAACCGATCAGTATTTGGTTGCTGGTCTTCCGTTGGGAAATACGGATATTGTTATCGTAGCGATTGGAGAAGATCAAGGGGCTAATATTATGACAACGGCAGTATTAAAAAATCTCAATGTCAAGCGATTAATTAGTCGTGCCATTACACCTTTACACGAAAATGTCCTACAGGCGATTGGTGTAGATGAGATTGTACATCCTGAAGAAGAAACGGCCGAACGTTGGGCAAAGAAATTATGCATCAAAGGTGTGGTAGACTCCTACGAGATCAACGGGCGTTATAGTATTGTAGAAATTACCATTTCTGAGCGTTTCGCCAACAAAACTTTGGGAGAGATCGGATTCAGAACCAATTATAATTTAGTAGTGTTAACGACCTTAAAAGTGCGTGAAGAACGCAACTTCTTTGGTGCTCAGCGAAAATTTCACGAAGTACAAGGGATTGCTTCCTATGATACTATTTTGCATCAAGGAGATATTATGGTGATTTACGGTGACAATAAGGACATCAAACGCATTTTGAATGATTAAAGGAAATGGATGGGAGAGAATGGAGGAATTATCGAATACTAAGTGTAAAAAAAGGTTCGATTGTTTTTAAACAATCGAACCTTTTTTTATTAGAAATTCCCTTGACGAGTGATGAGATGAGTTCCCTTACAAAGCGCAATGAGCAATGAGCAATGAACAAAGAACAAAAGCAAAGCGCCATTTCCCCCTCTCTTATAACTCTACATTTCCAACGGGATAATCTCCTAGATAATGCGATAAGTCGATTGTTTTATACGTTAATTTGGAGTACTTGTTTGAAAAGAGAATAATACAGGCATTTGAATCGGCTAAGCGAATGTAGGAGGATGTATTTCCTCTCCACCAACCGTTGTGGTAGGTGTAGTTTTTATCGTTCTTCATTTTGATCAAGCGCATGCCCAGTCCATAATTGCGTGTCCCTTTACTTTCAAAACTGTAACCCTCTGTCATTTGTCCTTTAAGATCTGCACTTAAGAAATCATCTGAATACATGGCAGTATCTAATTTCAGCATATCTCTAGGTGTGGTATAAATATTTTTGTCCCCATAAGTACCATCCATATAGTCCCAATGCATCTCGCGATAATTGGAGTTATACGATTGAGTTACTTGATTTTTATGTGTAATATCGTCAAACACAAAACTGTGATTCATCTCTAGCGGATCGAAGATTAAATCGCGTACAGCTTGTTTAAATTTTTTACCAGTTACTTGTTCAACAATAGAAGCCAAGACTACGTAATTGGTATTACTATAAGTAAAACGCGTATTGGGCTTGAAATCCAACGCTACGGATTTGCTTTTAATTACCTCAATTACTTGATCGTTAGTAATTACATTTTGGCTGTTCCATTTGTTGGGATAGTATCCGTAGTATTTCAAACCACTACGGTGGTTTAGCAGCATTCGAACTGTAATTTCATCATAGGGAAAACCGTCGATAATTTCCGAAACGGATTGATCCAAGTAAATGAGGTTTTCTTGTACCAGTCGCAAAACCGTTACGGCTGTTATTACTTTTCCAACAGAAGCAACGTGAATAGGTGTATTTTCTGTAATGGATTCATTTTGTTTTTTATTGGCATAGCCTGAATAGTGTTCGTATAAAACTTTTCCATTTTGAGCCACTAAGAAGCTACCTGTATAGCCGCTTTTTTTAATATATTGATTGTAAAAATCTTCAATTTGCTGGCCTTTTTCAAGGATATATTCTGGTTTTAGCTCTTGAAATGACGACTCATATGGTTTGTCAATAAACACATTGTGTTCTTTGATGATAGGCATATTCAAGGCTAAATCCATAGTAGTTTCTTGCTGTTGTTTGCAAGAAGCTAAAGCTAATAAGCTAACTAAAGCGAGTGTGAGTTTGGTATTCATTAGTCTTACTGTCTTGTAGGGATTTTTTAAAGAAAAAACCAAATTAGTAAAAGTTATTGAATATCAAAGGAATTTCTCACGAAACTTTCATATACTACTTAATAAATTTGAGAAGTATACAAAACGTGCTTTTTTCGGAGATGTAAGAAGGGGGGATTAATTTACATTTCCTATCTCATGAGCAGAGGGTATAGCGGACGGGGTTTGGCAAGTAGAGCAGAGGAGAAGAGATCGATCAGCAGGGATTCTCTAGGTCTTTGTTTAGAAAAGAGATAAAAAAGCAGTAATTTTACTCACAAATAAGAAAAGATATGAGTAAGATAGAATGGAAAACGGCGATCGAGTTTGAAGATATTACCTATAAAAAGTGTAATGGAGTGGCTCGAATAGCGTTTAATCGTCCGGAAGTTCGAAATGCTTTTAGACCCAAAACAACAAGTGAGTTATATCGTGCATTTTACGATGCACAAGAAGACACTTCTATTGGCGTAGTATTATTATCGGCAGAAGGTCCGTCACCTAAGGATGGGGTGTACTCTTTTTGTAGTGGTGGAGACCAGAAGGCTAGAGGGCATCAAGGCTATGTAGGTGAAGATGGAATGCACCGATTGAATATTTTAGAGGTGCAGCGATTAATTCGCTTTATGCCTAAGGTTGTCATTGCGGTAGTTCCGGGATGGGCAGTTGGAGGAGGACACAGTTTACACGTGGTTTGTGACATGACTTTAGCGAGTAAAGAGCACGCTATTTTCAAGCAAACAGATGCGGATGTTACGAGTTTTGATGGGGGCTATGGATCTGCGTATTTAGCTAAAATGGTTGGACAGAAAAAAGCGAGAGAGATTTTCTTTTTAGGAAGAAACTATTCTGCACAAGAAGCTTTTGAAATGGGGATGGTTAATGCGGTGATTCCACATGCTGAGTTAGAAGATACAGCTTATGAATGGGCACAAGAAGTACTAGCGAAATCTCCAACGTCAATTAAGATGTTGAAATTTGCGATGAACTTGACAGATGATGGTATGGTAGGCCAGCAAGTATTTGCTGGAGAAGCAACCCGTTTAGCTTATATGACAGAAGAAGCAATTGAAGGGCGCAATGCATTCTTAGAAAAACGCAAGCCGAATTTCCCTAAGAAATGGATTCCATAATAGATATAAAATAAAGTAAATAGTTTGTTCGCCTTTTCGCGGAAAGCTGTACTTTTGCAATCTTATGCAGATCGCCTTATCGCTGGTTTAGCAATAAACGAGAGGAAAGTCTGGACACCATAGAGCGGTATAGTGGGTAACACCCATCCGCGGAGCAATCCGTGAGGACAAGTGCAACAGAAAGGATGTACAGGTAATGCTGTAGTGAAATCAGGTAAACTCTATACGGTGAAATGCCATGTATATTTAGCGTTTGAGGGCTGCTCGCCCGATGCTTTAGGGGTAGGCAGATAGAGCCATTGAGTAATTGATGGCCTGGATAAATGATAAGGATGCATTTCGGTGCATACAGAATCCGGCTTATAGATCTGCATTTATTTTTAAATCAATGTATTAGAATAAAAAAGATTGACTTATATCCTAAGTCAATCTTTTTTTATGTAAACGTTAGATTTTGATGTATAAATTACTTAATCATATACATATAAAATACAAATCACTTGGTTTATTCGGTTTTAAATCAAATCAATGTATTTTTTACTCTATTTTTTAGCCCTGAAATAAGGTAGTTTTAAAAAACAATGCGTTAGGAAGAAGCGAAGTGTACGTTTTTTACTATTCTTCGTCTGTATCTTCGTCCTCTTCTTCTGATGCGTATTCAAAAAAGGTGAAGACAGATCCGCCGTAGTTTTTCTCAAAAGAAAAATGAGGCAAATGCTCTAATTTAGTGAATTTTGAATGTTCAACAACAAGCATTCCTTCTTCGTCTAGGATGTTGTTGGTCAAGATATCGGTTACTATTTTTTCAAACTGTTCTTGCGTAAAGTCATACGGAGGGTCAGCAAAAATAATATCATAGGTTCCCTGGTGTTTTTCAAGGAATTTAAACACGTCTGATTTATAAGGTACGATGTTTAGCTCAAAGTCTTTCGCTGTTTTCTTGATAAAGTTAACACAACCATAATCAGCGTCAATGCTGACAATATTTTCCACGCCTCTTGAAGCAAACTCGTAACTAATACTTCCTGTTCCCGCGAATAAATCTAACACTTGTAGTTCAGAGAAATTGAAGTGATTGTTTAGAATATTAAACAAAGCTTCTTTACTCATGTCAGTAGTTGGGCGAACCGGTAGGTTTTTAGGTGGACTTAGTTTTCTTCCCTTTAATTTTCCTGAAATAATTCTCATAGATGGAATAAAATATAATGTTGTTTAGGTACTTGATAATGTAGGAGGAGAGAAGGAGCAATCCTAGTATTTTCCTCTATAAGGTCTAGGTGACGAATGTACGTATAGACTTGTTCAAATAAAGCATCTTCTTTTTCAATGCGACTCATCAAATTTAATCGAATGGTTTCTGGATCGAGTTTGAGTTGTTCGTATACGAAGAGCAGATAATAGATAAAATCTTGAGGGGTTGTGTATAAAAAGGAGTTAAACAGTATTAGTTGTGCACCTTGGGTAACAACCAATTCGAAATGATCCTTTTGCACATAGGCATATACTTCAATATTCGTGTTATTTGCTGCTCGTTCTAATACGTGATCTACCAAAGCAGTATTGATGTTTTGATAGGTAAAAGAGCCTAGTTTGTCAAAGAGAACGTTATTGATTTGTACATAAGGGATGTAGACGTTGTTGATGGTTTGATTGGCTAACTCATCAAAGGCAAAGAAATCGGAAGAAAAAACTTTGGTATTGTACTGTAAGTAGGATCCCAATGCGTTTTCATCGAATATAGCTGTTGGAACAAACGTATTGAGATTATTGTCGTGTAATACAACGATATCCTCAAAAGCATCTGATAGAATTTCGTGTTTAGCAAAGAGCGCCTGCAACTGATCTTCAATTGTTCTATTTTGGTTTAAGGCTTCAGAAACGAAATGGTGAATCTGTTTGGATTCAACCTCTTGTACGATGAACGTAAATTTCTGTAGGGAAACCTGAATGATAAGTTTGTTTAAGCTTTGCTTCATTGTTTGTTGCGCTATAAATTTCTGACTGCGAATACAAGAGACAAATTTAAACAATTTTAAGGGAGTATATTAGTCTTGGGCTAAAAAGCTTAGTATCTTTGGTGTTTTAGGTGTATTTTGGAGAAAACTAGCATGAGAGGAACTGAATTTTATAAAGTATTACGACATCAATTTCCGTATGAACTCACGTTAAAACAAGATATTTTCTTACAGAAAATAGCGGAGTTTATTACGAAGGATCAGCAGGATGAGTTATTTGTTTTGAAAGGATATGCGGGTACGGGAAAAACGACCTTGTTGTCGGTTGTAGTAAATCAATTGCGTTCGATCCAAAAATATGCAGTTATGCTTGCACCTACAGGGCGAGCAGCTAAGGTGATTAGCAGTTATGCACAGCGTCCAGCCTTTACGATTCACAAGTATATATATTATCCGAAGCCGTTAAAAAATGGAGGGGGAATGCAATATACGATGCGACAAAACAAGCATAAAAACACGATTTTTATTGTGGATGAAGCCTCGATGATTGGCGATGGTTCAGCAGGAGACAGCAGTATGTATCCCCATGGATCCTTATTGGATGATTTGATTTACTATGTTTATACGGGACAAAACTGTAAGTTGATTTTAATTGGAGATGTAGCACAGCTTCCTCCGATCAATATGACGGTTAGCCCCGCTTTGGATACTGATCAATTGAGCTTTCATTACAATATGCCGATTCATCACATCGAATTGGATGAGGTGATGCGTCAAGAGGAGGATTCGGGTATTCTATATAATGCAACGGAACTGCGTATGTTGTTGGACTCTCATTTTATGGATACGTTTCAGTTCAATTTATACGGGTTTAAGGATATTATTCGTCTAACTGATAGCTATGACATTCAAGATGCTATTCTATCTTCTTATTCCAATGCAGGACCAGAGGAAACGATGTTTATTGTTCGTTCAAATAAACGCGCCAATGCGTATAATCAACAAATCAGAATGCGTATTTTAGATCGAGAGAGCGAAGTAGCAGCTGGAGATTTATTGATGGTTGTTAAAAACAATTACTACTGGTTAAAAGATTCAACGGTAACGGACTTTTTAGCCAATGGAGATATTATCGAAATTCTACAAATTTATAAAACAGTTGAACTATACGGTTTTCGATTCGCATCCGTGCGCATTCGCATGATTGATTATGATGAGATGACTCCGTTTGATACAGTTATTCTTTTAGATACGTTAAGCAGTGAATCGCCAGCGTTGACTTATGAAGAGAGCAATCGCTTGTATCAAGAGGTACTTCTGGATTATGAGGATGAAATTTCCAAGTATAAAAAGAATCAGAAGGTAAAAGAAAACGAATACTTTAATGCGCTACAAGTGAAATTTTCCTATGCCGTTACCTGCCATAAGTCGCAAGGTGGACAGTGGGAAACGGTTTTTATTGAACAGCCGTATTTACCAGAGGGAATAAATCAAGACTATGTGCGTTGGTTGTATACAGCAATTACGCGCGCCAAGAGTAAATTGTATTTAATTGGTTTTCAAGAGGAGTATTTTGAAGAGGATGTGGACGCGTATTTGGAGTAAAACTTGGGATAAAACAAGGTGATATTCTTGGAAGAGATTCGCGAAATCCCTTATCTTTGATTGAAAATAATAGAACTAGTATGAAAGTAATTGCTGTTATTCCGGCACGTTATGCCTCTACGCGTTTCCCTGCAAAATTAATGCAGGAGTTAGGCGGTAAAACAATTATTCGACGAACGTACGAAGCTACGGTTGAAACAGGACTATTTGACGAGGTATTTGTCGTTACCGATTCGCCTTTGATTTTCGATGAAATTCAGCATTATGGCGGTCGTGTTGTGCGCAGTATAAAGGAGCATGAAAGCGGCAGTGATCGAATAGCAGAAGCAGTTGAAGGAATTGAGGCAGATATTGTTATTAACGTACAAGGAGATGAGCCTTTTGTCAATAAGGATAACCTTGAGAAATTAATTGAAATTTTTAAAGCAGATCAGGAGAAACAGATCGATTTAGCGTCTTTGATGACGCCAATTGACGATTGGGAACGTATAGAAAATCCGAACAACGTTAAAGTAGTGGTCGATGAGCAACAGCTTGCCTTGTATTTTTCGCGTTCGGTTATTCCTTATCCAAGAGACAAAGACACCAAAGTTCAATACTATCAACATATTGGAGTTTACGCATTTAGACGTGAAGCTTTGTTAGAATTCACGACTTGGCCCATGAAATTTTTAGAAGCTACTGAAAAGTTAGAACAGTTGCGTTATTTAGAATATGGGAAACGCATTAAAATGGCAATTACCCAGCATGCGGGGGTTGGTATTGATACACCAGAAGATTTAGCTTATGCCAAAACGCTATTATAGGGCGTGAAAAATAAGGTGCAAATAAAAAAAGAGAATCTCGAGATTCTCTTTTTTTATTTTTAGGATGCAGTAGTTGTATCTACAGTTGTATTTTTTTGTTCCTCTTTGGGCGCTACAACAGGTATTGTTGTTTCCACTGGAGGTTTATAGGTGCGCTTACGCGGTTTTATACTATCATTTTCGGTGGAATAACCCGTGGTATAGGCTTGATTTTGAAGGGTTATTGGTTGTTTGTTTTGCGTTACAGGAAGGAGAACTGTTGTTTTCCATGTTGAAGGCAAGCGATTATTTAGGGAAGATTGATTTAATTCAATCAACATTTTTTGAGCCGGATTAGAGGTGAAAACGTCTGATTTATCAACCACTGTACGAATCTCTTTCAGTGCTTTTGGCAGGTGAGAATAGTATCCTACAACCGTGCTCTCAAAATAGTCACTGGCTACTAAAGTTCCTTGTTTTACTCTTTCTACTTCATTTAAGAAAATAGAATCTTGTAGTTTAAAACCAAATTGAAACGCTAAGTTTTCCGTCAAAGGGTTGTTGTCAAACAAAAGCAATGGTGTTGGTTCCACCTTAATTTTATTGACAGTACAAAAATCCGTAAGTTGTGTATGTAGAGCTTCAATTGTTGCTTTAATATCGGTATAATCTGCTGTGCTATCGAGGTAGATATAGTCAAAAGTATTTCTTTTAGCAGTACCTGAAGTTGTTAGATCATATTCTCTATACTGTTTAATAAAGAAAACAATCAAAGCGTTAATGCTATTATCCAGGGAAGAGCCAACCACTTTATCTGGAGATCCAGAGAAGAAAGTTAGTATTTTCGTTTTTAAGTCAATGGAACCTTCGAAAGTGAAATCAACTTTTGTCTTTTGTCCTTGAGGGTGAAATTTCCAAATGATATTGGACAATTTGTTGTCGTACAGGATATCTTGTGAAATACTGTCGTATGGTTTTTCGTATTCTTTTCGAATTTGGTAAACGCCAATTTTTGGCAGGGTGATACTGTATACTCCGTTGGTATTATTTTCTGTTTCAATCCAATCGTTCCAATTGTTTAAATCTTGTATGTATCGGTATACAATGGGTTGAGGGGCGTCAAGTTCAAATGATTTTGTGATTTTGAAATTACCACTTTGTGTTAATACAAAAACCACTAGCGAAATGCATAGCAAAGTAACGAGAAGCAGGAAATACTTGAGGATTTTCATAGTTAGCAGTAGACACCTAGGGTTAAATATTATTTAAGTACGTTCTTTAGGATGAATAGCGAACCAATAAAGGCTAAAAACGCGAGTAAGATCCACAGTCTATTTTTGTAGTATTTGCGGTGGAGATTAAGATCTTTACGGTACATAATGATTAGAATAATCGTAAATGTGATAATAAAGAAAGCTGCGAATTGAATTTGCCCTGTTGTAAACATAATAAAGATTTTAGCAAAAATAAGTAAAAACCTTCAAATTAGAGCATAAAAAAACGGCAGGATCACTGCCGTTTTATAAAATGTATCCCAAAAGGGTATTTATATTTTTTCAGTCCAGTTGAAAGTATCTTCAATTGCTTTTTGTTGAATACCTTGTAGGTTAGTTTTCAGCATAATAGCGTAAGAATTTTCATCTGTTACATTTGGTAACTCGTAGTATTTTTGTTGGTAAGCAAAACCTTCGATTTGTCCGATTGTTACTGCAGTTCCAGCACCAAAGATTTCTAATAGTTCACCTTTAGCATGTGCATCCAGTAATTCTTGTACAACGATGGATCTTACTTCTACATTGATTCCCTTGCTTTTGGCAATGTCGATTAAACTTTTTCTTGTAACACCATCTAAGATACGCTCACTAGTAGGGGCTGTGATTAAAGTATCTCCAATTCTGAAGAATACGTTCATTGTCCCAGCTTCCTCTAATTTTGTATGGGTAGCATCATCTGTCCAGATTACTTGTTGGTATCCTTCTTTTTGAGCTAATTGCGTAGGGTAGAATTGCCCACCGTAGTTTCCAGAACATTTTGTGTATCCAACACCACCATTTGCTGCGCGGCTGTAGTGTTCTGCAATTTGTACTTTTACTTTCCCTGAGTAATACGTACGTGCAGGAGAACAGATAATACAGAACATAAATTCGCTAGATGGACCAGCAACAACACCTTCGTGTGTTCCAACCATAAATGGACGTAAGTACAACGAGTTTCCTTGTCCTTTTCTTACCCATTCTCTATCTAAATCTAATAGTGCTTTTAAACCGTCAATAAATCTTTCTTCATCAATGTGTGGCATAGCCATACGCTCTGCAGACTTATTAAAACGCGCCCAATTTTCGCGTGGTCGGAATAACCATACATCATCATTATCGTCTTTGTATGCTTTCATCCCTTCAAAAATCGCTTGTCCGTAGTGGAAAACATTAATTGAAGGAGCAAAACTCATCGGCCCATAAGGTTTGATTTCCACTTGTCCCCATTTACCATCTTTATAATGACAAACCAACATATGATCCGTGAAAATAGATCCAAATTTTACATTCTCGAAATCAATTGAATCGACTCTAGACTTTTCTATTTTTTCAATAGAAAGTTCAAATTTTGTTTCTAAACTCATTTTATAGTGTTTTTTTAAAAGTTGTTGTTGTATAAATTAAAACGTATACACTGTATTTTTTAAAATACTGCCTTACAAAAATAGCAAAAAAACTCACTATTTATCAATTTAATTTAAAGAATAATTACGTAGCTGAATAAAATTTTGTATTATCAAAAAAAAACTTGAGAAAATATAGAATACTTTGAATTTGTTTGTGTAAACTCTTTGTTTTTAGTTTATTTTTTTGATTTAGTGAGAAACTCTTTTTTCTTGGGTAACTGTTGATTAGTGAATAAATGATTCTTTTATGCTTGATTTTTTTTAAACTCAACAGTAAATGTTACTATTTTTTGCCGGGAATATAAAAGGCTTAGCGATAAAAGTGCTTTATGTGTTCTATAGCAATTCGATTGGTTTAGGCGATGGTTGTGGCTGGGACGTTTTAGAACTAGAACATATCAAGAAGTTGAAGTAACTGAATCGAAATATGCTGTCCTAGGGTATTTTTAACTTTTTGTATTTTAATAGGATAAAGTGGATGTTAAAAAATAAAAATAGAACAAGGTGTTTTACCTTGATTATAAGTGATATACTGCTGTGTTAATAGCAGGGATTTGCTCTAAGTATGTTGGTTGTCTAACCTAAATTACCTCTGTTTTTTTCGCCTGAATCACCAGATTGTTAGGTGTTTGAAAAGGAAGTACAGCTGCAATAGTTTATGTATTTCACTTTGTTTTTTACTTATCTTTGAGCAATTAAAAATTTTAACAGAAATTCATGAAATACGTTGGACTAACACTAGGATTAGCAGCTTTATTGACTGTTAGTTGCGCAAAAAAACAGGAGGCCACTAGCGAAACAGCACCTGTAATTTCCGCAATTGAAAAAGAATATGAAACTTTTGGACAAGCGCTGGATGCCAATCAAGAAGTATGGACTAAAGAAGACATGGGAAAAGCATTTGATCAATTGAAAGAAGGCGATACACTACGCGTATCCTTTACTTCTACTATTAAGGAAGTCTGTCAAAAGAAAGGTTGTTGGATGCAAGTAGCGTTGGATCAAGATAAAAGTAGCTTTGTCCGTTTTAAAGACTATGGTTTTTTTGCACCAATGAACGCAGGAGGTCATGAGGTTGTGATGCAAGGAAAAGCTTTTGTGTCTGTAGTTTCAATAGATGAATTAAAGCACTATGCGAAAGATGCAGGAAAGAGCGAAGACGAAATAGCTGCTATTACAGAGCCTAAAGTAACCTATGCTTTTGAAGCAGACGGTATCGCAATTGTCAAATAGAAACTAAAAGATGATTCGATTCACCCTATTCTTATTGCTCATGTGTGGAAGCGTCAGCTGTCAGCAGGTAAAAAAACAAACGAGCAAGGACGATCACCTCGATCAAACGCCGACAGCACAGCAAAAAAGCAGCACATTTGAGCTGTATGAGCTTTCTGAAATGGCCGTATTAATGGAGCAAATGCACGTTGATAATAAGCGTATTCGCGATCGCATACTGGCTGGGATGTCAATCACAGACAGTATGCCGAGTTTACATCAACGTTTATTAACAGCGGTTATGACAGATCCTACCGATAGAGATCTGTTTTTTGAAACACAAGCTCGGGCTTTTATTCAGGTGGAAGAAGCTTTTTATGCAGATCCCAACCACCAAACCAAAGAAAAGTTCAATGCCATTGTAGAAGCTTGTTTAAGTTGTCATCAAAAGAAATGCGGAGGTCCGATTCCCAGAATTAAAAAATTATTGATTCCTTAATTCAATGAAGAGAAAAATTATTGTTACCTCAGATGGGTCACATTCCTTAGAAGTAGAAGATTGGGGAGAAACTTACCACTCGATTCACGGCGCAATACAAGAATCTAAACACGTCTACATTGAGCAGGGGTTAATGCGATTTATTAAACAAGAGGAAGTAAAAGTCTTAGAATTTGGTTTAGGAACAGGATTAAATGCTTTTTTGACCATGGCGACCTTAGTTCCCTTACAAAAGAAAGTCGTTTATCACGCAATCGAAGCCTTTCCCTTGACAAAAGAAGAATATAGTGTGTTAACCTTTCCTTCGCTTTTACCGGAATTTCAAGAAGGGCAATCTCTTTTTTCAGCTTTACACGAGGCTATTTGGGATGTAGAACTAGCCTTGCATACAAAGGTAACTGTACAAAAGATTCACGCAACTTTCGAAGATGTAGTAGTCAAAAACAATTACTTCGATTTGGTCTATTTCGACGTTTTTGGCTATCAATATCAACCGCATTTATGGACAGTAGAGATCTTTCAAAAAGCGTATGATAGTCTAAAAGAAGGCGGGATGTTAGTTACTTATGCTTGTAGAAGCGTTATTAAAAAAAATATGATCGCTGCAGGATTTACCCTTGAAATTGTAGCAGGACCACCTGGAAAAAGAGAAATGACTCTCGCTCATAAATAGGAAAAAACACAAATAAATTAGCACAAAAGCTCCCAAGAAGTACCTACTTCTTGGGAGCTTTTTTTTATAGACCTGGTTAAACTGGTTTATTTCTACTTGTTTACTTTTTTTAAAAATAAATGAAATTATCATAATATTATAATTTTGATCTATATGTGATTTTTTTCGTTAAAAAACGATAATAAATATTTATTTATCTTATTTTTTGGTTAAAAAAGATATATAATTTAATGTAATTATTAAAAAAATAAGCCTTGTGTTTTTTTAAAATATTTTTTATCCTGATTTTTTTATTTAATTTTAAGTAAAATTTAAGACATAAGTATTTTAAATTAAGAGATATTTTACTAATTGTTTATCGGCTGGATGCAAGCTGTACGGCTAGAAAATAAAAGGGAATACAAACCTTTAAAATTGAAATTTTATGAAGCAGCATTATCTAAAATTTACCTTTTTACTGCTCGTCAGTGTTCCATGTTTATCCTATGGACAAGAAGAATCTGAAAAAACACAGCTTATTAATACAGGAGTATTGACGGTTCGCCCTGAAACAAAGCTCTCCACGCGATTTGATTTTGTCAATACCGAAAAAGGGGATGTCGTTAATGATGGTGAAGTGATTTTTTATAAAAATTTCTCGAATGAGGGATATTACGGCTTAACACCCACCAAGAAAACATCTTCTACCTATTTTGTGGTGCATAAGGATACGCAAGCCAAACAAATCAAAGGGGGAGGTTTAACTTCCTTTTATAATGTGGAATTTGATAGCGAATGGGAAGGGGTTGCCTTTAACTTGCAAAATAATATAGATATCTATGGTTCTGCACATTTTAAAAAGGGGATCATAAAAATAGATCCCACTATAAAAGAACAAGGATTGTCTACTGGGATGATGAGTTTTATGCCTAATGCGCAACATAAGAATGTTGGCGATCACAGTTTCGTCGATGGGGAAGTGGAAAAAGTAGGTCGGGATGGTTTTGAATTTCCAATCGGGAAAGAAACGTATTATCGCCCTGCTTTTATCGAAGCTCCAGACAATGTCAAAGCTGTTGTTTTAGCTGAGTATTACCACAATGATATTCCTTTTTTTGAGACACATAAAAATACAGCTGGTGTCGTTCAGTTGCTAAATACAAATGAATATTGGCGATTGAACGGCAAAACAGGAAATGAACATACGGTAATACTAAGTCTAAGCTGGGATGATCGTACAACACCTGCCGAATTGCTAAAAGATCCAGAAAGTGAACTGCACATTGTTCGCTGGGATGAACAAAAACAGCTTTGGGTTGATGAGGGGGGCGTAGTGGATATGTCTACAAAAAGGGTTACGACGCCTATCGCAATTAAAGACTTTGGCTATTTTACCTTAGGGACAGTTAAACAAGACTGGATTTTGGAAGGAGACGTGGTAATTTACAACTTGGTAACACCTGACGGAGATGGCAAAAACGATTACTTTATTATTGATAATATCAAAAAATACCCCAATAACCGCGTTGAAGTTTACAACCGATGGGGGGTAAAAGTGTATGAAACTACGGGCTATGACCCAAATGGAGACGGCAGTACCAATGTATTTAACGGCTATTCAGGAGGTAAAATTACAGTAGATAAAAGTAAAAAACTACCTAGTGGAACCTATTATTATATAGTGACTTATGAATATACCGATCAACATGGTAGTCGCATGATTAAGAAAGCCGCGAATTTGCATTTAGAGACTAATTAAACCCACGTAAAATGAGAATAGGAAGTACAATCAAAATAATGATTCTTGGAAGTGTAGGTTTGTTTTGCACGACGCCAATTCAGGCCCAACAAGATCCACAATATACCCATTATATGTATAATCACTCCATGATTAATCCAGCTTATGCTGGAAGTAGGGAAGGACTGAATATCTTCGGTTTATACCGCACTCAATGGGTTGGATTAGAAGGGGCTCCTAAAACGGCAACCCTTTCGATGACTACGCCTCTAGGAGAATCTGGTTTAGGATTAGGCGTTAGTTTTGTTAATGATCACCTCGGAGTGATGGATGACAATACACTTGCGGTAGATTTATCTTATGCTATCGATTTGAATTACAGCTATAAACTTGCATTTGGTTTGAAAGGATCTGCCAATTTACTCGATGTTAATTACAGTAAATTGAGCATCTATCATCCAACCGATCCTGTAGCGGAAGAGGATATTAGTAACGAATTTACTCCAAATATAGGCGCTGGATTGTTTTTGTACTCAGACAAAGCCTATGTAGGTTTGTCCATTCCTACCTTACTTACGCGTTCGCGTTATGATGATAACAACCTCAAAACACTCAGAGAAAAAATGCACGTCTATCTAACTGGGGGTTATGTTTTTGATCTGAATCGAGATATTAAGTTTAAACCAGCTACTTTGATCAAAATGGAGCAAGGCTCTCCCTTACAAGTCGACCTAACTGCCAATTTTATGTTTGTTGACAAATTTACTGCTGGAGTTGCCTACCGATGGGATGCCGCTGTTAGTGGAATGGTTGGTTTTCAAGTATCTGAAAATATCTTAGTCGGATACAGCTACGATGCTGAAACTTCAAAATTAGCGCGATATAACTCAGGCTCACATGAAGTCTTCCTTCGATTTACGTTGTTCAACAGCTTTAAGCGGGTGGCAGCACCGAGATTCTTCTAAAACAATGCAGTATGATTAGAAAATTACTACAAGCAGGAATGGTCTGCCTCACCCTTAGTGTCACTACAACAGCATATAGTCAAGCTAGAAAAGAAAAACAAGCGGATAAAAATTTTGATCGCTTAGCCTATGTTGACGCTATTAAAATTTACGAACGCATGGTAGAAAATGGCTATGTCAATACCTCTATCCTACAAAATTTAGCCGATGCGTATTACTTCAATGGTAAATTAGTAGAAGCTCATAAGTGGTATGCCGAGTTGTTTGAAGGCAATTATGAAGATAAAAATACTTCCAAATTGCCTTCGGAATACTATTATCGCTATGCACAATCATTAAAGGCTGTTCAGGATTATCCGAAAGCGCAGCAACTAATGGATCAATTCTCTTTGCTTGAACAACAAGATTCTCGCTCAGTTTTATATAACAAAAACCGAGATTATCTCACCCATATTGAAAATCGTTCCGATCGCTATGATATAAAGCTGTTGGATTTTAATACGAGTTATTCCGATTATGGTGCAACTCTATTGGGCAATCAATTTGTGTTTACCTCTGCTCGAGCAAGGGATCACCAACGGGCAAACCAAATTCACGCCTGGACTAATGAGAGTTACACTAGTTTGTACAGCTCGACAATTGGTCAAAACGGATTCGAAGAACCAGTGTTATTCGCTCCAGAGATTAATTCTGATGTCAATGATGCAACAGCCGTATTTACACAAGACGGGAATACCATGTACTTCACGCGAAATAATGCGAAGCCAAGTGGCAAAAGCAAACAAAACAAGGATAAAACATCGCTGTTGAAATTATATAAAGCTGTTAAACAGTTGGATGGGTCGTGGGGACAGGTAGAGGAATTACCATTTAATTCGGATAATTTTAATACAGCCCATCCAGCTTTAACACCAGATGATAAATGGCTGTACTTTTCTTCCGATCGCCAGGGTACAATCGGACAATCCGACTTATATCGTGTAGCGCTATATGAAAATGAGGGATATGGAACGATAGAAAACCTCGGTAAAGCCATTAATACTGAAGGTAGAGAGAGTTTTCCTTTTATCTCCTCCGATTTTCAATTGTATTTCTCCTCTGACGGACACCCCGGTTTAGGAGGATTGGATGTTTTTGTTGCCAAACTCTATCCTAATGGAAGTTTCGGTCCTGTAGTGAATATGGGCACTCCAATTAACAGTAGCTTGGACGACTTTGGATTTTATCTCGATACCAAGCAAAATAAAGGTTTTGTCAGCTCAAATCGCGCCGGCGGAAAAGGAACGGATGATATCTATTTCTTAGTAGAAAAACCATGCATGCAAATACTTGAGGGAATTATTTATGATAAAGATACTAATGAGTTATTATCTAGTGCATTAGTAGTTGTTTCTGATGCGTTCTATCAAAAATCGGATACCCTATATACAGATAGTAAAGGATTTTATCGCACCACCTCTCTAGCTTGTGGGGTTAAATATCGCATCAAAGCAGAGAAAAATGCCTACAATACGGTTGAAGTTGTCTTTAATGTCAATCGAGAACCTGGTGCTAAAACAGTGAATATCGGATTGGAGAAATCAGAAAAACCATTGGGATTACAGGATGATTTATTTAAACGACTCCAATTACAACCCATTCATTTTGATTTTGATCAATCCACTATCCGCAAAGATGCGGCGATTGAACTGATGAAAATCGTCGAAGTGCTGAAAGAATATCCTACCATGAAAATTGATGTTCGTTCGCATACTGATAGTAGAGGAAATGATGCCTATAATACTAAACTGTCTGATCGTCGTGCTCAAGCAACAGTACAATGGATGATTGGACAAGGGATTGATCCTAGTCGCTTGACAGGTAAAGGATATGGTGAAACTCAATTGTTGAACCAATGTGAAAATGGTGTTCCTTGTACTGCTTCGGAACATCAGGTAAACAGACGCAGTGAATTTATTATCATAGCAATGTAATACAAAAGAAAACATATAATCTAAATCACGAACCACATGAAAAAAAGATGGATTTTACTCAGTGCTTTTTGTACTGGGGCAATGTCGTATGCTCAAGTTGGAATAGGTACGGGTACTCCTAATCTATCTGCTCAACTTGAAATATCGTCTGACAATAGAGGGGTTCTTATTCCTCAAGTACCTTTAAAAGGTGCGTCTGACACAAAAACAATTGAAAACGGAAATGTTGAAAGTTTGTTAGTGTATAATACAACAACAAATAATGAATTGCAACCTGGTTATTACTATTGGAAAGATGCGAGTTGGCATCGATTATTGACAGATCTAGATCGTAAAGAATGGGAATTACCTGGTAATAAAAGTTTTGTTGTTGAAGATGGATTATTGAAGTTGTACGATAGTCAAGATAATTTTGTTTTTATTGAAATCGAACAGCTGAATATTGTTACCACTTTAGTGAAAGACGCCAATGGCAATGGGCAGTACACCTACACCAACGAGGAAGGTACAGCGGTTGTCATAGACGTTCAGGCCGATGTGATCAACAACTTTGAAGAGATCATCAACAATACCGAGGTGCAAGAGATCTTAAATCAAGTGATCAACAATATTGGCGGTAATGTTAGCTATGACGGCAGTGATTTTACCTATGTAAATGAAAATGGACAAACGACCACCATCGATATTGAGGCGATTGTCAAAGCCAATGAAACGATAACCACTTTAGTGAAAGATGCCAATGGCAATGGGCAGTACACCTACACCAACGAGGAAGGTACAGCGGTTGTCATAGACGTACAGGCCGATGTGATCCAGAACTTTGAAGAGATCATCAACAATACCGAGGTGCAAGAGATCTTAAATCAAGTGATCAATAATATTGGCGGCAATGTTAGCTATGACGGCAGTGATTTTACCTATGTAAATGAAAATGGACAAACGACCACCATCGATATTGAGGCGATTGTCAAAGCCAATGAAACGATAACCACTTTAGTGAAAGACGCCAATGGCAATGGGCAGTACACCTACACCAACGAGGAAGGTACAGCGGTTGTCATAGACGTTCAGGCCGATGTGATCAACAACTTTGAAGAGATCATCAACAATACCG
>NZ_JACHTD010000006.1 GCF_014145665.1 Myroides sp. NP-2 | reverse complement strand
TTTTCAAATAAACTAACAATCTCGCGTTTAAATTCTTCTGAATAAATACGATTTTTTTTGATTTGTTGAACGTTAACTTTCATAGGAAAATTGATTTTTTATGGTCAACCTATGTCAGGGACGTACACTACTTTTATTTTCCTGCGCTAAAGATGATAGTCCTTTGGATAAACGAAAAGTAGAGCCTGGTGTTTACAAGCAATCAACAGCTTTTTGTTATTTAGAAGATGAGCTTGGTAATTGTTATGATGGAGGCCCTCCTATTGTCTTACCTGAAATCTTAATTGGTGTTCCAGGAGCTGGTGGAGGAACGGGAATTGGCGATTTGTGGCTAGAGATGTATCCTTCCATGAGTACACTTCCTAATGATGTCGCTGGCGGCGGAGGAGGATCTCCAAATAATGGCAACTTACATAATGGAGTGGAGGTGGATCAAAATTCACCCCAATATTTAAATGTGCAAAAAATTTTAAATGACACATTAATTGTTGGTAAATTAAAGGAAATTTTCATTCAGGCGACTCATTCTGCATCTGCAGAGGAAGGCAGGAGAGAAGCGGGGGCTTATGTTTTTTACGATGAGATTAGCGATAAGTTATATCTCGGCAATATTAAATATGGTGAATACATAAAAGGAGGAGCAGGAACGAATGGGGCTGTAAGTCTTGGTAGTGGAAGTGTTCGGTCTCATTCCGATGAGACTAACGTTATTCCTTTGACCGCACTGCCAATTGCAGCCTTTCATACTCATACTCCTTTGACCTATTTGCCTAAGGCTGATTATAGGAAAGTGGGCTTTTCACCAGCAGATATTGCCTTTGCAAAACGAAACAATGTACCCCTGATTTTATTGGATTATGTTGGTACAGAGGGAAGGGATGGAAATTTTTATATATACGGTGGTCATTCCATAGATGATCCTTCAAATTTTATTATTTATTACCCAAATCAGCATTAATTATGAAAAAAATAGAACTATTGATTTTGTTCCTATTGGTATCAGTTGGTGGTTTTTCCCAGCCCAATAGTATTTACGTAAAGGCCAAATACCTAGCCGATGAGGTAATCAAGAAATTGGAGTTTACTCAACCGTATACGGTTACCGATCGTACACCGGTTACTTTTGTGGAAAAAACAGCAACAAGTGGTGTAAGCGAGAATGCGTATATTGATACACCTTGGTATGGAGCTACCGAAGGAAAAGAGTTTATTGTGGTGGAATATGCAGACCCTAACCAAGAAACAGAATGGGGGTATCTCTATCAAGTGTATTTCTGGAAGGACCACACCTTGCCATTCATGGTTAATCGAGGAGATGGTATGGGACTAAATCTAAAATACAACGGCACCTCACAACCGTATTACCGGGTTCATTATGCTACGGATATACAGATATTCAAATATCCATCCTTAGTAGAACCCAACCAAGAATTAACCCTTCAGTATTTAGAAAGTGAATGGGTAGATGCTAGTGATTGGGTAACTGTGACTTCTTATGAATTTAGACCCGACAAAAGTAGAGGAGTTGAATTGATCTCTAGAACGGAGGAACCCTTGAGAGGAAATATTTTAATCACGTACAAAATTAAAGTTATCGCAGATGACGCTTGGGTTATTATTGAAAAGACGCAGGATGGTTATGATCTCAATCCTCTATGATTATAATGAGATACTAGGTTTTTTTTTTTTCATTTTTAACGGCCAAAAAATGACCTCTTTCATTAGAGGTCACTTGTTTGGCTTACAATGTCAAGCTTCTTATTCCATAGCTACTTTCGAAGAGATATGCTGTTTACGCTTGTATAAGGAATAGAACATTGCCTTATTGGTGTCAATCCAGTGTTTTCACGAAATAGCTAATCAAAAGGGGGGGGGATTAGGTGTAGTATTTTTTCTTTTACTTTTGGTTTTTCTGTATGCTGTCGTTTATTTTTTTTGATCTAAGCATAGATGATGAACAGATCTAACCCTTATTTTGTGTACTATTCACAGTAATTTCCTGTTCAACGTTGAGTCCATTACAAATGAAACCCCAGTACACTGCCGATGAGGTAGTGAGGAAATTGGTGATTACTGCGCCTTATCGGTAGGCACCTTGGGTATACGCAACCAAGAACGGTATTTTATTGTAGTGGAATACCCCGACCCAAAAGGAAAAACCGAAAGAGAAGAAGCATGCTCTGTCATTTAATGAACGCATAGGAATTCTTATAGGTCACCAGAAGATAAAGGAGAGTATAAAAGTAAAAATATTGGAATTTGCCTTGTTTTCTCGGCTTTTTTATATCTTTGCAAAACCAAATAAAAAATAGATATGAGTTTACAAGCCAAAATTATGGATGCGATGAAAAGCGCCATGAAGTCAAAAGATAGTATCGCTTTGGAGGCCCTAAGAGCTATTAAAGCAGAATTGTTATTAGCGCAAACTCAATCAGGCTCTAAAGAGGAGATCAGCGAAGACGAGGAGATTAAGATCTTACAGAAATTAGTCAAACAACGCAAAGACAGCGCGGCCATTTTCTCAGAACAAGGAAGAGCAGATTTGGTTGAACCTGAGTTAGCACAAGTGGCTGTTATTGAACAATTCTTACCCGAACAATTGTCTAATGAAGAAGTAGAAGCGATTATTGCTAAAATTATCGCCGATGGAAATCATGCCGGAATGGCTGCCATGGGACAAGTAATGGGAATGGCTTCAAAAGAATTAGCAGGTAAAGCTGATGGAAAAACAATTTCAACAATAGTAAAAAACCTATTGACAAAATAAATTTTTTGGTTGGTCCGCGTAGTTCAATTGGATAGAATATCAGATTTCGGCTCTGAGGGTTGAGGGTTCGAGCCCTTCCGCGGACGCAAATAGCCGGTTTACAGTGTTTTAAGTGATTTATACAAAAAAAACAGAAAACACTGTAAACCCCCTATTGGTAAGGGATTTATGATTCCCTTTTAAAAAAAATCATGTCAGACAAAATCTCAAAAAACCCATATTGTTTACCAAATTATTTACCACAAAAATCTATTGGTAAACAATTGAACAAAATCTCGTTCAAAATCTTTATTAAAAAAGATTATACTCGTGCAGATGGAACCAATGCGCTCTATATTCAATTAATCTTAGATAGAGTGATTAAGCGAATTCCTCTTACTATTTTTGTACCGATAAAGGATTTTGATAAAGTCGAGCCATATACTAGAAACGAACTGTAGCCCCTATTAGGATACTTCTTCCTCTTATAGGGATTCGCAAGAGGCTGCTGTTTAGTCCTTGATAGCTTGTAAAGGAATATTCTTTATTGTTTACTAAATTTTGTGCAACTAGAGTGAATTCTGTTCGATTAAATGTGTACGAAGCACTCATATCAATAAAAAAGTTTTGATAACTTTTGCTATCGTCTATAACGTTATAGTTGTGCTCTCCGTTTATTTTAATCTGTAAATAAGGTATAGCAACTAGTGCTACACTAATCTGTTGCGTGATATTGTGAAGTTTAGCTGTTGTTCGGTATACATTGCTTTCCCAAAGTGTAGTATCGCTTGCTAGATACTGAATTGAGAGCCAATCAAACATTTTATTATACACTTCAAAGCCTAGTCCCCATTTATTGCTGTAGTTAGCAAACACAATTTCTTGTTGTCCAATATTGTTTTTTCCATAATCAAAGGAAGAATGTAAGGCAAATGTTGTTTTTAGGGCAGTTGCTAATTTCGAGATTCTCCCTTGTATAGAAAATTGACCTGACTTTACTTGTTTTTTCTTTCTAGAGGTAAGTGTATAGTCTGTACGGTAATCAACGACCTCTAAACTATTTGACCTTGAAGGTTGGTAGCTCACCGAACAAGTGAAAAACAAAGCATGCACTAAATTGTGATGTTCAAAATCGATACGATAATGCATCAGTTTATTTCGCGAGGGCAAATCAGTGTATAAATTAAAATTTCTATAGGTAGTTTTAATCATACCTTGGAAATATTGATCTAGTTGACTGAGTGATTCACTATAGTTTATTGTTGCATTTAATTTCCACATTTGATTGATGTTATACGTTAACATCAAAGAAGGAGTAAAGAGAAAATTCCCACTATTTCGATTTACCCACATGTTGCGTTGTGCTGCGGTATGTTGCTGGTAAATAAAGGGAAAAACAAGGCTCATACTACCTTTTTTATAGTAATAGGTGTAGTGGGCAGTAAATGCAGCAGTATACTGTTTTAATTGCGTATTCGCGTGAAAAAGGGATTGATACGGATGAATAGAATCAGGGATATGCTGTAAGTTTAGCTGCGTTTTTAATTCGTCATTATTGTAGTAAAAGGCTAGTTTTAATGTCAATGGGTTTGCATATAAGGGAACTATCTTAGCGATTTGTGCTTTGAAAAGAAGGTGATTGTTAACTATTTTTTGATTGTCAAAAGCCTGCTCGCTAGGATTCCTAGTAGACGCTAAGTAAATGTGTTCGGGTTGATTGATAAATTTTATAAAAGCATCTACAGTATAGTTGTGGTCTTTTTTGCCGAAAATATATGAAAATCGATGCTGTACTATTGCGCTAGTTTGACGGGTTTTGTTGTGAAATGCAGCGTCGTTTGAACGTAAATACTCTCGACTAGTATCCCAATTTACACTAGCTTTTATTTCATTTTTCACATAGGTTGATTCACTGTTTTTTTCATATGTCGTTGATGCGCCAATGCGAGTAGTCTTGATAGCTAAATGGCGTTCCTCTTTTAGAGATAGGAGTTGACCATCCATTAAATCGTAGTCAGAAACATAATAACTAGCTTGTTTTTGGTGATTGTTGGTTGCGTCAAGTTTAAACCGTATGCTAGCATCTTTTGACAGTTTTTTCAAGTGATTTAATGTAGCCAAATACGATTTGTTGAATGCATAGCGCTTTTCATCCATTGGTATCTGTTGAATAGTCGCCTTATTGAGATATAAAGGTGGAGGAGGTTCAAAAGAGAAAAGATCGTTATAATCGAGTTGTTCCCTAGTCTCTCTTTCGATAGCTATCCCTGTTTGATCTGTTTTAATTGTCGCTAAAGTTTGATTGTTCTTGTTAATGGCTGTGGCGAATGCTTTCGATTGAACTAAAAAGGGGGTTCCTCCGATAGCCGCTTGTAGTTCGCCAAAGGGTTTTTGCTTGTAATCCGCTTTAAATTTGATGTTGATTGCCGCTTTATCGCTGAATTCAATATCTTTTAACGCCTTTATATGTTGGTTGTTTTCAATAAGCTGTATCGATTGTACCGCGTCTATAGGTAAATTAGTTGTGGCGATAGTGTATTGATTTCCTAGTAAATCTAAGCCCTCCATATAAAAACGATTGATTGTTTTTCCTTGATAGCTAATTCCTCCGTTTGCATTAATTGTAAGACCAGGAAGTTTAGCAAGGACATCTTTTAAGTAGCGATCCTCTTTTGATTTAAAAGGAGTAATACTGTAGTTTATTGTATCGCCTACTTGTGTAATGGCTTGTGTTTTTATGACTATTTCATCCATTTCAATGGGCTTGGCTGTTAGTCTGATCTCTTTTAGGGCTAACAAATTAGGATACTGTACAGTTTGATTCTCAAAGCCTAAATAGGAAAAAATGAGATAAGCAGGTGTATCACCCAGTTCGATGTAGATTTCTCCTGTTTTAGAGGAAAGAAGATAGTCGATTAGGTCGCCTTCAGCAGTGTATAATTTACAAATTACCCCTTCTAACGCTTGTGTTGTTTCTCCATCTATCACGGTAATTTTCTTCGTACTCTCTTGACAATACGTCAGGGGGGGTACGGATAACAGGAGGAGGAAAGCAAAGAGATTGAATAGCTTCAGCATGAGTTTTTTTATAAGAGGATGTAAAACGCAGACAATAGGTTATTCTAATTCCATCGGGTTATACGGCCAGGATTTTGCCCCTGATGTTTGGTAGACCTTTCCCGGTTCGGAATAGACTTTACCTTGTAAAGCTGCTCCTGGATCTATATGAAAATTTTTATTTGCTTTTTGATAATCCGCTCGACTTACCTTGACGATAGCCGGATTGATAACGAGATAAACTTCTTCGTTTTTAGTTTCTATACCTGTAGCAGTAAAGCGGTAGTCTTTTTTAGCATCGCTGATTTCCAGAATCAAACCTGGTAATCCCGTAAATAGATGAGGACCATCGCTAATGGGAATATCTTCTGCAAACCAAGCCGTATACAATCGCCCTCTAAAAGTAGTCGTTGCCTTTTGACAGCTATGCCCTAGTATTTCCTTAGTATCTTTGACAATTTTCCAATTTATTTTGGGAATGGGCTCTTGGTATTGATAAGTGGTTAGAGCGACTAATTCTTGAACTAGTAGCGTCGAAGTAGAAAAATCTTTGAAAATCACGCCGTTGTACGCGTAGTTTCTGTTGATTTTTAGTGATTCTGCAAAAGTATGATGATCGGCTATTTTTCCTACGTTGGTATTATTGTAAGTAATGTACTGATCTTCGGTAACATCAACATATTTGCTTTTGGCGCCGAGAATTTGGAGAACCGTTTGTCCAGTTTTGACCTTTTTGCCTGTATTCGCTTCTATTGCATAATAAACCGTGAGCTTTGAAGATCCTACTATTTCTTTTTCTATTTTTTCGAATTTTGTTCCTCCCTGTGCGTGAATGACAAGGGCGAAAAGATTCATGACGATTATTGTGATTGTTTTTTTTATGATATTTAATTTTTAGTCCCTCCCGAAAGTAAATAAATATCATTATTTACAAAAATTATCCTTATTAATTTAACTAAAAATATTTGAAATATTTAATAAAAAGCAACATATGTTTGTATGTTGTATTTTATACTTCAATGACTTCTAAATGAGATTAAAACGGAAGTTAAGCCATCAAAACGACAAGATAACTCCGTTTATGAAGCAGTTAAGGTTGTTCGGTAGGGGGGATCAAGTACAATAAACAACTTGCATTTTGATAGGTAGGCAAAGAGGGTACAGTGTGCAAGATTAATTTTTTTAGAAGGAGAGAGAAGGATTATTGATCTATATAAGCTTAAATTTTATTAATTTTTGTAAAAAGTGATAAAAGTCATGTTTTATGCATGCATACCATCCTACATTTGTAGTGTAATAAAATACAGCTATAAAAAGATAATACCTTTCTTTTTATTCTAGGAGTAAGCAACGTTTGTCTTGACCAAGACAGTTTACTGTAGATAAAAGGAAGTGCTATGAAAAAGAAAAAGGATATTTTGTAGTTTGTGAGTTTGGCTACAGAATAGCATATTGTTGTTTGAAAAAAAAGCACTAATCGCTAGTTAGTGCTTTTTTTATGTTGTTATCTTTGGTATTTGCAACAACTGTGTAACCCGTTGTATGCTTCCTCTGAAGCCTTTATCTCTGCTGTATCATGTCCCGCTTTAGCAATTGCTTCTTGTACCTCTTTTCCTGTTGTCTTTTTCGGATTCAAGTAAACCGTTAATTGCTGATCTGCCACAGACCAATCAACGGAGCGAACACCTTTTACATCAAGGGCGGCTTTTTCGATTCGTTTTTTGCACATTTCACATTGTCCTTTTACGGCAATGATTTGTTTGGGTTGCTCTTTTTCTTGAGCAAAAAGCGCTACTGTTGCAAAAAGTGTTGCGCCAAGTGTAAACAATAATTTTTTCATTGTATAAGAGTTTGAGTTAATTAATCAAGTTTAAAACGCAATCCAGCATAGTACATAGCACCCGCAATTGGAGCATAGACCATGGAGGTATCAAAATCAGCATCAAAGGGATTTTGTGCATTGACAATCGGATTGCGTTGCTTGTAATTGCCAATGTTTTCACCCCCTAGATAGACCTCAAATTGAGGAGAAAATACTTTAGTCACTTGGAAGTTCATCAGCGAATAAGGGGTAGAAGTCTTTTTCATCTGATTAGCCGGTTCATATTGTGCTGTTGAGGTAATGCGTTGCTTACCTAACCAATTATACGTAAAATCGAACTTCCAATGGGCCCCATTGTCTTGCTCTTCCGTAGTGTATTCAACATTAGCAAATATGCGGTGTTTGGGCTGGTAGGCTTTTTCAAATTTTCCCGTTTTTTGATCTATGCTAATATCGTAGTATTTATAAGCGGTGCGCAAGTTTAGATTACGCGCCAGGTTGTAATTGGTCTCGAGCTGAAAACTGTTGGCGTATGATTTGCCATCTAAATTGTAAAACAACAATTGATGTGAATGGTAATCCGCATCCACCACAATTTGATTGTCAAAATCCGTGCGGTAGAAGTCCAACGTTATATCTCCTTTTCGACCGATAAAATGAAAGTTTTGAGTAAAGCTCAGCCCATAATTCCACGCAATTTCAGGATCTAAGTTGTATGTTTTTCCGTTGTTTCCCTCAATTTGAAACAAGCGATTTGTCGCAAAAAAGAGTTGATTCTCCGCAAAAACATTGGCAATGCGTTTTCCTCTTCCTGCGGAAGCGCGTAATACCCCATTGGTCCACGGATTGTAGCGCAAGTGCAAACGCGGCGTAGCAAATACACCCATGCGGTTGTGATAGTCCACGCGCATACCTGCAATAAGGCTGAAGTCTGTCGTGTTGTCGTACGTATACTCATAGAACGCACCTAACGCATTATCTGTTCGATTGAAATTGTCTGCAATCCCAGGAACAAAAACGTTTTCTGTGTATTGATCAAGCGTAAACGTTAGTCCTGTAGTAAATTTGTGTAAAGTATTGCTGATAATCGAATTGAAAACAAGGTTAGAATACAAGCTATTCTGTTTAATATCGTAGCGATTTAACCCAAAGTAAGAATCTTGTTTGTGGTAGTTGTACGCCACTTGTATACCTACACTTTGAAAAGGCAAATCAGCAAATACGTAGCCGAGTTTGGTCGATAAATCTAATTTTTCCGTATTGATTTCTGAGCCCCATACTGTGGTTGATCCCTTGTCTTTTTTCTTGTCAAAATTAACCTGCCCAGCTACTTTATTGTCTTTCATATAACGAGCGGTAATGAAATTTACCACCCCTTTTTCAGCGTTGATATACTGCCAACGATTCATCACGTTGATTTGTTCTCCTTTAGGCATGTCTAGAAAACCATCGTGATTTTTGTCGTGATCTCCACTTCTCAAATTGCCGTGAATAAACAAGGAGGAGCTCCATTTGTCGTTGATGTGATAATTTCCGTGAATGTTGGCTTCGAAACGCTCATCCGTAGAACCGTATAAGTTGACAAATAGCGGACGATCTGTCGCTGGTTTAATCAATTCGGTGTTTAATTGGCCCGAAATACTCTCATAACCGTTAATTACCGTACCCGCTCCTTTGGTTACTTGAATGCTCTCTACCCAAGTTCCTGGTGTAAAGGTCATCCCATATATTTGAGAAGCCCCGCGTACAGAAGGAATATTTTCCTCTGCAATTAAGATATACGGACTAGTTAGTCCCAACATTTTTATTTGTTTGGTTCCTGTAATAGCATCCGTATAGTTGACGTCAATGGACGGATTCGTTTCGAAGGCCTCGGATATATTACAACAAGCAGCTTTGAGTAATTCACCGCTGTTCATCGTATGCGTATTGGTCGTTCCTTTGATCGAACGACTCGTATTGCGCTGTTTGGTTTTGATTACCACCTCCTCTAGTGAATCTTCAGGCTGTAAGACGATGGTATAAGATTGATTAGCTTGTGTTTTGATGCGTTGCGTTTTATAGCCAATATAGGAAATGGTTAGCGCTTCCGAGTCTATAGAAGTCAGGGTAAATTTTCCCTGGGCGTCTGTTGTAACACCAATTGAGGCGTCGGCATAAAAAACAGAGGCTCCAATTACTGGAATTTGATTCTCATCTACAATTTGCCCTGTAATAGTTTGTTGTGCATATAGCGAAGTTCCCACAGTTAATACGGTGAGAGTAACTAAATTTTTTATCATTTTTTACGTGTGAATAGTAATACATAGTATAGGTTTGACCTGCAAAAAGAGGTCTAACAAAATGTAAAACAACAGTTAGGCGTAAAAAACGAGGCGACAATAGAGTTGATAGAGTGGAGGGGCGTTAGCCTCTAAGTAATAAGCTAGGGTCTCCTGTTTTTTAGCAGGAAGATATACCCATGGTGTAGTAAGTGTTGTCCAGCTGTAGTCTGGTAAGATAAAATCGAAATGTGGAGCGTAAACGTGTTGAATATTGTGGTCCGAAGGATTTGATTTGATCAAATCATTTTGACAACATTGCTTATCAGCAAATTTTTTGACTGCTTCTTCAATAGGCGTTTGAGTAGAACAACAGGATTTCTCTTCGCGTTGCGGTTCCGACTCTATAGTCGATTCCATCACACATCCCGATTCCAAATGCGTATGCGCATAGCGCAACGGACTATAATGGGCTTCGCCTTGACAATAATGCACGCTCATGGACCATCCTATATTCGAGAATAGGAAGATCAATAAAAACAGCATACTGACAAGACGTTTCTTAAGCATGAAACAAAAATAAGAAAAAAAGCATGATTTTGATTGTTTGGAAAGATTTTTGTGTAAAATATAGCGGTGAAAAAAGAAAAAATGCCTACGCCATATCGCGTACCTTTGTTCGATACATGATAGACTAAAGTTAAAGTAAATGCATACAACATATCAAACACTCTTAGATGAGGCAAGACAGATTATACATAGTGAGGATACTATAACTGCTAAATTACAACGTATTTGTGATCTCTTGGAAAAACGAGTGGCACACTATGATTGGGTTGGATTTTATTTTGCCGATGCTGAAAAACGCGTCTTGCATTTAGGTCCTTATACAGGCGAAGCAACCGATCATATTCTTATTCCTTTCGGGAAGGGAATATGTGGACAAGTAGCCGAGAGCAATCAAACTTTTTTGGTGGACGATGTCACCGCTCAAACCAATTATATTGCTTGTAGCCTTACAGTAAAAGCCGAAATAGTTGTGCCTTTATTTGTATCTGGGCAGAATATTGGACAGCTTGATATTGATTCACATACACTAAATGCCTTCACAAAAGAAGATCAAGAATTTTTGGAAGCGCTGAATGAATCAATCGCTTCCTTATATTTGTAATCAATTGCCAATGAAGGGAATATTATTTTTTTTAAAATAAATCATGAACTGTGATGTAGATTTAAAAAATAAAATTACCTTTGCAACTGAATTTTAGAACACTAGAATTCGTACATAAAAATCATTAAAGAATATTGGCATGTATTTAACAAAAGAAAAAAAAGCTGAGATCTTCCAACAACATGGAGGTGTAGCTGCAAACACAGGATCTGCAGAAGGACAAATCGCTTTGTTCACTTACAGAATCTCTCACTTAACTGAGCACTTAAAAAGAAATCGTAAAGATTACAACACGGAGCGTTCATTAGTTCTTTTAGTAGGTAAAAGAAGAAGACTTCTTGACTACTTAAAGAAAACTGAGATTAACAGATATCGTGAGATCATTAAAGTATTGGGTATTAGAAAATAATCAATATAGGAAAGAGGTGCCTGCGCGCCTCTTTTTGTTTTTTTGCCTTTAGCAGAGTTAGATCTGGTTTTTCATTGGGTTTCATATACTACACAACACACAACACAACACACACAACACATTTTACGTCTCTCTTCGGAGAGACAGAAACCCTAAAGTATTAAATTATTATGATTCCTAAGGTAACCAAAGAAATTATCGATTTAGGAGATGGACGTAGCATCTCAATCGAGACTGGGAAATTAGCGAAACAAGCAGATGGTTCTGTTGTTGTTCGTATGGGAGACTGTATGCTTTTGGCTACAGCTGTTTCTGCGAGAACGGCAAATCCTGGTGTGGACTTCCTTCCTTTAACTGTAGATTACAGAGAAAAATTCGCTGCTGCTGGACGTTTTCCAGGAGGCTTTTTTAAACGTGAAGCTCGTCCGAGCGACCAAGAAGTTTTGACAATGCGTCTAGTTGACCGTTGTTTACGCCCTTTGTTCCCTGATGACTACCACGCAGAAACGCAAGTGATGATTCAATTGATGTCTCACGACGAAAATGTAATGCCTGATGCATTAGCTGGTTTAGCTGCTTCTGCTGCTTTAGCTGTGTCAGATATTCCTTTCTACAACTCGATCTCTGAAGTTCGCGTGGGTCGTATTGATGGACAATTTATCATCAACCCTTCTAAAGAACAATTAGAGCAATCGGATATCGATATGATGATCGGTGCTTCGAAAGACTCTGTTTGTATGGTAGAAGGTGAAATGAGAGAAATCTCTGAACAAGAAATGATTGATGCAATTAAATTTGCTCATGATGCTATCAAAGTTCAAATTGAAGCACAAGAAAAAATGCGCGCAGCATTAGGACTTACTTACCGTGAGTACGAAGCTGAGCCAACTGATGCTGAAGTAGAAAAAATCGTGTACGACGCAGCTTACGCTAAATTGTACGATATTGCTTCACATGCAAGTGCTAAAAGTGAGCGTGGTGAGAAATTCGCTGAAGTATACGAAGAGGTTAAAGCTTTGTTCTCTGAAGAAGATTTAGAGGAAAAAGGGGAATTAATCAGCACTTACTTCAAGAAAACACAAAAAGAAGCTGTTCGAAACCTGATCTTGGATCAAAATATTCGTCTTGATGGTCGTAAAACTACAGAAATTCGCCCGATTTGGAGTGAAGTAGACTACTTGCCATCGGTTCATGGATCTTCTATCTTTACCCGTGGTGAAACCCAAGCGCTAGCAACGGTAACCCTAGGTACTTCTAGAGATGCTAATATTATTGATTTACCAAGTGAGCAAGGAGAAGAGCGTTTTTACTTACACTATAACTTCCCTCCATTCTCAACAGGTGAAGCCAAACCTTTACGCGGTACATCACGTAGAGAAGTAGGTCATGGTAACTTAGCGCAACGCGCGTTGAAAAACATGATTCCTGCTGATTGTCCTTATACTATTCGTCTTGTGTCTGAAGTATTAGAGTCGAACGGTTCGTCTTCTATGGCAACTGTTTGTGCTGGTACATTAGCCTTGATGGATGCAGGTATCCAAATCACTAAACCGGTTTCTGGAATCGCTATGGGATTAATCTCCGATTCAAAAACTGGTCGTTGGGCTGTCTTGTCTGATATTTTAGGTGATGAAGATCACTTAGGGGATATGGACTTTAAAGTTACAGGAACGAAAGACGGTATCACAGCTTGTCAAATGGATATCAAAATCGATGGACTAGCTTATGAAATCATGGAACAAGCGTTAAAACAAGCGCTTGATGGACGTCTTCATATCCTTGGATTATTAGAAGAAACGATCGCTGTTCCAAATGCTACAGTAAAACCAAAAGCTCCTAAAATTGTTACCGTTACAATCCCTAAAGATTTTATCGGTGCAGTTATCGGACCTGGAGGTAAAAATATTCAAGCACTTCAAGCAGAAACAGGTACTACAATCGTAATTAACGAGGAAGGTGACTTCGGTGTAATTGAAGTATTGGGTACTGATGCAGCAGGTATGGATAAGGCTATTGCTTCTATCAACAATACAATCTTCTCTCCAGTAGAAGGAGAAATATACAAAGTGAAAGTAGTGAAAATGCTTGATTTCGGTGCAGTTGTAGAATTTGTACCAGGAAAAGAGACCTTACTTCACGTATCTGAATTGGATTGGAAACGCATTGAAAATCCTTCAGATGTATTGAAAATGGGTGATGAATTTGAGGTGAAATACATGGGTATTGATCCAAAAACAAAAAAACCTAAAGTTTCGAAGAAAGCACTTTTACCTCGTCCTCCAAGAGAAAATAAACCAGAAGGTAACAAACCAGAAGGTACACAAGGAGCGAAAAAAGAAGAAAGAAAATAAGATAAAAAACACCTCAATTGAGGTGTTTTTTTTTGTTTTAAGGTTGACAGTTTGTCTGGGGGAGACTAGCACTCTGGTAGCGTATAAGGTGGTGCAATGTGTGAACTAAGAAAAAATGTTTTATTTTAGACAAATCTAAACTGTCAACCGTAAACTAATCATCATCATGGATAAAATAAATATAGGAATTATAGGGCTAGGAGGAGTAGGTGGATTCTATGGAGGCTTATTAGCCCATCACTTTGAAGCCGATTCCAGGATAAACATTCACTTTGTTGCTAGAGGAGTACATGGCGCTAAGATTAAAGATGCGGGCATTACCGTGCGATCAAAAGACACTGTTGTAGTTGGAAAACCGACACAAGTAGTGGAAAGCGTTGAGGCATTAGGTACAATGGATTATATCTTGCTTTGTACGAAAGAATACGATCTTGACGATGTCATTGTTGATTTAAAGAGAATCGTGTCTAAAAACACGGTTATATTGCCTTTATTGAATGGAGTAGAAGCCTTTGAGAAGCTTACTGAACATCTGCAAGCGGAAGTTTGGCAAGGATGTACCTATATGGTTTCTCGTTTAAAAGAAGCTGGGGTGATTGACAACCCAAGTGGAAGACAAAAGATTGTATTTGGTCGTACAGATAAAATCACCCAGCGTATGTTGGATTTAGATCAACTATTTAAAGCAGCGGGAATTACCTCTATTTGTACCCAAGAGATTGCTCGTGAGGTTTGGGAGAAGTACATCTTAGTGTCTTCTTCTGCTGTAGCTACCGCTTTTTACAACTGCTCGTTTGGGGTAGTCATGCGCGATCATCCGAAAGAGATTCATGCGCTTGTTACGGAAGCAGCTGAAATTGCCAGAGCTAAAGGTGTAAGTGTAGCCGCAGATGTCGTTGAGGTAATTATGCAACGCTTACAAGCAATTCCCTTTGATTCCACAACTTCCATGCACAGCGATTTTATCAGTAATAAAGTGAAAACTGAACTCGATGTAATGGCCGCTTATTTTATTCGTGAAGGCAGGCGATTACACGTTGACGTACCTACGTATCAAAACATGTATAGCGCATTAAAAGATAAGCAAGGAAAGTATACTGCAGAATAAATAAGAGGATGTCCTTTTGGGACACCCTCTTTTGTATGGTATAAAACTCGACTTTTCTCGTCGATTAAAAATGCTGCAATTGCCCAAGAGTAGTCATTATTCTTTAACGCATACCTAGGAATAGTCATATACCTATGTATAGCAAAAAAATACCTAAAATTAGATGGGATTCTATCTTGTTAGGCTTGTTAGACGATCCCCTTTTATGTGAAGAATACAAGGAGATACAACAAAGTCCCCAGTATTAGAACTACAGGGAGATATAGTTGGTTCCATGCTACTTTTTTCTTGAAGGCAAAGATCAACCACGCCAAGGGTAAACTAAAGAGAGCAGCAACAGAAGGAAGCCACAACATCTCATATATAGCACCTAAGACAGTAAAGGTGTAAATACCATTTTCTCCAACGCGTGATAGCAGCATAAAGCTTATAACCGATATAACGCTGCCAAATGAAAGCAACTGCAAAATCGTGGTGGTTTGTTTGGTTAGGTTCATATTATAGTTTTTGGTGAAGTAAAGATATACATTTTTTTAAATTGAGCAACAGCGTAGGTGAGCGATGATCTTTTACCAAATTACTACTTGATAATTAAGTAGTTAAAAAACACTAAGTTTGGTCATGTCTAAAAAAAGTCTTATATTTGCTATATCAGCTGTAAAGCGATTGTAAAAAATTGCTTTAAAATAGGCAGTATCGCAAAGGGCATCTCGCTCTTGCGTCTAGTAAGGACCTTTCTGGTTCTCCTATAATTAGGTTGTACGAAGTACCACCTATCAAATCACTCAACAAGAGTGTCTGTAAAGAATCTTTCTAGGGATTCTTTCTTTGATGAAATCGAAAATATCGTTTATTAATTAGCTCCATTTCGCAAGAAAGTTGGGGGCCTAAAATAGTAGTATATAATGACTAATTTTAAAGTAGGAATTATTGGCGCAGGACCAAGTGGGCTTGCTATGTTAAGAGCTTTTGAATCAGAACAGAAAAAGGGAAATCCAATTCCAGAGATTAAATGTTATGAAAAACAAGATAACTGGGGAGGTATGTGGAACTATACATGGCGTACAGGTGTAGGGAAATATGGAGAACCTTTACACGGAAGTATGTATAAGTACCTGTGGTCGAACGGACCCAAAGAATGTTTAGAGTTTGCTGATTATACCTTTATGGATCACTTTAAACAGCCGATTTCTTCTTATCCACCGAGAGAAGTACTGTTCGATTATATTGAAGGGCGTATCAAACAGAGTAATGCCCGAGACTATATTAAATTCAATACTGTAGCTCGTTGGGTGGATTACCTCGAGGATAAAAAACAGTTCCGCGTTATTTTTGACGACTTGGTAAAAAATGAAACCTTTGAAGAGTTTTTCGATTACCTCGTGTTGGGAACTGGACATTTCTCGACTCCGAATATGCCTTACTTCAAAGGAATTGACAATTTCCCTGGGACGGTCATGCACGCACACGACTTCCGCGGGGCAGATCAATTTATCGATAAAGATATTCTGTTGATTGGAAGTAGTTACTCTGCCGAGGATATTGGCGTGCAATGTTTCAAACACGGTAGTAAATCTGTTACAATTTCTTATCGCACCAACCCAATTGGTGTCAAATGGCCTAAAGGAGTAGAAGAGAAGGCAATTGTGACCCATTTTGAAGACAATGTAGCCTTCTTTAAAGACGGTACGTCTAAAGCATTTGATGCGGTTGTTTTGTGTACAGGATATCAACATAAATTCCCGTTCTTACCAGACAACTTGCGCTTGAAAACCAAAAACTGTTTGTATCCTGACAATTTGTATAAAGGGGTTGTCTTTAATGAAAACGAACGTCTGCTTTTCTTGGGAATGCAAGATCAATACTACACCTTTAATATGTTTGATGCCCAAGCTTGGTTCGCTAGAGATTATATGCTAGGGCGATTGCCTCTTCCTTCAAAAGAAGAACGCGATGCAGATATCAAAAAATGGCTGCAAAGAGAAGATCTAACTGAGTCTAGTAATGATCAAGTGGATTTCCAAACTGCTTATATCAAGGATTTAATCCAATTAACAGATTATCCAACCTTCAATATAGATGAAGTAGGTGAGATGTTTAAACGCTATTTAGATTCGAAAGAAATAGATATTCTAACCTATCGCGACCAAGTGTATACCTCTGTCATGACAGGAGTAACTGCAGAGGAACACCATACCGTTTGGATGAAAGAGTTAGACGATAGCTTAGAGCGTTACTTGGATGAGGTAGAAGTAGATGAAAAAGAACTGAGTAAAACGAACTATTACTAATTCAATAACGGATTGGTAAAAATATTTTTATTAAAAGCCTTGAAAACCTAGTTTTTAAGGCTTTTAATTTTTCAAACAGAACTACGGAAAAAATTATTTTTTCAAATATTGTAACTTTTTTAATGAAGTATACGTATAACTAATGTAGACCATAAGAACAAAGACAAATAAGGAGTAAAATAATATGAGACAACTTAAAATTACCAAGCAAGTTACGAATCGTGAAACTGCTTCACTCGATAAGTATTTGCAAGAGATTGGTAAAGTAGATTTGATTACTGCAGATGAAGAGGTAGAATTAGCACAGCGAATTAAGGCAGGTGATCAAAGAGCTTTAGAAAAATTGACTAAAGCGAACTTGAGATTCGTGGTTTCGGTAGCAAAACAGTACCAAAATCAAGGATTAACCCTTCCGGATTTGATTAATGAAGGAAACTTAGGGTTGATCAAAGCAGCACAGCGTTTTGATGAAACTCGAGGGTTTAAGTTTATTTCTTACGCGGTTTGGTGGATTAGACAATCTATTTTATCTGCTTTGGCGGAGCAATCGAGAATTGTACGTTTACCATTAAACAAAATTGGTTCGATTAACAAAATTAATAAGATGTACGCGTTATTAGAGCAGTCAAATGAGCGTCCACCTTCTGCAGAGGAAATTGCCGTTGAGTTGGATATGACTGTAAATGATGTAAAAGAGAGTATGAAAAACTCAGGTCGTCACTTGTCGATGGATGCTCCTTTAGTTGAAGGAGAAGATTCGAACTTATATGACGTATTGCGTTCAGGAGAATCACCAAATCCAGACCGTGAGTTAATTCACGAATCACTGCGTACAGAAATTGAAAGAGCATTGGAAACCTTAACACCTAGAGAGGCAGATGTAGTTCGTTTGTACTTCGGCTTAGGAGATCAACACCCAATGACCTTAGAAGAAATAGGAGAAACTTTTGACTTAACGAGAGAACGTGTTCGTCAGATTAAAGAAAAAGCAATCCGTCGTTTGAAACATACATCAAGAAGTAAAATACTAAAAACGTATTTAGGATAATAAAAAAAAGGGATGCAATTTGCATCCCTTTTTTTTAGTGTTGATATACAACGTATTTGATGTCATCTTCGGTAACTACTTTTGTTAAGTTGTGAGAAGATAATCCTTTCATGGCTTTATCCCATTTCTTACCACTTAAAGCGGCTTGTTCTTTTAATGAGCCAAGTTCCACTTTGTTTTCGTTCTTCGTTAGAATTTGGATGATGATTTTCTCTTCATCAGATAACTCAACGCTAGGAGCAGTTTTTTCTGGTCTCATTTGAGGGAAGAACAACACTTCTTGGATTGATGGGTTATTGGTTAAGAACATGATTAAACGGTCCATTCCGATTCCCAATCCTGAAGTTGGTGGCATTCCATACTCTAAAGCGCGTAAGAAGTCTTGATCGATGAACATAGCTTCGTCATCTCCGCGATCTGCTAACGCCATTTGTGCTTCAAAACGCTCTCTTTGGTCGATTGGGTCATTTAACTCTGAGTATGCATTGGCAATCTCTTTTCCACATACCATCAACTCAAAACGCTCCGTTAACTCCGGATTATCTCTATGTGCTTTGGTTAGTGGCGACATCTCCTTTGGATAATCTGTGATATAGGTAGGTTGGATATAATTTCCTTCACATTTTTCACCAAAGATTTCGTCGATTAATTTCCCTTTGCCCATTGTTTCGTCCACAGGAATTCCCATACCTAAGGCCGCTTGACGGATTTCATCTTCTGTTTTACCTGTAATGTCAAAACCAGTAAACTCTTTGATGGAGTCTGCCATAGTAATGCGTTTGTAAGGCGCTTTAAAGTCGATTTCATGTTCGCCAAAGGTTGCTTTAGTAGTTCCGTTTACCGCAATAGCACAGTACTCTAATAAGCGCTCTGTAAACTCCATCATCCAATTGTAGTCTTTATAAGCTACATAGATCTCCATTGCCGTGAATTCAGGATTATGTGTTCGATCCATTCCTTCGTTACGGAAGTTTTTTGAAAACTCATATACACCGTCAAAGCCACCTACGATTAAGCGTTTAAGGTATAACTCGTTGGCAATACGCAAGTACAATGGAATATCCAAAGCATTGTGGTGGGTAATGAACGGACGAGCCGATGCTCCACCGGGAATAGATTGTAATATAGGTGTTTCAACCTCCATGTAGCCTGCTTCGTTGAAAAACTGACGCATAGCGTTGAACAATTTTGTGCGTTTTACGAAAATGTCTTTGTGTTGTGGATTGACTACTAAATCTACATAACGCATTCTGTAACGCAATTCAGGATCTGTAAAAGCGTCAAAGGTATTTCCTTCTGTATCGGTTTTAGGTAATGGCAACGGACGTAGTGATTTACTCAATAGAGAAAGCCCTTGTACGCGTACCGTTTTTTCTCCTACTTGTGTTGTAAATAACTCTCCTTCTATTCCGATGATATCGCCTAAGTCGATTAGTTTTTTGTATACTTCGTTATATAGCTCTTTGTTCTCACCTGGACAAAGTTCATCTCTGTTGATATATAGTTGAATCTTTCCTTCACTGTCTTGAATTGTTGCGAAAGAAGCTTTTCCTTGAATACGCGAAGACATTAATCTCCCAGCCACAATTACCTTCTTACCTTCTTCAAAACCGTTCTTTATCTGCTTGGACGTATGATTTACTGGAAATAAGTTAGCAGGATAAGGATTCACACCAAGCTCTTGCAATTTAGCGAGCTTCTCTCTTCTGATGATTTCTTGTTCTGAAAGTTGCATAATAATTGTGAATTATGAATTAATTTATAAAGTGCAAATATAGGTAATCTTTAAAAATTAGGGGCATTTGTATCTTGCCAAATGTCAGTTAATTAGTTATTTGATGATTTCGCTTGTGTTCCAAAAGTGGCTTTAACTAAAATTATAGTCCTTATTCCTAAAAAAATGCCGAAATTTGTTGTTTATAAATCTGTGATTATGAGTGTTTGGAGAGTCATTCTATCAATAATTTTTCCCCCGATTGCCGTTTATGATAAAGGGTGTGGGTCGATACTAATTGTCTTGTTATTAACCCTTGCAGGTTGGATACCTGGGGTTATTGGTGCTTTAGTGATTCTCAATAATCCAAAATACAATAGATAAGTTTTACGAAATGAACAAAGAAATCACCCTTATTGATTTAGGTGAGAAAGATTATAAAGATACCTGGGAGTATCAAGAAGAGCTTTTTCAGTCTGTTTTAGACGTTAAAATAAAAAATAGAAGAGAAGACTTAAATGAAAAGACACCCAATTACTTTTTATTTGTCGAACATCCTCATGTGTATACTTTAGGTAAAAGTGGAGACATGGACAATCTTTTGCTCAATGAGGAGCAACTAAAAGAGAAAGGAGCTACGTTTTATAAAATAAATAGAGGAGGAGACATTACCTATCACGGTCCTGGACAAATTGTTGGTTATCCAATTTTAGACTTAGAAAACTTCTTTACAGATATCCACAAGTATTTGCGCTTGTTGGAAGAAACAATAATCTTAGTGTTGAAAGAGTACGGGATTGAATCGGAACGAAGTGAGGGGGAAACAGGTGTATGGCTTGGCGTGGGCACTCCTTTTGCAAGGAAGATTTGTGCCATGGGGGTACGTTCTTCCCGTTGGGTGACCATGCATGGTTTTGCCTTGAATGTCAATTCAGACCTTGGATATTTTGACAATATTATTCCGTGTGGAATTCGCGGTAAAGGAGTAACCTCTTTGCATGTTGAACTTGGAGTAGATCGCGTAGATGAAGATGAAGTACGCGAAAAGATCATCAAGTACTTTAGCGAACTTTTTGAAGCGACAATAAAAGCACAATAAAACAAGTTATGAAATCTCAGGTGGACATTCCTCTTGAGATTTTTTTTATCTTTGTACAAACAACACAAGAGTATGAAAAATATAAAAATTGCGCCATCAGTTTTGGCAGCGGATTTTGCCAATCTACAACGCGACATCGAAATGATGAATGACAGTCAAGCAGAGTGGTTCCACATTGATATTATGGACGGTGTTTTTGTGCCGAATATTTCGTTTGGAATGCCTGTTTTAGAAGCGATTAACAAGCATAGAAGCGCGAATAAGGTGTTGGATGTGCATTTGATGATTGTCGATCCTGATCGTTATATCAAAACGTTTAAGGAGCTAGGAGCGGATATTTTGACAGTACACTATGAAGCCTGTACGCATTTACACCGTACGATTCAAGCGATTAAAGCGGAAGGCATGCAAGCAGGAGTAGCCTTAAATCCACATACCCCTGTTTCGGTTTTAGAAGATATTATCCAAGATTTGGATTTGGTCTTGATTATGAGTGTGAATCCTGGGTTTGGAGGACAAAGCTTTATTGAGAACACCTATGACAAAGTACGTAGGCTGAAAGCAATGATTGAGGCTAAAGGAGCAAAAACAATCATTGAAATCGATGGAGGAGTCAATGACAAAAACGCAAAAGCCTTGGTTGATGCAGGTGCAGAAGCCTTAGTAGCAGGAAACTTTGTGTTTAAATCTGCAGATCCAAAAGCTACCATTGCTCAATTGAAAGAGATTACATCAAAATAATATAAAAAAGCATTTTACGTTCAGTAAAATGCTTTTTTTCTTTTACGAAGAAATTAATGCCGAATCAAATACTGTCAAATCGAGGTTGTATCGTTCTTCAATGAGAATGTAGGGGTAGTTGTGACGTTGACACAAGGCTAAGTTTCGTTGATTGTCTTGCAAGAGCATGTCTTGTGTACACCAGGAATCATCGATTCGTTTTTCAATTACATTTGCGTATTCTTTAATAGTCTTGAAATGTTGTTGGATATAAGATTCAGACAAGATCAAGCAATAAAAGCGAATGTGATTGCGGTAGGAATCTTCAAAATCATCAGCCCAAGAAAAAGGAATATAACAACCCTCTACAATCAAGTTTTGTTGATTTTCAATGGCAGTCTTAATTAGCTCGCGTACAATCGGCCAAAGGTATTCTTCTAGTGCCTCATCGTCTTCAGGAGTTAAATCCGTTTGTTTACTGCGAATGAGCCCCATTTTTAATAGGTCAATAGAGAGGTAAGGGAACTGATAGCGCTCCATTAATTGTTGCGCGAGGTTTGTTTTCCCTGTGTGAGAGGCTCCAGTGAGTAGAAGAATCATGATATGTTTTTTAGATACGTAAAGATAAAAAAAAGTGGCTTGAACGAAATGCTCAAGCCACCCAACTATAGAAGTATAAAATTATTACATCATACCTGGCATTCCACCGCCCATTGGCATTCCACCACCGTTTTCGTCTTTAATATCTACTAAAGCACATTCAGTGATCAGAATCATACCTGCAACCGAAGCTGCGTTTTCTAAAGCAACACGTGTTACTTTTTTCGGATCGATTACACCTGCTTGTAGCATATCGATGTATTCGTTTGTTTTTGCGTTGTATCCGAAGTTGTTGTCTCCTTCTAATACTTTTGCTACAACTACAGAACCTTCTAAGCCAGCGTTTTCAACAATTGTTCTCAATGGAGCTTCAATTGCTTTAGCGATGATTTGGATTCCTGTTTCTTCGTCAGCATTTACTGCACTGATTGACGATAAATTTGCTTTTGCGCGTAGTAATGCAACTCCTCCACCAGCAACAATTCCTTCTTCGATTGCCGCTCTAGTAGCGTGTAGTGCATCGTCCACTCTGTCTTTTTTCTCTTTCATTTCTACTTCCGTAGCCGCACCAACATAAAGAACAGCAACACCACCTGCTAATTTAGCTAAGCGCTCTTGTAATTTTTCTTTATCGTAGTCAGATGTTGTTGTTTCCATCTGTGCTTTGATTTGGTTCACTCTGTTTTGAATCATATCTGAAGCACCACTTCCGCTTACGATCGTTGTATTGTCTTTGTCTATGCTCACGCGTTTACACGTACCTAGCATTTCCAATGTTGTGTTTTCTAACGTATATCCTTGCTCTTCAGAGATTACAACACCACCAGTTAAGATGGCGATGTCTTCTAACATTGCTTTTCTTCGGTCTCCGAATCCTGGTGCTTTTACAGCAGCAATTTTTAAAGCGCCTCTTAATTTATTTACTACTAAAGTAGATAATGCTTCTCCATCTACGTCTTCAGCAATGATTAATAAAGGTTTTCCTGATTGTGCAACAGGTTCTAATACCGGAAGTAATTCTTTAAGAGAAGATACTTTTTTGTCGTATAATAAAATGTAAGGAGAATCTAGTTCTACTTCCATTTTTTCTGAATTAGTCACGAAATAAGGAGATAGATAACCTCTGTCAAACTGCATTCCTTCCACTACGTCAACGAATGTTTCAGTTCCTTTTGCTTCTTCAACAGTGATGACTCCTTCTTTACCAACTTTTTCAAAAGCTTGTGCAATTAATTCACCAATAAATTCGTCGTTATTAGCGGAAATAGAAGCGATTTGTTGGATTTTATCCATTGATCCGCCTACTTCTTGTGCTTGGTCTTTTAGGTGATTTACGATTACTTCAACTGCTTTGTCCATACCGCGTTTTAGATCCATTGGATTTGCTCCAGCAGCTACGTTTTTCAATCCTTCTTTTACGATTGCTTGTGCTAATACAGTAGCAGTTGTAGTTCCGTCTCCGGCTAAGTCATTAGTTTTAGAAGCTACTTCTTTTACCATTTGAGCACCCATATTTTCAAGTGCATCCTCTAACTCAACTTCTTTTGCTACAGACACTCCATCTTTGGTTACAGTAGGAGCTCCGAATGATTTTCCAATGATTACATTGCGTCCTTTTGGTCCTAAAGTTACTTTAACTGCATTTGCTAAAGCGTCAACACCGCGTTTTAAACCTTCGCGTGCTTCAATGTCGAATTTAATATCTTTTGCCATGATCTAGTCTTGTTTTATTTTGTTATTGATTCAATTTATTAAACAATCGCTAAAATGTCGTCTTCACGCATGATTAGGTAATCCTTACCTTCCAATTTTAGCTCTGTTCCTGCATATTTACCATATAGTACAGTATCGCCTACTTGTACTGTCATGGTATGGTCTTTCGTACCATTTCCTACAGCGACTACTGTTCCTTTTTGTGGTTTTTCTTTCGCCGTATCAGGAATAAAAATACCAGAAGCAGTTTTTGTTTCTGCTGGTTGAGGTTCAATAAGAACTCGATCTGCAAGTGGTTTAATGTTTAATGCCATAGTTTAATAGTTTATAAAATTGAATTATTTATATTAGTTCTAAACGCTATAAAATAGTCATAAAGTGTGCCAAAGCTTGTATTGACAGCTATTGACAAAAAAAAATGCCAACTTGACAGTTGGCATTTTATATTCAAAGGGTTTGAATTTTTATTCTTGTGTAGTTTCAGGTGTTGAAGTCTCGCTTGTAGCTGGAGCTTCCGTTCCTGTTGCTGGTGTTTGTTCTTCTTGAGGCGCAGGAACAAGCTGTTGCTGTACTGGCATTTCTGCATTAGGATCTAAAATTTTAGAATCGCCAATTGCACCACCACTAAAGCTAATGCTCGACATTAAGATTAGGATAATTAACACCGCTCCTAAAGTCCAAGTACTCTTATCTAAGAAGTCATTCGTGTTTTTTACACCTCCTGCTACAGTAGATCCTCCGAAAGATGAGTCTAAACCTCCACCTTTAGGATTCTGTACCATAATAACCACAATTAATAAAAAACATACGATAGCAATCAATACTAAAAATACTGTAAATGTGTTCATGCTTATAAACTATTATGTTGTTGTAACGCTTTTATATCTAATATTTGGTTTGCAAAGAAACTACTTTTTTCTGGATATTTCAAAATTAAAATCTCATAAGCTTGTATTGCTTTTTGATATTTTTTTTGCTCCAAATAAATTTTGGCCAAAGTTTCCGTCATTAAACTTGTGTTCTCTTGTAGAGATAATTCAATATTTATGGGGCTTGCCGTCGCTTTTTTTGTTGGGATAATTTTAGGATTTGTTTCGATGAATTTATCAATCATGGCCTGTTTTTTCTCTAAACTTTCCTGAAATTTTTTTTCGTCTTTTGTAATTATCTCCAATTTTTCCGGTTCTTCTTGTGGTGAATCGTCACTTTCTGTGCTCGAATCTCTAAGAATTGGCTGTTGTTTGGATAATTGTAACCACTCTTGGAAGGAGTATTTTTCCTCTGCTTCAAAAGCTAAAGGTTTGCCAATTTCTAGCTTATTTTCGAGAACTTCAACTGGCGATTCTGTTCGGATTTCTTCCGGTGATTGCTCGTCGTTTTCTCGCTGTTTTTGTTGATCAAGAGTCAGCACAGTCGATTCGTCTGTTGTGGCAACTGAAACATTTGTTGGTTCAACAGTTGGTTCTGCTATACTTTCTTGCTGCTTAGGATTATCTTCAACTGATCTTCTGTCTTCTTTTGTAATAGCATAGGCTACCTTGGAAATACTTTCTAACAAGGCACTGATGTTTTGCTCGGGCTCTCTGTCCTTATTCTCTTTGGCGTCCTGTTTGTCTGTTGGGAGTGGGATGGTAGCCTCCGGTTGCTGTTCCTCTTCTTTTGGTAGTTCCAAAGGGCGGTATACTGTAAAATCATCTGACACAATGAAATTAAACAGAATGTCACGATCGAGCGTATAAGCCGCTGTCTTCTTTAGTTCCTGATTGTAAGAGGTGCTTTCGTTTGAATATAACGCTTTGAGGTATAAGCTCCTGATCGCTTGTACATACGGGTACTGCTCAAGTAGTTGTTTCAACTCTTGAATATCTGATCGTTTGATTTGAGTAGGATCAGCTAAGTAGGTATGCAATGTGTTTATATTCAATGTTTTATTCTTTTATGTTTTATTCTTTTATGTTTTTACCATTTCGCCAAAGACTCATTGAAGACATCTTGTGTAATGCGTTCGAAAATTTCGTCTAATGCTGTGTTTAATGTTCCTCCTACTAATTGTGCATTAGCTTCGTAATCATAGTAAAACGAGAATCGCTTTTCAAAATCGTCTTCCGGATTTTTCTTGTTTATAAATCTCACGTTTACTGCTATATACAAGCGGTTTTGTGCGGCTCTTTGATCAGCTGTCGCCGTCATTGGGCTGATTCTATAGTCGACAATTTCTCCTTCATAGACCAAGTCTGCATCGGAGTTTGTCAGGGTTAAACTAGTTTGACCTTGAATTAAATCCTGTAAAGCCAAGGTAAACGTACGTTCAATACCTGGCTCTACTAAAGGGGCATTGTTCTGGAAGTAATTGACTTGGAATGAATCGGCATCAATTTTTCCTGTACCAGTAAAGTTATAATATTTACAGCTTTGTAAAACTAAAGCTATAAAAAGAATTGCAAGAATAGGGCTAAACTTCTTCATTTATAAGTTGTATTGTTTGATCTTTCGATACAGTGTTCGTTCTGAAATTCCTAGTTCTTCGGCTGCGGCTTTTCGCTTTCCTTTGTTTCGATCAAGTGCTTTTCGAATTAATTCGACTTCTTGTTCCTCTAGGTTTAGAGGTTCGTCTTCTACCGTTTCTGCGATGAGGTATTCTTCGTCATCTTCGTCATCGTCAACTAAAGTAGGATGGAAAGTAGGATGATTGGATTGAACAGGGTGTATGTTTGTATTTTCCAATTGCAGAATATCCGTAGGATTTGTTGGATAGTCTACAGATTCAGTAGAGTTGTTGCCATAAATACGTTGAATCAAATGCTGATTGCTTTCTTGTACTTGACCTTTGTCTTGTTTTAAGAGCTCTAAGGTTAGTTTTTTCAGATCAGTAATGTCATTGCGCATGTCAAAGAGAATTTTATACAGAATTTCACGTTCTGTACTGAAATCACTTTCTGCTTTTTTGCTTTGTATAACAGAGGGCAGTTGTCTATCGTGATTGGGTAAATACGATTGTAAGATAGGGAGGGTAATCTCGCGATTTGTTTCCAAAACTGAAATTTCTTCTGCCACATTTCGCAACTGTCTAATGTTTCCGTCCCAGCGATAGCGAATTAAGAAGTTCGCAGCATTGGCATCGAGACGCACAGGGGGCATTTTGTATTTATGAGCAAAATCGGAAGCGAATTTTCGAAACAACAAGTGAATATCTTCACCTCTTTCTCGAAGAGGGGGAAGGGTTATTTCAATGGTACTCAAGCGGTAGTATAGATCTTCTCTAAACTTTCCTTTTTGAATGGCCTCCATCATATTGACATTGGTTGCGGCAATAATTCGGATGTCTGTTTTTTGAACTCGAGACGAACCTACTTTGATAAATTCGCCATTTTCTAAAATACGCAATAAGCGCACTTGTGTGGTTAGGGGTAATTCCCCGACTTCATCTAAGAAAATAGTTCCGCCATTGGCTTCCTCAAAATAGCCCTCACGGGTGCTAATTGCACCAGTAAAGGCGCCTTTTTCGTGCCCAAAGAGTTCACTGTCAATGGTTCCTTCTGGAATGGCCCCGCAGTTCACTGCAATGTATTTGCCGTGCTTGCGATGAGAAAGCGAATGGATGATTTTTGGAATACTTTCCTTTCCTACTCCACTTTCTCCTGTTACTAAAACTGATATATCCGTCGGAGCAACCTGAATTGCTTTTTGGATGGCACGGTTTAGTTTGGGATCATTTCCTATAATTTCAAATCGTTGTTTTATCGCTTGAACATTTTCCATGTAGTGAACTTTTTGATAGCGCTGTTTTTAAATGGGATTACCCTTGCATAGGTGAATAGCCAATAGCTTTACCTATAAGGGTTGCAGAAGTACAATCTTCGATAAATACTTCTACGAAATCTCCCACTTTATAATTTTCTTTCGGGAACACAACGGTTGTGTTTTGTGAATTTCTTCCGCTCCATTCTAAATCAGAACGCTTGGATGATTTTTCAATTAACACTTCAACTGTTTGTCCTACAAAACGTTGGGTACGTTCTAAACTGATTTTTCCTTGTAATGAGATAATTTCACTTAGACGACGTTTTTTTACTTCTTCTGGAATGTCGTCTTCTAGTTTACGAGCAGCAAGTGTACCTGGTCGTTCAGAATAGGCGAACATAAATCCAAAGTCATAACGCACGTGTTCCATCAAAGAAAGGGTGTCTTGGTGATCTTGTTCGGTTTCAGTTGGGAAACCTGTAATCATATCTTGAGAGAGTGAAATCTCTGGAATTAAGGCGTAGATTTTGTCCACTAGTTCGATGTATTCTTCACGGGTATGCTGGCGGTTCATCTCTTGTAAAATACGCGTACTTCCCGATTGAACTGGCAAGTGAATATATTTACAAATATTGTTGTGACGGGCAATTACCTCAATCACCTCCATGTGCATGTCCTGTGGATTTGACGTTGAGAAGCGGAATCTCATTTTCGGAAATTTCGTCGCGCATAAATCCAAAAGTTGAGCGAAGTCAACCGCTGTAGCTTTCTGAATTTCAGTGGCTTTGTCAAAATCTTTTTTCAATCCCCCTCCATACCAAAGGTAGCTGTCTACGTTTTGTCCTAATAAGGTAATTTCTTTAAATCCTCTTTCGTGTAAATCTTGAATTTCTGAAATAATACTGTGAGGTTCTCTACTGCGTTCTCGTCCTCTTGTAAATGGAACAACACAGAATGTACACATATTATCGCAACCTCTTGTGATTGAAACGAATGCAGTTACCCCGTTACTTTGTAAACGAACTGGTGAAATATCGCCATAGGTTTCGTCTTTGGATAAAATAACGTTGATGGCATCACGCCCTTCGTCTACTTCTTTTAGTAGGTTTGGTAAATCTTTGTAGGCATCGGGTCCGACAACCATATCTACAATTTTTTCTTCTTCTAAGAATTTGCTTTTTAATCGTTCAGCCATACAACCTAAAACCCCAACTTTCATTCCTGGGTTTTTTCTTTTAATGCGGTTGTATTGATCTAAGCGTTTGCGTACGGTTTGTTCGGCTTTGTCGCGAATAGAACAAGTGTTTACTAAAACTAAATCAGCTTCTTCTAAGTTATTGGTTGTATTATATCCAGCGTCAGATAAAATGGAGGCAACAATCTCACTGTCAGAAAAGTTCATTTGACAACCATAGCTTTCTATAAAAAGCTTTTTGGTGTTGTCTTTATTTTGTTCTAGCTGTAAGCTTGTTCCTTGTTTATTTTCGTCAATTACCTTTTCCATATGATTATTTAAAAGGGAGTTTTATTTTAGTTTACAAAGATAGTTTAAATTTATTTGCTGACAAGTTGACAGCTTTATATTTAATAGTATTTTGAGAATTGGACAAGGAAGGTTTTAGAACAGAATAAAGAGGAAGGGATAAGGGGAGTCAAGGGCTGGGAGATAGTGAAAATTACTTGTTCATCCTTTAAGGGTTCCTGTAAATGGATTGATGTAAAAGAGGTGCTTGTATGACTGTAATTCGTGTGGAATCGGATGTAAAAAGAGGGAATGCGCTAATTTAGCGGGGTTATTAGGTATAAATTACTTTTGTTTTTTTACTTTTGAACAATTTCTGTATGCATGCATTGATTAGGTACAAAAGAGGATTTTTTGGTAATCAACGTTAAAAAAGTATATATTTTTTAAATCATCGGGAAGGATTTTAAGAGAAAGTGTGAATAATATCGGTTGAAGTGGAAATATTAAGAAAAAACACATATTTTTGCTTCACAAAATAATGAAGTATGGCAAAGAATTTAGTGATCGTGGAGTCGCCTGCTAAGGCAAAAACAATAGAGAAATTTTTAGGAAAGGACTATCAAGTAGAATCTAGTTATGGGCATATAGCGGATTTGCCTTCAAAGGAGATAGGAGTAGATGTAGATGATAATTTTAAACCCAAGTACGAGGTTTCAAGTGATAAAAAAGCAGTCGTAAAAAAATTAAAGGACCTTTCTAAAACAGCAGAAGTTGTTTGGTTAGCTTCCGATGAGGACCGCGAAGGAGAAGCTATTGCTTGGCATTTGGCGGAAGAATTAAAATTAGATCAAAATAAAACGAAGCGCATTGTTTTTCACGAGATTACTAAATCAGCAATATTAAAAGCGATTGAAAACCCAAGAGGTATTAATTATAATTTAGTAAACGCCCAACAAGCTAGACGTGTTCTAGATCGTTTGGTAGGATATGAACTATCTCCTGTATTGTGGAAGAAAGTAAAAGGGGGATTGTCTGCAGGACGTGTGCAGTCGGTGGCTGTTCGACTGATTGTAGAAAGAGAAAAAGAAATCAACGAATTCAAAGTAGAATCTTCCTATGTTATAACAGCAGAGTTTAAAACTGCTGAGGGAAAAGTTGTCAAAGCGCGTTTGTCGAAAAACTTTACAAGTGAGCAAGAGGCAAAAGATTTTTTAAACCTTAATATAGGAGCGGATTACGCGATTAAGGATTTAGAAACAAAACCCGCAAAGAAATCGCCAGCGGCACCGTTTACAACGTCAACGTTGCAACAGGAAGCGGCGCGTAAGTTATATTATTCCGTTGGACAAACGATGATGTTAGCACAGCGTTTGTATGAGGAAGGATTTATTACCTATATGAGAACGGATAGTGTAAACTTATCCGAAGAAGCTACCAAAGCAGCTGCTGCTGAGATTGCAAAATCATATGGTTCCGCTTATGTACAATCGAGAAGTTATGTAACGAAAAGCAAAGGGGCTCAAGAAGCGCACGAGGCCATTCGACCTACGAATATGGCTTTGCACTCAGTGCCTTTGGACCGCGACCAAGCGCGTCTATATGATTTGATCTGGAAGCGTACATTGGCCTCTCAGATGAGTGATGCTAAATTAGAGCGTACAAATGTGAAAATTGGCGCAAATAAATACAGTGATTTATTCGTTGCCACAGGAGAAGTACTATTGTTCGATGGTTTTTTGAAAGTCTATTTAGAAGGACACGATGACGAAGAAGAGGAAGTAGAAGGAATTTTACCACACTTGAAAGTTGGAGAGTCTCTTTTGTCTAATTCGATGGTAGCAACACAGCGCTTTAGCAAGCCAGCAGCGCGCTATACAGAAGCTTCTTTAGTAAAGAAGTTAGAGGAGTTGGGAATCGGGCGTCCTTCAACCTATGCACCGACCATCTCGACGATTATTGCGCGTAACTATGTGGAAAAAGGAACCACAGAAGGAAAAGAACGCCCCTATAAAGTGATGACGCTAGCTCAAGCTACTGTTACCGAAAAGGTACTTGTTGAAAAAACAGGATCAGATAAAGGGAAAATGATTCCTACGGATATTGGAATTATCGTAAACGACTTCTTAGTAAAGAATTTCAAAACTATTTTAGATTATAATTTCACGGCAAAAGTGGAGGAAGACTTTGATGCGATTGCTGCTGGAGAAGAGGATTGGGCAAAGATGATGCGTGAGTTTTACGATCACTTTCACCCCACTGTAAAAGATGTAGAGGAAAATGCAGAGCGTGAATCAGGCGAGCGAATCTTGGGAACAGATCCAGCTTCAGGTAAACCTGTATTGGTTCGCCTTGGTAAATTTGGACCTATGGCGCAGATCGGTGACGCAGAGGATGAAAATAAACAATTTGCAAGTTTAGCACCGGATCAAAATATTGGTACCATCTCTTTGGAAGAAGCACTAAAACTCTTCTTATTGCCTAAACTGTTAGGAGAGTACAATGGAGAAGAGGTTGAAGTGAACAACGGCCGTTTTGGACCTTATGTACGCGTGGGTAAAACGTTTATTTCCCTGCCAAAAGGCGTTGAGCCGTTAGATGTATCTTTTGAAACGGCTTTAGAATATATTAAAGAGAAGGAAGAAGCAGATCGACCAATTGCTACGTATAAAGATTTGCCTGTTCAAAAAGGAGTGGGACGATTTGGTCCCTATCTGAAGTGGAATGGTATTTTTATCAATGTCAACAAAAAGTATGATTTTGACAATCTTTCGAATCAAGATGTAATCGAATTAATTGAAGATAAAATTCAAAAAGAAAAAGATAAGGTCATTCACGATTGGACTGAAGAGGGCATTCGCGTTGAAAAGGCAAGATGGGGAAGATCTGTTATCTTAAAAGGGAAGGTTAAGATTGAGCTTTCTAAAGATGTTGATGCACAAGCATTGACTTTAGAAGAAGTGAAAGCGATGATCGAGGCAAAAACGCCTGCTAAAAAGACAAAAGCAGCAGCGAAAACCACGGCAAAAAAGCCTGCAACTAAAACGGCTGCCAAAAAGCCTGCAGCTAAAAAAACGACAACAAAGAAATAATTGAATAGCAGTTATGTTAGAACTTTTACGTCCAGTTAGTGTCGAGTTTAGGAATTATATAGATGGATTGCCCAGCCAGAGCTTGGGTAAGAAGGTTCATTTTCACTCCGGTGGAGATTTCGATAAGTATGATCAATATAAGATTGCGCTTATAGGAGTTACCGATAACAGGGGATTAGCCTCTGGGGTTGATACGGTTGATTTACTAAAGGTTCGAAAATCATTCTATACGCTATTTCCTGGGAATTGGCATCTTCGAATTGTGGATTTAGGAGATATAGCACCTGGAGAATCTGTTGAGGATACATATTTTTTGTTGGGAAAGGTTATTGCAGATTTAGTTAAAAATGGCACGATTCCCATTGTAATAGGGGGAAGCCAAGACTTAACCTATGCTTTATACCGTGGCTATGACAAATTGGAACAGATGGTCAACTTGGTTTGTATTGATCACAAATTAGATGTTGCCAAGGATGGAAGTCATGCAGCAGAAAGTTTTCTGTCGCGAATTATTTTAGAAGAACCGAATAATTTATTCAATTTTTCAAATTTAGGCTACCAAACCTACTATAATTCTCAAGAAGAGATCGATTTAATTGAAAGTTTATACTTTGAAGCATACAGAGTTGGTGAAATTATTAATAATATTGCACTGGCAGAACCCGTTTTGCGGGATGCAGATATTGTAAGTATAGATATAAATGCTGTAAAGTCCAGTGATTCTGGTAATTTTGAGACTTATAATCCCAATGGATTTGATGGACGAGAAATATGTTCTTTGGCGCGTTACAGCGGTTTAAGTGACAAGGTTAGCACTTTTGGTGTGTTTAATTACAATAATCAAGTAAGTGAAACGTTGTTATTAGGACAACTGATGTGGTATTTTATAGAGGGTGTTAATTATCGCTATAACGAATATCCGTTTGCTTGTAAAGATAACTACATCAAATACATAGTGCCGTTTGACGACTATGAGAATTTAGTGTTCTACAAGAGCGATATTTCAGGCAGGTGGTGGATCGAGGTGACTATTGGTGGGGGTGTTAACGAAAAGTTAACAAAGAAAACATTGTTGCCATGTAGTTATCAGGATTACGAAAATGCTATTGCTCAACAACTGCCTGATCGGTGGTGGAGAGCATTTAAAAAGAGTTTAGTTTAGCTTAAAAAAATTTAACATTTCCATATGTTAAATATAAACTAAATTTTTTTTAGCTTTGTTTTTGAAAATTAAAAATAATTGAATACGTTTACATTTTTAAGAAGTATATAAGAAAACCTAAATAATATATGAAGAAGATCATTACGTTAGGAGCAGTTTTAGCTTTGGTATGCAGCTGTGGTACTGGAGATCGAGGTGAGTTGTTAGGAGGAATTGAAGGGAAGAGATGGTCAACGACGAAGCCTCATGGTATGTCTTTAGTTCCTGGAGGGACTTTCACAATGGGACAATCAAACGAAGATTTCCTTGGTGCACAGGATGCTCCAACAAAAACGGTAACGGTTGGTTCGTTCTATATGGACGAGACGGCAGTTACAAACAACCAGTATAGAAAATTTGTTGAGTGGGTAAAGGATTCGGTTATCCGAACTCGTTTAGCTATTGCAGCTGATGATATGGGGTTAACTCCCGATGGTGGTGGTATTGGTGCATATGCGTTTTTAGATAATGAAGAAAATCTAGATCGTATGACGCCGTATCAGCGATACATGTATGAAAACTACTACAGCATGGACACGAGTGATGATATGTATGCTGGAAGAAGATTAAACAAAAAAGTAAATTTACCTGCTACAGCTGATCGTTATCCAGATGAGTACTATGTAGAAGTTATGGACTCTTTGTATATTCCTGCTTCAGAAACGTACAATGGGTTAGGTATGTTTGATGCATCTAAACTTAAATTCAAGTATACGTATGTGGATTTAGAAGGAGCTATGAAGGACAAAGGAACGGATCCTCGCGGGAAACGCAACAGACATCTAAAAACGGAAACTTTATTAATTTATCCAGATACAACGCGTTGGATTAAAGAATTCCAATATTCGTACAACGAGCCAATGCACAACGATTACTTCTGGCATGAAGCTTTTGGAGAGTATCCAGTGGTAGGAGTAAACTGGCACCAAGCGCGTGCATTTGCAGCGTGGAGAACGCTTTATAAAAATACATTTTTGCGTTCTAAGCGTTTACCTTCAGAAGTACACGAGTACAGATTGCCAATGGAAAGCGAATGGGAATTTGCAGCTAGAGGTGGTTTAGAAGGAGCTATGTACCCATGGGGTGGACCTTATACTACAGACGAAAAAGGATGTTTTATGGCGAACTTTAAACCAAGTCGTTTTGATTATGCTGCGGATGGAGCTACTTATACAGCAGAAGCACGTGCTTATCCACCAAATGGATATAATCTATATAATATGTCTGGAAACGTGGCAGAATGGACAAGTTCTCCTTACGATTCTTCATCTTATGACTTTATGTCAAGCTTAAAACCAAAAAACAGAACATCTGATACACCGTTAAAAGTAATCAGAGGAGGATCTTGGAGAGACCCTGCTTATATGTTACAAGTTGCAACCCGTGATTCTGAATACGCTGACTCAGCTAGATCTTATATCGGATTTAGATTAGTACAATCAGTTTCTGGATCGATGTCGAGAAGCAACGCCGCTAAAATGGCACGATAATTTTGAACCAAAACAATTATAGATTATAGACAAACAATTAAAACAATTAAAAAATTATGGCAATACCTAAAAAAGTAATGAACTTCTGTTATGGAATGGGGGCTTCAGTTGTAATTATCGGTGCATTATTTAAAATTACGCACATGGAGTTAGGACCAATTAATGGAAATAATATGCTAACTTTAGGATTGGTTGTGGAAGCTCTTATTTTTGCGATATCTGCTTTTGAACCAGTTGATGACGAGTTAGACTGGTCTAAAGTTTATCCTGAATTAAAAGGAGGAGAACCAACACAAGTTAGAGGTGGTGGTAGTGCTGTAGGATTTGTAGGCGGAGGAACAGAAGAGCAAGGAATGTTATCTAAGAAATTAGATGATTTACTTAAAGAGGCAAAAATTGATGGTGAATTAATGAGTAGCTTGAACAGAAGTATCAGAAACTTTGAAGCGGCATCAAAAGAAATTGCTCCAACAGTAGACTCAGTTGCTTCTACAAGAAAATACGCTGAAGAAATGTCATTGGCTGCTGCACAATTAGAATCTTTAAACTCTATGTATAAAGTTCAATTAGAAAGTGCAACACGCAATGCTGAGATCAATAAAGAAGTTGCTGAAAATAACATCAAATTAAAAGAGCAAATGTCTGCTTTAACGAGCAACTTATCTTCTTTAAACACAGTTTATGGAGGAATGCTTTCTGCAATGGGAAACCGCAGTGCTAATTAATTTATAATCCAGATAAAGTTATAAATAATGGCAGGAGGAGCAAAATTGACGCCTAGGCAAAGGATGATTAACCTTATGTATCTTGTGTTCATCGCGATGATGGCACTTCAGATGTCAAAGGAGGTTTTATCAGCTTTTGGTATGGTAAACGACAAATTTGAATCGGCGAATGAATCGGCGGTTGGTAATAATGAAGCTTTATTAGGAGGTCTTGAAGCTAAATCAGCGGATGATCCAACTCGTTTCGGCGAGCCTTATAAAAAAGCGAAGCAAGTAGCGGCTGTTACAAAAGAGTTTTACGACTATGTAGCGGGTGTAAAGAAACAAATCACAGACCCTTTAGAGGCACAACGTGTTGATGGTAAATTACCAGCAGAGCGTATGGAAAAAGGAGATGTGATTGATCAAGCTTGGTTTAACGGTGATAAATACTCTGCAGAAGGGGAAGCATTCATCGGAGCAATTGAAAAATACAAAAGCGATATTTTAGGAATAGTTGGGGAAGACGTTAAGTTTCAACCAATTGTTGTAGATTTACAAAAGCGTTTTGATATTTCAGATGTAAAAGATGCAGAAGGTATTGTAAAACCGTATTTGAATTACAATTTTCAAGGGTTTCCAGCTATTGCTTCTTTGACGAAGTTATCAGCAATGCAAAATGACGCCATGATTCTTGAACACGATATTTACAATAGCTTATTAGGAAACACGTTGAGTCAAGCGGCTTCAATGCGTAACTATGCTGCCATTGTGATTCCTGAAAAATCTGCTTTCTTTGCTGGAGAGCAATTCAAAGGAAAAGTGGTTTTAGGACGTTATGACAAATCTACAGTTCCTACAGAAGTTGTGGTAAATGGACAAAAAGTGGATTTATCAAACGCTTTAGAGGACGGACAAGTGAAGTTGAGTTTCGGTACAGGTAACGTTGGAGAACATGATGTAAAAGGTAAATTTACATTTATGGAAGACGGAAAACCTGTTGAAATCGATATCAAAGGAAACTATGTTGTTGTTCCTAAACCGAATTCTGCGAATATCTCTGCTGATAAAATGAACGTAGTTTACCGCGGAGTGGCCAACCCAATGACAATTTCATTTGCGGGTATCTCTGATGATAAAGTAGTAGCTAACGCTCCTGGTTTATCAAAAGGAGGAAAAGCTGGACAGTATACTATGCGTCCACAAGCAGGTAGAGAGGTTACAATTAATGTATCTGGAAAACTACCTGACGGATCAACGGTAAGCGATAAAAAAGTATTTAGAATTAAGGATATTCCTGCACCTCGTGGTACAGTTCGCGGTGAATACGCTGCGAAAGGTCCTAAGTCTAACTTAGAGATCGTTACAATTGGTGCAAAATTAGAAGATTTTGATTTTGAATTAGGTCTAACAGTGACAGGATTTGTATTGCAAGTTCCTGGACAACCTTCAGTTGTTGTTCAAGGAAATAGAATGAATGACAGAGCGAAAGCTGCGATTTCAAAAGCAAGACTAGGAGATGTAGTTGTTATTTCTGATATCAAGGTACGTTTAGACGGTGCGGGTGATTATGCACTGAAGAAAACAGCGCCTTGTACATTCGAAATCATGTAATTTCGAAATAAATAAAAGAAGAAAACTTTGAATAATATGAACTGGAAAAAAATTTCACTATTTGTAGCATTTTCGATATTCTCATTGCAATCATTTGCACAAAGCAACTTGTTAAACGCCAAGTCTGCTGAGGAAATTGGAATGAAAAGTATTCAAGAAATATACGTACAAAGCGAAGGACCAATTCCATACGGGTATGTAGCAGATAAGGACATCCTATTTGGTATAAAAGTATGGGAAAACATTTCTCTAGAAGAGAAAGCTAATGAGTCTTATTACTATCCAATCGAAGAGGTTGTGGGCGATGGAAGAAAATCTATGTTCCAAGCTATAATTGATGGTATTAAGTCTGGAGCTATCACAGAAGTATATGATGATAGTGACTTTAAAAGAAAAAGAACGTTAAAGGAACTTGAAACATCTTTCGTTAAAATTGATACTACAGATGCTGGTATTGAATACTATAATGCTGGTGAAAGAATTCCAGAAGAATATATTCAACGTGTAGAGTTACGTCCATCTGATGTAAAATCGTATCACGTCATGGGAATGTGGTATTTTGACCGCAATGAAGGTCAATTGAAATACCGCCTTTTAGGTATCGCACCAGTAGTAGTCGATTTGTACACCAAAGGTGCAGAGGTTGAAAACGCTGTTGAGCTTTTCTGGATTTTCTTCCCGAATGCTAGAACGACACTGTTTGAAGCGAAAGTGTTCAACTCTAAAAACCCAATGAATCCAATGAACTTTGATCATTTGTTAAATGCTAGACGCTTTAGCTCTACGATTTATAAAGCAGATAATCAGTACGGGGATTCACGTATTAACGATTATATCAAAGGTGGAGAGTTAAGTCAATTATTTGAAGGCGAACGCATCAAAGAATTGATCAGAAACCTTGAAGATGATTTATGGAATTACTAATTTTGTAATTACTAATTTATAAAGCTCTTCTCTAAATTAGATAAGAGCTTTTTTATTATTTAACCTATGGTGGATTATATTGTTGTTGGAACAGGATTAGCAGGAATCGCTTTTACTGAGAAATTGGCTCAAGAAGGTAAAACCTTTATTGTGATTGATGCGGAAGAACGATCCTCTTCTTTAGTGGCTGGAGGAATGTACAATCCCGTTGTTTTAAAGCGATTTACGGACGTTTGGAAAGTCAACGAACAATTGGCCTTAGCGGATGTTTTTTATCCCGCATTGGAAGCCAAATTGCAAATTAAGTGTTGGTATCCAATGGATTTGTACCGTCGATTGGCTTCAGTTGAGGAACAAAACAATTGGTTTCAAGCAGCTGATCGTCCTAATTTAAGTGCTTTTTTATCCCCAGAAATTGAAAAGAAAAAGATAGATGGAGTAGATTTGTCATTCGGTTTAGGGAAAGTAAACGCAACAGGTTACTTGGAAACGGATGATTTAATTCCGGCTTATCGTCAATATTTGTCGCAAATCGGTTGTTATAAAAAGGAAAGCTTTGACTATGATGCGCTAGTGTATACTGCAGAAGACGTTTCTTATAAAGGGATTCACGCGCGTAACATTGTGTTCGCAGAGGGATTTGGTATGTTACAGAATCCTTTTTTCAATACGCTTCCTTTAGATGGTACAAAAGGCGAATTGATGATTGTGAAAATTCCGAATCTCAACTGTGATTTTATGCTAAAAGCAGGCGTGTTTTTAATTCCGATTGGTAATGATCACTATAAATTAGGAGCTACATATAATTGGGAAGATAAAACTGATGTGCCTACAGCAGCTGGAGCTGCAGAACTTTTGGATGGTCTGCGCAGTTTCATAGACTTGGATTTTGAAGTGATCGAACACCTAGCTGGTGTTCGTCCAACGGTAAAGGACAGACGTCCATTGTTGGGGAGAAGTTTGGAATCTAATCGTATTTATGTATTAAATGGCCTTGGTACACGCGGTGTTTTACTCGCCCCTTACTTGGCTGAACAGTTGTATAATTATATTGAAAATAATATAGCGTTGGATGAAAATATATCCATTCACCGCTACAAAAAGTTTAAATTAAAGAAGTAATATTTATGTTGAATATACATAATTTGTCTGTTTCGTTTTCAGGCGAATATTTATTTGAAAACGTTACATTCAGAATTGGTGCTGGTGATCGCGTTGGGTTAGTAGGAAAGAATGGCGCTGGAAAATCAACAATGCTGAAACTTTTGTCTAGAGATATGGAACCAGATACGGGGAGTATCGCTATGGAAAAAGAGCTAAAAATCGGGTTCTTACGTCAGGATATTGACTTCATTCCTGGTAGAACGGTTTTAGAAGAGGCTTACCAAGCTTTTGAAGAGATTAAAATAGTAGAAGCTACTTTAGATAAAGTAAATAAAGAGTTAGCCGAACGTACTGATTACGAATCGGAATCCTATTCCGAATTGATTGAGAAATTAAGTGATTTAACCCACCGTTTTGAAATCATTGGCGGATATAACTACGTGGGAAATACGGAGCGTATTTTGCAAGGATTGGGGTTTAAACGAGAGGATTTCGAAAATCTAACGGATACTTTCTCTGGGGGATGGCGTATGCGCATCGAATTAGCAAAATTATTACTACAAGACAATGATGTGCTTTTACTGGATGAGCCAACCAACCACTTGGATATTGAGAGTATAATTTGGTTGGAACAGTTTTTAAGAAGCTATCCTGGAGCTGTAGTTATTATTTCCCACGATAAAATGTTCCTAGATAATGTAACGAATCGCACCATTGAAATTTCATTAGGAAAGATATACGATTTCGACAAGCCTTATTCTGAATATTTAATTCTACGCGAAGAATTGCGCGAAATGCAATTGGCGGCGCAAAAAAATCAAGCGAAGAAAATTGAAGAAACAGAGAAGTTGATTGAGCGTTTCCGCTATAAAGCAACCAAAGCGTCTATGGCGCAATCGCTGATCAAAAAATTGGATAAAGTAGAGCGTATTGAGGTCGATGAAGACGACAATGCAGTTATGAACATATCGTTTCCGGTGAGTATCGACCCAGGTAAGGTAGTATTGGAAATGGAAGGTGTTACCAAGCGCTTTGGCGATAAGGTTATTTTTAAAGACGTCAATTTTTTAATAGAACGCGGCAGTAAAATTGCCTTTGTCGGACAAAATGGTCAAGGAAAATCAACGTTGATCAAAGCAGTGATGAATGAATTTGACTATGAAGGCTCGATCAAATTAGGACATAACGTACAAATCGGGTATTTCGCACAGAATCAAGCGGATTATTTGGATGGAGAAAAAACACTTTTAGATACGATGTTAGACGCTGCAACCGATGGGAATCGCGTAAAAGTGCGCGATATGCTTGGTGCTTTCTTATTTAGAGGAGATGATGTTGAAAAGAAAGTAAAAGTGCTATCTGGAGGCGAGCGAAATCGCTTGGCTCTGTGTCGTATGCTTCTTTCGCCTATTAATGTATTACTAATGGATGAGCCGACCAACCACTTGGATATTAAATCGAAGAATGTGTTGAAACAGGCCTTGCTGAATTTTAAAGGAACCTTGATTTTAGTGTCGCATGACCGTGATTTCCTACAAGGATTGACCAATCTTGTCTACGAGTTCAAAGATCAAAAAATCAAAGAATACCTTGGAGATATTAATTATTTCTTGGAAGAACGCAAAGCGCAAAACATGCGTGAAATTGAAAAGAAAAGCGATAAACAAGAACCTCAAGTGGTAAAAGTGGCAGAGAAAAAAGCGGAGGCTTTATCATATGAGGATCAAAAAAAGCAGAAAACACTGCAAAATCGATTGAGTAAAATTGAAAGTGAGATCAGTGAGTTGGAAAAGAAAATCGCCAAAGACGATGAGCGTTTAGCAGTAGATTATGAGAAACTCATGCAAGATGAAGCTTTTTTTAGCGCATATGAGAAGAATAAAAAGAAAGTAGAGGCATTGATGCAGGAATGGGAAGATGTTGCTGCAGAGCTAATGTAAAGGAGAATATAGAAAAGGTTTGTGCAATTCGCTCAAACCTTTTTTTATGTTCTGTGTTTTTTAGGTGTTTTTTGTTTATTTTTAAGAGAAAATAAAGATTATGAAACGCATTTTTTACCTTATTTGTCTAAGTACACTAGGACTATGGAGCAGCGCTACTGTTGCGCAATCTAAAGAAAAACTCAACCCTTCCGCTGTTGCGACAGCTACGTTTAATCTAGCCGATTTGAATCAACACAATTATTCTTATGTAATAGAGATTCAGAATCAAGTTTATTCAGGTTATAGTAGCTTAGGATTGAATCCTAAAATGATCAAAGATATTACGCTGGAAAAAGGAGCTTTTGCAATGGATGGATTTACCTACGATCGCAAAATTAAAATGGAAACCAAGGATGCTAAACAACTGCAATTACTCACCTTACAAGAATGGTCGAAAGATGCTGGATTAGTGGATAGTCATGTTGTTTTTTTGCTCAATCAAACCGTATTGAATGTTAAGCCTGAATATGTATTGATAGACAAAAATTTTATCTTAGATTCTGAAGTTGTTGTTTTGGATCAATTGGGCTTTGAAAAACCAGTTACAGTCGTTAAACTGCGTACCAAAACCAAAGAAAATTTTAAATCAGGAGCGAAGATCAGTAGCAGATAATTAATACGATGGTGCTTATAGCTGCATTTAGCATATTGGACTTGGTGATCTTTTAATCCTATATCCGTTTTTTTAGTTCTAATGTATTGTTAAGTGTTTGGAAGGACGCTTGGCTTTGTCGTATCTTTAATAGTTGTCGAATGAAAAAAGATAGACCTAAATACAGAAAGCAAGCCAGCTTTGGTATAGGGGGTATTAATTAAGTGTGTAGAAATGAAACTATTAGATCTTTTTAAAAAGAAAAAAGAAAATAAATCAACCTTCCCAGAAAACGAGTTAGAGCGCTATTTAATGGAAGCATCTTCCAATGTTGATGCTCAAAAGTATTTTTATCAAAAGTTAATCTGGAACCAATTGATTGTGTTGACTCCTGATTATTTAGAAGTAGCCGAAGGAGAACAAATCGTAGAAGAAAACAGCAAATTGAAATTGGTCTCTTTTGAGGGAGGTAAAATTCCTGTTTTTACTTCGTTGAACCGCATATTTGATCAAGAGATCATCAAGGAAAAAGTATCCTATATTAGTTTAAAAGGACAAGATTTATTCGCTATGACCAAAGGGGCATCGTTTATTTTGAATCCTTATTCCCCTTATGGGAAAGACCTGGTTCCTGAGGAGATCGAACAGCTGATGAATGGGACAATTTACGATCGCATTGATGCGGATGAGGCTGAGCGAATTCGAACGGAGAAATTCTCGAATCTTTACAATTTAGCTTGTGACAAACAAGAAGGACTAATTCTATTAGGCGGATACCGCATGGAGGTATTGGATCCTGCAGATCAAAAGAAGTTGGAGGAGTCAGTGGATTACTTTCAGCAGTGTTTGCTTTTAATTGAAGACCATTGGCCGAGTATGGTATTGATGGCTAAAGCCCTGCAGCGTTTAGGACGTCATGAAGAGGCTCTCGTTCTATTGGAACAAGCGTTTGCAATTAACCAAGAAAACCACTCCATTCCGATGGAAGCTGCTTTAGAAGCCGTTCACTTACGCGATTTGGAAAAAGCGCTGTACTATTCAGCAGCATCCATGAAGCGAAAACCTGATGATTTTGCTTTGATGGGTAATCATGCCATGAATTTGGTTTTGGCAGAACGCGATCATGAAGCGTTGGCTTTAATTGAGGAAGCATTGGTATTAGAACCTCAAGATGAAGTCAATGAAAACGTAAAAAGCTTAATTTTAGAAGTTATGGCGGGTGATCGTGCACGCCCAACGATAGAAGAGACTATAGGTAGTTAAAATGCTTAACTCTTAAGTACAAAAAAAAGACTTAATCAAATGATTAAGTCTTTTTGGCTTTGTAGCGGGAACAGGACTCGAACCTGTGACCTTCGGGTTATGAGCCCGACGAGCTGCCTACTGCTCTATCCCGCGCTATTGTGGTGCAAATATACAAACTAATTATGATACAAAACAAATAAAAAGGAATAAAATATAATTTATATACCTATTATAGGGGTATTGGTCTGATTTTTAGTTGTTTGTTTTTTGATGTAATTGCTTTTTTTATTATTTCATGTTCTAATTCAACAGCTGCTCACTTTTTTCTATCTCTTTTATTCTTTCTTGTTCTGGTGTAAGCTTTTGTTTGCCATTGCCTGGAAAACTACCATCTCCAAATTCTTGAGCTTCTTTAGAGCATTTATACAATAAAGTGGCTCGAATTCCAAGTTTTCGAGCTAATTCTGATTTGCTTGTTCTTTCTTTAGCCAGTTCAACGGCTTGCTTCTTAAAAGCAGTATTGTAGGTCTTTTTAATTATTTTCTTAGTTCAAGGATAAGTTTTTATGCTTAACTCTTTGTCCAGACTAAGTTAGCAAGTCCACTAATCGCATTTTCAACAAGGTTGTTTTTTTACCTTGGTCGAATACTATTCTTTCACCTCCTCCTTCGCTTTTTCTTTCATTTGTAAGAGGAATTGACGGATGTCATTTGGACTATAAGGCTAAAAATACCTTTATCAAAATTTCTTCAATTGGCTTCTGTTTGGTCCATGTTTTATAGCAATGGATACTTTTGAGCTTGGATTTAGGTGCTAATTAATTGGTAATCATTTATATATATTTAAAATAGCGCATCTTCAAAACACTTCTTTAACAAAATATTATGCGTAGAATCCCCCTATTTTTTCAAGATTTTACCCAATTGCTTTTTTGTAAAAAAATTTGTTTTTAGGTTTGAGTCATGTAATTCATAAGGTTAAGGGCATACACGAAGTGCTATCTATCAATTCAATGAGAGAGAAGCACAAAAGTATTGAACCTTCAATACGAGTAGCTCGAACGGTAGTGGCATTCGGTGTGAGGCATCTATCAATTATGAAAATTAAACTTACCAAGGAACTGGCTAAGTGCTTAATCAAGAGTTAGGACGAGCAAAAACAGCGCTAAATTACCATGCTCTATTTAGTCTTTTAATTTAAATGTTGCTTGTCAAGCTTGTTGTTTTTTAATTGCTTACCAAAGAAGAAAAAGAAAATGACTATGAAAGAGAATTTTAAAGAAATCCCAGGACAAAGCAAGGGGATACTAAGTGATGCTACAAATGAGTATGCAACGGAAAAAGCAACGGAAAAAACAGAGGATTTAGTAGAAGAAAAGGTACTTATTCACCCACAAGAGATAGCAGGCTTTGCCTCTACTGCCTATGGAACTGCTGGTAGTGTGATGGGTAAGACATCTGCATATCAACATCAGATTGAAGGAATAAATGGCAGAGTAGACACACCACAGCCTTTAAGTCAAATCAGTAATATTAATACAGGTAATAGTGCTATTAGTAATGCGGTTGCTATATTAAATCACTTCATACCAGGGGTGAATCACCTGGTTGATTTAACCATAGTAGTAGATGGAAAAGTGCTTAAAAACTATAAGCATTTTGAGCTTAAACAGAGTGTAAAGAAACACCATGAGTTTACATTGGAGCTCAGTCATGATGCACTAGGTGTAGAAGAAACGTATCAGATGAGTCAGGCTCAAAATCTTTTAGGAAAACGCATATTAGTGACTTTAAACTATAAAAATATCAAAGAAAAGCCAGAGCGAGATTTTTATGGAATCGTTACCGATGTAAGTTTTAAACAAGCTCATGGAAGTCGTGGCTATCTTGTACTAAAAGGATACAGTCCGACCATATTACTTGATATGGCTCCTCATATTCAGAGCTTTGGCGGCTTAGAGCCAGAGTCCCTTAGTTCTATAGTACACAGTATATTAAAAGAAGGTTATGAGCGTAATGGCAAGTATAAGTCATTTATAAGGTCTAGTAAGAATTGTAATTTATCTTATTCATGTCAGTATAACGAGACTGCCTATAATTATCTAGCTCGTATGGCAGAGGCTTATGGAGAACAGTTTTTTTATGATGGAGAACAGTTGTATTTTGGAGATTTACCTGTTGGAGAAGAACCTATACAGCTGGTATATGGTAGAGATGTAGAAGATATCCAAATACGCATGCAAGCTCGTCATGTTAATAGACAACTATATGGATATAATAGTTATACCAATCAAAAACTAAGTGCAGCAGGTGAAACGAAACTAGATGTCAAGGGAACACTAGCCAAAGTAGCGTATCAGAAATCAGAGGATATATTCACAGCACCTTCCCTGCAATTAGCACCAATGAAAGCATCTACAGATCAAGATGTATTACAAGCTCAGAAAGGAGTTATAGGTAGTGAAGGACTTCATGTGTTTATAACCTCAGGCGTGACCACAGTGCCCTTTTTATATCCAGGTTGTATAGTAGAACTAGATATGTTAGATCCGTTAACTAAACAGAGTAACCACTTCACTACTCTGATGATTACTGATATTACCCATACGGTAGACACTTTAGGTAAGTATCATGGCTACTTTGAAGCTGTGGATGCACAAACGGGGTTTATCCCACGTATAGATTTTAATCATCCTACAGTGGAACAACAGATAGCTACAGTAGTTAGCAATGCTGACCCACAAGGAAAAGGCAGAGTACAAGTACAATTTGATTGGCAGTATAGAGGTCAAAGTACAGAGTGGATTCGCGTGATGACACCAGATGCAGGTAGTAGTGATAAGGTAGGTTCTAACAGAGGGTTTGTAGCTATACCAGAAGAGGGAGATCAAGTGATGATCAGTTTTGTAGGTAACCACCCTGATAGACCTTTTGTAATGGGAGGTTTATTCCATGGAGGTATAGGAGCAGGAGGAGGAACTAATAATCATTTAAAAACTATAACCACACGAAGTGGAGTTACTATACAGATAGATGATGAGGATAACGAAGGTAGTATTACTATAAAAGATCCAAGTGGGAATGTATGGTATATGGATGGAAACAAGAATATAACTGTTACAGCTCCTGAGACGATGACACTCAACAGTAAGAATCTAAATATCAATGTAGCTGAGAATATGACTACGACTGTGACTATGAATAAAACAGAAACAGTTATGATGAATAGTTCTGAGCGAGTAGGACTTATGAAGAATCTAAACATAGGTGCTAACTATATGACTAATGTATTGGGAAAAATGGTAGAGTATATTAAAGGAAATCTAGAGTCTCATACAGAGGAAGATAGAGTTAATGTTAGCAATGGGAAGATTATGAACCAAAGTACTGGAAATATAGAACAGCATTCGGCACAAGAAATACAGAATAATTCAGGTGAAAAATCTAAAAATAATTAGAGATGAAGATTAGAGAGGTTGAAGGAGATATTATCGAAACTACAGGAGGAAATAGTTATGCTTATGCTCAAAAAGAAATTATTAATAGTTCAGAAGAAGTAGTCAGTCAAGTAGGTGCAGAGAGTGGTGTGAAGTATGGAAAGCCGTTAATTCCCATATTGGTTTATGAAGAATCTTATATTGTCCATTTTCGTCCTAACAGGACATGGAAAGGGGAGTTTGGTTTCGATTGGGTTAGAAATGGTACAGATAGTACGGTTCAAGTAGATGAGAGATATTCCGATATAGTAGGAAAGTATGGAATGCACTATGCAACAAGTAAAAAAGCAAAATTTATAAAAAGTTTTCAAGAATATTTTAAATGTGTTAAAGAATATAATGTTATTAGTTCAATTAGAGAAAAATATTATATACCGTTTTTAACATTACTAGGTGGACAGGAAGTTACATTAGATTTATATTATAGAATAAGTAAAATTACTGATTCTGTTGAATTTGATTATAATAAAGAATTATTTACTGTAATATTGAATCAATCTCATCCTAGCGAAGAAGGAACATACTATAATGCTAATGCAATAACAATTAGAGCTTTGAAATCTTTTAACAAAAATCAAAGTATTAAAATTGTAAAAATAGAAGATGGTATAAAAAGTATTGTTGGTGAATTAGTGATTGTTAAAAATGGTGAGATTAAAAATGTTAAAATTTTACTGATAAATGTGTCATATCCTACAATTGATGGACAAAAAGACATTTCTCCAGAGGAAATATTAGTGTTAAGAAATTCGTTAAATCAAGCTTACATCCTTCCTGATATAGAGGAATTATCTGATGACTTAGTTGTAGAAAGTAATTGGTATGATGAGATTTTTTTTACTGCAAAAACGAAGGGTGATAAAAAAGTGTTAGATGATTCTAATATTAGATCAATTGTGCATTATTTTGATGATATTTTCATGAATGAAAAAGAAAATGACATTTATAACATGTATTATAGGGTATACTCTGTTCCAAATTCAAAAAACTTAAATGGTATAGCTGGAGGTGTTGGCAATGAAAAAGCAGTCGTAGTGTTTGGAAATAGAGATAATACTACTACAGTTAGCCATGAATTATTACATGTAATGGGGTTATATCATAGTTTTGATAATGATGCAGGATATACATTTGAGATATATAAAACTGATAATATAATGGATTATAGCCACCATAAGAATAAGAATCGGTTTACAACAACAATTTGGCAATGGCGAAAATTAAATGATAAATTATGAAATATTTTTTGTTGGTTTTGTTTTTTATAAATGTTTCATGTAATGAGTTAAAAGTTAATCAAAAAAGTAATATTGTTAATGTGAAGATTGATACATTTGATATAAAAAATTTTAATGATTTTGTAAGTAGTGGAGGGAATAGTGATTCTAGTAAGAGGAAATTTACTAGGTATAGTTCTATATCAGATACAATTATAGAAGAAAAATCAATATTTGTACTACGAGAAAAAGAACGGTATTATTTAAAAAGTTTTCTTCCTCCTGTTCCAAATTTGTATTTTTTTACTAGACAATATAATAGCTTAGGTCTCATTCATGTTGAGAGAGAGAGATTATGTAAAATTTTTCTAGGTTTTAAGTATGGAGTTTTTAAATTCTTTAATAAAGAAGGAAATATTGTAAAAATAGAGGATTATGCAGAAAAGTATGATGCTTTACCTTTTAATTTAGATAGTTTAATAAGCAAATTAGAAAAGACTAGAGTTGGTATTGGTAACTATAATACTTTGACTATTGAAAGAGCGATTAATGCAGAAGTACTAACCACTAATTTAATAGGAGAAGAAATGATTAAAGAAGAATTACTTAGAAGAGAGTTGGAAATGATAGGACAAAGTAATGAAAGACAGAGTAATTATTTTTACATCAATCCCTATGATAGGGAAGACGTAAAGCGTTTAGAAATAGATATTAATTGGAAAAGTAAGGAATGGGAGGTAATGAAGAAATTAGGTTTTGGTAAAGTATTATTGTGCTATAATTATGAGACAGGTAAGTTGATGCGAGAAGAATATTTAATTGAGTTCCCAGAGATTGATTAATAGAACAGAAGAGTTTACTGATATTAAAATCCTTGATAATGTGATTTATAGCTTGTCTGAACCTAGTGTAGGACTTGTTAATACCTATAGATTTAATAAAATAGATTTAGATACAAGTACTGTATACACTACGAGTTTCAATCCATTCGGATTCTCTAATGTTATTATTAATGAATTTGATGTTTCTAAAGTTCTCTTGACTCTAGATAGTGGACAGTATAAACATAATGGATATGGATATAGGTTTTTTATTACATCTGATGATAAGGTTAGAGTATTTAAATCTGTCTTAAAAGATGAAGTATATAAATTAAACTTTGAGTTGTCAAAGCCAGATGAGAAGAATGTAAATGATCTGATAGAGTGGGATTCATCATTGTTTTAAAACTGAGTGTTTGAAGTATTAGGTATGTTTACTAGAAAAGGATTGAAAAAAAACTTAAACTTAGATGTGAAAGCTAGTGGTATATGAAAGAAGATTTTATAAGAGTGAAAACAAAAGGCTATCCTACCCTAGAAGATTTAGCTGCAGAGTACGATATCACTATGCAGGAGTTGGTAGAGTTTCACAATGCTCGCTGCTCTGTAGTGGATTTATTGAGCATCTCCTTTCCTAAATATTTAGAGTCTGTGTATATGCCTGCGGATAACTATCTGACTAGGCAAGACATTACCCTAGCTAGTACACAACTTCGGTTACAATCTATAACTTCGGATAAGGAATATGGGGTGCACATAAAGTACTCACCTAAGCAACTTCAAATTCATTATAAGATAAAGGTCAATCGAAATCAACAAAAAGTCACTCTATTTAAAGAACGAGTGTTTATCAATAATAAAGGAGTTGAAAGAGTAGTAGAACAGATGTTTGAAAAAATGGATAAAACTATGTATCCTTTAGAACTTATGACAACTTCAAATGGAAAGATAGACTCAATATCCAATGACACAGAGATAGTCAAAAGATGGAAGGAAGATACCCTACCTAAGTTAAAGCAGTATTATCAATCTGAGGTTTCGGATGATATAATTAAAAAGGTCGATAAAGCTTTTACAGCCATTGGTGAAAACAGGGATTTATTAGATCGGAATCTGTTTTATAAAGGCCGAAAATCTGTAGAATATGAAATTCTATATCCCAAAATTGCTTTTGCAGGCTCATGGTTTTATGAAGCTATTGATTCTAAAGAATATCCTTCATTAGTAGGGAGGCAAGGATTAGGGATTGATATTAATTTGAGTGCTAGCCCTTTAGTAGGTACATCTATAAGATGGGATATTCTAGAATTGGTAGCTCGAAAACATCCTATTGCATATGCATTATTAAAGACTGTTGATATTCTAATGGACTTGTTAGCTGATGATGATAGTTGTTTTAATTTAGATTTTATAGTGTCTGGTCAAATTAAAGCAGAAGTAGGTTTTCAACATAATATGTTAGCGGGTTTCAAGGATATATCCGCAAAAGGAGGGGCATCAATCCAGGTAAAATTAGAACTAAAACTTAATTTATCCAGTACTAAGCAAATTTTGAACTATAAAGCAATAGCTAAGTTAGGATTTAGTGCAGGAGCTAGTTCAGGATTAGGAACAAATTTTAGTTTAGGTGTTGACCGCAAAGGAGTCTATATGCAAACAGAACTTATTTTTGAGGGAATATTGTTAGAATTCTCTGCTATGATTGTTGTTGAGTTAAGAAAAGAGAAAGATAATAAAAAAGCAGAGAAAGTTGCAGGTTATAAAAAAGAGATAGAAGGAAAAACAACATTTGCTGAATGGACTGGTAAGACAGACAAATTTTATTTAAAATCATAAAAAAATGAAAAGAGTATTAATCGTTTTTTTTTTGAGTATAGGGCTAAATAGTTGTGCTCAAAAGACAATAACAAAAGAAGAAATAATCGATATGGAAAATGTACAGAAAGTAGCCAATATCTATAAAGAAGTAAAGAGATACAAGTATAATCCAGAGTACACACTACATATAGCTACAGCCGCTAATTTTAGTTTTGAGTTGTTAGTAAATGATTATCCTATTAAATTTAATTATGATCCAGGAATTATTACAGGATCAATACCTATAAATGAGGCTATCTTAAAACCAGGTAAACAATCTCTGACTGTGCGAATGACACCTCCTGTGGATGATGAGTTTAATATGGGGAAAGAAATAGATTTGTCTTTAGCAGAATTAAAGCTAAGTATTAATTATGGCGATTATAGTCAACAGAAGGTTAAAGACTTTAAAGATGTTTTTACCTATGAGATGTCTAAGAAGGAAGGCAAAGTACCATTCTATGAGATTAATTTATTCTTTGATGCTCCAGAAGTGCCCTATGAGCATGAAGTGCAGGGATGGACTAATAGTGTTGATTTGTCTAAAGAGAATAAAGAAGAATTGCTAAAAGAAGTTGAAGTATTTTATAAGGATTTAATACATCTTTACGAAAGTCAAGATGTTAATGGATTAGCAGGGAAGTATTATAAGAGACAATATGAAATAGCACAATCTCTATATCAGAATAAGGAATATAAATCTAAAGCTATAGTTAATGGTCTTGTAGAAGATGTTAACGAGAAAGCTCCCTTTATCTTCTTTGGTTACCAAATGAAATTTTATGGTAATGGAAAGATTGTAAAATTAGCCAAAATGGAAGATAAGTATTATATTAATTTCTCTGCATTAATGAGAGAAGATAGTAATGGTGATGCGACACAATACTTTATGTATCTCCACCGCCCTAAGGCAGGAGCACCATTAGAAGTAATCCGTTGATTATGCAGAGGAGTATATATGTTCTTCTTTTTTTGAACTTAGAAGTACGTAGTTGTGCTCAAAAGACAATAACAAAGTATGCCCCAGAGCAAGTACATCTTGAGTGTTCTAAATATTACACGCCAAGTGTGAATAATTGACTGATGGAATTCAACTACATGGACACAAATAATATAAAAAAAAATGATGAGATTAGAAGATATTGATGATTCATTTTATGTAGAGAATGATGTAAATGGGATAGTAACATACTATTTAGACCCGGAATTAACGAAGCCTTATACGGGAGTAATATATAATAAATGGCAAGGTAAGATAGAAAGTGAAGCAGAATTTATAGATGGTTTAAAAAATGGATTGGAGCATGTGTATAATGAAGAAGAAGAATTGATACTGATTAGTGAGTGTAGAGGAAATATTGAGTTTGGAATCTCAAAAGAATTTGAGAAGGGATACCTTACATCAGTAAGTATAAACTATAATGGTAGATTAGTGAAATATTTAGAAATAGGTCATAATTATGAGATAATTAATGTTCAAAAATTTTACTACGATGTAACTAAAGGGGACAAAATACCCGAAGGTGATAAGATAATAACTAATATGTCTTATGAAAGACTACCGAAGTATATAAGAATGTTGTTAGAACTATCTGATAAGGAATTGGTAGAATATGAGTTTAAAAGAGATAACCCTTATTTAAGACCTCCTTATAATATTTGAAGTCGTTGTAAGATTAAAAAATCTAAATATGATATTAGCAGTAGATGTGTACTACTACGAGACTGGGGCAAAGGTAGTAGGTGTTTTGTTTGAATCTTTTGATTCAAAAGCTCCTATAGATATTATAGAAAAGTTGTTACCTCTACAGAAAGAGTATGAGCCAGGAGCTTTCTATAAAAGAGAGCTACCATGTATTTTAGAATTGGTAAATACGCTTAATCGAGAGTACATTGAATTGATTATAGTAGATGGTTATGTTTATTTAGATGACCATAAAAAAAAGGGATTGGGTAGTTATGTATTTGAAGCTTTAGACACTAAAATACCTGTAATAGGTGTAGCTAAGTCATATTTTTTTACTTCTGCTCAGCTTGTAGCGCAGGTCTATAGAGGAGAAAGTAAAAAGCCTTTATATGTCTCAGCAGTTGGTATTGAATTGAATAAAGCAAAAGAATATATCCAACAAATGCATGGAGAGTATAGAATGCCTTATTTATTAAAACTAATGGATACTGAAACAAAAAAGAATTAGAAATCTGCGAGTATTACAATGAGTGAACAGGTAAAGAATAATTATCAAATTATTTCTAAGTTTGAATTAAAGCAAGTGGATTTATAGGTTAAATAAAATAGGGATGAGAAAAGATTGGCCGCAGAATCAGTATAAAGAAGTAGATAACAAGAAGAATTTAAAAGAGTTAATAGATATAAAAGCTTTTAATTATTATACATCGCTAAAAGTATTATATATGTGGATACCAGTAATAGCACCTGCTATGTTGGCAGCCTCTTATAATAAAAGCACCCGGTTAATATTAGTAGCAGCAGTAGGAGGATTGTTATTTAGATATATGGTTAAGCATCTTAATGAGACAGCTATAGTGGTAACATTCACTCCAGAGCGTATGATTTATAAAGACAGAGTAGTAAATCTAAGTGATATACAGGATTACTATATGTGTACAAATATAGAAAAGTATTTTTTATTTCGAATTAAGACTAAGAAAGGAAAGAAACATGTATTGCATATTGATGTCAACTATATGTCTGAAATAGAATTATATTTAAAAAAACATAAAATACAAGAAAAACATAAATTTAGTGATAATCTGATACGAATGGCAGGGATGATTTATGCATTTCCATTAATATTAATGATTTTATTTTTTGGAAAAATTTTTAGTGTTTTATAATTTATTAGGCACTGTCTCTTAAAGTGTGTGAGTTCAAAAATAAAGCTTGGGTTAGGTTTTACTTTCTAGAGTCTAACCCTTTCTTAAATAGGATTAAGAATTGATCAATAATCACTCCCCAGTTTCTCACAGGCATGTACCATTTTTTAGTTGCTTCTCTTACAGCCAAATATACGGATTTCATCACAGCTTCATCTGTAGGGAAGGATAATTTGTTCTTGGTGTATTTTACTCAACCTAGTTATTTTATAGATGAATATGGTTTCGTTAAACAAGATCATTATACTAAGTTGGGAAAAAGTAAGTATATGTTTATGTATATTAATTCGAATTATTAAAAAGATGAAAAAGATAGAGAAAGAGTTTAGTCTAAAAGCGTCAAGTCTTGGTTTTTTAGGGCTTTTAGGGCTTATGTTTATTAGTCTTAACATAGCTTTATTAATTGGTAGTATTCTTATTACTCATAATATGCTTGCTCGTGTGATTCTAATGGGAGCAATTTGGCAAGTTTTAGTTTATGGCACTATTTACTTTACTAAGTATTCTTTAAAAATAGTGTTTGAAAATGATAATATGGAAGTGTATAAAAATGAAAAATTAGTGTTGTCTAAAAAGATTGAGGAAATAGAGAAGATTTATGGGGCTGATATTAGAGGACAAAACTCAAATATGGGAAAAGGAAGTTTGCGTTTTTATTTCACAGATAATACTATATTTAAATTTGGCATTAGACTTTCTTCAAAACAATCTAATGTTGATCAATTTGCTGAAGTGCAACATATTTTACGAGTTTTTGTAAATCAATACGGTTTTGAAAGACAAGAGGTGCATACTTCATTAGGAAAAGGTCATAAGGCTATGCGCATGTATATTAATCCCAAATATATAAAAGATGAGTAGCTATTTATATGAAGGAAATTATGTAGTCTGTACCCATCATGTAGGTACGGATTATAGAAAATTGCAAATAGATAAGAATCGTCGTGTACAATCTTCTGTTTTGTTAGGAAGTAAAGAAAAAGTTCTTTTAGTAGAAATTGATATTGTTATTGACGAGGATTTTAAATGTAAAACACAGTGGAACTCTGTTGTATCTAATCCTGAATTAGCTGAGCAGATGCAAAAGGACAAAGATATTTTTAGTAATAAAAATGGGACTAGACAAGGGGCTAATAATACAAGTAACCATCAGAAAGCAATAGGTAAGTATAACTCTAGAGTAAAATGGAATAGAGCAAAAAATACTTTTAGTATAGTAAGTAAAGTAGCTCTTTTTGGAGGGAATTATTTAGGAGAAATGGCTCGTGATATCGCTGCATCGTATGCTATTAAAGATATAGATCTGTACTATTTTTATGCCATTGGTATGGATTAACATCATACTTTTTGCAATTAGCAATAAAAGTATAAATCATCGTCCCTCTTTGTGCAGCATCATGTGATCCTGCAAAGAGGGAGTTTTTACGTCCAAGCGCTACTGGTCTCATCGCATTTTCAACAAGGTTGTTTTTTTACCTTGACCGAATACTATTTTTTCACATCCTCTTTCGCTTTTTCTTTCATTTGTAAGAGGAGTTGACGGATGTCATCTGGACTATAATCGTTTAGAGGACCAAATACTTCGGCTTCTTCTACTTGAACACCGCAATAGGTTAATATGCCTTCTTGTAAGGGAGTGATGCCACTATCGCGATAAACGGAGTGATGGATTTCTGGAGATAGATCACCCATAGTGACTATAATACGTGCTGTTTTACCTTGTAAAAGTCCTTCGGTAGGCTTGGTCATATGATGCTTAAACACTAATCCCGGTAAAAATAAACGATCAAAAAATCCTTTCATAATTGCAGGCATGCCAACCCACCACATCGGGTATATCCAAACCTGATGGGTACTCCAATTGATATCGTCTAATGCACGAAGTAAATCGGGTTCTAATTCTATGCGTTTTGCATATCCGTATTGAAGATTCGGATTAAAGTGTAGGTCGCCGATCGGCAGATAACGAACTGAAGCACCTAAACTTTGTGCAGTTTCAATATATGTTTGTGCCAAAGAGGTCGTAAGACTCGTTGGATTAGGATGTCCATTGATGACTAGTATATTCATGGGTTATCGAATAAAAATAGATTTTAAATAGGTAATTTGTTGCTGCCAAAATTCGCGGGCCATAGTTGTTGGAAAAAAGTCAAATACATGCGTAGCTCCTTTAACTTTAAAAAGAGTTGTTGGAATGCCCGCTTGTTGGAGGCGTTCTGCATATTGTTTCGCCTCATCTTTAAGCGGATCAGCTTCGGCTATGATAATCGTAGTTGGAGGCAGATGAGATACATCCGCTTGCAAAAGAGGTACTGCATAGGGGAGTGGAGGATCTTGATGTGTGCCTAAATAATAGTGCCACATCCAAGCAGCTGCTTGTTTGCTTTGCATAGGGGCATGGGCTAACGTTTGCATGGAAGGCGTGAGCAAACGGTGGTCCATAGGGGGATATAGCAAATATTGATGCTGTATAACAATTTCTTGTTTGTCTCGGACTAAATGAGCAAGAGAAGCAGCGATAGTCCCCCCTGCACTACTTCCACCAAGGCTGATATCCTCTTTATTTCCTCCCAATTGACCCGCTTCTTGGACTAACCATAGTAATGCATCATATCCATCTTCTAAGGCTGCTGGAAATGGATGCTCGGGGGCTAATCTGTAATCCACTGATACAATTGCTATATTCACAGCCAATGCCAATGGATAAAAAATAAAATCATATTGCTCAGGAGTCCCATAAATAAAGGCTCCTCCGTGGAAATACAGCAGTATAGGAAGCTTGCTTTGATTTGAAGGACGATAGGTTCTCAAACGAATGCTCCGTTCAGCGTTGCGAGAGGGAATTACTATATTTTCAACGGTTAAGCCTTCGGGAATATCCAGCGGCTCCTCTTTATTCGCTAGTTGTTGTTCTTCAATGCGAATTTGCTCAGGATGATGAACTAATAGATGATCATAGTCAATTTGACTATATGGGCTTTCGTTTATGGCTTGCATTAATTCGATAGCAATATCTTGTTGTATCATGTTAAAATTCAATTACTGTTTTTCCTACGGTATGTCCGCTTTCTAGTTGTAGATGGGCTTGTGGTAATTCTTCAAAAGAATAAAGGTGGGAGATATGAGGTTTGATGTGACCTGCTGCTAATAGTTGAGCAATTTGCTTCATATCCTCTTGACTCGAATACACAGACATAAAATAACAAGCGTGTAAAAACTTAGCTTGTGCTTTTTGTTCATCTTCTTTTGTGTGCCCAGACGGTAAGGTGACAATAGTTCCAAATGGTTTGAGTATAGCAACGGACTTTTGAAAATTTGAACCTCCTATGGCTTCTAGAACAAAATCGAGGTTGCTCAATTCTTTTTCAAAATCAACCTGACGGTAGTCTAGGTGCTCATCAGCCCCTAAAGAAAGTACAAAATCCTTATTGGTTGTAGATGAAGTAGCAATGACGTAAGCACCGAGGTATTTTGCGATTTGTATGGCGAAATGGCCGACACCACCAGCAGCGGCATGAATGAGCAAGCGATCATGAGGACGTAATTTTCCATAGGACGTAAACGCTTGCCAAGCAGTCAGTGCGGCGAGTGTACTCGCTGCAGCTTCTGAATGAGAAATATGGGTGGGTTTTAACGCTAAATGATGGGCAGGGGCAGCTACATATTCAGCATAGGTTTGCCCATGACCTACAAAGTTAACCATGCCAAAAACTTCATCTCCAACGGTAAAATCTGTCACTGAGGCCCCCACTTCAATGACAATCCCTGAAATATCCCATCCCAGAATCAACGGGTGATGTTGAAGAAGCTGTTCTGCTAAGGGCGCTTGACGGGTGCGAACTTTTATATCTACGGGATTTATGCTGATTGCTTTGGTTTGAATGAGTACTTCATTCGCTTGGGGTCTAGGGATAGGAATATCTTTATACTGGAGATGTTCAATCCCTCCAAATCCTTCTAATGTAATTGCTTTCATTATCTTTTTTTACTTCAAGCAAAAATAGACTGATAAATTATGTGCTATTAGGTATAAATCAAGTGTATTTCGGTATTTTTGCAGTATGGCGAAAGAAAATATTTACCAAGCCCTAGAGGTGTACTATGAAAAAGTAGAGGTTTGCCCTTTGCGCAATAGGCAGTTTAATTTCTTTGAACTCGTGTACGTGATTGCAGGAGGTGGAAGTCATGCCGTCAATGGCAATCGCATTCCCTTTCAAGCAGGCGATCTGTTTTTGATTACGCCTCAAGATTGTCATGAATTTGATTTAGAGGGAATATGTGAATTTATGGTGATTCGCTTTGGAGAGTCTTATGTCAAAGAATACCAATGGAAGAGTATTGATCATATTGAATGCCTGTTGTATTATGCCTCTCATCTTTCTGCTTCTGTATTGGTTCACCAAGAGGATAAGCGCTTAGTTGCACAGTTAATACAAACCCTACAAGGAGTGTTGAAGGTAGAATTGATGTATAATGAAGATTTAATTCGACCGATTGTCAATGCCATTCTAGTTATTGCTGCCCGTAATATCGCTCAAATTCAACTAAAACCTTTAGGAGAGACTAGCGATGCTAAAATCGTACAAATACTCAACTATATTCAGCAACACATTCGAGAACCAGACTTGTTGAAAATAGCGGCCATTGCCGATCGATTTGGCATGTCGCCAACTTATTTGGGAAGTTATTTTCGCAAGCATGGAGGTGAATCGTTACAAGCGTATATTTCAGCTTATAAAATCCGACTAATTGAACACCGGTTGCTCTTTAGTGATCTGCGAATCAATGAAATAGTTCATGAATTTGGATTTGCAGATGAAAGTCATTGCAATAAGTTCTTTAAACGCCATAAAGGTATGAGCATGTCTGCGTTTCGGAAAGGGGAAGTGGTAAGTGTTGAAAAGTATTGACTTAATCTTTTTCTTTAGCGTCTTGATGTTGATTTATCTTGTCGACTACCTCATTCGATAATACAAGTAAATCACTTTTTTTACAGTCCCAAATACTTCTATACTTATCTGAAATAATGAGGTGACTCTCCCAAGTAGTAAATGGCGAATAAAGCAATAAAGTACAAATATCCGTTGCAGTAGGTAAGTGACCTGTTTCAGGTAAATGGGAATGTATAGTACTCAGTACAAGATGTCCATTTTCTGTTTCATTTGTGTTAATGGGAATAATGTTTTTGTGAAGCTGTTTTTTGGAGCGTATTGTATTGTCTTTGTTGAAGGTGATGAGGTAATCATTTCCAAAAATAACGACTCCACTTATCGATGGTCCAGTTAGAACATAGACTTTCTTTTCCTTTCCATGGATAAGTGGTACTAAATTAAGTTGAGTGTTTCGGTATCTCTTGTAAAGGGTATCTTGAGCAATATCTTCTAAGGCGACTTGTCTAAGCGTGTATAAATCAAGTTCTTTTTTAGTAAAATCACGTGTTGTTATATCGATAAGAGCCTGTTCTAACTCGTAGTTTTGATTAAAAGTAACTCACCACTCACCACTCACCATTTACTCATCGCGTTTCATATAGTTCGAGTCGACGAATTTATAAGTGACAATTCCCTCTTGGTTCAATAAAAAAACAGCGGGAATAGGTAATTCATGTTGTGCTGTGCCATTGAAGGTAGGGAGATCAATGCCTAGTGTTTCATAGATGGGAATGATATAGTCTTGTAATTGAAAGGCAATTCCAATTTGTTTAGCCAATAGATTATCTCGATCCGTAAGAAGTTCGAAATCCAACTGATGGGTTTGTTTCAGTTCTAGGTTATACGCGGGAAGTTGAGGAGAAATGGCAACAACAGTTGTCTTTTGTTGCGCTAAACTACTTTGTTTATTTTGGAAGGAGCGTAGCTCTAAATTACAATAAGGACACCAGGATCCGCGGAAGAAACTGATGATTACGGGTCCTTTTCGCACTAATTCACTCAATTCCACTATTTGATTTTCCGTATTCAGAAGTTTGAAGTTAGGAAAAGGATCGCCTAGTGCAATGGCTCTTTGTTCGAGTTGTAATTTTTTGAGGTCTTCAATGGATTGACCAAAACGAGTTAATACTTCTGTGGGTACTTGTTGTGCTAAATTTTCATTTAATTCAGCAATTTGTTGAGTTAATGTAGGGATCATGGGCGATAATTTTCAGCAAAGATTTGGAATTAAATCCAAGGAGACAATACCGCATAGTTTTGTCCCTAAGGGATAAAAAAGTCAATATTGGAATACATGAGGGAGGAGGTGTAAAAAAAAGTGCAAAAAAAAAGACTTAATCAAATGATTAAGTCTTTTTGGCTTTGTAGCGGGAACAGGACTCGAACCTGTGACCTTCGGGTTATGAGCCCGACGAGCTGCCTACTGCTCTATCCCGCGCTATTGTGGTGCAAATATACAAACTAATATTGCTATGAAACAAGTAAAGCAGTGTTTTTTTTTCAATTACTCAGACTTTGTTGAAAGTTCTTGGTGTAAGGGGTTGAGCATTAGTGTAGTTGTCTTTTTCTTTTTTTTAAATTATTTTGATAGATCATGTGCCAGATCATATAAATAGCTTTCGTGTACCAATTTTGCGATGTCATTCGCACACAGATGAGGCTGTAAGGCCTGGAATTTGGCGGTTGGCCACTCATACAACTTCAATTGCAATAGTGTTTTAATAGTTGAAGCATCGAATCTCGTTTTAATGGGTTTAGCTGGATTGCCTGCCACGATGGTGTAGGGCTCAACATTTTTAGTTACGATTGCTCCTGATGCAATGACGGCTCCTTCTCCTATAGTAATCCCTGGCATAATCATTGCCCTCATACCAATCCATGCACCATCGCCTATACTAGTATCTCCTTTTTGCTCATAAGATTGGACGAGTGTTTCACTAAAAGGGTATAAGCTAAACCAATCCGTGCGATGGGTATTATTGCCCCCCATTAGAATCACTGCTTCTGCTGCAATGCAAACGTGGGATCCAATATAGAGTTGATCAATTGGCCAAGCAGGCTCCCATTGGCTCGTACTATAATCATCTCCATATAAATAACGCACTACACTTTCTTCAAATGAACCGCTCCATGCAGCACTGTAATAACTAGTATTTCCCTTGATGTGGATATTGGGATTCTTTACGGTTTGGTGTAAATATTCAACGATGGACCAATGTTTGTGGTTTGTATGCATAAAATTGTATTCGTTTTAAAACCTAAAGCTAGTCAATTTGCATCTAAATCAAAATTTTGATCCCCAAAAAAATCTTTTGGGAAGGTTTTAGGTCGAGTTCTTTCATTTTTTTTCAACTATCTCATTGATAAAAACTACCTTTGTAGCGAAAAATATATTTTTATGGCACATAAAGCTGGATTTGTGAACATTATAGGTAATCCTAACGTAGGTAAATCTACCCTAATGAATGCATTAGTAGGGGAGCGATTATCGATAATTACATCAAAAGCACAAACAACAAGACATCGCATTTTAGGAATTGTAAATGAAGAGGATTATCAAATTGTATTTTCGGACACACCGGGTATCATAAAACCTGCCTATGAATTGCAAGCATCCATGATGGATTTTGTAAAATCTGCTTTTGAAGACGCAGATGTCTTAATTTATATGGTTGAAGTAGGGGAGAAAGAACTAAAAGACGAAGCTTTTTTCAACCGAATCATTCATTCTAAAGTGCCTATTTTGTTGTTGTTGAATAAGATTGATAAATCCAACCAGCAGCAATTGGAGGAACAAGTAGCCTTGTGGAAATCAAAAGTCCCAAATGCTGAGATTTTCCCTATCTCTGCTTTGGAGAAATTCAATACACAAGCGGTGTATGATCGCATTATTGAATTGCTTCCAGAATCACCTCCTTTTTATGCTAAGGATGCGTTGACTGATAAATCAGAACGTTTTTTCGTCAGTGAGATTATTCGCGAGAAAATTTTGTTGAACTACGACAAAGAGATTCCTTATGCCGTTGAGGTAGAAACAGAAGAATTTAAAGAAGAAGAAGATATTATTCGCATCAAAGCCATTATTATGGTGGAACGAGACACCCAAAAAGGAATTTTAATCGGCCACAAAGGGGCCGCATTGAAAAAGGTGGGTATTGCCTCTCGTGAGGAGATGGAAAAGTTCTTTTGTAAAAAGGTTCACTTAGAATTGTTTGTCAAGGTGAATAAGGATTGGAGATCGAGCGATTATCAATTGAGACGTTTCGGATACAATCAAAAAAAATAGAGAAATTAAATAATAGCATCAAATATTGCATTGAAGTATTAACTTTGCGACATATTAAAATAGTATATGAGTAGTATAGTAGCCATAGTTGGGAGACCAAACGTAGGAAAATCCACTTTCTTTAATCGCTTGATTCAAAGGAGAGAGGCAATTGTAGATTCGGTTAGCGGGGTAACTCGTGATAGAAACTACGGCAAATCAGAATGGAATGGAAGAGAGTTCTCTGTAATCGATACAGGAGGATATATAAAAGGTTCTGATGATGTTTTTGAAGAAGAAATCAGACGTCAAGTAGCATTAGCTATTGAAGAGGCGGACGTGATCATATTTGTAGTAGACGTAGAAGAGGGAATTACTCCTATGGATGCTGAAGTAGCCAAACTATTACACCGCGAAACAAAGCCTGTTTTTGTAGCAGTAAACAAGGTGGATAGTGGAAAGCGCATGGAAGATACCTATGAATTCTACAATTTAGGATTGGGTGAAATTTATCCAATTGCCGGAATGAGCGGTAGTGGTACGGGGGATTTATTAGATGAGGTAATAAAAGTATTGCCAGAGGAGGAAATCAGAGAAGAAAGTGAAGATGGAGAACTTCCTCGTTTTGCGGTAGTAGGACGTCCAAATGCTGGGAAATCAAGTTTTATCAATGCGTTAATTGGAGAAGATCGCTATATTGTAACTGATATTGCAGGAACGACAAGAGATGCTATTGACACGCGTTTTACGCAATTTGGCTTTGACTTTAATTTAGTTGATACTGCGGGTATTCGCAGAAAGACAAAAGTAAAAGAAGATTTAGAATTTTATTCTGTAATGCGTTCTATTCGCGCTATTGAACACAGTGATGTTTGTATTCTAATGGTGGATGCGACGAGAGGTTTTGAAGGACAAGATCAAAATATTTTCTGGTTAGCTGAGAAAAATAGAAAAGGAATTGTTATTTTAGTAAATAAGTGGGACTTAATTGATAAGGATACACTAACGTCAAAACAATTTGAAGATAAAATTCGCGAAAGCATTGCTCCGTTTACGGATGTGCCGATTGTGTTTACTTCTACAATTACGAAACAGCGTTTATTAAAAGCTTTAGAAACAGCAGTTCAAGTATATGAAAATAGAAAGAACCGCATTTCGACTTCTAAATTTAATGAAACAATGTTGCCAATTATTGAACATACTCCTCCGCCAGCAATTAAAGGAAAGTATATCAAGATTAAATATTGTATGCAGTTGCCAACTCCATCGCCTCAATTTGTGTTTTTTGCAAATTTACCTCAGTATATCAAAGATCCATATCGCCGATTTGTTGAGAATAAATTACGCGAGATTTATGACTTTAGCGGTGTACCTATCGATATTTATTTTAGACAAAAATAATTGTAATTATACTAAAATATACGGTCTTTGTTTGAAAGAACAAAGACCGTTTTTTATTGCTATGAAGAAAATATTAGGCTTGATCATACTCTTAATGGCTCCAATAGTGTTGGCCCAATCAACGGTTAGTATTCACGGAAAATTGACCGATTCTGTTAAAAATCCCTTGGAAGCCGTAACAGTATATGTAGTCAGAGAAAAAGACAATTCAGTTTTGGAATACAGCATGTCCAATGCCGAAGGCAATTTTGATCTCAAAGTAAAAATGCCCGAAGAAAAAGTACTGTTTAAAGCTAGTATGCTAGGTTTTAAACCTTATGTAAAAGCTTTAGAACCTACAGATAAAACTACCTATGACCTAGGAACGATTCAGCTGAAAGAACTCATTACGAATTTGGATGAATTGGTCATTCAAGCAGACATACCTCCTATTCGCGTGAAGAAGGATACCCTGGAGTTCAATGCCTCTTCATTCTCCGTACGACCCGATGCGAATTTAGAACAATTGCTCAAACAATTGCCTGGATTTCAGATGGATGAAAATAAGAAAATCACAATTAACGGAAAGGAAGTCAATGAGATCCTGGTAAATGGAAAACCTTTTTTTGGAGAGGATGGCAAAATAGCCTTGGAAAATTTGCCCGCTGAGATCATCAATAAGGTGCAAGTAACCGATCAGAAAACCAAGAAAGAGAAATTCACAGGTGAACGTGCAAAATCAGATCATGCTAGTATTAATATCACCATTGAAGAAGAGAATAATAGGGGATATTTCGGGAAATTAACTGGAGGCTATGGCTCAGACGAACGCTATGAAGGCAGCTTGTTTTTCAATACTTTTTTTGACAAAACTCAGCTAAATGTAATTGGTTCTGCCAACAACATCAATGCGATGGGATTCTCTATGGATGAGGTGTTTGACAATATGCGGATGGGGAGAAGTTCTGGCGGAATTACAGCATCGAGAATGCTAGGGGTCAATTTTGTGCAAGACCTCTCGAGTAAATTAAAAGTTAATGGCAGTTACAACTATAATTTTTCCGACAATGAAAGTAAGAACCGTTCTACTGTAACCCAGTTTTTACCTTCGGGTGAATTCACCAACAATTCGGAATCGGGATCTAACAGTGATTCTGAGGGACATTCGGCTAATGTGTCGATTGATTATATTGGCGAGAAAGACTCCTTTTACATCATGCCTAGTTTTCAACGCAATTATTCAAATTCGAGTACAAATTCGTCAGATCAGGCACTGAATGAAGCGGGGGAATTACTCAATGACAGTGAATCTCAAGCGAAAAGCAAAGGGGAAAGCAATAGTTTTTCAAACGCCATGCGCTATATGAGAAAGTTAAAAAGAGATCGACAATTTTTTACTGTTGAATTTTTAAACTCTAATGGGGTGAATACGAGTGATATCTTGCAAGAGTCTGTGACAAACTTTTATAAATCTGAACAAGAAGTGGATATTCGTCGTCAGTATCAACAACAGAACAACTCCAATGACTCCTATACGCTTTCTTTTGAGTATAGCCAACCTGTGACTGATTCATTAACGATGCTAATCGGAAATAGATGGGACAGAAACCAAACCATTACCGATGCAAAAGTATTTGACTTCAATGAAGCCACACAAGGGTATACAGATTTAAATACCTTGCAAACCAATCGCTATTTGACGGTTCAAACTACAGTAGCGCCTTATGTAGGGTTTAATTTTACTCATAAGAAATTCAACGCCGATTTTAATACATCGACTCAAATTGTAAAAAATAACGTAGAAGCCTTATACAACAATCAACTTTATGCGTTAGACAAAAAGTACATTGATCCTAATGTTCGGCTCAATCTTCGCTACTTGTTATCAAGGGGGAATTTTTTCTTTTTCACCTATAATTACAATGTGACCTATCAACGAGCGACGGAGCTTTTGGATATCGTTGATGTGAGTAATCCGCTGCACACCTTTGTTGGAAATCCCGATTTGCGTCCTACGGGAAATCACTCCTTTAATGCGAGTTATCGATCGTATAATTTTCAAACGCGTTCGGGCTATTCGCTTTACGGAAATATCAACCTTTTGAACAACAGTATTGTTAGTGCTGTAGATTATGATGAGGATCGCAAGAGTATTTCTACCTATAAAAATGTATCAGGGGCTTATAACTGGTCGTTAAATGGATCGTGGTATCGATCGTCCAAATGGGATGAAATCGCTTTGCGTTATGGGGTTAATCTGCGATATAATCACAGTGTGAGTAAAGGTTATATCGATGGGGTAACCTATGATGCACTTTCCAATAGTTTAAGTCCTCGGGTATATGCAAGTTTTGATTATGACGAATTAGTTCGCATATCACCTTCTTACAATTATACGACGAATTGGTCGAGTTACAAGAATTTTAATGTTGATCGTGCTAGTACTTACACACACAATGCGGCTTTGGAAGCGATTTTATATTGGCCGAGTAAATTTACGATTGGCAATGATTTTAGTTACACGTATAACTCGCAAATTGCCAGTGGCTATAATCGAGATTTCTATATGTGGAACATCAGTTTGGCGTATGAGTTTTTTGGGGATCGATTCAAAGCTAAAGTAAAAGTGTATGATGTACTGAATCAGAACACCAGTTCGAGAAGAACGATAGATGCAACGTCAATTGTCGATTCGGAGAGTTTGGTTTTAAAGCGCTATGTGATGTTTTCTTTAACCTATAGTCTAAAGGCATTTGGCGGAAAAGAAACAAGAGGAAATAGAGGGAATTATGGAGGAGGAAGGAGTTCTCGAGGCAGTATGATGCGTACAAGATAAATGAAAAAGGCGAGGTGAAAAGGAAAAATTACAGCGTTAATTTGTAAACTAGATAATCTCAAGCTTACTAGGAGTAAAAAACGGGCAAAATCACGCGTTGTTTTTACAAGACTAGAATAGGATCAGAAGGAAAATGATAGGTAGTGAGTCCATAGTGAGTCCATTATAAGTCCATAGTGCCTCTATTAAAACGCGGTTGTTTTATAGAGGCACTATGGACGTACAATAGAGGTATTATGTTGATATACTTATGGTAAATGGTTCAGCGAACGGCTAAAAAACAAAAGAGGGTGATCTATTAAGATCACCCTCTTTGTATGTATTGGTTACCAACTTCCGCTTGATCCACCACCAGAGAAACCTCCACCTCCGAAGCCGCCGCCAAAACCGCCGCCGCCACCGAAGCTTCCGCCTCCTCCAAAGCCACCGCCACCGGAGCTTCTTCCTAGGTTACTCAGGATAACCATACTGGCTAAATCATCTAAGAAACCGCGATGGGATCCATTGCCACCACGACCTCCTCCGTTGTTATTTTTGTTTTTAAATACAATAGTTCCAATAATCAAGGCTATGATAGCAAATACACAAAGTAAACCTCCAAGTTCGTTATCGCCCTCCATACGGGTGTCTTTATCTGCTTGATAAGTACCTGCTAGCATTTCCATTATCCCCGTGACACCTTCATTTAATCCCGCGTAATAGTCGCCTTTCTTGAATTCAGGAATAATCCTATTTCGAATCAATTCGCCGCCTTGTCCCGCAGTAATTTGAACTTCTGCTCCATATCCTGGATAGATGCCAATCTGTCTTTCTTTAGCCGCTAAGAGGATGAGTACTCCATTGCCTTTGTCTTTCTGACCAATACCCCACGTTTGTCCCCACTTAGGCCCCAATATACCTATGCTCTCTCCTTCTAAAGAGGGAATGGTAATTACAACAATTTGCGTTGAGGTTTCCTTGCTATATGTTAGCAGGCGTTCTTCTAATGCTTTGCTCTGCTGACTGCTTAGTATCTGAGCATAATCATAGACTGAGGTCTGTTGTGCTTTTGAAGGAACAGGCGGAATATCAAATTGGGCATAATTGACTTGCGAACAAAGGAAAATGAAAGCAAATACAACAAATGATAGGACTTTATTTCTTCGTTTTTGCATGTTTTGTTAAGCTTTTGATATTTCGTTCGATAGTTCGTTGTTGTTTTCCCCTGTAGAAGGGAAATAGATCTTTAATTGACTACCTGCTTTGAGTATGCCGTAAATCAGCCCTTGTTTATACAATCCTTGTTTGAAGTGATTGATGACCAATTCTTTTGTGCCTTCCCAAAAATTTTCTTTTTGCACGCGTTGATCAATCCCTTTATCCCCTAGAATAACAAAAGCTTTAGAAGTTAAACAAACGTAAAATAAAACACCATTCGCATGAGTGGTCTTATCCATAGCCAATTCGAAAAATACTTCCTGCGCTCTTGCATAAGGCTCTTTGTCTGATGCTAACTCGATGTGTACTCGAATCTCACCTGTCGTGTTTTTTTCCGCTTGTGTGATTGCTTCAATCACTTCTTGTTCATCCGATGGACTTAAAAATTGATGGATAGGTTGCATATGAATTAGAATTTTACTTTAGGTGCACTTTCCGCTCCAGCCTCTGCTTTGAAGAAAGGACGTTCTGTATACCCACTCAAAAAGTACTTATTAGGTATTTTTAAAATATAACCGTTGTAAGCTTGAACAGCCTCGTTAAAACGGCTGCGTTGAGTGAAAATTTGATTTTCTGTACTCGCTAGTTCATCTTGCAATTTTAAGAAGTTTTGATTTGTTTTTAAATCAGGGTATTTCTCAACCGTAACTAATAAACGGCCTAATGCACTTGATACGCCCGATTGTGTTTGTTGGAAGTTAGCCAATTGTTCTTCGGTCATATTCGTTGGATCGATATTTACTGAAGTTGCTTTGGCTCTTGCATTTACTACAGCTTCTAACGTTGATTTTTCAAAATCTGCAGCTCCTTTTACTGTTTCAACTAAATTTCCGATTAGATCATTTCTTCTTTGGTAAGCACCTTCTACATCTGCCCACGATTTATCCACGGCTTGTTTGTGTACTAAAGCAGTGTTTTGGTAATTCATGGATAATAAGAAGTAGCCTCCAATTAATACAACTAGGGCGATAATAATGGGTAACGCTTTTTTCATGTTCTTTTTTGTTTAGAGTTCGTTTTTTATACTTATTAATGTTTCTTTAATGTATTCCAGTCGCTTTATGATTTCTAAATTGTCAACGGCTTCTGAGGGCTTTAATTTTAGTTGTTCTTTTGCTCCGTCTAAGGTAAACCCTCTCTCTTTTACAAGGTGGTAAATAAGTTCGAAATTTTTGACGTCTTGTTGGGAAAACATGCGATTGCCTTTGGCGTTTTTCTTCGGTTTAATAATGTCAAATTCCTTTTCCCAAAAGCGGATCAAAGAAGTATTGACATCAAAAGCCTTTGCTAATTCGCCTATGCTGTAATATCGTTTCTCTGGTAAATTAACTTTCATTAGTCTAGGGATTGATTTTCGTGGTTCGCTTCTTGTAACAACAGCTCAAATTCTTTGGCTGAAATATCGCCATAGTAATAGTTTAGCGGATTGACAGGGTTGCCTTTATAGTGAACTTCATAATGTAAATGCGGGCCTGAGCTTCGTCCTGTGCTACCTGCATAACCAATGATGTCACCTCTTTTTACGGTTTGCCCTTGGGTTACGTTGTACTTGCTCAAGTGAGCATAACGCGTTTGGTACCCATAGCCATGTTCTATTTCTATTAAATTTCCATAGCCAGGAAGCTGGTTGTTGGCTCGTGTCACACGTCCATCTCCCGTTGCATAAATAGGCGTTCCAATATTGACAGAGAAATCCATTCCCGCGTGAAATTTTTTAATTTTTGTAAAAGGGTCACTTCGGTATCCATACCCAGAGGCCATGTGTTTTAGACTTTCGTTCTTTACTGGCTGAATCGCAGGAATTGCTGCTAATAGCTTTTCTTTTCCTTTGGCTAAGTTGATAATATCATCTAAAGAGCGCGACTGTATGGCCGTTTGCTTTGCTATAATATCCACTTTTTCTGTAGTGAGGCGTAAGAGCTTGTCATTTTGCAAGTTCTTAAACTCTTTGTAGCGGTTTAATCCACCCAGTCCTGCGCGACGTTGTTCTGCCGGAATAGGAGCTGTGTTGAAGTAAGCCCTGTAAATTTCATTGTCTCGAACTTCTAATTCATCTAATACTTCCGCAATCAGGTCTATCTTTTTATTTAGCAAGGTATAATTGGTCTTGAATTCAGCCACTTCTCGCTCGAGCATTTTCTCTTTTGGTGTCGCTAATATACTGGCATTAATTAATATAAATAAGCCAAGTAATCCAAATGCTGCTGCCGATAGAATGAATAACAATATGTTTACGATTCGCTTCGAAGATTTTGGACGTATTCTGTGAAACGCTAACTTTTCAGAATCGTAATAATATTTTACCTTAGCCATAATTTAAAAAACACTATTTTTGCAATAATTTCGTGAACACCTTGGATAGAATAAAAAGGCATTGAACAACAAATTTAAACAATGTTTTGGTTTAATACTTGATTAGGTAACAAATGGAAATAAAAAATTAACACATTTTGTTAGTCTATGCCAGTTTACACGAGATAATTAGCAAGTAATTCAAATGTTTGATAGAAAATATTAGTTTCCGAAAATATGAAATCACAAGAAATTCGTCAGAAGTTTTTAAACTTTTTTGAAGAAAAAGGACATTTAATTGTTCCTTCAGCACCGATCGTTTTAAAAGATGATCCAACTTTAATGTTTAACAACTCTGGGATGGCCCAGTTTAAAGAATATTTTTTAGGAAACGCCACGCCGAAAAGCAAGCGTATTGCAGATACTCAAAAATGTTTACGCGTTTCGGGAAAACACAATGATTTAGAAGACGTTGGTTTTGACACCTACCACCATACCATGTTTGAAATGTTGGGGAACTGGTCTTTTGGTGATTACTTTAAAAAAGAAGCAATCGCATGGGCTTGGGAGTTTTTAACTGAGGTTTTAAAATTAGAAAAAGACCGTTTATACGTTTCTGTATTCGAAGGAAACCCAGCGGAAAATGTACCTTTTGATCAAGAAGCATTCGACCTTTGGAAACAATACGTTTCGGAAGATCGCATCATCTTGGGGAATAAAAAGGACAACTTTTGGGAAATGGGAGACCAAGGACCTTGTGGACCTTGTTCTGAAATTCACATCGACTTGCGTACTGATGCGGAAAGAGCAGCTGTTTCTGGTTTCTCTTTAGTGAATGCTGATCACCCTCAAGTTGTTGAAATTTGGAATAACGTATTCATGGAGTTCAACCGAAAAGCGGATGGATCACTTGAAAAACTACCAGCACAACACGTCGATACAGGAATGGGATTTGAGCGTTTGTGTATGGCGATGCAAGGGGTAACTTCAAATTACGATACAGATGTATTTACGCCTTTAATCCGAAAAGTTGAAGAAGTTACAGGATTGCAATACACAGATAATACTGTTCAAGGGATAAGCGAACAACAAAATAAAATTAATATTGCAATCCGCGTAGTGGTAGATCACGTACGTGCAGTTGCTTTTGCCATTGCAGACGGACAGCTGCCATCAAACAATGGAGCTGGTTACGTAATTCGTCGTATTTTGCGTCGCGCAATTCGCTATGGATTTACCTTTTTGGGAATTAAAGAACCCTTTATCTATAAATTAGTAGAGGTATTGTCTGCGCAAATGGGAACGTTCTTTCCTGAGATCGTATCACAAAAAAACTTAGTCGAAAATGTTATTAAAGAAGAAGAAGCTTCTTTCTTGCGTACCTTAGAGCAAGGATTGCATTTGTTGGATCAAGTGATTGAGAAAACAAACGGTAACATTGTAGATGGTGCTAAGGCATTTGAACTGTATGACACATTTGGATTCCCTATTGACTTAACGGCTTTAATCTTGAGAGAAAAAGGCTTGGAGTTAGACGAAAAAGGATTTGAAGCAGCTATGCATGAACAAAAAACGCGTTCAAGAGCGGCTTCCGAAGTTTCAACAGATGATTGGACGGTATTGATCGGCGGTAACGTCGAAGAGTTCGTTGGATATGATCAGTTAGAGAACCAAGTAAAAATTACGCGTTATAGAAAAGTAGACAGTAAGAAAGATGGAAAATTATTCCAATTGGTTTTAGATGCGACGCCATTCTATCCAGAAGGAGGAGGGCAAGTAGGCGATCGCGGTGCTATTGTAACGGCTAATGAATCAATTGAAGTACTGGATACTAAAAAAGAGAACAATTTAATTTTACATATTGTAAAAGCATTACCTGCCAATGTAGAGGGAACTTTTACCGCTAAAGTGGATGTCGAGGCACGCAAGCAATCCATGGCAAATCACTCTGCTACTCACTTGTTGCACCAGGCATTGCGTACGATTTTAGGAACGCATGTAGAGCAAAAAGGATCTTTAGTTGCTCCGACTCATTTGCGTTTTGACTTTTCTCACTTTGCTAAAGTGACAGAAGAGGAATTGCAAAGGGTAGAGGATTTCGTCAATGAGCGAATTCACGAGCAATTGCCGTTGATTGAAAGAAGAAGTATTCCTTTTGATCAAGCAGTTGCAGAAGGAGCAATGGCTCTTTTTGGTGAAAAATACGGAGATGAGGTTCGCGCAATTCGCTTTGGTGAGAGTATGGAGTTATGTGGAGGTACTCACGTCCAAAATACAGCCGATATTTGGCAGTTTAAAATTGTAAGTGAAGGTGCTGTTGCAGCTGGAATCCGCCGTATTGAGGCAATTAGTAACCAAGCTGCACGTGCGTTTTACAACGAGCAAGAGAATACGTTAAAGGAATTAAAAGCGGTGTTGAAAAACCCACAAGATACGCTTAAAGCTGTTGTCTCTCTACAAGATGAGAATGCAAGACTTAAAAAACAAGTGGAGCAATTATTGAAAGAGAAAGCGAAAAACGTAAAAGGCGAATTAAAAGGACAAATTCAATTGATTAACGGGGTTTCTTTCCTAGCTGTTGAGGTTGACTTAGATGCAAATGGAGCAAAAGATCTCGCTTACGAATTAGGAAGCGAATACGCTAACTTATTCCTCGTTTTCGGTTCTGTTGTCAATGATAAACCCATGTTGACGTGTTATGTTTCTAAAGAAATTGTAGAAACAAAAGGCTTGAATGCTGGACAGATTGTTCGCGAATTGGGTAAATATATCCAAGGAGGCGGTGGAGGACAAGCGTTCTTCGCTACTGCAGGAGGTAAAAATCCTGAGGGCATGAAAGAGGCAATCAGCCATGCTATTGATTATTTGAACTAATGTAGTTTTACCATAAAAAGATTCCTATTCGCAGGAATCTTTTTTTCTTATTAGATCTAGGATATGAATTTTAGTACCGTTGTTCCCTTGTCTTATGGAGGGAGAAAAATCACCTATGACGACCAGATTCTCTGCTTGGGATCTTGTTTTGCAGCGAATATAGGAGAAAAGCTTAAGTCGTTTCAATTTCAGCAAACCACCAACCCTTTTGGGATTTTGTTTCATCCCAAAGCTATAGAGAAAGTGGTGGAATACGCAGTGCATAATTTTGAATTTACCGCTGCAGATGTTTTTGAACACCAAGAAATATGGAGTTCTTTCGCAGCTCATTCCGATTTAAACGAATTGGAGCAAGAGGATATTGTAGTAAAGTTAAACGCCAAGGTGTTCGACTTACAAGTTGCTTTGCGCGAGAGCTCGTTTATTATGCTGACTTTCGGAACAGCTTGGGTGTACGTATTCAAAGAAACCCAAGAGATTGTGGCTAATTGTCATAAGTTGCCTAATACGCAATTTGACAAGCGTCTGTTGACCTATGAAGAAGTAAGACAAAGCTATACGTCTATTGTGCAAATGATTCGAACGCTGAATCCACATGCGCATATCATGTGTTCGATCTCTCCTGTTCGCCATACGAAAGATGGTTTTTCCGAAAATCAACGCAGTAAAAGTATACTACTTGCTGCCCTACACGACGCAATCGACGACTTACAGGATGATAAGGTAAGCTATATTCCCGTTTACGAAATTGTAATGGATGAATTACGCGATTATCGCTTTTATGCAGCCGATTTAATCCATCCTAATGCTATTGCTATTCAGTATGTTTGGGAGCGATTTGTTGCCCACTACATTGACGAAGCAATGATGGAAGTGATGAAAAAAGTAGAGGAGGTGCAAAGAGGATTGAACCATCGTCCTTTTAATCCTACAGCGGCACAACATTTGAAGTTTTTAGATACGTTGATTGAAAAAATCGACGATTTGCTAGTTCGCTATCCTTTTATGAATTTTAGATAAACAACCTTACAGCTATGAGAAGACTTTTGCGAATTTTGTTCTCCTTTTTTTTGGTGCTATTCTTTATGTTTATGGGTGTAGTGGTATACCATTACGCTGGCGGTTCATCTACGAGTAAGATTGAGTATAACTCGAATTTAATTCAAGAGCAATTGAAGAATGTGAGTAAATTAATTGTGACAGAGGCGAATTATTCTCAAGTGATGACCTATGAAGACCAACAAAAGTATTTGTTGAACCTCGTTTCTTTTACCAAAAAAGCAGTGGTTATTGTCAATGCTAAGGCTACGGTAGCTTATGATTTAACTCAACTACAATACCAGATTGACGAAGAGCGCCAAGTAGTTCAACTGTTGCATATTCCTGATCCTGAGGTGAATATTTATCCCGATTACAAATTGTATGACGTGGAAACTAGTACATTTAATCCCTTTACAGGAACGGATTACAACAAAATAAATGCGCGAATAAAGGACGATTTACAAAAGAAGATTGAGCAATCGACCTTAAAGAGTAATGCTGAAAATCGCTTGATGAGTGAATTAGGGAAACTGTTAGTGGTAACCAATATGTTAGGATGGAAATTGGAATACCAAGGAAATACCATAAAAAAAGAAAGTGACTTATCAGCCACTTTCCTTCCTTAGTAATTGCTATATGTTTTACGCTTGTTCGATGATGCTTATTCCATCAACGATTAAGTGCGCTACTTTAGGTCTTTCTACTTTTAGTTGTTCTAAGCGACTCATCGCCTTTTGGTATAGACTTTCGTCTTTGTTCTTTTTTGCTAGTTCTAGAATTTCAACGGTCAATAACCAATCGGTTGGATAGGATTGAATTAAGGTGTCCAGTGTAGCATTAAGATCAATAGATTTGTTGTCTTCACGCATTTGGCGAACGGCCTGATAGATTGTTTCTAATTTAATGCGGTCCTCATCTCTTTTAGCTTTGATTGTTTTAGAAGAAGGAACGTGATTCACTAGGTCAAAACTCTTGTAATCTGCAGGTCCAGAGAAGGCTGATATAACCGATGCACCTACTGCCATGTCATAAGTTCCCCATTCTGGTTGGAAGAGTATGGTATCCCCGTGTTTGACTGTACAATCTTTAAAGCTGATTAAGATAATTTTTCCGTGTATGTTTCGAATACCAGTGATATTCGTTCCTGAAACCGTAATACCGCCTTCAAATTCCAAAGTTACAGGTAGTCCTTCGAATAGATTGTAGGCTTTTAAGTCGCGAGGACTCATATCTTCAATTGCGAGGTTGATGCCTTTTAAGCGACCTAGTGCTGTTCCAAAACCGTGAGGATGTGTTTCTGTGCCGTGTCCAACGAGTTCTTTTTCGCGGTAAGACAAAGCCGTAGGTCCCGTTGTTTGGACATATGATGGTTTTCCTTCGTGTTCAATTACATTTGTAAAGTGTCCTGAAATTTGAATACCAGTATTTAATTCAATTGTTCCTAGCGCTTTGGAGTCGATTAACTTTTGTATTCCTTCCAAACCACCCTTGCGTATAGCCATTTTGTTGGCAAAATTTTCTAATACTTCACTTAAATAGGCAAAATCAGGAGTTACATAGAGTTGAGGTTGTGGTTTGGTGATGTCAAACCCTTGATTAGCTGCCTCAATGGTGTAAGGAAGTTTTGCTACGTTGTCCGTCATGCACCAAGCACTTTCTCCAATAGACGAAAGCAATCCAGCACCATAGATCTTTGGATTGTCCACTGTCCCAATTAAGCCGTATTCTACGGTCCACCAATGTAAATTTCGGATTAAAGCCATTTCAGAAGGAGCGGTTGTGATTGCTTGTAGGCGATCAACTTCGTCTTCTGCTTTTTTAATGTCAGCTTCATCGACACCTTCTGCCTCTTTTAGAATAGAGAGTAAGCGGATTGCTTCGTAAATCTCATAATCATGTGCAGAAGAAATTGCTTTGCATCCAATTTCTCCAAAGCGTCTTAAATATTCTGCATATTCGGGATTGGCAATAATTGGAGCGTGTCCAGCGCCTTCGTGAATAATATCAGGTGCGGGTGTATATTCAATATTCTCTAGTTGTCTAATGTCAGAGGCTATAACAAGTACTTTGTATGCTTGGAATTCCATAAAAGCGTTGGGTGGGATAAAACCATCTACTGCCACGGCTGCCCAACCAATTTCCTTTAATATGCGATTCATTCCATACATGCTTGGAATAGATTCAATCGAGATTCCAGTCTTGTTTAACCCTTCCAAGTAGGAATCATGTGCTACCTTCGATAAATAATCGACGTTCTTTCTCATTACATAGCGCCATACCGCTTGGTTTATCGGGGTGTAGTCCTCGTAGTCTTGAGGCTTGATAAATTGCTTTAAATGTGGTGGTAAGCGGTCTATTAATTCATTGCTTTCGTATTCTCTTGCGTCCATAGTATTCAAATAGTAGTTTGGTTGCGGTAAATATAAGGAAAAAGATGAATGTATTATAGTTTCTTGCTTTTATGATTTACAAATAGAGAATAATGAAATCTTGACTATACGTTTACGTTGTTTGAAATGTTAAAATCTTAAATATGTAATTATAGGGTTAAATATTTCTATTATGTATAATTAAAATGTTAAATATTTTAGTGTATAGGGTGGTATAATCTATAAGATTTGTTTATTACCGTAGATTATTAGGGAACATTAAAGATAATATTAACTAATTTTTTTTTTAGTTTCAAAAATGTTTTTATATTGCAACACAATTATTAACTAATTAAAGCAAATATTTATGAAAAAATTATTTATGTTTTTGGCTGTAGCGGGCTTGGCTACATTCGGAGCTTCTTGTAGTAGCGACGATAACAAAAGCGAAGATCCGAAACTTACGTTAAAAGCGGACAAAACGGAAATCAAGGTTGATGAATCAGTTACTTTTACTGTAGAGTCAAACGGAAAAGCTGAAAAAGCTGCTGAACTTTACAAAGATGGTACTAAAATTACTAATCCTTACAAATTTACAGAAGAAGGTGAATTTAGCATTGTAGCTAAGAAAAAAGGAGCAGTTGATAGTAATACTGTGAAAATTAAAGTTACTAAAAATGATACTCCTATCGAAAAAAGAACGTTAGTATTGTCAGTTACCAACAATGAAGTAAATGTTGGAGATAACGTTAATTTTACTGTAAAAGATGATAAAGGTGCAACTGTTGCAGGGTTTCAAATTAAAAAAGAAGATGGAACTGTAGTAGCTAACCCATGGAAAGCTGATGCTGCTGGAACATTTAAATTTACTGCTACTAAAGCTGATTACAATGATAGTAATGTAGTGTCTGTAGTTGTTAATGAAGTTGAGATTCCAGAAGTTGGTGAAAATCAAATCGTATTAGGTGGAGTATCATACGATTTGGATTACTCACAAATGACTATTGACGCTGTGGAACAAGCTGATGGAAGCTTTATTCCTAAAACATATCCATTAAACGGAGGTGGTGTTGCACTTATGTTTGGTGTAACTATTTTTGATAAAGATAAAGCAACTGTAGGTTCTAACACAATGGTTACAAGATTTGAGTTCTTTATTGTACAGCCAACTGAAGAAGGAGCTGCTGCTAAGACACCTTTCAATACGCCAGTTGCTGAGTGGAATATTTATGATATGTACTCTATTGTTAATCAGTCAGTTATTTATGCAGAGCCTGCTGAAGATACTCAGTTTTCTATTGGATTTAATCCTGAAACTGAAGTGTTCGTTTTAGAATCAGCTGGTATTTATACTGTTGAAGATGAGACTGCATTTGATATTAAATACAATAAATTAACTGATGCATTATACTACAAACCAGTTTCTGCAGGTAATGGAGTTAATATAATGTCTGCGAAAGCTAAAAAGTCAACTAGACAAGTTAATAAAATATCTACAGTTAAAGCTCAATTTTAATTATAGAAAATTATATAATTAAAAAAAGGATGACCTTCTAGGTCATCCTTTTTTGTTTTTTTTTACTTGTATGTTACCCTTGTAAATTCGTTGCAGTTAATAGATAATTTGATGCTAATTTTGTAAAGATGAGACAGGGTTACCTTTTTTATAGAATTCGTGTGAAAAACGAAGTAGTCAGTTTAAATAAGAAGAAGTAACTTGTTTGATTATAGTCCGATTGTACTGATGTATTGAAGCAAAGTGCTCTTGATCGGGCATATACTTTTGAAAGAGGGGTAATTGATATAAAAAAGGGTCGTAGTGAATTCGCTACGACCCTTTTTTATGATTTACAGTTTGTTTTCTTCTACTTCTTTACCTCAGGAGGATATGTACTTAAGATCTTCTGTACAAACCCTTGAATTTTGGCTTCTTTCTTTTCAGGAGTATTGGCATTGTCAATATAGCCTGTTCCAATCCCTTGCCAGATTAACGCTTTTTTGTTTGTATCGATGAAATCGATGTACAATTTCCCTTCTATTGACGTAGATACTGTTGTTGAAGGTGCTCCCCAATAAGGTGCATAGCCCCAACCGTAATAGCCGTATCTTGAGTAGAAGTAATCGTTATTGGTTGTAACGTTTACTTGCTGTTGTGATTTAGTGAAGATGTTCACTAATAGCTGAGGATTACTATCTGTTTTAGTAAAGCCTTTTGCTGCCATCTCTTGGTCAATTGCGTTTAGAATACGTTTCTTGTCCAAGTCGTTTAATTTTACGTTGTCAATTCCCTCTTTGAAAAAAGCATAGGTTTGATAGGAAGTAAAATTCGTGTTTTTGTCGTAATCAGCAGAAACACGCACACTACTACAAGAGGCTGAAAAAATGCTAACAGCCGCAAGAATGAGAAATTTAGATACTGTTTTCATCGCTTACTTATTTTGTTTGTGAGTTAATTTAATAGATCTTCATCAACGATATTAGGAAGAGTAACCTTTAGTAAAGGCTCCATTTCCATGGCGCGTTTGATTGCGAATGTTGCTTCTTTATTACGTGCCCAGTTGCGTCTTGCAATACCGTTGTTAACATCCCAAAACAACATGGATTTTAGTTTTTCGTCTGCTTCTTTACTTCCATCTAAAAGCATACCAAAACCACCGTTGATCACTTCTCCCCAACCAACGCCACCACCATTGTGGATGGATACCCAAGTAGCACCTCTAAAGCTATCGCCAATGACATTGTGGATAGCCATGTCGGCTGTGAATCGAGAACCGTCGTAAATATTTGATGTTTCGCGGTAAGGGGAGTCTGTTCCCGATACATCGTGGTGATCGCGACCCAATACTACCGGACCGATAATTCCTTCTTTAATCGCTTTGTTAAAGGCTGCTGCAATTTTTATTCGACCTTCTGCGTCGGCATATAAGATACGCGCTTGAGATCCAACAACTAGTTTGTTTTCTTGCGCTCCTTTGATCCAACGAATGTTATCGGCCATTTGTTGTTGAATTTCTACAGGTGAATTTTGCATGATTTCCTCTAATACACGACAAGCAATTTCATCGGTTTTTGCTAGATCTTCTGGCTTTCCAGAGGCACATACCCAACGGAATGGACCAAAACCATAGTCAAAACACATAGGGCCCATGATGTCTTGAACATAGCTTGGATATTTGAAGTCAATTCCATTACTCGCCATTACGTCAGCACCAGCTCGAGAGGCTTCCAATAAGAAGGCATTTCCATAGTCAAAGAAATAGGTTCCCTTTGCTGTGTGTTTATTAATTGCAGCAGCTTGTCTGCGCAGGGATTCTTGTACTTTTTCTTTAAATAATACAGGGTTGTTCGCCATCATATCATTTGCTTCTTCAAAGGACAATCCAACAGGATAATAACCACCCGCCCAAGGATTGTGTAAAGACGTTTGATCCGAGCCCAAGTGAACGAATACCTCTTCCTCTGCGAATTTTTCCCATACATCTACTACGTTTCCTTGATAGGCAATAGAAACGATCTCTTTATTTGCTTGGGCTTGTTGAACGCGAGCAACCAATTGGTTTAAGTCTGAAATCACTTCGTCAACCCAACCTTGTGAGTGTCTAGTGTGTACGGCTTTCGGATTTACTTCTGCACAAATGGTAATGCAACCCGCTATATTACCCGCCTTTGGTTGAGCTCCACTCATTCCTCCTAAACCAGAGGTAATAAATATTTTTCCTGTTAAGTCCTCGCCGTTTTTTGCGATTTTTCGCCCCCCGTTTAGTACGGTGATGGTTGTTCCGTGTACAATTCCCTGTGGGCCAATGTACATATAACTTCCTGCAGTCATTTGACCATATTGGGTAACACCTAAAGCGTTGAATTTTTCCCAATCGTCCGGTTTAGAGTAGTTGGGAATCATCATTCCGTTGGTAACCACTACGCGAGGTGCTTTAGCATGTGAAGGAAATAGTCCCATGGGATGACCCGAATACATCACTAGCGTTTGCTCGTCTGTCATTTCGCTTAAATACTTCATGGTTAACAAGTATTGCGCCCAATTGGAAAAAACAGCTCCATTTCCACCATAGGTGATTAATTCATGTGGATGCTGTGCGACGGCATAATCCAAATTGTTCTGAATCATGAGCATAATCGCTTTTGCCTGTGTAGAATTTCCTGGATATTCCTCAATCGGTCTTGCGTACATCTCGTAATCAGGTCTGAATCTGTACATGTAGATGCGACCGTAGGTTTCTAATTCTTCTTTAAATTCTTGGATTAACTCAGCATGATGCTTGGCATCGAAATAACGTAGAGCATTTTTCAAGGCAAGTTTCTTCTCTTCTTCTGTCAGTATTTCTTTGCGTTTAGGGGCATGGTTAATTGCCGGATCATACGCTTTTTTCGCCGGTAGCTCATTTGGAATTCCTTGTGAAATTAGTTCCTTAAAAGTCATTGTATGAGTTTTTTTGATTAATTATTATGTGTTTTTTAAGTCAAAACATCAAAATTATTAGCTAGTTTTGTCCACGCGTATAGCTTTCGTTTTTGATTCATTTTTTCCGTAGGTAAGTTACTAAAAACTCTTGTATTATTTGTTTTAATATTTGTACAAATAAATGCGGATTTCGCTTGAGCTATGGAGCATAAAAAACCCGAAATTTGATTTATGATGCTGTCTATTTTTGCCTGTGATGATGTACCAACAACTAAAGTTGAACTTCCATTTGCCGATGGGGTCGAACTTTTTATACGCAGAGAAGATCTTCTGCATCCTGAAATTTCAGGCAATAAGTTTAGAAAGCTAAAGTACAACATACAAGCTGCCTTAGCTTCAGATTGTCAGCAATTGCTGACTTTTGGCGGTGCTTATTCCAATCACATTGCTGCCACTGCAGCAGCGGGAAGATTATTTGGGATCAAAACCATAGGGGTAATTCGCGGAGAAGAAATCGAACGTATTTATCTGGATAATCCAACACTTAAAAAAGCATCAGCGGATGGTATGCGTTTTAAATTTGTGACGCGTACTGCATATCGCACAAAAGAATCCCAATCTTTTTTGGCTGACTTAAAACGCGAATTTGGCGATTTTTATTTGGTTCCTGAAGGAGGAACAAATAGTGAAGCAGTTCGGGGAACACAGGAGATTCTCCAAGAAGGAGATCAACAATACACCCATATCTGTTGTGCTGTGGGAACAGGTGGTACAATTGCAGGTATTATTAACCGCTCTTGGTCCCATCAAAAAGTAATGGGATTTCCCGCCTTAAAAGGCGATTTCTTAACGGAAGCAATTGCCCAGTACGCCCAGCAAGACAATTGGTCGTTAGTCTCAGCGTATCACTTCGGAGGATATGCGAAGTACAATGCCGATCTCTTGCATTTTATAAGTGAATTTGAACGAAATACCGGAATTCTTTTAGATCCAATTTATACAGGTAAACTACTTTTTGGTATCTTTGATTTAATTGAACGCAAACAGTTCGCAAAAAACAGTAAGATTCTCGCTATTCACACTGGAGGTTTACAAGGTTGGAATGAAAAAATAAAGTAGCTAGTATATGAGTAAAAAAATCCTTTTAATGTTTTGCCTGCTTACACTTGTAAGTTGTGGGGTGAAGAAAAATTCCAAACTAACGGGCAAGAAGAACAAGACAAGCGAATTAGTCTCAAAAGAGAAGTACAGAGCACAACAGCGCCAAGTAGAAGAGCAACGTCGCGTGCACGAGGAAACCAAGAAAGAAAAAGAAAAGAGAGTCGCCGCAAAATCTAGCGAAACCTTAGAGGCTACTTCCCGTGTTGCTGTGACAACGGATATGATACAAGATTATATTCTACTGTATAAGGATATAGCGAAAGACAATATGAGTCAATTCGGAATTCCTGCTAGTATCACTTTGGCACAAGGCGTGTTAGAATCGGGTTCTGGTCAGGGGACGCTGAGTAGGAATGCCAATAATCACTTTGGGATTAAATGTCATAAAGAATGGGACGGACCCTCAGTTCGTCATACAGATGATGCTCCCGATGAGTGTTTTAGAAAGTATGATCGACCGGAAGAATCCTATCGCGATCACTCCCAATTTTTAGTTTCTCGTAGTCGTTATAACGACTTGTTTTCTTTGGATAAAGACGACTATGAAGGATGGGCGCATGGACTCAAAAAGGCTGGATATGCTACGGATCCTAAATATGCATTCAAATTGATTAGTTTAATAGAACGCTATTCTCTGGATCAATATGACCGCGAAGTACTCGGGGACAAACCAGCTAAAGTAAAAAAGGAAATAGATACTAAACAATCAGAAACCCGCGTAGCTTCCTCCAAAACCCATACGGTTCAAAAAGGAGATACGCTGTATTCTATATCTAAAAAATACAATACAACTGTAGCAAAGTTACAGAAGACAAATAATCTTAATGGAACTAATCTATCGATTGGTCAACGCTTAAAATTATAAAACACCATGTTATATCAAAGAAGTAGTCAGCTTTTTGCCGAAGCTGAGAAAGTTATTCCTGGAGGAGTAAACTCTCCAGTACGCGCATTTAAGTCAGTAGGAGGAACGCCTATTTTTGTCAAAGAAGCAAAGGGAGCTTATTTGTATGATGTTGACGGGAATCGCTTAGTGGATTATATCAATTCTTGGGGTCCTATGTTGTTGGGGCATGCTTATCCACCTGTAGTGGAAGCAGTAATTGAAAAAGCGAAGAAGGGTACTTCATTTGGGATGCCAACAGAAATAGAAACGGAAATAGCGGAATTAGCGGTATCTATGGTACCTCATATTGATAAAATCCGCTTTGTGAATTCGGGTACAGAGGCTTGTATGAGTGCGATTCGACTTGCCCGTGGCTATACAGGACGTGAGAAAATTATTAAGTTCAAAGGATGTTATCACGGACATTCTGATTCTTTTTTGATACAGGCTGGAAGTGGAGCGGTTACGTTTGGTTCACCAAATAGCCCTGGAGTTACACAAGGAACAGCAAAAGATACATTATTGGCAACTTACAATGACTTAGCTAATGTAGCGTCGATCTTTGAAGCAAATAAAGGCGAAATCGCAGCGATCATCATTGAGCCTGTTGCGGGTAATATGGGGTGTGTTCCTCCGAAAGAGGGATTCCTAGCAGGATTGCGTCAGTTGTGTGACGACCATGGCGCATTGTTGATTTTCGACGAAGTGATGACGGGATTCCGCCTTGCACGCGGTGGTGCACAAGAATTATTTGGTGTACGCGCAGATTTAGTCACTTTTGGAAAAGTAATAGGTGGAGGCCTTCCTGTTGGAGCTTTCGCTGGTTCTGCCAAAGTAATGGATTATTTAGCTCCTGTTGGACCTGTTTATCAAGCGGGAACCTTGTCCGGAAACCCATTGGCTATGGCGGCAGGGTTGGCAATGTTGCAAGCGATTAATAGCGATGTAACTGTGTTCAAACGCCTAGAAGAAAAAACAGCCTACTTGGAGAAAGGCATTCGAGCTGTGCTAGAGGCAAAACAAATAAAATATACAATCAACCGCGTTGGTTCTATGATTTCTGTGTTTTTTGATGAGCGCGAAGTGGTGGATTTTGAAACGGCAGGATATGGAAATAATGATACGTTTAAAACATTCTTTCACGGCTTGTTGAAAGAAGGAGTGTATATTGCTCCCTCTTCGTATGAGACTTGGTTTATTACGGATGCGTTGACGTATGAAGATTTAGATTTTACGATTCAGGCGGTTGACAAGGTGTTTGCATAAGCGCTAAACCCCAATAACGAATAAGAAAAGCTCTTTTGTCTATGACAAAAGAGCTTTTTTTTATAAATCTAACTTTAATTGATCAGGTAAAAGTTTAAATGACTTGCGGTGATATTTACAAGGACCGTACTCCAAAATGGCGGCTCGGTGCTCTTGGGTGGGATATCCTTTGTTTTTCTTCCAATTATACATAGGGAACTCTTCGTGTATGCGGTCCATATAGTCATCGCGATAGGTTTTTGCCAAGACTGAAGCGGCGGCTAAACTTAAGTATTTCGCATCTCCTTTTACAATACATTGGTGGGGAAGATCGGGAATAGGAGTGAACTTATTGCCGTCTACCAGTAAGAAATCAGGAAAAGGATTGAGTTGGTATACACTTTCATGCATGGCTTTTATCGCAGCGTGTAAAATGTTTAATTCTTCAATCACATCCTCGTGTAAATGAGTGACCCCATAACTCAGGGCTTGTTCTTCTATGAGTGTGCGCAATGCGTATCGGTTCTTGGCAGACAGCTGCTTAGAGTCGTTTAAGATTTCATTTGAAAAATCAGGGGGCAAAATAACAGCCGCCGCAGTTACTGGTCCAGCGATACAGCCCCTGCCAGCTTCATCTGTTCCTGCTTCATATAGCGCTTCTGAAAAGTGATGTAGTAACATAAGTGAATATAATAGAAAACAAAGGTAAGATTCTACACGTCAACTTATAGGAGGATTAGGTATTATTTACCACTAAATCCATTAACGAAAGTATAATAACGCATATTTTAACAATAAGAAAAAAAAAGCTAAATATCACTCTAGATAAGGTTAAGGGTTGATCCTTAGTTTGTTGCCGTTTTTACTGCGTTTGAACGCAGTTTTTGATCTGTTAAATGTTAGAATTTGAATAAGTTTTTGTTAAGTTTTTTAATAAGAACAAGGCTAGGTATTACTTGTTTATTTAGTATGTTTTGTAATTGATTTGTTGTTTTTTGTACAATTTCTTTGATTATGTTTCTATTTATTAGTATTTAAATGATTTGTTTCTCGTTAATGATGACGAAAGTTAACTAGTTTTTAGTTTAGTTTTTTATGTTTGCGAACTAACTAATTCAATTTAAGTAATGAGATCAAAGCTAAAATGGACAATAGGGCTATTTATGGTTCTATTTGTGCAAATTTCATTCGCTCAAGAAAAGACACTTACCGGTGTGGTTTCTGAAGAAGGATTTCCTTTGCCTGGGGCGACAGTTGTGATTCAAGGCACAACAATGGGCACACAAACCGATTTAGATGGAAATTATGCTATCAAAGTAAAAGAAGGAGATGTTGTTTCGTTTTCTTTTATCGGTTTAAAAGATGTTACATATAAAGTAGGTGCGGCTACCACTTATAATGTAACGATGAAAGCAGTAGAAGATATGTTAGAAGAGGTTATTGTTTTGGCTTATGGACAGGTTAAAACAAAGAATCAAGTAACGGGAAATGCTGTGGCAATTAAAGGAGAAGCAGTAGCTGCGACACCAATGGCTTCTGCAGACCAAGCGTTACAGGGGCGTGTAGCTGGTTTACAGATGTCAGCTTCATCTGGTTCACCTGGAGCAAAACAAAATATCCGTATTCGCGGACGTAACTCGATGACGGCTACAAATGAGCCTTTATATGTTATTGATGGTATTCCAATGTACGATGGTGATTTCTCTGGAGGAAATCAAGGGACTGATTCACCTTCGACCTCGTTGTCTTTATTGGCGACAATCAACCCTGCTGATATCGAATCGATGACTGTGTTGAAAGATGCTGGTGCAACAGCTGTATACGGTGCGCGTGGTACTAATGGTGTAATTTTAATTACAACTAAACGCGGTAAATCAGGGGCGACTAAGTTCAATTTTAGCACGCGCGTAGGTTTCCAAAATAACGCAGTGCGCGGACCGCGTTTATTGTCGTCTAATCAAAAAGAAGAAATCTTTTTAGACGGATTGTATAATACTTTTGGAGAAAAAGGAGCTGTGTTCACACGTGAGGAGGCAGGTGCTTATGCTTTAGCGAATTACTCAAAATCTGGTAACTACGGAAATTGGGTGGCTGCTGGTCGTCCTGATAATGACTGGAGTGAGTATGTGAAAAATGCAGATGCTCCTCTAACAAGTATCAACTTCTCTGCAACAGGAGGTAGTGAACGTCACAACTTCTACGCTTCCCTTTCACATGATAAAATCGAGAGTACAGTAATTGGATCTGACTTTAGACGTATTGGAGCATCGTTGAGTTTCATGCAAAAAATCACGGATAAAGTTGAATTTAATACGAGTATTAAAGTAACAAATACCAAGCAAAATGGTATTTCTGAAGGAGGCGCTTACTTCTCTAATCCGAACTATACTCGATTGGTGATGAATCCTTGGAATCCATTGTACAATGCTGATGGATCTTACTATTTGCCAAATTCAGGTTATCACAATGTGGTGTATACGACCAAACACAATCAAACGTTAAACGATGTAACACGTGTAATTAACTCTAACTCTATTAGCTATGCAATTACAGACGACTTGAAATTCACTTCGTCTATGGCTGTTGACTATACGTTAGCGGATTATTCTGAAACTAGAAATGCAGTACACGGAGATGGTAAAAACTACGGTGGTACGGCTGGAAAAGCGGTTCGTAATAACTTCAATTACGTGGCGCAAAATGGATTGGATTACAAATTCTATTTAGGAGATAACCACCAGTTCAACGCAAAAGTGTTGATGGAGTATCAAAAATCAAAACGCCGTTTCTTAGAAGGATCAGGACAAGTTCTTTTGGATGGGTTTAATTCCCTAGCTGCAGCAGCTGCGAATAAAGATGCTAACTATGCCTTTTTGGATGATGCAAACTTAGGATATGTAGGGATTATCAACTATAACTATCAAAATAGATTCTTAGTAGACGTAACAGGTAGACGCGAAGGTTCTTCTAAATTTACTGATCGCATTGGATACTTCTATTCTGTAGGAGGAGCTTGGAATATGCACTTAGAAAATTGGATGGCGAATCAATCTACAATTTCTACTATGCGATTTAGAGGTTCATACGGTACAAATGGTAACTCACAAATTAATCCGAATCAATATGTGCGTCAAGTAGATGTTGTTTCTTATGATGGTGAGGCAGCTTTGATCCCAGTGCAAATTGGTGGACCAATTGGATGGGAAAAACAACAAAAGATGGATTTCGGATTTATGTTGGGAATGTTTGACGATCGCTTTACTTTAGGTGCTACTTATTTCGAAAGTAAAACAAGTGATTTACTTTACAAGAGAACACTATCTAAAATGTCTGGTTTCGATTCTCAAATGATGAATATGGGAGCGATGAATAACCGTGGTATTGAGCTAGAGGTAAACGCAGATATCGTTCGTTCAAAAGATTTTAACATTTCAGTTGGAGCAAACTTTGGTACGGTACGCAATAGAATTACTGAAATGCCTGTTTTTGATGGGGTTGAAATAAAAGATTTTAAATCGTATACTGCCGATGTAAAAGGACATTCAGTTGCAGAGTGGTATATGCCGACATGGGCAGGAGTTGATTCTCAAACAGGGCAACCAATGTGGTATGATGCTAATAATGAGAAAACATCGAAATACGGTGATGCAGAAGCTAGATTCCAAGGAGCAAGTGCACTGCCTAAGTTTACGGGAGGAGCAAATCTACACGTAGATTACAAAGGATTCTTCTTAGACGGAATGTTTACTTTTGCTGGAGGTCACAAAGTGTATGAACAATATGCATTTAAAACAGCTGGAACAACAAGTGCATTGATCTCATCTAATGCATCTTCAGATGTAATGGATAGATGGCAAAAGCCTGGGGATATCACTAATGTGCCAATTGTTCAATATGAAGCAACAGGAGGAAATGCTAATTATACTAGTCCATCCACGCGATTTTTATACGATGGAGATTATATCCGATTGAGAAACGTTAGCTTAGGGTATAACTTTAACTCAGAAATCACAAGAGCACTGAAAGTAGACGGATTAACGCTTTCTGTAATCGGTACAAATTTGTGGACTTGGGTTAAGGATAAAGGGTTGAACTACGATCCAGAAGTAGATGCTTCAGGTTATGTAAACCTTGCAACTCCACCGGTTAAATCAATTGTATTCTCTGTTAATGTTAAGTTTTAAAAAGATATGAAAAAGATACTATTTTCAATTGTAGCCCTAGCATTGCTTTCATCTGGATTAACAAGTTGTTCAGATGATCGCTTAGACGCTACCCTAGAGGGAGCTCGTGATATTGAAGCGAAACCAATCGAGACAGTAACGGATTTGCGTGCAACGGTATCAGGCGCCTATTATAGAATGGTAGAAGCTGCTTATTATGGCCGTGATATCATTATTTACAGCGAAGTACGTGGAGATAACGCTTATGCAGCCGCGGGATTTTCAAACCGTTTTCAAAATGTGTCAAGCTATAATTTAACGCCTACACATGCGTATCCATCTGATACGTGGAAGAAAATTTACGAGGTTATTAGTTCTGCAAACTTAGCGATTGGCGCTACCATTAAAACGGGAAGTGAGAAAGATATTAATCAAGGAAAAGCAGAAGCTTTGGCCATTCGCGCTTTAGCACATTTCGACTTGTTGCGTCTTTACGGTCAACAATATGTAGGTGACAGTGGATTAGATGGATTGGGAATCCCTTACATCAAGCAATTTGGCGAGCTAGATGCAAAGAATTACAAGCGTTTATCTGTACGTGAAGTGCGCGACAACATCTATAAGGATTTAGATGATGCTTTGGCATTAGTCGATAAAAATGCGACAAATAAAAAGCGTTTCACTCAACAAGCTATTTACGGTGTGAAATCTAGAGTAGCCTTGTTTTTTGGAGCTTTTCAAGAGAGTGATTATGCGATCGCCTTGACAAGTGCTCAAAAAGCAATGGAATTAGGAGGAGGAATTATTCAGCAGAGCGCTTATGTGGCTTCATTTAGCGCTGAAGAACCTCAAAGTAATTCAGTATTCGAATTAGCACAAGACAACGTCAATAATTTAGGAAACAACTCTTTGTATAATATCTATGCGTATAGAGGATACGGAGACGTAGTTGGATTAGAGGAGAACTTACAAGATCTATTCGAAGATCAAACCGATATTCGCTCTTCTGTTGAAATGCAAGGGTACAATAACCTGACCCAAAATGATAAAGGAAACTACAAAAAAGTTGGACCAAATAAATTCGTCAAACTAACGGAGAAAGAATTGGATGGTACAGTTGTTGTGGATCCTGCAATTCGCTATTCGTTCGAGTACTACCGCAACTTTGGTAAATACACGAAAATTAGTTCGAATATTAAGGTAATGCGTTATGAAGAGTTGGCATTTAATTTCATTGAAGCAGCAGTGCGATCAAAAACAGAAGAAGGTGCAGCGCTAAATCTATTGAATAAAATTGCGGCAGAGCGCTATGACGATAAACCAGTAGCGAAGTACGATAAACTTACGTTAGCGACTGTGTTAACGGAAAGACGTAAGGAACTTATTTTCGAAGGATTCCGCTTTGAGGATCAAATGAGAAACAAAGAAAACTTAGCAAGTACGCCACAATCAAAAGAAGGAATGCTATATGGTTCACCTAAACTGGCGTTCCCTATTCCTCGTAATGAGATCAATGCGAGTAAAATTGACCAAAACGAAAGCTACTAAACAGTAATAGTACTGAAAGCACAAAAAGGCTTTGTCCTTTTTAAGGTATAACCCCGTCAATTCGACGGGGTTTTTTTATTGGGGTTTTTCTTATACTAGCTTGAATACAGCAAAGGAGCTGTTCTCAATTTGTCCGATTGCTAATTATATTGTAGCATGATTGAAGTTACTTCGTTAATTTGTAGGAGGTTGTGTTCGGAATGCATGCACCTTTATCTTGCTCACTCCGCCAGGAATTGTATGTTATTAACAATTGTTGTGCAAATTCATTGAATTAGGAGACAAGGTTTAATTTTTTATGGATAAATCTTCTTTTTATTTATTTAAAATAAATGTTTTAATACTTATTATGAAGGATAGTGTAGATGCGATTCGTTAATTAAAATCGGGCTGTTTTGCTAAAAATATATTAAATATTTGATTAGTTCAATATTTAGAGTCTTACATATACTATTCGTTTTATTGAAATAGAGTTGAGTTTATCCGTTTAAATTAGCAATAAAACTAATGATTTATTAGATATTATCTTTTTGACGTCGCTTTTTTATCTTGATTTAGTGAAAATGGTTTAGGAGGTGTGAGAAAAAATGTTTAGATTTGTTTAACTAACTAATCAATTTTTTAAGAATGAGATCGAAGATTAAGTGGATTTATGCGTGCATAATGATCCTACTTGTACAAGTGGGCTTTGCACAGGAGAAAACACTTTCTGGGGTGGTAATGGAAGACGGTATGCCACTACCAGGAGTAACGGTTGTGATTCAAGGCACCCAAGAAGGGACACAAACCGATTTAGATGGAAAGTATACGTTAAAAACGAAACCAGGACAAGTGCTTGTGTTTTCTTTTATCGGTATGCAAGACGTGAAGTATACGGTAGGTAATGCAGCGTTACACAATGTAACGATGACTGCAGAAGACAACGTACTTGACGAAGTTATCGTTGTAGGATATGGTACAGCGAAAAAAGAATCGTTTACAGGTTCAGCAACTCAAATTGACAGCAAACGCATTGAGAACAAAAACGTATCCAATGCGGTATCGGCTTTATCAGGAGAAGCTGCAGGGGTTCGCGTTATTACAACAAGTGGTCAGCCAGGTTCTGAGCCAACAGTTCGTATTCGTGGATTCGGTTCAGTAAACGGAAACAGAAATCCATTGTACATTGTAGATGGTGTTCCTTTTATGGGAAGTATCAGTTCGATCAACCCTTCTGATATTGGTTCAATGACAGTATTAAAAGATGCTACTGCTACAGCAATCTACGGTTCTCGTGGAGCGAATGGAGTTGTAATCATCAATACTAAAACAGGTAGAGGAAGTGATTCTTTTATCGAAGTTGAAACAAAAACAGGGGTGAACTGGAGAGCGTTACCTCGTTATAACGTAATCACTTCTCCAGAGCGTTATGCTGAGCTTTCATGGGAGTCAGCTAAAGGATTTGGTAAATTTCACCCAAGCCTACAGTATAATGATGAGGAAGCTACTGATTGGGCAAATAACACATTATTTCACCAAGGTTATGGAATTCACCCACGTTATAATATGTGGAATGTTGCTAACGGTGGAGAGTTAATTGATCCTACTACAGGAAGAGTGCGCCCAGGAGTGACAAGAAAGTATAATCCTGAAAATTGGGAAGATTACGCGTTTAAAGCGTCTATTCGTACAGAAGCAAACCTTACTATGGGTGGGTCTTCAGAAAAAACTTCGTACTTTACCTCTTTGGGTTACTTAAAAGACGAAGGGTATTCAGTTAATTCTGATTATGAGCGTTTAACAGGGCGTTTAAATTTACAGCACAAACCAAAAGAGTGGTTGGATGCTAAGATGAATTTAGGATATACGCATGCTGAAACAAATAGTCCAGGACAAACAACTGATTCAGGAAGTATTTTCTGGTTTACAGATAATATTCCTTCTATCTATCCTTTATTCACTAGAGATGCCAATGGAAATAAAATTCCAGATATCTATGGCGGTAGTCAATATGACTATGGAACAGGACGAGGATTTGGTGCTTTAACGAATGCTATTGGTGATGCTACGTATGGAAAAGATAAAAGTACAAAAGATGAAGTTAGTGCAAATGCTTCATTTACAGTTGATCTTTATGATGGATTGACATTTGAAACTAATATCGGAGGACAGTTCTACAGCAATACAAGAGACGTATTGAACAGTGTTTTCTATGGTTCTGCGGCTTCAATGGGCGGGTCTATTTACAAAGTTAAATCAGAATTGTTTACCTACAACTGGACCAAAATGTTGCGTTACAAAAACGTATTTGGTGATCATGGATTAGAAGTTTTAGCAGCTCATGAAAATAGTTCTTATGAGTTCAGATTGAATGAAATGAGTAAAAACGCTTTAGCGGATCCTAGTTCAACACAATTGAATAATGCGGCAATTAGCAGCCCAAGTGGAGGATGGTTAGATCAATATACTCTTGAGAGTTACTTTGCAAAAGTAGACTACGATTATCAAGGGAAATACTTCCTTGGAGGTATTATTCGTCGTGATGGATCGTCTAAATTCAAGAATGACAAATGGGGGACTTTTGGATCTGTTGGTGCTGCATGGGTAGTAACAAGAGAAGAGTTCATGATGAACCAAAATGTTTTTAGTAATTTAAAATTAAAAGCGAGTTACGGTTTAACAGGAGACCAAACGTCATATACCGTGATTGACGGAAGAAACGTAGAAGCTTATCACCCAGGAGAGAATCTATGGCAAGTTTGGAACTATGATGGAGGTTTAGCTATTTATGAAGATAAAGTTGGTAACCCTGATTTAACTTGGGAGAAATCTAAAATGTTCCAAGTTGGTTTAGAGTTTAGTTTAGGAAAGTATATTGATGCAAGTGTTGATTACTACTTAAAGAAAACAGATGACTTAATTTTTAACCGTAAGTTAGGACCATCAGTTGGTTATGAAGGAATTACTGTTAATGATGGACGTTTAACCAACCAAGGGATTGAGTTTAATGTTGTAGGACATTTATTGAAAACAAAAGATGCCTTCATCGATTTGTCAATCAATGGAGAGCACTTGAAAAATAAATTGAACAATATGCCAATTGATCCAATGACAGGTAGAGAGAAACCTGTGGATATTAGTGGTGTAATGGGACGTGCTGCAGGACACTCAATTGGTGATTTCTATTTGAGAGAATACGCTGGTGTTAATGCAGAAACAGGTCAAGCTCAGTGGTATGTGTATACATATGAGGATGCGAATGGTGATAGACAAAAAATTGCCTCAATGACTGATTTCTTAGTTAATCAACCAGAATTTGCTGGAAGTGTCGAAAAAGAGACAACAACACTTTATGGTGAGGCAACTCAGAAGTTTGTTGGAAAGTCTGCAATTCCTACGCTTAGAGGAGGAATCAACTTAAATGCAGGATACAAAGGATGGGAGTTAAGTGTTCAAGCCTTATACAGTTTAGGTGGATATGCATATGATGATACTTATGCTGGATTGATGGATAACAGACGAATTGGAGGAAATAACTGGCATAAAGACATTGAAAACCGTTGGCAAAAGCCTGGTGACATCACTGATGTACCTCGTTTGTCAAGTGGAGTAGATCCGAACTATGCATCACTTTCAACGCGTTATTTGACAAAAGCAGATTACTTGAGCATCAACAACATTCGCTTAGGTTATACATTGCCTAAAAACATTGTAAAAAATATGGGCTTAGCTGATTTGAGTTTCTATGTTTCTGGAGATAACTTATTCTTGTTTACAAAACGTGATGGATTTAATCCAATGACGAATGAATTTGGTACTTCAGACACCTATAGATACTCTCCATTAACTACTATTACAGGTGGTGTAAGAGTTAAGTTTTAATCCAAAAGAAATAGATAAATGAAAAAAATATTGATGGTTGCTCTTGGAGCAGGATTGCTTTTGGGGGCGTGTTCTAAAGATTATTTAGACATTAGTTCAACAAGGTATATATCAAAAAGTGATATTGACGAAATTTCAAAAACATCACCACACCTAAAAGATGGTACATTAAATGGACTATATGCATATAATATGTTGGCTTTTGGTGGAGGAACAACAGGACATGATGATTTCGGTCAAAAAGGGTATGATATCTACACGGATATGTTAAGTGGAGATATGAACTTAAACAGTGCTATCTATGGATGGTATAGAGGAGTAGTAGATTTTTCAGATATGCAAAATTATGCTGCAAATCCGAATTTTAAACCTTGGCGTTTTTACTACTTCATGATTCGCAGTACAAATCAGATTATTACAAATTTAGCTGGCGCAGATGGTAAAAAAGTGCCTGAATCTGATAAGGATAAAGCAGTTGTAGCTGAAGCTAAAGCGCTTCGCGCTTATATGTATTACAACTTAGTTAATATGTATACGTTAGGTTATGATGCAAACGAAAAGATTCTTCCAATCTATACACAAGCAGTAGATTATAATACACCATCAAAACATACGCAGGAAGTATACGCATTGATGATCGATGATTTAACAGAATCATTAGCGTTATATGAGGCAGCAGGGCGTAATGTTACGGGTCAAAGAAAGGCAGTGGATTACAATGTAGCACAAGCAATCCTAGCATATGTATATGCTAGTAAAGGAACTACAGACGCTTTAACTGAAGCAGCTCGATTATCTGCTGAAGTTATGACAAAATATCCTTTAGCTTCTAAAGATGTATTGTTGAAAGGATTTAATAAGGTAAATGATAACCCGAACTGGATGTGGTCTGGAGTAATTGATCTTCAAACGAATTTAGACTTAGTTTCTTGGTGGGGTCAAGTTGATATCTATACCTATAGCTATGCGGCTGTTGGAGATACTAAAGGAATTAGTAAAGAATTATACGATGCAATTCCTGCTAATGATGTTCGTAAAGCTCAATTCAAGGAAGGTCCGGAATTTGATGATATTAACGGCGATTCTGAAGATTACGGAGAATTATCAATCCTTCCTGTTGGAAAATTCTTTGCTTCGGATGGAAAAATCTTAATGGGTGCTCGTATTGTTCAATCTGATTATGTTTATATGCGTGTTGAAGAGATGTATTTATTGAATGCAGAAGTTAATGCAAGACTAAGCAATGATGGTGCAGCTAAAGCATCACTTAAAAAGCTCATGGAAATCCGTTTAGATGATGTAGCATATATCGATGGATTAAGTGGATCAGCACTATTAGATGAAATCCTTTTACAAACTCGAATTGAGCTATGGGGTGAAGGGAAAACTTATGCAGCTATTAAGCGTAATAAGAAAGAATTTAAATATGGATCAAACCACTTGTACTTTCCAACAAATGTAATTCCATATGATGACGCTAGACTTACGTTTAAAGTTCCTCAAGCAGAAATCTTAAATAACCCAGTTTATAATAACTAAATATAGAAAGCCATCTTCGGATGGCTTTTTTTATTATCTTAAATTGACACAGTATCACTATTATAATAAAAATAAAATTAACTTTGCTTAAATTTATTTTTTATGCGAAAGTGTCTTTACTTGGTATTTTGTTTGCTGGGCTTTTGTGTGGTTGCCTACGCTCAGTTGCAACCAGCAAGAATAGATCGAGGGAATACAACAAATTTTGGGGATCCAAACGACCCTTATAACAACAACTTTGGCGATCCTAGAAACCAAGAACCACAACAGGGAAATCAAGAAAAAAGAAGTTTAAGAGAAAAGGTAAAGAAAGATTCAGTTGCCCCTATCAAAGACTATAAGATCATCACGATTCTTCGTGATACGGTGGCTGTGGATACCGCCTTGGCATTAAAGAGCTACTACAAGTTTAACTACTTGCGAAAAGATAATTTCGGCTTATTGCCTTTTGCCAATGAAGGACAAACCTATGCAACCCTGAAATACAATATAAAAGCAAATGCTGTTTTGCCTGATTTTGGTTTTGAAGCTAAACAGTTTAACTACCTCAGAGCAGAAGATATTACCTATCATTCAAGTCCAACACCACGTACCGAATTATATTATAAAACGGTTATGAAACAAGGACAAAGTTTGGATGCTTTTATTACCCTGAATACCAGTGAACACCTCAATTTATTCCTCGCTTATAAAGGAATGCGTTCTTTAGGGAAATACATGAGTCAATTGTCTTCAACAGGAAACTTCCGAATAGGTGGAAGCTATTATTCGCCCAATAAACGCTATGTCCTTTTCACCCACTTCGTAGCTCAAGACATTTTGAATCAAGAAAACGGAGGTATTGTCGATTTAGATTTATTCGAATCAAGTGAAAAACCATATAATAAACGCGAACGCCTCAATGTGTATTTTCGTGATGGAGAAACACTATTAAAAGGAAAACGCTTGTTTTTACACCACGAATATCAATTGAATAGTTCGCTTGCTAACGGTATTTTATTGACCCATGAATTTGCTTATGAGGATAAATTCTTTGAGTACTCCCAAGCGGACTTAAATAATACGTATACCCAAAAAGATCGCTTTGGTGCCTCTTTTCAATCGTCTATTTCAAATAAAACTAGATACTATACTCTTTCTAATAAAGTAGGGGCTGCCTTTCAATCGGGCTTACTGGGACGTATCGAAGTGTATGCGGATTTCTATAAATACAATTATAACTACAAGAGTTTTGCAAACATAAACAATGTACTTATTCCAAATTTATTAGAAAAAAACATAACCTTGGTCGGTGGAAAATATACCTATAAAAAGGAAAATTGGAATGCCTTTCTCTTGGTGTATAATTCTCTAGGAAATGACAATACCAGTAATATACAAGCCAATATTGATTACTCATTTGCAGAGAATATCGGATTGCAAGCGGGGTATCAGAAGTTGAATCGCATGGGAAATTTGAACTTTTACTTATACCAAAGTGATTACCTGCATTACAACTGGAATAATAACTTTAACAATGAAAAGATCAATCAATTTGATGCTAAGCTAAAAACGCCTTGGATCACTTTAGAAGGATCGTATCAAGTAATTAAAGATAAATTATATTTCTCCAATGACAATCCTGACTACAATGAATTTGGTATTGCAAAACAATTGTTGATTACGCCTAAACAATACGGCAATACAATTAACTACCTTTCGTTACAAGCGTCAAAAGAAATCACATTTGGAAAATTTGGGTTAGACAATACCATTTTATATCAAGAAGTTGATCAGGCCGATGCCATCATAAACGTGCCAAAATTGCTAACACGTAATACGTTTTACTATAAAGGCGCCATGTTTAAGAAAGCGTTGAAATTCCAAACAGGTATTACATTTACATATTTTAGTAAGTATTATGGAAATGATTACAATCCGGTAATTGGCGATTTTTACGTGCAAGATAAAGTGAAAATTGGCGATTATCCTGTTTTTGACTTTTTCATTGATATGAAGGTGCGTACCGCGCGTATCTATCTTATCCTAGAACACTTTAATAGCAGCATGTCAGGTTATAAATACTATACTGCACCTAATTATCCCTATAAGGATTTTACCTTTAGATTTGGGTTAGTTTGGAACTTCTTTAGTTAAATTATATAAGGTTAGCATCAGGCTAACCTTTTTTTGTGCTTTGCGATTTCTTTTGGTCAGATTTTTGTTCTGTTGAATATTCGTACTAAAATCTGCATCATGAAAGAAGCCTTTGTACAATATGTGTGGAATAAACAACTGTTTACCACCCTGACAATGCGAACAGCACAACAACACTTAGTGACTGTGCAACATCCTGGGCAATGGTCTAGCTTGGCAGGACCAGATTTTTTTTACGCGCAAATTACACTCGACGGACAGCGTTGGATTGGCAATGTCGAAGTACATCTCCAATCTTCCGATTGGTATCGGCATCATCACCAAAACGATGCCCGCTATGACAATGTGATCTTACATGTAGTGTGGGACTACGATATGCCAGTCTTCAATTCAAAGGGAAGTGAAATACCGACTTTAGTTGTCGCGGACTATGTGCAAAAGCAAGTCATGTACCAAGTCGAAAAGCTCCTTGCACCCAAGACTACTATTAATTGTCAAACCCTCCTAAAAGACACCCTAACTCCGATTGAATGGTCTAAATGGAAAGAAACGCTCTACATTGAGCGTCTGCAAGATAAAGCCAAACAAATTGAACAGCTATTGCAGGAAACAAACTACAACTGGAACCAAGTCTTATTTTGCCTAGTAGCTAAAAATTTCGGTTTGAACGTCAATGGGGATGCCTTTTTTGAAATGGCAAAAGCCCTGCCAATTCAGATTTTGTTAAAAGAAGGCGAAGAATTAATGGCGATCGAAGCACTATTTTTTGGTATGGCAGGTCTTCTTCAAGAGGAGGAGGAAGTCGTAGATCGCTATTATTGGGATTTAGTCGGCCGATGGCGGTTTTATCAACACAAGTACCAACTACAAGCCCGAAGTCCGACCACTATGCATTTCTTTAAACTTCGGCCTCCAAATTTTCCAACTATTCGCTTGGCTCAACTTGCCTCGTGGTTTTTTAAGCACAAATATCAATTGGGTCAACTACTGGAGACTCGAGGACGCTCCCATTTATTGCATCTAGTACAAGCAGAAGTAAGCCCGTATTGGGAAACCCACTATACTTTTTACAAAGAAAGTAAACCGCAAAAAAAAGAAGTGACGCTTGCCTTTCAAGAGCTTCTCCTCCTCAATACGGTTATTCCCATGCAATATGTATGGGCTTGCAATAAAAATAGGGAAGAGGAAGTAGAGAATATCACCGCTCTTAGTGCTGAATTAAAAGCAGAATCTAATGCAATTGTTGCTTTATTTGAGCGCGAAGGCGTAGTAATCGACAATGCTTTTGATAGCCAAGCCCTCATTCAATTGAAAAAGACCTATTGCGATGTGAATAAATGTCTGTCTTGTGCAATTGGTCGCGCTATTCTAAATAAAAAGAATTAAATTTGTATTACAACAGAAAAGAATGATGATAAACAATTTGCGCTATTTTTTGGAGAAGCACGGCTTTAAAGTTTCTACCCGCTTGGGAGAACGTTTAGGGATTCGCGTTACGAATATCCGCCTATTCTTTATTTACCTCTCTTTTTTTACGTTGGGTTTAGCTTTCGCACTCTATTTGACCTTGGCCTTTTTCGTGCGTTTGAAAGATTTAATCTATACAAAGCGAAGTTCTGTTTTTGATTTGTAGATATACCACCTAACGTTGAATTGTAATACACAAGCCTTGATTGTGTATGAAATTAAACAACTACTTTTATCATTGGTCTTACTATACCCAAACACAAAAGCGTGGATTTATTTTCCTGCTGCTTGGGTTTATGCTGATTCAAATAACCTTGTGCCTGTTGGTTTACTATACAAACCAAACACAACCCCCCGATGTGATTCCTCAAAACATCCAAGTAGCCCTACAAGCAGAACTGGATAGTCTTAACCGATTAGCATCAAAAAGGAAGGATACAATCTATCCTTTCAACCCCAATTATATCAGCGATTATAAAGGGTTTTTCTTGGAATTATCAACGGAGGAGATTGATCGACTCTTGGCTTTTAGAGCCACTAACCAAATCATCACCTCTACAAGTGATTTCCAAAAAGTGACAGGAGTTTCCGAAGAATGGATACAAAAGTATAGTCCGTATTTTGTGTTTTATGCGAAAGCGAAAATGCAAAAAACACAGGTAAACACAACAATTGCTACTAAAAATGCTCCATCGAATCAAGGCCTACTTCCGATGCAAGATATTAACGGGACTACCGCAGAACATTTACAGCTAATTCGCGGTATAGGTCCTGCATTGTCAAAGCGTATTATTGATGATCGAGACAAATGGGGAGGTTATGTTCACATGGATCAATTAAAATTTGTGTATGGACTTTCTGAGGAGGTGATAAGCTTACTTTTTCAGCAGTTTGCCGTTCTAAACGCGCCCCAAATCAATCCTGTAGACCTCAATGAAGCTGGGGTAGATGAATTGAAAAATATCCCGTATTTGAATTATTTTCTCGCAAGAGAGATTGTTAAATATCGAAGTTTGCACGGAGATTTTGTTAATAAAGAACAATTAAGAGAAATTGAAAAAATTCCACTTGACAGGATTCATATAATTAGTTTATATTTGAAAATTAGGAATTAAATTAAACAACCATGAATTTTGAATACAATGAAACTCAAGCAATGATTGCTGAGTCTATTAGAGATTTTGCAGAACAAAATATACGTCCATACATTATGGAGTGGGATGAAGCACAGATTTTTCCAGTTGATTTATTTAAGAAATTAGGGGAAATGGGGTATATGGGTGTACTGGTTCCAGAAGAATATGGAGGATCAGGATTGAACTATCACGAATACATTACAATTGTAGAGGAAATATCAAAAGTAGATTCATCGATCGGTTTATCTGTAGCAGCTCATAATTCATTATGTACAAATCATATTTTGACGTTCGGAAATGAAGAGCAAAAGAAGAAATGGTTGCCAAAATTAGCTACTGCAGAGTGGATTGGTGCTTGGGGATTAACGGAGCACAATACAGGATCTGATGCAGGAGGAATGAATACTACAGCAGTAAAAGATGGAGATCACTGGGTGTTAAACGGTGCTAAAAACTTTATTACACACGCTATTTCTGGAAACGTTGCAGTTGTAATTGCACGTTCAGGTGAGAAAGGTGATTCTCGCGGAATGACTGCTTTTGTTATTGAAAAGGGAACACCAGGATTTTCAAGTGGAAGAAAAGAAAATAAATTGGGAATGCGCGCTTCTGAAACGGCAGAATTGATTTTTGATAACTGTCGCGTACCAGACGCAAATCGTTTAGGTGAAGTAGGTGAAGGATTTATCCAAGCGATGAAAGTTTTAGATGGTGGCCGTATTTCAATTGGTGCTTTATCTTTGGGAATTGCAAAAGGAGCTTATGAAGCTGCGTTAAAGTATTCAAAAGAAAGAGTGCAATTCGGAAAGCCAATCAGCGATTTCCAAGCGATAGGATTTAAGTTAGCCGACATGGCAACTGAAATTGAAGCTTCTGAATTGTTGTTACACAAAGCAGCCTTCTTGAAAAACAATAATAAGCCGATGACTAAATTAGGAGCAATGGCAAAAATGTATGCTTCTGAAGTATGTGTGAAGGTTTCAACAGATGCGATCCAAATCCACGGTGGATACGGATACACAAAAGATTTCCCAGTAGAGAAATTCTTCCGTGATTCTAAACTGTGTACTATTGGAGAAGGAACAACAGAAATTCAGAAATTAGTTATTTCTAGAAATATATTAAAAGAATAGTGTATCTAGTTGCATAGAAGAGAGGCTGTCTAATAAGCCAAACAATATAAAACCCCACCTATTTTTAGGTGGGGTTTTTTTGTGCTGTACAAGTTGTATAGCGTTATTTCAGGACTGAACAGTTTCGGTTGTTGAACTTTCTCTTTGTTCACTGTACTTGGTAACCATCATGCTCAATGCACCATCACCTGTTATATTACAAGCTGTACCAAAGCTGTCTTGTAAGGCAAAAATCGTAAGTGTTAAAGCAATTCCCGCATCGTCGAAGCCTAATACGGAGGTGATAATTCCCAAAGAAGCCATCACCGTACCGCCTGGAACACCAGGGGCGCCAATGGCGAATATACCCAACAACAAAATAAATACAATAAGCGTTCCTATAGACGGGATACTGCCATAGAGTACTTGAGAAACCGTCATAACAAAAAACACTTCCGTCAATACCGATCCACATAAGTGTATATTCGAGAAAAAAGGAATAGTGAAATCGGTGATTGCAGGTTTTAACACCTTACTTTTATGTGCCGACTGTAAGGCTACACCTAAGGTTGCTGCTGAGGACATCGTGCCTACGGCTGTTAAATAGGCCGGACCGTAATGCTTTACTACCTCCCACGGATTTTTCTTGCTATATAGGCCTGCTAGCGTATACAGTATGGCTAACCATACAAAATGAGCGACAATCACGATCAATATAACCTGAATAAAAATAGGAAGTTGGGATTGAATAGATCCCTCATAGCTCAGAATAGCAAAATTGCTCATAATGTAAAAAGGCAATATCGGAATCAAAACGCGGTTGACCAGCAGCAAAACAATATCCTTAAACTGATCAAAAACCTTTTCTAAAGGCTTGGATTCGATCCATAAAATCCCAATCCCAATCATCAAAGCAAGGGTTAATGCTGTCATTACTCCAAATACAGGAGGAATATCTAATTTAAACAGCATTTCGGGAATCTCTCTTAGTTCAGAAGCGGTGTTGGTAACCTGTAACCGCGGAATTAATTCATATCCCAAAGTGGCACTAAAAAAACCGGCCCCTATACTCGAAATATAGGCGATGGCTACCGAAAAACCAATGATTCGAAGGGAGTCTCGGTGTAGTTTGGTAATGGAAGAGACAACAAACCCCAATATGATTAAGGGAACGAGAAACAAAATCAGCTGACCTAAAATATGCCTCGTCGATAAAATAATTTGCAAGAGGGTTTCATTGAGATAACTTCCAGCGATTAATCCGACTATCGCTCCTAGCAATAAACGGAAAATAGTATTGTTTAATATTTTTTGCATCGTTGATTTTTTTAATTCAAAGTAAAAGTAAAAACCATGTAGCATTTTTACAGTAAAAAAGAAATAATATACCATATAGATGGTAGCAGTAAACAAAGGGAAGGGATTGCGTTGTTTCGATAATCAATGAAATAGTTTAAGTTGTTTAAAAAATAAAATAAACACAATCGGTTTTATGCGCTTAGATAGGTGAACGGTAAGAATGATCAGTTGACTTGCTCCTCTTTACCGTTCAAGCAGCTAATTTAACCGTTCGCGCATTTGGTTTTTTCTAAGTCGAAGCCAAATAGTAGATTTGTCTTGTTATTTAGATGGAAACCCGAATGGGAGTGAGGGGATTACATGGTGGAAGGACACACCAAAATAATGATTTTTCTATTTTTGTGTCGAGTTGTGAATCGTATAAAACGAATACATATGATTGTAAATTGGTATCGCCATCTGGTTTTGGCTCTAAGTTTAAGTATGCTAATAAGCTTAGCTATTTCGTACTATGCCTTTTATGGCAGTGCGCTGTCTTGGAATGAAATACTTGTGAATCCCCGATTTGTAAAGAATACCTTTTTTTCATTTGTTCTTTCTTTTCTTATTTACGCTTCAAATGTTGTGATAAGTATTTTGCTTAGCGTGCAGTTTAAACGAAAGGAAAAGAAAACAGGTATTGCATTCAATCAACGCTCGCAGAACACTCTCTACTTTTTGTCTGGTATTATAACCTCGATTACAGCGTATTATTTGTTTCTCGGAATGCTTTTACATTGGTTTTATGGCGTTTCCTTTTCGGAGTATATTCATGGAAATCACATGAGGTTGGGTAACTTTTTGGGTGTGATCGTATTGAGTGTGTTTATCTTGCTTGTCGTTTTTACTTTTGCCTATCACGATCAATTGAGAATTTTGGAATTGAAAAATAAAGAGATGGAGATTGCGCTGCAGAAAAATCAAATTGAACGCATGAAAGAACAGTTAGCTCCACATTTTTTGTTCAATAACCTCAATGTGTTGATAAGCACTATTCAGGAAGATCCGGTCAAGGCTGAGCAATTTGCTCGTTCTTTTTCAAAAATTTATCGTTATGTCCTAGAGCGATTGGATGCTACGTCAAGTACCTTAGCTGAAGAATTGAAATTTACCCAAGACTACATCTATCTCTTAAATGTTCGCTATGACAATGCTGTTGATTTTCACTTAGCAGAAGAAGTATATGGCTATCAAGACGCTTTGATACCAACGTTGAGCTTACAGCTTTTGCTAGAAAACGTAGTTAAACACAATGGGATTCCTTCTGAAGGTAAAATTCGCATAACTTTGAGTATTTTTAATGGAGGATTGAAGGTGTGGAATGAGAAGTGTGCTAGACCCAAACAAGAGTATACCTCGGGATTGGGACTTAAAAATCTCTCCAATCGCTGTCAACTGTTGTTGCAACAAGAAATTCGAATTGAGGAAACAGCGAGAGACTTTAGTGTGATTATTCCTTTGCCTATAAGAAAAAATGGATGAAAATAGTTGTAATAGAAGATGAAAAGCCAGCTGCTCGACTACTGGTGCGCGAATTAACTAAATTGGGATACACTGTTTCTTGTGTGTTGTATTCTGTCAGTGAAGCGATGCTGTGGTTGATGCAAAACGAACATCCAGATTTGATTATGGCGGATATTCAGTTGGCGGATGGGTTGTCCCTAGAAATCTTTGATCAAGTAGAAGTAAAAAGTGCACTTATTTTTGTGACGAGTTTTGATCACTATGCGATTAAAGCATTTAAGTTGAACAGTATAGATTATCTACTAAAACCCATTGATCCAACGGAGTTGCTACACGCTATGGAGAAGTATGAGAATCAGCAACGCAGCATAGCAGAAAAAGTGCTAGGGATACGCACAAGTATGGGAGGTTCTTCCTATGTCAAGCGCTTTGCAATTAAGGTGGGGATGCAAATAAAAATAGTCTTGGTGGATGAGGTGGTTTGTTTTTTTAAGGAAGACCGTGGGGTATACCTAGTAACAACAGAGGGGAGAATGTATCTACTGGATGTGAACTCCATCGATGCTGTTTTGAAGCTCGTAAATCCTTTGACTTTTTTTAGAGTCAATAGGCATCAACTCGTGTCGATTGATTACATCGAACAAATTACACAACTTAGCACCTCCCGTCTAAAGCTAAGGGTGAAAAACTACGACAAAGAGATTATCGTTAGCCGCGAACGAGTGCAAGCGTTTAAAATGTGGTTGGGGAGTAATTGATTGGTTGAGCTTGAGCGGATTGTAATGACGATGTAATAGGAGTATTATTCTAAATAAAGAAAATAAAAAAGTTTTTTTGTTGTGTTGTATAAAAAAAGTTTTACTTTTGCATCACCAAATGAGAGGAGGTGTATGAAAACATGTTGATCATTCCAATTAAAGACGGAGAAAATATTGATAGAGCACTAAAGCGCTACAAAAGAAAATTTGACAGAACAGGTACGTTACGTCAATTAAGATCTCGTCAGCACTTTACAAAACCATCGGTTTTAAAAAGAGACAAAATGCAAAAAGCTGCATATATCCAACACTTAAGAGATTCAGTAGAAATCTAGACTTAAACGTAGGATTAAAGTATAAGGCCGTTGTAATAAAGTATTATCTTTGTTACAACGGTTTTTTTATGGATAAAAATGTAGTAAAATTTCTAGAGTACTTAGCGAAGGAGAAAAATTATTCTTCCCATACCCTTTCGGCTTATCAACGAGATATTGCTGCATTCTTGGATCAGTTGGAGGAAGGAGAGGATTATTTGACTATCAAGTACGATGTGGTTCGTTTGTGGATTGTGACCTTAATGGAAACGGGAATCAGCAAGCGTTCAATCAATCGCAAGATGAGTGCGCTGAAAGCGTTTTATAAATTTTTGATGAAAATTGGCGTGGTAGAAGTAAGTCCGCTTCAACAACACAAAACCCTCAAAGTTGAAAAGAAGTTGCAGTTGCCCTTTTCGATGGCAGAAGTCGATGAGGTACGGGCGACGCTTGAAAGTCAGGAGGGATTTGCCGCTTTGCGCGATTTGGTTATTGTGGAGATGTTGTACTGCTTAGGATTGCGTCGAAGTGAGCTTTGTGGAGTTCAAGTTGCTGATGTTGATTTTTATACGCGGATGATTCGTATCACGGGTAAGGGAAATAAGGTGCGTTATGTGCCGATGATAGACAGTTTGTTCCAGCTTTTGAAGCGATATCTCGCTGAGCGAGCGAACGTTTTGCTAGATCTTCAGGAAATTAACTATTTTTTAATAGAGGAGAAGGGCACTAAAGTTGATGAAATATTTGTTTATCGGGTGATTAATTCCTATTTTAGTAAGACAACAACAAAGGAGAAAAATAGTCCACATATGTTGAGGCATGCATTTGCTACACATCTTCTAGAAAACGGAGCGGATATCAACTCTATCAAGGAGTTAATGGGGCATCAAAGTTTAGCGTCAACAGAGGTATACGCACATGTAAATCTAAAAGAATTGAAAGAGACATATATGAGGACTCATCCTAGGTTGCAGAAAAAAAAATAGAAGAACCTTAAAAACAGAGCGTTATGAAAGTAAACATTCAAGCAGTTAATTTTAATGTGGATCGCAAGTTGGTAGATTTTATCAATGAGAGAATGCTTAAAGTGAGTAAATTTTACGACAAAGTGATTTCGGCAGACGTATTTTTAAAAGTTGAAAATACCAATGACAAAGAAAACAAAACAGTTGAGGTTAAATTATTAGTTCCCGGAGATGATATCATTGCTAAAAAAACGTGTAAAACGTTTGAGGAGGGTGTTGATCTAGGTGTTGATGCAATCGAACGCATGGTTGTGAAGTACAAAGAGAAAATGAAAGCACATTAATGTAAAAAAATCAGTAAATTGTTTTTTTTAATCAATAAAATATATACATTTGCAGTCCGTTAGAAATAGCGGACTTTTTCTATTGAGTCAAATGCCGGTGTAGCTCAGTTGGCTAGAGCAGCTGATTTGTAATCAGCAGGTCGTGGGTTCGAGTCCCTCCATCGGCTCAAAGAAAGAGATAAAAACCAAAGGTTTGAGGGGAGATACTCAAGCGGCCAACGAGGACGGACTGTAAATCCGTTGGGAAACCTTCGCAGGTTCGAATCCTGCTCTCCCCACGACTAAATATAAAAATGCATAAGCCGGTGTAGCTCAGGGGTAGAGTGCTTCCTTGGTAAGGAAGAGGTCACGGGTTCAAATCCCGTCATTGGCTCAGGTTTTTTTATTATATTTGAACACTAATTATATAACTAAGATTAAATTATTAGATCATGGCAAAGGAAACTTTTGATCGTTCGAAACCGCACTTAAACATCGGTACTATCGGACACGTTGACCACGGTAAAACTACTACTACTGCTGCTATTACTAAAGTTTTAGCTGACGCAGGATTCTCAGAAGCTCGTTCATTTGATTCAATTGATAATGCTCCAGAAGAAAAAGAGCGTGGTATTACAATTAATACTTCTCACGTAGAGTACCAAACTAAAAACCGTCACTATGCACACGTTGACTGTCCAGGTCACGCGGATTACGTGAAAAACATGGTTACAGGTGCTGCTCAAATGGATGGTGCTATCTTAGTAGTTGCTGCTACTGATGGACCAATGCCACAAACTCGTGAGCACATCTTATTAGGACGCCAAGTAGGTATTCCTAGAATTGTTGTTTTCTTAAACAAAGTTGACTTAGTAGATGACGCTGAGTTATTAGAGCTTGTTGAAATGGAAGTTAGAGATTTATTATCTTTCTACCAATACGACGGTGATAATGGACCAGTAGTTCAAGGATCTGCTTTAGGAGCTTTAAACGGAGAGCAAAAATGGGTTGATGCATTATTGCAATTAATGGATGAAGTTGACGCTTGGATCGAAGAGCCAGTACGTGACAACGAGAAACCATTCTTAATGCCAGTTGAAGACGTATTTACAATTACAGGACGTGGAACTGTTGCTACAGGACGTATCGAAACTGGAGTTGCTAATACAGGAGACCCAGTTGAAATCATCGGTATGGGAGCTGACAAATTAACTTCTACTATTACAGGAGTTGAGATGTTCCGTAAAATCTTAGACCGTGGAGAAGCTGGAGATAACGTAGGTTTATTATTGAGAGGTATTGACAAAACTGATATCCGTCGTGGTATGGTTATTTGTAAGCCAGGTTCAGTAAAACCACACGCTAAATTCAAAGCTGAGGTTTATATCTTGAAAAAAGAAGAAGGTGGACGTCACACTCCATTCCACAACAACTACCGTCCTCAATTCTACGTTCGTACAACTGACGTAACTGGAACAATCCAATTACCAGAAGGAACTGAGATGGTTATGCCTGGAGATAACTTAACAATCACTGTTGAGTTGTTAAGCCCAATCGCTTTATCAGTAGGTTTACGTTTCGCTATCCGTGAAGGTGGTAGAACAGTAGGTGCTGGTCAGGTAACTGAAATTTTAGACTAATTACTTAGTATAAATAAATTTTTTTAAAGTCAGCGGGCAACCGCTGACTTTTATAACAAACGGGTGTAGTTCAAGGGTAGAATAGCGGTCTCCAAAACCGTTGATGGGGGTTCGAATCCCTCCACCCGTGCAAAAACAATATAACATGGCAAAGGTATTTAATTACATATCAGAAGCTTTTACAGAACTTAAATCAAATGTAACTTGGTCGCCTTGGGCTGAAGTGCAAAAGTACACAATCATTATTGCGATCTTCGCAATTGTGTTAGCACTTGCTACTTGGGGAGTAGATAGTTTGTTTGGAGACCTATTAGGGAAGTTTTATAATTGGATAAGATCATAAGGAGAAAAATATTATGGCTGATACAAATGTCAAAAAATGGTATGTGGTTCGTGCGGTAAGTGGACAAGAGAACAAAGTGAAGAATTATATCGAAACTGAGATTTCTCGTTTAGGTTTGTCAGATTATCTTTCGCAAGTTTTAGTGCCGACAGAAAAAGTGGTTACTGAAGATAAGAATGGTAAAAAGAAAACAACTGAGCGCGTTTACTTTCCAGGCTATGTGATGATTGAGGCTAACTTGACAGGAGAGGTTCCGCATGCTATTAAATCCATAACAGGGGTTATTGGTTTTCTTGGGGAAACACGTGGAGGAGATCCTGTGCCTTTAAGAGAATCAGAAGTTAATCGCATGTTAGGAAAAGTCGATGAATTAGCAGTTAAAGTTGATTCAGGTGCAATTCCATATGAAGTTGGCGAGTCAGTAAAAGTGACTGATGGACCGTTTAAAGGTTTCGATGCAACAATCGAAAACATCAATGAAGATAAGCGTAAGTTAGAGGTAATGGTGAAGATTTTTGGAAGAAAGACACCTTTGGAACTAAGCTTTACACAAGTAGAAAAAATATAATGTTACATAGACGCATCTTTGCTTCCAAAAGAGATGTGCTAAATTTTTTTAGAAATGGCAAAAGAAATTAGTAAAGTAGTTAAACTACAAGTTAAGGGAGGTGCTGCGAATCCTTCGCCACCGGTTGGACCTGCTTTGGGGGCTGCTGGAGTTAATATCATGGAGTTCTGTAAGCAATTTAATGCTAGAACACAAGATAAACCCGGTAAAGTTTTACCAGTACAAATTACTGTGTACAAAGACAAATCATTCGAATTTGTTGTTAAAACGCCACCTGCTGCTGTTCAATTATTAGAGGCTGCAAAAGTGAAATCTGGATCTGGTGAGCCTAATAGAAAAAAAGTAGCTAGCGTAACTTGGGAACAAGTACGTGCTATCGCAGAGGACAAAATGCCGGATTTAAACGCATTTACTGTTGAATCAGCGATGTCAATGATCGCGGGTACTGCAAGATCTATGGGTATATCAGTAACAGGAACAGCTCCTTTTTAATTGTAAAAGAAAAAAGAAATGGCAAAATTAACAAAAAAGCAAAAGGAAGCTGCTGCTAAAATTGAGAAAGGTAGATTTTATTCTTTGAAAGAAGGGTCTGCTTTAATTAAAGAAGTTGCTTCTGCAAAATTTGACGAATCTGTTGATATCGCTGTGCGTTTGGGTGTAGATCCACGTAAAGCAAATCAAATGGTGCGTGGGGTAGTTACTTTACCACACGGAACTGGAAAAGATGTTAGAGTGTTAGCATTAGTTACTCCGGATAAAGAAGCTGAAGCTACAGCTGCTGGAGCAGACTATGTTGGATTAGATGAGTACCTACAAAAAATCAAAGACGGTTGGACAGATGTTGATGTGATCATCACTATGCCTGCTGTTATGGGGAAATTAGGACCATTAGGACGTATTTTAGGTCCTAGAGGATTAATGCCAAACCCTAAAACTGGTACTGTAACTATGGACGTAGCGAAAGCAGTTCAAGAAGTGAAAGCTGGTAAAATCGATTTTAAAGTTGATAAAACGGGAATCGTTCACGCAGGTATTGGAAAAGTATCGTTTAGTGCTGATATGATTCAAGAAAACGCAGCTGAATTGATTCAAACATTAATCAAATTAAAACCAACAGCAGCTAAAGGTACTTATGTTAAGTCTATTCATATATCTAGTACTATGAGCCCTGCTATTGCTTTAGATCCTAAAGCAGTATAATTGGTAGAAAAAATTTTTACGTATGACTAGAGAACAAAAAGCAGTAGCGATAGAAGAAATAAAAGGTCAGTTAGCAGATGCTAATATCTTTTATATAGCTGATATTTCAGGATTAAATGCAGAGGTTACTACAAACTTGAGAAGAGCTTGTAACAAAGCAGGAATCAAAGTTGAAGTAGTTAAGAATACGTTGCTTGCTAAAGCAATGGAAGCTTCTGAGAGAAACTATGAGGATTTAGCTTCAGTTTTAAAAGGAAACAGCGCTATCTTTATTTCGGACGTTGCTAACGGACCGGCTAAAATCATCAAAGACTTTAGAAAGAAAAGCGATAAACCTGCATTAAAAGGAGCTTATATTAACGAAGAAGTTTACATTGGCGATAACCAATTAGACTCGTTAGTAGCTATTAAATCTAAAGAGGAAGTTATTGGAGAAATCATCGGATTACTACAATCACCAGCTCAAAGAGTTATCTCAGCTCTACAAAACCAATTCAAAGACGAAGAATAAAAAGAGATTCTTGTGTTTGAATGTTCCATAAACGAACGCACATTAATAAATTATATTTTTACAAATCATTAAAAGATAGAAAAATGGCAGATTTGAAACAATTCGCAGAACAATTAGTTAACTTAACAGTTAAAGAAGTTAACGAATTAGCAACTATATTAAAAGACGAATACGGAATTGAGCCTGCAGCTGCTGCTGTAGTTGTAGCTGGTGGTGGAGACGCTGGAGCTGCTGAAGAGCAAACTGAATTCACAGTAGTATTAAAAGACGCTGGTGCTTCTAAATTAGCAGTAGTTAAAGCAGTTAAAGAATTAACTGGTTTAGGTCTTAAAGAAGCTAAAGATATCGTTGATTCAGTTCCTGCAAACATCAAAGAAGGTGTTTCTAAAGATGAGGCTGAAGGTCTTAAAAAAGCATTGGAAGAAGCTGGAGCTGTTGTTGAGCTTAAATAAGCTTTTTAACCAAAATATTTTAGGTTTAGGTCTTGGGAGCAATCTCAAAGGCCTAAACCATTTTGCGTATAAAGTGATTTGTGCGTAAATCCTATTAAACATTATAAACAAAATTTATTGTCCATTGATGATCACAAATCAGAATGAAAGATTAAATTTTGCCTCTACAAAGAATATTCCTGCGTATCCAGACTTTTTGGATATCCAGGTTAAGTCTTTTAAGGATTTCTTTCAGTTAGAAACGAAATCAGAAGAAAGAGGTAATGAAGGTTTATATAATACCTTCATGGAGAACTTCCCGATCACTGATACGAGAAATCAGTTTGTATTGGAGTTTCTTGATTACTTTGTTGATCCTCCTCGCTATTCAATTGAAGAATGTATTGATAGAGGACTAACGTATAGCGTTCCGTTAAAAGCGCGTTTAAAATTGTACTGTACTGACCCTGAACACGAGGATTTTGAAACGATTGTTCAAGATGTGTATTTAGGAACAATACCGTATATGACGCCTAGCGGTACATTCGTAATCAATGGAGCTGAGCGTGTGGTAGTGTCTCAATTACACCGTTCACCTGGTGTGTTCTTTGGACAGTCTTTCCATGCTAACGGTACTAAATTGTATTCGGCGCGAGTTATTCCTTTCAAGGGGTCATGGATTGAGTTTGCTACTGATATCAATAGCGTGATGTATGCGTATATTGATAGAAAGAAAAAATTACCTGTTACTACCTTATTCCGTGCTATTGGATTCGAAAGAGACAAGGATATCCTAGAGATTTTCGACCTAGCTGAAGAGGTAAAAGTATCAAAAACAGGATTGAAAAAATACATCGGACGTAGACTTGCTGCACGTGTGTTAAATACATGGCACGAGGACTTCGTAGATGAAGATACAGGAGAAGTAGTTTCAATTGAGAGAAATGAGATTATCTTAGACCGTGATACAGTCCTAGATAAAGATAATGTCGAAGAAATCATTGAGGCGAACGTTAAGAATATCCTCCTACACAAAGAAGACAATAATCAGGCAGATTATGCCATCATTCATAATACATTACAGAAGGACCCTACAAACTCTGAAAAAGAGGCTGTAGAGCACATCTACCGTCAGTTGCGTAATGCAGAACCGCCTGATGAGGAAACTGCACGTGGTATTATTGATAAATTATTCTTCTCCGACCAACGTTACAATCTAGGTGAGGTAGGTCGTTACAGAATGAATAAAAAACTTAATCTTGATACCCCAATTGACAAACAAGTTTTAACAAAAGAAGATATTATCACTATTGTTAAATACTTGATTGAATTGATTAACTCTAAAGCTGAGATTGATGATATTGACCACTTATCAAACCGTCGTGTACGTACTGTAGGTGAGCAGTTATCAGCTCAATTTGGTGTTGGTTTAGCACGTATGGCTAGAACAATTCGCGAGCGTATGAATGTACGTGACAACGAGGTGTTTACTCCAATCGACTTAATTAACGCTAAGACGTTATCGTCAGTAATTAATTCATTTTTCGGAACAAATCAGCTGTCTCAGTTCATGGATCAAACCAATCCATTGGCAGAGATTACACACAAACGTCGTTTATCTGCTTTAGGACCTGGAGGTTTATCTAGAGAAAGAGCTGGATTCGAGGTGCGTGACGTTCACTATACACACTACGGACGTTTATGTCCAATTGAAACGCCTGAGGGACCAAACATTGGTTTGATCTCCTCGCTAGCGGTGTATGCAAAAGTGAACAATATGGGATTCATCGAAACACCTTACCGTCCAGTAGTGGATGGAAAAGTAGATATCGTCAATGCGCCTGTATATTTAAGTGCTGAAGAAGAAGAAGGAATGTTAATCGCACAAGCGAACGTTCCGATGGATAACGAAGGAAACATTACAGAAGAGCGTGTAGTTGTAAAAGAAGAAGGGGATTTCCCAGTGGTTGAACCGAAAGATTTACACTATACCGACGTTTCTCCGAACCAAATCGCTTCGATTTCAGCGTCTTTGATTCCATTCTTGGAGCATGATGATGCCAACCGTGCGTTGATGGGATCGAACATGATGCGTCAGGCTGTGCCTTTATTGCGTGCGGATTCTCCAATCGTAGGTACAGGTTTAGAAAGACAAGTAGCTTCAGATTCTCGTGTTTTAATTAACGCTGAAGGAGAAGGTGTTGTTGAGTATGTTGACGCACAGAAAATTATTATTAAATACGATCGTACGGATGAAGAGCGTTTAATCAGCTTCGATCCAGACGAAAAAGTATATAATCTAATTAAATTTAGAAAAACCAACCAAAGTACATGTATCAACTTGAAACCTATTGTTCGCAAAGGGGATCGAGTAACTAGAGGACAAGTACTATGTGAGGGATATGCTACACAAAATGGAGAGTTAGCACTTGGACGTAACCTACAAGTGGCCTTTATGCCATGGAAAGGGTACAACTTTGAGGATGCTATCGTAATTTCAGAAAAAGTAGTGCGTGAAGATATCTTTACCTCTATCCATATCGATGACTACACACTTGAAGTGAGAGATACAAAATTAGGAAACGAAGAGTTGACTAATGATATCCCGAACGTAAGTGAGGAAGCTACAAAAGACTTGGATGAGAACGGTATGATCCGCATTGGAGCTGAAGTTAAACCAGGGGATATCCTTATTGGTAAAATTACACCGAAAGGTGAATCTGATCCAACGCCAGAAGAGAAGTTATTACGCGCAATCTTCGGTGATAAAGCTGGGGATGTTAAAGATGCATCGTTAAAAGCTTCGCCTTCATTAAGAGGGGTTGTATTAGACAAAAAATTATTTGCAAGAGCAGTAAAAGACAAACGCAAGCGTTCAAAAGATAAAGACGATTTAGCTTTACTAGAAACAAGATTCGAAGTGAAGTTTAATGAGTTGAAAGATCGTTTGGTTGAGAAGTTGTTCTTTATTGTCAATGGTAAAACATCACAAGGTGTATTGAATGATTTAGGAGAGGAAATCTTGCCGAAAGGAAAGAAATTTACTCAAAAAATGCTTCATGCTGTTGATGATTTCGCTCACTTGACTAAAGGACAATGGACAGTAGACGAGGAGACAAACAGTATGATTACTGACTTGATCCACAACTACAAAATCAAATTAAACGACTTACAAGGGGCGTTGCGTAGAGAGAAATTTATGATTACTGTTGGGGATGAATTACCATCAGGAATCTTAAAACTTGCAAAAGTATATATCGCTAAGAAACGTAAGTTAAAAGTTGGGGATAAGATGGCAGGACGTCACGGTAACAAAGGTATTGTTGCTAGAATCGTTAGAGATGAAGACATGCCATTCTTAGAAGACGGTACACCAGTTGATATCGTGTTAAACCCACTAGGGGTACCTTCTCGTATGAACATTGGTCAGATCTATGAAACTGTTTTAGGATGGGCTGGACAGAAATTGGGTAAAAAATATGCTACTCCAATTTTCGACGGTGCTGAATTAGATCAAATCAATGCGCTTACAGATGAAGCTGGTATTCCGAGATTTGGACATACTTATTTGTACGATGGAGGAACTGGAGAAAGATTCCACCAGAGAGCAACAGTAGGGGTTATTTACATGTTGAAATTAGGACACATGGTTGATGATAAGATGCACGCGCGTTCAATCGGACCATACTCATTAATTACGCAACAACCGTTAGGAGGTAAGGCTCAATTCGGAGGTCAGCGTTTTGGAGAGATGGAGGTTTGGGCTCTAGAAGCATACGGAGCATCAAGTACATTACGTGAGATTTTGACGGTAAAATCAGATGACGTTATTGGTAGAGCGAAAACTTACGAAGCAATCGTTAAAGGAGAAACTATGCCAGAACCAGGATTACCTGAATCATTCAATGTGTTAATGCATGAATTAAAAGGTCTTGGATTAGACATCAGATTAGAAGAATAAACTATAGATTTTAGAGTGAGCAGTGCATGCTGCTTACTCTATATCATACACTTTAACAAGTAAGTTTACCATGAATAGAAATAAAGAGAAAAATACCGTAAAAAGGTTTAATAAAATCTCAATTGGTTTGGCTTCACCTGAATCGATTCTTGCAGAATCAAGAGGGGAAGTTTTAAAGCCAGAAACAATTAACTATCGTACGCATAAACCAGAACGTGACGGTTTATTCTGCGAGCGTATTTTTGGTCCTGTAAAAGATTACGAGTGTGCTTGTGGTAAGTATAAAAGAATTCGCTACAAAGGGATCGTTTGTGACCGTTGTGGTGTTGAAGTTACTGAAAAGAAAGTACGTAGAGATAGAGTAGGGCATATCAATTTAGTTGTGCCTATTGCACATATTTGGTACTTCCGTTCTTTACCTAATAAAATTGGATACATCTTAGGGCTTCCTTCAAAGAAGCTTGACATGATTATTTACTATGAGCGATATGTAGTAATTCAACCTGGTATTGCAAAAAATGCCGAGGGTGATGCATTAAATCGCTTAGATTTCTTAACAGAAGAAGAGTACCTGAATATTGCAGATTCTCTTCCAATGGAAAATCAATTCTTAGATGACACAGATCCAAATAAATTCATCGCCAAAATGGGTGCTGAATGTATCATGGATTTATTAGCAACAACGGATTTAGACCAATTGTCTTATACTTTGCGTCACGCTGCTAATAACGAAACATCTAAGCAAAGAAAAACCGAAGCATTAAAACGCCTTCAAGTGGTAGAGGCTTTCCGTGAATCAAATGAGAATCGCGAGAATAGACCTGAGTGGATGATCCTAAAAGTAATTCCAGTTATTCCACCTGAATTGCGTCCATTAGTGCCATTGGATGGTGGACGTTTTGCAACGTCAGATTTGAATGACTTGTATCGTCGTGTAATTATCCGTAATAATCGTTTAAAACGCTTAATGGAGATTAAAGCTCCTGAGGTAATTTTGCGTAACGAGAAACGTATGCTTCAAGAAGCGGTGGATTCACTTTTCGATAACACTAGAAAATCTTCTGCTGTTAAGACTGAGTCTAACCGTCCATTGAAATCACTTTCTGATTCATTAAAAGGTAAACAAGGGCGTTTCCGTCAAAACTTATTAGGTAAACGTGTGGATTATTCTGCTCGTTCGGTTATTGTCGTTGGACCTGAATTGAAATTATACGAATGTGGATTGCCAAAAGATATGGCAGCTGAGCTTTACAAACCGTTCGTGATCCGTAAGTTGATCGAGAGAGGAATTGTGAAAACAGTAAAATCTGCGAAAAAAATTATAGATAAAAGAGAGCCAGTTGTTTGGGATATCTTAGAAAACGTGATTAAAGGACACCCAGTTCTATTGAACCGTGCCCCTACGTTACACCGTTTAGGTATTCAGGCGTTCCAACCAAAATTGATTGAAGGTAAAGCGATTCAGTTACACCCATTGGTGTGTACGGCGTTTAACGCGGATTTCGATGGTGACCAGATGGCGGTTCACTTGCCATTAGGACCAGAGGCAATCTTAGAAGCTCAATTGTTAATGTTGGCTTCACATAATATCTTAAACCCTGCGAACGGTGCTCCTATTACTGTACCTTCTCAAGACATGGTACTTGGTCTTTACTATATGACCAAGTTGCGTAAGTCTACACCAGAAGAAATTGTAAAAGGAGAAGGATTAACTTTCTATTCGGTAGAAGAAGTACATATCGCTATCAATGAAGGGAAACTGGACTTGAATGCGGGTGTGAAAGTTCGCGCAAAAGATTACAATGAGAAAGGTGAATTAGCATACAGAATCATTGAAACAACTGCTGGACGTATCTTGTTTAACGAGGTAGTTCCTGAAAAAGCAGGGTATATCAATGAGGTATTGACAAAGAAATCACTACGTGATATTATTGGTGGTATTTTAGCTACTACGGACGTACCTACAACTGCTGCATTCTTAGATGATATCAAAGGTATGGGGTATGGATACGCTTTCCGCGGAGGATTGTCATTCAGTTTGGGTGATATTATCGTTCCAGAGAAAAAACAAGATTTGATTGATGATGCTAACCAACAAGTAGATCACATTACGATGAACTATAATATGGGGCTTATCACAAATAACGAGCGTTACAACCAGGTAATTGACGTTTGGACATCTACCAACGCTATGTTAACCGAGTTGGCTATGAAGAATATTCGCGAAGATAAACAAGGATTTAACTCTGTATACATGATGTTGGATTCTGGAGCGAGGGGTTCTAAAGAGCAGATTCGTCAGTTAACAGGTATGCGTGGTTTGATGGCGAAACCGAAAAAATCAACTGCAGGTGGTGGTGAAATTATCGAAAACCCGATTCTTTCTAACTTTAAGGAAGGACTATCGATCTTAGAGTATTTCATTTCTACCCACGGTGCTCGTAAAGGACTTGCGGATACGGCGTTAAAAACTGCGGATGCGGGATATTTAACTCGTCGTCTTCATGATGTTGCACAAGATGTTATTGTTAACTCTGTAGACTGTGGTACTTTAAGAGGTATTGATGTAATGCCATTAAAGAAAAACGAAGAGGTAATCGAATCATTAGGAGAAAGAGTATTAGGTCGTGTTGCGTTGAACAACGTAATCAACCCATTAAACTCTGAGATCATTGTTGGTGCTGGTGAGGAAATCACTGAAGCAATTGCTAAAGCTATCAACGCTTCTCCAATCGAATCGGTTGAAGTTCGTTCACCGTTAACTTGTGAGGCTAAAGTAGGTATCTGTGCGAAGTGTTACGGACGTAACCTTGCTACAGCAAGAATGGTTCAAAAAGGAGAAGCTGTGGGTGTTGTTGCTGCTCAATCTATTGGGGAGCCTGGTACACAGTTGACATTGAGAACGTTCCACGTTGGGGGTACTGCAGGAAATATTTCTGAAATTTCTACTATCAACGCTAAGTTTAAAGGTCGTTTAGAGATCGAAGAACTTAGAACAGTTGAAGGTGAAGACAATGAAGGAAATAAAATCAACATCGTAATTTCTCGTTCTACAGAGGTGAAATTGTTCGATCCAAATACAGGTATTTTGTTAACAACGAACAATATTCCTTATGGATCAACAATCTATGTAAATGATGGTGATGTTGTTGAAGAAGGAGCTACGATCTGTAAATGGGACCCTTATAACGGTGTAATCGTTTCCGAATTCACTGGTAAGGTTGCTTATGAAGATATCGAACAAGGACAAACGTTCATGGTTGAAATCGATGAGCAAACTGGTTTCCAAGAGAAAGTTATTAGCGAATCTAGAAACAAAAAGTTAATTCCTACTTTGTTAATTTACGGTAAAGATGGGGAGTTAATTCGTTCATACAACTTACCAGTAGGTTCTCACTTAATGGTAAATGATGGGGAGAAAATTAAAGCTGGTAAAGTTTTAGTAAAAATTCCTCGTCACACTTCAAAAGCAGGGGATATTACAGGAGGTTTACCTCGTATTACAGAGCTTTTAGAAGCGCGTAATCCGTCGAATCCAGCTGTAGTTTCTGAAATTGATGGGGTTGTATCTTTCGGTAAAGTGAAGAGAGGTAACAGAGAGATCGTTGTTGAATCAAGAACAGGAGATATTAGAAAGTATTTAGTAAAACTTTCAAACCAAATCTTAGTTCAAGAGAATGACTTCGTAAGAGCTGGTTTACCATTATCTGATGGTGCCATTACTCCAGATGATATTTTACGTATCCAAGGGCCTTCTGCTGTACAGCAATACTTAGTAAACGAGATTCAAGAAGTTTACCGTTTACAAGGGGTGAAAATTAATGACAAACACTTCGAGGTTGTTATTAGACAAATGATGCGTAAAGTTCAAATTCAAGATCCAGGAGATACGCTATTCTTAGAAGATCAATTGGTTCACACAAGTGATTTCATTGTTGAAAACGACCGTTTATTCGGAATGAAAGTTGTTGTTGATGCTGGAGAATCTGAGAATTTGAAAGAAGGACAAATCGTTTCAATGCGCGAGCTACGCGATGAAAATTCATTGTTGAAACGCGAAGATAAAAACTTGGTAATCTCTAGAGATGTTATGCCAGCAACTGGTACGCCAATTTTACAAGGTATTACTAGAGCGTCATTACAAACGAAGTCATTTATCTCTGCAGCGTCGTTCCAGGAAACAACAAAAGTGTTAAACGAAGCAGCAGTTGCTGGTAAGATTGATACGTTAATGGGATTAAAAGAAAACGTAATTGTTGGACATAGAATCCCTGCAGGTACTGGTATGCGCGAGTATGAAAGTATTATTGTTTCTACAAATGAAAACGGCGATTTTTTAACGCAAGAACAAGAATTAAATTTCTAAGACATGGCTGAAGAACAAAATAACTTCAACATTGAATTGGATGAAGTTACGGCAGAAGGAACCTATTCAAATCTGGCAATAATCAATCATTCAAACACTGAATTTGTTGTCGATTTTGTAAACATTATGCCAGGAGTACCAAAAGCAAGAGTGAAGTCGAGAATTATCTTAACTCCACAACATGCAAAGCGACTTTTACAAGCACTGGAAGATAATATCCATAGGTTTGAACAGTCAAATGGAGAAATTAAGGATTATGAATCAACGAATAATCCGATGATGCCACCCATTAATTTTGGTCCCAAAGGAGATGCTTAATTAACGCTATATAACGAAAAGCCCTGTGCGAAAGCACGGGGCTTTTTTTTATGTCCTATTCCTTACCTAGCGGTTTTCCTTCTAGATTGGTTTAACAGTTTGTTGATGTTTTCCTAATATACGTGCTTGTTCTTGTGGTTTGTTAGCTTAATGTTACCTTTTATCCATTCGTAATCGCAATGGGCGAGATCTTTTTTCAAACCCTTACTACTGCAAATGCCTAGTTTACCGCTTGATTTAGAGTTGTTTTAATTTCATGGAAGATGCTTGTCTTTTGTGGTCTCTCTTTTGTTCTGATCCTTTCCATTTCCAAAATTTCATAACTAAAAGTTTACATCGGTTAACCATAGCTTAATTGAGTTTAATTGCGCTTAAGAATAGAATTGATTTGTTTTGTCAGCATAAAATGAATTAATTACTCAACCTTAGTATGAAAAAAAATCAGCGCAATACAACAAGCCTAATTTTTTTACTTAGCGCCATGCTGTTTTCTTCTACAGCTACACTTTATGCTAGAGAAGATCAGTTTCAAGGGCAGAAGATTTCCGCCTCAGCTAACCAACAAAATGTCATTCGTGGAAAAGTTGTCGATCAACAAAACTTAGCTCTACCAGGAGCTGTGATTCGCAATTTGACTACGGGAAAAGCGGTGCAAACCAATTTGGAGGGAGAATTTAGCCTGCCGTATGATGATTTGAAAACGACTGTTTTGGAGATCTCATTTTTAGGTTTTGAAACCCAAACCTTATCTGTGGGCGATCTAAACTTTCTAACCGTACAACTAAAAGAAACCACAAGTGTATTAAACGAAGTAGTCGTTACGGCTTTAGGAATTAAAAGAGAAGAAAAACAGTTGGGGTATTCCCAACAAACGCTCAATGGGGAAGAATTAAATCACGCACGTTCCAATAACTGGTCAGACGAACTAAAAGGAAAGGTCGCTGGGATGACTATGTTGTCTTCTAACTCAGGTCCGATGAATTCAACTCAGATCAAGCTTAGAGGCGATCGCTCTGTTAATTTAGGAGCTAATGGAGCCTTGATTGTTGTTGACGGTGTGATTGTAGGTGGTGACTTGTGGTCGAGTGGATCTGAAACTGCCTATATTGGCGATGATGCACCTGTTGATTATGGAAATGGAATTGCTGATCTTAATCCAGATGATATCGAAAGTATAACCGTTTTAAAGGGACCTGGTGCAGCAGCCTTATACGGATCAAGAGCTGGAAATGGGGTGTTGATGATCACCACTAAATCCGGAGGGAAAAAGAACAAAGGATTGGGGGTTAGCTTCAATTCAAACGTCAGCTTTGATGTGATTCAACATTGGCCCGATTATCAATACCAGTACGGACAAGGATCGGGAAAGAGTTTTAATAAAGACGGAGATCCATTCTATTCCTATGGTACCTCTGAAGATGGAGCTAATACAGGAAGTACGAGTAGTGCATTTGGACCTAAATTTGATGGACAATACTACTTTCAGTATGACCCAACCACAGAAGGTCAAGGTGAAGAACGCACCTTGTGGCGACCTTATAAAAATAACATTAAAGATTTTTGGAGAACAGGTTTAACGACTACAAACTCCTTAGGGCTTTCTGGTGGAAATGACAAAGGAAGTATTCGCGCTACAATTACACATTCTAAGAATGAGTGGATCATGCCTAATACTGGATTTGATCGCACCACTATTGCAACTAAAGCCAAGTACGAAATTGCAAGAGGGGTAACTGTAAACTCAAATGTTAGCTATAGCAACAGAAGTAGTGATAATTTGCCGGGTACAGGATATGGGAATCACACCATTGGTTACTTTATGATCTTCCAAAATCCCAATGTGGACTTGGATTGGTACAGACCTATTTGGAAAAAAGACAAATATCAATTGGAGCAAATTCACCCATTTAGTTCCTATATCGAAAATCCATACTTAATCGCCTACGAGACAACCAATGCAGTAAATGCCAATACCATCGTAGGTAGTTTGTCTACTGATATTGATTTAGCTCCTAAATTAAAGTTGATGTTAAGAGGAGCTATCAATTCAAGAGCAGACAAACGCGAAGAGCGCCGTCCATACAATACCACCAAGTTTGGCGAAGGCTATTTTAAAACACAGCAGATTAATTTTACCGAAATAAACACCGATTTCTTGTTGAGCTATACAGAAGATAAAGGCGATGTTTTTACCTATGGATTGTCATTAGGAGGGAATATGCGCGACTCTAAATGGCATAGCAATGCGAGTTGGGTAAGAGGATTGGTAACGCCTGGGGTGTATATGATTGCCAATGGTAAAGACAAGCCCAGTACAAAAATTGCAGATGAGAACCTAAAAGTAAACTCCCTGTACGGAATGGCATCCGTAGGGTATAAAAATATGATCTTTTTAGACGGTACGCTGAGAAACGATTGGTCGAGTAGTTTGCCTGAGATGAACTGGTCGTTCATGTATGCTTCTCTTAATGCAAGTGTAGTGCTAAGCGATATCTTGGTTTTACCTCACGCGATTGATTACTCAAAGTTGCGTTTTTCCTATGCAGATGTTGGAAATGGAACGTCTTCTTATAAAACAAAATTGTATTATGAAAACAGCGAATTTCCAAGTTCAGCTACAGCACCAACGACATTGCACAATATCGATTTGAAACCGGAGGGAACTCAGAGTTTTGAAATCGGATATGAACACAGAATGTTTAAAAATCGATTGGGATTCGACTTAACATTATATGAAACTAAAACGAAAAATCAACTCATTACCATACCACTAAATCTAGTAACAGGCTACTCAAGAGCCTTTGTAAATGCAGGAACGGTTCGAAATCGCGGTATTGAGGTTGTGGTAAACGCAACACCAGTTAAAACAAAATCCTTTACGTGGAATACCACGCTAAACTGGGCGAAGAACAACAATAAAATATTGTCTTTATCACCTGATTTAGAAGGAGGAGACCAACAAGTACTTGCAGAATCAGGAACTGCTCAAATTATAGGTAAAGTGGGAGGAACCACGGGGGATTTATATGGTTATAAATTTGTACGCAATGACGAAGGTCAAATTGTCTATACAGATAAAGGATTGCCTGAACAATCCAAAGAAGTAGAGTATATCGGTAGTGCTTATGCCGATTGGACTGCGGGTTGGGTCAATACGTTCAAATACAAAAACTTCACATTGAGCTTTACCTTAGATGGTTCCTATGGTGGAAAAGTTTATTCTCAAACCCACCATAAAATGTCTGAACAAGGAAAATTAGGACATACCCTATATGGAAGAGAGGAAGGCTTTATCATTGGTGAGGGAGTTGTGCGTAACGAAGACGGTACATTCGCTCCAAATACGACCAAAGTCAATCCAGCAGCATATTACGGTGAATACTATCGAAGAGCCAATTTGGAATCCAATAGTTTTGATGCTTCTTACTTGAAAGTTCGCGATGTGAGTATTGAATACAACTTCCCTAAATCAGTATTGGATAAATTGAAAATGACGCGATTATCTGTATCTGTGTTTGGAAGAAACCTAGCAACATTAACGAGCTTTCCCATTTTTGATCCCGAAACTGCGGCGTTAAATGGAGGATCTATGATGCCTGGTGTAGAGATGGGGCAATTACCCTCACCTGCAACCTATGGGTTTAACCTTAAATTAGAATTTTAATTATGCGAAAAAATAAAATACTTTCTTTGTTGTACGTGAGCGTATTCGCTTGTTTTGCTCTACAACTTGTCGGTTGTACAACTACCTTTGACGAGACCAATACCGATCCCAATCGACTACAAGAAATCAGTCCAGGAACCTTATTAAATCCGTTGATTTACGAAGTTGCAACGAGCAATATGTATCGCAGCTGGTCATACAACAGTGAATTAATGCAGGATATTGTGACTTTTCCGCAATCGTCCTATGGTATTCAGCACTATAATTTGTCGGATAACATTGGGGCTGCTCCGTGGAATACCTACTACCGTTGGATGAAAACGGCAAAAGATATTGAACAAGCAGCGGTTCGCACGAAAGACAGCAATTATGAAGCTATCGGAATTACCCTGCGCGTGTGGATGGCGTCGAATCTTGTGGATCTGTTTGGCGATGTGCCTTACTTCGATGCAGGTAAAGGTGGTGAAGGGTTGATTTACCCCGCTTTTGATGATCAAGAAAAAATATACGATAGCCTATTGGCTGATTTAACTCGCGCCAATAGCTTATATGATACAAAAAGGGGAATGGTCTATTATCAAGACATTTTGTTTAACAATGATTTGACTAAATGGCAAAAGTTTACCAATAGCTTGCACTTGCGCTTGTTGTTGCGTATATCAAATAAAACCCATAAAGAGGCTTACCCTAAAATGCTAGCTATTTTAAATGATCCTATTACTTATCCGATTATTTCATCTTCTGAAGAAGAAGCAACCTTGATCATTACGGGGGTAACGCCGAATATATCACCTTGGAGCCGTATTCAAGATTTTACATTAAACAAGAAAATGGCTAGTTTTTTCATCGATAATTTAAATGCGTTTAAAGATCCGCGTCTGCCTGTATTTGCAACACAAGCCACGAGAATGGAAAATAAGAAGAAAGTGAATATTGGCTATAAAGGAATTCCAAGTGCATTTGAAGGATCCGATGGGCAGTTTGACTATGAAGCTTCTACCCTGAACAATAAAATGGCAGCTAATCCGACTAAAACGCCTCTAGTAACTTATGCAGAAATTTTATTTATACAAGCAGAATTAGCGCAAAAAGGATACATAACTGGGGCGGAAGAGTTTTATAGACGCGGGGTTGAAGCCGCAATGAAATTCCATGAAACCGAAGTTCCTCTAGATTATTTCGCTAATCCAAATACGGAATACGACGGAACCTTGGAGCGAATTATGCTGCAAAAGTATTACGCTTTGTATATGAATGATTATCAGCAGTGGTTTGAATATAAACGTACGGGGTTTCCTAAATTACCTCAAACGAATGCCATGATGAATGACGGACAAATGCCTTCACGTTTCCCGTATCCGTTGGATATTCGAACAAAAAACAAAACCAATTACCAACTACAAGTGCAGAAGATGGGGGGAGATGATATAAATGTGAAAATTTGGTGGCAAAATTAAACGGTAAACGATGAACTCAAGACGAAAATTTTTAAAAAATGTCGCCCTAACAGCGGGAGCCGTTTCTATCCTTCCTCTTCAAGAGGCTACAGCAGGAATATTGAATTCTACCACTAATGAGAGTGGGGATGAGTTAAAAAGCGTGAGGGTAACGGGTAAAGTGACTGTTCATGGCAAGGGATTAGCTCAAGTGGTGGTTTCTGATGGATATCAAGTAGTCCAAACGGATGCCGCTGGAAGTTACAGCTTCCAGTCTGCTCCTCAATCGCAGTTTGTATTTATTTCAATTCCAGCAGGATATAGTATAGAAAAACAAGCCAATGGTTCAGCTTTGTTTTTCCAAAAAATACAAAAACAAAAGCAGACGAGTCCACATTTTTTTGCCCTCGAACCAGTAAAAGAATCTGATTATAAACACCATTTTATTGTTTGGGCAGATCCGCAAATCCAAAAAGAGGAAGAAGCAGAGCAATTGTTGAGTGAGACTGTACCTGATACGCTAGCAACAGTAAAGCAGTTGAATAGCCCCCATGTTTTTGGCGTGGGATGTGGTGATTTGATCTGGGATCAACATCAACTATCGGCCAAATACAATCAAGCGGTACAACAAACGGGAATTCCCTTTTTTCAAGTGTTCGGAAACCACGATGCGGACTTAGAACAGCGAAGTGACGAAAAATCTGCGTCTACTTTTACCACAATGTATGGGCCACAGTACTATTCATTTAACCGCGGACTCGTTCATTATGTTGTGCTTAACGATGTGTTTTTTATCGGAAAAGACAAAGAGTATATCGGATATATTACCGAAAACCAGTTGGCGTGGTTAGAGCAAGACCTCGCTCTTGTGCCCCATGGGAGTACGGTAGTTGTATTTCAACATATTCCGTCCTTTACAAGGCATTTCGAACGCTATCCTGCCGAGAAATCACTCGGTGCTATGGTTAGTAATCGCAAGCATTTGTACAACTTGCTAGCGCCTTATCACGCGCATCTCATGTCTGGACATACTCATTTTAATGAAAATATTATACTGAATGACAACCTATACGAACATTGCCATGGCACAGTTTGTGGTGCTTGGTGGAGTGGTCCGATTTGTCAAGATGGAACGCCGAGTGGCTATGGGGTATACGAAGTCAACGGTGCAGCACTTAGCTGGTACTACAAGGGAATAGGACTTCCTAAGGAAACCCAATTTAGGGTGTATAAAAAAGATGAACACCCTGACTTCCCAGGCAATTGGAGTGTAAATATTTGGAATTGGGATGAACATTGGACAGGGGTTTGGCTGGAAGATGGCGTAGAAAAAGGAGCCTTGGTCCGAGTTAGAGCCAAAGATCCCTTGAGTATGCAACTGCACGAAGGACCTAAATTACCCGTAAAACGAAAATGGGTGGAGCCAGGATTGACTGATCATATGTTTTTGTTTTGCCCCTCAGACCAAGCGAAAAACATTACCGTTATGGTAACTGATCGCTTTGGGAATACCTATACCGAAGTAATTACCTAATTATATTTTATTTTAAGCGTGAATTGAGCCCTTTGAAGAGATAATCTCCAGAAGGGCTTAGTTTTTTTACCAATAGAGGCCCCTGAGAAAGAACGTTTGCAAAAGGTCGTTGCTCATAGAAAGATCTACTTGATCCTCTTGGTAAATTTTAGAAAATGAATACGTCCTTTGCTTCTTCTACATCTTTGTTATAAAAAGCTTGAATCTACTGTGAATAATTGGTTTCAAACCAAGTCGATGCCTTAATTTAATAGTATTGTTAAGAGGAAATGTTCGAGGATAATTAAATATTTTCTTAAAAAATATAAAGAATAATTGTTCTAATTTAAAATACTTCAAATAAATTTTTCAATCTAAGGTAGATGTGCTATTTTTGCCTATCCACAGTAATAGTGGGTATTTAGCAAAGTCTGTATTTAGAGTAGGTTTTCTACTCATGAAAAGTAAAGTCATATGAAAGAAATTACAAAAGAAGTTTATCTAAAGTGGTATGAAGACATGCTATTTTGGAGAAAGTTTGAAGACAAGCTTGCAGCTTTATATATTCAACAAAAAGTAAGAGGGTTCTTACATTTGTATAATGGGCAAGAAGCGGTTTTGGCTGGAGCTTTACACGCAATGGATTTGTCAAAAGACAAAATGATTACAGCATACAGAAATCACGTACAACCAATCGGATTGGGTGTTGATCCACGAAGAATTATGGCGGAGTTGTTAGGGAAAGGAACAGGTACTTCTCAAGGATTGGGAGGTTCGATGCACATTTTTTCTAAAGAGCACAACTTCTATGGAGGACATGGTATTGTGGGTGGACAAATTCCTCTAGGAGCTGGATTGGCATTTGCAGATAAATATTTTGATAGAAAAGCAGTAACGATGTGTTACTTTGGAGATGGTGCTGCGCGTCAAGGATCATTGCATGAGACTTTCAATATGGCAATGAACTGGAAGTTGCCAGTGGTGTTCATTATTGAAAACAATGGATATGCAATGGGAACATCTGTTGAGCGTACGGCGAATCACTCTGAAATCTGGAAATTAGGATTAGGTTATGAAATGCCAAGTGGTCCTGTTGACGGAATGAATCCTGTAAAAGTTGCCGAAGCAATGTACGAAGCGATCGAAAGAGCGCGTCGTGGTGACGGACCTACTTTATTAGAGATGAAAACGTATAGATATAGAGGGCACTCTATGTCCGATGCACAACACTATCGCACAAAAGAAGAAGTAGAAGAGTACAAAAAAATCGACCCAATTACACAAGTGTTGGATGTGATCAAAGCAAACGGTTACGCTACAGAAAGCGAAATCGAAGCAATGGATCAACGCGTGAAAGATTTAGTGTCTGAATGTGAGAAATTCGCTGAAGAATCTCCGTTCCCAGACCTTAATGTGATGTACGACGTGGTGTACGATCAAGAAAATTACCCTTTTTTACCTCATAGATTATAATAAAATAATATGGCAGAAGTAATTACAATGCCTCGCTTAAGTGACACCATGACAGAAGGTGTTGTTGCGGCTTGGTTAAAGAAAGTTGGAGATAAGGTTTCAGAAGGTGATATCCTTGCTGAGATTGAAACAGACAAAGCAACAATGGAATTTGAATCTTTTTATGAAGGTACATTGTTATACATTGGATTACAAGAAGGAGAAGCTGCTCCAGTTGACTCGCTTCTTGCTATTATTGGAAAAGAAGGTGAAGATATCACTGCACTATTAGGTGGTGGATCAGCTCCTGTTGCTGAAAAAGCAGTGGAAGCAGAAGCGCCTAAAGCAGTTGAAAATACGGCTAGCCCTGCTCCAGCAGCAATTCCTGCGGGAGTAAAAGTAATCACAATGCCCCGTTTAAGTGATACAATGACGGAAGGTACTGTTGCAAGCTGGATAAAAAAGGTAGGTGATAAAGTAGAAGAGGGAGATATCTTAGCAGAGATCGAAACAGATAAAGCAACAATGGAATTTGAAGCTTTTGAAGCAGGAACTCTTTTATATGTAGGAATTCAAGAAGGTGAATCAGCGCCTATTGACAGCGTTTTAGCTATTTTAGGTCCTGCTGGGACGGATGTTACGGCCCTAGTAGAAGGAGCAAAAAATGGTGGAGTTGTCGCAACTCCAGCAGAAACAGCTGCCCCTGTTGAAGCACCAAAAGCTGCTACACCTGCAGCAGAAGTTGTAGCAACGCCTGCGGCATCATCAAATGGAGGACGTGTATTCGTTTCGCCTTTGGCTAAAAAAATTGCTGAAGAGAAAGGAATTAACCTTGCACAAGTAAAAGGAACAGGAGAAAACGGACGCATTATTAAACGCGACGTTGAAAACTTCACTCCAGCTACTGCGCAAGCTCCTGCACAATCAGTTGCCCCAGCTGCTCAAGCAACTGCGCCAGAGGTGAAACCATTTATCCCTGCTGGTGAGGTAAGCTTCGAAGAAGTGAAAAACTCACAAATGCGCAAAACAATTGCTCGTCGTTTAGCCGAATCTAAATTTACAGCTCCTCACTATTACTTAACTATCGAGATCGATATGGATAATGCCATGGCTTCTCGTAAGTTAATCAATGAAATGCCTGATACAAAAGTGTCTTTCAATGATATGGTAGTGAAAGCTTGTGCAATGGCCTTGCGTAAACACCCACAAGTGAATACACAATGGACAGATAACGCAACGATTTTTAATAACCATATCAACATTGGAGTTGCTGTAGCAGTAGAAGATGGTTTAGTGGTACCTGTATTGCCTTTTACAGATCAGATGTCTTTAACACACATTGGAGCAAAAGTAAAAGAATTGGCAGGTAAAGCGAAAACAAAGAAACTGACACCGGCAGAAATGGATGGCAGTACTTTTACAGTTTCTAATTTAGGAATGTTTGGTATTCAGTCGTTTACATCAATTATCAATCAACCGAACTCTGCAATTTTATCTGTAGGGGCTATCGTTGAAAAACCAGTAGTTAAAAACGGTCAGATAGTTGTTGGAAATACGATGACTGTTACTTTGGCTTGTGACCATAGAACAGTCGATGGTGCTACCGGAGCGCAATTCTTACAAACGCTGAGAAGTTATATTGAGAACCCAGTTACCATGCTGGCCTAATCAATACATCGGAAATAAATGAAAAGCTTGCAATTTGCAAGCTTTTTTTGTTTTTTTACTATAAACTAATGCAAAAACACTGTAAAATAAGAAGTGTATTTTGTATTTTTGGAGCATGTTAAAAGTGAAGTATATAAGTTTTTTAGGAGCAATTTTTTTGGCTTCTTGTACTGCGACGACGACTATATCGGAACAACGCAAAGAGGAGGTATCCGCTACAAACATAAGCACGACGTTAAACTACTTAGCGTCTGATGAGTTATTGGGCAGAGACTCAGGAAAAGAAGGGAATATCAAAGCGGCAACCTACTTGACAAAGGAGTTGAAAGCATACGGTATTGAACCTTATTTTGAGCGATACGAAGATGAACTGACTAAGGTAGCGAATACGTGGAATGTCGTTGGAGTTATTCCGGGAAAAGACCCTCAGTTGAAAAATGAAATTGTGGTTCTCGGTGCGCATTACGATCACATAGGAATTCAAACGGCCATTGCTGGAGATTCGATTGCTAACGGTGCGAATGACAATGCCTCAGGTGTTAGTATCCTATTGGAATTAGCGCGTAACCTCTCCCAAAAAGACATGAAACGCACCGTGTTAGTGTGCTTTTTTACTGCTGAAGAAGTAGGCCTTTTAGGATCAGAACACTTGGCGAATCGCTTAAAAAGTGAAGAGGCAAACGTTGTGCTTATGCTGAATTTCGAAATGTTAGGTGTGCCGATGACTCGTGAGTATACCACCTTTATTACAGGCTATGACCAGAGCAACCTAGCCGCTAAAATTAATGAAATAGCAGGCGAAAATCTCGCAGGTAGATTTGAAGAAGCAGAAAAAATGCAATTGTTTAAACGCTCAGATAACTACCCGTTTTATTTAGCCTATAAAATACCAAGTCAGACGTTTAGTTCTTCAGATTTTGAAAACTTCAAATATTACCACCACGTCAAGGACGAAGCCCATCTAATGGATATACCTTTTATGACTGAACTTACAGCGAAATTTGTTCCTGTCGTAGAAAAATTGATTAACTTACCCTCTGGTGAAATTAGATTGAAAAACTAATGATGAAACATATTATTGTTACGGGAACAAGCCGCGGTATTGGATTAGAAACAGTGAAAATACTAGCGGAAAAAGGGCATAAAGTTTTAGCCGTTTCTCGAAAAAAAGCTGCTGCATTAGCAGCGATTGAAAATGTAACTTGTTTGGAAATTGATCTGACAGTAGAAGCAGATTTGCAGCAAGTAAGAGACTATGTCGCTACCCAATGGGGGCATGTAGATATTTTGATTAACAATGCTGGTGCTTTAGTGAATAAGCCTTTTGAAGAAATAACACAAGATGAATTCGAGTGGGTTTATAAAGTAAATGTATTTGGACTGGCTCGTTTGGTTCAACTGTGTATTCCCTATTTTGTTGTAAATAGCCATGTGGTGACTATCAGCAGTATGGGAGGTGTGCAAGGGACAATGAAGTTTGGCGGATTAGCTGCCTATAGCTCGAGTAAAGGAGCAGTGATTATTTTGAGCGAACTCCTCGCGGAAGAATACAAAGAGAAAGGGATTTCTTTTAATGTAATTGCCTTAGGAGCTGTTCAAACGGAAATGTTAGAAGAAGCCTTTCCGGGTTATCAAGCGCCTTTAATGCCTGAAGAAATTGGGGAATACATTTGTGATTTCGCACTTACGGGAAATAAATATTTTAATGGTAAAGTACTGCAAGCTTCGAGTACCACCCCTTAAAAAAACAATAGATTGATTACGATACTCAAACCCTATTTACCAGAACAAGCTTTAGATGCAGCTTTTGAATTGATTAAACACTACCACATTCACCTGAAAATTGTGAATGAAAGGGTAACAAGACACGGTGACTATACGAGAGGATTCGACGGCAAACACTTGATTACGATCAACTCCAATCTCAATCCTTACCGTTTTTTGATGACGTTAATTCACGAAATTGCACACTTAGTAGCTTTTCAGAAGTATGGAGGAACGATCAAACCGCATGGTGTGGAGTGGAAGCAAACGTTTCGCTTACTCATGTTGCCTTTTTTACGACCAGAGGTCTTTCCAGATCGATTGTTGCCTTTATTGGCCAATCACTTTAGAAATCCCGCTGCAAGTAGCGATACTGATGAGCGCTTGTCTATCGCAATGCGCATGTATGATGCAGTAGAAAAAGGCACTAACCAGTGTTTTGTATATGAAATACCCTTGGGAAGTCATTTCAAAACGCATAATGGCAAGGTGTTTAAACGAGGTCCTTTACGAGTAAAACGATTTGAGTGTTTAGAAGTAGCAACAGGGCGATTGTTTGTCTTCAAGGCAAACGCCGAAGTTGAAATGATGACACATTATGTTGTAAAACAATAAGAAGAATAGTATGAGTTCGAATTATTATGCTGTTGTAATGGCGGGAGGAGTTGGTTCGCGTTTTTGGCCAGTTAGTACTCCAGAATTCCCCAAACAGTTCCACGATATGTTAGGGTCAGGGGAAACCTTGATCCAGAAAACGTTTATGCGATTGTCTCAGTTAATCCCAAAAGAAAATATTTTGATCTTGACGCATGAGAATTATAAAACAATCGTTCAAGAACAATTGCCAGCTGTAGCATCTACTAATATAATACTAGAACCTGCCATGCGAAATACTGCACCGTGTATTTTGTACGCAGCGATGAAGATAAAAAAGCTCAACCCTGATGCGGTAATGGTAGTTGCACCTAGCGACCATTGGATTGAAGATGAACTTCAATTTGTCTCTAATTTACAACGTACCTTTGATGTGTGCGAAAGAGATCAAGTCTTGATGACCTTGGGTATACTCCCTACTTTTCCCAATACGGGATACGGCTATATTGAATTCAATAAACTAGACTCAAGACCAATTAAAAAAGTAGTTCAATTCAGAGAAAAGCCAGACTACGTCACGGCGAGAAAGTTCATCCAAAGTAGACACTTCTTGTGGAATTCGGGTATTTTTGTGTGGAGTGTTAGTGCGATCTTAGATGCTTTTTCTAATTTTCAGCCCGAAATGAGCGAGCTTTTTGACGCGGGGTATGATTTACTTAATACCGATCAAGAAAAGGCTTTTATAGACGAAAATTACTCCAAGGCAGCAGATATCTCTATCGACTATGCGGTAATGGAAAAAGCGAATAACGTTTACGTTTTGCCAGCGACCTTTGATTGGAATGACCTCGGTACTTGGGGGTCGCTCTACGACAAGCTACCCAAAGATATCTCAGATAACGCAGTCGTTAATGCAGACGTATATTTCAATGATGCTACCAATAACATCGTGAGATCAGATAAAGGAAAACGTGTGATAATTGACGGATTAAGTGATTATATTGTCGTGGATAAAGAAGACATTCTATTGATCTATCCGAAGAAAAAGGAACAAGAAATTAAAACAGTTAGTCAGTATATCGAGGCTAAGAAAACAAAATAGATGAAGAAGTCCTTGTTGTTTAGCAAGGATTTTTTTTATAAATAGGAATTACATGAGTCAAATCGAACAGTTATTTCACAGTGATTTCAAAGTTATCACAGCTTTAGGAGCAGTGCTGAATTTAGCTTTGATACTAGCCTCTTTGTCTCTCTATGTAATTTGGCATAGGTTGCGAAAGAATAGCGTTGAGGTCAACGACGTTCAACCTATTGTACGATCTGATGTGTGGGCTGTACTCTCGACTTGGGGCTGTAACGTATTGGTTTTTGTCTTGGGTGCTTTTACCTGGAAACAGGGCTATTTGATCGTCGATTTTACCGCACCAAAGTGGGGCGTTGTCCTGATTCAATTGTTAGTTTTGATTCTGATTGTCGATTTCCTGATGTACTGTTTTCACAAACTAGCCCATGCTAAGTTGTTGTATCGCTTTATTCATCAAAAGCACCACGAACATATCGGGGTAAATGCATTGAGTCTTTTTGTGTTGAGCCCGTTTGAAGCTCTTGGATTTGGAGCTATGCTTCTTGTCGTTCTCTATGTATATCCCTTTCACTATGTTGCGGTTGGTATTTATTTGATAATCAACGTGATTTGGGGAACCATAGGTCACTTTAATAAAGTTAGAGCTTTGCGAACTAAAGGCTGGGTGAGTTGGTTGGGAACAGCGAGTTTTCACAATAGACATCACTTAGATCCCCAAACAAATTTCGGTTTTTATACTACCTTATGGGATCGACTCTTTCGTACAAGTAAAATTTAATCTTGTGTGCTTGAACTTAGGCAAAAAAAAACCAGCAGCTCGTAGAACTACTGGTTTAGTTTATCTTAATTGATACGTGTGTATCACTGTTTTTACTATTGTTTTAGCGTTGCCGCTGCTTTTAAAACAGCTTCTCTCAGTCCGTTTTTATAAGCGATCATTTTTTGTTGGAGTTCTTGGTTTTGGCTTCCCAAAATTTGCAAAGCCAATAAACCTGCATTTTTACCTCCATTTAATGCAACGGTTGCAACAGGTACACCACCTGGCATTTGCAAAATAGAAAGTACACTATCCCAACCATCAATTGAATTGCTTGACTTTACTGGTACTCCAATCACGGGAAGGGGAGACATAGACGCTACCATACCCGGTAAGTGTGCGGCTCCGCCTGCACCTGCGATAATTACTTGAATACCTCTGCTATGTGCATGAGATGAAAACTCAACTAATTTTTCAGGAGTACGGTGTGCAGAAACGATATCTACTTCTACTTCAACGCCAAATTCTTTGATAATATCGATGGCGTCTTGCATGATAGGCATATCTGAGATACTGCCCATTACTACAGCTATTTTCATAATTTATTGACTGATTACTTTGATGGTTTCTTTCACTTGTTGTGCGATTGCTCGCGCTTTGTCCATATCGCTATTCACAATGGTAACATGCCCCATTTTGCGGAAAGGTCTGGTTTCTTGTTTTCCGTAGATGTGAGGGGTAACACCTGCAATAGCAAGAATTTCGTTCATGCCCTCGTAATATACTTGTCCTGTGTATCCTTCAGCACCTACTAGGTTAACCATGACGCCCGCTACTTTGCTGTCTGTATTACCCAATGGTAAATCTAAAATAGCGCGAATATGTTGTTCAAATTGTGAGGTATAGCTTGCTTCTATCGAGTAGTGGCCTGAATTGTGTGGACGTGGTGCTACTTCGTTAACTAGAATTTCGTCCTCTTGCGTTTGAAACATCTCAACCGCCAATAAACCAACATGATTAAATTTTTCAGAGACACTTAGTGCAACTGCTCTTGCTTTGTCCGCTACTTTTTCATCAATGCGCGCTGGGCAAATCACGTATTCCACTTGATTTGCTTCAGGGTGAAACTCCATCTCTACAACGGGAAATGTTTTAATTTCACCAGAGGCTGAACGAGCTACAATAACCGCTAATTCGTTTTTGAAGGCAACCATTGTTTCTGCAATGCACTCCACCTCCGGTAATCCCGCTAGGTCTTCAACCAAATGAACCACTTTTACTCCATTGCCATCATAACCGAATTGAGCCGATTTCCATACAAAAGGAAGGGCAATGCGATTTTCATTGACTGCGACTTGTAGTGCCTCTTTAGTTGCGTAACGTGTATAGGGCGCTGTAGGGATGTTATGAGAAGTATAAAAATCCTTTTGTTTGCCTTTGTGTTGAATCAAACGCAACGTTTCAGGCGCAGGGTATACTTTTATTCCCTCTTGTTGTAATTGATCTAAGGCATCCAAATTAACACCTTCAATTTCAATGGTCAAAACATCTACTTTTTTTCCAAAGCGATATACCGTTTCATAGTCCATTAAATCCCCTTGAAAAAATTGATGTGCACCATATTGTGCTGGCGCCTCTTTACTTGGATCCAAGATAAAAGTAGCAATGTCAAACTTGCGGGTGTCGTACAAAAGCATTTTTCCCAGTTGTCCACCACCTAATATTCCCAAGCGAAAATCAGTTGAATAATAATTCATTGTGTTGTTGTAATTGTGTTTGTGCAAAGATATACTAATTCAAATGGTGAACATATAGTCCCAACAAAAAAAGTCAGTAAACAACCCCTAAAGAATTAAAATAACCGCTTGATCGATGCATAGCGGGAATAGGTAAGTAGTATCTAATATCTGGTTTTATTGAACTTTATGAGGATAGGGGAGATACAAACCGAGATAATAGAAAAATAGTAGTGTGAAAAAAAACTTAAAATACCGCTTGGTTAGTTAAAAAATTAACTTATATTTGAAACAATATAATTAAGGTATATTGTATTAAAAAATAATATATGCCCTTGATCTGGTGTATAAAAAGTAATCTTAACAATAAAACTTATTAGCTTTGGTTTTAGAGTTAGATTGAATTAGTTTGTTTTAGACGTAGCGTTTGTAGAAAGCGCTACGTTTTTTTTTAGGCACTATCCTTACATAGTACTAAAGCTCTTCCCTAGTTGTGCCAAGGAAAAAAAAATGCGGTATTTGCGAGAGGGAATCTTACTGCTGTTAATGATTGGAAAACCGAAGAAGAGGGGAAATATTTATTTCTAGCTTGTTTTCTTTGTTCAGATTTGCCCCTAACTATTGGTTAACATACCGTCTTGGGAGCTGTTATTCAAAGTAATTTTTCGAATTTCACTATGAATTTGTTTGGAATTCATTACCTAAGGTGTATAAATGTGGTGTATCTTTTTTGTATATTTGCAAATTATCAATTCAATTGTTTATGGAAATCCAAGTTTTAGACAAGACTTTTGTTCCTTTCATTTCTGAAAAACAAATTCAAGAGAGACTCAAAGAGATCGCAAGTGAAATACTGCAAGACATGAATGGAGAAACGCCAGTTTTTATTGGTGTTTTGAATGGATCTTTTATGGTTGTTTCCGATTTAGTGAAGCACTATAAAGGCGAGTGTGAAATGAGTTTTGTCAAGATGGCTTCATATATTGGAACCCAATCGACAAATCAAGTCAATCAGTTATTAGGACTAGATATTGACGTAACGGATCGCCGCGTAATTATCATTGAAGATATTGTAGATACTGGAAATACGTTGGTAGCCTTGAAAAAGCTTTTCGAACAACAACGTCCAAAAGAATTGAAAATCTGTACCTTGTGTTTAAAACCAGAAGCCTATACCAAAGATATTAAATTGGACTATGTCGCTTTTGAAATTGAGAACAAATTTATCGTAGGATATGGTATGGATTATGACAAGCATGGAAGAAATATCCCGGCTATCTATCAGATAAAAGAATAATAAACAGTAACAGCATAAATAAAGTATAGTAGCATGATTGCAATAGTTTTATTTGGAAAACCTGGTGCAGGTAAAGGTACTCAGGCAGAATTTCTAAAAGGAAAATACAATTTAACTCATATTTCTACTGGAGATGTATTTCGTTATAACTTAAAAAACGGAACAGAATTAGGAAGACAGGCCAAGGTCTTTATGGATAGAGCAGAATTAGTCCCAGATTCTATTACAATTGATATGCTTGCAGATGAGGTAGAGAAAAACATGGATAAAGCAGGGTTTTTATTTGATGGATTTCCGCGTACCATTCAACAAGCAGAAGCTTTAGAAGCTTTATTAAAAGAAAAAAACATTCGTTTTGTAGGAACAATTGGTTTAGAAGCTGATGACGATGTTTTGGTGCAACGTATCCTCGAGCGCGGAAAAACAAGTGGAAGAGCAGATGATCAAGATGAGAAAATCATCAGAAGTCGCTATGAAGAATACAATGAAAAAACTGCGCCATTAATTGAGTACTATACGGCAAAAAACTGTTACAATTCCGTAGATGGAATTGGTAGCGTTGAAGAAATTACAACGCGATTAAGCGCTGTGATTGACCGCTTGATCTAATCGATCTTTTGCAAACGAAAGACAAATACAAAGACAAGGTAATAAAATAAAAGATGACTGAAGGGAATTTTGTAGACTACGTAAAAATTTATGTAGCCTCAGGAAAAGGTGGAAGAGGTTCTACGCATTTGCACCGAGAAAAATTTATTGAAAAAGGAGGTCCTGACGGTGGAGATGGTGGACGAGGAGGTCATGTCTATATTGTCGGAAATGAAGGGCTATGGACATTGTACCATTTAAAATTCATGCGCCACATTAAAGCGGGACACGGAGGAGATGGAGGAAGTTCAAGAAGTACAGGAGCAGACGGAGAAGATAAAGTTATCGAAGTGCCTTTGGGTACTGTTGTAAAAGACAAAGAAACAGGAGAAGTTCTCTTTGAGATTACCGAACACAATGAGAAGCGCATTTTAGGAAAAGGGGGTAAAGGAGGGTTAGGTAACTGGCACTTTAGAACGTCTACAAATCAAACGCCTCGTTATGCTCAACCAGGGATGCCTGGCCAAGAACTAGACATTATCCTCGAGTTAAAAGTGTTGGCAGATGTAGGGTTAGTAGGTTTTCCCAATGCAGGAAAATCAACCTTGTTGTCTGTCTTAACTTCAGCTAAACCCAAAATTGCAGATTATCCGTTTACAACTTTGAAACCCAATTTGGGAATCGTCGCTTACCGCGATTTTAAATCGTTCGTAATCGCTGATATTCCTGGAATTATTGAAGGTGCAGCAGAAGGAAAAGGCTTAGGTCACTATTTCTTGCGCCACATTGAGCGAAACTCAACCCTTCTATTTATGGTTCCTGCTGATGCAGAAGATATCCAAAAAGAATATGAGATTTTGCTGGATGAACTCAGAAGATACAATCCTGAAATGCTCGATAAAGACCGCCTTTTGGTGATTACTAAATCTGATATGCTCGACGAAGAGCTAAAAGCAGAGATGAAAGAAGAACTCGATCAAACTTTACAAGGCGTGCCCTATATGTTTATATCGGCAGTTGCTAATCAAGGTTTGCAAGAATTAAAAGATAGATTGTGGCAAATGTTAACTAACTAAGCCTGTAAAGCGAGATTTTTCAATCTCGCTTTTTTTATGGATATACCTGCTTTTAAATGGTTATAGTTTTGTTAAATAAAGACGCATTTCTTGGTTTTTTCTAGTTTTTTTTTGATTTTTTTATATATTTACCCTCAGTTGAAATATTCGGAAAAAGAGAAATAAAGCTCATTTATGCTATTAATTATTTTACTCACTTTTGTACTAGCTTTTAGTACACTTTTCCTGAAGGGTTTAGGACGTTCTAAGTTTACAGGATTATTAACTTTACTACCGTTCGGTCTTTTTGTCTATTTCCTATCCTTTATACCACAAATAAAGTCTGGAAAGGAAATAGTAATGTTTAGAAATGAATGGGTACCCTCTTTGGGTATTGCTTTTGACTTCAAGCTAGATGGATTAGCTTTGTTGTTCGCCCTCTTGATTACAGGAATTGGAACACTCGTCTATTGGTATGCCTCATACTATCTAAAAGGACATGTTTATATTCACCGGTTTTTTTCGTTTCTCGGACTTTTTATGGCCGCCATGTTAGGGGTTGTACTGTCAGATAACTTAATTACCTTATTTGTATTTTGGGAATTGACCAGTATTACTTCCTTTTTCCTGATCGGATTTAATAACGAAGAGGAAGACTCGCGAAAAAGTGCACTTTGGGCACTCGGAATTACAGGTCTCGGTGGGTTTTTCTTGCTTTCTTTTGCCGCAGTAGTCGGCAGTATTGCAGGAACCTATTCCATTCACGAATTACTGACCCAATCGCAATTCTTAAAAGAACACAGCTCTTATGGCATTTTGTTGTTCTTCTTGTTCATGGGAGCTTTTACAAAATCTGCCCAATTTCCTTTCCACTTTTGGTTGCCCGGTGCCATGAAAGCCCCAACACCTGTGTCGGCTTACTTGCATTCTGCAACTATGGTGAAAGCAGGAATATATCTTTTAGCGCGTTTTACGCCTATTTTAGGGGATCACCTGTATTGGAATACCACTTTACAGTTAATAGGCGGTATAACGATGTTATTTGGCGCAATACACTCAGTCTTCCGCAAGGATATGAAGGGAATATTAGCTTATACAACTATCTCTGCCCTGGGAATGATCGTTTTTCTACTTGGAGTAGGATCAGAAAATGCTATTTATGCCGCTGCGATTTTTATTTTAGTACACGCTTTGTACAAAGCAACGCTTTTCTTAGTTACAGGAACCGTCGACCATCAAACACATACCCGTGATATCAATCAATTGGGAGGATTGTACAAAGCAATGCCAGCACTAGCTACTGCCGCTTTGATCGCCGCCCTATCAAGTGCAGGAATTCCCCTCACATTTGGTTTTATAGGGAAGGAAGTTATTTACGACGCCACGTTTAATTATCCTATTAATCCTTGGGCCTTGGTGTTTACCATTGCCGCAGTGGTGACCAATGTATTCCTGACGGCTTCGGGATTCCTCGTGGGAATCAAACCATTCTTCGGCAAAGTGAAAGAAGCTTGCCAAGAGGTGCCTAAACCATCTATTCAAATGTGGCTGCCCCCTTTGGTACTGGCTGCATTGAGTTTGATTTTTGGACTTCTCCCTCAATTCGTCAACGTGGAAATCCTCGGATCTGTTGTACGTGCTATCGGTGGAAAACCTATTGAAATGGAATTGGCTATATGGCACGGCTTTAATGAGATTGTAGCCCTGAGTGGAGCAACTATCATTGGAGGTACAGCTCTGTATTTTGCCTTTAAGGGATACAAAAACTCCCTAGACGTTATGTCGCGCTTTTGCAACGTTTCGCCTCAACATATTTTCGGTTACGCCATCGAGAAGTTTAGGCTTTTTGCCTATGCTTATACTCGCTTGTTCCAAAGTGGCTACCTCCGCTTGTATTTGATGGTGATAATCGTTTTCTTCATCGGACTTGTCGGGTATAAATTATTCGCCGATGTGCCGTTGCGCGTGAATACCGAAGGATTATCTGAGTTTAGAGTGTACGAATTAGTCGTATTTTTAATTACGGTAATAGCTATTTTCTTTGCCATCAATACGCCTTCGCGTTTGTCTGCTATCGCAGCAACGGGAGTTGTGGGCTACTGTATCTGTTTGATCTTCGTTTTCTACGGTGCACCCGATTTAGCCATGACACAATTTGCAATTGATACCCTAACGGTGGTGCTCTTTGTATTGGTTTTGTTTAAACTACCCGGTTTCCTCAAACTCAGTAACCGAAAAATACAAGTGAGAGATGCTGTCGTATCTATCGCATTTGGCGCTTTAATATCGTTGATTACCCTCCAAGCCCTAGTGTCTCCAGCAGATAAAGAAATTAGTCGATACTACGCTGAAAATGCCTATGTGCTAGCAAAAGGTAAAAACGTGGTAAACGTGATTCTCGTTGATTTTAGAGGATTTGATACATTAATTGAGACCATCGTACTCTCCATCGCTGCATTAGGTGTATATGGTCTACTAAAATACGGAAAGAAAGATGAAGAAATCTCCGAATAAGAATCAAGTATTGGATTCAACAATCCTGCGAACGGCAACGAATTATTTATTGCCTTTGCTGATTTTGTTCTCTTTGTTTGTATTATTACGAGGACATTATCTCTCAGGAGGTGGCTTTGTCGGCGGATTAATCGCTTCCATTGCCTTTGTGTTACACTCCTTCGCCTATAGTACAAAACAAACCTTAGCGCTGTTTCAGTTCTCACCAATGCGTTTGATCGGGCTGGGGTTGTCGATTTCAATTATCAGTGCACTTGTCCCTGTTTTTGTGGGATTACCCGTGATGACAGGTGTTTGGTTCGCCGAATCTGTAGCCGTTATCGGAGCCGTAGGAACTGCCCTATTTTTTGATATTGGCGTGTATTTGGTTGTAATTGGCGTGGTATTGACCATCCTCTTTACAATCGCAGAAAATGTTTAATGATTAAAGATACCTATACATGGAATTATTACTAGTCGCTTTAGTAGGGATATTGTATTCAGCCGGTATTTATCTCATGTTTCGACGAAGCATGGTTAAATTGCTCTTAGGATTGATGATGCTGGGAAATGGAGCGAATATCCTTATCTTTTTAATGGGGGAACTAACCAAAGGAAAAGCACCTATAATCGATGAAGAACACACCCAGTTTTTTGATGCTTATGCTGATCCAGTGCCCCAAGCACTTATCTTAACGGCAATCGTAATCAGTTTTGGCTTAACTGCTTTCGCCATTGTTTTACTGAATAAAGTGTACAGTACTACTGGAACAGACGACTTAGATTCCCTTAATATTCAAGATTTAGATATATGATTTCAAACTTCATATTAGCGCCCATATTTGCTCATATGTTTACAGCGGTTGTGTTGTTGATTTTTTGGAAAAACGTCAAAATTCAAAAAATAATAAGCATCGTTGGAAATAGTATTGCGTTTCTCCTGTGTTGGAATTTGTTTACAGCCACTTGGGAGCACAGCGCTATTACCTTACAACTCGGAAGCTGGAAAGCGCCTTTTGGAATAACATTCGTAGCTGATACGTTAAGTGCCGTTATGGTTTTATTAACCGCAACAGTCGCTTTGGCCGTAGGGATCTATTCTACGTCCGCTATTAATATCAGCCGTATAAAATACGGTTACTTCATCATCTTTCACTTCCTCATCATGGGATTGTTAGGTGCCTTCTTAACTGGAGATATCTTCAACTTATATGTGTGGTTCGAGGTGGTGATTATCTCTTCCTTTGTTTTGCTAACCCTAGGGGGAAAGAAGAGACAAATGGAATCCGCAGTCAAGTACGTTACAATGAATATGTTGGCCTCAACCATTTTTTTAACAGCCATCGGAATCCTTTACGGAATTACTGGAAGCTTAAACATAGCCGATCTTGCACATCAAGTAGCAATTGTAGAAAATCGCGGACTTGTAACTGTCACAGCCTTGTTGTTCTTCGTTGGATTTGGAATCAAATCTGCTGTATTCCCGATGTATTTCTGGTTGCCTTCCTCTTATCATACGCCACCTTCAGCTATTGGGGCTATTTTTGGCGGATTACTTACCAAGATGGGAGTGTACTCCATGTTTCGCGTGTTTACTATTGTCTTCCAACCCGATGACTTTCTCCTTGGTGTATTTGTTGTCATTGCCATCCTAACAATGATCAGCGGTGCCCTCGGCGCAATCAATAAGCGAAATATTCGACGTATTCTTTCTTACTTTATTGTCTGTCATATCGGATACCTCATTGCTGGTTTTGGTTTGTATACCGAATTAGCCTTCGTAGGGGTGATCTTCTACCTGATTCACGATGTAATTGTCAAGAGTAATTTGTTTATGATGAGTGGGTTAATTCAAAAGATTAGAGAAACTCAAGACATCAACCGCTTAGGAGGATTGTATAAAGATTATCCGAAATTGTCGATTCTCTTTGCCGTGATCTTGTTCTCACTGGTAGGAATCCCTCCTTTATCAGGATTCTGGCCCAAAATCATGCTCTTTCAAGAAGCCTTTCGATTGGAACAATATGTCTTGCTAGGGACATTGATTTTTGCGAGCTTTATAACCTTGTTTATCGTAGCCCGTATTTGGTCCGAAGTGTTTTGGAAGGATTTACCCAAACCCAATAGCGAAGAAATTGACCACTTTGCCCCTTTTGTGAGCTCTGGGAAAGTAGCCCTGATCTTACCAGTAGCCGCTTTAGCTGCAGTGTCTTTGTTTATCGGGTTTAATGCGCCTTTAATTTTCGAAGTATCTGAACGTGTTGCCCACGAGATGATGAATCCTTCGATTTATATAGAATCAGTTTTACAAGGGATAAAATAACGAAAACATGCTAAAATACTTTTTACTTAATATCCTGTTGACGTTTGTTTGGGTGGCCCTAACCGGACAGCTAAATTATGCCAATTTCTTTTTTGGAGGTGTAGCTGGGTTTTTTATCCTCTGGATGTTGACCAAAACCTCCTCCAATAAGGCCGATAAAGAATACTTTTATCGCGTACCCAAAATTATTGTTTTTGCCTTCTATTTCTTCGTGGATATGTTGCAAGCCAACTTACAAGTGGCAATTGATGTGATCACACCCAATTACCACACCACCCCAGGAATTATAAAATACGAAATCGATGCAAAAACAGATTTTGAAATTACCATGTTAGCCAATATTATTGCCCTAACTCCAGGAACCATGGTAATCGATATTGCTGATGATAAAAGCCATATCTTTATTCATACCATGTATTTGAAAGATAAAGATAAATTTATCCAACGCATGAAAGAAAGAACAGAAATGAAACTCTTAGCTATTTTACGATGACAGTAGAAACTTATTTGATATACGTAGTGATGCCCATCATCTGCCTGTCCTTGATTCTGATCTTTATTAGATTCTTAAAAGGACCTGCTGTAGTTGATCGTGTAGTGGCTATTGATTTACTGATAACCGTAGGTGTTGGATTTATTGGACTGTTTAGTTTGATCGCCAATAACCCTATATTTTTAGATGTTGCTGTGATTATGGCGCTGATCGCCTTCTTGAGTACAGTAGCCTTTTCGTTTTACCTTGATAAAAGAGAAAGAGATGACTGATATACTAATCATGATATTGAGTACATTAGGTGCTATTTTTATCCTAATTGCCTCCATCGGTATTTTTCGAATGCCCGATTTCTATACCCGACTTTCCATCACCATTAAAGCAGCAACCCTGGGGATCGGTTGTATTCTAGGGGCAGCGGCAATTCACTTCTCCGAGTTTTCAATTACGACCAAAGTATTTGCCATTGTGTTTTTCTTGTTCATCACTTCCCCAGTCGCCGCATTCTTAATCGCTAGAACTGCTTATATGACCGGAATAAAATTGTGGAATCGCTCCGTAATTGACGAATTGAAAGACCGATATGGTTTCGATAACCCCAAAGAACACGAAGGGAAAAACATTCATCCCAAGACAAATAACAATAAAATTGATGAGGATAAGGATTAATTATTTTGTTTATTAAACTATCTTCGCACAACTAAGTAACATACTAATATAATTATGAAAAAAATCGTTCTATTACTGACCGCTTTTTTACTTGTAGCGCCGATCAAAGTTAAGGCAGACGAGGGAATGTGGTTTTTAATGTTCCTTGAGCGTTTGAACCAACGCGATATGGAAAAAATGGGATTACAGCTTACAGCTGAAGAAATTTACAGCATCAATAACCACTCGCTGAAAGATGCAATTGTTCAGTTTGATGGTGGATGTACAGCTGAGATCATTTCAGATCAAGGATTAGTTTTAACTAACCACCACTGCGGATACGATAAGATAGCGAGCTTATCAACACCAGAAGATGATATTTTAACCAATGGATTTTGGGCTAAAGACAAAGCAGCAGAACGCCCTGCAAAAGGATTATCTGTACGTTTCTTCGTGCGCATGGATGACGTTACAAAACGTATCTTGAGCGTGGTAAATGATAAAATGTCTGAAGCTGATAGAGAAAAAGCAATCAACCAAGAGATTGCTAAAATTCAAAAAGAAAACGACGGTGATGGTAGATATACTGTATCTGTAAAGTCATTCTTTCAAGGTAATGAGTTTTACTACTTCGTTTATGAAGACTTTAACGACGTTCGTTTAGTAGGTACCCCACCAAATAGCATTGGTAAATTCGGTGGAGATACTGACAACTGGGAATGGCCACGCCACACAGGAGATTTTTCTTTGTTCCGCGTATATACAGATGCAAAGGGAAACCCTGCTGAATATGCTGCTGATAACGTTCCAATGAAACCAAAACACGTATTACCTGTTTCGATTGCGGGAATCAAAGAAGGTGACTTCTCTATGATTTTGGGATACCCAGGTAGAACAAACCGTTGGATGCCTGCACAAGGAGTTGAACAAAATATTAAATACGCTTATCCAGCTTGGGTTGAAGGTTCAAGATTGGGAATGGACGTAATGAAAAAATACATGGGACAAGATGACGCTGTGCGTCTGAACTATGCCTCTAAATATGCAGGTGTTGCAAACTACTGGAAAAACAGACAAGGGATGATTGATGCATTAAATCAACACCAAACGGTTGCAACAAAAACCAAAGCAGAAAACGAGTTCCAAAAATGGGCAAATAAAAAAGAAAATAAAGCAAAATACGGTAACGTAATCGCTGATATCAACGCTTTCTATAAAGCAACTAATACAAAAGCACGTCACGATAATTACTTGATGACCTTATTGCGTACTTCAGCTTTAGCTGCTACACCATACCGCTTGTCAGGTGGATTAGAAGCTTATGCTGCTGGTGATGATAAGAAAAGAGCTGAAATGCATGATGATTTTATCGCTTATATAGAGGATATCTATGAAGGACAAAACGAGGCTTTAGAAAAAGAAATGTTGGCGAAACAATTAGAATTGTATGCTACAAAATCGGAGGGTTATGCAATCGCGCCTTATATCGCTCAAATCCAAAAAGAGTATAACGGTGATTTCCAAAAATTCGTAAACGAAGCTTTTGAAAAAAGTGTTTTTGTAAACAAATCGAAAATTGAAGCTTTCTTAGCGAACCCAACAAATACAACTATTGCAAACGATCCACTATTGAAACTTTCGGTTGCAATTATGGAACAATACCGCGCAAAAAGTGACGAGTTAGCTCTATTAGAAGACAAATACCAAAAAGCTTATCGCTTGTTCGTTGACGGTGTTAGAAAAAGTAACCCAGAAGGAAAATACTATCCAGATGCAAACTCTACTTTACGCCTAACTTATGGTACAGTAAAAGACTTGCCAAGAGGAGAAAAAGTAAATGATGCAAAAGAAAACTGGTACACTACGCTAAAAGGGACTGTGGCAAAACACATTCCTGGAGATGAAGAGTTTGACGTTCCACAAAAATTAATCGACTTGTATAATGCAAAAGATTACGGAGTGTATGCTGATAAACAAAGTCACTTACCTGTAAACTTCTTAACAAACCACGATATTACAGGAGGTAACTCAGGTTCACCTGTATTGAATGGAAAAGGAGAGTTGATTGGTTTGGCTTTTGATGGTAACATTGAAGCAATGGCTGGAGACGTAATCTATGATCCAGAATTACAACGCACAATCAACGTGGATATCCGTTATGTACTATTCATCATCGACAAATTTGCTGATGCAAAACACATTGTGGATGAAATGAATGTTGTAAAATAACTGAACACATCAATATAGGCTTTCTGAAAAGCCTAACAACATAGAACCCCATCTAATTTTAGATGGGGTTTTTTTGTGCTGTACTGTCTCGTCCTGATTACTATTTTTAACAATCGTACTTTGTTATTCACAAGCTACACACCTACATCATTCAAAATTAACCTGCAATACTCCCTTCCTTGTTTTTCCATTATTTGCAAAACAAGAGCACAACCAAACAATGCAAAAAGCTGTTATTTAGTTGTTTGTGTTGTTTGGTTTTACTCTTGTTCGGGTCTTCTTCGATAGACATGCGTATTTACTTGGGATAAACCCCGATTTACCGAAGCTGACTCGAACAAGACTCGAACAAGACTCGAACAAAATCCAACCTCTTTCCGTTTTACTGCAAGAAACTACCCCTTCTTTTTCGTCTAAATTCATGTAAATACAAAGCTCTTTGTCCGATGGTGCAGATTTGTTCCCTGGGCCTTCATCTATCCGTCTAACTGTTGTTAGGGGGATGAAATAGGCACTATGAATATCCGTTGCTTTGTATTTTGTTGAGCTTGTTCTATAGATTGAAACAACTATTTTTACCTCAGGAGTAAAAATCCGCACAATCGGGATAGACAATGAAAAAACCCCGTCTAAAAAAGAAGGGGTTTTGTTTTTAGGCCTTTTGGACAGCCTCTTGTATGTTTTTTAAATAATTCCCAATAAGGGGATAAATGCGTATAAAAAGAAAATAGATAACAAGGGGAGATCGACATATAATAGTCCCTTTTTATAATAAGATATAGGAAGCAGAACTAATAGTCCCCTACTTATACTTACATAAATAAAAAAGAGAAAAATCGAATAGCTATAAGGGTTGATTAAGTCTTTTTTTCCTTGTATTAACGCCATAAAATCTCGTGTTAGGCCTCTGCTTCTACATAAGGTTTCAGGGAGTCCCTCACAAGAAGAACGAATACTGAAAGCGGTTGAGGTAGCTGTAGTAAGCCAGAAAATATACCCCCATAGACAGAGCATTAAAACAAAAAAAATACAGTTAATTATCTTATAGTTGTTCACCCTTATTCTGCTACTTGCTCGTCTAAATAGTATACCTCACCTTGCCCTTGAAGTGAATCTTCTGCTTCGTTATATTCCTCCTCGTAATAAGGGGTATAATCGTCTTGATTAAGGCTTTCAATCTCATTCTGTATGTCGTTGAGATCATTAATTACAGCATTGGCAGCAGTAGCAAAGAATGCTCCCCAAGCGAGTATAATAATAAAACTGATGCCTCCAAGCACAAGCCCAGCTATTCCTAACCCTTTTGCTTCGTTGTGTTTCTTAGCACTGGAGATAGTTAAGATCCCCAATACAATGGCGACAACTGAAACAATAAGCGCTATAAGTCCAAAACACGGAATAAAAGAAGAAGGTAAAGCAATGATCCCTGCTACAAGAGCTAAAATACCCAATACTTGCGTGTTGCTCTCACTTTTTTGTGGCGGTACTGGTGGTGGATTGTAATTGTTCATAGGGTGATTTTTATATAAATTTTAGCAAAAATACGATATATTTTGTCTCAATTCTTTAGTGAAAAGCAAATTTGCACCAAAATTGTGAACACCTAGGTATAAGAAGACAGCAGAAATACCAACGAGATGGATAGGTATATAGCAACAACTACGACTAGAGGCTACTTGTAAATTACTGAAAGGAAGACAGATTTTGTACCGGCATTCGAAAATGTATTCTGTTTTTTTAGTAATAAAATTGTAATTTTATCCTCCAATAAGAATCGACGTAAAAAAGATATATAATGCGCGTACATTTTATCGCAATAGGGGGAAGTGCCATGCACAATCTTGCCTTAGCCTTACATGCAAAAGGAGATGTTGTTACAGGAAGTGACGATGCTATTTTTGAACCCTCTAAAACGAGATTAGCCAAGCAAGGACTACTTCCCGAAACAGAAGGTTGGTATCCAGAAAAAATTACACCGGCAATTGACGCTGTGATTTTGGGTATGCATGCCAAAGAAGATAACCCCGAGTTGATCAAAGCTAAAGAGTTAGGCCTGAAAATCTATTCCTATCCCGAGTTTATTTATGAACATGCCAAGAATAAAACCCGTGTAGTCATTGGAGGTTCTCACGGAAAAACGACCATTACTTCGATGGTGTTGCACGTGTTAAATTACCATGGCGTCGAAGTGGATTATTTAGTAGGAGCACAGCTGGAGGGATTTGATCGTATGGTGAACCTAACTAATGAAAATGATTTCATCCTCATTGAAGGCGATGAATATCTTTCTTCTCCTATTGATCGACGTCCGAAATTTCATCTATATGAACCCAATATCGCTCTCTTGAGCGGTATTGCTTGGGACCATATTAACGTGTTTCCAACGATGGAGAACTATGTGGATCAGTTCCGCATTTTTATTGATAAAATTACCAATGGCGGCATTCTAATTTACAACGAAGAAGATGAAATCGTCAAACAAATAGCTGAAGAAAGTAGCAATCCAATTCGCAAAATCCCGTATACAACCCTAGAAAATGAGATTGTTGATGGAGTTGCTTATTTAGTGACTTCCGAAGGACCGATGCCCTTAGAGGTGTTTGGTCAGCACAACATCAATAACATCAGTGGTGCTAAATGGGTATGTCAGAATATGGGAATTGACGAAGATGATTTCTATGATGCTATTACCAGTTTTAAAGGCGCTTCTAAACGTTTAGAAAAATTGTATGACAGCAATACTACAGTGGTCTATAAGGATTTTGCACATTCGCCAAGTAAAGTAAAAGCAACAATGAAGGCAGTTCGCGAACAATACCCAGACAAAAAGCTAGTAGCTTGTTTAGAATTGCATACCTATAGCAGCTTGAATGCTGATTTCTTAACTGAATACAAAGGTAGTTTAGACCCTGCAGATCAAGCTGTAGTTTTCTATTCCTTAGAAGCTTTAAAAATCAAACGCATGCCAGAGATTCCTGCAACTCAAATGCAAGAGGCCTTCGCCTTACCATCTTTGACAACCTATACCAATGCGGAAGACTTTAAAGCATTTATCAAAACACTGGAATTAAAAAATAGCGTATTGTTATTTATGAGTTCTGGAGATTATGGCGGGTTAGATTTGAATGCCTACGTTCAAACAATATAAAAAAAAAAAAATCCTTTCAACGAAAGGATTTTTTTATAGAGAATATTGAATAAACGAATAGTTGAGGTTTCTTTTCGTTTTTTAGGACTGCTTTTTGTAGAGGTTGAAAGAGTAAAAACCGCAAGATAATGTCAGCCATCAGAAAACCTATTTCCAGCTGGGCAGAAGATGATCGCCCAAGAGAAAAGCTCCTCCTCAAAGGAAAAAACTCCCTTAGTGATGCGGAGTTGCTTGCCATTTTAATCGGTTCGGGAAATAAAAACGAAAGCGCAATTGACCTCAGTCGACGGATTTTAGCGAACTTTGATACCAGCCTGTCCGAATTGGCTAAACAATCCGTCTCGAACTTGCAACAGTTTAAAGGTATCGGTCAAGCCAAAGCAATTGCAATCGTTGCCGCGCTAGAACTTGGGCAACGTAGACGAAGGGCAGATGCCGTGAATCAAAATAAAATTAGTTGTAGTCAAGATGTATTTGAATTGATGCAACCCAAACTAGGAGAACTAACCCATGAGGAGTTCTGGGTCATATTTTTAAACAACGCCAATCGCGTTCGTGCTGTTGTCGCCAATAAAGAGAATCCCTTCATCAGTCACCAATGCATTGATACAGTAAACATCAGTAAAGGAGGTGTCACAGGAACAATTGTGGATTTGAGAATACTGTTTAAACTAGCCATAGAAAAACAAGCAACAGCCGTTATTCTCGTTCATAATCATCCCTCAGGAAAACTCAAACCTAGTGAAGCGGATTTCCAAATCACCAAGAAAATTAAAGAAGCAGGTAAGATTATGGATATCTCTATTTTAGATCATTTCATCATTACCGAATATGATTATTATAGTTTTGCAGATCATGGTACCTTATAAGGTGTCCCTTTTTTTTCAAAATGCGTATTTTTGTACTCATACTAAGAAATAAAACGGATGTATTTAAAAAAGTTTGAACATAAAACGGATATATTTTTTGACCTTGATCATACTTTGTGGGATTTTGAAAAGAATTCTGCTTTAGCTTTCGAGCAAGTGCTAGACGAAATGAAATTGCCCTTTACTATTGAAGCGTTCTTAGAGCATTATGTCGATATTAATGCAAATTATTGGGATCGCTATAGTCTTAATCAAGTATCTCAAGCGGAATTGCGCATTGGTAGAATCCGAGATACCTTTGAGTTGTTGGAGTATACCACATCGACAGAACGCATGCTGGAAGTGGGAGATAAGTACTTGCATTATCTTCCCAACCACAATTACCTATTCGATGGTGCAGTTGAAATCCTAGAGTACCTCCACGAGAAGTATAGGTTACATATTATCACCAATGGATTTGATCAAGTTCAGGCGCGTAAGATCAAGAACTCGGGAATTGATGGTTTCTTTCAAACGGTAACCAATTCTGAACTAGCGGGTGTAAAAAAGCCAGACGCCAAAATCTTTGCCTATGCCTTGCAATTAGCTAAAGTAGGAGTGGAAGACACAGTTATGATTGGAGACAATCTATTGGCAGATATCGAAGGAGCGCAAAATGTGGGAATGGATGTTATCTATTACAACGAACACCGCAAACCAGTTCCCTTAACTTTGCCACAAGTCAATACCTTATTAGATATAAAAAGCCTGCTGTAGAGCAGGCTTTTGTATTAGTAGTTGTATTTGAATTGCCATCTGTTTTTTAAGAACTCACGCGTGCTATTTTCACGGCTGTTTTGTCCAGGCTCATAGAAGACTGTGCCAGTAAGTTCTGCAGGAAGAAATTCCTGATCGACAAAATTATTCGGATAGTCGTGGGAGTATTTATACTCTTCTCCATAACCCAATTCCTTCATGAGTTTGGTCGGCGCATTGCGCAAGTGAATGGGAACCGATAAATCGCCCGTTTGCTTTACCATTTGTTGCGCCTGACCAATGGCCATATAGGTCGAGTTGCTCTTTGGAGACGTGGCTAAGTAAATCGCACATTGGCTCAAGAGAATTCGACTCTCCGGATAGCCAATAACAGATACAGCCTGAAAGGTAGAAGTGGCCATGATTAGAGCCGTCGGGTTAGCGTTTCCAATATCTTCAGAAGCTGCAATAACTAATCGCCTTGCAATAAATTTTACATCTTCCCCTCCTTCAATCATACGGGCCAACCAATATACAGCCCCATTGGGGTCACTGCCACGGATGGATTTAATGAATGCTGAGACAATGTCGTAATGCTGTTCTCCCGTTTTGTCATAAAGAACCGTATTTTTCTGAACAATTTGCATTACATAGTCATTGGTGACCACTATATCATCACCCGTTGTTGCATTGACAATCAGTTCAAAGGTGTTGAGGAGCTTTCGTCCATCTCCTCCCGATACACGAAAAAGTGCTTCGGTTTCCTGTAGGTCGATGCGTTTGGATTTTAGAAAAGAATCCTTAGCGATAGCGCGGTCTAGCAGTGCGCGTAAATCCTCTTTGGTAAAAGCGTTTAACGTATAAACCTGACAGCGCGAAAGCAAGGCAGGAATAACTTCAAAACTAGGGTTTTCTGTTGTTGCGCCAATTAAAGTTATCCAGCCGCGTTCAACCGCCGCTAAAAGCGAATCTTGTTGGGATTTGCTAAAGCGATGAATCTCGTCTATAAACAAAATCGGATTGCGAGCCGTAAATAAACCGTGATTCGATTTCGCTTTGTCAATCACCTCACGGACGTCTTTTACCCCCGAGTTGATCGCACTCAAAACGTAAAAAGGACGTTGACTCTCTTTAGCTAAGATTTCAGCCAATGTCGTTTTGCCCGTGCCTGGAGGTCCCCAAAAAAGCAAAGAAGGAATAAAACCCGTTTGCAATTGCTTTGTTAAGATTCCTTTTTCCCCCACTAAGTGTGCTTGACTGACATAGTCAGCTAAGGTCTGCGGTCGTACTCGTTCTGCTAATGGTGCATCCATGACATTGTGATTTTGAGAAATACAAAAATACAATCTATAATCTCATATAAAAAGAAGTCGTTTAAAATTGTATACATTCTCTTTGCTTTATCTAGCTGAATTGAAACACTATTTTATATCTTTATGTTTTACCTAGCATTCAACAGGATCAAATGAAAGAGAAACAACTTGTCATCACTGCCGATTTAATCATACTGCCCGTCTTATTTCTAATGTTGATTTGGACGGTGTATTGGTTGGATTGGAAAGACTACTTACAATTGTACCAATATGGAGTATATCCTCGCACTCTAAAAGGATTGAGGGGGATCATTTTCAGCCCTTTTATTCACGGAGGACTCAAACATATTTACAACAATTCCGTCGCCCTATTTGTCTTGCTGTTGCTCGTTCAATTCTTTTACAAAAAACAAGTGTGGCAAATCTTGGGATGGGGAATCCTTTTATCCGGATTAGGTACTTGGTTGATCGCAAGAGAAAGCTATCACATTGGAGCAAGTGGATTGATTTATGTGCTGGTGAGCTATATGTTCTTCAAGGGAATACAAACCAAGTATTTCCGCTTAGTCGCATTGTCTCTTCTGATTGTGATGCTTTACGGCAGTATGATTTGGTACGTGTTTCCCGATATTGAAGAAGGTATTTCTTGGGAAGGTCACCTCAGTGGATTTATCACGGGTATGCTGTTGTCTTTCGTATTAAAATCACCTGTATATGCAGAGAAGGTATACAAATACGAATGGCAGTCACCCGATTATAATGAAAGCAACGATCCCTTTATGCAGTGCTTTGATGCGGAGGGCAATTTTGTGATCATCCCCAAAGAAGTACGCCAAGCTGAAGCTTTGAAAAATCCCTATCGAAAAACATTGCCTATACTATATAAGAGAAGTGACATAAAGGAAAATGGGGATAGCAGCACTTATTTTGCGAGTGAAAATTAGCTCAACTAAAAAAGGAAAGGATTGCCATGGCAATCCTTTCCTTTTTTATTGTTGAAAGCGTACGCTTCTACTTTTAAATAGAGTCAACTAATTCCTAGTTGTTTTGGTATTTCGATCTACCTTTCCTTCGTTTGGATATTTGCCTATCCAACTATCGTCTCTGTCTAATGATTTCGTATAGAAAAGCGCCACATGCAACCGATACGTTTAACGAATCGATGGTGCTGAACATAGGTAGTTTTGCTTTTTCATCAATGATCTTTAAAACGGAAGGATTGATTCCTCTATCTTCGCTACCCATAATGATAGCCATTGGAACGTTGAGGTCAACATCGTAGATCTCCTTTTCTGCTTTTTCAGTAGCACCTAACGTTAATACGCCAGAACCTTGCAAATAGAAAACAGCATCTTTGATGTGGTCTACCTTACAAATAGGAATATTGAAAACAGCACCAGCAGAAGTTTTGATGGTATCCCCATTTACAGGAGCAGCACCATTTTTAGAAATAATAATTCCGTCTGCCCCACAACAAACTGCCGTGCGGATGATTGCGCCAAAATTACGCGCATCAGATAATTGGTCTAACACAACAAAAAGAGGCTTCTCTTTCTTCTCTAAGGTAGTTTCAACCAACTCCTCTAATGAGATAAATGTAATAGGTGCAATGCTACCAATAGCTCCTTGGTGATTTTTCTTTGTCAAGCGATTGAGCTTTTCAATTGGCACATAAGAGAAGTTAATGTTGTTTCTCTTTAGTGTTTTGATTAACTCATTCATTAATTCACCTTGTGCATCCTTTTGTAAGAATACCTTATCTATATCTTTACCTGCTTCAATGGCTTCGATTATCGCGCGAATACCAAAAATTTGATTCTCCTGATCCATGGCGCAAAGGTAGTTATATTTTTATTATGCGTTAGATGTTTTTTGCAGTAGCGCTAAACTTTTGTCTTCCGATGTTGCAATGGTAGTAGCCAACTTAAAAGATAAAATTAGAACAACGTTTTGAAGCCGATGTGAATGGTTGTATTGTCAAAAGAAAATGGAATACCCGGTTGTTTGCCGTTGGCAAAAGATAGATTAAAGTAACTCGAGGCTGTTATAAAACCTAGTCCCATACCTATACTATATAAGGTGTTCTTTTGTTCCAAGGGTTTATAGGTTTGAATGGCATAATCAAAAAGCGTGTGCAAGTACAGGCTGGGATGTACTAAAAAGCGATATTCCGTATTAATTAAATTCAGCTGATTGGCCAGTAAACTGTTTTCCTGAAATCCGCGTAAGGACTGACTTCCACCAAAGCGATATAATTCGTTAATCAGATAGTCTTTGCTGAACAACGCGTAATAGGTCCAATTGATATAAAAGTAATGCTTGGGAGCTAGCTCAATATTCTTATTGGCGTGAACTTGTACGATGTATTGTGCTTGCTTAGAATCCTCTGTTGTTCGGTTTCCTGTGCCAACCAATGCATCTAAAGTATAATTGATAGGAAATAGAGGAAGATTCGCTCGTTTTTTTGTTAATGTATAGTTTAGCGTAAAAAAGGTGCTGTCAAAATTTTCCATCGAAGGTAATACACTGTTGGTAGTAGAAGAGGTGCTTTGATAGCCCAACTTGAGGTTTTGGTTGTATCGGATGGCATAGCCCAGTTGTAGACCAAGTTTAGTGTTTTGGTAAATCGTATCTTGTTTTTGAATATTGAGCTGACCGCTTACATTCAAAGGAGTATTAAAAAGGTATACAAAAGAGGTTTTGAAGTCAAATTGCGTTTGTTTGTTTGCATCACTGCGCCAGTACAAGGCGATGGACTCACCTTTGTTTAGTACATTGTGTAGTGCTAAATCAAGATAGCCTGCCATGGTGAATTTGTCCTCTTCATCTGTGCTAAACCCCATAAAACCATCAAAAGAATTGGTGTTGGCTTTGTCTACATATAGATATAAGGTAGTTGCATCATCCGTAAACAAGGTTTCTGGTGTTTTATAGGACTTCAAAAAGTCGAGCTCACTCACGGTTTGTGAAAGGGCAGAGACAAGTTGGTCACTATATGGTTTGTTGAGGTAGCGCTTGGTCACCTGTCGAATAATGTGTTCAGGAACCTTGGTGGTGCTTTTTATGGCGATCTGATCCAGTTGGCGACTGTTGGTAAGGTCAATTTTTAAATCACAGTATAAAATAGCGTTGCTTATGTTGTGATTGAGTAACTGTAAGGTTGACATTCCCAAGCCATGCTGATCCAATTGTTTGGTGTATTGTTGTAAGTGAGGAGACAACGCTTCAAAATCGAGAACAAGACTGTCTCGCGTAAAATTGAGTTGTTGTTGAATCGAAGCAGAGAGTAGATTGTTCGATAGGATCACTTGGCGAATAGGATCACCTAGTGTATAGTGATAAGTAATGTGAAGATCTTGTTGTTCCTTCTTTTTAGTGAAGGAAAGATATCCTTTTTGTTGTAACAGTTGATCAATTTGAGCAACTGCTTGATTGACAGATTGTAAATCCGAATGTTTTTTTTCATACGCCAAGGCGTGTAGCAATTCGCGCTCTTTTTCTTGGGTAGCTGTTATTTCAAGGGTCAATAGCACATCTTGTCCATAGCTAGTAAATCCTAGCAAGCAACACAAAAAAAGAGAGAGAATTAACTTAGGCACCTTGACTATATATTTAGGTGTAAAGTAAAATAAAAAAAGTAAGAAGCTGAGACTTAAAGAATAAAATAAATAAATTACTTGAAAATTAATAGATTGTCTTTTGATAAAAGAAAAAAACTTTCTACATTTGCAACCCCGTATATAGTGGGGAATAATATATTGTAGAAATTATTAATAAACATTATGCCAACAATTCAACAATTAGTAAGAACAGGGAGAACCCAATTAACTAAGAAGAGTAAATCGGTTGCTTTGGATTCTTGTCCTCAAAGAAGAGGAGTTTGTACGCGTGTTTATACTACTACACCTAAAAAACCTAACTCTGCAATGCGTAAAGTTGCAAGGGTACGTTTGACAAATGGTAATGAAGTAAACGCTTACATCCCAGGAGAAGGACACAATTTACAAGAGCACTCGATAGTATTAGTTAGAGGAGGAAGGGTAAAAGATTTGCCAGGTGTTAGATACCACATCGTACGTGGAGCTTTGGATACTGCTGGAGTAAACGGTAGAACACAAAGAAGATCTAAATATGGTGCAAAACGCCCTAAAGACAAAAAATAATCGTTTAAACGTTTAAGAAAAAGACATGAGAAAAAGACAGGCGAAAAAGAGACCTCTTTTACCAGATCCGAAATTTAATGATCAATTAGTGACGCGTTTTGTGAATAACTTAATGTGGGATGGTAAGAAGTCTACGGCTTTTAAAGTATTTTATGATGCTTTAGCAATCGTTGAAGAGAAGAAACAAGATGAGGAGAAAACTTCATTAGAAATTTGGAAAGAGGCGTTAACTAACGTTATGCCACACGTAGAAGTTCGCTCTCGTCGTGTTGGAGGGGCTACATTCCAAATTCCTATGCAAATTCGTCCAGATAGAAAAATTTCTATGGCAATGAAATGGATGATTTTGTATGCGAGAAGAAGAAATGAGAAATCTATGGCTGCAAGATTAGCTTCTGAAATTTTAGCTGCTGCTAAAGAAGAAGGTGCTGCAGTTAAAAAGAGAATGGATACGCACAAAATGGCTGAGGCTAATAAAGCGTTCTCTCACTTTAGATTTTAATCCCTACAGAAAACTTATACAATGGCAAGAGATTTAAAATATACAAGAAATATTGGTATCGCTGCTCACATCGATGCTGGTAAAACAACTACTACAGAACGTATTTTGTTCTACACAGGTAAAAACCACAAAATGGGAGAGACTCACGAAGGATCTTCTACAATGGACTGGATGGAGCAAGAGGCGGAAAGAGGTATTACTATTACTTCAGCAGCGACTACTTGTACTTGGAATTTCCCAACTAAACAAGGTGAGAAGATAGCTGAGTCTATGGAGTACCACTTCAATATTATTGATACTCCGGGTCACGTTGACTTTACAGTAGAGGTGAACCGTTCTTTACGTGTATTAGATGGATTAGTATTCTTATTTAGTGCAGTTGATGGTGTTGAGCCACAATCTGAAACTAACTGGAGATTAGCTGATAACTATAAAGTTCCTCGTATGGGGTTCGTTAATAAAATGGACCGTCAAGGAGCTAACTTCTTAGCAGTATGTCAGCAAGTTAAAGATATGTTGAAATCAAACGCTGTGCCAATCGTATTACCAATTGGTGATGAAGCAGATTTCAAAGGTATCGTTGACTTAGTGAAAAACCGCGCAATCGTATGGCATGATGAAAATCATGGTTCTACTTTTGACGTAGTTGAGATTCCTGCAGATATGGTTGACGATGTTAAACAATACAGAGGTCAATTAATCGAGGAGATCGCGGCTTATGACGAGAATCTACTTGAAAAATATATGGAAGATGAGAACTCAATCACTGAGGACGAAATCCATAGAGCATTACGTGCTGCTACATTAGATATGAGCATCATCCCAATGTCTTGTGGTTCATCTTTCAAAAACAAAGGGGTTCAGTTTATGTTGGATGCTGTTTGTCGTTACTTACCTTCTCCAATGGATAAGGAAGCTATCGAAGGAACAAATCCTGATACTGAAGAGCCAGTTGTTCGTAAACCATCAGTTGCTGAGCCGTTTGCTGCATTAGCATTTAAAATCGCTACAGATCCTTTCGTAGGACGTTTAGCTTTCTTTAGAGCTTATTCAGGACACTTAGATGCTGGTTCTTACGTATTGAACACACGTTCAGGAAACAAAGAGCGTATTTCTCGTATCTACCAAATGCACGCAAACAAACAAAATCCAATCGAATATATTGAGGCTGGAGATATTGGAGCTGCTGTTGGATTTAAAGATATCAAAACAGGGGATACATTATGTGATGAAAAACATCCTATCGTATTAGAAAGTATGGATTTCCCTGATCCAGTTATCGGTATCGCTATTGAACCAAAAACAAAAGCGGATATGGATAAAATGGGTACTGCTTTAGCTAAATTATCTGAAGAGGATCCTACGTTTACTGTGAAAACAGATAAAGCTTCTGGACAAACAGTAATCTCTGGTATGGGAGAGTTGCACTTAGATGTATTAATCGACCGTATGAGACGTGAATTCAAAGTTGAAGTGAACCAAGGGGAGCCTCAAGTTGAGTACAAAGAAACGCTTACTCGTGTTGCAAACCACAGAGAGTCTTACAAAAAACAATCAGGTGGACGTGGTAAATTCGCGGATATCGTGTTTACAATTGGACCTGCTGACGACGTGGATGGAAAACCATTCGTTGGATTACAATTCGTAAATGAGGTAAAAGGAGGAAACGTACCAAAAGAATATATTCCTTCTGTAGAAAAAGGATTCAAAGAAGCGATGAAACAAGGGCCTTTAGCAGGTTTCGAAATGGATTCGATGAAAGTAACTTTAACAGATGGTTCTTACCACGCGGTTGACTCGGATGCTTTATCGTTCGAATTAGCAGCGAAAATGGGTTACAAAGCGGCTGCTAAAGCTGCTGGTGCTGTAATTCTTGAGCCTATCATGAAGTTAGAGGTATTGACTCCTGAAGAAAACATGGGTGATATCGTTGGGGATTTGAACCGTCGTCGTGGACAAATCAACAGCATGGATGATAGAAATGGAGCAAAAGTGGTTAAAGCTTCTGTGCCATTATCAGAAATGTTCGGATATGTAACTACATTGAGAACATTATCATCAGGTAGAGCTACTTCTACAATGGAGTTCTCTCACTACGCTGAAACACCATCAAACATTTCAGAAGCTGTAATCACTAAAGCAAAAGGAAACGCTTAATTTTCGAGAAAATGAGTCAAAAAATCAGAATAAAATTAAAATCTTACGATCATATGTTGGTTGATAAATCAGCGGAGAAAATCGTAAAAACTGTAAAAAGTACAGGTGCAGTAGTAACAGGTCCAATTCCGTTACCAACTCATAAAAAAATCTTTACTGTTTTACGTTCACCACACGTAAACAAAAAAGCAAGAGAACAATTTGAAGTTAGTTCATACAAAAGATTGTTAGATATTTATTCATCTTCTTCTAAAACAATTGATGCTTTAATGAAATTAGAGTTACCAAGCGGTGTAGAAGTTGAGATTAAAGTGTGATCATTCAACGCAATTTCAAATAAAAAATAAAGAGTAGGGATTGAGTATTAGAGCTGTCAAGGCTCTAATGCTTAATTCTTTTAAATAAGTTTAAATAATTTAATTAAATATTTATGTCTGGGTTAATTGGTAAAAAAATCGGCATGACTAGTATTTTCGACGAAAATGGAAAAAACATTCCATGTACAGTAATCGAAGTTGGTCCATGTGTCGTTACCCAAGTCAGAACCAATGAGGTTGACGGGTATGAAGCGTTACAACTTGGTTTCGATGACAAGACAGATAAACACGCTACTAAAGCTGAGTTAGGTCACTTTAAAAAAGCGGGAACATCTGCTAAAAGAAAAGTCGTTGAGATCAAAGAATTCGAAGGAGAGCACAAATTAGGTGATGTTATCACAGTTGATTTGTTCATAGAAGGAGAGTATGTAGACGTTCAAGGTGTATCTAAAGGAAAAGGTTTCCAAGGAGTTGTTAAACGTCATGGATTTGGTGGAGTAGGTCAAGTTACTCACGGTCAAAAAAATCGTTTAAGAGCACCAGGTTCTGTGGGAGCTTCTTCTTATCCATCTCGAGTATTCAAAGGAATGCGCATGGCAGGAAGAACTGGAGGAGAAAATGTAACAGTACAAAATCTAAGAGTTTTAAAAGTAGTTGCTGAAAAGAACTTACTTGTGGTTAAAGGAGCTATTCCAGGACACAAAAACTCTTATGTAATCATTCAGAAGTAATGGAAGTAAAAGTTTTAGATATTACAGGGAAAGATACTGGTAGAAAAGTTGAACTTTTAGATTCAGTATTCGGTATTGAGCCAAACAATCATGCAGTATATCTTGATGTTAAACAATATTTAGCAAATCAAAGACAAGGTACGCACAAAGCAAAAGAAAGAGCTGAGATTGCAGGAAGTACACGCAAGATTAAAAAACAAAAAGGAACTGGAACGGCGAGAGCAGGTAGCATCAAGTCACCAGTATTCAGAGGAGGAGGAAGAATCTTCGGACCAAGACCAAGAAACTACTCTTTCAAATTGAATAAGAACTTAAAACGCTTGGCAAGAAAATCGGCGTTTTCAATTAAGGTTCGCGAAGAGAACTTAATCGTTTTAGAAAACTTCAACTTCGAAGCTCCAAGTACTAAGAATTTCATTAGTGTATTGAAAGCTTTAGGGTTAGAAAATAAAAAATCTCTATTTGTGTTGGGTGAATCAAATAAAAATGTATATTTGTCATCACGCAATTTAGAGAAGGCTGCTGTTGTAACTAACTCAGAATTAAGTACTTACGCTATTTTAAATGCGGGAAGCTTAGTCTTGACAGAGGGATCTGTGGCTGGAATTGTTGAAAATTTAAGCAAATAATAGGAACATGAGTGTTTTAATTAAGCCTATAATTACAGAAAAAGTAACAAAAGACGGCGAAGTTTTTGGTCGTTATGGTTTCGTAGTTGATAGAAAAGCAAACAAAATTGAGATCAAAAAAGCGGTAGAAGCTACTTATGGTGTTAGTGTTGTTAACGTGAATACTATGAACTATGGTGCTAAGCGTTCTGTTAAGTATACAAAAAGCGGTATGATTAACGCTAAAACTAATGCTTTCAAAAAAGCAATAGTTGAATTGAAAGAAGGAGATAATATAGACTTTTATTCAAATATCTAATAAATAATGTCAGTTAGAAAATTAAAACCTATTACCCCAGGTCAGCGTTTTAGAGTTGTAAATAGTTTTGACGCTATAACAACTGATAAGCCGGAGCGTAGTTTACTAGCACCGAAAAAAAAATCTGGAGGTAGAAATAGTCAAGGAAAAATGACCATGCGCTACACAGGTGGTGGTCATAAACAAAGATATCGTATCATCGATTTCAAAAGAGCAAAAGAAGGAGTTCCTGCAATTGTTAAGACAATCGAGTATGATCCAAACCGTTCAGCATTTATTTCATTACTTGCTTATGCGGATGGAGCTAAGACATACGTTATCGCTCAAGCTGGTCTGAAAGTTGGACAAACTGTAGTTTCTGGACCAGATGCATCACCTGAAGTAGGGAATGCAATGCCTTTAAGTAAAATTCCTTTAGGAACTGTTATTTCTTGTATTGAATTACGTCCTGGTCAAGGAGCAGTAATTGCTCGTTCAGCTGGTACTTTCGCACAATTAGTAGCAAGAGATGGTAAGTATGCAACAATTAAAATGCCTTCTGGAGAAGTGCGTTTGATTTTGTTAACTTGTATGGCTACGATTGGAGCTGTATCGAACCACGATCACCAATTAATCGTTTCTGGTAAAGCAGGTAGATCAAGATGGTTAGGTAGAAGACCAAGAACTAGAGCTGTAGCTATGAACCCGGTAGATCACCCAATGGGAGGTGGAGAAGGTCGTTCTTCTGGAGGACATCCACGTTCAAGAAACGGGATGCCTGCTAAAGGTTATAGAACTCGTTCTAAAGTTAAGTCGAGTAACAAGTATATCGTTGAACGTAGAAAGAAATAAAAGAGTAAGACATGGCACGTTCGTTAAAAAAAGGACCTTATGTTCACTTTAAATTAGAGAAGAAAGTTCTTAAAAATGTAGAGTCTGGAAATAAAGCTGTGATCAAAACATGGTCAAGAGCTTCTATGATTACTCCAGATTTCGTTGGACAGACAATCGCAGTACATAATGGTCGTCAATTTGTTCCTGTATATGTAACAGAGAACATGGTTGGACATAAATTAGGGGAATTTTCACCAACAAGATCGTTTAGAGGTCACGCTGGTGCAAAGAATAAAGGTAAAAAATAATAAGAAGCTATGGGAGTTCGTAAAAGAGAAAGAGCTGAGCAAACGAAAGAAGCTAATAAGCAAGTTGCTTTTGCTAAGCTAAACAATTGCCCTACTTCTCCAAGAAAAATGCGCTTAGTAGCGGATTTAGTAAGAGGACAGAAAGTAGAAAAAGCTCTAAATATATTGAAATTCAGTTCAAAGCACGCTTCTCGTAATTTAGAGAAATTGCTTTTATCTGCAATCGCAAACTGGCAAGCAAAAAACAGCGAAGAAAACATGGAAGAAGCTGGACTTTTTGTAAAAGAAATTAGAGTAGATGGAGGAATGATGTTGAAAAGACTTCGTCCTGCACCTCAAGGAAGAGCACACAGAATAAGAAAGCGTTCTAATCACGTTACAGTTGTATTAGGATCTAATAATAACACACAAAGCAATTAATAAACAGTATGGGACAAAAAACTAATCCGATCGGGAATCGCCTTGGTATTATTAGAGGATGGGACTCAAACTGGTATGGTGGAAATGATTACGGTGACAAAATCGCTGAAGATCACAAAATCAGAAAGTATATCCATGCTCGTTTATCAAAAGCTAGTGTATCTAAAGTAATCATCGAGAGAACTTTGAAACTTGTAACCGTTACTATTACTACTGCTAGACCTGGTATCATTATCGGGAAAGGTGGACAAGAAGTAGACAAGTTGAAAGAGGAATTGAAAAAGATTACTGATAAGGAAGTTCAAATCAATATCTTTGAAATTAAGAGACCTGAACTTGATGCGTTTTTAGTGGCTGCTAGTATCGCGCGTCAAATCGAAAACAGAATTTCTTACCGTAGAGCAATCCGTATGGCTATTGGTGCTGCGATGAGAATGAATGCTGAAGGAATCAAAGTAATGATTTCTGGTCGTTTGAACGGTGCTGAAATGGCTCGTTCAGAATCATTCAAAGAAGGAAGAATTCCATTATCTACTTTCAGAGCAGACATCGATTATGCACTTGCTGAAGCTCATACTACTTACGGTAGAATGGGAATTAAAGTGTGGATCATGAAAGGTGAAGTTTACGGTAAAAGAGATCTTTCTCCGTTAGCTGGTATGGATAAAAAACAATCTAAATCAGCAGGATCTAGTAAAGGTAGACCTAACCAACGCAAAAGAAAGTAATTTTTAAACTGAAGAAAAATGTTACAGCCTAAAAGAACAAAATACCGTAAGGTACAGAAAGGTAAGATGAAAGGGATTTCCCAAAGAGGGCATGAACTTTCAAATGGTATGTTCGGAATTAAATCTTTAGATTCAGCATTTATCACTTCTCGTCAAATCGAGGCTGCGCGTATCGCTGCAACTCGTTTCATGAAACGTGAAGGACAATTGTGGATCAAGATTTTCCCAGACAAGCCAATCACTAAGAAGCCTCTTGAAGTGCGTATGGGTAAAGGTAAAGGTGCAGTGGAATACTGGGTTGCTGTGGTAAAACCAGGAAAAATAATGTTTGAGGTTGGTGGCGTGCCACTATCTGTAGCGAAAGAAGCTTTACGCTTAGCTGCTCAAAAACTTCCTGTGAAAACAAAATTTATAATTGCTAGAGATTTCGAAGCATAATAGAAATTTATCATGAAACAATCTGAAATAGTAAACCTATCTGTAGCTGATTTACAAGAGCAATTAAAAGAATTGACTAACGCATTAAATAGCTTAAAAGCGACTCATGCAATTTCTCCAATCGAGAATCCACTTCAAATCAGAAAGGTGAGAAGAACAATTGCAAGAGTGAACACAGAGCTAAGCAAAAGAGAGTTACAATAATTGTATTCTGCTGAAAGATGGAAAATAGAAAAGAAAGAAAAGAAAGAATAGGTGTTGTTACTAGCAACAAAATGGAGAAATCTATTGTTGTTTCTGAAGTAAAAAAGGTAAAACACCCATTATATGGAAAGTTCGTGAAGCAAACTAAAAAGTATGTGGCACACGACGAAACAAACGACTGCAACATTGGTGATACAGTTAGAATTATGGAGACACGTCCATTATCTAAATCAAAATGTTGGAGATTAGTTGAAATCATTGAAAGAGCGAAATAATTATGGTACAACAAGAATCTAGACTTAAAGTAGCAGATAACACGGGAGCAAAAGAAGTTTTGACAATCCGTGTATTAGGTGGAACAAAGCGTCGTTACGCTTCAGTAGGAGATAAAATTGTAGTAAGTATCAAAGACGCAACTCCAAATGGAAGCGTTAAGAAAGGTACAGTTTCTACTGCTGTAGTTGTTCGCACTAAAAAAGAGGTTAGAAGAGCTGATGGATCATACATTAGATTCGATGATAACGCTTGTGTATTATTAAATGCTGCAGGTGAAATGAAAGGAACTCGTGTTTTTGGACCAGTAGCAAGAGAACTTCGTGAAAAACAATTCATGAAAATTGTATCATTAGCACCTGAGGTGTTGTAAATCGTTCTAAACATGATTAAGCTAAAGATAAAAACAGGAGATACTGTACGTGTTATCGCTGGTGATCACAAAGGATCTGAAGGAAAAATCGTACGTGTATTACGCGAAAAAAACAAAGCTATTGTTGAGGGGGTAAACATCATTTCAAAGCATGTTAAGCCTAGCGCTACTAACCCTCAAGGTGGAATTGTTAAGAAAGAGGCTCCTATCCATATTTCTAATTTAGCGATCGTTGATCCTAAAACTAACGATACTACGAAAGTAGCTATCCAGAAGAATGAAAATGGAAAAAATGTAAGAGTTTCTAAAAAATCAAATCAAGTATTATAGTTATGGCTTATATACCAAGACTTAAAGAAGAATATAAAAGCAGAGTAATCTCTGCTCTTAAAGAGGAGTTTGGATACAAGAACATTATGCAAGTTCCTAAACTTGAGAAAATTGTTGTTAGCCGTGGTGTTGGTGCAGCTGTATCTGATAAAAAGTTAGTTGACTACGCAGTAGAAGAATTAACTAAAATTACAGGACAAAAAGCTGTAGCTACTATTTCTAAGAAAGACGTTGCTTCTTTCAAATTGAGAAAAGGAATGCCAATTGGAGCTAAAGTTACTTTACGTGGAGAAAGAATGTATGAATTCTTGGATCGTTTAGTTACTTCGGCTTTACCACGAGTAAGAGATTTCTCTGGTATTAAATCTGAAGGATTTGACGGTAGAGGAAATTATAACTTAGGTGTAACTGAGCAAATTATTTTCCCTGAAATCAATATTGATAAAGTAAACAAAATCGCTGGTTTCGATATTACTTTTGTAACATCTGCTAATACAGATAAAGAAGCAAAATCTTTACTAGCTGAATTAGGATTACCTTTTAAAAAGAATTAGAGTTATGGCTAAAGAATCAATGAAAGCCCGTGAGGTTAAAAGACAAGCATTAGTAGCTAAATATGCGGATAAAAGAAAAGCTCTTTTGGAAGCAGGTGACTACGAAGGGTTACAAAAATTACCTAAAAATGCTTCTCCTGTGCGTTTACACAACAGATGTAAATTAACTGGAAGACCTAGAGGGTATATGCGTCAATTCGGTATTTCTCGTGTTACTTTCCGTGAGATGGCTAACCAAGGGTTGATACCAGGAGTTAAAAAGGCAAGTTGGTAATTAAGATTTAAAGGTAAAAACAATGTATACAGATCCAATAGCAGATTTCCTTACAAGAATTAGAAATGCTGTGCGTGCAAACCACAAAGTGGTAGAGATCCCAGCATCTAACTTCAAAAAAGAAATCACGAAAATTTTATTCGATCAAGGATATATCTTAAGCTACAAATTTGATGACAGTACAGTTCAAGGTACCATCAAAATAGCTTTGAAATATGATAAAGACACAAAAGAGTCTGTGATTAGAGATATCCAAAGAATTAGTAAACCAGGTTTGCGTAAATACGCTTCTGCAACTGACCTTCCTAGAATCTTAAATGGTTTGGGAATTGCAATCGTTTCTACATCAAAAGGATTGATGACAGGGAAACAAGCAAAACAACTTAATGTTGGTGGAGAAGTAGTTTGTTACGTATACTAATTTAAAAAGACTAAGAAATGTCAAGAATAGGAAAAAGTCCGATAGCAATTCCTGCTGGTGTAACAGTTGATGTTCAAGAAGGCGTTATTGTTGTTAAAGGTAAATTAGGAGAGCTTACTCAGAAATTCGATACAGTTAGTGTTAAAGTAGAAGATAATCAAGTTATTGTTGAAAGATCATCTGACGCAAAAGATGAAAGAGCAAAACACGGATTATATCGTAGCTTAATCAACAATATGATTACTGGTGTTTCTGAAGGATTTACAATAACTTTAGAATTTGTAGGGGTAGGATATCGTGCTTCTAATCAAGGACAAAAGTTAGACTTAGCTTTAGGTTTCTCTCACAATATCGTGATGGATATCGCTCCTGAAGTTGTAGTAGAAACTATATCAGAAAAAGGTAAAAATCCTTTAGTAAAATTAACTTCTTACGACAAACAATTAGTAGGTCAAGTAGCTGCAAAAATCCGCTCTTTCCGTAAGCCAGAGCCTTACAAAGGAAAAGGAATCAAGTTTGTAGGTGAGGAATTAAGAAGAAAAGCAGGTAAATCAGCTTAAAAATTAAGACTATGTCATTAACAAAATCTGAAAGAAGACAACGTATAAAGTTCAGAATTAGAAAGACTGTTAGCGGTACTCCTGCAAGAACAAGACTTTCTGTATTCAGAAGTAATAAAGAGATCTATGCACAAATCATAGATGACGTAAATGGAGTAACTTTAGTGTCAGCATCGTCAAGAGAAGCTGGGATAACAAGAGGAACCAATGTTGAAACTGCTGCATCGGTTGGAAAACTAATCGCAGAGAAAGCTTTAAAAGCAGGTATCGAAACTGTATCTTTTGATAGAAACGGTTATTTATACCACGGACGTGTTAAATCATTAGCAGACGGCGCTAGAGAAGCTGGATTAAAATTCTAATTAGTTATGTATCAAAATTATAAAAACGTAGAATTTGTAAAACCAAGCGGTCTTGATTTAAAAGATCGTTTGGTTAGTGTTAACCGTGTTACTAAAGTGACAAAAGGGGGAAGAGCTTTTGGTTTTTCTGCTGTTGTTGTAGTAGGTGACGAAAACGGTGTAGTGGGTCACGGTTTAGGTAAATCTAAAGATGTATCTGAGGCTATTGCTAAAGCAGTTGAAGATGCTAAGAAAAACTTAGTTAAAGTTCCTTTAAACGGTCATACGATTCCGCATGAACAAAAAGGAAAATTCAGTGGAGCTCGTGTATTGTTGATGCCTGCATCATTAGGTACGGGAGTTATTGCTGGAGGTTCTGTCAGAGCGGTAGTTGAAGCTGTAGGAATTACAGATTTATTATCTAAGTCTCAAGGTTCTTCGAATCCACATAACGTGGTGAAAGCTACTTTCGATGCTTTATTACGATTAAGAAGCGCTTCTACAGTTGCAAAACAAAGAGGAATTTCTTTAGAAAAAGTATTTAAAGGTTAATTTGAAAGATTATGTCGAAAATCAAAATAAAACAAGTAAGAAGCCAAATTAATTGTCCTCTTAACCAAAAGAGAACATTAGAGGCTTTAGGACTTCGTAAGATTGGTCAGGTAGTTGAACACGATTCTACTAGCGCAATTTTAGGAATGGTAAATAAAGTTCAACACTTAGTTTCTGTAGAAGAAATTAAATAATATTCGCAATAGATGAATTTAAGTAATTTACAACCAGCAAACGGTTCAGTACACAACCAAAACAAACGTGTTGGTCGTGGTGAAGGTTCTGGAAAAGGAGGAACTTCTACAAAAGGACATAAAGGTGCTAAATCACGTTCAGGTTACTCGAAAAAAATCGGATTTGAAGGAGGACAAATGCCACTTCAAAGACGTGTACCTAAATTCGGTTTCAAAAACATTAACAGAGTTGAGTACGCTGTGATTAACTTAGAGGCTTTACAAGGTCTTGTTGATAGCGGAAAAGTAACTGATGCTGTAGATTTTTCTCAATTAGTTGATTTAGGATTAGCTACAAAAAACAGTTTAGTTAAGGTTTTAGGACGTGGAGAGCTAAAAGCAAAATTAAAAGTTTCTGCTCATAAATTTTCAGCTTCTGCCCAAGCAGCTATCGAAGCAGCAGGAGGAGAAGTTGTAACGTTATAAAATCTTAGTGAACAGGATGAAGAAGTTTTTTGAAACATTAGCCAGTATCTGGAAAATTGAAGAGTTAAAAAATAAAATCTTAATCACATTAGGACTATTACTTGTGTACCGTTTCGGTACACAAGTAACTCTACCAGGTATTGATGCAACGAAATTGCAAGCGTTGACGGATCAAACTGATCAAGGAATTGGATGGTTAATTAACGTGTTTACAGGTGGTGCTTTCGCACAAGCATCTGTTTTTGCTTTAGGTATTATGCCTTACATTTCTGCTTCCATTGTGGTGCAGCTGATGGGAATTGCGGTTCCTTATCTGCAAAAATTACAAAATGATGGAGAAAGCGGTAGAAAGAAAATGAATCAAATTACAAGATGGTTAACTATTGGTATTACCTTATTACAAGGACCAAGTTATATCTATAACTTGTATGTGCAATTGCCGTCAGATGCATTTTTGCTAGGTTTTAATTCTTTCTCATTCTTGTTTTCTTCAGTAATGATTCTAACTGCCGGGACTATTTTCGCAATGTGGTTAGGAGAAAAAATTACTGATAAAGGGATTGGAAATGGTATTTCGTTATTGATTATGGTTGGTATTATTGCAAGACTTCCTATGTCTTTCATTCAAGAGTTCCAATCGCGTATTACAGAAAATAACGGAGGACCAATGTTAGTTGTTATTGAAGTAATTTTATGGTTATTGATTATCGTTGCTTGTATCTATTTGACTCTTGCAGTGCGCAGAATTCCAGTTCAATATGCACGTAGAAGTGCTTCTGGAACCTACGATCAATCCATGTTAGGAGGAAACCGTCAGTGGATTCCTTTAAAACTAAATGCTTCAGGAGTTATGCCAATTATCTTCGCTCAGGCGATCATGTTTGTGCCTGCTGCTGTAGCTGGTTTATCAACTTCGGATACTGCAAAATCAATCAGTAATACATTCCATAATGTGTTCGGTTGGGAGTATAATTTACTTTTTGCTTTATTAATCATTATTTTTACGTACTTTTACACCGCGATTACAGTACCTACTAATAAAATGGCAGATGACTTGAAGCGAAGTGGTGGTTTTATTCCTGGGGTTAAACCAGGTTCTGAAACTGCAGATTTCTTAGATAGAATTATGTCGTTGATTACATTCCCTGGATCTCTTTACCTTGCTATCATTGCTGTTTTCCCAGCAATTATCGTAAGTATCTTAGGAGTTCAACAAGGATGGGCGATGTTTTATGGTGGAACTTCACTATTAATTATGGTGAGCGTTGTAATTGATACAATCCAACAAGTTAATTCATACTTATTGAACAAACAGTACGATAGTATGATGACGAGTGGTAAAAATAGAAGAGCGACAGCTTAATTTTTATGGCAAAACAATCAGCAATAGAACAAGACGGAGCAATAATTGAAGCATTGTCTAATGCAATGTTCCGTGTAGAATTAGAAAATGGTCACGTTGTGATCGCGCACATCTCAGGTAAAATGCGTATGCACTACATTAAGTTGTTACCTGGTGATCGCGTGAAATTGGAAATGAGTCCATATGACTTGACCAAAGCAAGAATTACTTATAGATATTAAAGAGGCTATTAAAATGAAAGTAAGAGCATCAGTTAAAAAAAGAAGTGCCGAGTGCATCATAGTACGTAGAAAAGGTAGACTTTACGTTATTAATAAAAAGAATCCTAGATTTAAACAAAGACAAGGATAATTATGGCAAGAATCGCAGGGGTAGATATACCTAAATACAAAAGAGGAGTTATTGCTTTAACTTATATCTTCGGAATTGGTTCTAGTAGAGCTAAAGAAATTTTAGCTAAAGCCAATGTAGATGAAGATAAGAAAGTACAAGATTGGAATGATGATGAGATCGGAGCTATCCGTGAAGCAGTAAGTTATTTCAAAATTGAAGGAGAGTTACGTTCAGAAATCTCTTTAAACATCAAACGTCTTATGGACATCGGATGTTACAGAGGTATTCGTCATAGAACAGGACTTCCACTTAGAGGTCAAAGAACGAAAAATAACTCGAGAACGAGAAAAGGTAAAAGAAAAACTGTTGCTAACAAGAAAAAAGCAACTAAATAATAAGTAGTAATATGGCTAAAGCGAATACAAAAAAGCGTAAAGTTGTTGTAGAAACAACAGGTGAAGCTCATATTAATGCAACATTCAACAATATCATTATTTCTTTAACAAACAAGAAAGGTGAAGTAATCTCTTGGTCGTCTGCAGGTAAGATGGGGTTCAGAGGTTCTAAAAAGAACACTCCGTACGCTGCTCAGATGGCTGCTGAAGATTGTGGTAGAGTTGCACTTGAGGCAGGATTGAAAAAAGTAAAAGTATATGTAAAAGGTCCTGGAAACGGAAGAGAATCTGCAATCAGATCTTTACATAACGGTGGAATCGAAGTAACTGAGATTATCGATATTACTCCAATGCCACACAACGGATGTCGTCCTCCTAAGAGAAGAAGAGTTTAATTTATAGTATAACCAAAGGTAGGATAGATTATCGGAGGAAAGTGACCTGAATTCATAATCCCTACCTTTTTTTTATTTTGAAAAATGGCAAGATATACTGGTCCACAAACAAAAATCGCTCGTAAGTTCGGCGAAGCTATTTTCGGAGATGATAAATCATTCGAAAAAAGAAACTACCCTCCAGGACAACACGGATTAGCAAAGAAAAGAGCTAAAAAATCTGAGTATGCAATCCAGTTGATGGAGAAACAAAAAGCAAAATACACATACGGTATCTTAGAAAAGCAATTCCGTAATATTTACAAGAAAGCTGCGGCTGCTCGTGGAGTTACTGGTGAGGTATTGATTCAATTGTGTGAATCGAGATTAGATAACGTAGTTTACAGAATGGGAATTGCTCCTTCTCGTAGAGCTGCACGTCAAGTAGTTTCTCACAGACATATCACAGTGAACGGTGAAGTAGTGAATATTCCTTCTTACCAATTAAAAGCTGGTGATAAAGTTGCTGTTCGTGAAAAATCTAAATCTTTAGAAGTTATCGAACGTTCGTTATCTAATTCTAGTTCTGTTTACGAATGGATTACTTGGAATCCTGAAACTTTAGAAGGTACTTTCGTTGCTGTACCTCAAAGACTTCAAGTTCCAGAAAACATCAAAGAACAGTTAATCGTAGAGTTGTACAACAAATAATAATTGACATTCAGTCGAAACAAATATGGCAATATTTAATTTTCAAAAGCCCGATAAAGTTATCATGATTGATTCGACCGATTTTAAAGGTAAATTCGAATTTAGACCTTTAGAACCGGGATATGGATTGACTATTGGTAATGCATTGAGAAGAGTACTTCTGTCTTCGTTAGAGGGGTATGCTATTACTTCAGTACGTATCGAAGGAGTTGATCACGAGTTTTCTACCATCGCTGGTGTTGTTGAGGATGTTACTGAAATTATCCTTAACCTAAAGCAGGTACGTTTTAAACGTCAGGTGGAAGATGTAGATAATGAATCTGTAAGCATCACTTTTTCAGGAAAAGAACAAATGACAGCTGGTGATTTCCAGAAGTTTATTTCTAATTTCCAAGTATTAAATCCAGAGTTGGTTATCTTCAATTGCGAAAGCAGTGTTTCAATTACCATGGATTTAACCATCGAAAAAGGAAGAGGTTACGTGGCAGCAGAGGAGAACAGAAAGCCCAATGCACCTATCGGAACAATTTTCACAGATTCGATTTATACTCCAGTTAAGAACGTTAAGTATGCTATAGAAAATTACCGTGTAGAACAAAAAACTGACTACGAAAAGTTAGTGTTTGATATTACTACAGACGGTTCTATTCATCCAAAAGACGCCTTAACAGAAGCAGCTAAAACATTGATTCATCATTTTATGCTGTTCTCAGACGAGAGAATTACTTTAGAGGCTGATGAAATTGCTCAAACTGAATCATACGATGAAGAATCATTGCATATGAGACAGCTTCTAAAAACTAAATTGGTAGATTTAGATCTTTCAGTTCGAGCGTTAAATTGTTTAAAGGCGGCTGAAGTAGATACATTAGGAGATTTAGTATCTTTCAACAAAAACGATTTGATGAAATTCAGAAACTTCGGTAAGAAGTCTTTATCTGAGTTAGAAGAATTAGTAGCTGTGAAAGGATTAAATTTTGGTATGGATCTATCAAAATACAAATTAGATAAAGAATAATCTAGACCGCTAAAGTCTAAATTCGATAACGCAATGAGACACGGAAAAAAAATAAATCACTTAGGTAGAAAAGCTGGACATAGAAATTCTATGTTGGCTAATATGGCTTGTTCTTTGATCGAGCACAAGCGTATCAATACTACTGTAGCTAAAGCGAAAGCATTAAAACAATATATTGAACCATTAGTAACTAAAGCTAAAACTGACGATACACATAATCGTCGTGTTGTTTTCTCTTATTTGAGAAGCAAAGAAGCTGTTACTGAATTGTTCAGAGAGGTTGCTCAAAAAGTTGGTGATCGTCCAGGTGGATACACTCGTATCATCAAGTTAGGTAACCGTTTAGGAGATAACGCTGATATGGCTATGATCGAATTCGTTGACTTCAACGAAATCTACAATGTAGCGAAAAAAGAAGCTAAGAAAACGACTCGTAGAGGGAAGAAGAAAGCTGAAACTGTTGACGCTCCTCAAACTGAAGCTACTACAACTGAAACAGAAACAAATGAATAATCATTCATTACATATGTTTTCATTATAAAATTAAAAGGACATTCTTTTTAGAATGTCCTTTTTTTTGCTTTATTTTTGCATCACTACAATACAACTTACACATGGAATATAAAAGAAAAGAAGACGGTATCATTGTTTTAGCTGATGGCACCGTTTTTTATGGTAAATCAATTGGTATTAAGGGAACCGCTTTCGGAGAAATCTGCTTTAATACCGGAATGACTGGATATCAAGAAGTCTTTACTGATCCGTCGTATTATGGACAAATCATGTTAGCTACCAATCCACACATCGGTAACTATGGCGTTAATGCAGACGAAGTTGATTCTGATGGGATTAAAATCGCAGGTTTAGTATGTAAGAACTTTAGCTACGAATATTCCCGTCCTAATGCTGATGCAAGCCTTTATGATTATTTCGATGCGCATCAATTAGTAGCCATCTCTGATGTGGATACAAGAGCGTTAACCGCCTATATCCGTGATCATGGTGCTATGAATGCCGTTTTAAGCACTGATGGTAAAACAGTAGCAGAATTGAAAGCCTTATTGAACGAAGTGCCTTCCATGGAAGGTTTAGAGCTTTCTTCTGTAGTATCTACGAAAGAACCTTACTTTTTCGGTAATCCTGATAGTACCTACCGCGTGTCTGTACTTGATTTGGGAATTAAAACAAATATTTTGCGTTGTTTGGCCGAACGCGATTGCTATATCAAAGTGTTCCCATTCAATAGTACGTACGAAGATTTGCTGGCTTTCGATCCGCATGGTATCTTCTTGTCTAACGGACCTGGTGACCCACAAGCATTAGCTGATAAAGGTGTTTTAGCCGTAGTGAAGCAAGTAGTAGAAGGAAGTTTACCTGTTTTTGGTATCTGTCTAGGACACCAATTAATCTGCTTGTCTCAAGGCGTAGGTACCTACAAAATGTTTAGCGGACACAGAGGAGTGAACCACCCTGTCATGAATGTCTTAACCGGTAGAGGCGAAATTACTTCTCAGAACCACGGATTTGCAGTTGACAAGGAAGCATTAGCTAATCATCCTACACTTGAAATCTCACACTTGCATTTGAACGATGGGACAGTGGCAGGTGTACGCATGAAAAACAAAGCTGTTTTCTCCGTACAATATCATCCAGAATCTAGCCCTGGGCCACACGATTCTAGATACTTATTCGACGATTTCGTTTCGAATATGGCAATAAAATAAAAAAGCTCCTTTTTAGGATTAAATTAGCTTTGAAAAAGTATACTTACACAACATAAGGGTCAGCAACAATATACCATATTAGGTTAACGACCGAATTCTAATACACAACTTTGATTATGAGTACAATTTTAAGCGTTCACGCACGTCAAATTTTAGATTCTAGAGGTAATCCAACTGTTGAAGTGGATGTTATTACCAGCAATGGTAGTTTAGGAAGAGCTGCAGTTCCATCAGGAGCTTCTACAGGAGAACACGAAGCTGTCGAATTGAGAGATGGTGGACACGCGTTTATGGGTAAAGGCGTTTTAAAAGCGGTTGAAAACGTAAACACCATTATCGCAGAGCACATTGTAGGTTTAAGCGTATTCGAACAAAACTATATCGATCAATTGATGATTGACTTAGATGGTACACCAAATAAAAGTAATTTAGGGGCAAACGCTATTTTAGGTGTTTCTTTAGCTTTGGCTAAAGCTGCTGCTGAAGAGTTAGGTATGCCACTATACCGCTATGTAGGAGGTGTTTCAGCCAATACACTTCCTGTTCCCATGATGAATATTATCAATGGAGGTTCTCACTCGGATGCGCCTATCGCATTTCAAGAGTTTATGATCATGCCTGTCAAAGCGATCACCTTTTCACATGCCATGCAAATGGGGACAGAAATTTTTCACCACTTGAAAAAAGTTTTACACGATAGACAATTGAGTACTGCTGTTGGAGATGAAGGAGGATTCGCTCCTACATTAAAAGGGACAGAAGACGCTTTAGATTCAATTAAAGTAGCAGTAGAAAATGCTGGTTACCGCTTTGGTGATGAAATTATGTTAGCATTGGATTGTGCAGCCTCTGAGTTCTATGTAAACGGATCTTACGATTACACAAAATTCGAAGGTGATTTAGGAAAAGTTCGCACATCGAAAGAACAAGCAGATTACTTAGCTGAATTAGCTGCTAAATATCCTATCATTTCTATCGAAGACGGAATGCAAGAAGATGATTGGGAAGGATGGAAGTACTTAACTGAGCGTATTGGTGATAAAGTTCAATTAGTAGGAGACGATTTATTTGTAACTAATGTAACGCGTCTAGAAAGAGGAATCAATGAAGGAATTGGAAACTCTATTCTGATTAAAGTGAATCAAATCGGAACATTAACCGAAACGATTGCAGCGGTTAATATGGCGAAAAATGCAGGATATACTTCCGTGATGTCTCACCGTTCAGGAGAAACGGAAGATAGTACTATTGCAGATTTAGCAGTGGCATTAAACTGTGGACAAATTAAAACAGGTTCAGCTTCGCGTTCAGACCGTATGGCAAAATACAACCAATTGCTTCGTATTGAAGAAGAATTAGGTGATGTTGCTTATTATCCACAAGAAAAAGCATTTAAAATAAACTAATACCATTAGATTAATAAAAAAACCCAACTTATTGTGTTGGGTTTTTTTTTGCAAAAAAAATGAGTATTTATTATTTTTTTAATAGTATATTGTAGATTGAAATATAATTGTTTATAACAATATACCTTTATAGAAATTGTGTCGAAAATGTTGTGAATCAATGATTATTAATAGCTTTTAGCTATTGTATGTAAGCATAATATTTCCTATCTTTCCGACTGCAAAAAAACATTTTAAGTGTTTTTGATTATATAAATAAAAAGTAAAGAAAAATAAAAAATAACAATATGTCTAAAACAGCTTTTATAGAAGTTGATGGTCAGAGACACGAACTACCAGTATTAGTTGGTACTGAAAACGAAGTAGCAATTGATATCTTAAAATTACGTGCATTAACAGGGGCTATCACTTTAGATCCAGGATACAAAAATTCTGGTTCATGCCAAAGTGCGATTACTTTCTTAGATGGGGAACAAGGAATTTTAAGATATAGAGGCTATTCAATCGAGGACCTTGCTGCTAAATCTAACTTTTTAGAAGTTTCTTATTTGATTATTTTCGGAGAGTTACCTACACAAGAGCAATTAACTCAATTTGAAAAAGATATTCGCAAATACTCTTTGGTAAACGAAGAAATGAAGAATATCATTGATGGTTTCCCGAAAACAGCACACCCAATGGGCGTTTTAGCTTCTTTGACTAGTGCATTAACGGCTTTTAATCCTAAAGTTGTCGATGCTGATTGTGAGAAGAGCTTATACGAAGCTGTTTGTAAAACAATGAGTAAGTTCTTAGTTATCGCAACTTGGACGTATAGAAAAGCAAAAGGATATCCATTAAATTACTACAACAATACAAAAAGCTATGTAGATAATTTCATGAACTTGATGTTTGCTTTGCCAACTGAACCATATGAAATCGACCCAATCATTAAAAATGCGGTTGATAAATTATTCATCCTACACGCAGATCACGAACAAAACTGTTCTACTGCAACTGTACGAATGGTAGGTTCTTCACATGCAGGTTTATTCGCGTCTATTTCAGCGGGTGTTTCTGCACTTTGGGGACCACTTCACGGTGGTGCTAACCAAGCTGTACTTGAAATGTTAGAAGCTATTCAAAATGACGGTGGAGATGTTGAAAAATACATCAACAAAGCAAAAGACAAAGATGATCCATTTAGATTAATGGGATTCGGTCACCGCGTTTACAAAAACTTCGATCCAAGAGCGCGTATCATTAAAAAAGCAGCTGATGAAGTGTTAGCTAAATTAGGAGTTGATGATCCTGTTTTAGATATCGCTAAACAATTAGAAGCAGCAGCATTAAAAGATCCGTACTTCGTAGATCGTCACTTATATCCAAACGTAGATTTCTACTCTGGAATTATCTATAGAGCATTGGGTATCCCAACAGAAATGTTTACCGTAATGTTTGCTATCGGTCGCTTACCAGGTTGGATCGCTCAGTGGAAAGAAATGAGAATTAACAAAGAACCAATCGGACGTCCACGTCAATTATACGTTGGAGAACCGTTGAGAGATTTCGTTCCAATGAATGAAAGAAAATAAGAGCAAAAAGGAGATGTATAAACATCTCCTTTTTTGTTTAAGCTATGTTTTGTCAAGGATTGACAAACTTCACAAAAAAAACAAACACATTAAAGGTTTTACTATATTTGTACAAAATGACAGTTTATGTTACAATTAAATGTAAAGAATGAAACCTCTCGCTTGCGGGCTGTGGTCCTAGGCACTGCCGTTAGTAATGGACCCACACCTACAATAGAAGAAGCCTACGATCCTAAATCGCTTGAGCACATCAAAGCAGGTACGTATCCTGTAGAAGCAGATATGATTAACGAAATGGAAGCGTTTAATCAAGTTTTTCAAAAATACGACGTACAGGTTTTTCGACCTGAAATTATTGAAGACTACAACCAGATTTTTACCCGAGATATCGGATTCGTTATTGATAATAAATTTATCAAAGCCAATATACTTCCCGATCGCGATAGAGAACTAGCCGCTATTAACTACGTTTTAGACCAAATTAATCCCAACGATATTATATCCGCACCAGAGGAAATGCATTTCGAAGGCGGGGATGTAATGTTGTGGAATGATCACCTATTTATCGGTTCTTATAAACGACCAGATTACAGCAACTATATTACCGCTCGAACCAACGAACTAGGCGTTGCCTTTATTCGCGAATTATTTCCAAATAAGATAGTTAAGAGCTTTGATTTGGTCAAATCTAAAGTAGAACCTAGAGATAATGCACTTCACCTCGATTGTTGTTTTCAACCTGTAGGATTGGACAAAGCGATAATCTATAAAGGAGGATTCTATGACCAAAACGAATACAATTACTTGGTAGACATCTTTGGAGAAGAAAACCTATTCCAAATTACACGAGAAGAAATGTATCACATGAACTCCAACATATTCTCAATCGCACCTGACGTAGTAGTCTCTGAAAAGAACTTTACGCGATTGAATAATTGGTTGAGAAGTCACAATATAACAGTGGAAGAGATTCCGTATGCCGAAATTGCCAAGCAAGAAGGCTTATTGCGTTGTTCCACATTACCTTTAATACGAGATTAATTCGAATACTATGAAACAAATTACAAATAATATTCTGATGATTCGCCCGGTTGCTTTTCGTATGAATGAGCAAACAGCTGTTAACAATTACTACCAAAAGGTATTAGACAATTTAACACCTGCTACGGTGAATGCAAAAGCACAACAAGAATTTGATGCTTTTGTAGAAAAATTGCGTGCAGTAGGAGTGAATGTTACCGTTGTTGATGATACCCTAGATCCCGATACACCAGATAGTATTTTTCCTAATAACTGGATTTCTTTCCACGAATCAGGAGAAGTGGTTTTATATCCGATGTTTGCAGAAAACAGAAGATTGGAAAGACGAGAAGATATCTTGGATATATTAGAAGAACAAGGATTCGTAATCAACGATATTTGGGACTATACATCAGCAGAGGAAGATGATTTATTCTTGGAAGGAACAGGAAACTTGCTGTTAGATCGCACCAATGAAATTGCCTATTGTGCTTTATCTCCACGTGCAGATGAGGGATTAGTTATTGAGTTTTGTGAAGATTTCGAAATGAATCCCGTTATCTTTGAAGCGTTTCAAACTGTAAATGGCGAGCGCAAAAACATTTACCACACGAATGTGATGATGTGTCTAGGTGATACATTTGCCGTGATTTGTGCGGATACCATAGACGATAAACAAGAGCGAAAAATCGTTTTAAATCACCTAAAACAATCGGGTAAAGAAGTAGTGTTGATTACCGAAGAGCAAGTGAATAATTTTGCAGGAAATATGTTGCAAATTCTAGGAGCTAACGAAGAAAAATACTTAATCATGTCTACCCAAGCTTATAACAGCTTGACCGATGCACAGATTAAAACCCTAGAAAAGCATTCAAAAATACTACACAGTAGCTTAGATACTATCGAAGCATGTGGTGGGGGAAGTGCACGCTGCATGATGGCAGAAGTGTTTTTACCTAAAAACTAGTAGTTATACGTATAGATCAAAAAGCGAAGTAGTTAACTTCGCTTTTTTTATGAAAAATATATTATTTAAATTGATTTTAAATAATATATTTTATTTATCTTTGCAATTAAGAATCTATCTAAATAAAAGACATTACATATAAATGAAACGTTCACTACTGCTTGCAACAGGGACCTTACTTACGTTGAGTTCTTCCGTAGTTGCTCAAACGAATGATACGATCAAAGAACCAGAGCGAAAATTGGAAGAAATTGTGATTTCTGGTCAATATAATCCTCAATCGATCAACAAAGCTGTCAACAACGTAACTGTTATCAATAGACAACGCATTGAAAATTTAGGAGCGGTTACTTTAGCAGATGCTTTGAATCAAGTAATGAATATTTCAATTCTTCCCAATGCAGGGACGGGCCGTTCAACAGTAAAAATGTTTGGTCTAGACGCTCAGTATTTTACCATCTTAATTGATAACGTACCCATGATCTCAGACGAGGGATTCGGGAACAATACCGACCTAACCCAAATTAACCTTGATGATATCGAACAAATCGAAATTGTTGAGGGAGCCATGGGAGTTGACTATGGGGCCAATGCAGTAACGGGAATCATTAATATTATCACAAAAAAGAACAATATCAACGATTGGAATGTCAACTTGTTTGTACAAGAGGAATCCGTTGGAAACGAATATGACTGGAAGAATAAAGGAAAGCATGTTCAAGGAATTACCATGGGACACAACATCAATGATAATTTATATGCCAGTTTATCTTATATCCACAGTGATTTTAAAGGATGGTATGACGACCGAAAAGGATTTACCTACTTTGGAGATGAAGATAAAAGGGGGCATGAATGGTTGCCAAAAAATCAAAATAACGTCAAAGGGTTTTTGAATTACCACAAGAATTCGTATCGCGTATATTATAAATTCGAGTTCTTCGATGAACGTATGAAAGATTATGCGAAGCTGTTTAGTATTAACGAAGATCCTATTTTCGAAACAATCAATCCTGTAGCAACGGATCGTATACTCAATACAAAACGTTGGTCAAACGTATTAAATACGTCTGGTAAATTAGAGGATTTATTTCGTTTTGATTTATCGTTCTCATATCAAAAACAAGAGCGAGAAACAGATAAGTACAGATATCGCATTATGTACGACGAAAAATACGATCGCAGTTCATTTAAAAGTGAAAGTAGAGAGGTGTTCTTTTCTCGCGGTACGTTTAGCGAGTTTGTAAACCTCGAAAAGGCAAAGTTTCAAGTAGGATATGAAGTAGCGTATACCAACGGATATTCTGCTATGTCAGAACAGTTAGCAGAAAATCCACAGAAAAAAGCATTGGGAAGTTATGACTTTTACGCTTCTTCTGAAATCAATGTTTTGCCGCGATTAATGGTACGCCCGGGGTATCGCTTGATGACATCTAATACCTTTGACAGTCAACACGCGTTGAGCTTAGTGTTGAAATACGTACTACCAGGTGATTACGAAGTTAGAGGAACTATTGGAACTTCCCCTCGTTTGCCGAATTACGAAGAATTATATACTTATTTCGTCGATGTGAATCACGATTTACAAGGAAATGAAAATTTGAATCCTGAAAAGGGAAAAACGGCGTTCTTAAACGTTAAAAAAACCTTTGCTTTAGGAGATAATATCGAAGTAAGCAATAGTTTAACTGGACGCTATTTACAAGTTTCAGACAAAATTGATTTAATCGAATTAGTAAATCCAGACGGATTGAAATTTGTTTACGAAAATACAGATTTATACCGCAATATTGGGGTGACGTTTTTAAGCCAGTTGAGTTGGAATTCGTTCGACTTTGGTCTTGGTTTTACTATGTCAGGAGTATCTCAAGAAATTTATCAAGCACCAAAGGGAACCGATAAATTCTTGTATACGCCAGAGGTGACCGCTAATATCAATTACCGCTTGCCAAAAACAGGAACAAACTTTTCTTTATACTATAAATTCAATGGAGAAGAAGAGCGTTTCAAAAAAGGTTCAGATGAATTTGGAGAGTACTACGTAAAAGGGAAACAAGAAAGTTATTCTTGGTTAGACATTACAGTTAGACAACCGTTCTTTAAAAATATGTTGCACGCAACTGTTGGAGTGAGAAACTTATTTGACATTAAAGACATCCGTTCAACTACAAGTGGAGGAACAGGACATTCAGCTGGGGCTACTTCAAATCCAATTGGATATGGAACCAGTGTCTTTATTAAATTACAATATAAATTAGGCTTTTAATTATGAAGAATTTTAGATTAGGAAAACTTGTTATTGCAATTGTTGCACTCGTTTTTTTCAGTTCATGTGAGAAAGATTCTAATAATGGAAATAATGATGTCCGCGATTTTATTGTTGCTTTTGACGATCCCTCTATTCCATATAGAGAAATTGAAACTACAAGAGAGATTGAACTTGTTTTTTCTGAAATTGCACAAGGGGATGGAAGCATTGAAATTCAGATAATCCCAAGTAAAGCAATTTATGGGGTAGATTTCTCAACGCAACCTGCCGCAGCCGGAGATAAATTAATTGTGCCTATCGTAAAGGGAACCAAGAGTTCGACTTTTACGTTTGAAAATTTAATTTTCCCGTATGATCGAATGGATAAAACGATACAGTTTAATATTGCCAAAGTGAATTATGAGGCTAAAACGCCAAAAATTCAAGGGTACAATGTTATGATGATTAGTTTTGATACTTCTTTGGGTGGAATTTTAACACCAAATGTAGGTGGTCCAACCCAACCCAATCAAGTCTATGTCGATTTAGGAGGAAAAGCCATGTATGAAGTGAAGCGTACCTCTTGGGATTTAGCCTTTGACAGTGGAAGTGAGTTCAGAGTTCGTCTAAACGGATCAGTGTATATGGCTGCTGGAATTATAAAAGGAGCTAAAAATATTGATGAAGTTCGTGAAGATGCTACCATCCAAACAATGAAAGGACTGGTTAAAATCGGAACTTTTGACCCGGCTAACTTAGAGTATATTGACGATCCTTCTGGAGATCCTGATATTACTGCAATTCACCGTATATCCGATGTCGATGCAGATAATAAAATCTATTTAGTCAATTTAGGATTTGAACCAGGAACAGGAAATGTTGAGCCAGGTTCAGTAGAAGTAACAGGAAAAGAACGCGGTTGGAAAAAATTGCGCATCCTAAAACGTCAAGGAGGCTACCTATTGCAATACGCAGACTTAAATGAAAGCACACACAAAGAGGTACTCATTCCTAAAACACCTGGTTTTAACTTTACGTTCTTTAGCTTTAATAGCAATGGAATCGTATCCGTTGAACCGAGTAAAACAAAATGGGATCTTAACTTTACTGTATTTACAAATAAAGTAGATCAAGCCGGTGACCCAAAAGGATCTTATGGCTACTCAGATTTTATCTTGCAAAATAGATATGGCGGAGTAAAAGCATACAAAGTTGAAATTCCAAAAGGCGATAAGACCTTTTTCAAGGCGTACAATCTACAAAGCGTTGAAGAAAGTAAATTGTCTGAAGACTTTTCTACTATTGGTGGAACATGGAGAGAGGTCGCAAATGCTAAAATTTTGTACAAAGACGTTTTCTACGTAATCAAAGACGCCAAAGGAAATTATTATAAAATGAGAATGTTAGATTTCTTCAATGCAGCAGGAGACCGCGGATATCCGAAGTTCGAATACGCCTTGTTGAGATAAAAAATATAGAAGATTATATAGAGATTAGTTGTCGCACTCTATATGTTGAATTCAATCGAATGGCAAATAGCTTTTTGTATTTGTTCTTTATTGAGTTGTTAGTTTATTTTTGTTAGGAAAACCCCGAAATCGCATTTCGGGGTTTTTCGTTTGTACTTTTTTAGCTAAGGAAATGAAAATAAACGAATAGAATATTATGTGGACTCATTCTAAATAGCTATCTTTGAACAAAATTAAAAGGAATGAGTAATTTAGATTTAAATGAGGTGGCAAATCAGCTGCGATGTCCGTCAGGAGAAGCAGGAGAGGAGTTGGCGGAAGTAATGTTTAAATCAAATAGCAATATGATTTACAAAACAGTAGACCGTTTGCAACTTTATCAGAGCGAAACTGTTTTAGAAATTGGATTCGGAAGCGGAAAACACTTGCCTTATATTTTTTCTATAGCCAAAGATATTCACTATTCGGGGATTGAAATTTCAGCGCTTATGTTGGATATGGCAATTAAGGTAAAAGAGTCTTTGCCGCAGGAACAAATTGACTTGACACTGGCACAAGAAGAAAACATCCTTCCCTATCCTGATAAAGTTTTTAATCATTGTTTTTCAGTCAATACAGTTTATTTTTGGAATGATCCAGTCAAGTATTTCACCGAGATTTATCGCGTATTGAAACCAGGTGGGAGTATCGCTTTGTCTTATATTAGAGAAGATTTTGCGCAGCAGCAACCATTTGCCAATGAAGATATTTTTCATTTTTACAGGACAGAATGGTTGATTCGCATTATGACTAATATAGGATATAGCCATGTTGAGCGTTGGCAATACATCGAGAATACCCTGGATAAATTAGGAAATAAAGTGATTCGCCCCTTTGTTGTACTAAGAGGCAAAAAATAACAAGAGAGAAGAAAACGAATTGTTCTTGTTTTAAAAGAATGCGTTTGTGAATTTTGTAAACGCATGGAGATTATTTAACTTCGCATCGATATTACCCAAAGGAGATTTGATACAATCTCCTTTATTTATTCATAGACAACACACAAGAAAAATGGAATTATTACGTCAGCGTATTCTTCAAGATGGACGATGTTTTGAAGGAGGAATTTTAAAAGTAGATAGCTTTATCAATCATCAAATGGATCCAGTTTTAATGAAATCCATTGGCGTAGAGTTTGTACGCCGATTTGCAGCTACTAATGTCAATAAGATTATGACTATTGAAGCTAGTGGAATTGCACCTGCAATTATGACGGGCTATTTGCTCAATCTTCCCGTGGTCTTCGCAAAGAAAAAGAAGCCATCTACCATGGAAAATATGTTGCACACACAGATCCATTCGTTCACAAAAGACAGAACTTATGATGTCGTGATCAGTAATGATTTCCTAACCCCTGAAGATAATGTACTATTTGTTGATGATTTTTTGGCCTATGGAAATGCTGCAGTAGGAGTATTAGATCTTATTGAGCAATCAGGTGCTACTTTGGTTGGGATGGGATTCATCATTGAAAAAGCCTTCCAACAAGGTCGAACGCTACTAGAAGAAAAAGGAGTTCGCGTGGAGTCTTTAGCCATCATCGACGATTTGTCAAACTGTACAATTACCATCCGATAAAATAGTATACCCATTCCAATGTGAATGGGTTTTTTAGTTAGAGGTATTCCAGGGACGACCTGAATATGTTAAACTATTTCTATAGGGTTAGCGTTTCTTTTTTATAAGTATTACCTTAATAGCTTGCAATAATTTTTTACAAGAGTAAGTAGTATGAAAAAAAATATACCCTTTTCTTTCTTAGATTTAGCTGTCATAGGGGCAGATAAATCGACGAAAGAGACGTTAAACAACGTATTAGCGACTGCACAACATGCTGAAAAGCTGAACTATCAACGTTTTTGGTTAGCCGAACACCACAATATGCCTCATATTGCAAGTTCAGCTACTGCTGTTTTAATTGGATATGTCGCCGGTGGAACAGAAAAAATACGCGTAGGCTCTGGCGGAATTATGTTGCCTAACCACCCTCCTTTAGTAATTGCGGAACAATTCGGAACATTAGAATCTTTATATCCCAATCGGATTGATTTGGGATTGGGAAGAGCACCAGGTACAGATCAAGTAACTGCAATGGCTTTGAGGAGAAATGATACGATGAGCGCGAATTTCTTTCCGCAGCAAATACAAGAATTAAAAACCTTTCTTAGTTCCTCTAATGCAACCGCAAAAGTAAGAGCTTTCCCAGGTGAAGGATTGGATATCCCCTTTTGGATTTTGGGCTCGAGTACAGATAGCGCTTATTTGGCCGCGGAGTTGGGATTACCTTATGCTTTTGCTAGCCATTTTGCTCCTGATCAAATTCAGATGGCAGGAAAAATATATCGAAATAATTTCAAAGCGTCTGCTCAATTAGACGAACCCTATTTCATGCCTTGTGTCAATGCAATACTGGCGGATTCTAACCATGAAGCCGAACGATTAGCCACCTCATTTTACCGCATGTTTTTGGGAATTATTCGAAATGACAGAAAACCATTGCAACCACCTATCGAATCGATGCAGGGAATCTGGACTGTACAAGAAGAAGCTGCTGTTTACAATATGACGGCTTGTTCTTTCATCGGAACGAAAGAGGAGCTGTTGCCTGAACTCAATCGCTTTTGTGAAGTGCTTGAAGTAGATGAATTGATGATCACCACACCAATCTATGATTACGACAAGCGCAAGTACAGCATGCAATTATTTGCTGAAGTGATGAACGATTTGGCGCGTAATTAATTTTCTGTGTATTTTTGTTTTCTAAATTCAAATAGTATGATAAAGAGAATAGGGAGTATGTTACTTCTATTAATTCTACTAACCGCTTGTAGCAATAAAAGTTCCTATACTGAAATGGGGTATCCAGGTAAATTTAGTATTGATGCACCTTCAACAATGCAGAAGACTAAACACCTGAATAGTGCAGCGAGTTTTCAGTTGCAAAATGCCAATGAAGAATTGTATTTTATTGTGCTCAATGAAAACAAAGCAGCAATTAAAGCGATGTTTGAGCAAGCCGAGACAAATGTAGAAGGCGATGAAAAAACATTAGACTTGTTTGCTCAAGGAACGTTGGATCTTTTGACTTCAACTTTAACGAATATTGAACCAAATAAACTCGTATTTACAGCTAACACAATTAATGGGTTAAAAGGGAAACGTGTTGATTTTACAGCTACTGTTTCTGGTTTAGACGTTTATTATACTTTTGCTGCCTTTGAGGGAAAAGACGATTACTATCAAGTATTGACTTGGACATTAAAGAAAAGAAAAGAGGAGAATAAAGAAAAAATGGAGCGAATGATTACTAGTTTCAAAGAAGTGAATGAATAAAAAAAGGTCAGCGTACACAACGCTGACCTTTTTTTGTGGATTAGATTTTTGCATCTAATTTATTGTCTTTTTTAAATGTGTTCTGTTGATCAAACCCTTTCATCTTTAAATAAGCATCAATGGTTGCGTCTTTTCCTCTAAATTCGCGGTACATTTCATCTGAGGGTTTTGTATTTCCTTTGGATAAAATTTTCGCTCTAAAGATTTCTCCATTTTCACGGGTCATTCCTCCATTTTCTACGAGCCATTGGAATGCATCATTGTCTAGTGTTTCTGCCCAAGTGTACGAATAGTACCCTGCTGCATACCCACCGCCAAATACATGGTTGAAGAAAGAAGAGCGATATCTAGGTGGTACAGTCGCTAAATCAATACCATATTTTGCTAAGGCTTCTTTTTCGAATGTAGCGACATCTTTAATCGCTGTCGTCGAAGAAATCGTGTGCCATTCCATATCTAATAAAGAGGCACTTAAAATTTCAGTTAAACCATAGCCAATATTAAAGTTTTGTGCTGCTTTCATTTTTTCGATTAAACTAGCAGGTATTACCTCACCTGTTTCATAGTGTTTTGCATAGTTGGTCAATACTTCAGGTAAAAAGGCAAAATGCTCGTGAAACTGAGAAGGCAATTCTACGAAGTCGCGGGAAACACTTGTTCCTGCCAAAGTAGGATAAGTTACATCAGAGAAGAATCCGTGTAATCCATGTCCAAACTCATGGAACATAGTAATTACTTCATCAGGTGATAATAGTGTTGGTTGACCCGCTGCTGGCTTTTGGTAATTGCACACATTGTATACGACAGGCGCTTGGTTTAATAATTTGGATTGGGTAACTAGATTGCCCATCCAAGCACCTCCGCGTTTTGATTCACGTGCGTAAAAGTCAACGTAAAATAAACCAATCGGGCTTTTGTCTTCGTTGAAAATTTCAAATACGCGAACATCTTCCTGCCATACAGGGATGTCTTTGCGCTCCTCGAAGGTAATACCATATAGTTTTTGTGCCATATAGAAAACGCCTTTTTCTAATACAGCATTCATTTCAAAATACGGTTTTACATCATTTAGGTTCAACGCGTATTTTTGTTCTCTGATTTTTTCTGCATAATAATCCCAATCAGCAGCAGTTAAAGTAAAAGGATCGGCCTCTTGATTAATAAGGTCTTGAATTTCCTTTGCTTCTTGTGTCGCAGCACCCACTGCATAAGGACTTAATTGGTCCATTAATTTTTTAGCTTGTTCGGGTTTATTGGCCATACTTCCTTGTAAACTCCACTCAGCATAGTTTTTATAACCTAATAATTCTGCTTTTTCAGCTCTTTTCTTCGCAATCGCTAGTAATGTTGCTCTTGTATCGTTATCATCACCTTGTTCTGTGCGACTCCAACCTGCTTCAAATAATTTTTGGCGCGATTCTTTTTTGTTTAAAGTAGCAGCAATCGGTTGTTGTGTAGTATTGTTTAAAGGGATAGCATAAGTTCCATCTGCTTGTTTGAAGGCTTCCATTTCAGAAGACGAAAGTCCGTCCAACTCATCTTGTGTAAAAACTACGCTTCCTGCTTTTGTTGCCGCTAGGAGCTGATCGCCAAAGGTAGTTGTTAACGTAGCCAATTCTTGATTGATAGCTTTTAGCGTTTCCTTCTGTTCAGGTTTTAAATTTGCCCCTGAACGTACGAATTCCTGATAGTATACCTCCAATAAACGTGTTTGTTCATTCGTTAAACCCAGCGATGCTTGCTGATCATGAAGCTGTTTTACTTTTTGAAAAAGAGCATCATTTAGGTAGATCCCATCGCGGTGGGCAGCAAATTTAGGAGATAGCTCTTGGTTAATGGCTTTAATCTCATCATTTGTATGGGCTCCAACCAATATATGGAAGACAGCACTTACGCGATCCAATAAAGCACTTGACTTTTCTAACTCAACTAAAGTGTTTTCAAAAGTTGGCGCTTCTGTGTTGGCTGTGATTTTATCGATCGCTTCTACCTGGCGACGCATTCCTTCTAAAATAGCCGGTTTGAAATCTTTGTTTTTTATCTTTTCAAAGTCTGCTGTTTGATAAGGTAACGTACTTTCTGTATAAAAGGAATTATTTTCATCCCAATTTGTAGCTGCTTCCATTTGATCCGGATTTTGTTTGCATGAGACACTAAATAAAGAAACACCCGTTAAGGTTCCAAGAATTGCTTTTTTCACATACATAATATTTAATGTTTAAAATAGATGAAACCAAAGATAGACATATATTATTAGGTTGGTCTTTTTTGTTGTTTGGCTTTTATCTCACTTAGTTCATATTTTGTTTTGGTGTTCGATGAATCTTCACTTCGTTACGATTTTCGATTTGTTCTTTGCACGGTTTATCTCACCTAGTTTACAATTGTTTTGGTGTTCGATGAATCTACGATTTGTTCTTTGCGCGGTTTGCACGGTTTGTTTAGTTTCTTCATTTGTAAGATAATTGGGCTTTACAACGAGCATCGAACGAAGAACGAAGAGCAAAGAGCAAAGAGCAAAGAGCAACAAAATCTGTGCGGTTTATCTCACCTAGTCTATATTGGTTTTGGTATTCGATGAATCTTCACTTCGTTACGATTTTCGCTACGCTACGATTTGCACGGTTTGTTTAGTTTCTTCTTTTGTAAGATAATTGTGCTTTACAACGAGCGACGAGCGACGAGCAACGAGCGAACCGCGCAACCTACAAAAAAAACTTTTCGATCTAACGTGCGTTATAATAATGAGTTGTGAATAAAAGTGGAATTTCACTGAAAAAAAAGCAACAAATAATTTGGAAGTGGTGAAAAAGGTACTACTTTTGCATCCGCATTAAACAAGCAGACGTTCATAGAAAAGCAGTAGAAA
>NZ_JACHTD010000005.1 GCF_014145665.1 Myroides sp. NP-2 | reverse complement strand
AAAAATCAGAAGAGAAAAATCAGAAGAGAAAAATCAGAAGAGAAAAATCAGAAGAGAAAAATCAGAAGAGAAAAATCAGAAGAGAAAAATCAGAAGAGAAAAATCAGAAGAGAAAAATCAGAAGAGAAAAATTAGAAGAGAAAAATTAGAAGAGAAAAATTAGAAGAGAAAAATTAGAGCAAACAGATATATTTTTTAGTCTACTCTTAATTATATTTTCGTTATGTAGTAAAATATTTATTTACATATAAGTATATAACTAAATAGTGTATGCTAAAAATATGTTTAGCTTATGGTGTTTTTTCTATCGAGGTTTATAAGTTGTAAAAGTGCCGTCTTTGTAAAAAACAACAATTTGTTCTATGTCTGAAGAAGTAAAAAAATCGGGTATACTTCTCGTTGAATTTGTTTCTTTTTTACTCTCGATTACAGGTGTGGATAGAGGGGGAGTGTCGACTTTATTTTGCACTTCTTCCGAAAATAAATCCGCCGATGTAAGAGGAGAAACTTCCTTTTTTTCTTCCCCAGAAAAGGTGCCATTTCCCTTAATTAACCATTCGATATGTAGGGCTGGAAAAGCGTCGTTTATCTTCAAAATAAAATCCAAACTCGCCTTGTTTCGACCTGATAGAATATGAGATAAACTCGAGCGCTGAACGCCAATTTTATCTGCAAATGCAGAGGCAGATAGTTCGTAATGCTCTAATAAAAATTCCAATCTGTTTACAAAATTCTCCATGGATACAAATGTGTATTTTTAAATTAAATGGTTTACAAATGTAATTAAAAAAATGAATTAACAAATGTGTACACAATTAAAAAAAGAACATAATGTTGTATTATATGTTTAAGTAAAGTTATTTAACCGATTGATAATTAGTGGATAATATTTATTTTAATTTATTTGTTAAATCTTCTAGTGTTCCTTTGTTGGGAAAGGGTAAATTTTGTTGACAAATGTAAAACAGAAAAAACATTTCAATGTTTACATTTGTAAAAAATGAAATGTTTACATTTGTAATATTGTAAACAAAGGGATAAAATGAACGAACAACACCTAGCAAAGACTTATCAGGTTAAGACCTGTAAAGGCAGGTATATAACCAACGAAAAAATAGAACAATTCTTAACCAACTTAAAGCATTACTTTAAGATTGAGGTAGTCGGGAAATCAGTTGAAAATCGCCCTATATTTTCAGTTGAGTTTGGCTGTGGAAAAACTAAAATTTTGATGTGGTCTCAGATGCACGGAAATGAATCGACTACGACAAAAGCCGTGTTGGATTTGCTGCATTATCTCAACGAATTAACAGCAGAAGAAGTGACCGATTGGCAAGCGAAATTCACGCTGACGATCCTGCCAATTTTAAATCCTGATGGTGCTTTTTACTACACAAGAGCCAATGCAAATCAAGTTGATTTGAATCGAGATTCCGTGGAGTTGACTCAACCTGAAAGTAAAGTATTGCGTCGTATGTTAGAGGAAATTCAACCTGACTTCGCCTTTAATTTACACGACCAACGCAGTATTTTTGGTGTAGGTGACACAGGTAAAGCGGCGGCAATTTCATTTTTAGCGCCTGCTTTTAATGAAGAACGAACAATTAATGAGACGCGAAAAAGGGCTATACAGATCATCGAGGCGATGAATGAAGCGGTTCAAAAAGTAGCCCCAGGACACGTAGGTCGATTTGATGATTCCTTTAATAGGAACTGTATTGGTGACTATGCACAAGCAATGGGGATTCCTACTATATTAATAGAGGCAGGACATTTAGGTACAGATTACCAGCGCGAAAATACACGTGAACTAACTTGTATCAGTCTCTTGCGTGCTCTACATACTATCGCAAATCATACCTATAGTACCTACTCAATGCAAAGCTATTTTTCTCTTCCTGAGAATACAAAGAGCTTTAACGATGTCGAATTGCGAAGTGTCGTAAACGCCTCTTCTACAAGAAAATTTATACTGAAAATTCAATATAAAGAGATATTATCGGAGGGAAATGTTAAATTTTGCCCCATTATTGTGCATATTGATGAAAAAGAAAGTAAATTTGTGCATACTTTAATAGAAAAGGAGTGTCAGTTAAAATCTTTATTTGAACAAACGGACGATATTTTGGAGCAGAATTTTGAGGATGTTGTAGCGTTATCAGTTGAAGAGGTTAATTATTTATTAAAAAAATAGATAAAATTGCTATTTTTTGAATAAATAAGATTTTTTTTTATTATTATTGTACTGAAATATAGATTTAGAATTAACATAAATAATTGATTTATGAGTAAGTTTCGTTTAGATGAAATCGACCACCAGATCTTAGATATGCTGATCGATAATACGAGAGTGCCTTTTACAGATATCGCTAAGAAATTATTAATTTCAGCAGGTACAGTTCACGTACGTGTGAAGAAAATGGAAGACGCTGGAATTATCCAAGGTTCGTCATTAACATTAGATTATGAAAAATTAGGTTATGCATTCATTGCGTATATCGGAATATTTTTACATAATACCTCTCAAACTAAATTCGTTTTAGAGCGTATTAATGAAATTCCATACGTGACAGTGGCTCACGTAACAACTGGTAAGTTCAACGTATTCTGTAAAATTAGAGCGAAAAACACACGTCATGCTAAAGAGGTAATCTACATGATTGACGATATCGATGGTGTATACAGAACAGAATCAATGATTTCTCTAGAAGAGAGTATCAACGATAAAAAACGATTAATGCATACAATTTTTAAAGAATTATAATCAATTTTTTTAAAAAAGCAAATGAATAAAAAACTGCCTTTGTGCAGTTTTTTTTTATATTCGTTGCTGATATATTTAAAAAAAATGGATTCGTTAACTCAAATTGTCTTAGGGGGAGCAGTTGGGAACGCTTTATTAGGGAGAAAGTTAAAAAACAAAGCTGTTCTCTACGGCGCTATAGCTGGAACGATTCCAGATCTGGACGTCTTAGCTGTGTTTTTTACTGATCCTATCAGTGCGCTGGAGTTTCATCGTGGTCTTACTCACTCTATTTTATTCGCCATCTTTGGCGCTTTCTTTTTCGGTTACCTGCTTTACGCATTGGAAAAAAAACGGGGAGTAACCTATGAAGAGAGCTGTTGGTTCTTCTTTTGGGGGCTTTTTACTCACGCTTTATTGGATGTCTTTACAACCTGGGGTACTCGCGTACTTTGGCCTATGGAGTATCCTTTTGCCTTTAAATCAATCTTCGTTGTTGATCCTCTGTATACCCTGCCTTTTGCCTTTTTTCTACTCTGGTCCATGAGAGAAAAAATAGACCTCGATAGACGAATGCGTCTCAATCGTTGGGGACTCTATTGCAGCAGCGCCTATTTGGGCCTTACTCTGCTACTAAAAGCGCTTGCCTTTTATAGTTTTACCGAAGCCCTAGATCAACAACATACCTCGTATAAAGCCATGTCTGTAAAACCTACTGCGCTAAATACTATCTTGTGGACTGCTATTGTTGAAACTGATGACGCTTTCCTCATTGGAGAATATTCTTTTTTTAGCGAAGAACCTATTGTGTTTCAAACCTATCCTAAAAATCATCACTTGATCGGAGGACTTGAAAAACACGATCTTATTATGCGATTAGTTCATATCTCAGAAGGTTATTATACGTTTACTGAAAAAAACAACGATTTTTACTTTAATGATCTGCGCTTTGGTGTGCTGCGCGAGCAAGGAGACGAGGTGCAATTTGCATTTAGTTATAAATTCTATATAGATGAAGAGGGCGAATTGAGAGTAAAAGAAGTTGAGAAAGACAAAAGAGACGGAGTGAAGTTGTTGAAATCTATTTGGCGAAAGATTTGGGGATTGAAAGAAGATTAAGGGAAGAATACTTATATTTGAAAAAAAAAGAAGATGAAGATTGTTGTGTCACCTGCCAAGAGCTTGGATTATACTACAGAAGTACCTTTTACAGCTACCACAGAACCTTTATTTAGTAAAGAAAGTAAGCTTATCAATGCCGTATTAAAAGAGAAAACACCTGCTGAATTGATGGAATTGATGAAAATTTCAGCTAATCTTGCAGACTTGAATTGGCAAAGAAACCAGTCGAGAAGTTATAAGAAAAACAAAAAGAACGAAGCGGATTTTAAACAAGCCGTATTCGCTTTTAGCGGAGATGTATATGTTGGTCTTGATGCTTATACTTTAAAGGAGGATAAAATGGAACGCCTCCAAAATACACTGCGTATCTTGTCTGGTTTATACGGTATTTTACGCCCTTTTGACGAAATAGAACCCTATCGATTAGAAATGGGAACAAAAATGCCGGTTGGCGATAAAGCAAATCTATACGCTTTTTGGAAACCTATTCTCGTCGATTACCTCAATAAAGAAATGAAAGAAGGGGAGTTGTTGGTTAATTTAGCCAGTAACGAATACTTTAGTGCTATTGACCAAAAGAAATTAAAAGCGAAGCTGATCGTACCTGAATTTAAAGAATTGAGAGATGGCAAGCTGAAGGTTATTAGTTTTTACGCAAAAAAAGCTAGGGGTATGATGGTGCGTTATATCATAGATAACGATATTAAAGATTTGGAAGGGTTGAAAAAGTTTAATCTCGACGGATATGCCTGGAGTGAAGAGGAGTCTACAGCAACCCAAATCGTGTTTACTAGATAATAAATAAAAGAATATAGCCAATAAAATTATGGAAACAGTACATTATATAAGTTCAGATGTATTTACAATTGAGAAGTTAAATGAGATTATTACCCAAAACCAAAAGTTGGATATCTCAGAAGAGGCTCGTGCTAATATTGTCAATTGTCGTGCTTATTTGGACAATAAAATGGAAACGCATAAAGATCCAATTTATGGAATCAATACGGGATTTGGGTCATTGTGCAATGTAAAAATTAACGACAGTGATCTAACGAAGTTACAAGAGAATCTAATGAAATCTCACGCTTGTGGAACAGGAGAAATTGTTCCAGATGAGATTGTGAAAATCATGTTGTTGTTGAAGGTAAAATCATTGAGTTACGGAAACTCTGGGGTTCAATTAGAAACCGTAGAGCGCTTAGTGGATTTCTTTAATCACGACATTTTACCAGTAGTATACACCCAAGGTTCATTAGGTGCATCTGGAGATTTAGCGCCTTTAGCACACTTAACGTTGCCGTTAATTGGAGAGGGTGAAGTGATGTACGAAGGATTTAGACAACCGGCAAGCAAGGTGTTGGAGAAAATGGGATGGGCGCCAATACAGCTAAAATCAAAAGAAGGTTTAGCCTTGTTGAACGGAACGCAATTTATGAGCGCATACGGATGTTATGTGTTGATAAAAGCAAAGAAAATGTCTTATTTAGCAGATTTAATTGGGGCAGTATCTTTGGAGGGGTTTGATGGAAGAATCGAGCCATTTAATGAGTTGATTCACCATGTAAGACCGCACCGCGGACAAATTGAAACGGCTGCTTTCTTTACTGAAGTGCTAGAGGGTTCTGAGTTAATTGGCCGTCATAAAGAACACGTACAAGATCCTTATTCTTTTAGATGTATTCCGCAAGTACACGGTGCGTCAAAAGATGCGATTGAGTATGTAAGCAAAGTATTCAAAACAGAAATCAATTCTGTGACCGATAATCCCAATGTCTTCTACAAAGAAGATCTAGTGGTGTCTGGAGGAAATTTCCACGGACAGCCTTTGGCGTTGGCTTTCGACTTTTTAGGAATCGCTTTAGCCGAATTGGGGAACATCTCAGAAAGACGTACCTATCAGTTGATCTCTGGTTTGAGAGCATTGCCTGCTTTCTTAGTGTCAAATCCAGGTCTGAACTCAGGTTTTATGATCCCGCAATACACAGCAGCAAGTATCGTTAGTCAAAATAAGCACTTGGCGAATCCAACAAGTACAGATAGTATTGTGTCTAGTAATGGACAAGAAGATCACGTGAGCATGGGAGCCAATGGTGCAACTAAAACACTGCGTATTATCGATAACTTAGAGCGTATTTTGGCTATTGAGTTGTTGAATGCTGCTCAAGCTTTAGAATTTAGACGTCCAGCTAAATCAAGTGATTTTATCGAATCATTTGTTAAATCATATCGACAAGAAGTGCCTTTTGTATCAGAAGACCGCATTTTGCATTATGATATTGAAAAAACTATTGCGTTTTTAGGGAGTTTTCAAATCGATTTAGAAGAATAATCTCGCATTTTTAAAACCGTTGATATAAAAGCTACATCTTTTTTTGAAAAAGAGATGTAGCTTTTTATTATATTGCTATCTTTGTTTCACCTAGTACAAAATAATTTATCATCGTTGATTACAAGTAATAAATTAAAAATACTGAATGATCCTATTTATGGATTTATTTCTATTCCCAATTCATTCGTTTATGATTTGATCGAGCATCCTTATTTTCAAAGATTAAGGAGGATTTCTCAAATGGGGGTTTCTTATTTAGTCTATCCCGGAGCTCATCATACGCGATTTCACCATGCATTAGGGTGTATGCATCTCATGCAAAAAGCAGTCCAAGTACTTCGCTTTAAAAGCATCGCTATTTCGGAGGAGGAAGAAACAGCACTATATGTAGCTATCTTGCTACACGATATAGGGCATGGTCCTTTTTCACATGCGATGGAAGAAAGTATTGTGGAGGGCGTACATCACGAAGCCATTTCCCTTTATTTTATGCACCAACTCAATAAAGCGTTTAAGGGAAAACTAGACCTAGCTATTCAAATTTTCAAAGGAGAATATCATCGCCAATTTATGTTGCAATTGATTTCAAGTCAGTTGGACATGGATCGTATGGACTATTTAAAACGAGATAGTTTCTACAGCGGTGTAGCAGAAGGAGATATCAACTCTGAACGATTAATTCAAATGCTAAACGTCGTGGATGACCAATTGGTTGTAGAGGAAAAGGGAATCTATTCGGTAGAGATGTTTTTGGTGGGACGTCGTTTAATGTATTGGCAAGCTTACTTGCACAAAACAAGCGTTTGTGCTGAATTAATTCTTGTGCGTATCCTAAAAAGAGCTAAAGAACTCGTTAGTAAAGGAAAAAAAATATGGGGTAGTAGTGCCCTTTTGTTTTTTCTGGAACACCAAGGTGTTTTTGACGATTTTGAGCAAACCGCCTTAGAACAATTTGCTTTACTAGATGATTCCGATATTGTTAGCGCTTTAAAGGAATGGCAGTTTCACGATGATTTTGTCTTGTCTCAATTGAGCAAGATGATTGTCAACCGAAAATTGTTGCGCATCGAAATACTAGAGGATAAGAAATTAGTGCAAGAAAAGCTAAAAGAACGATTAGAAGACGTTCAGCTAAAATATAAGCTATCTGCTGAATTAGCTAGCTACTTTGTGTTTAAAGGAAAGGTTAAGAATCAGGCTTATAGCAAAGATAAAGAACCGATTATGATAGTGAGAAAAGATGGACAAGTTGCAGATGTTTTGTCTGTTTCAGATCAATTAAATCTCAAAGCATTAACCAAACCGGTAACAAAGCATTTCGTTTGTTACCCAAAATTCGTTTTTGAAAGTTAATTTTCAATTATATTTTATATTTTTGCGGTAATGAAAATAACAGCAGAACAAATAGCGTCAGTATTAGGAGGAGAAGTTGTAGGGAATCCTCAAGAAGAGGTATCTACCTTAGCCAAGATTGAAGAAGGAGCAAAAGGCGCCATCTCTTTTTTAGCTAACCCTAAATACGTCCACCATATATATACGACCAAGGCATCGGTTGTCATTGTGAACAAAACGTTTGAACCCGAGCATAAAGTGGAGGCAACATTAATTAAAGTTGATGATGCGTATAAAGCCTTTTCCAAACTCTTGGAATACTACAATCAAGTCAAATTAATGAAGTCGGGAATCGAACAACCTAGTGTGATTTCTGAAGGAGCTACATATGGTACAGATTTGTATCTAGGTAGCTTTTGTTATGTAGGGAAAAATACCAAGATTGGAGATAATGTAAAAATTTACCCCAATACTTTTATCGGTGATAACGTGGTAATCGGTGATAATACCGTGCTTTTTGCAGGTGTTCGCGTATATTCTGAATCGATCATCGGAGCAGGCTGTACCTTGCATGCGGGTACGATTATCGGATCGGATGGCTTCGGTTTTGCCCCTAATGGCGATGGAACCTATAGTAAAGTGCCGCAAATTGGAAATGTAATCATAGAAGATAACGTCGAAATCGGTGCCGCAACAACAATTGATCGCGCGACCTTGGGATCAACTATTATCCGAAAAGGTGTTAAATTAGACAACCAAATCCAAATTGCACATAATGTGGAAATTGGTGAGAATACAGTTATTGCTTCTCAAACAGGTGTAGCAGGGTCAACGAAAATTGGCAAAAACTGCATGATCGGTGGACAAGTTGGTATAGTAGGTCACCTGACTATTGGCGACAATGTTAAGATACAAGCCCAATCAGGCGTAACAAAGAATTTAGAATCCAATATTGCCGTACAAGGTTCTCCAGCGATCGGACATACGGATTTCTTAAAATCTTACAGCCACTTTAGAAACCTACCGAAAATCGTAGATGACCTAGAAGAGCTAAAAAACGGAAAATAATAACCTATCGAAATACAAAAAGATTTTATTATGGTTAAGCAAAAAACCATCCAAAGTGAAGTTACCTTAGAAGGAGTTGGACTACATACAGGACAAAATGTTGTTATGACATTAAAACCTGCGCCAATTAACAATGGGTTTACTTTTGTTAGAGTGGATTTAGAAGGGCATCCTGTGATTGAAGCAGATGCAAACTATGTTGTTAATACACAGCGCGGTACAAACCTAGAAAAAAAGGGCGTACGCGTGCAAACAACGGAACATGTACTTGCAGCTTTTGTGGGGTGCGATCTTGATAACGTAATTGTCGAGTTAAATGCATCTGAACCACCTATTATGGATGGATCTTCCAAGTATTTTGTTGAAGCTGTTGAAAAAGCAGGTATTGTTGAACAAGACGCAGAAAGAGATGAATACATCGTCAAAGAAGTAATCTCTTATGTTGATGAAGCAACAGGTAGTGAAATCATCGTAATGCCAGCAGATAGTTACCAAGTTACCGCTATGGTTGACTTTGGAACAAAGGTTTTGGGAACACAAAACGCTACGTTAAAAGACCTAAATGACTTTAAGGTAGAGATCTCTGAAGCGCGTACATTTAGTTTCTTACACGAATTAGAAGCCTTGTTAGCCAATGGACTAATTAAGGGCGGAGACTTAAATAACGCTATTGTTTATGTGGATAAAGAAATATCTCCAGAAACAATGGGGCATTTAAAAAAGGCTTTTGGTAAAGATGAAATCAGCGTAAAACCCAATGGTGTTTTAGATAATCTGACGCTTCACTATCCAAACGAAGCCGCTAGACATAAATTGTTAGACGTAATTGGTGATTTGGCCTTAATCGGTACTCGTATTCGAGGAAAGGTAATCGCAAACAAACCAGGACACGCAATAAATACGGGATTCGCAAAGAAAATGTCCAAAATTATCCGCAACGAAAAACGAAATCAAGTTCCTACGTATGACCTACATAAAGAACCGTTGATGGATATTGTGAAGATTATGGAGTTTTTACCCCATAGACCGCCTTTCTTATTAGTGGATAAAATCTTAGAAATGTCCGAAAATCACGTGGTAGGATTGAAAAATGTAACCATGAATGAGTCTTTCTTTGTTGGACATTTCCCAGGTGCTCCTGTTATGCCAGGGGTATTGATTTGTGAAGCTATGGCACAATCAGGTGGTATCCTGATCTTGAGTACGGTTCCAGATCCAGAAAATTACTTGACCTATTTTATGAAAATGGACAATGTCAAGTTTAAAAACAAAGTAGCACCTGGTGATACCTTGGTGTTTAAATTAGAATTAATTACGCCTATCCGTCGAGGAATATGTCATATGCAAGGTTATGCCTATGCTAATGGTAAATTAGTAGCTGAGGCTGAGCTGATGGCTCAAATATCAAAAGTTAAAAATTAAATATAAATAGTATGAATCAGCCTTTAGCCTATGTTCATCCAGGAGCAAAAATAGCTAGAAATGTCGTAATAGAGCCATTTACTACGATTCATAATAATGTGGAAATCGGTGAGGGAACTTGGATTGGTTCTAACGTTACCATCATGGAAGGTGCGCGTATCGGAAGAAATTGTAAAATTTTTCCTGGTGCCGTTATTTCAGCTGAACCACAAGATTTAAAATTTGAAGGTGAAATTACTACTGTTGAAATCGGTGATAACACAACCATTCGCGAGTGTGTAACGATCAATAGAGGTACAAAAGATAGATATAAAACAGTGATTGGAGAAAATTGTTTAATCCAGGCTTATAGTCATATCGCACATGACTGTATCATCGGAAATAACTGTATCTTCTCTAACTCTAGTACATTGGCAGGACACGTTACTGTAGGGGATTATGTGGTACTAGCTGGTTTAGTAGCTGTACATCAATTCTGTACCATTGGGTCCCATTCTTTTGTTACTGGTGGTACATTGGTTCGCAAAGACGTTCCTCCTTATATCAAAGCAGCAAGAGAGCCTATTTCTTACGCAGGTATCAACTCAGTTGGATTGCGCAGAAGAGGGTATGAACCTGAGAAAATCAGAGAAATACAAGAAATTTATAGAATTTTATTTCAAAAGAACTATAATACAAGTCAAGCACTAGAAATTATAGAAACAGAAATGGAAGCAACTCCAGAACGAGATGAAATCCTTATGTTCGTACGCAATAGTTCAAGAGGAATTATGCGTGGGTATTCAGGAATGTATTAATAATATAATAAAAGATTTAAAAAATGGCAACAACTTCAGATATCAGAAATGGTTTGTGTATTCGTCATAACAACGATATTTATAAAATCACAGAGTTTTTACACGTAAAACCAGGAAAAGGACCTGCATTTGTTAGAACTAAAATGAAGAGTTTAACAACAGGAAGAGTATTGGAAAATACGTTTTCGGCTGGACATAAAATTGACCCAGTTCGCGTGGAAACACATAAATTCCAATATTTATACCCAGAAGGTGATCAGTTTCACTTCATGAACGTTGAGTCTTACGAGCAAATTACCTTGTTAAAAGATATTTTGGACGCTCCAGAATTATTGAAAGAAGGAGAAATGGTAATGGTGCAGATTAATACTGAAACCGATATGCCATTAGCAGTTGATATGCCTGCTTCTGTTATCTTAGAAGTAACCTATGCAGAGCCTGGAGTAAAAGGAAATACAGCGACTAACGCTACAAAACCAGCTACGGTTGAAACTGGAGCTTCTGTAAACGTGCCTTTATTTATCAACGAAGGAGATAAAATCAAAATTGATACGGCTACAGGATCTTACATCGAACGTATCAAAGAATAGGGGTAGATAGAAGATGCGTTTTTCAAAAGTTCAACATTTAGAAACGATAGCTGAAATTATCGGTTGTCAATACGTAGGATCTGCGGATTTTCCTGTGTACGGAATGAATGAAATTCACGTCGTACAAGAAGGAGAAATCGTATTTGTGGATCACCCTAAATACTATGACAAAGCCTTACAATCGAATGCTTCTATCATCCTTATTAATAAAGATGTTGAATGCCCAGAAGGAAAAGCTTTGTTGATTTCTGACGATCCTTTTAGAGATTTTAATAAGCTGTCAACTTATTTTAATCCCTTTAAACCTGCAACTCAATTACAAGCTAAAGATGCAGTAATAGGAGAGGGGACTATCATTCAGCCAGGAACATTTATTGGTAACAATGTTGTGATTGGTTCGAATTGTGTAATCCATCCTAATGTTGTCATCTATGACGGTACAGTGATCGGCAACAATGTTGTCATTCACGCCGGAACTATCTTAGGAGCCGATGCTTTTTACTACAAAAAGAGACCAGAAGGATTCGATCCTTTAATCTCTTGTGGTCGAGTGGTTATTGAAGATAATGTAGGAATTGGTGCAGCATGTACAATTGACCGTGGTGTTACAGGAGATACTACCATCAAAGAAGGAGCTAAAATTGACAATCAAGTGCATATAGGACACGATACCGTTATTGGGGTACGTTGTTTAATTGCCGCACAAGTAGGAATCGCTGGTTGTGTTGTGATTGAAGATGAAGTAACGCTTTGGGGGCAAGTAGGAACTACGAGTGGAATTACCATTGGTACAAAAGCAGTTGTTTTAGCGCAATCCGGTGTTTCTAAGAGCTTAGAAGGAGGAAAAGTCTATTTTGGTTATCCTGCAGAAGAGTCAAGAGAAAAACTAAAACAAATGGCTAATACCAAGAGAATACCTGCCATTCTAGAAGAGCTGAAAAAAATACAGAACAACTAGACACCGTACAGGTAAAAGAATAGATAATTAATCGTTAATTGTTAGGCTTATTTGACTAAGATTGCAACTAAAAAGTTTTAAAGCTGATTAGAATTGTTTATTTTTGTCTAAGTAAGTTTTAAAAATAAATTAAAAACAAGATCATGAGTGTTTTAGTAAATAAAGATTCAAAAATAATCGTTCAAGGATTTACTGGAAGCGAAGGTACTTTTCATGCTTCTCAGATGATTGAATATGGAACAAATGTTGTAGGTGGTGTAACGCCAGGAAAAGGTGGAACTAGTCATTTAGATCGTCCAGTATTCAATACTGTTTCAGAAGCAGTTGAAAAAGCTGGTGCAGATACGTCAATCATTTTTGTACCGCCTGCATTTGCTGCAGATGCTATTATGGAAGCTGCAGACGCGGGTATCAAAGTAATCATTTGTATTACAGAAGGTATTCCAGTTGCGGATATGATTAAAGCTTATGACTACATTAAAACAAGAGATTGTAGATTAGTAGGACCAAACTGTCCTGGAGTAATCACACCAGGTGAAGCTAAAGTTGGTATTATGCCAGGATTCGTATTCAAAAAAGGAACGGTTGGAATTGTTTCTAAATCAGGTACTTTAACTTACGAAGCTGCAGACCAAGTAGTAAAAGAAGGTTTAGGAATTACAACAGCAATCGGTATTGGTGGAGATCCAATCATTGGAACAACAACAAAAGAAGCAGTTCAGTTGTTAATGGCTGACCCAGAAACGGAAGCAATCATTATGATTGGTGAAATTGGAGGACAGTTAGAAGCTGATGCTGCAAGATGGATTAAAGAAAACGGAAACAAAAAACCAGTTATCGGATTCATCGCTGGAGAAACTGCACCTAAAGGAAGAACAATGGGACACGCAGGTGCTATTGTTGGTGGAGCAGACGATACAGCAGCAGCTAAGAAAAGAATCATGAGTGAGTGCGGTATTCACGTGGTTGATTCACCAGCTGAAATTGGTAAAAAAGTAAAAGAAGTTTTAGGATAATAAAAAAACCACATCTACAGATGTGGTTTTTTTTTACGGTTAACTAGGATCGTAACTAAAAAAAGCTGTCGAAAGACAGCTTTTTTTATTATCTCAATTGAGCTCCAATATTATTTTCTAATTGGTATTGGATTTTACCCATAATCTTCTCAATTTGGCTTTCAGTAAGCGTTTTTGTACTGTCTTCCATTAAGATTGAGATGGCATAGGACTTTTTACCTGCTTCAATTTTATCCCCTTGGTAAACGTCAAATAGGGTAACATCTTTAATGATGGCTTTGTCTACTTGTTTTACGATAGTGAAGATTTCGTCAAAAGTAACCTGTTCGTCCAATAACAAGGCGTAATCTCTTTTTACTGTAGGGAATTTGTTCAGGTCTGTGAACTTGATCTTGCCACTTACTAATTTTAAGATAGCATCCCATTTGAAGTCAGCATAAGCCACCTCTTGTTTAATGTCAAAATGCTTTGTAATAGCCTTTTTAAGCACACCAAAATCAACAATTGCCTCTTTGCCTACGTAGTAAGTAATTCCTTCTGAAAACACGTCATTTTCCGTTGGTTGCGTTGTGAATTTTCCAATGCCTAAACGATTTAAGATACTTAATACATATCCTTTAAATTCAAAGAAGTTGCTTGCTTTTTGTGTTGCGTTCCAAGATGCAGGTGTGCTGTTTCCTGTTACGAATAAAGCGAAGTGTTTGTCTTCTTCGAAGTTATTCAACATTTTGTGGTATGTTTTTCCAAATTCAAATAGACGCAAATCACTGTTCTTTCTATTGATGTTGTATGAGATAGACTCTAATCCACCGAATAGTAAAGATTGTCTCATGACAGCAAGATCAGCACTTAATGGATTGACAATATCCACTTGATAACTGTTGTTGATGCTTTCTGTAAGTGCGCTATACGTTGGCGTAGTCAACGAGTTGTTCATGATTTCATAGAATCCTTGAGCTACTAATTGATTGGCGATAATGTTTTGTACGCGGTGATCTTCTGTTCTGGAGCTATTTGAAATAGTCGCATTTAACTTAGAAGAGAAGCTAATGTTGTTGTAACCGTAAACGCGCAAGATTTCCTCAATCACGTCAATTTCTCTGGTTACATCTGCGCGATACGCAGGTACAGTAATACCTAATCCAACATCAGACATGCTGTGAACTTTAATATCTAAAGAAACCAAAATTGTTTTGATTGTCTCTTTTGAAATGGCCTCACCCAAAATGCGGTTGATGTTGTTGAAATTCAAGAATACAGAGTGATCTTCTACTTTTTTCGGGTAGAGGTCAACAATATCTGAAGTGATTTCACCACCAGCAACACTTTGAATCAACAAAGCAGCGTGTTTTAGTGCATATTCGGTAATAGATGGATCAATTCCTCGTTCAAAACGGAAAGAAGAATCGGTATTCAAGCTATGTCTTTTTGCTGTTTTTCTTACACTTACGGGGTTAAAGTAAGCACTTTCTAAGAAAATAGTTGTTGTGTTTTCTGATACGGCTGATTTTAATCCACCGAATACACCAGCGATACACATTGGCCCATTTTCGTCACAGATCATTAGATCGTCTTGGTGTAAAGTGCGTTCAACGCCGTCTAAAGTAACGAATTTCGTTCCTTCTTCTACGGTTTTAACGATGACTTTACCTCCTTTTATTTTAGCTGCGTCAAAAGCGTGTAGGGGTTGCCCTAAATCGTGTAGCACGTAATTTGTAACGTCTACGATATTGTTTTTAGGGGTGATGCCGATTGCTTTCAAGCGGTTCTGTAACCATTCAGGAGAAGTTTTTACTTCAATTCCAGAGATAGTTACTCCACAATAACGCGGTGCTTTTTTATAATCTTCAACGCTTACATCCATTTTAAGCGTTCTTCTTTCCACTTTGAATTTGCTTACAGCAGGTGTAATTAATTCTTTGTGTGGGGTTTCTATTTTAGGGTTTTGCAATAAACCTGCGCGCAGATCTCGAGCTACTCCCCAGTGGCTCATAGCATCCGAACGGTTTGGTGTAAGTCCAATTTCAAAAACCTGATCGGTTGTAATATCGAAAATAGTTGCCGCAGCTGTTCCAGGAACCACAGATTCATCGAGTACCAAAATACCACTTCCGTCTGTGCCTATACCTAGTTCAACAGCAGAACAAATCATTCCAAAGCTCTCTTCGCCTCTGATTTTACCCTTTTTAATTTGAAATGCATTTCCTTCGGCATCGTACAATTCTGTGCCAATTGTTGCAACTGCTACTTTTTGTCCAGCAGCTACGTTTGGAGCGCCACAAACAATTTGTACAGGTTCCCCCGTTCCTAAATCGACTTTTGTAACATTTAATTTATCTGCATTGGGGTGTTTAGTGCAAGATAATACATGTCCTACAACAACTCCTCTTAAACCTCCTTTTAGACTTTCGTATTGAGTAATTCCCTCAACTTCAAGACCTAAATCCGTTAAAACCTCTGAGGTTTCTTCTGGGGTGATGTCTAACTTAATGAATTGTTTTAACCAATTGTATGAAATATGCATTCGAAAATAATTTTGTTGTAGGCAAATATACGGATTGCCTGAGTTTAAGTAAAATAATTTTGTTGTTAATATTTAAAATTCCAAGTTTGTATGATTATAAGAATTTTTTGCGAATTGACTCATCGGGAATCATACATTGGTCTTTTTTTCCGTACCATTTATAGCGATTTTTTGCGATAAAGTCATAAAGTGAATCGGCTAGTTTGGTCGGCAATACGAGAAAAGCTGTCAGGAGGTAATACCATCCACCCAGGTATTTTGCTATCATTAAAGCTGCCTGAGATTTGATGTAATACGCTTCTCCAGGTTGGTATAAGACAATGCTGTCCGTTTGGGATCGATCTACGCCAATTTGTTGTAGGATCTGTTGGCCAAGTTCGGAATCTAAGGAGGTAAAGCGAAATTGATCGCGGTGATCTGCTTCAATAACGCGCTTAACGACATTGTCGCACAAATTGCAAACACCGTCAAAAAGGACGATTTTCTTATCTTTTGGGAGTTGTTCTATCATTTCTTGCGTTCTACCATTTCCAGTTGATCAATATTGACTTTAGATACAAAGAATCCGTAATTAACTGTAGCTGTGTTCTTCTCAATATTGTCAATCGTTCCAACAGCACGACCTTCTGTCATGCGCACGCGATCGCCAACTTTGAGCGGAAATTTCGTCTTGTTGCTCGCTTCCTGTTGCTTTTGGATTTCTTTTTTCTCTTTCTTTTCCTTGCGGATTACTTCTACTTTTTTCTCTACTTCTTGAAGTAGAACCTTTTGTTCTGCTTCTTTTTTCTTTTTTTCTTGAAGCGTTATTTTCTTGCGCTTTGAGTTCTCTATCTCAACAACTTTTAGGATTTCGCTAAAAAGCGTTTTCTTGCTTTTGTTGTTGAAATACTTCTCGGATAAATCGTCTAGCTTTTGTCCTAAGTATACCAAACGCTGATTCGAATCGAATAATTCTTGGTAACGCTCTAATTTCTCTTGCACTTTTGCATTGATGCCTTCTAGTTTTTTGCCCTCTTCTCTGGCTTTTGTCTCTTCTTCTTTTAGATTTTGAGACGTTCGTTCCAATTTGTGTCGTTCTTTCTGCAGGTTGGCGATGGTTTTGTCAAAGCGCACCTTTTCAGTTTCAACTTTTTTCTTTGCCCGGTTGATCAGGCTAAAGGGAATGCCGTTTTTCTGTGCTACTTCAAAAGTAAAGGAACTACCTGCTTGTCCAATGTTTAACTTGTATAAAGGCTCTAATGACTGTTCGTCAAAGAGCATGTTGGCGTTGGTAGCAGAAGGTAATTGATCGGCCAAGATCTTTAAATTCGTATAGTGGGTGGTAATAATACCATAGGCTTCTCTATCGTAGAATTCTTCTAAGAAAACTTCGGCTAGTGCACCTCCTAATTCTGGATCAGAACCCGTTCCGAATTCGTCTATCAAAAACAAGGTGTTTGCATTGCATTTCTTTAGAAAGTAATTCATGTTTTTTAAGCGGTAGCTGTATGTACTTAGGTGATTTTCAATAGATTGATTGTCGCCAATGTCAGTTAAAATACGGTCAAATAAAAACGTATGGCTGCGTTCGTGTACCGGAATTAACAAGCCCGATTGCAACATCAGCTGTAACAAACCAACGGTTTTTAAGGTGATACTTTTTCCCCCGGCATTCGGACCTGAAATAACGATAATTCGACTATCTTGCTCCAATTGAATCGTTTGCGGGTGAGTTGTTTTGCGTTTTTCCTTGTTGTTAAGCCATAATATCGGGTGATAAGCCTCTCGGAAATAAAGCGTTTTTTCATCGCGTATTTCGGGTAGCAATCCGTTGATTTTTAAAGCGTATTTTGCCTTTGCTGCTGTGATGTCTAAGGAGGTTAAATAGGTGGTGTAGTCCAATAGCAAATCTCTAAACGGACGAATGCTGTTGGTCAACGCCTTTAAAATACGCACTATTTCTTCTCGTTCTTCGTATTCTAAATTGTTTAGCTCTCTGGAGAAGTGCAACGTTGCCTCGGGCTCAATGTAAACAATACTTCCTGTTTTGGACTGTCCCAGTACGCTTCCTTTTACTTTGCGGCGGTGCATAGCAATAACCGCAAGCACGCGGCGATTGTCGACAATCGTTTCTCTGATGTCATCCAAGTAACCAGCGCTGTTGTACTGTGACAAGGCAAAGCCAAAACTCTGGTTTATCTTGCCGCGAATTAAGTTGATGCTCTTGCGAATCGACAGTAAGTCAACAGAAGCGTTGTCTTTGATCTCTCCATATTTATCCAAGACATTTTCAATTTCCTTTACAATGCTTTTTTCTAAGGTAAGTGCGGCATTGTCTTCAGCTAAATGCGGGTAATAATCGCTAAACTTTTTAAAGTACGCAATCAGGTTACTCGTGGTTTCTGTTAGGTTGTATATCTTTTTAAAACTGCTGATTTCCAAAAAACTGTCTTCAATCCCCAAAAATTTCAATTCATAGTCAATAGCATCAAAATAGTGATTAGGAATGACGTTGTTATTGGTAAAAGAAGCTAAATATTCTGACGTTTGTTTTAAGGCGTGTAAGGTCTGTTCCTTTGTTTTAAAAGGAACAATTTCCATCGCTCCCTCTTTTCCGCTTTCTGTGACGCATAGGCTAGAAACGAGAGATAAGACGGTATTAAATTCTAAATCTTGTAATGTTTTGTTGTTAATCGATGTCATGTGTTACAATGAGATTATCTAGCAAAAATACTATTTATTTATGGAAAAAAGGAAAGGAGGAATAGAAAGATGCCCCGGTTTTTATTCCGCTTTGCGTTTACTTGAGATTGATTCACCTTTTGTTGTTTTTTTTGTAAAAAGCGATGTTTTTTAAGATAGTATGATCAATATCAGTTCTTTTCTTTGTTAAAAATCAGTAATTTGTGCTTGAATTAAAGCAAACAATACTTAACTTTAAAAAAAAATAAGAACCTATGAAATACGTAACTGCTCAAGAAGCTGCAAAAGTTGTTCAATCAGGGGATCGAGTATACGTCCACGCAGCAGCTGCAACGCCAAATATTTTAACGAAAGCAATTAGTGATCGTGCAAGTGAATTGCGCAATGTTGAATTTTGTCACATTCACACCGAAGGGGAGGCGCCTTATGCTGATCCTGCACTTGCGGAGAGTTTTCACGTCAATTCCTTTTTTATCGGTAAAAACGTGCGTCATACCTTAGCGGCAGGGAATGGTTCTTACACCCCTGTTTTTTTAAGTGAAGTCCCCCTTCTTTTTAGAAAAGGTGTATTGAAAGTCGATGTAGTTTTGATTCAAGTTTCGCCCCCAGACGAACATGGGTTTTGCTCGTTGGGTGTGTCTGTAGAGGCTTGTGTGGCTGCTATGGAACGCGCACGCGTGGTGATTGCGCAGATCAACCCACAAATGCCACGTACATTTGGCGATAGCGTATTGCACAGTTCGAAGATTCATTTAGCGGTGGATTGCGATTGTCCGATTTATGCCTCAAAAGAAACCCTTATTACAGACAAAGAAGCGACTATTGGAAAATATGTCGCCAATCTTATAGAAGATGAGAGTACACTTCAAATGGGAATTGGCTCCATTCCAAATGCTGTTTTAGCCCAATTAAACAACCACAAAAACCTCGGGTTGCACACAGAAATGTTCTCCGATGGGGTGATTGACCTGATCAAAAGCGGGGTAATCGACTGCTCGAAAAAGAAAATCGCCAAAGGAAGAGCGCTAGCTACTTTTCTCATCGGTTCGAAAAAACTATATGATTTTGTGGATAACAACCCTTTTATCGTTTTAAAAGAGTCTAGTTATGTCAACGATACCGCAATTATTCGCAAAAATCCAAAAGTAGTGGCGATTAACTCGGCTATTGAGGTAGATCTGACGGGACAAATTTGCGCGGATTCTATCGGACACAAGATGTATTCGGGTGTGGGTGGACAAATGGATTTTGTACGCGGTGCGTCCCTTAGTGAAGGAGGTAAAGCTATTATTGCTTTGTCGTCAACGAGTAATCAAGGGCATAATCGAATAGTGCCCTACTTGCGCCAAGGAGCTGGGGTGGTCACTACACGTGCGCATGCCCAATATATTGTTACCGAATATGGGGTAGCCGATTTATATGGTAAAACCCTCAAACAAAGAGTGGCAGCCATGGCGGAAATTGCCCATCCAGATTTTAGAGAAGAAATTTTAAAAGCGTATTTTGACAATCTAAAAGCTTAGTTAAGGCGAATTGCCCTGCTAAAGAAAAAAAATACGATATATAACGAAAGTAGTAGAGGTTGTTGAAAACGACTGAAAAAATAAGAGGGTGTTCTGATAAGTCACCCTCTTTGTGTTTTTATTGGACTAGATCAAGGCGCGGATTCAAATCCCCATCATCGGAATGTCAGAGTTTTAAAACATAAAAGATAAGTAGTTGTAAAGGGTTTGTAAGGGGATCGTTAGGGTTTACAAGGGTTTTAGGCCTTTTTCCCTTACAAACCCTTTACAAACCCCTTACAAACCCTTTACAAACCCCTTACAAACCCTTTACAAACCCCTTACAAACCCCTAACTATCTACCTGCAATTTGTTATTCGCGCTATAGTTGACGTTTTGTAACGCTTACTTCTTTTGCTTTCCTGTTGTTTTTTTAACCTATTCAGTGGAAATAAGTTGATTTTTTGTGCAATAAAATATAAAGCAAAGCTGTTTATAAAGGGTATAAATGGTTATATTTGACACTAAAATAAATAGAAAATCAATGCGTAGAATTAATAGGTTGGCTTGTGTAGCTGCACTAATGGGTACGATGAGCCTGTATGCACAACAAACAGTTGTATATACAGGACCTAATGCGACGTTTAATCAGGCAGTTGCCCTGTATAATGAACAAGAGTATTTGGCGGCCCAGTTATTATTTGACAAGATTAAGAAAGAAAATACATCCCAAAATAAAGAAATCGAGGCTGATTGTGCTTATTATATTGCCAATTGTGCTATTCGATTAGATCAAAGCGGAGCTGAGAATAAAATTGACGATTTTGTTGTGAATTATCCAACAAGTTCGAAACAGAATATCGCTTATATCGAAGCAACTGATTACTACTTTACAAGAGGTCAGTTTTCCAAAGCTGCTCATTTTGCAGCTAAAGTGAAGGACCACGTGATTGAAACGGAAAAGGTAGCCGATCGCTTCTTTTTTGAAAAAGGATACAGTGCCTTCTATATGAAGAATAGAAAAGAGGCCAAGAAGTATTTGGAAAAAGTAAGCCAAAATGGAGAGTGGGGAGAACAAGCGACTTATTATTTAGGCTATATCGCTTATGATACGGACAATTTTGACGATGCTAAAAAGCTGTTCGAAAAAGTAGAAAGCAAAGAGAAGTACAAAGAGAAAATGGGGTACTTCCAATCGGACATGAATTTCAAAACGGGTAATTTTGAGCAAGCGATTGCAGATGGTTTAGCGCAAATTAATAAATCCAATCCCCAAGAAAAATCAGAACTTGCTAAGATTATTGGAGAGAGTTATTTCAACTTGAAACAGTATGATAAAGCCTTGCCTTACTTGTTGGAATACAAAGGAAAAAACGGCAAGTGGAACAATACCGATTACTACCAATTGGGGTATGCGTATTACAAATCAAAAGACTACGACAAGGCGATTGAGCAATTTAATAAAATTATCGATGGCGATAACGCTATTGCACAAAATGCCTACTATCACTTAGGGGAGAGTTACTTGCACACCCATAAAAAAACACAAGCGTTAAACGCCTTTAAGAATGCGTCAGAAATGCGTTTTGATGCGAGTATTCAAGAAGATGCTTACCTAAATTACGGCAAACTGAGTTATGATATTGGAAATGCATACCAAAGTGCACCAAAAGTAATTAGTGGATTCTTGGAGAAATATCCGTTGTCTCCAAATAGAGAAGAAATGGAAGGGTTGTTGATCGACTCGTATATTACAGCAAAGAACTTTAAAGAAGCGTTGGTGTTGTTGGAGAAAAATAAAGCAACAGCCAACAAAGAGGCCTATCAAAAAGTGACGTTTTATCGCGGGCAAGAATTGTTTGTTGAAGGCAATTACGAGCAAGCGGCAGCGATGTTTACCAAATCGCTCGTAGAGCGTCAGGATGGTTTGTTTACGGCACGTGCATACTATTGGCAGGCAGAATCAAACTATGAGATGAACAAATTTGCTGAGGCAATTTCTTCTTATGTCAGTTTTATGGGAAGTCCTCAAGCGAAAAATACAGACGAATACAAGCATGTAAATTACGGATTAGGGTATACTTATTTCAAGCAGAAAGACTACGCGAATGCGGCAAAGCAATTTCAAAGTTTTATAGCTACTGCGCCAAAAGACGAGGCGAGACGCATTGATGCTTATCTTCGCTTGGGAGATAGTCAATTTGTAGAAGGTAGTTATTGGCCAGCGATGGAGGCGTATAACAAAGTAATTGAAGCGAATAAAGTGGATGTGGAATATGCGCGTTTCCAAAAAGCACTGGCCTATGGATTTGTTGATCGCCTTCAGAAAAAAGCAGATGATTTAATCGCTTTTACTAAAGACTATCCAAAATCGGGATTGACAGACAATGCGTTATACGAATTGGGAATGACCTATGTTGTGATGCAACAACCACAAAAAGCAACACCGGTTTTTGATCAACTGTTGAAGAATTACCCAAAAAGTGCTTATGCGTCTAAAGCGTTGTTGCGCCAAGGGTTGATTTATTATAACGCCAATAAAGCGGACGAGGCTTTAGTCAAATTCAAGGAAGTTGTAGCGAAATACCCGACCAGTGCAGAGGCTATAGAGGCGGTGCAAAATGCGCGCTTGGTGTATGTAGATCAAGGTAAAGTTGATGAGTATGGAGCGTGGGTAAAAGGGCTGTCATTTGTCAGTGTGAGTGATTTAGAATTAGATAAAGATACCTACGAATCTGCGGAAAAACAATATATGCAGAACAATACGCCAGCTGCAATTAGTGGTTTTGAAAAATACTTAGTCGCTTATCCAAAAGGATTAAAAGCCTTGCAAGCACATTTTTACTTGGGACAATTGTACTTTGCATCTAGTGATTTCAAAAAAGCCCAACCACACTACTTAGCTGTTGCCGAAGGCAATAAAAGCGAATATGTAGAGGTGAGCTTGTCGCGTTTGTCCGAAATCTACCTAAAAGAAAACAATACAGATCAAGCGTTGTTGATGTTGAGTCGATTGGAAACAGAGGCTACACAAGAACAGAATATCGTATTTGCCAAGTCGAATTTGATGAAATTGTACTATCAAGAAAGCGATTATACCAATGCGTTAAACTATGCAGAACAAGTGCTGAAGTTGGCAAAAATAGACAATAAAGTAAAGAGTGATGCACAGCTAATTATTGCGCGTACTGCTTTTGCAAATAAACAGTTTGACAAAGCGAAAAAGGGATATGCAGAAGTAGCGAAAATCGCCAAGGGTGAAGTAGCGGCAGAAGCGATGTATTACGATGCGTATTTCAAACGCATGGACAATAAATTTGAGGCTTCGAACGAAAGTGTTCAAAAGTTAGCCAAAGATTATTCGGCTTATAAGTACTATGGAGCGAAGGGATTGTTGTTAATGGCTAAAAATTTCTACAGCTTAAAAGATGCCTACCAAGCGACGTATATCTTGGATAGTGTAATTAAGAATTTTAGCGATTTTGAAGATGTTGTAGCAGAAGCACAACAAGAACTCAATACCATTAAAGCGCAAGAAGCGAAAAGTAATTCATCTATTGTACAATAAGGATTAATCGAATTAGAACGTAATTATGAAGAAGATCAATATATTAACCTTTGTATCAAGTGTTTTATTTGTTGGTACAGCGGTTGCTCAAGATAAGAATAAAAGTGATTTAGGAACAGAAGTTGTCGATGTTGTAAGACGATATGACGCGACAGTTTCGGAGGCGTTTAAAGTGAGAGAAATGCCTAATTTGGACGAGGAAGTCAAGGGAAAAAAGAAAGAGGTGGTGTATACGATTACGTCTTTTCCCGTTGCTTCAACCTTCGTTCCTGCTAAAGGAGAAGCGGCAAAAGTCGAAGCCAAACGCAATTTAGAGCGCTTTGATAATTACGCTTTGTTTGCAGGGGGGAACTATACCAATATACACGGAGAATTATTTGTAAGTGGACAAGTTGATCCCGATAGCTATATCGCGGGGTTTCTTCGTCATTTCTCTTCTCAAGGAGGAATAAAAAATCTACTGCTAGATGATGATTTTTCCAAAACAACAGGGGGCATTAACTTCTCAGGACAAAAGAAAAAAATCGGATGGAATACCGAAGTGGGAGGTTCTTATCAAACCGTAAATTGGTATGGTTTGCCGCAAGAAGAATTTGACTTTCCTAGAAATACAGTGGCGAGTATTAACTCAAAGCAAAAGTATAAGTCCTTTTATGTAGACGGTTCTGTTACTTTTGAAGACCTGCCAATAAAAGGAGTGGACGTTTATTTCAATTCGTTTAGCGATGATTTTAATCGCGCTGAGAATCACTTTGTGTTTAAACCGAGAATTGAAACTGCTTTTGGCGAAGGTTTTTTTGGTAAGTTGGACATCGCTGTTGATTATGTGAGTTCAAAATACAAAAGACAAGACTTTTTGAATGAAGGCGGAATAGCAGATTACAATAACGAGGCAATTGTCACGTATAAAGGAACAGATGAGCACTTTAATTTTGGAGCTGAACCTAGCGTTGTGCTTCAGGGAGAGGATTACTTTCTTCAATTAGGTGTTGGGTTGTACTACAACAATGGAAAGATTGGCGGAACCTCAGACAACAATTTTTACTTCTACCCCCAAGTGAAGGCGTCTTATAATTTAGTGCCTAATCTCGTGATTGCATATGCGGGAATTGACGGGGGATTAACGCAAAATACGTTTAAGGATTTTGTCGATCAAAATCCATTTGTATCTCCAGAAGCAGGATTGCGTCCTACGGATAAGTCCTATGATTTCTATGTGGGGATGAAAGGAAAACTCGATCACACGATTTCCTACAATATTAAGGGGTCTTACACCAAAGAAAATGACAAGGCTTTGTTTAGATCTACGCCTTTTTCTTCTAACGTAAATCGACTAGACTATTTGTATGGCAATGCGATGGATGTTGCCTATGCAGAGGTTGAAACCTTTAGTGTGTTTGGAGAATTGCGCTTTGATATAGACAACACCGTGTTATTGGGTATTCGCGGGGAGTACAATCACTACGATTCAAATACGAGAGAAGCGTGGGGGTTGCCTTCCATTAAAGTTGGAGCTGATGCTTTAATCAATTTTACCGATCAATGGTTTGCGGGAATGGATTTACAATACATTGGTGAACGCAAAGATTTGTTGGTAAACCAAGACGATATGCACACGACAGCAATTGGGTCAGTGGAAACGACAAAAACACTGGATGGATTTGCTGATCTAAGTTTAAAGATGGGGTATAGACCTACAAAAAATTGGACTGTATTTTTAAAAGGGAATAATGTGTTAGATCAAAAGTACAACCAATGGGGAAGTTTTAGATCGCAGGGTGTGCAGATAATGGCGGGTGCTATTTATAAATTCGATTTTTGAGAATAATTACAACTTAATTACTGTTAAAAGTCACTTTTTTTTGGTTAAAAGCAGTTTTATTCCTGCGTTTTAATTTTTTTTGATACTTAATTGGACTATTTTTGTCAGCAAACAACAAAAGGGATCCTATAAGGTATTTTAAGAAATTGGAAATGACACTAAAACAAGAACTAAAGGCTACATTTTTGCAGCGCTTAGATGATAAAATAGACGCGCTTCGCGGTATTGTAGAAGATTTAGCAGAAGACGCTCAAACCGATGCGAAAAGTTCTGCAGGGGATAAACACGAAACGGCTTTGTCTATGATGCATTTAGAGCAGGAAAACATAGTGAAGAAAATCAGAGAAAGCCTTGATTTGAGAGAGGTGGTGAAGCGAATTGACGAAAACAAGAATTCTGATGTAGTAGAATTTGGAAGCATTGTAAAAGTCAATACGGTATATTTGTTTTTGGCGGCTGCGTTGCCAAAGGTTACTATAGCGGATAGAGCTGTATTGGGGGTGTCTATGGATGCGCCTATTGCAAAAGCGCTTTTAGGACGTAAATTACACGATTCATTTTCTTTTAATAATTGTGATTTTACCGTTAACTTTTTAGAATAGAGAACAAGTAATTTATATAGATGAAAACAGGTGTAAGCGAAAGTTTACACCTGTTTTTTTTGGTGTTAAAAACAATATAAAAGAAAAGCGTTTCAATTTTGTGAAAAGACAGATTTATATTGTAATTTGAAATTCTTCTTTCGCCATTCAAAAATGTTTAAATTAAAAGGCAAAAACAAGGAGAATAGGCGTGGAGAAGTTGATAAATTGTTTTAAAAAAGCTATATTTGTACGTTACTTATTTTAGAAAATTATTATGAGCCAAGAAGTAAATAAGGGAAATTATTCAGCCGATAGTATTCAGGCACTAGAAGGAATGGAGCACGTAAGAATGCGTCCTTCCATGTATATTGGAGATGTAGGAGTGCGCGGATTACACCACCTTGTATATGAAGTAGTAGATAACTCTATTGATGAGGCATTAGCGGGGCATTGTGATACGATCAATGTAATTATTAACGAGGATAATTCCATTTCTGTTGAAGACAACGGTCGTGGTATTCCAGTTGATATGCACAAAAAAGAGGGGGTATCAGCTTTAGAGGTCGTAATGACCAAAATTGGAGCAGGAGGTAAGTTCGATAAAGATTCTTATAAAGTTTCGGGAGGATTACACGGGGTAGGTGTATCGTGTGTGAACGCCTTGTCGGATTTATTGAAAGCAACTGTTTTTCGCGATGGAAAAATCTACGAACAAGAATACTCAAAGGGAAAAGCTTTATATCCAGTAAAAGTTGTTGGTGAAACTGATAAAAGAGGGACAACAGTTACCTTCCGACCAGATCCAACTATTTTTACTCAAACACTAGAGTATTCGTATGATACCTTAGCTTCTCGTTTACGCGAATTAGCCTTTTTAAATAAAGGCTTAAAAATTACGTTGACAGATGCCCGTGAGGTAGATGAAAAAGGAGAGGTGAAAAAAGAAGAGTTTTTCTCCAAAGAAGGGTTGAAAGAATTTATCAAATTCTTGGACGGTAACCGTACGCCAATTATCAACGAAGTGATATGGATGGAATCTGACAAAGGCGATGTGCCTGTGGAGGTTGCTTTGATTTACAACGACACCTATTCAGAAAATATCTATTCCTACGTAAACAATATTAATACACACGAAGGAGGTACGCATTTACAAGGGTTCCGTATGGGATTAACTCGTACGCTTAAGAAATATGCAGATGCTTCTGGATTGTTAGATAAGTTGAAATTCGAAATTAGTGGGGATGATTTCCGCGAAGGATTGACGGCAATTATTTCGGTAAAAGTCATGGAGCCACAGTTCGAAGGACAGACGAAAACAAAACTGGGGAATAGAGAGGTAGTATCTCCTGTGAGCCAGGCGGTTTCTGAGATGTTAGAGAACTATTTGGAAGAGAATCCAAATGATGCGAAGATCATCGTGCAGAAAGTAATTTTAGCTGCTCAAGCTAGACATGCAGCGAAGAAAGCTCGTGAGATGGTACAGCGCAAAACGGTAATGACTGGAGGAGGACTTCCAGGGAAGTTATCGGATTGTTCTGAACAAGATCCAGCAAAATGTGAGGTATTCCTTGTCGAGGGAGACTCGGCGGGTGGAACTGCCAAACAAGGACGCGATAGAAACTTCCAAGCGATTTTACCACTTCGCGGTAAAATCTTGAACGTTGAAAAGGCAATGGGACACAAAGTGTTTGAAAGTGAGGAGATTAAAAATATCTTTACCGCTTTAGGAGTAACCATTGGAACCGAAGAAGACAGTAAAGCCTTGAACCTTGAGAAATTGCGTTACCACAAAGTAGTGATCATGTGTGATGCCGACGTGGACGGTAGCCACATTGCAACGCTTATTTTGACTTTCTTCTTCCGCTATATGCGAGGGTTAATTGAAAATGGACACGTGTTCATTGCTACGCCACCTTTGTTTATGGTGAAGAAAGGACAACGCAAAGTCTATGCTTGGAGTGATGAAGAACGCATTGCCTTATTAGAAGAAATGGGCAGTGGATCAAGCGTACAACGATACAAAGGTCTTGGAGAGATGAATGCGGAACAATTGTGGGAAACGACAATGAATCCAGAACACCGTATCTTAAGACAAGTAAAAATAGACGATTTAAAAGAAGCAGATTTAGTGTTTTCTATGCTGATGGGAGATGAAGTTCCACCGCGTAGAGAGTTTATTGAGAAGAACGCAACCTATGCGAAAATCGACGCTTAATTAAAAATATCTAGTAGAAAAGGTCAAGCCTCTTGCATTGACCTTTTTTTGTTTAACGTAAACTTAAAAGCCATTTAATTATGAAAGTATCTGTAATTGGAGCAGGTAACGTTGGTGCAACATGCGCTGAAGTTATCGCATTTAGGCAAATCGCTAGTGAAGTAGTCCTAGTAGATATTACTGAAGGATTAGCTGAAGGTAAAGCGATGGACATCATGCAATGTGCTGCAAATTCTGGTTTTGACACCGTTGTTAAAGGAGTAACAAAACAGTATGCACGTACAGTAAACAGTGATGTAGTTGTGATTACTTCTGGGATTCCCAGAAAACCGGGCATGACTCGCGAAGAATTAATTGGAACGAATACAGCTATTGTAAAGAGTGTGATGGAAAATGCGTTGACCGTTTCTCCAAACGCTATTTTTGTAATTGTGACTAACCCTATGGACACGATGGCTTTGGCAGCCTTGAAAATTTCGGGATTGCCTAAGAATAGAATTATCGGAATGGGAGGAGCCTTAGACTCCGCTCGTTTCAAGTATTTCTTGAGCCAAAAGTTGGACAAACCTGTGGCAGATATTGAAGGAATGGTTATTGGAGGACACGGAGATACAACCATGATCCCGTTAATTCGCTTGGCTACCTATAAGGGGATTCCTGTTACCCAACTGTTGACTGTGGAAGATCAACAAGAAGTAGTGAAGCAAACCATGGTTGGTGGAGCAACGTTGACAAAACTATTGGGAACTTCTGCTTGGTATGCTCCTGGAGCTGCTGTGGCACAATTAGTAGACAGCATTTTGCACGACAGAAAGAAATTAATTCCATGTTCTACTTTGTTAGAGGGCGAATACGGTGAACAAAATATCTTTATCGGAGTTCCGTGTATCATCGGAAAAAATGGGGTAGAGGAAATTGTTGATATCGCTCTAAATAAAGAAGAAAAAGAAGAATTTAGTAAGAGTGCGGAAGCTATAAAAGAGGTGAATAAAGAACTTCACCACATACTTTCATAAAATTATTATAAGACGTCGAGCAAATAGAAGGGGAAATCCTCGTTTTTTTAGCGATAAACTTGCCAAAAGAATTGGTTAATCTAGCATCATATTTTATATTTGCTCGTTTTAAAAAAATAATTAATTAATTTTTAGTAATAATGCAAAACAAGGGACTTGTTAAATTTTTTGCAATAATTTTTGCTCTGGTAAGTATCTACCAGTTGTCTTTCACCTTTGTTACAGGCCATTATGAGGACAAAGCGAAAGCTTTTGCTAATGGTGATTCGGAAAAAGAATTACAGTATTTAGACTCAATTGGCAATCAAACAGTTTTTTTAGGACAGACATTTAATGAAGTAAGAGCTAAACAAATCAACAAAGGATTGGATTTAGAGGGAGGAATTAACGTAACGTTACAAATCTCGATCAAAGACATTCTTAAAGGTTTAGCAAATAATTCTAAAAATGCTGTGTTTAATAAAGCATTGGCAGAGGCAGAGGCATTGAGACAAGGTAATCAAAGTTACCTTGACGCGTTTTATACTGCATTCGAAAAAGAATCTAAAGGCAGTGTAAAATTAGCTTCGGGAGATATTTTTGCAAACAGAAATTTAAGTGAGATTACAGTAGGAATGTCAGATAACCAAGTAAAGGCTATCTTAGACAAAAAAGTAAAGGAATCTATTGAGAGTGCGTACCGCGTATTCAGAGAGCGTATTGACAAATTTGGTGTTTCACAACCCAATATTCAAATGCTTGGTGATACAGGGCGTATTTTAGTTGAATTGCCAGGTGCAAAAGATGTAGATCGTATCAAGAATCTTTTACAAAGTACTGCTCAGTTAGAGTTTTGGGAAACGTATAAAGTTGAAGAAATCGGTAATTATTTAGCTTCTGCGAATGAGTACTTGAAGTCAACGGAAAAAGCGGCTAAACCTGAAACAAAAGAAATCGAACAAGCACAAGATTCAACAAAAACTGATGTTGATGCATTATTAGGTGGAATTAAAGCAGAGGATACAGAAGCTCAAACGCAAGAGTTAGGTCCATTATTCAGCTTATTTGTTGGAATTGGACAGCAAGGAAGCCCTGTTTTAGGTTATGTTCAGACGAAAGATACAGTAAAGGTAAATGCGTTATTAAAACGTCAAGACGTTAAAAACTTATTGCCAGCTGATCAAAAATACGCGCGTTTTGTATGGGGTAAACCAAGCAAAAAAGCACCAGATGTCGTAGAAATGTACGCGTTAAAAACCAACCGCGAGGGAGTTCCTCCTTTGAGTGGAAGCGTGATAACAGGTGCACAAGACGAGTATGATAACTTCGGCCGTCCAGTTGTGGGCATGTCGATGAGTCCAAAAGGAGCAAAAATCTGGGAAGAATTAACAGGAAAAGCATTTACAGAGCGCTCAAATATCGCTATTGTTTTAGATAATGTTGTTTATTCTGCTCCAGGGGTTACTAACGGACCAATTACTGGTGGTAGATCATCAATCTCTGGTGATTTTACTGTAGCTGACGCAAAAGACTTAGCGAATATCTTACGTGCAGGTAAATTACCAGCAGGTGCAGATATTGTACAATCAGAAATTGTAGGACCATCATTAGGACAACAAGCAATTGACGCTGGTATGCTATCAGCAATCGCTGGTTTAATCGTTGTTTGGTTGTGGATGGCCTTCTACTATGGAAGAGCAGGTTGGTATGCAAACATCGCGTTGTTAGCTAACTTATTATTCATGTTTGGTATTTTAGCTAGTTTAGGTGCTGTGTTGACTTTACCTGGTATTGCCGGTATCGTATTGACAATGGGTACTGCAGTGGATGCCAACATTATTATTTCCGAACGAGCCAAAGAGTGTTTGCGAAAGGGAATGAATTTAGCCGATACGATCAAAGAATCCTATAGTTGGAAAGGTGCTATGCGCCCAATCGTTGATGCAAACGTAACGCATATCCTAACAGGGGTTATCTTATTCGCTTTCGGATCAGGACCTATCAAAGGATTCGCTACTACGTTGTTAATTGGTATCGCTACTTCGTTGTTTACCTCAATCTTCATCGCTCGCATCTTTATGGATAGAGACGTGAAAGCAGGTAGAAGCTTAATGTTCTCAACGAATATCACTAAAAACTGGTTTACTAACTTCAACTTTGACTTCTTGAAAATGAAGAAAGCAACCTACGGTTTATCGGCTGTTATTGTTGTTGTTTCTTTTGCTTCATTCTTTATCAACGGATTTGATGAAGGTACAGATTTCGTTGGTGGTAGAACCTTCCAAGTGAAATTCGACAAAGAAGTTTCAGCAAATGACGTGAGTGAAAAATTAGGCGACATTTTTGGTGTAAACGTAGAAGCAAAAGTTTTTGGTAATAAAGAGCAATTGAAAATTACTACTAAGTACAAAGTAGAAGAAGAAGGTGCTGCAGTTGACCAAGAAGTAAACGAATTGCTGTATAAAGGATTGAAACCGTATTACGAGAAAGAGATCACTTACCAAGAGTTCGTCAATGCAACAGAAGGAAAAGTATACGGAGTTATCCAAGCGTCTAAAATCGGACCAAGTGTTGCGAAAGACGTAAAACAAAATGCTTATTGGGCCGTTTTAGGTTCTATGGCTGCCATCTTCGTTTACTTGGTGATTTCATTCCGCAAATGGCAATACTCTTTAGGTGCTATCGTTTCTGTGGCACACGACGTAATCTTTGTATTGGGAGTATACTCTTTAACATACAAATTTATGCCTTGGCACATGGAAATCGACCAACACTTTATTGCTGCAATTCTTACAGTAATTGGGTACTCGATGAACGATACCGTAATTGTATTTGACCGTGTGCGTGAGTTTATCGCTGGTAAAACAAAAGGAGATTTCAATAAGATCGTAAACGATTCAGTAAATACTACCTTATCGAGAACAATCAATACTTCGTTAACTTTAATCTTTGTATTGTTAATCATGTTCATCTTTGGTGGAGATTCAATCCGCGGATTCATCTTCGCTATGTTAATCGGTATTATTGTAGGTACTTATTCATCTTTATTCTTAGCTACACCTGTATTAGTTGATACAATGCCAAGAAAAGACAAAGAGGAAATTGAAAGATTACACCGTGAAGCGCAAGAAGAAGAACTTGCAGGCGAACAAGCTTAATTTACGTGTATCACACATAGAATATAAAAGAGGAAGTAGGTCGACTACTTCCTCTTTTTGTTTGTATCCCTTGTCGTTTTTTTAGTTACTTTAGACGAGATTATGAAAATTAAAAAAGATGCTTACGATTGAAACAGTCGCTTTAGAAGAAAAGCAAGTATTGCGCAATTTGATGCAATTGTATAAATATGACTTTACGGTATTTGATCCAGAGGATGTCGATGTAATGGGGTTGTATGATTACCCTTACCTGGATTACTATTTCGTAGAACACGATCGACAGGCTTATTTTATCAAAATAAAGGGTGTTTTAGCGGGTTTCGCTTTGGTGCGCTCTACTGTGTTAACCCAAACGAAAGAACCTGTTTGGGAGCTTGTAGAATACTTTGTATTGAAAAAGTATAGAAGAGAAGGAGTAGGAAGTCAAGCAGCAAGGAGAATTTTGGATAAGCACCAAGGTAAGTGGAAGATTGGAGTTATGGCGAATAATACGCCTGCATTGGCTTTTTGGCGTAAAATTACAACCGCGTATGACCCAAATACCGTAGAATTGGAAGAAAAAGACTGGGAAGGTATATTTTTGGTTTTGGAGTCTAAAAAAGAAGGCTATTAGATAAGACGCAGATTTTTATGTTCTTAAGTTGGAATTTACGCGCTAAACTTAACTTAAAATTAAGGCTTTATCCCTTTGTTTATAAGGGAATGCAAAAAAAATGCGTTAAGTATTTTTAAATTTTGTATTTTTGATACAAGAAAAAGAAAATCGACGAAATAGAAAGGAAATAATCTAGGAAGTCTTTGAATGGATAAGTTATAATTAACCGTGTAAATTCAACAAGAAATAGAGCGTAAAAGAGTTGTTAGCCTTGTACAATCTGTTTGGGTCATTGTAGAAGTTATACAAGATAAATGAATTGAAAAATAAAGTGCTAGAAAATTCTTTACAACAGGCTATAAAAGTATACCCGAGTGCAGATGCTGCATCGTTATACGTTGCTGATAAAATTGCGCAAATAATAAAGAGAAAACAAGAGGTGGGAGACCTTGCAATCTTGGGATTAGCCACGGGATCTACACCAAAAGGGGTGTATAAAGAGCTCGTGCGTTTACATCAAAATGAAGGGTTAAGCTTTCAAAATGTAGTGACCTTCAACCTAGATGAATATTATCCGATGCATCCTGTAGAAGAGCAGAGTTATGTGACTTTCATGAAACAAAATCTCTTTAATCACCTCGATATTCCTGCACATCACATTCACATTCCCGATGGAACTTTATCCCTAGAAGGAATTCAGGCATATTGTGAATTGTATGAAAAAAAGATCCAAGATTTTGGTGGTTTAGACATGCAATTATTGGGAATTGGCAGAAGTGGACACATCGGATTTAACGAACCAGGTTCACTGAAAGATTCGTTGACGAGATTGGTTCAATTAAACGACATCACAAGAACTGATGCTTCGGATGACTTTGGCGGGTTAGATAATGTTCCTACGCAGGCTATTACCATGGGAATTCAAACCATCATGCAAGCCAAGCAAATATTCTTGTTGGCACTAAGTGAACGAAAAGCAGAAATCATAGAAAAGGCTTTGAAAGGCGAAATTTCTGCAGCAGTACCTGCTACGTTTTTACAACAATTAGAGCAGGTAGAGTATATTCTAGATCAAAAAGCAGCCGCTTTGCTATAGGTAAAGCTAGTGTAGAAATAAACTGATTCACAGTTAATTAAAAGAGCGATGCATTGTACTGCATCGCTTTTTTTATGGTTCTAATCCAGCACCTTGACTCCTTTCCCTACCTAAGTCTAAGCCGAGCAATAGAGCGGGAATTTACAGCTGTTATTCTAGGTTTTTCGATAGTTATCCATGATAGACCGGAAGAGTTCCGCATTGGAAGGCGGAGTTAATATAACTGCGCTAACTTTTTTATTCACAATGTTTTGTAGGGAATCATAGGTCTTACCTCCCGTAGAAATTACCGGAAAATCGGGATAGTGTTGCTGTAAGTATTCTACTATTTGAATGGTATTGCCACCTCCCGTGATATTAAAACAACTAACTCCCGCTTGCATACGTGCCTCAAAATCAAAATTTAAGGTAGATATGCTGGATATGATGGGAATAGTGAGGTGCTGTTTGAGTATAGCAATGTCCTCATTTTTAAAAGGTTGGTTTACAATCACCGCTGCCGCACCACATTTCTGTGCCTCTATGGCGATTTCAATAGCAAAATCACCTTGAGTCATTCCTCCACCAATACCACAAATAACAGGTTTGTTTGAAAATGCAATCAACGTTTTAATGATGTGCAATGAAGGAGTAAAAGGATAAACCGCTAGTAGCGCATCTGCATCGTTATTTTCTATTAAGGCTAAATCAGTTGAGTACAGTATGGTCTTGATTTTCTTGCCATGGAGTTCTAGTCCTTTACATCGTTTAGTAATGTGGTTGGGGGTTGGAATTTTTGCCTTTTGTTTGGCAGGCGCTTTCCAAAAAAAGAAGATGTCCCAAAAACGCCTTTTAGGCGGTGGAGTGTTCCAAATAGAGTTTGTATGATTGGTAGTTGCCATTTTTTCTATACTTTAAAACGATATACAAAGATGAAAAATAGGACGCGTTGGCTGGGCCCATTGTAAGTAATCGAAGAGATCTTGTAATGAACTTCGAATTTTGTGTAACGAACGCTGTAGATACTTTCCTATTCCCGAATTATTTATCATAGGATAAATAGATTGTCTGCGACAACCTGTACTTTTGTCCCGTTATTTTAACCTAAAAGATTGAAAAACAATGACAGAGAAAACCTTCGCTTTATCGCAAATTTTTCCAACACGCACAAGAATTAGATTAGTTGCGGTTTGGTTAATCGTGATTTTATTTATGGTCTTCGGACAAAGGCTCCTAGGAGATTCCATAACGGGAACAATTGCGTTAGGCACATTTTTAGTTTTACTATTTACAATAATTGGTGCTGCTTTTGGCGTGGTTAAGGAAGCAGATGAATTGGCACATAAACTAGGGGAACCCTATGGAACGCTCATTTTGACGCTTTCCATTGTTTCCATTGAAGTGATTTTAATTGCTGCGGTGATGCTAGGCCCTGGTGAAAATCCTACTATCGGAAAGGATTCGATTTTTTCGGTGATGATGATTATAATGAATTTAGTCATTGGATTGTGTATTTTGTTGGGAGGGCTGAAATTTGGTGAGCAAGAGTACAATGCACAGGGTACCTTATCGTATTTAGGAATGATTATTATGCTTGGTGGAATAGGGTTGTTACTGCCTAATTTTATTCAAGGAGCAGGTGGTGGTGCATTTACTACGACACAAGCTATTGTTTTGGCGGGATTTGTAATTGTGTTGTATGGTGTATTTCTCTTGTTTCAGATGAAGGGGTACAGGCATTTGTATATACAACCTAAAACGGGAAGCATGGAGATTCTTTTTTCTCAGCGCCATGAGGTGATTCAAAGGGAAGCAACAGCAGGGCATGAGGGAGTTCCGTCTAGTAATAAAAGGGAAATAGTCATTCGCACTTTGATTTTATTGGGTATGATTTTGCCGATTGTCTTGTTGTCGCACAACATGGCTGTGGTGGTGGATTACGGGATTAAAGCGGCTAATCTACCTCCATTATTAGGGGGCGTATTGATTGCAATTATCGTGTTTACCCCAGAATCAATGACGGCTGTAAAAGCGGCCTTAAACAACGAATTTCAACGCGCAATAAACCTTTGTCATGGTGCATTTGTTTCTACTGTAGGGTTGACGATTCCATCAGTCTTACTCGTTGGATTGATCACTGGTAAAACCGTGCTTTTTGGAATGACTCCCACAGAAACAATTCTGTTTATTATCACCTTGCTGTTGAGCTTGATGACCTTTATAGGCAAGCGTACAACGCCTATTATGGGGATGATGCATTTGGTGCTATTTGCTGTCTTTATACTGTTGATTTTTAATCCTTAATATATAAAAACGTAAAATGGAACACAAAAAAGGACCTGTTTCACAATTTTTGGAAAGTAATTTCTTACATTTTAATGCCGCTTCAACCATAGATGCTGCCAAAGGATATGAGGCGCATTTAGCAGCTGGAGGAAAAATGTTAATCTCATTGGCAGGTGCTATGAGTACCGCTGAGTTAGGTATTTCCCTAGCTGAAATGATTCGACAAGGAAAAGTGGATATCATCAGCTGTACGGGAGCCAACTTGGAAGAGGATATTATGAACTTAGTGGCACATTCGCAATATAAGAGAATACCTAATTATCGCGATTTAACCCCACAAGATGAGCTAGACTTACTTCAAAATAAGTATAACCGCGTAACGGATACTTGTATTCCTGAAGAAGAAGCTTTCCGCAAAATTCAACATCACATTGAAAAAATATGGAAGGATGCTCAAGCAAATGGCGAGCGTTATTTTCCACACGAATACATGTACCAATTGCTGTTGAGTGGTGTCTTGGAACAAGATTATGAAATAGACCCGAAGAACTCGTGGATGTTAGCCGCTGCAGAGCGTAATTTGCCCATTGTAGTGCCCGGATGGGAAGATTCAACCATGGGGAATATTTTCGCGTCTTATGTGATCAAGAAAGAACTGCAAGCCTCTACAGTAAAAAGTGGTATTGAATACATGGTTTGGCTTGCGGATTTTTACGAAGCAAATGCCGTGGACCAAGGCATTGGATTCTTCCAAATCGGAGGGGGAATTGCCGGAGATTTCTCGATGTTTGTAGCGCCAATGCTCACACAAGACTTGGAAAAAGACAACGTATTAAAATGGAGATACTACTGTCAAATTACTGATTCAACTACTTCCTATGGATCGTATTCGGGTTGTATCCCCAATGAAAAAATAACATGGGGAAAACTCGATGTTGATACACCTAGTTATGTGATCGAATCAGATGCAACAATTGTTGCTCCGCTTATATTTGCTTGGATATTAGGCAAATAATTTAATTCTTTACCAGTAGTTTGCCTTGTGGTCGAGCTACTGGTTTTTTTGTTTTTCAGGCTTCTTTTTCTAGGTTAGATTAAGCGATTATCACGAAAAAAGGGGTACATTAGTTCTCCACGTTAAAGGAGATAAAAATCATGGCTTTAAAGATTTATCCTGAATATCCTCTCGATGAACTCGAGCAACTCATCATCAATGGCAATAAAGTACCCTATGGGGAATTTTTAATTTATGGCGATTTAGTTCAATCCCTTAGCGAAAGCGAGCACGATTGGTATGTGTGGTATAGCTTGCGCTTGCCTTTTCACGATAATACGAGAATTCAACGGGCAAAAGCAGACGCAGAACTTGACTTCATTATCGTTTCAAGATTTGGCATTATTGTCCTGGAAGTCAAAGGGGGCAACGTAGTCGTGGATCAAGGACGCTTCTGTTTTAAAGATGGCGACCATATGAAATGGCTGCCTCAAAATCCATTTGAGCAAGTAAAAGGCTATAAGTATACGCTAATGAATAAGGTGTTTCCGAATTTTAAACACGTGCAATTCTGTGAAGCCGTTGCCTTTCCTACAACTAAAATAGCGATCGAAAATACTATTTATGACAAGAACCTGATATACAGTGATTATACGCGTAAAAACGAGTATCACAATATTGAACGCTTTCTCCTGCATATTTATGACTATACACGTGAGAAATTACAAAGCGTACATCCGATTGCATTTAAGAAATTAAAAGCCAATGACTTGAGCTATATCGTTAACACCTTTAGCCCTAAAGTACAAGACACCAATGTATTCGCGTCTCGAAATTCCTATTTGTGGTTGAAAGAGAGAAACTTGGATTATTTGTATTCTTTGGCAGAGAATCCGCGATTGATGATTGAAGGATCTCCAGGAACGGGAAAAACCACGATGGCCATGGCTTATGCGGAGATGCAAGTGGAACGAGAGGGAATCTATCTTTGTTGGAATGCCTTGCTATGTGCCTACAATCAACAGCGATTCAAAGAGCGCAACGTTCGCATCGAATGCATGACGTTCAAACAGCTTATTGCCAACTATCATCCCCATGTGAGTGAAAAAGAAATATACTACTTAAAACCCTTGTCTTGTGCAAAACTCGTAAAGGAAACCCTAGAGCACCTAGAAGAACAAAATCAGCTGCCCGATTACGATTATATGATTATTGACGAAGCACAAGATCTCTTGGATCGAAATTTAGCCTTATTAATCGATAAACTCTGCGGAGATGGGCAAGGATTAACCCAAGGAAACGTGATGTTGTTGTATGACTTAGATCAAAGTTTCTCTTTATTTGGACGGGATGTGACGGAATACGCCTATTTTTTGAAAGACTATTTTACCCATTTCAAACTGCATAAAATAAGGCGTAGCGCCCAAAAATCGCAAATCCGCCAAATTGCAGAACACATCCAAGAATCGCCAGAAGAGTGGGAGGAAATAACGATACATCAACAAGAATACGACGAAATTGAATTGCGCTCTTTTGAGGAGGTAGAAGAATTGAAAAACGCAATGGTCACTATTATTGATAATATTACTGATCCGAGTTCTTCGTTAACAGCGGAGGACGTGATCGTTTTGGTACAGAGTAAAGTATGGCAACGCAGAAATAACGTAGCTGATCTGATTGTCGATTTGCAAATGGAAGAACTCACACCAGATAAACTGACCTTAACACCTTCGGTATTGCAATATACAACCGCCCTGAAATACAAGGGCTTAGAACGAAAAAATGTGATCTTAATTGTCGATAAACCCGATCAATTTACTCCTTTTGAATGGTATGTGGGGTGCACGCGCGCCATTGATAACCTGAGCATCTGGCAATTGCATACCTACCAAGAACACGAGGAGGAATAAGGAGTTTGCGCAGTTGAAACTGAAAAAAGTACTTTTGTACTTCTACTAAACAAAACCACAGGAGTGTAGCAGAATTAGTAAAAAAGAGAAAACAACAGGTAGAACAAGCCCATATCCTCATATTGGAGGTGGAACTAGGCCCTATTGCATCTTAGGCTAGAGGAATCGTATGTCCTAGGACTTTTTTTTCGCTTTCTGGCGGAGTACATACAGGTATAAGCTTTCCGTTTTTTCTCTTGCCCATGGGGTTTTTCTCAAAAACTTCAAGGAGGAGTTTATACTGGGATCATGGGTGAAACATCGAATATTGATCTCTTTGCTCAAGCCTTCAAAACCTTGATAGTAATCTACTAATTCTTCTAAAATATCCGCGAGCTTCTTCCCGTGTAAAGGATCTTTTGACGTCTCCATAAAACCTGTTTTTATGCAAAGATACTGTTTATTCTCGGGGTGTAAGGGCACACACCTTGTCATTCGAAGTAAATAATAAGAATCATTTAACAGCACTGAGCTTTTGAAGTAAGTTTGTAAACCGTTGCTCACTTTTCCCATGCCTTTAAGCAGCGATTTGGCGTGAATCCTTCCAAACTATAACAAGAGGGCATCGGTATTGCTCTTCCTTAATTGGTTTAGGATAAAATGGCTACAGTACTATAAGATACGAAAATATTTTGTGTATAAAGCTGTTATGTATCATCTCTTTACAAAAAAAAGAAGCGGAACTTTAACTAAACAAAATAGAAAGCTATGAAACAAAGAGTGCCCGTATCACAAATTATGACAAAGGTATTAATCGCCGTACCTCCTACAAAAAAAATAAGCGAAGTAAATCAACTATTTACCGATTATAAGATTCGACATATTCCCGTAGTAGAAGGTGAGCAGCTGGTGGGGATTATTTCGAGCAATGATATTTTAAAAATCGGATATAGTACGGCAGAAATGGATGCTGAAGCGATTAACGCGATTTATGACGCTTATCAATTAGAAGATATTATGACCGCTAACCCCATCGTAGTAGACGATGAAACAACAATTAAAGAAGTAGCCGAATTATTAGTTAACCAACAATTCCACTCCTTACCCGTGGTAGATAAAAACAAAACCTTGGTTGGAATTGTTACAACGACAGACCTCATTAATTATTTAATCGCACAGTATTAATGGTAGATGAGTTTTGCTTTTTAGCCTTTTATTCTCTGAATAAAAGGCTTTTTTTTGTTCAAAACTGTACCTTTGTACCTAAACCAAGATAAGTGAAAATGAATTCTTTTGTTGCTTTAGACTTTGAAACTGCCAATCAGCATAGAAGTAGTGTCTGTAGTGTTGGATTGGTCTTTGTTGAAGACAGACAAATCGTTGATAAATACTACGAATTAATAAAACCGACGCCCAATTTTTATAGCTATTGGAATACCAAAGTGCACGGCTTAACGCAAAAGGATACAGCTCAAGCAGCAGAATTTCCTGAATTGTGGGAGTATTTGCTCGACCGCATTAAAGACTTGCCTCTAGTTGCGCACAATAGTGCTTTTGATCAAAGTTGCCTCAAAGCCGTGTTAGCGAGCTACAATTTGCCAGTTCACCAAAATCCGTTTTATTGTACTTTTCGCACATCTAAGCGTCTATTTCCGTCATTACCCAATCACAAGCTCGATACGGTATCCCAATATTTGGGATTCAAATTGGACAACCACCACCATGCGCTAGCTGATGCTGAAGCTTGTGCACACATCGCTTTGCACGTGTTTTAGTTGAATAGATTCAAGTATGTTGGCAGACGCCACTATACTTGAATCTATTCATGTACCTACCAATCAACGAGATATAGACAAATTAGTTGTCTAATTGCAACAAAATTGTCGTTCCTTGTTTGGGATTAGAGTGGATTTGTAAAACTGCGTCAATGAGCTCTGCTCGTTCTTTCATATTCGTTAAACCTATCCCGCGATGGATCGACTTCCCAATTCCTAAACCATTGTCTTTAACTTCAAAATAAAGGTGATAGGCATCTGTATATACCCTTAACTGACAGCTGCTCGCCTGGGCGTGCTTGTTGACATTTTGAAAAGCTTCTTGAATAATCTGATAAATATTAACTTTTTGAAGGGTAGTTAGTTGTTCTAAACACAATTGGTTTTCAATAGAAAAAGAAAAAACGGTTTTGTTTTTATTCTTTTGTTTGTTCACTAATTCACTTAATAAATTCTCAAACGACTTGTTTTGGAATCGATTTTTCTGTGAAAAGGAATGTGAAATCTCTCGAATGGTATTTTCTAAATTTACCAATTCATCGACCAACATACTCTTTAGTGTTTTATTGGGTATTTCGAGTAATTGAGTATTGAAACGCAAAGTGAATATGCTGTTGATTACCCCATCGTGTAAGTCTTTAGCAATTCGATTTCGCTCTTTTAATATGGTGTCATTCTCAATCGTATTATTTTCAATTAGCAAGTTTAAAATTCGCTCGTTTTTAGATTTTTCGCTATTGGTGTGAATCAGTTCCCTATTCTTGGATTTTAGTCTAAACCAAAGTAAGAAAAACAGCAAACTGCCGATAACAATAAATGCGCTGAGGTAGATTAGGTATATTTTTTGCTTTAAAGTTTCATTTTCTTGTTCCAACAAGAATGAATTGTATTCAATTTTGGCAAATTTCCCTTTGGTTTCCAAATGAGTATCCTCTAATAGGGCAGAGAGGTCGACAAATTCTTTGATTAGTTCTGCCGTTTGTTGATCTGCGTGGAAGAGTAGGAGCTTTTGTAGAATCGCTTTCTTTTTGGTGTACAAATTGTTTTCATCGGTCAAGTCGTACGCTTTTTTTAACCAGTGTAACGATGCTGAGCGTTGGCCTAAGTCCAAGTAGATATCGGCAATATGACCACAAATATCCACGGAGTAAAACGGGTGATTGAGCTTGTTGTATATCTCGTATGATTCTAATAGACGGGCAATAATATCCTCTTCTTTACCTTGTTGATAACGGGTGAGGTGATAGGTCGTATGAAGGTGGGCAAATAGTTGTTTGGGTGCACTACTTTTGTGATAGTATTCAAGGGCTTGTAGAGCAAAGGTTTCTGCCTTTTCTAATTGATTGAGCTCTTCGTAATACAACGCTATATTACCCAATAAGTTAGACATCGCCATATTGTACTTTTTTTCTGGTAAAGTTGCATAGCGACCTTCGTCTTTTTTCAGCGTTTCATAGGTCTCTAGCATCGTCTGAAGGGCTTGAGGATTGTTGAAAAGATCTGTTGTATAAAAGGTCTTCAACTGATTAGCCTCAATGTGAATCGGGTGATCAGGTGTTTTTTTAAGTAGCTTGAGTGCTTGATATAACTTGTTTTCTGACTCTTTGTGGAATCCTACTTCATACAACAATCTGGCTTGGTAATAGATGTTTTCAGCTAGGCCCAAACTATCCCCGCTTTTTCCATAAAAGCGCTCTGCCTTTAAGTAATACGCATATACGCTATCGAGTTGTTGATTGTCGTGATAAAAAACGGCAATGTTTTCGTAAATATCAGCCAAACGCGTATAGTCTTTTTGTTTTACAGCCTGTTTTTCGGCAAGATCTGAAAGCGCAAAGAACGCGTTGGTATTACTGCTCCAACGCATGCGATCGAGCAAGCGGTCAACCTCTTCGCGTGGTTGATCTTTTGACTGAAGTAGTGCTGCTACAGCAGCTTCGTATTTTTTTGAAATGCTGTCCTTTTGAACAGTTGTTCGCTTAAAGGCATAAAGATTGTCTAAATCGGTCTGGTGTTGGCTCTGCTTATGCTGACAGCTACTGCTTAGTAGCAGTAAAGACGATACAAGTAAATATAGTGAGTACAGTCGCTTCTTATAAGTCATATAAAATTGTTGTTGTTGTTGTTGTTGTTGTTTACAGTTCCTTAGGCAATTGAATGGTCACTTGGGTATACTGTCCCAATTGAGACTCAATAATCAAATGTCCATGGTGGAGATTGATTATCTTCCAGGCTAAAGATAAGCCTAATCCTGTTCCTTGAATAGGCAAAGCATTGGAAGATCGATAGAAAGGCAAGGTTAGTTTTTCCAAGTCTTCTGCTGTAATACCTATGCCATAATCTTTGATTTGGATGATAATAGCGGTAGACGTAGTATCAAGAATGAGATCAACTGGTTGATTAAAAGAGAATTTATCGGCATTTAGAATTACATTGGATAGGGCTAAACTCAACAGTTGTTGATTGCCCTTTATGTGGAGCTTATGCAGTTCTTCCGCAGTTTTAACCACAAAATTTAGCTTTAAATCTTTGTGGTGTATCAGTAAGCTATCAGTGGTTTGCCACCAAAAGTGCTCAAAATCAAGCGTGGAGAAGTTGTGGTTGTTTTGATCTAACTTTGCTAATGTCAGCAGGTTGTTTATAATTTGATCGGTGTAAATTGTATCTTGAATGATGGACTGAAGCGTTTCTTTATACTCCTTTTGGGAGCGGTCTTGGGTTAAAGCAATTTCAGCTGTCCCTAGAATTGCTGCTATCGGTGTTTTAAGTTCGTGTGAGGCGTGAGCAATAAAAGCCTTTTGGTTTTCAAAGGATTCGTGTAAGCGCTCGAATAAGGTATTAATAGCTTCGCTCAACGATCGTATTTCATCTTTAGACATCTCAGCAGTAGAAAGAGGCTCTGCTAAAGTATCTACATTTCTAGATTGAACGTGATTAATGATATTTTTGATGGGGTGTAAAAACGATTCTGCAAACAGGCGTGAGAGCATAAAGGTGATGAATAGTGCAATCAATAAGCTAATCAACATGATGGAGCGCAACTGTTTTAAGGCATCGAGTCCCGTTTGATCAACGGCCTTTGCCATGACAATATAATTGCCAGAATTATCCTTATACAAGACTCCAAAAACATATTCATCTCCTTGTTTAAACCACACTTTGTTTTCATCGACGACGGCTTGTAGAATATCTTTGTTCCACTTTAGGTCTTCTTCAGCAATGAAAATTGGATTAAAGTCAAGGGTGTAAATGCGTATTTGTTCTTTGGGAAGTGTGCGGGGAAATTTGCGCAAAACTTCTTGAAACTCGGTAAAAGTAAAGTTGTCTTCGGCTAAATAGTTGTGTCCCACTATATAAGCTCGATCTTCCAATTGCTTGAAAAAGTTTTTTTGCCAGTGATTCGCCACTACGACGTAAATCGCAATAAGTACAATAGAAAGTAGAATGGCAAATAAACCAATGAATTGAAGAGATAAGCGGGTGCGAATTTTCATTACAACTAGTTTTTACAAGTGATCTTGGTTGATGGTTTCATTTGCGGAGGCCATGGCTTTTTCCTTGACCCTGGACTACTCTTTGCTTAGCAAAACGACATATTGCGCCCATAAAGGTATTTTATTATTTAGAATAAAGAAAGGAAGTCTGCCTTGTTATTTGCAAATGTTTTTTCGTATGAGCAAAAATTTAAGATATAAATAGGGGAAGGAGAACCGCTTGCAGTAGAATACATCCCAAACAATAACGGTTGTTTTTTCGTTACTAAGCAAGCAAATCAATAGGAGGAAAATGAAATTACCAAAAAAAAGACCACTATACTGTTGTATATGTGGTCTACTTTATTCCTTTGTCAAGCTGTGGATAACAGCCTAATGATGTCTTTATTTTTTCCAGCGCACTTCTTGTGCTTCGTATTCATCCTGATCCGCAACGAATATTTTAAAGCGAACTTCATAGTCTTCAGGTACATAGATTACGATTGGCATTCTTCCGTTGTAACGCGTTGTTTCAGGTTGACTTGATACGTATAAATGGCGTTTTGGAGCATCAGGACACCCCATTTGGGTAGCAGCTACATCTCCTTTCGATTCAAATACATAGTAGTCATACCCCCAACCTTGTAAGTCTTTTTTCTCTAATGTTCCCATTAATCCGTAGTGGTTACAACCATCGACTTCCATCATTTTACCTACAGTAAACTCAATCTTCTTGGAGTTATCTAGTTTTGAATGTGGTACTTCAATAACCATTTGTTTATATCCTTTTTCTGGTTTTGGAAAAATAGATACATCCACTTTTTGTGCTAAAGCTCCTGTAGTAAGACCTAAAAACACAACCAATAATCCAATTGCTTTTTTCATGCTATTTATTTTTTTAAAAAATTGCTTGGTTAAAGTTACATCTTTCGAGGAATATAAGTATAGTTTTAATAAAAGATTAAAGTTTGAGCGGTAAAAGAAGTGAATATCCATACTGAATTAGGTGTTCAAAATGTAAAATACGCTGCTTGTATATCCACTGTTAAAAGCGTTTTCTGTACTGACTTGGCGTTAAGCCGAGTAGTTTTTTTACGTAGCGAGTAAAAAAAGATCGACTCGAAAATTCCATTTTGTCAGCGATTTCAGAAATAGTTAGGGTTTTGTCATTCAATAGTTTCGTGATTAAATCTTCAGTATAGCGTTTAATCCATTCAGAGGCGGTGATCCCTGTGTTTACCGTACAGATATGATTCAGGTGTTTAGCTGTAATACATAACCTATCGCTGTAAAACTGCACGCTTCTTTGTGTGATACAGTGTTTTTCAACTAGTTCAATAAATCGAATATAGTGTGTGCCACTTTGAAAATTGCTTTCTTGTTTGCCTAATTCTCCCTCAAAAATATGCCACATTTCCAACAAAAATAGTTGCATATGAAGATTTAATACTTCCTGATAAAAGTGATGCGTGGTATCTAATGATTTAGCATATAGCGTTTTAAAACTCGAGATAATCCTCTTTTCGTCTTGGGCGGAAGGGTGAAGGATAGGGTATTCTTTGGCGTATAGGATGCTTTTTATTTTGCGGTTAACGCTTGGGGTGTTTTCTAGGACCAAAGTTCTGGAAATCAATAAGATTGTGGCGTTGAAATCTGCCGAAAACGTCAAGAACTCAATGGATTGCTCCGCTAGCCAAAAAGCAAATTCTCCTTGCCGACAGTGGTATTGCTGCTTGTTGAATACAAAGTGCATACTCCCTTTGTTGCAATACAAATGCAGGTGATAATGGATGCGAAAGTATGGAGGAACCGATAAAGACGCATTCGCTTGGTAGAGGATGACTGCTTTTTTCTCATCTATTTTTTTAAACATAGCGTATTTTGTGTTAAAAATACGTAATATTTGACATTATTAGCGTTATTGGTGTAGGATTATTTCCTATAAATAGAACTATGTTTGTATAACACGGCAGAATAAGTAGATGTAGCCGTACTATTACTAGCTATTTCAGAGGCGTGCATTCTTCATTTTTTGCCTTTTGAAGCAGATAGAACAGCAAAGTAAAATGCCACTACACCGTGGTTTCCCTGAGATAGAGTCAGAAAAAAGTACGCAAGTTGCGTAAAAAAATATAAAGAGTTTAGAAAAAGATCGCATTTATAGCCAATACTTACCATTTTGGCATAAATAATGTAGTATAATAATCGAATAATATAAATTGTAATGTTATGAAAAATAGCCAAAAAATGAGATTTGAAAACAAAGTTGTATTTATTACAGGAGCAGGAGGAGGTATCGGACGTGAAACAGCTTTGGCATTCGCTAGAGAAGGTGCAAGTGTTGTTGCCACAGATATTTCCGAAAAAGCCAATCAAGAAACGGCAAAGTTGATTGAAGATGAAGGAGGAAAAGTACTCGCTGTAACGGTTGACGTAACGGATTCAAAGAGTATTCAAGAAGCTTTAAACCAAACTATTGCAAAATATGGGAAGCTAGATTTTGCTTTCAACAATGCAGGAGTAGAGAACAAAGTAGAACCGCTACATGAAGTGGACGAAGAAGAATTTAAACGCGTTGTAAATATTGATTTAACCGGTGTGTTTTTGTGTATGAAGTACCAATTGCCACTACTGTTGAAAAATGGGAGCGGATCTATTGTCAATACAGCATCCATTGCAGGAGTAACTGGATTCACTGGAGGTGCTAGTTATGGTGCAGCAAAACACGGGGTCATCGGTTTAACAAAAACAGCAGCGTTAGACTACGCAGCTAAAGGAATACGCGTCAACGCAATTTGTCCGAGTGTAGTTGAAACAGAAATGATTAAGCGCTATAATAAAGACGGAAGTATGGACGCCTTAAAAGCCAACCTACCTATTGGGCGATTTGGTCGTGTAGAGGAAATCGCGGCGGCAGTGTTGTGGTTGTGTTCAGACGAAAGTGAATTTATTGTAGGACAATCGCTAATTTTAGATGGTGGACAGTTAGCTGGATTCTAAGGTATACCAGACCAATATAAATACCAAAGTACAAATGCACGCCGCATTTGTACTTTGTGTTTTTATAAGATTATATGGAAGTCTACGTGGCGTATATAGCTTAGCTGATATAATTCCAAATACTAGTATTTTGATTCAATCGATGTAATTTCTCTTTAATCTTATTGTTCTCTGGGTGTTCCAATGTGGGGTCTTCTTTGAGTAATTGTATGGCTTGATGTCTGGCGTAATGTAAAATCTCCTGATCCTGTACGATATCAGCAATTTTTAGGGGGAGTGTTCCACTTTGTTGCGTACCCATAATATTACCAGGGCCACGAAGTTTGAGGTCGACTTCTGAGATCTCAAAACCATCATTGGTGCGGCACATGGTTTCCATGCGTATTTTACTGTCATTACTCAATTTATCTCCTGTCATCAGGATACAGAAACTCTGTTCTGCTCCTCGTCCTACGCGACCTCGTAATTGGTGTAATTGAGATAGTCCAAATCGCTCTGCGCTTTCAATAATCATCACCGAGGCATTGGGCACATTTACCCCCACTTCAATCACCGTTGTAGCCACCATAATATTGGTTTCTCCTTTGGCGAAGCGATCCATTTCTCTGTCTTTTTCGGCAGGAGTCATTTGGCCGTGTACGATACTTACACTGTATTGCGGAAGGGGGAAATCTCGTGATATTCCCTCGTAGCCCTCCATTAAGTTTTTATAGTCCAGGGTTTCGCTTTCTTCAATTAGAGGATAAACAATATAGACTTGTCGGCCTTTGGCAATTTCTTGCTTGATGAAGTGCCACACGGCAAGGCGTTTTCCCTCGAAATAGTGCATGGTTTGAATGGGTTTTCGACCCGGAGGAAGCTCATCAATCACCGAGATGTCCAAATCGCCGTACAGGCTCATGGCTAAGGTACGGGGAATAGGTGTAGCGGTCATCACCAAAATATGAGGGGGGATGGTGTTTTTCTTCCAAAGTTTAGAGCGTTGTTCCACCCCAAATCGATGCTGTTCGTCAATAATGGCTAAGCCCAAATTCTTAAAGATTACTTTGTCTTCAAAAAGGGCATGTGTACCGATGAGAATGTGCAAACTTCCCTCTTCTAAGTCGTGATGAATCACTCGACGTTCTGCTGTTTTAGTAGAACCCGTAAGTAATTTCACCTGTATGCCCAAGGGAGCCGCCAGTTCAGAAATACCGATAAAGTGTTGGGTGGCTAAGATTTCAGTTGGCGCTACGATACACGCCTGAAAACCATTGTCTAAAGCGAATAGTGTACTAATAAAAGCAACGATGGTTTTTCCTGAGCCAACATCCCCTTGTAGCAAGCGATTCATCTGTGCAGGCGCTCCTACGTCATTGCGGATTTCTTTAATCACCCTTTTTTGGGCATTGGTCAAAGGAAAGGGCAGGTGATGGTTGTAAAACGCATTGAAATAATCGCCCACTTGTGTAAAAGGAAAGCCTTTAATCTTGCCCTTACGCGCAATATTTTTAATCAAGAGTTGCATTTGAATGTAGAACAACTCTTCGAATTTTAAGCGAAACTGAGCTTTGTTGAGCTCGTTGGGGTTTTTGGGGAAGTGTATGTTAACCATGGCTTGATTCATCGGCATTAACCCCAATTTACTGCGCATGGCTTCGGGTAGTGAATCGCGAAATAAAGGATAGGTTTCCTGTACCAATTGGTGCATGAGTTTATTCATTGCTTTATTGGTGATACGACTGCCCAATTTTTCTGTGGAGGGATAGACCGCTTGCATGGTTGACGCCAAGTTATTTTGGTGTTCCTCTAGGGTTTCCATTTCTGGGTGAGGCATAGAGTAGGTGTAGTTGAAATGATTCAGCTTACCAAAAATAACGTAAGGAGCGTTGAGTTTTATATTTTCTTTGATCCACTTGAATCCTTGAAACCATACAATCTCCAATTGACCTGTCCCGTCTGTAAAGGTCGCAACTAAGCGAGTTCCCCTTTTTTGTTCGACCGTTTTTAGGTGGATGATTTTACCGATTAGCTGTACTTCTGCTAAGGTAGTTGTCAGTTCATTGATCTTGTAATAACGCGTGCGATCAATATATCGATTTGGATATAGATGTAGTAAATCACTGTACTTAAAAATACCTAGTTCTTTTTTGAGTAAGTCACCGCGCTGAGGACCAACCCCTTTCAAGTATTCAATCGGTGTGTCAAGTAAGTTATTGTACATGGTTGAAATCAAATCAAATTAAAAGTCCTAAGATACGGGTTTTTGAGGGAATAGGTCAAGGGGTTTTTGAGAGAATGCTTCGCAATTTTGCAACGCATTTGCCTTGTATTCATTCTGCACTAGGTAGGAAAAGAGGAGTAGCTGAGGTTTACCGGTTAAAAAGTTGTAATTTAGAGAAAGACTTAAGGTAGATTAAGTAAAAGAGGGTAAAACAGTTGTATTTTTACCTGTAAAGAAAAATAAACGTATAAAACCAGATAGATTATGTCAAATGTAGATTTAGTTATTGAAGAAAGAGCTGCGAGTATTGGTAATTTTCTTGTGGGAAGATTGCTTCCTTTCCGCCAAAAGCGTACGGTAGGTCCCTTTGCTTTTATTGATCATATGGGTCCAGTAGCAGTTAAAGATCACGATAATTTAGATGTTGACCCACATCCTCATATTGGTTTATCCACATTAACCTATCTCTTTGAGGGGTCGATTATGCACCGAGATAGTTTGGGAAGTCACGTAGAGATTACGCCAGGTGCGGTGAATTGGATGACGGCGGGTCGCGGTGTCGTTCATTCTGAGCGTATGCCTGTCAATGTTCGCCAAGAACGACCGGATATGGTGATGCATGGCTTACAAATTTGGATCGCCTTGCCCAAAGGGTTGGAAGAAATTGAACCGTCATTCGTACATATAGAGGCAAAGGAATTGCCAAGTTGGCAAGAAAATGGGGTAGACTATAAGCTTATTGCAGGAAAAGCCTTAGGATATGAGTCACCTGTTCCCGTACACAGCCCTTTATACTATATAGAAATCAAGTCTAAAGATGCAGCAAAAATTAATATTGGCGCAGGCTTATTCGGAGAATCAGCTTTATACATTCTCGAAGGGGAAGTAAAAAGCGGGGAGCATACCTATGGTAATAAGAACATTTTAATTGCCAATGACAGTACGCTGTGTGAATTTGAAATGGCTGCCTATACAACCGTATATATCTTTGGAGGAGAGCCATTGCCAGAAGAGCGCTACATTCTATGGAACTTTGTTTCGCATGATGTAGATCGCCTCGAAAAAGCAAAACAAGATTGGATTGATCAAAATCACGAGGCTTTTCCACTAATCGAAGGAGATGACACCACCTATGTTCCATTTCCAGACGGAATGAAAAATTTTAGAAACAAAACAGTAGATTCATCAAAATAAAACTATGGAAGTAAGAGTAATTGCTACATTAGGCACCACTTTATATCAAACCGAAGTAAAAGCGGGAAAACACAGGATCATTAGCGATGAACCTCTTGATTTAGGAGGAGGGGATACGGGTTTAAACCCGTTTGAATTATTGGCCTCATCGCTGGCTACGTGTACAGCAGCTACGCTGCGCATGTATATGGATATGAAAAAATGGAGTGTGGATAAAATTGTAGTCACTGTTGAGATGGAAGATGATAAACCCAATAAAGTAGCCAACTTTAAACGCAACATTGAGTTCGTAGGAGGGACTTTAGATGAGGATCAGAAAAAACGCCTCTTGACAATAGCAGAAAAATGTCCAGTTCACCGAATAATAACCGGTAATGTTGCAATTGCAACAGCCATAAAAAACGAAGCACACATGGAAATAAAACACGAACAAACCCCAACCAAAGGCGCGTTTACCGCTTGGATTGACGGAAAAAAAGCAGGAGAAATGACTTATAGCGTGGCTGGCGAGTCGATGATTATTGTCGATGCCACCCATGTAGATGAAGCATTTAAAGGCCAAGGCGTAGGAGGAAAGTTGCTACACGAGGGCGTAATCCCATTTGCCCGTGAGAAAAAAGTAAAAGTAATGCCGTTGTGCCCTTTTGTTAAAGCAATGTTTGACAGACATGAAGAGCTGTCTGATATTCGTGCATAAGCGAGGAAGAAATACAAATAATTGATCGAAAAGACTTAGTAGACAAAATTAGGAGGCAAGAGGCTCCTTTGTCTGCTAAGTTTTTTTACCTTTGCACTAAGTTTAACTGCTATAAATATTGCTTTATGAATGAAAAAACATCATTTGGTTTATGTTCAACGATTGAAGTGCCTTTTGCTATTCAAGCAATGGGGAGTTGTTGGTCTAAGAAGGGCTTATTAGTAGCAAACTACGTATGTACAGATGCGGAAGACCCTACGACATTTGAATTGGTTTATACCTTGATCGATGAAGAGGGCAATCGACGAGAAATTGTCGAGTCAGAAGGGGTGTTACCTACGTTGTTCTTAAATCCTCTAGCAACTAATTTTGTGGCTGTTATGGGGGATAAAGATGAAACAGCATCTCGTGAAATTCTCCCCGTTTTTAAACGTGAAAAAACAGGACATTTCTGTTTTGATAAAGATTTGGCTGGACGATTTGTAGGCTGTACCAAGGCATCTACCATTTTTTATGAGGTTGACATCTGGAAGGAAAGCAAACAAGACGTGATGACTTGTCTTACCTTTCAAGAAAATGATATTTTAGGCGGAAAACAAATTACAGTACCTATGCCCAAAGGGAATAAGGTTTGTGTGCAAAACAATGAAATTCATCTTATTACAGAGGTGGAATCAGGGTGGTTACACCGCCAAATTAACGAAAGCGGCCAAGAAATACGCAGTCGTGTATTGGAGTTTGACTTTCCGTTTGTACACGAAGCACTGTCGCTGTCTTTCGATACAAAATCGTATTTGTTGTGTGAAGAAAATGGAGAAATTGGCTTGGTTGAAATCGACGAAGAAGGCAATTGTCTCTATGGAGATTTATACAACTTGGGCGATGAATTCTTCGGTACATGGCATCCACAACACCTAAATGAGCAAACAAGTGCTATACAATTTACTACAGAACACGGCAATGGTTGGCTAGTTATCCGTCAGGATCAATTGGTGGAATTAGTGTACAACAAAAATAAAAGTGGCTATAAAAACTTGCTCTCAGGTGAGGTTTTTTCGCTGGAAACAAATGATTTAGCCGTTTCGTCGATTAGTCCAATCACAGAAAATAAAATAGGAATCGTCTTCCATCCACGCAAATCTAGAAAGGAAAAATACCAGAAGATTTATGTGTTGCAACACGAGGTTGTGTAGTTGACGCTTTGTTTTTTGTACGCTTTGTTTTTTGTACCTATTATCCATGACAAGGTCACTTGTCGATCGTTTATTTTCTTCACAAAAAACCGTTAACTTTTCTGTTTTTTCTGTCAATTCCTCTACTTTTGGAAACTTGAGTAAAAAGTAGAGATATAAGAAAACTATGAGTATAAGTTTAGCTACGTGGAATGTAGATCCAGAGATTTTTAGAATCGGCGATTTTGCCATTCGTTATTACGGTGTGTTATTTGCAGTTGGTATGATTTTGAGCTATCAACTGATGAAGCGCCTTTTCACCAATGAGCAGATTGCAATTAAATATTTGGATAAACTACTGATTTATATTGCGATAGGAACTGTTGTAGGAGCTCGATTAGGACATTGTTTATTTTATGATTTTGACTATTACGCTCAACATCCGCTAGAGATTATCTTGCCGATTGCCCAGGTAGATGGGAGCTATCACTTTGTAGGATTTATGGGGTTAGCAAGTCATGGTGGGGCGATTGGTGTACTGCTAAGTTTAGCTTTGTTCTGTAGAAAATACAAGGTCAATCTCTTGCAATTACTCGATCGACTAGTGATTGCGATTCCTATTACTGGTGCCTTCATCCGATTTGGAAATTTTATGAATTCGGAAATTTACGGCAAACCCACAGCTAGTATTTTTGGTGTTGTATTTTTACGCGATGACAATTTAGCGCGACATCCCACTCAATTGTATGAAGCTTTTGCCTATTTAACGGTAACTATTTTACTCTATGTTTTATATCAAAAGAAATATGCAACATACAAAGGCTTGCTCTTTGGACTCTTTCTGATTTTGATGTTTACGGCTCGCTTTATTTTGGAGTATTTCAAGGAGAATCAAGTGGCTTTCGAAGAGGGTATGGTACTGAATATGGGGCAAATTTTGAGTATCCCTTTTATGGTTGTTGGACTTTTGTTAGTTGTTTGGAGTCTGAGACAGCCCAAAGACCATTCGAATTTAAGAATAAATGAAGAAAATGCTTCTACAAATACTGAGGCGAGAACGGAAGAATAAGACTACATCAAAAACCTTTTAACCCCTGTTAAAAGGTTTTTTTGTGCACGTTACTTAATGTAGGTTAAGCCCTCTAATGGATTAGATGTTGTAACTTTATACTGTACTTAAAAACAAGAAGTTATGGAAATAGGAATCAGTATGTTTGGAGATTTGCGTCTGAATAAACAGACCAATACATATCAAGCTCCACAACAGCGTTTAGGCGAATTGATAGAAGAAATAAAACTGATGGATGAAGTAGGCTTGGATGTTTTCGGAATTGGAGAGCACCACCGTCCGGATTATGCGGTCTCAACACCGGATATTATTTTGGCAGCTGCAGCTAGTGTGACCCAACATATCAAGTTAACTAGTGCTGTAACGGTTTTGAGTTCTAACGATCCTGTTCGTGTGTATCAATCATTTTCAACGATTGATTTACTGTCAAAAGGAAGAGCAGAGATCACGGTGGGACGCGGGAGTTTTATAGAGTCATTTCCTCTATTTGGGTATAATTTGGAGGATTATAACGAATTGTTTACAGAAAAATTAAACCTCTTATTGAATATTAATGCAACGGAAGAACCACTGACCTGGACGGGTAAACACCGCGCGTCTTTACAGGGGCAACAAGTATTTCCACGAGCAGAAAAACCCATGGCTGTTTGGATTGCAGCTGGAGGAACACCTGAATCGGTTTTGCGTGCCGCTAAATTAGGCTTGCCTTTGGTCTTTGCAATTATTGGAGGTATGCCTGAACAATACAAGCCTTTCTTCGACTATTACAAAGCGGAGTATCTTGCAGCAGGACACGATCCTAATGCGATGCAAATAGCTACGCATTCACATGGTTTACTAGGAGCAGACGGCAATCAACTGTCCAAAGCATATTTTGATTTATACAAAGGACAAATGGACCGCATTGGAGCATCTAGAGGATGGCAACCCTATACCTATGAGCAATATGAAGGCGGTAGAAGTAAAGACGGAGCTTTATTTATTGGAGATGCCAACCAAGTCATTGATAAAATCTTGTATCATCAAGAGATGTTTGGTTTAACGCGTTGGTTGATGCACATGGATTTAGGGGCACCTGATCATCAAACGATGATGAAGTCCATTGAATTATTGGGTACAAAAGTAGCCCCTGCTGTAAAAAAAGCACTAAAACAGTAAAAATACAGGCGTAAATAGTTAATTTTGTTTTTTATAGATTATTTGGTTGAAAGAGATTGAGGTATTCAATCTCTTTTTCCGTTTTAAACCCATAAGATGATGATATATATAGAAACAGAACGCCTAGTGTTGAGGCAGTATAAACCGACAGATGAAGCTGATTTTATCCGTTTGTTTCAAGATCCCCTAGTTATGCGTTATTTTTTAGAAGCAAAGACCACAGCAGAAGCACAAGCTAGCTTTGTCAAGTTTCAGCGTCTTATTGCGGAAAATGGCTATGGTGTTTTTGCCGTAGAGGAGAAGGCAAGTCAACAGTTTATTGGGTTTATCGGATTAAATCGCTTTGAATTTGACGTTGACTTTGCTCCTGCAATAGAAATTGCCTGGCGTTTATTACCAGAGTTTTGGAACAAAGGCTATGCAACAGAAGGCGCCAAGGCGTGTTTGGATTTTGCTAAAAATCAACTGAAACTCGATCAGGTATATGCCTTTACAACGGTATCCAATACCCCCTCTGAGCAGGTGATGATCAAATGTGGTATGACCTATGTAAAGAATTTTAACCACCCTTTAGTTCCGAAGGAGCATCCTCTTTTAGACCATCGTCTTTATGTGATTTAGTTTGTGATCAACATATACAAAAGCAAAGAGCGCTACAAGCGCTCTTTACTTTTATTAACCTATGCTTTGGTTTTTGAGATTTCTTTTACTAAGATATAGCGAATGGAAGGCGCATCAGCAGGTGGGTTTGGAACATCTTCTCTGCGTACTTCCAATTTGTAGTTGTATCCTTCTTCGTATTGAAAACCTTCGATAGAAGTGTAGAACAAGGTCCACTCGCCATCTTCTGTTTCTTTTACTTGTAAACACTTCATTGGACCAACGCCTGTACAATCTACTTGTTTAGGGCCAATGAACATGGTTACAATGTCTTCAGCTTCTTTTGTTTCAGGAGCTTCTGTTGTATTTAGTGTTTCTTCTACACTTACTTCTTCAACAGCGTCTTTTTTTTGTTCTTTTGTGCCTTGGCAACTAGCAAAAGCGAACATTCCTGCTAAACTGGCAATTAAAAGTGTTTTTTTCATGGTAATTAAAATTTTTATGTAAAAATACGGTTTTTTACCGGGATACCCGTGTTTTTTTTGTTAAAAGGGAGGTGAGGGTTTATTGAGGTTTTTTTTGGGTTTTGTTCGAGTCTCCTTCGAGTTTTCTTCGCTAAATGAGTCTTTATCCCTTATAAACTCAGAGAACAGTCGAAGAACTTACGAACAAATGTCCTTTTGTAATTTATGAGGCGTTGATTATCAGTGTGTATGCTTGTTGTTTTAGGATGTTTTGCAACAAATAAGAAAGAGAGAGGTTAATTAAGGAAGGAGGAGATATATGGCAAGTAAAAAAAGAGTAGGTAAGGTAGGAGGGAATGATGGGGAATCACTCGTTTTTTACTTCTATATGTTCTATCTCTTTTCCCAATTGACAAGGATTTAACGAGATGTTTACGTAATCAATTAAAGTACTTTCCCTACTAAAATATTAGTTTAATTACTTATATTTGCGTTTATTTTAAAACTAAAAACCGTATTAAAATCTAGATAATGAGTTTAGACGAAAAATTTCATGACGATATGGGAGATAACCACATTGCTTCTAGCGATGCGACTCCATTAAGAAGTGATGCGTTTGATCGCACAGACGAAGAAAAGATCGAATTAATTAAGAAAGACGTTGAGAGCATTTTAAACACGTTGGGGTTAGATTTAACAGATGACAGTTTAAAAGGGACGCCTAATCGCGTAGCGAAGATGTTTGTTAAAGAGATTTTTGGAGGTTTAAATCCAGCGAAAAAACCAAGTTCATCTACGTTTGACAACAAGTACAAGTACAATGAAATGTTAGTAGAGAAGAATATTGTGGTATATTCTACTTGTGAACATCACTTATTGCCTATCGTTGGACGTGCTCACGTAGCTTATATTTCTAATGGTACGGTTGTTGGTTTATCGAAAATGAACCGCATCGTTGATTTTTATGCAAAGCGACCACAAGTACAAGAGCGTTTAACGATTCAGATTGTAAATGAATTAAAACGCGTATTGAATACAGAAGATGTTGCCTGTGTGATGGATGCGAAGCATTTATGTGTAAATTCACGTGGAATTAAGGACATCGAAAGTAGTACAGTTACGGCTGAATTCGGTGGGCGTTTCAAAGAAGAAAGTGTGAGAAAAGAATTCTTAGATTATATTAAATTAGATACACAATTCTAATCGTATAACATTAAATCATTACTATGGCATTATATCAAGAACAACAATTAAAAGTTTACAACTCTCTTTCAGGGGAAAAAGAAGTTTTCGTACCGATTCACGCTGGTAAAGTAGGAATGTATGTTTGTGGACCAACGGTTTACAACTATGTGCATTTGGGAAACTGTAGAACTTTTATTTCTTTTGACTTGGTATTCCGCTATTTAAAACATTTAGGATACCAAGTGCGCTATGTGCGTAATATTACGGATGTTGGTCACATGGTGGACGATGCTGATGAGGGGGAGGATAAAATTGCGAAACGCGCGCGTATTGAGCAAATTGAACCGATGGAAATCGTACAGAAATATACGGTGAACTTCCACAATATCCTCAAGCAATTCAACAATTTACCACCGAGTATTGAGCCTACAGCAACGGGGCATATCATTGAGCAAATTGCTATTATTGAAGGAATTATCGCCAATGGTTTTGCATATGAAGTAAACGGATCTGTTTATTTCGATGTAGAGAAGTACAATACCCAACATCACTATGGGATTTTAAGTGGACGTAAGATTGAAGATTTACTGTCGAATACCCGAGATTTAGACGGACAATCCGACAAGCGCAATCCGTTGGATTTTGCCCTTTGGAAAAAAGCAGAGCCGGAGCACATCATGCGTTGGCCTTCCCCTTGGGGTGATGGATTTCCAGGATGGCACTTGGAGTGTACGGCAATGAGCACTAAGTATTTGGGGAATCACTTCGATATTCACGGCGGAGGAATGGATTTAAAATTCCCACACCACGAATGTGAGATTGCACAAAACGAAGCATGTACGGGTAATACACCAGTAAACTTTTGGATGCACGCCAATATGTTGACGCTTAACGGAAAGAAAATGGCTAAATCAACGGGAAATAACATCCTGCCGAATGAGTTGTTTTCAGGAGAAAATGCCGTACTAAGTAAGGCATTTGCCCCAGCAGTGGTGCGCTTCTTTATGTTACAAGCGCATTATCGCAGCGTATTGGATTTCTCTGATGAGGCGATTTTGGCGTCTGAACGTGGATTTAACCGATTGATGGAAGCGGTAAAGCACGTACAAGAATTACCAGTTTCTGCTCAATCAACTGTCGATATACAAGCGTGGAAACAACAGTGTTATGATGCGATGAATGACGACTTTAACAGTCCGATTTTGATTGCTCATCTATTTGAAGGTGTGCGCATCGTCAATGTTATTAAAGAAGGCAAAGAGCAGATTACTGCTGCTGATTTGGCTTTGTTTACCTCCTTGATGCACGCTTTTGTATTTGATGTATTGGGATTAGAATCAACAAGTGTTATGGCGGCAAATAACGATAAGTTAGAAGGCGTTGTAAATATGTTGATTTCAATGCGAAATGAAGCTAGGGCGAATAAAGATTTCGCGATGTCGGATCACATCCGAGACGAGCTTGCCAAGTTAAATATTCAACTAAAAGACGGAAAAGAAGGGACATCCTTTTCTTTATAATACAATAAAAGCTATAGGGATTCTCTTATAGCTTTTTTTTATTACCTTCACATTATGTTTCGAAAAATACTCATAGCGCCATTTATCTTGCTGGTGCGTTTTTATCAGGGGGGCATTTCGCCTTTCTTTCCGCCGACCTGTCGTTATACGCCGACCTGCTCGCACTATACTGTAGAGGCATTGCAGAAACACGGCTTGCTAAAAGGAGGTTGGTTGGCTGTTAAGCGCATCCTTCGATGTGGACCATGGGGAGGCAAGGGATATGATCCAGTACCTTAGTGTATTTTTGTCTCAGATTGTGAAATAATTTTTCTATTTTTACGTATTCACTAAAGCGGAATTCCGCAATAATAATATAACAAACTCGAATAGTATGATTTGGAATCCTTCAGAAGGTTTTGATTTAGGTTTTATGCAATTGCGTTACTATAGCTTAATGTTTGTAGTAGCTTTTGGTTTAGGTTGGTTCGTGATGAAAAAGATCTACGACCGCGAAGGATTAAGCGTAGAGAAACTCGATAAATTATTTATATATACCGTATTAGCGACCTTGATTGGGGCTCGTTTGGGTCATGTGTTTTTCTATGATTGGGATTACTTTAAAGATCATTTACTCGAAATTATATTACCCGTTCGCTTTTCGCCAAAATTTGAAATTGTTGGATTCAGTGGGTTAGCGAGTCACGGTGCTGCGATTGGTATTATTCTAACCATGTATTTTTACAGCAAAAACATCATTCAGAAGCCGATTCTGTGGATTTTGGACCGCGTAGTGATTCCAGTAACCCTAGGGGGAATATTCGTTCGTTTAGGGAACTTTTTCAACTCAGAAATCGTAGGTCATGTGACAACTAGTGCTTTTGGTGTTCGCTTTATTCGCGATGAGTATTCAGCGGGAAAAGCGATGGAAATTACGGGCTTAAACAATCCGAATGCAGCCTATGAGGCCATTCAACATAATCCGCAATTTGCAGAAGCATTAGCAGCAGTTTTACCTAAGCATCCCACTCAATTATATGAAGCATTTGGCTATGTGATTGTTTTCCTTATTCTGTATTTTATGTACTGGAAAACAGAGGCCCGAAAATACGGAGGCTATATTTTTGGGGTCTTTTTAGTTTTGCTCTGGATGGTTCGCTTTATCGTGGAGTTTGTAAAAGGAAGTCAAGGCGGATTTGAAGAAACTTTAGGATTATTGTCGACAGGGCAGTGGTTGAGTATTCCGTTTATCCTAGCAGGTGTTTACCTGTGGGCAACGGCAAAAAAGAGAATTTACGCGTAGTACAAGCGCCATTTGATATAGAATCGCACTGCTTTGAAAAAAGAGTGCGATTTTTTTTAGGATGTAATTGATTTGCTCTAAAAGACTTAGGGTTTTAGCTGTAAAAAATATAAAAAAATATTGTCTTATTGTTTGTCAAAGTCAGTAAATGCGCTATATTTGCACTCGCAATACAGAAGTAAAGCAGACTACTGGAGAAATGGCAGAGTGGTCGATTGCGGCAGTCTTGAAAACTGTTGACTGTAACAGGTCCGGGGGTTCGAATCCCTCTTTCTCCGCTAAGAAAACCGATAACGAGAGTTATCGGTTTTCTTTGTGTTTATATTCCCTGTTTGGGAGATGAACCCCCTTTTTCCTTTTGAAATGAATTTTTATTTTATGCAGGTGAATTGACATCCAGCTAAACGTTGTTCCCATTTATTTGTACTGAAAATGGGAAAATCTTCCTACTATGTCCCAGAGGCGGGAAGGGGTGTATCTTGCACTGACACCAAGCACTCCAATGCTTGGTTGTTGCAACAAAGGTTGATTGACGGATTGGTAAAGTGTGAGCGCATGGGTAGATAGTTAAGGGTTTGTAAGGGGTTTGTAAAGGGTTTGTAAAGGGTTTGTAAGGTAAAAAGGCCTAAAACCCTTGTAAATGCTAACGATCCCCTTACAAACCCTTTACAACTATTTTTCTATATTATTTAAAATACTGAAATACAGCTTGTTGTGTTTTTGTGTAATTTAAACAAGAACGGACAATTACTCCTTTTTTGTACAATATGTGGAAGAATACGGAAGGGAGTATTGTCCTTCTTTTTGTGCTTTTTTAGTTTTGTATTGAGAGCCATAGTAAAGCTAGCTACTAGGTAGAACTCATAAAAAAGTATTAATCATTTAAAATGCAAAACTATGGGAAAAATGAAAAATGGATTAACAGGTGGTTTTAGCGGTAAAGTAGGAACACTTGTGGGATTAAGCGTAAAGGGTCAAAATATCATTCGCAATGCGCCAAAAAAGAGTAGTAAAAATCCAACGGCTGGGCAGTTGAGTCATCGTCAAAAATTTAAGTTAGTGTCAAATTTTTTACGACCACTCAACGGTTTAATTAAACGCCATTTTGGGTCTGCTCAAAAATTAAAGTCTACTGTAAATTTAGCTTTAGCGTATCATCTTCAAGAAGCAGTAAATCAAGTAGAAGATGGGTTTGTTATCAACTTGAGTAAGGTTGTAATAAGCAAGGGAATTTTGCAGAATATCTTTGTGGATACTGTAGCCATTGTGAACAAGGAGCTTACTCTAACGTGGAGTGCAAATTTAGTTTTTGGTTCTGTAAATAAAACAGATGTACTAACTGTGGTCCTCTATCGAAAGGCAACGCAATCCATGTTTATTTTAGAGCAGGTAGCAGAACGTGGTGCCGGTGAGTGTAAGGTTCAACTTCCTGCTAGTTTTGAAGATACTGGCTATGGAATTTGGATTTTCTTGACAGATGTTGACCTTGTAGAATGTAGTACAAGTGTATTTTTAGGGGAATTTTAAACAATGCAAAACATCGCATGTATAGTTAAGGATTACAAATGCGATGTTCCTCTATACAAATGTTGAGGATATCGAGCGCATTCAATTGTTGTGGTAGAATGTTGATGACCACGTTCACCGTAAGGATTATAGGCTAAGATAATCAATAGTGGCTTTACTAAAATTGAAGTTGCGAACTACTTTGTTACAAAAGAAGCACACTAGCTTATATGAAATTCACGAACAATTGTAACAAAAAATTGTATATTAGCTTGAAAAACAAGAGTATAGAAGTAGAGGGTGACCCAAAAGGTCACCCTCTTTTTATATTCTGATTTCGCGCCAATCCGTGCCTTTATATTTTGTTGACATTGTTCTATAGATTTAAATAAATATTTTTATCTCACGATTGAAAACTAACGTACGGATTGAAAATCCGCGCGATCGGGTTTAGTTAAAAATAGGTTGATTACTGCTTGACTATTTTTACAGTTTCATATTTACCATTTGTCGTTGTTATTTGAAGAAAGTACATTCCTTTTTGCAAGCCTTCTAGGTTGATTTTATTTTCGGATTCAAGGTTACCGTATAGTACTTGTTTGCCTGTCAAATCATAGACAAAGTATTGATTCAATTGTTCTTGTGTGTCTATATAGACGATTCCTTTGGCTGGGTTAGGGTAAATACTAAAAGTTGGTTTGTTGAATTTCTCGGTACTGAGGTTACTTGATCCACAAGGGTTGGCTTCAAGTTTGGCGACAAAGAAATCAGCTTCTCCAGTCGTTATAATAGGGGTTATGCCCCAATCGTTATCCCAAAACAGATTGCCTAAGAAAAATCCCCCCACGATATAATTTCCATCCTGATCAGCTGCAACAGCAGTTAAGCTGTGGTAGCTCCCTTCAGAACCAGGAACCTCATTCACGGCAATGACTTCTCCCGTTTGTTTATCAAAGCGGACCAAGATGGGGTCAGAGCGATGCCCAAAAGGTCTTCTAATTTCAAAATTTCCCCAAAATTCATTGGTTGCCTGTGTAGCTAGTGCAACTTCATTACCATTAATTGCAATTCCCTTTGCTTCAATTGGGCCTGGAGCACCTGCATCTTCATTTAAAGCGGTTGTTGCTTGCATCCATTGCACGGTTCCTTGACTGTTGAGTTTGGCAATCATGGGAATAGATCCGTTTACCCCTGGCGTATAAGAGAAAGTAGGGATGGATGGGTTGGTTGGATCGAGTATTTGAATAGTCTCAGCTTCTCTAGAGGAAAGTCTTCCTGCAATATAGATATTGGAGTTTTCATCTAAGACCATATTAAAAATACTATTGGCTGAAGGATAGGGGTATTGAGGCTCTGGTGGAGAACGAAATTCTCTTCTCCATTTTTCAGCTCCTGTTTGATCGTCAATGGCTAAGATGAAGGTGCGCTCTACAAAATCTTTTCCCCCATAGTTTAAGGGTTTTACATCGCCAACAGCTTCCCCCCGAACGGCTGAAATTAGGTATTGGTGGTTTGCTTTGTCGTGAATAAATTTCAAATAACTAGCTTTACTGAGGAGATCAGTTTCGGGGGCTATGGGGAGTTTAAAACTGTGTATATAGTTTAAGTCTAAATCATATTGAGCCAGGTAATTGTTAAAATAAAGTCCTTCATAAGGTTCAATGGTCACATGCCCATCAAGATGAATGCCTTGTCTTAACCCAACAATAAAATGCAGTTGTCCGTTTTCAGTTAGGGTTAGATTGTAAGTGTTGGAAGGAAAGGTATAATAATTTACAGGACCTTGAAGGGCTACTTTTTTGATAAAATCCCCTTCGCTATTGTATTTGGCGAGGTAGGAAGTTTTGTATCCATCTTGATTTTGTGGATTTAGATAGGAATCAGGATAAGGAATGGAATCCGTCGGGCTAAAGTGAACGGGGGAACCATCTGCTGTGATATAGTCGTTTCGTACATTAGCGGCAATATAGACATTGTTTTGTTGATCGAGTACTAAATTAAAGCTATAGTCTTCTGTACCTCCTCCAATGACTTGGCTCCATCGAATCTCTCCCTCACAGGTGGTGGAAAATAATAAAATGTCATTGGATCCTCCTCCAATTGTAGGGGAGTGATTGTATACAGAAAGAGGAACATTATTTAGGTTAGCCTCTAGTTTGCCAGCTATAGTTGCTAAAAAGTAGTAGTTATTATCTGTACCTACTTTGATGTCGTGGATTTGCTCATCGCGATATCTAACGCCATATCCTCCTTTGTGTGCACCTCCTTTAAAAGCCCATTTCCAATTGTAGTCTTGGGCAATAATGGAGTAAGGAAGTAGTAGCACTAAAAGACTTCCTAGGATAAAATGGATTCTTTTTATATGTAGTTTTTGTTTCATAGAAGCCTAGTTTAATTGTTATTTTAATGTTAAATATATTTAAAATAAAAGATAAAAAAAAGTGCTAAAGTCTAAACTTTAGCACTTTTAAGGAGTTAATTTTTATTTTTTAATTAATTTTTCAGTAGCGATTCATTTTCCATCAGCTTCCAGACTTATGAGATAAGTCCCTTTGGCTAGATGGCTAACTTCAAGAACAATCTCCGTCTTTTTTACATTTATTTTTTGTCTGTATCGCTCTACACCTAGAAGATCGTAAACTACTAGATATTGTGCATTATCGTTTGAGCTACCAATATTGTAAACTACAGTAGTTACAGTAGTTGTGGGATTAGGTAAAAGAGATAAAGAAGGAAGCTCAAGAGCTGAGGCCCCTCTCTCTGTTGCGTCTAATTTTATTGGTACCGTAAACATACAATTTTGTCCACTGATGATAAATTGCCCATAGAAACAGAATGAAAATCTAATTTAACTTTAGAATAGAAAGAGTCCCATCAAAAATACTTTGGTATATTTACAAGTGAGTAAAGAAGTATGCATTAAAAAGTAAGTAGTATGTCATTTCCTATTGAACCGAACTATATTCAACAAATCGAAGAAGAATTAGGTGTTTTATTTTCCAATCGTCTTAAAGCAAACATGATGTATGAGAATGGGGGAGAGCGATGAACCAAAGAGAAAGGTGATGTTGATTTTGGTAAAGAAGTTAAATAATAAATCATGCAAATTTATAAAGCTAAATTAGATTCTTCTGTAATGCTCTTTCTTGTGATAGGTATTTCAGTTATCGGATATTTTATAGACATGAAAGCCCTAGCTGTTATTATCTTAACTATAGTAGTTCTAGGGCTGCTAGCTGTTTCAAATTTTATTTACTCTGATATTGAGTTTGTTATCGACTCAAGGAACAAAACAGTTAGTTATAGTTTTGCAAGATTAGGTAAAGTGTTTAAAAATACTTATAAAGTAGAGGAATTAGAATATCGATATCAAAATGTGGTCACAAGCTCTGGTAAGTTTAATACATTTAGTTTGATTCAAAATGGAAAAACTATAGTTAAAACACGACCAAACATATATTCTTTTACGGAGAATCAAATACAAGATATAATTAAAAGTTTGAGTGAATTACAGGTTAAAGAAAGTATTTAGTGGACTGCTTATTAAAAACGGAATCACACAAATTGAAAGATAAACTGGGGTCAGGAATATCAAGATGAACTACTATTTTTTAGTTGCTCCTCTTACTGCCAAATATACGGATCGCCTCACAAGCTCATCTTCTTTAATTGGAACCGGTATTTGTGTTACACCAATTGCGAAAAATGTAGTAGAGGGATCAAGTAAAAATGGAATTGGTTTAGAATCTGCTTAAAATTGTACCCAGCTCAAGTGGAGAAACACATCTTCAAGGGAGTAAAGTACAATCTAAGTAGTAAATTTTGTTAGAGATTTTACAGCGGTAATGAGCGCTTAAACATACAATTTTTAGCAACAAGAGTATGCTGGACTATGGACAGATTAGTGGAAAAGAGAATGAAAAGAGAATGAAAAGAACAAGAAAAGAGTGAAAATACTGAACTAGAATTATTATAGAGATGAATGGAAAAACACAGTTAATCGTATTAGTACTTTGTGTGTTAGTTACTTTAGGCATTACATTTTTTGATTTTACATCTAGTCAAGATGAGTTAGCCCAGAAAGTAAAAGGGTATCAAGAAACTACTGCAATAGTTAAAAAAGTACATGCCCTTACAGTTACTAGATATGGGAGTAAGCAACCTACTTATGACCTTAGAGTAAGACTCAGTGATAGTACTGAGGTGAATATGTATAGACGAAAATTAGATGCAAAATTAACAGAAGGAAGTACAGTTAATATACTATATAACCCTGCATCACCCCAGGACGATATTTACGTAAGAGAATAAAGTAGAAGGAGGGTTTAGTTTAGGAGTTGCACCAATGGGAGGAATAATAAATTAATGGATTTTACAGCATTTGATTTAGAAAATAACAAAAGACTACATGGGGTGATCGGCTAAATTATGCCTGTGGAGAAGTGGAATAGTAATAGTAATAGTAATAGTAATAGTAATAGGGCTAACAAAACATACCCGAGATAGGTATTAATGACAGTATGTTTAGAAAAAATAAAGGAGATCTATGGCAAAAGTTTTAAAAGAAAGTATTGAAGATTTAAAATTATTATTAGAATCTTCCAAAGCACCTGAAAGAAGAAAAGCTGCTAAATTGATAGGAGAGTTTGAAGTAGTTGAGCTTGGAGACGTCTTATATCAGGCTTATCTGAAAGAAAGTAAGAATTTAAAAGCTTGGGAAACCCAGTGTATCATGATAAAAGCTTTAGGTAAAATTAAGTATGAGAATGTTCTTCAAGAGTTATCTAGTATCATAGAAAATAATATAATACATGACATGATAACTAATGAGGCAACTTTAGCATTTACAAGAATAAAAAGGGAAAATAAAAATGATATAATTCCTATTTTGGAATTATTAAAAGAAGGTAATTTATCAGTACTTAATGGAGCATTAAAATCGTTGGCATTTGATGATGTTGTCCCTGAAATAAAAGATATTTATAAACTTATAGATGCAGTTAATTTAAAACAAACGCTTATAAAAGAACAACATAAGGTTGGAGTTTTTGACCCAAGAGAGTATTTGTTATCTGCAATGTCTAAGTGGGATAGAAAAGACCCTGAAATTAGTAGTTTTATAGAAGAGTGTTTTAAAGATGAGTATTTAGGAAAAAGACATAATCTAATTGAAAAAGTTAGCAAAGGTAAGAAAGTATATGCGGAATAGGCGTTGAATCCTTTCTTTGTATAGTAAGGCTGCGTATCAATCATGGTTTACTGTTTTTGCTTGATTTTACTGCTGAATTACTGTATTGTAGCGAGAAAATTAGTCAAAATACACGATTTTAAATAAGGTAGCACAACATGAGATTAACAGAGGTAGAAGCTATTCAAATAGCAAAACAATATCAACAGCGATATCCCTCGCTTAAGCATACCATTGTACGGGCCCAATTTAATCCAAAGTTTAATGTTGTTGGAGAAAAAGCATGGATTGCAATTGGTGTGTTTGAACTGTTTGGGGATATACATGAGTTTTTTTATGTAATTTCAGATGAAACAGGAGAGGTTGAATATACTTTTAATGAACATGGCAGTATAAATCCACAGCAATAAGCTTCTTATTTTGGGCTTACCATACGTATTCATTGTTTGCTTGTTGTTATGAGTGGATGAATATACGATCCTAGGTCCATTCATCGACAACCTTTGTATATGGTACTCTTCCATTTTTATACACGGTAATTTCCTACAGATTTCAACTCAACGCTTTAATGCGTGTGCCTTCCCAAGGTTGGGATTGTTCGCTATAGCTCAAAAATCTTAGAATATTTGCTTTCGAATAAGGGAAAATCAAGTTGCTAACAGATTTCCCTAATGCTTAATCTAAACAGATGTTTTTCACTTACACAGTTTTTGGTACAGTGTCTTTTGGAGTGCTTTCATAAACTTTAGATTATACTACTGTAATTTCAAACCATCATGAACTAGAGCAAAACAAACAAAAAAAAAAGCGGAGAAATCGCCTATTTGCTGGCTTGTTAGTTTGTTTCTTTACTTACATTTAGTTGCCTTATGAGGTGAATAAAAAGAAAATAATAAGTTAAAATAAACATAACCTTGTTACTTGTTAAGATGTAATTAACTAAGTTTATTTCCCTATTGAGTGAAATATATACAAATCAAATAAAATAAGTAACAATGAAGATGAGATATCTCGGGGCTTTCCTTTTATTAACGACCCTTTGTTTTGGACAAAATGTAAAAACTCCATACGAATCCTTTATCACTAAAAAGGACAACTATGCTTTTTCCACAATCAATTTTAATGTGCCTGCCTTTGATTATAGACAAAAAGTGGACAGTGTATCTTTTGAAGGGAGTTTAATTCTTCCCAAAGATGGTTTTGATCAAGTGGTGATTATTAAACCCGGAACGGGCTATAATACCCGCAATACCCATAGTCCTTTAGCGGAAGCTTTATTGGATAATCGCATTGCTGTGTTTCGATATGATGAACGCGAAATGGGAAATTCTAAAGGAAAAGGAGGTAATATGTCCTACTCGGCGACAATAATGGGAGAAGAGTTGGCTAGTGCGTTTAACATGCTAAAGAAACATCCAGACCTACAGGGTAAAAAAGTGGGACTTATTGGGCATAGTCTAGGGGGCATAGCAGTTATGGAAGCCTTACAACACAAGATTAATCCCGATTTTTTAGTGCTTTTTGCTGCTCCCGTTGTTACAGGTAAACAACTATTTCTCTATCAATTACAACACAGTGAAAATGTATTTAATGATTACTTTCTCTACGATACACGCGAAGAAAAAGAGAACGTATGCTCGGCCTTAGCTGATTTTTACCTCGCCAATCACAAAGAAAAAAGCTTTTGGAAAATGTTTGATAAAGAGACAAAGAAACTCGGTTATACAAAGAAAAGATATGCTACTCGTTTTCGTTTTTTAATTGGCCATGTGGAGCGTGATTTAGTGGAAAAAGACCGCATTGATGTATTGAAAAACACCAACATCCCTGTCTTTTATATGATTGGTTCGGAGGATGTGATTGTCGATCCTATAGCGAATATCAATCGCTTAAATAGCCTCGCGAATCCTGCGATAGCTGCGATAGTAGTAGAGGGTGAAAACCACTTTTTCTCGGATGGGGAAAGCAAGCCGTATGACATTCACCAACAACCGAAACAACAAATCGTAGATTGGATTAAAAGACAATAGGACACCAATCTTCTATAATTTAATTTAGTATTAATCAAATCATTTATGTTACTGATGTTCAAAACAATTACAGTGCTTTTACTTGCTATCGCTGCCTTGTTGTCCAGCTGTCAAGAGGCAACTGTCGAAAAGCAAATAGCCTCTTATATGATTCCATTTGAGCAAGTGGATCAAGCTTCGTTTGAAGAAATAGCCCAGCGCATTGGGGATAGCGAAATAGTTATCTTAGGAGAAGCGGGGCACGGAGATGGTAAAACCTATGAGGTTAAAGCGGAACTTGTTCAATATTTGATGAAAGAAAAAGGATTTAATACCCTAGCTTTAGAAGGTGCGGGATTTGTTGATTTAGAATTAAAAAATAATGATAGAAAGGATTTTCCTCAGTCTAGAGATTTAAGTAAATGGAAGCCATTTTGGGGAGATGTGAAGCAAACAGAAGGGTTAGTTCGAGACATCTTACATAATGAAAAGCTAAAATGGAAGTTTTTAGGGTTAGAAAGTCATCCAAGTAATGAGTTCTTATTACAAGAAATGAAAAAGCTTCAGCTAGATGATACTCAAATCGACAAATTTGAAAATAGTTTACTCAAAATATATGATTTAGATGTTGAAAATGTAACAATTGAAGAAATTGATTTTGTACTAGAGACTATAAAATTAATTGAAAATTCTATAATTGATACTACCCACGATAATTTCTTTAAGCATACTGTTCAAACTATATATGCTGGTATTGAGGGAATGAAATATTTAATGACTATCGTCAACTTTATACCAAGATAATTTAACAACAAAAACCGATTGTAAATGTAGTGTTTTCAATCGGTTTTTGTTGTCTATAAACTTGCATAACTCGTTAATTATTCGTAACTTAATATGATTTGTTAATGATACATCTATTGCGAAATTAGGTATATCGAATTTATAAAAAATGAATATTTTTGAGTTCTTTAAAAAATTCCCAAATGAAGAATCTTGTAGAATACACTTCAAAAATCATAGAGATAAAGTAGGTGTAATTTGTAAAAAGTGTAAAGGTGAACATCACTATTGGTTATCTACAATCCAATACTACAAATGCAAACAATGTGGTTTTAGAACATCATTAAAAAGCGGTACTGTGATGGAAAATTCAAAACTACCTTTCCAATATTGGTACATTGCTTTTATGTTTGCTACTTCTACTAAAAAATCATTTTCATCACTTGAAATACAAAGACAACTAAATCACAAGTTTTACGAGCCAATTTGGTCAATGATGCACAAGATTAGGCGAGTTATGTGTAAAGCTGATGAAGAATATAAACTAGAAGGTTCAATTGAATTAGATGAAGGATTCTTTGTAACAGTTCCCAACAAAGAAGAACGCAAAGAAAAGCAAGAATTAAAACGTGGTGTTGGTAGTCAGAGAAATTCAAAAGTATTGGTTATGGTTGAATCAGAATTAAATCCTAATCAAACTAATCAACACAAAGCCAATCGTATTGTAAAACGCCTTAAAATGGTTCATATTGAAGATTACAAACACAATACGTTGAGCAAAGAACTAGAAAAAGCAGTAGAAACAAAAAAGACCTATTTAATTACTGATGATGGTAGGCATTACAGCAAATTAAAAGGTCTAGTTAAAAGTCATACTTCAATCAATACTAAGAATCTAAAATCTGATAAAGTACTACCTTGGGTACACAAAACAATATCAAACGCAAAAAGATTATTCTTAGGTATTCACCACTCTATCGGTAGAGATTACACACAAAACTATCTTAGTGAATATTGCTTTAAATTCAATAGAAGAAATGAAGTGGATATATTCGATGAATTACTATTATGTTCAGTTAAAAATACTTGGTATTAGTCTTTTTTAATTTCTGTTGCATTTTCTTGAATCTTAACTGAAATTGTTGAATTAGAGAACTGCATAATAAAAGCGATTGCGGCAATTACTAAGGCAAATAAAAAGGAACTTATCAATCCCAAAAATATTGTTTTCATATTTTTAGGAACAAGAGTAGTAACCACATCTTTAAGAATTTCTGTTTGTTGATTTACAGTTTCATTTTTGATGGTTTTAATTTCTTCCTCCAAAATTGTATTAATAAAGCTTTGTAATATTAAATTCGACTTTAATTTATACCCATCAATATAACTTTCAGAAGATGAAATTTCGTTAAAATGCTTTAAATCCTCATCAGATAAATTTTGTCCATTTTCCTTGTTTTTTTCTATATAATCTATTTTACTTCTTTTATATAAGGAATATGCTATATGTCCAATTAAATCAGTATCACTATTAACTAATTTTTTATAAATATGGTTGTAGTTTCTCACTATTACAATAATGCAAGTTTATAAGCATTGCTAATATTTTCTTTTGTTATCTCTCTTGTTTTAACAACTCCACTAACATAAATCTTAACTTGTAACTTCCCTGAGAAATTATTTAGAGTTTCTTCTCTTACACCATTTGTTGCCAATTTTTCATTAGCTCTTTTAATATTAGAAGATGTTACTTTATGTGTATATTTTTCCATAATAATGACTATTATAATACTTACAAATATATTGAATTAATTTAATATGGTATAATAGAATATAGCATATTGATTTTAATTAATATATGTATAAGTAACTTAACAACTAAAAATCCAAATAAACAGCCTAGATTCAAAAATAATCTAGGCTGTTTTATTTTTATAATATAAGTTTTATCTTTGCTTTTTTACGAAAAGAATAAACGTGCTTAATTGCATTATTGCTAAACCGAAATACCACCTCGAATAAAAGAAAGCAAATAATGTATATGAGAGTATGCCGATATGGCGTGGCTTGTATTCATTGCTTTTTTAGGGAGTGGTATTCCTAGGTTTAGTGTGTTTGCAATGTCCACGCTTCTTTTTTACATTTTATAAACCTAAAATACCACAAAAAATGAAAACAATTACTTACTACATTAGAGAACTACACAAATCATCATCTATTAAGTACAACAATACTTAGATTGAAAATTGTTGTTCTTTAATGTTATCCGATTAAAGATACCTCCTTAATACCTTTTTTGTTCACCCGAATTAATGCACCATCACTTAATATGTGGTGTATAACTGAATACGATTTATTTAAATAAACATTAAATTTTAGAAGATGAACAAAAAACTAATTATTGTAGGTCTATTATCAATATCATCACTTGTATTTATTAGCTGTAATAAGAATAATGAATCAAAAATAGAAGAAGAAATTAATCAATATGATTCTAATGATTCAGATGAATCTGAAGAATCTGATTACTTTGAGCAAGAGGAAGAAACAACATCTAATATAAATAAGGTAAGTTCTAAAGATATTGATGATTTGCTTGATAGCTATGAAAGCTATATGAATGATTACATAAGTTATTTAAAGAAAGCCAAGAATAACGATATGAGTATGTTTGAAGATTTACCAAATCTTATGTCTAAAGGTGAAGATTTAGGCAATAAGATGGATAATGTAAAATCTGAAATGTCAACAAGCCAAATGAATAGAATGATAAAAATGGTGAACAAGGTCAATATGGCAATGGCTGAACTTCAATAAAACACAAAACCCACCTCAATAAAGGAGTGGGTTTTTAATATTTATTGTTTATATGTTTTAAAAGCATTATTTATTATATGCTTTTTATCTTTTAATATTTTTTCAACTTTCATACAATCATCAAAAACATTTGTTCCAACTTCATGAACACTAAATTTTACTTCAAAATCATCATCTAAGTAAATAACACTAACTTTTATAGGTAGATTAATATTATGTTTCATATTCATAACAAAACATAATTGTGATGATTCTACATAATCATTTGTTTTATAACGTACGCTAGAAGCACTATCTAGAAATATATTTTCATACTTAGAATCAATGTAATTACCATTAATTTCTTCTATTATGAAACCTCCATTAAATTCATTTTTTAATACTGAACTTATTTCATTTTTGATTTTATCTTGCAAAACTTCTAAAGCCATATATATATATTGTTTTTTAAAGTAAGGTATAAATTTACCTAAAAACTTGTATATAACAATTTTTGTTTTGTGTAAGTATCTTTTTATTTTGTTTATATCCATTATATAGATTGTTTTATATTTTATTCAATTAAACAACTTATATAATGATTAATATTTTAATTTGGTATAATGTTACCGATAGTCATTAAATATTTTTATTTTTTAGGTGGTTTTGACAATGAAAATGTTTTTGTAAATATCAGAGACAAGTATATGGCTAATAATGTTATTTGGCATAAAAAGAATAATCCTAGTGCGAAAATTATTGTTTGGATTGCTAACTTTCATGGAGCGAAGCAAATTCAAAAGGTTGTTTATAAAGAAGATAATCGCGATTTGTATAAAGGATTCAAATTATTTACTGAGTATTTACTCGAGGCCTTTCCGGATAAAATATATAGCATAGCATTTACCTCTTCAATTGGTGAAGTTAAAGGGATAGTACAAGGAAGTGAACCTTTTTCAATTACAACTAAAGTCAACTCATTAGAGTATTACTTAGATAAACAAAACACGCCATTTGGATACTTAGATTTTAATGAAATAAAGGTGAAAAAACCGTTTTTTGAAGAAAAAAGTTTCGATGCTATGATATTAGGTTATGACACTAAGCCAGGGCAATGGTTAAATGTATTTGATGGCGTTTTTTACATTAAAACGAATGAGCCTTTAAAAATGGCTGAGTATCAAGTCTGGTAGGAGATAGGTTGATATCGAACGAATTAATACCGTTGTATCATCTACTTCATCCTGTAATTTTGTGATAAAATAAGTATGAAATATAGAATAACCTTAAATAATAATTACCCAAATAAAATGTATGGAATGCTTTTATGTGAAGGAAATCCATTACACTATGTGTTTTTCATGAAACCTGATCCGTTAGAGCTAACTATGCGTATAGATTTTTTAGATTTTGATACAATTGAAAAGAAATGGGACTGTATTCCAACAGACAAGGTAAATATATATTTAATTAATCAAAAAGTAATAGATTTACTTCACGTGCATTATCCAAATACCTTTGAATTATTAGATGCTTCAATATATTCAAATCATGTTTTCGTTGAAACGGAATATAAACTATTACATATTTTAAATCATATAGATCAGGATAAAATTAGTTATAAAGATGGTATTTGGGTAGATCAAGATTTTAGTAAAGCTTATAAGAAACACAAACTCAAAGGTTGGGTTTTTGATCGTGAAGATGAATAAAGTTTTATAGATAATAAATCAAATGTACCGACGATTTCTCGCTTGAAATAGCTCGTAGATAGGGAGGAAATCTGAATGAGACTTATTGCTCAATCAAATAAAGCCAAGGGATGTTTTTATCCTTGGCTTTGGTGTAATCATGTAATAATAAAACCTTCATTTAATGCTCAAATCAAAGTGCTGGAATGCGAACAGAAGTAACATGATAAAGTGAATGTGACAAATACTAAGATTTATTGCATTGTATTCAAAATAAGATGAACTACTTCCTTGTTAACTCCCAATTTTCCACGCCAAGCTGAAAGAGGGAAATTGACTTCTGTTCGGTGATTTGGCGCTTCTTGATGGAGTTGTTTCTCCCAAGAAAGTAATTGATGGTAGGGCGTAAAACCATTGAGCATACTGTAATCCTCAACGAGCTTATTGCGTAAAATACCCAAAGCAGCTAAAATACGCAACAACCAAGTTCGGGAGGTATTGTTGCTATTTGGGAGTATCTTTGCTTTAGAAATTCGGTTTAATAGATCTGTAGGTGTTTCATTTTCATTGGCTTGCTCGATACAGGCTATAAGATTTTTAAATACCTCTATATCATTTTTATTCGCTTTAATTGGGGCTAAGGTTGAGATTTCTCTTAAATCTAAAAGGATTTCTGTATAACCACCAATACGACAATAGCCGATGTATAAATCATGGCTGTTCTTTCCATCATTCTCCCAGTTTTCTTTGGGCAATCCACATATTTTACAAGGACTTCGAAAAGTGTCTTCTTCAAAAGGTTCGAAAATATGATCGGGTAGATGCTTGGCGTAGGCATAACTAATGATGGGCTGTAAGCCGCGGTGAAGTCCAGTGCCAATAGCCTTGATAAATAAATGATAGATTTTGTGTTCTAATCCTTCTTGATTGACGATTGTTCTTAAATCCTGTACAACTTGATTGTGCTGATAATGTTCAATTTGATTGATTGAATACCCACTAGTAGTCAATAAAGAAAGATCTTTTTCTTTTATATTATTGGGTTGTAGTTGATAGGTATAGAACTTTTTATCACTATCATAAGCTACTGTATTTTGATGTAAATAAACTTTAGATAGAATCTTGGTTAGTTTTGGATCGATCATGATAGTTGGATTGTGCTAGAATAGTGCTAAGGTATTTAAAATTTGTGGAGTAGAGTTAAAAACGGAACGTGTTTCAAAAGATTCTACTTTAGTGTATGTTGATATTTTTCTCTTTGAAAACGGTTATAATCGTCAATGATGATTCCATTAGCTGTTTTAAAATAGATCGAATCCGAATCTGTTTTCTTTAGCACAGAGTCGCCAATTGTTAGTTGATCAAATAAGGTTCTTTGAATTCTTAATTCAGGACCGTTATGTAGGTAGATTGTGTTGGCTTTGGTAGGATTTTTGTCTAATTTATCTTGTACGGTTGCTTTAAAAGCTGTTTGTCTAAAGATTAAATATTCTTTTTTGATATAATAATCTGTAGAGACAAACCAGATCAATATACCAAAAATAACAGCAAAAATGCTAAGTATTATAACTCGCGGTGATTGAAAGTAAACATTTTTCATTTTCTATTAACCCTATCAAAGTTTGTTTAGTTTATTTTGATGACTGGGGATATTTTTAAATTCTCATTGTTTGGTTTGGTATACACATCTTTCTCTTTTTCTAGATAGATAATAGAAGTGGTTTCACTTTGAGATACCACATTTTTTACCTTCATCTTATGGAGAAAAAATTGTTCAAACGAGGTGTTTTTATTTATTGTGATTTGTCTTAAATCATAACATTCAAATAATTGCAGACTTTTTAAATTGACAAGAGACTCTATATTGAGTTTTTTCATTGGATTCCCTTGAATATACAAAGAAGTTAAATGAGGAAAGAGGTTGTAAATCTCAGTTCTTTTAATTGATTCCTGAAAGCATAAAGACCTTTTAAATTAGGCATGTTTTCCAAGATTAATCGTGGACCTAGTTGGTTGTCTCCAATGAAGATTTCCTCTATGACTTCATTGCCATTTAAGACACTCATATCCGAAATTCGATTGCTGTTTACATACAGTATTCGTAGGTTTTTAAAGTGTTTAAGATCATCAAGAAACTCAATGTTTTTATCAGAAAGTTTTAATTCTTCTATGTGCTCAATCTCCTTCAATTCAATTTGAGCGTTGTTGTTTGTGTCAAAACCTAAATCAAGTAACGCTTTGTGAAAATTAGGGTCTTTGAACGTTATGCTTTGAGCGCAAACACTAGACAAGGCTAGCAAGAAGGAGAATGTAATTATTTTCTTCATTATCGTTGGTCAGGTTTAATTGTAATAGAATTCGTCTGTTGCTAATGTAGTAAATAATTAAGATAACTATAAGGGGATACAAATCAAATGTACTGACGATTTCTCACCTAGAATAGCTAGTAGTTAGGGGAGGGAGTCTAAGGAGGACTTATTCCTAAATTAAAAAAACCGAGTGTACTAGAATATACACCTTGGTTTGAGATAAATATGATTTGGAGTAAGGACATAGGCAATAAATCCCATCCTAGTATTCATAGGAGTTCATCGTCTATTTATATGTTTTTACACCACACTTTTTTCAAAGGAAAATCAACTGAAAAAGTTTGACAGTTTTATTAGAGGAAATAGGGGAGTTTGGTAGATATTGATGTTTAAATAGGTTATTGATTAAATCCTGTGAATGTATTCTAGGCAATTCAGTTCTACTTATTTCTTTATAAGTTTGCATGATTTGTTTTATACCTTTTATGATAAAAATACCTTTGCTTCTTGTAAGGAAAGCGTATTCAAAATGATCTGTTCATTGGGAATAGTTTCAGAAACTCCATTTAATTTAGCTAGTGCTTTGTTAGCTGCTATTCCTTTTTTCAATACTTTTTTAGTATATAAGTCAGTAGCTATAGGTAATGCAGGAATTATATAATTAGTTATACTATCTGTTGTGCATTTAGATTACTATAAAATTAGGGTAAAGGAATGAGATAGTAGCTTTTAATTGATTAAAAATTAATTCGATCGCATAGTAAACAGCTTCTCTTTCTATAATTCAATAATCAGACCTTTATAATACTCGTGATTGCTCAATAAGTACAGCACTTTTTTATTGGGTATGTATTTTTGAATCCACTCGACTCCCTTGCTACTCAAATGCGTATCTCCAGCTAATCTCTATACCCGAAAGGTGGTGTTTTTGAGGGTAGAAAAAGGAAAAGAGAAGTACGGATATTTAGAGCGCAGCTCGACTTATAAAGAAGTTTTCTGTTCTCGAAACTAGTCATTTTGAAAATATTGTTGAGCTGTCGTTCTAATAGTCGTTATATTTAATTTTTGTATTATTGTATGACCTTGTAAAGTGAAATCATTAGACTACTATGGACTACAAGAAACCTCTTAAATATGCATCTTATTCAACCTTTTATACCTGGATAGCGATATTCATCTTCTTGTATTTTTTTTATAGGGTTGAGCTACCCCATACACTAGCCAATCCCATGTATTGTATTCCGTTACTTAGTACGTTTATAAGTGGTTTTTTTCTTTTTAATCGAATAAAAGAACCTTTTTTGCTGGGCATTATTCACTATTTATTTGCTCATCTTTTGGTGCTTTATTTGTTCTCTATTTACGCCTTTATTGAAAATTTTGATCAGTATGGGTTTGCCAAAACAAATTTTACGATGTCTGTTGTAGAAGGATTTAAAGTTGTTTTTTACAGTTTAGCTGGACTTGAAATTGTTTTGCCTTTTTTTATTTTTGGTGGGTATTGGTGTAAAAAAAAGATCAAATAACATCAATAATGAAAGTAGTATCTCTGCGAAAAGTAGTATTGACGTAGATGAAGAAGGATACGAGCCAATTCCAGAACTTGTCTCTTATTTTAAAGTGTTACCAGCGCATAAAAAATGGGCGAGTTTAGTTACCGAAATCAATCAAGACGGAGGGAATGAAATTTATAGGACTATTTCTCCTTTTTGGGATGGTGAAGATGATGCTTTTACAATTGAATCATTTTCTGATGTCGATCAGTTTCCTCATTTAAATAAAATGACGTTGTTCTCAACTGATGAAGCTATAGTAAAAGCCTTAGAAGACAAGGGAATAGCTTCCATAGTCAGCTGCTTTTAGAAGCAGACTACAGTTAACTAGTCAAGAATGCATATCAAGTGTAATTTAGGGTAGTACTTGGCCTATTTGGAATGCTGTCAGAACTTTTAGATCATACCACGTATTTCGAATAAAACAAACTACTAGATTTTCGAATATAATTAGTAGAGGAAGTTACGTATAAAAAGGTAACTTTGAAACAGAACGAAACGGCAAATGACAAGGAGTCAACATAATAAAAATAAGACAAAACGATGAAAACAACGGAAGACTTAGCCTTACAGCTATTTACCACTAGATTAATGACGAGTGAGGAAGAAGTGGAACAATTTGAAGAAGCCTTAGCCCTCTTGTATCAACAAGAAAAAATAGAGCATCTCCCGTTATTTCTAAGCGTATTAGATGATCGAACAGAACAGGAAGAAGTCATGTATGGCGTACTCCATGCAATCGAATCTTATGCAAGCACTTTAGGGTTTTCCAAGTATATTGAGCTTATTTTAGCCGCTATGGATTCGTTTCAGGAACAGGCTGAAGAATGGAAAGAACTGATTTTTCTTCGAATGATCAATAGCGAGGCGTGTTTTGATGATTTATTGCGCCTTGTTAGCCAACAACATAAGGAGGAACTAAAGGAGGAATTACGACTTATTTTCTTGCGAATTATACAAAGAAATGAAGCTAAATTTGGTTCATCCTGTCGCTTGCTATTAAGTGCATTAGATCATTCAAACTAAGTTTTTTCTTATAAAAGTATACATGGCTAACCTTGAATTTTTTGATTCCCAAGTAAGATAAAAGCTTACCTTGGTTATCCACGGGGACTGTTGTTAAAGTGCCAGAACTACTTGATAATTAATATGTTTTAATCCAACTAGATGTTTCGATAAACGGTTAAAAAAAAGTATATTTGAGTAAGGACCCAATAAAATAGTTTGATTCCTTGTCTGACTATTTCTCTGATCCTAAAAACCGAAGTAGAAAACCCTTTACACTCTAGCTATGAAGTTTACGCTTAAATCGTTTCACTATACCGTATTCCTATTCTTTATCTTGGTCAAAATGACTGCACAACCCAAGGTAGTTTCTACCTATGATAGCCTTATTGCTAAATCTTATCAAAAGGATCAACAAATCAGAGTGGAATTGGATTCCTTATTGGCAAATGAAAATAGGAACAATCAAGAATTAGTAGACCATTTTGCTAAGGCTGAGAAAATTGATCTAGACAATCAACGTATCGTACTGCCTATTGTAGATCGATATATAGCCCAGGAAATTGAACTAACGGATGCTTCATTAGCTCAGCTGTACTATATCATTCAACATGCCGATGGAAAAATCCAAAGTAAGTATGCCCCTTTTATAACAACATTGTTTGATAAAGAATTAATTAGCAATCAAGAGTTCGCTTGGTTTAGCGATCGCTTGGCTGTTAGAAAGAACAAGGTTCAACCCTATGGTTTTCAAATAAAAAGCTGGGCAGAAACAGCAGAGCGTTTTCCTTATCCTATTTCCAGCCAGGCAGAAGAAAATTGTCAGCGGATTAGTTTAGAGTCAAGTAAGGCGTATTTGGAGGAAAACTTTAGTGGTGATTATCTACCTCAATACCTCACAACAGGAGAGTTCGTTGTTTTTGGTCACGTGAAGGGTGAGCAGAATAACAACGTAATTGTAGGAGAAGAAAAGGAGGAAGCTGCGGTTAATGACGAAGGGTTTTACGTACTAAAACTGAAGAAAAAGGAGCGTCAGGAAATTCGCTTATGCTTGAAAAGAGCAGGAGAAACTGTTGATTGTAAAACAATACCCATGGATGACAAGGACTGGGAAGAAGTTGATTTTTAGCTATCATCAAACGATCTGTATCCAAATCGTGTAAAAGGATTATAAAGTCTTTGACCCGAACAAAGTGAACTGGCGTAAGCAATATATCGAAATCTGGTTTACTAAAAAACGCAGACACTTCTACTTAAACTACCAGACAGTCAATGAGTGTAATCAAATAATAAATATTGATAAAGCTGCTTAGCTAATCATCTGGATTTCATTAGGATATCCAAGGCCAAAAGGCATTCCACTTTCGCTTAAAAAAGTTAAAATAGCGTTCTTTTTCTTTAGGTGATAAAATTCAACTGCATTGTTCGTTTATTTAACATTACAGTTAATTACATTTGAAATATAGAAAAAGTAAGGCGATTATAGAAGGTCAAACAAGAAAGAGTGAGGATAGCTTATTTCTTGTAGAAAGTATAAGATCCAGGTGAAATAGAAGAAAATGAAGCGGTTATTTGCATCTTTAAGTTTGCCGATAGGCATTTTTTTTCTCCTTCTTCTCGCTCTGTTTTCAAAAGGCAAAGAAGGGGGAAATAAACGCAGTGTAGAAAGGAAAAACCAACCTAAAAAAGTAGTTGAAAAAGACGCTAGCTCAATTGGAAGAGCGGATAAAGGTCAACCGTTGCTAAAGAACCCCAAACCCTATAACACGGCTGTGTTTATCCAACAATTGTGGAGGTGGGACAGTTTGGTTCATCAAGGGCAACAGGCTAAAAATACACCTAAAGAGGAAGCCTCAGCAAAGCCAAAGGGGCCTTTGAACTTCTAGCCCAAGGCTAGGCCTCGGTCTCATCGAAAAAAAAGATAAAAAGCCTATCCCACGGCTTTAATAAAATGAATTGCGTCTCCCAAAACAATCTTTTATTGAGCTGTGGAATAGGGTAAAGAAACTGTACGCTTGCGCAACATCTAAGGCAAATGACGTATGTAAAGTGAAAGTGTTGTTTCTACTGACTCATAAAGACCTCTATGCTATTTCTAGTTTGTGATTTATAATAAAAAGCAAGCGAGATCGGTAGTGTATACATTTTTTGGCCATGTGGGTTGAGATCAGTGTGTCGATTATATTTTTTTTAAGGTTGAACAATCCATTTTGATGGTTAGATTATGATTGTTTGCCGTTTGCTTTTCCCACTCAAAACATAGGTTTGGAGTGGGAGTAAGCAAAACACAAATGAGCTATACAACCGCTCGATTCTTGAATCGCCTATGCAACGATGAAGTTAAGCCAATAAGTGAAACAGCAGTAGATGTGCATATCTGCTATCTTTCCTATTGTTACCTGGTTAAGGGTAGTGTACTATAAATAGACGACGCAAAAGTTGGCTATATAACTAGACTAATCTTCTTTGATTAGTGCTATTGTAATGACCCAAAGGGAGACATAGGTCAAGATATATGGTAATCACAATAGTGGATACTGTGATTGGATTGCAGTGGATAGTTCAGTTTGTTCGCTGAACTATCACTTACTATGCCTCAACATAGAAAAACAGTTTACTACTACTTTTCTTTGGAATAAAACAAGAAAGGTTTTATTTTTAGCATGCGAATTCTATTAAACAAAACACAATGCTTTACCCCGTGGTTTAGTCACGGTTCATTCCATTTTTTATTGAGACCAATAAGGGAGTGACTCCCTTACTCAACAGTAAAAAAGAAATGTGCATCTCTTTTTTACCCTTACAAAAACAAGTTAACAAAACACAGGAAGTAAAGCCATTGCTTAATTAAAATGCATTTGATCAACAACCACAAATTCATCTCAATCGTTGGTCTATTTTTCGTCTAAGGATTGTAGCGTATAGTTGACTAGAATAGATATGAAAGAGATTCCTTACCACTTATCAAGGTGAGAATCTTGTGTTTGATATATCAAAGATAAAAAAAGAATTTAAAAGTGCGTGCTATCGAACGCATTTTTTTAAAAAATTAACTCATTTGGGATATGGAGAATATTAGTGTTAAAATATGCGTTTTTATCTATAAAGAATGGATGCTAAAGGAAAAATCTCAGCGCACTTTTGCAAAAAAGTATTTAATTGATGAGAGCGTAGCTCGAAAAATGAAAAAAGTAGCCTTGAGCCAAGGAACGCTATCCTACGATATTCCCCTGTCGACCATTCAGCAAATTTGTACGGCTACCTCTATTTCTTTTGTTGATTTTTTTCGCCTTATTGAGGCTTACGACCCACATGAACTATAAGGATCTGATAGGAGGTAGGGGATAGATATTCCTTCTGCTTCTTATCAAGGTATACCCGCCTAGCAATACAAAAAAAAGCCTTCTACTGAAGGCTTTTTTGTTAGTTTTTTCTAAGGTAAGTAACCGTAACAGGTAGATTATCACCTCTCATGGCAATGTCGTATACAACCGTTAATTTTGCGTCTGTGGTACGAACGATGGTTCTCGGTGTATGTCTAGGATCATCGCTGTTAAACGTAATCACTTGATCTTTGATCACCCCTTGAACCGCTGGTTGATCTACTCCTTTTTTCGTAGTTTCAACTAGTGTTGCCTTGTCTTCTGTTAAAATCATAATGTCTTGGGTGATGGCATCATCCCCCCCTGGCATATCCTTAAACTTATGCTTCATCGTAGGCCCATTTGGAATCGTGTACGATAAACTATCCGTTACCCAAGTGCCTTCATAATCACTCTTTTTGCGGATTACATTATCATCACTTGAACAACTAGCGATAGCAAACGGAAGTGCTAAAAAAGCGCAAATAGCTACTAATTTTTTCATTTTGTCGAGTTATAAATTTATTTTTTGTTGGATTAAAAGCCCTTTACACTTTGGTTGTAAAGGTCGTCTTTTTGTTCTGTTGTCAAATCGCGCTTGTACTCAAACAAAGCCGATTCCCAATCGCCATAGCCTGTATTGGGTAAAATAATGAATTTTTTGCCAAACAAAGCTTGGTTATTTTTTACATTTTGCAAGCGCTCTTCTTGTGTTTTCTTGTCAAATGCCGTAGAGAAATCAGATAGATTATCACCTAACAGCAACACAATTTCATGCGTTTCGCTTAATTTTTGGCGTCTTGTTTCTTTGCTAGATTCTGTTGTGCGTACAATGAGGTGTTGCTCATCGGCAAAAGGGTAGTTGTATCGCTTTAAGTTTTTCAACGTACCTGCTTTGTCATTTTGGGTGCGATTGGTGATGTAGTAAACCTCAATTCCCTTTGATGCGGCGTAGTTGAAAAACGCCAAACTGCCTAATAGGGGTAAAGCTTCTCCTTTTGAGGTCCATTCATTCCAGGTTTCTTCGCTAAATATTTTGCCCTGACGCGCCATTTCCACAGCATAAGGGGAGTTGTCTAAAAAGGTTTCGTCTATATCGGTAACAATGGCTAGCGGCTTGTCTGTAGGTTGTGCTAAGCGCTCATCAAGGCGCAAGGTAGCAATATTAAAGGCCTGGGCTGCTAATGCTTGATACTCCGCTGCATTTTGTTGGAAAACCGCAGCGTATAATTTTCCGTTTACTTCGATTTGATGTAACGGGCTGTTTGTTGAAGTAACTTGACTTGATGGAATTGTTTTGCACGAGGCTATAACAAGTAGTCCTGCAAGAAGAAAAGTTCTTTTTAACATAATCTAGTTTTACTATTTATTAAGATACAAAAATACAACATAAAATTAGATTAGCCGCTCTTCTATAAAAGAAGGTCAAAACCAACAAAAAAAAACCTTTCAAACGAAGTGAAAGGTTTTTTTCTGCTGGGTTTATTCTTTGTATTCCGCTGCCTTTTCGTCAAATAAATCGTCGACAGACCAGTAGCGTTCTCCTGTGTCATAATTAAAGGTAAGGATGGTTGCGCCTTCCTCAATTTGCGGTAGTTGCTTTGCAATGGCAGCTAGAGAGGTTCCCGTTGAGATTCCTGCTAAAATTCCCTCTTCTTTAGCAATGCGATTCGTATAGTCAAACGCCTCCTCTTTGTCAATGGTAATAACTCCATCAAAAATAGCCGTGTTAACTACCTTGGGTACAAAACCTGCACCAATGCCCTGCAAAGGGTGAGGACCTGGTTGTCCGCCACTTAAAACAGGGGAGTTCTTCGGCTCTACGGCATACACTTTTAGGTGGGGAAACTTTTCTTTCAATACTTCGGCAACACCCGTAATATGTCCCCCTGTACCTACACCGGTGATCAAATAATCAATCCCCTCTGGAAAGTCATTGATGATTTCCATGGCCGTTGTTTTGCGGTGGATCTCCGGATTAGAGTGATTGTTGAACTGTTGGGGCACCCATGCATTGTCCATCTGCTCTGCCAATTCCGTCGCCTTAGCAACCGAACCTGCGGTTCCTAATTCTCTTGGCGTAAGAACGAATTTAGCCCCATATGCCGCCATCAATTTTCGCCTTTCAATACTCATAGATTCTGGCATAACCAAAATTAATTGGTAGCCTTTTACAGCACATACCATCGCTAATCCAACACCTGTATTCCCAGACGTAGGCTCTATAATGGTTGTGTTTTTATTGATGATGCCTTGGGCCTCCGCATCTTCAATCATCGCCAAGGCAATGCGATCTTTTAAACTTCCGCCTGGATTTTGCTTTTCTAATTTGATCCATACCTTATGCGTGGAGGGAAAGAGTTTGTTGATCTTTACATGAGGCGTACGTCCGATTGTTTCTAAAATTGTCGTTGCTTTCATATTCGTTTTTTTTTGGCTGTTATATAATAAAATTGATAGGTTCTGGATAGTTTTCCGTGAATTTTGAATAGACTTTACTCTTGCTGTAAATGATAGAGTGGGGGGCTACGCTTTTGGTTAACCACACATTTCCTCCAATCACGGAATCGTGACCGATAATCGTGTCTCCACCCAATACAGTTGCTCCGGAATAAATCACAACATTGTCCTCAATATAAGGATGACGACGTGTATTCGCCTTGTCTTTTGATACAGAAATAGCGCCTAAAGTTACGCCTTGGTATATCTTTACATTGGTGCCGATGATACAGGTTTCACCAATTACGATACCTGTTCCGTGGTCAATGCAAAAATGCGAACCAATGCTCGCCGCAGGGTGAATGTCTATACCCGTTTTGTTGTGGGCATATTCCGTCCAAATACGCGGTAATAGGCGCACCTGCTGCTGCTGTAATTGATGGGCAAAGCGATAAATAGCAATCGCATAAAATCCCGGATAGGCAATGTGAACCTCTTGTAAACAAGTAGCTGCAGGGTCATTTTCTAATATGGCCGTCGCATCTGTATTTAACAAAGCGTAAATCGAGGGTAGTGCATCAAAAAAATCACCGGCAATCTGAAGCGATCGCTCTTCGTTATTGTTGATGCTAAACAGAATGGAAACCAATTCATTCTTTAGCGTATTGAGCCTGATATTAATCGCCTGCTCGGAGTGATAACGCTTGTCTTCTAATTGAAACAAAAAGTGAAAAAGCGTATCAGTGAAGTTTTCCATCCTCTTTTTATCTAAAAAAGCAGTGGTACTTTCGTTTTTATATACTAATTCTTGAATAAAATTCATGTCGATTTAGATGCTTATAGTTAAGAAATGATTGATCTCGTGTTTGTTTTGTTGGGTTAATTTCGCCGCCTTTCTCGGCCTTTCGCGCTCTCCCCATTGCGCCAGTGCCTCTAGTACGGGGAGCAAAGACCGCCCCTTCTCACTCAATTTATACTCAATAAGTACTGGTGTTTCCGTAATGATGCGCTCTATGAGGTGTAGTTGCTCTAACGCCTTTAGTTCACTGGTCAGCATTTTACTGCCAATTTTAGGTAGCTGTTGTTGCAAGGTAGAATAACGAGCGCGATCTTGTTGAAAGAGCACCGTTAAAAGCGGAATACGCCATTTTCCGTTAATGCTGTTTAGCGTATGTTGAATGTTTTCCAAATGTATAAGGGTAGACATCTTTGGTTTCTTTAATGAAAGTTACTTCCTTTTGGGAAAGCTAATGTAATAAAAAGCATAGAACGCACAAATAGCTTAACGTTATTTTAGTATATATTTCCACTAAATGTGACAAAATATAGATTTATTAGTAGTATAAATATACTCATTGAGAATAAAGGGTATCTTTTTGGGATAATAATTGTTAAAAAAGAAGGGGAGGCTAGAGCGATTCACTAAATTAATCAGTATCTCTGGTTTAAGAAAGTGTGAGAGCTAGGTTCTAGTTCTCATAAAGAATGAATAGTTCTTTGTGTGTTTGTTTTGAAATAGATTTATTTTAAGATTTCTTTTGAGCGGCTACTTGTAAGGAATTTGGTTTTGTTGTTTTGTTGTTCTATTTCAAATGGGAAAGTAACAGATACAAAGATACTATGATACCAGAGAGTGCCCTTCTAAAGGCACTCTCTATTATTTTACTACCTCATAAAAAAGGTAAGTATTCGAACTTCTTCGTATGTACTGTAAGTCATACAACCTTATAACCTTTACGAATCGCGCAGAAGCACTTTATTATTTAGTCCCCAACCGTTGCTTTTGCGTTTGATCGTATGGGAATTTCCACTGCCTTTTTGTCTTAGTCTTCTGCTAGTGCTTCTGCCTAATTGATCGACAGTGATTTTAGATTGTTTCTATAGGCTTCTAAAATATCCGATTTCAGGATATAGCCCACGTATTGCTGATCTTGTTGTACCAATAAAAAATCCGCTTTTTTCAAGTCAAACAGCTGAACCATATGCTTGGTACTATCGGCATAAGACACCGTGATTGCTTCTTCAATCAGGTCGGAAAGGGGGGTATATTTGGTCTGAAACGAACTAAATACAACGGGACGAACGTGATTGAGGTTAATCACTCCTACTAGGGTTTGATCCTCCTTAATTACCGGAATAAACTCCTGTTGGGTTTGAGTAAAAATGGTCACAGCATCCTGAGTGGTCTGTGTGGATTTTAGTAAGTGAATGTCGTTGCGAATAAAGTCGTGTACATTAATGGTCGATAAAATATTGGAATCCTTGTCTGAGGTGAAAACCATGCCTGTTTCGGCAATGGATTTAATGTCCATGGAATATTTCTCCATGTTTTTGGCAATGGCAAAGCTAATGGATGACACAATGAGCAGGGGAACCATTAGTCCGTATCCTCCTGTTATTTCTGCAATTAAGAAAATTCCCGTCAGCGGTGCGTGAAACAATCCACTGATCACCCCTGCCATACCGACAACGGTAAAATTGTGAATGGGGATATCTTTTACTCCAAGGAGAGAGAAGAATTTGGCCAAGGTAAAGCCGAGGTAGGAACCCACAAAGAGGGAAGGGGCAAAATTACCTCCATTACCACCACTTCCCATGGTTAATCCCACGGCAAAGGTTTTTACTAAAGCTGCACCGGCTACGAAGAGCAATAACACCCATTCATTGGTTGAAAAATTTCGCAACAGTGTATTGTTGAGGATGGTTTCTGGGTGATCTCCAGCGAGTATTTTGATGCTTTCGTATCCTTCTCCAAATAGAGTGGGGAATAGAAAGATTAAAACGGCTAACATCGTTGCCCCAATCAAGGCCCGTTTATAGACGTGATTGGTGAATTTGGAGATATAGGCTTCTGTTCGTCTAAACATACGGGCGTGATAAACACAGAAAAAACCTGCCAATATTCCCAACACCACGTAATAACCTGTATTGAAGGTGTCGAAAACGAGTTGTTTTTTGAAGGAAAGTAGGATGTCTTCTTTGATAATGAGGTCCGTAACAATGGTTCCCGTTGCGGAAGCAATCATAATCGGAATAAAAGCAGAAACAGTAATATCTGCTAAGACAATTTCAATGGCGAAGAGCACACCGGCAATGGGTGCATTAAAAGCCGCAGATATACCCGCGGCAACCCCACAGCCTAGGAGTAGAATGCGGTCTTTATAGCTGAGCTTGTAGTTTTGTGCAAAATTAGACCCAAAGGCCGCCCCAGTAATAGCAATGGGAGATTCTAATCCCAATGATCCTCCCATACCTACCGTTAAGGAACTGGTAACGATTTGGGAGTACATCTGCTTTTTGGGCATGATTCCCGAGCGCTTGGCAACGGCAATCATAATTTGGTATGTCCCTTTTTCAATGCTGCCATTTAAAAATTTGCGCACCACAAATACCGTGAGTAAAATCCCAATAATGGGCAATATACTATTGGTATAGGGCAAATGAGAAATGTTGTCAATATAGGTGGCAAATTGGAAAACCGCATGGGCAAAGGACTTCAATACCGTTACGGCAAGGGCACTGGACGCACCTACCAAAACACAAGATAAATACAAAAATTGGCGATCTGAAAGGACCGACTTTAAAAAAAATAAAATACCTTCTGCATACCGAAAGGTTTGCTTAAAATAGAACGCAATACGTTTTTTACTCCAAATTTTCATCTTGCAAAAATAGCCTAAATAGTCATACAAATAGGGGTGGTTTTAAATATTTTTTTGTGCTAAAAAGCGGTTAAATAGCAGTAAAACGTGGTGAATCTTGAATGAATGAAACATGGGCTTCTAATTCTTTGAAAAATCGAATAAAGTCTGCCTCCATGATGTCGTAGTACAAAAGGAGTTCTGTCGTAGCCCTGGACATTTTCGAAATCCCCTTAGTCCTGCGGTCCATTTGTTGAAGGATATACCCCAAACCATCGACGGTTTCATAACAAGTAAACCAATTCTCCCGAATCATAATCGGCAAGAAATTTTGAACTTTAGCGGGTAAAAGAGCAACGTTATCTTCTAATAGCGCATAAAACCTAGCCGCGTACTCCTCAAGGGGAACCTCGTGATAATCTAACCAATTCTTGGCGAGAAAATGATCGTAATACATATCAATGATGACAGCAGCATAGTGGTTGTAGGTCGGAACGAGCAGTTTCTTATTCTGACGCCAAATGGCATGCGTATCGGTAAAGGTATCTATTTCACGATGCAAGAGTATGCCGTGTTGAATGCCCTTTGGATAGTCTACGTACTGTTTGCCCCGAACGCTATCTGCTATGAAATTGCCAATCGCTTTCTCCTGATCCGCCCCCGATAAGTATACATGTGCTAAAAAATTCATTTTTGTGCTTTACCTTCAAATTTACGCTTTTTTAGTTTAGTATTTCAAAGTATAAGCAATTGAATTGTTTTATATTTGTTGTAGAAGAATTAAAAAAACAAACTATGACATTGATCAAATCAATTTCTGGGATAAGAGGTACGATTGGAGGAAAAGTAGGATTTAATCTAACACCAGTAGATGCTGTCAAATTCGCTTCGGCTTATGGGACATTCATTAAAAACCAAGCAGCAAAAGAACAAGTAAAAGTAGTAATTGGACGCGATGCTCGTATATCAGGGCCTATGATCCATAACTTAGTGGTTTACACTTTGGTAGGATTGGGTATTGATGTCGTTGACTTAGGATTGTCGACCACGCCAACTGTAGAAATTGCCGTTCCTATGGAACAAGCAGACGGGGGAATCATTTTAACAGCTTCTCATAATCCAAAACAGTGGAATGCCTTAAAATTACTCAACGCAAAAGGGGAGTTTTTAAGTGGCGCTGAAGGGGAAGAAATCTTAGAAATAGCAGAAAAAGACGCTTTTATTTTTGCGGAAGTGGACCGTTTAGGAACGATTACCCCTAAATCAGACTATATGGATATTCACATTGAGGAAATTTTAAAACTAAAATTAGTCGATGTAGAAGCAATTAAGAAACGCCAGTTTAAGGTTGTTGTCGATGGTGTAAACTCCTCAGGGGGTGTGATTATACCCGCTTTATTGAGAAAATTAGGTGTAGAAGTAGTGGAACTGTATTGTGATCCAACGGGGCATTTTCCACACAACCCAGAGCCATTAAAAGAACACTTACACGATATTTGCGCTTTAGTAAAAGAAGAAAAAGCAGATTTAGGTATTGTCGTGGATCCCGATGTAGATCGCTTGGCGTTTATCTCAAATGACGGTGAAATGTTCGGGGAAGAATATACCCTGGTTGCCGTAGCGGATTACGTATTGAGTAAAACTCCAGGTAACACCGTTTCTAATTTGTCGTCTTCTCGTGCCTTGAGAGATGTAACCCTAAATAGAGGAGGAAACTATCAAGCAGCAGCAGTAGGTGAGGTGAATGTCGTAGAACTGATGAAAGCGACAAATGCTGTAATTGGCGGTGAAGGAAATGGAGGAATTATTTATCCTGAAATTCACTATGGACGCGATGCCTTAGTTGGAGTAGCGCTCTTCTTAACTCATTTAGCGAATCAAACGCTTACGGTGGCAGAATTGAGAGCAACCTATCCGCAGTACTATATGAGCAAAAATAAAATCGAATTGACACCTAAACTAAATGTCGATATGATTTTAGAACTAATTGCTGAAAACTATAAAAATCAAGAGGTTACCACTATCGATGGGGTGAAAATAGACTTTCCAACGAGTTGGGTACATCTGAGAAAATCAAATACAGAACCGATTATTCGCATCTATACGGAAGCTCCTACTCAAGAAGAAGCTGACGGCTTAGCCGCTCGTATGATGGAAGAATTGCGCGTGATTGCTGGAATTTAACTGTAGATTGGTGAATGGTGGTAAGTGGTAAGTAGTAAGAGGTAAGTAGTAAGAGGTAAGTAGTAAGAGGTAAGAGGTAAGAGGTAAGAGGTAAGTGGTAAGTGGTAAGTGGTAAGTGGTAAGTGGTAAGTGGTAAGTGGTAAGTGGTAAGTGGTAAGTGGTAAGTGGTAAGTGGTAGTCACCACTCACTATTCACTACTCACCATTCACTACTCACTATTCACTACTCACTACTCACTACTCACTACTCACCACTCACTACTCACCACTCACTACTCACCACTCACTACTCACCACTCACTACTCACTACTCACCATTCACTAATTAACAATTGCTGCCGAAATCGGCGTATTACTGTGCACAACAATATACGTAGAAATGGCATAGTAGGCTTTGTTTTCTGGATTATTGGCCGTCCATGGTTCTAGTGCATAGTTGAATTTCACGGTTTTGTTTTTTACATCACCGGATAGCTGATTGATATAAGGAGTAACCACCATGCCTGGACACCAACCTGCGCGATCTGGTTTCCAGTTTCCTGGTGCTTGATTGTTGATTGGGTTATCTGCACATCCAATCGGCCCCATATAATGTTCGAAAGCATTGGTGCCATCCAGTTGTATGTGATGGGTTCTATAACACCACTCTGCACAAGCTCTTCCACCTGCATCATTGGGTGTCGCATGTCCCCAACCTGAAATGGTCGTTCTAAAATAAGCTAAATCCACGTTTTTAGGAAACGCAATTTCTCTCGATAGGTCTGTCGTTGTCGCCGTTCCATAAGGAACTCCATCTATAGACGATTGGTTGTATTGGTATAAAGGGGTTACAGCACTGTATTTGTAAGCTGTCTTTCCATAGATGAAATCAAAATCAACGCTGTATACACGTCCCTTAGCTAACCATGTTTCTGTATATATCTTTATTTCTGCATCTCCTGTTAATAGGGACTTGAAATCTGTAACATCAAATTCCCATCCTCTTTCCAATTTTTCCGATCCAACCCAATATGGCGTGATAAAACGACCAATTTCGTACCACTCATTCGTGGATTTGTTCTTTACATAGATATTGGCAAAGCGATCCCATTCATCACATTCTTTATTCGGACATGGATTTTGTACGTACATTTTAATCGTTTTTACTTTTTCAATATCCGTAGGAAAACTAAATGTTCCCTCTGCGCTTTGGGATAAACCATCGCCAAAACCTACTTTGACATCTTTAAAGGTTTTGAAATTGAAGGTCCCTTCTTTGATTGTTTCTTCTTCCTCTCCAGGCTCTACAGTTCTGTTGTTGTCCTCTACTATTGGATCCTCGCTATCGTCTGAAGAACAAGCTGTAAATCCTAAAAGTAAGCCGCAGATTAAAAAATAAGGGGCTAAAAATCGTTTGCTCATTGTGTTTTTTTTAAATGTTATAGAAATGTGAATATAGTTAAAAAAAAGTAAAAACAACAAAGTGAGACAGCTATTATTTAAGGAGACAAAATGTTTCTTGCACAGGGAGGACGACCTATGTATTTTTTTTATAAATTTAAGGGTACGTTTAAATTACTTCTTTATGGCAGCTGACCCAAAACGCTTGATTCCCAATTCTATTTTAATACAAATAGGATTTTTACTTTTAATCTGTTTTGTCTTTTATCTCTTAGCGAGTAACTTGGTGTTCTTTCTCCCCGGTTTTTTGGGAGCCTTGTGCTTATTTGTCTTGCTATTGTCACCCTATCGATGGATGACGCAAAAAAAAGGCTGGAACCAAAGCTTGTCTATTGTGGTTTTGATGTTGGGCAGCAGTTTACTCGTGCTAGCCCCTTTGTATCTATTAGTGCAAACCCTAACCAAAAAAGTACTTGTCGTCCTGCAAGACAAAGACAAGATTCAAGAGGGGATTGAATCTACGGTTCGCAGCCTAAGAGAGAATTACAACATTGATATTTTTAACGAAAATACAATTAGCAAAGCAACTGAAATTGGAACAGAGGCTTTTCAGACTATCGTCAATACGTCAGTGAATAGCGTTGTCGAAATTGCAGTTGCCTACTTAATGCTGTACTTTTTGCTGAAAGAATACAAACTGATACAACATTGGGTAACTGAATACCTGCCGATGAAGGCGAGCAATATAGACGAAATGAAGGTGGATATGAAGCGCCTGGTGGTTTCTAATAGTGTGGGAGTGCCGTTAACGGCTATTATTCAGGGAATTGTAGCTTTTGTTGGCTATTTGATATTCGGGGTAGAAGACGCCTTTGTGTTTTTCATCCTTACGGCTTTTGCCTCTTTACTACCCGTTGTCGGGGCAGCGATTATATACATTCCCTTGGTATTGATGATGTTGGCCAACGGACAGCAAGGAAGTGCCATTGGCTTGGGAATCTACTGCCTTGTGGTTGTGGGGACTTCAGATAATTTAATCCGATTTTTACTGCAAAAGAAAATGGCTGATGTCCATCCGTTAATTACCATCTTTGGCGTCGTTGTCGGAGTGAATATTTTCGGATTTATCGGTATTATTTTTGGTCCTATCTTGTTTTCTTTGTTCATGTGGCTGATTAAAATTTACTACCGAGAATTTGTAGGAATAGATTCGGTTAAAATAATTGAAAAATAGAATATCATGCAGCTTATTTATATTCATGGTTACGGTTCAAATAAGGAATCAAGAAAGTATATATTGTTAGAAAAGCAATTCATTACCTATCAAGCGAGTTGTTTAGAATGGACACCTGATACTGATTTCAATACCTGGCTGAATCAAGGACAGCAGACAGTTGGACCAGAAGAACCGCTACTTCTTATCGGTGATTCAACAGGGGCTAATTTTGCGTATCAATGGAAGGAAAAACGCAAGGCACTCGGGCTTCAAACTATTCTTGTTTTGTTGAGCCCTTTGTTGAACTATGAACATCGACTGAACAAAGCGTTAGTCTTTACAGCCAATTTGAAAAATAGCTTACTTGATATTTCCGCTCCAGAAGATGCCTTTCTTCTGATTGGAAAGCAAGATGAAACCTTAAACTTACAGGTGTTAAATCCGTATCAATGCATCAATAGTGAGATAATGTATATAGAGGATTCCCATCGCTTACCTTTATTTGAGCAATATGTACCACTTATTGCAGATTATGTAGAACGACAACGACTGATTTTAACCAAATAAAAAGCAGAAACGATTGGATTGAACTATCTTTGTTTTTGCAATCAAATGAAACAGCGAGACTATGAGTGGAAATACCTTTGGCAAATACTTTAGCTTAACAACCTTTGGGGAATCCCATGGAGAGGCATTAGGAGGCATCATCGATGGATGTCCTTCGGGTGTGGTTTTGGATATGCAAGCTATTCAACAGGAGTTGGATAGGAGAAAACCCGGACAATCTACCTTGGTAACCCAACGCAAAGAAGCCGATGAAGTGAAGTTTTTATCGGGTATTTTTGAAGGAAAAACAACGGGTACGCCTATTGGTTTCACTCTAGCCAATACTAATTCAAAATCGCAGGACTACGACCATATCAAAGCGGCCTATCGACCTAGTCATGCCGATTATGTGTACGATAAGAAGTATGAGATTCGCGACTATAGAGGAGGGGGGAGAAGTTCCGCTCGAGAAACTGCATGTCGCGTGGTGGGTGGTGCAATTGCCAAACAGATCTTAGGACGAGTAAAGATTACCGCCTATGTGTCAGCAGTAGGGGATATTCGCGTGGAAAAACCATATACAGCTCTAGATTTTCAAGCGATTGAGTCCAATGCTGTGCGCTGCCCAGACCCACAAGTTGCACAAGCTATGGAGGAGTTAATCCGACAAGTAAAGAAGGAAGGCGATTCTATTGGAGGTGTCATTAGCTGCGTTGTTCAACAGGTACCCGTTGGATTAGGTGCGCCTGTATTTGATAAATTAGACGCTCTTTTAGCTCAAGCTATGTTGAGTATCAATGCTGTAAAAGGAGTGGAGTTCGGCAGTGGATTTGCAGGCACTACAACTAGAGGAAGTCAACACAACGATTTGATTTTGCCAGATGGAACCACACAAACCAATCACGCAGGGGGGATTGTCGGCGGTATTAGCAATGGAATGGATATCTACTTTAACGTCGCCTTTAAACCAACGGCAACTATTATGAAAGACCAACAATCCATCAACGCCAAGCACGAAGTTGTAACCGTTCAAGGAAGAGGACGCCACGACGCCTGTGTGTTGCCAAGAGCCGTGCCTATTGTTGAAGCGATGACGGCCTTAACCCTTTTGGACTTAGTAATCGAACAATACGGCAAAGCCGGATGGAAAAACTTTCAGAAGTTGTAATTTGTGAGGTTTGTGCTTTGCTCTTCGTGAGGTTTGCTTACGCTAAAGCTTGACGAATTGAAAAAAACAAGACAAAGAACAAAGAGCAAAGAACAAAGAGCAAAGAACAAAGAGCAAAGAACAAAGAGCAAAGAACAGAGAGCAAAGAACAGAGAGCAAAGAGCAAAATAACAAAAAAAACTATTCTTGAAGCATATAACCTGTCCCTTTGATGGTGTGAATTAACTTGCCTTTGGTCTCGTCAATTTTATTTCGAATATAGGAGATATAAACATCTACTACATTGGTATTGGTATCGTATTGAATGCCCCAAACTTGTTCTAAAATCTGGGTTCTCGAAATTACGCGTCCTTTGTTTTCCAAGAGATACAGCAAGAGCTTGTACTCTTTAGGGGATAAATCAATAATTTTCCCTGCTTGGGTGACTACGTGTTTCTCCGGATCTAGCTGCAAATCCCCACAGAGGTAATACTTCGTTTTGTTCTCGTAGTTGAACTTGGTTCGCCTCGTCAACGCATTGATTCGGGAGAGCAATTCACTAAAGTGAAAAGGCTTGGTCAAATAGTCATCCGCCCCCCCATCTAATGCGTCTATTTTATCTGTTGTATCACTCAATGCACTAAGCATGAGGATAGGTGTATAATCCTTTTTAAAGCGAATCATCTTCGTCAGTTGAATCCCGTCTATATCGGGTAGCATAATGTCCATGAGAATTAGATCCCAATCTCCATTAAGTATGTACTTTCGGGCCTCCTCTCCCGATGAAGCCAATTGTACATGCATCCCTTTTTCTTCTAATCCTTTGACTATGAATTCGCTAATTCGCTTGTCGTCTTCAACTAATAATATATTCACTACTTATTGTTATTTGAATTTGATTTCATAAAATCAGAAACCAGATACGCTATTAATTTGCCCACGAGGTGATTATTGGTTGGATAATCAAGCGTAGGTGCTCCTTCGCAAATGTGTAAGTAAGCCACATTGGACGATTCGGCAAAGAAATGCAGAAATTGTCGAGTTCGCTCTGCGGAGAACCCCGTAGGGGTAATCGCACTACTGGCAATTTGTGGAATCGCATCCAGGTCGATCTCAATACCGTAAAAACCACTGTCAATGTGTTTTTTAGCAAGTAGCAATTCATTGCTAAACGATTTGTCTTTTCTGATGTTTATTTGTTCGTATGTATTGTATTTCACGCGATCGGCATGCAGCTTAATCGCGCTAAAAATACCTTTAGAGGTATAGTTTTCGTGTAGGCCAAAAATGAAGTAGTTCTTCAGGAATCCCTCTTCAAAAGCATAGGAAAAACCGTTGCCACTGTGTCTGCCTTCTAGCGGTCTAAAATCAGTGTGTGCGTCAAAGTTGATGGCGTTGATGGCTTTTCCTTTGGCCAAGGCAGTTCCCTTGATATTTCCATAGGCATTGTTGTGTCCGCCGCCAATGACAATGGGAATTTTATTTGCTTTTACAATCTTCGCAATCAAATGAGAGACTTCCTTATCCAGAAGCTGAACCAATTCGAATAAGCGCTTGCGATCTGCTTTATTTGCGGGATCCAAGTGTTGGGCTTCTTCCATCTCAGCGCCAAAGTCAAGATGACCCAAAACGGTAACCCAATACCCTTTGTTGAAGCGATTGTGCTGAATATTTAAAAAGGTAGCAATGAATTTGTCCCAAGCCGTTGCAGCTCCAGGACGACCAAAATTCGCTTTTACACCGATGTCTTCCGGAATTCCCAACACTACGTATTTACTTTCGTTTTGCGCGAGTTCCTTCTCCCAATCTGATGTATTTTGAATCAGGTGAATGCGTTCTCCTAATTTGATCTCACCATTTCTTAAACTCGTCAAGGCAAGGAGGCGATCTCTTGTGAAAAATGTAAGCTTAGCTTCTGTCATGTCCCAGTGTTTTTTGGTGTACTTGTGTGTTAATTTTTATAAGGTTGAATTTGACCATTTAAGATAACCGTTCCAATGGGGTTACTGCCAAAAGCATACGGTATTTCGTAAAAAGAATGCAGCGGTTTGCTAATGATCACGCTGGCTTTTTTACCCTTGGTAATACTGCCATGTGTTGCTCCCACTCCCATCGCATAGGCTCCGTTAATCGTTGCCGCATTGATCGCCTCTTCTGGGGTAAGCTTCATTTTAATACATGCTGTTGCCACTACAAAGTTCATATTGCCTGAAGGAGTTGTACCCGGGTTGGAGTCTGAGGCCAACGCTAAAGGCAATCCCGCATCTAGCATTTTTCTAGCAGGGGTGTAGGGAATAGAAATGAAAAACGAACAAGTAGGCAAGGCTACAGGCATTGTACCGCTATTTTTTAAAACCTCAATATCAGCATCCGTGACAATCTCCAAGTGATCGACCGAAAGGGCGTCGTGTTTTACACAGGCAGCAATACCGTCAATCGCAGTAAATTGATTCACGTGAATCTTCGCGCGTAAACCATATTGTTTGCCCGCTTCCATAATACGCGTTGTTTCTTCTACAGAAAAATAACCCGTCTCTAAAAAAGCATCGATGTATTCCGCTAGATTTTCTTTTGCTATAGCTGGAATCATTTCGTTGACAATCAAATCAATATAACCTTTGTGGTTGTCTTTGTATTCGCTTGGGAAAGCATGTGCGCCTAGGAATGTAGCCTTGATTGCAATCGGATACTGCTCTTTTAATCGCTTGATCACACGCAACATTTTGAGTTCTGATTCAACCGTTAAGCCATAACCCGATTTTATTTCTACCGCTCCCGTTCCTTGAGCAATTACTTCCTCTACACGGTATTTTGATTGTTCGTATAGTTCTTCCTCGCTTGTTTCTTGTAGTTTTTTGGCCGAATTGAGAATACCACCTCCACGATTGAAGATCTCTTCATAACTCAATCCGTTTATGCGATCGACAAATTCTAAGGTTCTATTGCCCGCATAGACCAAATGGGTATGGCTATCCACCCAAGTAGGTAAAACTACACAACCTTGGGCATCAATTACTTGGGTATTGGATTCATCCACTGCTGGACAAGCTTCCATCTGGCCGTAATCCAAAATGTATTCGCCTTCAATTAATAAAAAAGCATCCTCTATTTTAGGTAACACTTTCATCGCTTCCCCTGCAATCAGCTCTACGTGTTCCGCTCTGGTTTGAAGTAATTCTTTTATGTTTTTTATTAAAATTCTCATGGTGTTTACTTATTTTTTTTGATTGCTATAAAAGTACGGTTTAAAAATGTTATATATTTAAACAAATTTACTAATGTGAGACGAGTTAAATATAGTAAAATAAGAAAACTTCAGCCAAATACTTTGGAATATTCTGGCTCTTTTCCCGATGTGCCAATTTCCATGCAGCTGTTTATTTATACGGAAGATCACTTTGAAGAGTATAATGATCTCAGTTTAAAGGAAATAGAAGAGGTGTTGAAAAATTCAAGCCCGGAAGCTATTAAATGGTTTAATCTACACGGTTTACACGATATTGAGCTTTTGAGAGAAATTGGAGCGTTTTTTCAGATACAATCCTATATCATGGCCGAAATTCTAAACTTTGGTCGCAGAACGCGAGTAGAAGATTTAGATGATACCCTGTTTTTTAGTCTAAAAGCGCTATTGCCCTACCAAGAGCTTCAAAAAAGCGTAGACATTGAACAGATAAGTTTTATTTTGCAACCCAATCTGCTTTTGTCCTTTCAAGAGAAAAGAGGTGAATTTTTCCATATTATACGAGAGCGCATACGCGGAAAAATCGGCCAAGTGCGCAAACGCGATACCGGCTATTTGTTGTATTTGTTGATCGATTCCCTAATGGATAGCTTCTTTATTACCTTGGATGTGGTTGAAGACAACGTAGAACAAATTTTGTTAGACGCCCGAAACAAGTACCACAAAGACATTTTGATTGGAATCGAAGAATATACCCAAGAGCTCAACGACATCAAACGTGCGGTAATGCCCATGCGAGAAATCCTCAATAACGTGAGAACCTTGCACGATAAAAAAACAAACCACCACACCATTATTAGTAAAGAGAGCTTGCTTTTTTACGATCGCCTCCAATATAAAAGCGTTGAGATTTTAGATCAAATTGAGTACAACCTCAACAAGCTCGATAGTGCAACAAATTATTACTTCTCCTCTCAAAGCAATCGAATGAATGAGATTATGAAGGTTTTGACCATCGTATCCGTGATCTTTATTCCACTGACCTTTATTGTTGGTGTCTATGGAATGAACTTCGAAAATATGCCTGAACTCAAAACAGAAGATGGCTATTTTATTACGCTGCTGGGAATGTTGATCCTCGTGGTCGCGATGATAGGATATTTCAAATGGAAACGCTGGTTTTAACTAGGTCAAATAGAACAAAAGCCCAACGACTCTCGTTGGGCTTTTGCATAGGAAACAACATATAACGTAGATAAAGTATATAACTTTATATCGTTCAATTTTAGGACTACTGCAAAAGGCTGTCGCAATTGGATGTATTCTGCTCCAATCCCGCATATTTCCTTATGCTGTAGCATATTCACGAACAAATTTAGATAACCTTCTTTAGTTGAACTAATTTATTTTCTTAAAAAGTAATTAAAGATATGGTAAAAGTTGCTGAGAATAGTTAAAAAAAACGAATAGAATATTGTTTGTTTTTGAATTATTATTTTTAAAATTGTTTTTATTTTAAAAATAATTGATTTTTTATCTATAATGATTTTTGGATAACCGAAAAATATGATAAATATATAAAGAAGACTTATTTATGCTAAAAAAGTCAAGCGACGGCCATTACTAGGCGAGTAGCTGTTTTAAAAACAAAATACACCCTAGCGAAATTTTAAAAAAAACACTCTTTTTGTTGGCATAAGGTTACGCTATTCTCCCAGATAAAAAAAGGGGGATAATGCGATTATTTATTAAATTGATTGACCTTGGAAGGAGTAGGGACGGTCTAATAATCAAAAATAAAAAAGAAATGTATTCTTTTTTTAATTATATTTGAGTTGTTTATGTTAAAAGCTGACATAAGAGGATAAGAGCGTCAAAATTAGTAAAAAATAATGAGTGATATGAAAAATGTGTATTTCTTAGCTTTGGGGTTGTCTCTGTTGGGTACCCAACAATTTTATGCCCAAAGTATTCATGGAAAATTCTATAATAAGGAAACAAATCAAGTACTAGCAGATGCAAGAGTAGCCTTTTACAATGATAAAGAGCAAAAGATTATCGAAATGATGGTCGATCAAGAGGGAGCATTTGATATTAATAGTAAAAGTGTTGAGAACGTACACAAGATTGTGGGTACAGCTGAAGGATATAATTCTGCAGAGGTTGTGGTTAGCAATATACTGGACGATTTAGAAATTAACTTTACACTGACCAAGGCCTTAGGGTATACAAAACAATCCAAAGACGCAGGGGGAAAACAAGCCCAAGCATCGGCTTCTACTGCTAAAGAGCTGTTGCCGTTTTACATCCAATACGATTTTAATAGTTCATATTTTACAGATGAAAATCGCGCAGTTGCGTATCAGTTGTTGAAGTATATGAATGTAAATACTTCAAAAACAGTGGTAATACGCTCCTATGTTGAAACGAGAACCAACGGAAAATACAATGCATGGATGGGCGATCGAAGAGCACAACGCGTGATAGACTTTTTAATTGAAAACGGCATTAGCCCTAATCGATTAGTCAAAGATGTCGTAGCCCTTTCTCAAAGTGCTACAACCCGAGAGGGTACAGTGGGAACAGGAAAAGATTTTAGAAGATGTGATTTCTTGCTATTGTAATACGAAAAAACTGATGCTTGTCGTCAGTTTTTTTTTGATACATCCTTTATTTAGGTGGCTAAAAAGGGCGATCATGTCGGAGTTTTTCTTATTTTTGGGGCCTAAATAACAACACATTATGGAATTAAAGTATCAAGGAAAAACAAAAGATGTTTACAGCTTAGCAAATCATCAAGTGCTTTTAAAGTTTAAAGACGATGTAACCGGAACAGACGGTGTTTTTGATCCAGGAGCAAACACAGTAGGTCTTACCATTGAAGGCGCTGGTAGAAGTGGTCTAAAAATGACAAAGTATTTCTTTGAATTGGCAAATGCTAAACAAATTCCTACGCATTATGTTTCTGCTGATTTGGACGATGTTTCGATGATCGTAAAAGAAGCTGTTCCTTTCGGAAAAGGATTAGAAGTAATCTGTAGATACCGTGCAGTAGGTAGTTTTTTCAGAAGATATAACGGTTATTGCACAGAAGGGCAAGCGTTGGATAGCTTTGTGGAAATTACCCTTAAAGACGACGAAAAAGGAGATCCTGTCATTTCTGAAGACGCTTTAGCTATGTTGGGAATCTTATCTCACCAAGAGTATAGCACGTTGAAAGCGCTGACTAAAACAATTTGTTTGATGGTCAAAGAAGAACTGGCGAAAAAGAACTTAGAGCTATATGATATTAAATTGGAGTTCGGTAGAGATAAAGCTACGAATGAAATAATATTAATAGACGAAATATCAGGAGGAAATATGCGTGTATACCAAAACGGTACCTATGTTGCCCCACTAGATTTGGAGAAACTTTTTTTGAGTGACCTATAAAAATAGAAAAGGAGAAGCACAGGCTTCTCCTTTTTTTATTGAATTACTTTTTTCTCTACGTAGTCTGAATTCATCAAGCGCAAAATACCCATATAATCCATGTGAAAGGAGATGGTATCACCCACTTTGAGTTGCTCAGGGTTGGAATCTAAATCAATGACCATCATATCTGAACTAGACCCCACCAGTTGATGGTTGGGATTAACGGGAAAGAAATGTTCCATGTCGATATCCAATAAGCCTAAATCAATAATGGCTCTAAATTTGGTCACGTGTTCCCAAGCGGGGTCAAACTCAATTTTTTCACCTGTCATATTGATTCCTGTTTCTCCACTGGGCATCATGGGTTTTTCGTGTAGTTCGATGATTTCGGCATGCAACTTAAAAATATGTTGTTCATAGGCTTCATATTGACTGCCGTCATACGCATTTGTTCCCATAAACAAGGTTTCGCCAATGCGAAAGTGATTGATGGCTTTCGGCAATTGACCGTTGGTGATTAAGGGAATAGTTACAGAGGCACCTCCCGAAATAAAAGGGAGTTTTTTGTTGAACCTCAGTTCTAGCACTTCTTTGTACAAACTCAGCTGAATTAATTTATCATTGTTGGGGAGAATCCCATACATACAGGTTAGGTTTGTTCCTAAGCCTATAATTTCGATGTTTGGCAAGCTGAAGACCTTTTCGTAAAACGAGATTAGATCCTCGCGTAAAACGCCTTCTCTCAGCTCGCCCAGCTCCACCATAATGATGATCTTGTGTAATTTTTGCTGTTTGACTGCCTCTTGAGACAAGAGCTTAATCGTTTCCAATTCGGTGTTGAAACTGATATCTGCATACTCGACAATCTCGTCAATACTGCCGTTGGGTGCTGGTTTAATATAGATCGTTTCAATGTTGGGATCGATCAACTTGATGCTCTTTAAATTCGAAACGCGTGAATCACAGATTTGCTTGGGCTTTAATTCCAAGACTTCTTTCAAAAACAGCGAGTTACCGCAAAGCAATTTACCCACAACAGCCCAAGTAATTCCCTCTGTGTCAAAAAGGGTTTGCAGCAGGTCAAAATTGTGTTTTAATTTTGTCTTATTTAAGGTAATACAAGCCATTATTTGTTGTTTAATCTCATTTCTATATACTTCTTCTCAAATCCTTTGCGCTCGTATAAATGTTGGGCAGGATTGTTAAAATCAACGTGTAAGGCAATAGAACCGGTGAGTACCGTTTTGAGGTAATCGATTATTTTTCCGCCAATGCCCTTTCCTCTTTGGGCTTGGTCTGTCGCAATATAGACTAAAATATGTTCAGGGATAAATCCTTCCATCAAGGTATTTAATACCACGGTCATACCAACGATTTGCTGCTCTTCTTTTGCAATGACAATCACCCCTCCTGGTTTGTTGTTTCTGCCTAGCGCATAATCAATGGCTTTGACAATGTCTTCCTTTGCATCTCCGTATTGCTCGAGATGCTCAAATAAGAAGTTTGCGTATTGTTCTACTTGTTCTTGACTGACGGGACTGTCTGAATTCTTTTTCTCTATTTGAATCATAATGTGAGTTTTTACAACTAGGTAAGGATACTAAGGTAAAAACCGAATAAATTATAAAGAATCAGCAGAATGAAATGCCGATGTATTGTACTTACTCCCAAAAAAAAAGTAAATATCATTCGAGTGGGTAGATAAACCCTAGCATACCAATTACAATAGTTGAAAATTGTAAAATAAAATGTTTAAACCATAAAAGTACAAAAATATAGGCTTTGTTGCAAATTTTTTAGAATTAATCTGATTTTTATTTCGATTAAATTGAGAATTATGCAAAAAAATAAGCCTATAAAAAACAAGGTCAACACTTGCTTTTTATAGGCTTACCGCCGATTGGCTTCTGGCTAAATATCTTTGCGATACGTTTTTCGCTCTTTGTGAATTTCTGGGTTTAAATGTTTCCACAATTGCTGAATCTTGGTGTTTTCAACTAATAGGGGATTGGTTTCCACATGCTTGATTTTATGTTTGACAAAACAAGCGTATATCTCTTCAAAGATAAGCGCAGTAACGCCTTTGTTTCTATATTCTGGATCTACGCCAATTAAATAGTATTCCGCTCGGTTGTTGTGCTTCATCGCTTGCAATAAATGGATGAACCCAAAGGGAAATAACTTGCCTTTGGTTTTTTGGAATGCCTTTGAAAATGAGGGCATCGTAATGGCAAAGGCAATCATCTTGTCGTTTTCATCCATCACACAGGAAATAAAGTCTGGATGAATGAATTGCAAATACTTCTTTTTGTAGTGCTCAATCTGAAAGGGCTCTATCGGAACAAAACTCTGTAAATCGGCATAGGTCTTGTTCAATAAGGCGAACATCTCATCGACATAAGGCATTAGTTCCTTAGTAGTTTTAAATTGCAGTGGCTTTACGCGGAAGCGCTGTTGTACTATGGCAGACATTTTGGTGATCTTTTCTTCATCAAAGCTCTTGATGTCCAAACTGTACTCCAACCACTCTGCTTCTGGTTTAAAACCTAGGCTGTGGAGGTGTTGTGGATAGTATTCGTAATTGTATAACCCAATCATAGTAGCCAAACGATCGAATCCCTTGGTCAGCATGCCCGCTTTGTCCATATTGGAAAATCCCATCGGTCCTTCCATATACTCCATATTGTTCGCTTTTCCAAATTCCTCTACCTTAGCTAATAAGGCTTTGGTAACCGCTAGATCATCGACAAAGTCAAACCAACCAAACCTCACTTTTGGCTTGTGTAAATCCTTGACCTCCGTCCAGTTGATGCAACAGGCAATTCGCCCAACTACCTTCTGATTCTTATAGGCAAGGAAAAAGCGAACGTCAACCGTTTTGAATATATCGTTGGACGCATCAAAACTCTTTACTTCTTCTTTAATTATGGAGGGAACCCAGTATGGGTTGTCTTTGTATAGGGTAAAGGGAAATTGGACAAACTCCTTCATCTCCTTTCTTGTAATCGCTTGCTTAACTTCGATCATTTCTCTTGAATTAAAATCTAAAATCTCGCTAAAAATACTAAATATTATGGTGGTATTCCGTTTTTATCTGCTTTAAAATTAATCCCCATCGCTTAGAGCAAGCCCAGGTGGATACTCGTAAATGTTAAATAATAAGATTTAACATAACTTCAATTTTTGTAGGTAGATAGGGGAAAGTAGTAATTAATATTTATTTAAACTGAGTAAAAATAATTGTTTTGCTTTTTTTGTTTGCTTCTTGTTTGGATTTAGGCAATGGCAAGTAATTTTGATTTTTTAAAATTAGATTAATTTAGACTCGTTAAAATTAACTTGATATTTTATGATTAATCTAAGGCGGTTAAACAAATGGGCATGGGCTATCCTATTAGCAGTGCCAACCGTGACTTTATCGGCAACCATGTATGGGCTATATCACGAGGCTAAGGCCAGCGAGTGGAGGCTTTATGCAGAGGAAGAAAATGATGGAACCAATGATCATGTGATCTTACATGACGACTTTTCCAATAATGCAGCGGGATGGACGTTTGTCAATGCTACACTAAATAAGTGGCATGCGGGGTTTCCGGCTGCATTTTTAGCGGCTGGAGAAGCATCCCAAGGGTTGTATGTGAGTGATACCGAAGGTAGTTTTACCTATGCTCAAGGCGAAGCGGTTGTCTCTCACGCGTATAAAGCGGTGCAATTACCGTCAAACATCCAAGAAGTAACGGTTAGCTTCGATTGGATTAGCGAAGGGTATGCCAACACCAATTGGGTGACTTTAGAATCGATTCCATTGGACTATATGCGGGTATGGATAGTACCTTCAACCTATGTTCCTATTGCCAATCAAGCGATTACCGCTTCAACGAGTGGTGGGGTTAACCTCAACAATGCGGCCTATGTAGAAAATCCGCTTTTACGCCATGAAGTAAGAACCGTAGATGTCAGTTCGTTGGCGGGACAAGAAGTGAAATTGGTCTTTGAATGGACTAATGAGGCTACAGGATGGCCTCGAAAACCTGCGGCTGTGCGCAACCTAAAAATAGATGCAGTGGCTTGCCGAACCATTGCCGACCTCCCTTTTGTCGAAAATTTTGCCAGGGTATCCACCACAAGAGATTGTTGGACTATTGTCAACAACAACAACGATTTCCGTCTTTGGAAATTTGGTACGGATTTTATCTATGACGAGATTACTGAAACCAACAATCCCATCGAAGTAGCCCTGATTACAACCAATGGAACAAGAGGAAATAACGACGATTGGCTGATGACACCGACGATTAGGCTGACCGGAAATCAGCGTTTGCGCTATACTTATCGCGTACAATCTGAAAGTATGCCCAATGATTTTAGGGTTTTACTCTCTTTAGATGGTCCAGAAATAAACAATTTTTCTCAAATTTTAGTTCCTACTACTGCCTATTCCAATACGCAATTTGTTGAAAATGTAGTGGATTTAGTTGACGCTAATGGCGTTGGTATTACCGGTGATGCAACGATTGCATGGCATGTACCGCGAACGCAGAATAACGGCTGGGCGTTGGTTTTGAGTCAGGTAACAGTTGAAGATATACCGCTGTGTCCTAAACCGATTGATCTAGCGGTTATGTCAAATGAAGTGAGTTGGACGCCTGAAGGGGAGGAAAGTCAATGGGAGGTTGTTGTGCGTACGCCTCAAGTAGGCACACCTACAACAAATGGCGTTCGCGTACAAGCACCCAATTATACGATGCCCAATCTGGCGGTATCTACAGCCTATGAAGTTTTTGTTCGAGCTATATGTCAAGCCAATGACACTGGAGAAGAGCTGTATTCTGATTGGGTAGGACCGGTCGCTTTTAGGGCGCCTATGGTGGTTACACCTTTGCCTTATGAAGAAGACTTTGAGGGCCAACCCCTTTTTGAATTTGGCAATGATACAACCAATCAATGGACGATTGGATCTGCCCCTCATGAGGGCAGAAACAAGGCGTTGCACATCAGCAATGGAGAGGATAACTATCAATATACGCTGAATATAAAACAGACCTCTCACGCGTATAAAGATATTTTTATCCCCGAGGGAGGTCAAGAAATTTTGGTCGAGTTTGATTGGAAAAACAGAGGAGAATCAGACAAAGATTACTTCAAAGTATGGCTGGTTCCAACCAACTATATTCCAACAGAAAGGAGGAGAATTACGGAGGTTGCAAGTAGGGGAATTCAACTTGACTCTAATGCCTTTTACTTGTCTTCTTCTTTTACGCGTACGAGTTTATACGCCGCTGTAAGTAATTTTGCGAATCAACCCATGCGCTTGGTTTTTGAATGGCAAAATGACACGAGTAGGGGAGAACAACCACCGGCAGCAATTGATAATTTGTCGGTAAAAGTGCAAAACTGCCTTCGACCAAGTGCTTTGGTCACTACAGCTATTACGCAGACTACAGCGGAACTTTCGTGGACAAATGCACCTGCTGTGTCGAACTACGATATTTTTCTATCTACGACAAATACAAGACCCGCAGATAACGCTGTGCCAACACATGCTGGAGTTTCGAATCCGTTTGTCCTTACCAATTTAAGCCCGAATACCCGCTACTATGTGTGGGTTCGCTCAGCTTGTAGTGCAACTGAACACGGTTTTTGGTCGGATGTAGCTGATTTTGTAACTGCCCAGATTCCTGGAGAATTACCTTTGTTGGATGATTTTCAAGGCGATAATAAATGGACCACTACGATTGCGTCCAAAAATAAATGGGAAATGGGGCGAGCTACAGGTTTTCAAAGTAACCAATCAATGTACATCTCGTATGATAGGGGAGTACAAAATAGCTACGATGTTGGTCAGGCCTCGGTTTCTCATGCTTATCGCGATATATTAATTCCTGATGATGCCGATGAATTGACCATCGAATACGATTGGAAATCCATGGGAGAGATTACAAGAAATAATCCAAAAGATTACTTTAGACTGTTGAAAGTACCCCTTACAACTCACCCAGATGGAAGGACTCCTCTAACGTTATCCGATGAACATATCGTAGTTGGTAAACCGTTTTATGCTGGATCAAATCAATGGAATAGGGCAACAGCAGTTCTAAATGTTAGTGCCCACCAAGGAGAAGTGATTCGCCTTGTTTTTGAGTGGGTCAACAATGGAGCTTTAGGAGAACAACCCCCTGCAGCCATCGACAATTTCAATGTGAGCGTTTCTACATGTTTGAGTCCAATCAAACCCCAAGCGGAATTAATTCGCTATACTTCTAATATACGCCTGTCTTGGGAAGCTCAAAGAGGGGAAAACAAATGGGAAGTGTTTGTTACCGCTCAAGGAGCCCCCGAACCCGCAGCTGATGCAACGGGAATTGTAGTGGAGGGCGAGCCTACGCTTTTATTGGAAAATGTGACTTCAGGTCAGTATTTTGTTTACTATGTGCGCACCATTTGTTCGGATGAAAATGGGGAAACCAAAACTATTTGGATCGGACCGACAAAATACTCCTATTTTGTACCTGATATGTGTGCGGACTTACAAGGGGGAATAGAGGGAATACCTCCTTCTGAAACCAATAACTATAGCATCTGTGAACCAGGTCCTGTACAGCGAAAACTCGAAGCGCGTTATTTTGATATTAAAACAACGGATACGTATAAAGTAGAGGCCATCGACTACAATCCTCCTTTTCCTTTCTACGGAGGGGATATGATTGACCTCACACGAGATGATTATTGGTCTAATACCATTAATTTAGGCTTTGATTTTTGTTTCTTTGGCAACCGATACGACAAAGTGTTAATCACAACCAATGGAGCGATTACCTTTAGTGTTGCGGGAGAGGTAGAAGGTGGACGTTATTCGCCTGAAACACATAGCCCTTGGAGCTTTTCTCAAGCCATCCCTTATCAAGCGAGAACCAATGAGCCTCCTTTTGTCAATGCCATTTTTGGTGTAATGCAGGATTTAGATCCCAATTATTCCCCCGAGGATTATGCCGTGAATTACCAGGTTTTAGGTACATTTCCCTGTCGTGCTTTGGTGTTTAACATCTATCACTTGGGCTTGTTTGGCGTACACCACAATCCACACGATGTGGAAGGCTCCACCCAAACCTCTCAAATCGTCTTATACGAAGGAACAAATATCATTGAAGTTCACGTGAAAAATCGACCCGTTGCACGAGATTTTGGTTCTAATCACAACCAAAGTAATGGATTAATTGGCATCCAAAACGAAGACGGAACAAAAGCACATTACCCCGGAGAAGATGGAGGTGTAAATAGAAATACAGGAAACTGGAATGCCTCGAATGAAGCTTGGCGCTTTGTTCCTAACGGGCAATCAACGGTTGATTTTAAATGGTATAAAGACGGGGTTTTCTTTTCGTCTGAGGAAGAAATTGACGTAGAGATTTCTGCATCTGTAAATTATACGGCAAAGGCAAGGTACCAAACATGTGACGGAGAAGAATTTACCGTTGAGCGCGTGTTTAATTTCTTAAAAGAAGAATTTGAAATTCCCCCATTAGCCGATCAATATGTTTGCAGCACTAACGAAAATGCCAATCGTCCTATTGCCGTCGATATTGCCGAACCTAGACAAATAATTTTAGCCAATTTAGGTGCCCAAGCAAGCGAACAATATGCCGTGCATTACTACGGAGATGAGGATTTAATGGACCTTCTAGACGATGAAATTGATATTTTATCCACTCGTCGCATTTATGTAGAAGTGGTGAATAAAACAACAGGATGTTCGCGTGTTAGTAGTTTCTTAGTGGTGCGTTTACCTTTAATAGAAGTGACGCAATTAAAAGATGTTGAGGTTTGTACAAGCTATACCTTACCAGCTCTCAAAGAAGGGGAGGGCTACTTTACGCAACCCAATGGACAAGGAGAAACCTACCAGGGGGGAGATCGCTTTGCCATTTATGGGACATCTACCCTGTATATCTACAAAAAAGGAGAACAGCATTGTGACAACCAAAGCAGTTTTACCGTGGAGGTGCACGAGCCTATTCAGGCAGACGTGTTGGATGATGTGGTGATCTCCTGTGAAAACTTTGTACTTCCTCCTTTGTCTGCCGGAAATAAATACTATACCCAACCCCATGGAGGTGGAGTTGAATTGCATGAAGGTCTAGAAATTCTATTGCCGATGACGGTGTATATCTATGCAAAAAGAGGGTCAGAAGCGGTGTATTGTACAGATGAAAGTAGTTTTTCAATCACCTATGAAGCCTGTCCCTTGCCCAAGGGATTCTCCCCTAATGGCGATGGTATTAACGACGCTTTAGACCTCTCGAAGTATGGGGTGTCAAAAATTCAGATTTTCAATCGCCATGGCGTGGAAGTCTATTCCCATGGTCAAGGATATAAAGATCAATTTATCGGCAAAGATAAATCAGGTCAAACCCTTCCTTCAGGAACGTATTATTATATTGTGATCTCTCACGGCGTTCAACAAACAGGTTGGTTGCAAATCAATTATTAAAATAAAAACAGTAGAAAATAAAAAACCAACGGACTTCCGTTGGTTTTTTTATGCTGTAGTATTAAGCAATTCGCTTGATGGTGATCATGCTATTGTGTACTATACTCGAAGGCATGGATCGAACTGAAAATTGAAGGGGGTCAAAGAGTTGCTTGTACTTTTCGTTTCGCTCTTCATCTTCGGCAGAAAGTACAATAGTATTAAAAATAATAAAACCATTAACTGTTAACAGCTGTTGCAAGTGATGAACAAAATAGTGTTCAAACAGAAAAGAAGGCATATGACTGTCTTGAAAAATATCAATGACGATCAAATCGAATGCCTCTTTACACGATAACACATATTCAAAAGCATCGCGTTGAATAATGTGGTGCTTCTCCTTGTAACGATCGAGATTAAAATACTTTTTTGCCACGAATAAAATGGCTTCATCGAGTTCAATACTAGTAATTGTTCCCTTAAAATTAATCTCATCACGCAATAAATGGACGGTACTACCAGCACCTAAACCGAGGTTCAGCACGCGATTCATCCCCTTGATCTTTTGATAACCAATGAATTTGAAGCCTTTCTTAAACACTTGTTCTAATTGCCCATAGGAGTAATTGGTGTTTTTGGTATCCAACACCAGCTGCCCTTTAAGCCAAGTTACTTCTAACTTCGTATTGATTTTCGAACGAACTTTTCGCACGGGAATAGGAGTAAGGTAACTCAACCATCTTTTTAGCATATCTTTTCGCATCAATTTATACAAAGATAAAGGAAAAAAAAGGAAAGGGTTTAGGGATAATCGAGATAAAGTTTAGATGTAAACGACAAAACCCAATCTATACTAGATTGGGCTTGTTTATTTTAAAACTAAAATGTATTATTTCACTATCTCTACTTTTTTAGTAATATAGCTATAGTCTATTTCATAATCCAATTCTTTTGGCTGGTTATCGCTTATATAATAGACCGTAGCTTTGAGTGGATTATTGTTTTCATCATATTTATATTCTAGTTGATACGTATCAAAATAAGGCGTTTTAAACCCTTTGATATTATTTGGAAATGTATAAGTCAATGGAATATAGTTGATTCCTTCAAAGAGTACACTTGTTAAATCAAAAGGTAAGTCTTTGAATGGATTGTTTTGTGTGTCATATTCAATTTGCTCTGGCAATTCATTTCTATTGCTTTGAATTTTACTTATTTGTTTTTGAGCATTATAGGTGTAATCTAAATTTAGATTAAATGCTTGTATATCGGATTTTATAAATTGATTTTCAGCATTGTATGTAAAATTTTGTGTAAAATTTTGATCGTTATCCTTAAACTCGAGCTTAGTCAATATATCATTTGCATAAGTGAAAAGATAAGTGCCTGCATACATTGGATCACCTGTGATTTCTAGGGTTTGCAGTTGATTTTCTGCGTTTAGTTTAAAACTAAATTCACCATCTGTTACTTTTAGTATCTCATCACCTTTGTAGTAGGTCACTTTATAAGTTAAGGCAGATAGGGCAAGATGGTCATCATAAGAAAAATTAAAATCAATTTGGTAATCCTTTCCACTAATGACTTGGGTAGTGCCATCTTCGTAGTATTCTTCATCTGTCCAATAATAAGTGGATTTCACATGAGAAATTAGCTGTTTATCTTCAAAGCTTGGACCTTCTGGGGTTTTGCTATTATCATCGGAACTACATCCAACAAAGGCGAAAAAAAAACTCGCTACTGCAATAGTTTTGACTGCTTTATTCATAAATAAAAATATTAAAAGTACAAAGATAAATAATTTTAATTATAGTTAAAATTATTTATATATTAATTAAAAATTTATTAATATGTTATATTTTTAATTAATTCTAGATGAATTACAACTGACATTTTTATTTCCCAAATGATACGGGTTTAGGAATAATCGAGATAAAGTTTAGATGTAAACGACAAAACCCAATCTATACTAGATTGGGCTTGTTTATTTTAAAACTAAAATGTATTATTTCGCTATCTACTTTTTTTATTGCTATTACTATAGTCTAGATCGCGCGGCTTTGTATTTTTTAGTTCTTAGGAACAATATGATAGTTGTAATCAATGACCATATAGCGATTTGCCTTTGTTTTGGCCCCTTTGTAAACCGTTGCTTTTTCAGGGTAATTCCCTTTGTTATAGCTGTATTCAATGCTGTAATTAGCGAGAGAAGACCCAGTGAATCTCATCGTTGTTATATTATTTTCAAACGAATAGGTCAAAGGAATATAAGTCAAAGGATCAAATAACAACGTCGTAAAGTCAAATGGAAGATGACCAAATGGATTCTTACTTTCATCATAGGTGAAATTGGCTCTATCTTTTTGATAGAGTAACTGTGTTAGCTGATTGTTATGGCCATAGGCATACTGAATGGTATGCGGTTCAATACTATTTGGTTGATCTGTTGCTAAGAGAACTTTACCTTGAGTAAACTGTTTTTTACTGTTGTAGGTTAACGCTATCTCACTGCCCCTTAAAATAGAAAAACGCATGAGGAGGTCCTGTTCGTAAGTGAAGGTATAGGTTGTCTTTCCTGCTTGTTGTTTTGATTCAATATCTAAGCGTTCTAGGCGATTTAACGCATCGAGTTTATGCGTGTACACATGATGAAAGTTAGCCACAAAAATACCGTTACTAAAATACTTAGAATCTCTTGTTATAGAATCCAATTGATAAGTTTTGTCATAGAAAAAATGTACTGTTCGATCAAAAACAGGACTACTTTCAGTTGTTGTACTACTTCCATTGGAGATTGTAGTCGTGTCATAGACGACATAATCAATTTTTGAAATAAAATATTGATTGTTGTCTCCTTGGGGCGGAGTAGGGGTACTGTCATCTGAGCTACAACTGCCCAAAAATAAAAATAAGCTTGCTAATCCCGCTAGTTTAAGTGAATGTGTCATCGTTGATTTTTTTATCAGCCGTAAAAGTAAACCAAAACACGAGATGATTGTAAAGATAATTTAACAAAAATAAAAACCTATGTTATTTGAAATTTTAGAATTTGACGTATTTTTTAGTAAATAAATAGGCTCTATGCCTTACACTGGAGGTGTAATGGAACTAGGAGGCTGTATTTTAGCATAGCTCTTGAGGGTGCATAGGTATAATTCAGTTTGAAGGTAAGTACTGTTTTATTCTTATCCTCCCTTTTAGGCTGTACATAAATATCAAAAAGTGCATAACAAGCCTCTTTTGGCAAAAAGTCAATTTTATGTAATTTACGAGATTCGTTGCAAACCAAGGGGGGTGTTTCGGTTTTCGATGTATTTAGTCAGAATAGTTAAGGGTTTCTGATTTATTCGTGAACCTGTTGAATATATGAAAATCTAAACTGCTGTTTTTCATGGTAGAAAAGCGAAATTATTTTTTTCTACTGCCACTAGTTTTATATATTTGTCCTTATTTGATATTGTTCTAAATAAAAATAACGGTTTTTATGATAAGAATTACCTTAGTTCTTATACTGCTAGTGCTCATTTTTTTATCCATTTTCGTTGGAGTAAAAGATATTTCGATTCTCGATTTACATCGATTGTCGCAAGATGAATTACTTGTTATTGTTGTCAGTCGCATACCACGTACTATTGCCGTACTCATCGCAGGAGTGGGCATGAGTATTTCGGGATTGATTGTTCAGCAAATCTCCCTGAATAAATTTGTGTCTCCCACGACTATGGGAACGCTCGATGCTTGTAAAATGGGAATTCTCTTTAGTATGATTCTCTTCCCCAATGGAGGGATTGTAGTTAAGACGCTGCTATCTTTTACCATTGCCTTGTTGGCGAGTATTGTTTTTTTGCGCTTAGCCAGTAAAATAAAAGTGCAAAATGTAATCTTTATTCCACTCATTGGAATTGTCTTTGGAAATATACTCAGCGCTATAGCAACGTTTTTTGCCTTTCGCTACAACCTCGTACAGAACATGGACGGTTGGCTGATGGGAGATTTCTCCTCCATCTTAAAAGGGAATTACGAAATTTTATACCTGGGGGTGTTAGTGGTGATTCTGTGTTACCTCTATGCTAATAAGTTTACGATTGTTGGACTAGGGGAGGATGCTGCGACTAGTTTAGGACTAAACCCCAAGCGAATCATGTACTTAGGTTTGGTTTTTGTTTCGATTACATCAACTGTCGTGGTCTTAACAGCTGGGGTAATTCCCTTTTTAGGTTTAATAGTACCCAATATTGTCAGTTTGATTTTTGGGGATAACCTGCGCAAAACAATTAGCTATACTGCTTTGGTTGGTGCTATCTTTTTGTTGGTTTGCGATTTGATCAGCCGTTCCTTAATTGCTCCTTACGAAGTGCCAATCGGACTAACCGTGAGTATTGTTGGGGGTGTTGTGTTCTTATATCTAATCCTAAAAAAGACAAAACATGCCTAAGAATAAATTAGTTACCATGCTACTTATCGCTTTGCTGTTCTGCATCGCCATTTATATGTTTACGTTTACAGGAACAAAGTTAGACTACGTGTTGCCAAGACGCGGCTATAAGGTGTTGGCTATGCTCTTGGTCTCCTTTGGTATAGGCTATTCCTCTGTGATTTTCCAAACCATTACAGCAAATAGGATTCTCACTCCTTCCATTATGGGATTTGATTCCTTCTATTTGCTATTGCAATCGCTTATTGTCTTTTGGTATGGCGATCGAACCTTTAAAGTTTTGGGGTCTGAATGGAATTTTGTTCTGTCTGTAGGGCTGATGATGTTATTCGCCCTTGTGATGTACTTTGCCGTGTTTAAAAGAGAAAGTAAAGGACTATATACTTTGTTGCTAGTAGGTCTATTAATTGGTACGTTGTTTAAGAGTGCCTCTTCTTTTATCATGTTACTCATTGATCCCAATGAATTTAGTATCATTCAAAACGCCATGTTTGCCTCTTTTGAACGTATTAATTTAAATATTTTGGGCTTATCTGCTGTGATCCTCATCGCAACTATGCTCTTTGGTATTCGCTATTTCAAGCAGCTAGATGTTATTAGTCTCGGAAGAGATCACGCCATTAGCTTAGGAGTAAACTACCACAAAGTAGTGCGTGCCAACCTGATTTTTATTTCAATTATGGTCGCTGTTTCCACCGCATTGGTAGGTCCTATTACCTTTTTAGGCTTGTTAGTAGCCAATTTAACCTACGAATTGGTGAAGAAAAACAACCATGCCTTAGTTGTGTTGACCTGTTGTTTGTTGACATCAGTAACAGTTATTGGAGCGCAATATTTGGTAGAACATTTGTTTAATCTGACAACAACAGTAAGTATTATCATCAACTCCGTAGGAGGGGTGTATTTTATTTATTTGCTGTTAAAAAGTAATAAAGTATGATTCAAGTTAATCAAGTATCAAAATCATATGGAGAGAAACTGATTTTAAATCAGGTGTGTGTGAGTTTTCCCAAGGGTAAGATCTCTTGTTTTATTGGGGGAAATGGTACGGGTAAAAGTACATTGCTATCGATTATCAGCCGTTTAGTTTCTCGAGATAAGGGAGAAATAAACCTGCTGAACAAAGAAGTATTAAGCTATACCAATGAAGATTTTGCCAAGCGATTGGCGATCTTAAAACAAAGTAATAGCCCTAATATTCGTTTGATTATTAAGGAATTAGTCTCTTTTGGGCGCTTTCCCCACTCTAAGGGTAGACTCAAAAAAGAAGATCATCAAAAAATTGAGGAAAGCATTGCCTTTATGGGCTTGAAAGACATTGAAGATCAGTTTATTGATGAGTTGAGTGGCGGCCAACGTCAACGCGCCTTTCTCGCTATGGTTCTAGCACAGGATACGGAGTACATTTTGTTGGATGAACCCTTGAATAATTTGGACATGAAACACTCTGTCGAAATTATGAAAACCCTACGCGAATTAGCGGATAAATTCCAAAAAACAATTGTCATTGTCGTGCACGATATCAACTATGCGGCAGCCTATGCCGATTATATCGCCGCAGTGAAAAATCATCAAATCCTCTATTTCGGGCCAACAAACGAAGTTATAACAGAGGAGAAAATGAAAGATGTTTTCGATATCGATATGAAAATTATCGATAACGGAGACCACAAGGTTTGTGTCTATTTTAAATAATTATAAAAACCATCGTTATGAGTAAATTTATGGTAAGCTGCCTTGCAGCATCTGTTTTTTTGTTTGTTTCTTGTAAAGAGACAAAAAATGAAGAAAAAAGTTCAGCGTCAGAATCTACAGCAGTAGTGACAGTAGATCACTTATCAGGGACGTCTGAAGTAAAGGTAAATCCGAAGAACCCCGTAGTTTTGAGCTATGGTATGTTGGATACATTTGACGAGTTGGGCATTCCCGTAAAAGGAGTTCCTGGGGCAAACTTACCTGCTTATTTAGCAAAATATAGTGATGGAGCCTATGAAAATGTAGGAGGAATCAAAGAACCTAATGCAGAAAAAGTGAATGCCGCTGATACGGAGTTGATTATCATTGCTGGACGTACAGCAGCTATGTATGACGAATTTACAAAAATCGCACCGACGATTAACCTAGATGTAGACGCTAAAGACTACCTGAATTCATTCAAGAAAAATCAACGTATTATTGGTCAATTATTCGGCAAAGAAGAGCAAGTAGAAGCAGAGTTGAAAGACATTGATGCACGTATTGCTAAAATTAAGGCTATCACAGAAAAATCTGACAAAAAAGGATTGATTATCTTAACCAATGAAGGACGTATGAGTTCTTACGGAAAAGGATCGCGATTCGGAATTATTCACGACGTATTCGGATTAAAACCAGCAGACGAGAAAATCGAAGCTGCTACACACGGACAAGTGATTTCTAATGAGTTGATCAAAGAATTAAACCCTGATTACATCTTCGTTATCGATAGAGGTGCTGCAATTAAAAGAGCAACTATGAGCAAAGAGGAATTTGCCAATGCTTTAGTTCAACAAACAAATGCCTACAAAAACGATAAAATCATCTTCTTAAATCCAGAAACATGGTACTTATCAGGAGGTGGATTAAAATCAATCAAAATGATGATTGATGAGGTTGAAAACGCAGTAAAAGAATAAGTAAAAGTTATTGTTAATTTCAAATAAAGATAAAAACGAGTGGGTATGCGAAAGTAGTACTTGCTCGTTTTTTTTTATGTGTATTTTACTTCTATTTAAAGCCTAGGTTTTTTTGTGTATTTTAGCGCTGGAACAGAGTGCAACTTTAACCCGTTTATTTCGGAACCCTATCGCATGAATAACCTAACTTCCAATTCAGTTGTCAAGCGTTTATGCAAAAATATGCAAACGCTTTTAACGATCGCTTATTTAGTAGCAGTTGCTATAGGTATGCTGTTTAATTACAAGAAATTTATCCTCTTTGATATCAATATCTTTGATTTTGCAGGTTTGTTCGATTTCTTAATCGCGCCTTTTGGCGATTTTACAATTGCATTATTTACCTTAGGAACCTTGTTCATCACTCTTTTAGTTTATCAAATTGATTTATTTTGGCAAAAAAAATACCCTACTTCTTATTCGAAGTTCGTGTTCAATGTCAATCAGCATAAATGGTATGCTGGACAAAAATACACGTTGGGAGTGCTTCTCTTTGTTTTGTACCTATTTTTAGCGGCGGATATCTATGCTAAATACTACAAAAAAAACATCCTACTTGCACCAAACATTGGAATTACCTATGCGGATAACGCTCAAATTCGCGGAATTTTAATCGGTAAAACAACTGAATATATCTTCTTGTTACAAGATAAAGAAGTGAAGGCGATTCCCATGAATGCCTTAATCAAAGAAATCAAGCTCAAATAAGCGACTGCACACCCACAGTGATATTCGTCACTAGCTATTTTTAGTGATTTATATAAAAATTATTTTTTTTGACTCTTCATCGTTTTATTTTTGGATAAAATAAAGTATGGCACATCGCATTTACCTCTACAACCTAGACAGTCAGACTCAACACATGTTTGAGGGCTATCTCGGAGAGTGGAATTATGTTATTCCAGATCTACTCCTTCCTTTGCTATCTGCCAATCCACGGGCAAAGGGCGAAGCCCTCTATTTTGATAAAGAGGAGGGACTCCTTCGACTGAGTGATTTCTACGATCTATTGACGGAAACCTATCAACTGGAAGAGGTCGCCGATTTTACAACAGCGGTCACACAAATGTTTGAATTTCTCTACGAATTGCCCTATGATACGTTTTATTTGGATGCTAGTGATGTGTACACGATGAATGAAGAGTCGCCCAAAGAGCAAGCCAAAGAGTGGATGGCAGAAATCCATGAAAAATGGCTGTTGTACCAGCAAGCGATCGAACAAGGCGATATCCACTTGCTCGACGAGTTCATTCAATCTTCTGGTTACACCTCTTTTTTGGAAGCACTCCAACAGGATTGGGTGAAGTATGGCTTGGGGTATTGGGAAGAAGACATCCGCAGACCAACCCGCACAATTCGCTTTGAAGAAGCTGAAAAGTGGGGACTTAAAGCAACTGATGGTACTGTATTGCTTCCCGCTATATACGATGCTATATACGATTTTAGCGAAGTCAACTTAGCCGTGGTGGAGCAAGGAGGGAAGTTTTCTTATATCAATGAACAAGGTGAATTACTCTTTCCGTTGATTTATGACGATGCCTTTGATGCGTATAGCATCCACCAAACCACAGTGGGAATTGCCTGTATCGCCGATAAAATGGGCTTAATCAATCTCGATACCCTGCAGTGGGGAATACCGCCAGCATACGATGAAATAGAACAAGTGTTTAGCGGTTTTTACAATGTCCTCCAACAAGGACAGTACCAATTGATGGACTATACGGGAAAATACATCATAAGCGAACCAAGTGCCTTTCCTTTTGTGTTGGATTATCCGCATAAATTCTATACTGCACAGCAACATACCGCCAAGCGAAAATACTATACACTTGATGGGCAATGGATAGGCGAATACCCAGAAGAGGCCTTAGAAGAATTGTCTAGGGGATATTTTTGGGTTAAACCCAATAAGTACCAAAAGAAAATAAGTATCCTTGATCCGAAGGGGAAGGTTGTCGTAGAAGAGGTGGATCAGCTTTTGAATTTTACCAACTACAACACGTTTGCCTATAAAGTTAATAAGCAATGGATGCTATGGGATTGCCAAGAGCATCAGCAACGCTTGCACGACCTTTCAATCAGTAAGATTCACGCAAAATACCTGTGCAATTATAGCCCAGATACCTATGTTGTTCACAGCGAACAAAGCTGTGGTTTATACCATGCCGCACAGGATTTATGGTTGATAGAACGATCCAATGCCTTTGTCAAAATCGAACACCTGAATCATCCTTTTGTTCAAGTAATCGAAAAACAAGGCATGCGCTATTACAACTATGAAACGGGGTTTTTAAGTGAATGCTACACCCATATTTCAGCACCTATTGATCGCTATACCCAACAAATATGTCTATTTGCACAAAACCAGCTGTACTATGTGGATGACAATTGGAATTGCATAGCCGTTTCCGACGAACAAATGGGGCAATTATATGAGCAGCGCTATAACCTAAGGGGAAAAGATTTGAGTGTTTTTATTGCCTTTTACCAAGCTTGGATCCAGCGTATGGGCGATGACTATGAAGCGTATTTCGATGTAGACACCCTATACAAAAGAGGATGCGATGCACGAGATCAGGCAGATTGGTCGGAGGCGATGAAGTATTTTACCCTGGGTGCAAAACGTGGCGATGCGCGTATGCAGTATGAGTTGGGATTACTCTTAACAGAGGATCAGCAGCTGTGGACGGATGTGGATCAAGGGGTATATTACTTGGAACAGGCAGCACAACAAGACTATGCAAATGCGTGGAATACCATCGGTTACTTGTATCAAAATGGCCTGGGGTACACCTATGACCGCGAGGCGATGTTAGCGGCTTATGAAAAAGCCGTGGCCTTAGGTTGTATTTGGGCAAATATGAATCTCGGTGATCTGTACTTCTACGGACAAGATGTAGCGCAAGATTTTGACAAGGCCGTATCCTACTATAGTGCAGCAGAACACTACTATGGTGCTTATGCTCAAAACTTGGTGGAAATTCACTACCAAAGAAGAGAATTTGAACAAGTGTTACGGTATTTGAAGCGCAATAGAACAGAACCTTATATTCACATTTATTACGGTATTTTATACGATTATGGCTATGGCGTAAAATTAAGCGAAGAGAAAGCCATTCAGCACTATGAGCAAGCATTGGAACACTCCAGCTATTTTTATGCCGTAGAGCGCCTCTTATACTATTATAACGAGCATCCTCAGTATAAAGATCCTATAAAGTATACGCGCATACTTGCTTATGCCAAAGAAAATGAAATAATTTAATACCAAATAAAAAGAGGATAAGGGAGAAAAATGTTCTCCCTTATCCTTTTTTTACATGTAAGAGATTGGAGTGTTATTCTTCATGTAACACTTGAGGAACTGGCTCTTTCAGTTGTTGAAGTAGATTGACTACATCCAATACGCTGTGTACATCTGTGGGCGTTAAAAAAAAGTCATCACCTTGAGAAGAACAATGCTGTACGTAGTAGTAAAAAAGTTCATTTATGCTTTTGGCATAAGAAGCAAAATCGGCGTTTACCTCATAAAGAGCGGCGAGAAGTGCTAAATTGTGTTGGTCTACTTCACTGCAAGGACTATTAGTTGACTCATAGGGATATGGAAGATTGGAAGTTGTAAGGAATTGGTGTGAGTTTTTGGGGTTCATAATACTTGAATTTAGAATTAAAAAAGCCCGCCAGGTTTAGGTGTCCTACGCTTCAAGTAGCGTTGTGGTTGTTTCCAATACCACCACCTACCACACGGGCCATATTTTTTTGGATAAAACTTGAAGTTAGGAGTAGTAAATGTAAAGTGTTTTATATGTGTATCCTATTGTGTAGAAGCTGCTTATTTGTATTGTTGATGCATTTTCAGACTAATGGTTGAATAGTTAATGTCTTTTTTAGCAGAGCATGAAGCGTCAACCGATCCCTCGGCAATCCGTGTCTTAGATTGCCTTAGATGTTAAAATCGTGGAGTAAATCTATTTGTTTCAATCTATAGCACAGTGTCAACAACATACAAAGCAACGGTATTACTTGGAACAAGCAGTACAACAAGACTATGCAAATGCTTGGAATACCATCGGTTACTTGTATCAAAACGGCCTGGGGTACACCTATGACCGCGAATCCCATAAAGAATACGCGCATACTTGCCTATGCCAAAGAAAACGAAATAACCTAATACCAAATAAAAAGAGGATGCTTGGGGCATCCTCTTTTCATATGATAAACTTTAGAACTGGCGAACCGTTTGTCTAATAGCTACTAATTTTGTCATTAAATTTTCAAAGTGATCTAAGTGCAACATATTCGCCCCATCACTTTTTGCTTCAGCTGGATTGAAGTGTGTCTCTAAGAAAATTCCATCAACACCAACGGCAATACCTGCTTTGGCTACCGTTTCGATTAAGTCAGGACGCCCTCCTGTAACCCCACTTGATTGGTTGGGTTGTTGTAGGGAATGCGTAATGTCTAAAACCGTTGAGGCAAACTGCTTCATCGTTGGAATACCGCGGTAGTCAACAATCATATCTTGGTAACCAAACATAGTGCCTCGATCGGTAACCATAACATTTTCATTTTGACAGTCCAATACTTTTTGTACCGCGTGTTTCATACTTTCAGGGCTCATGAATTGGCCTTTCTTCAAGTTAACCACCTTACCTGTTTGGGCTGCTGCCACCACTAAATCCGTCTGGCGAACTAAAAATGCGGGGATTTGTAAAATGTCTACATATTCCGCTGCTAGAGCAGCATCCGACGATTCGTGAATGTCTGTTACAGTTGGCACACCAAATTCTTTTCCTACTTTGGCGAGTATTTTTAGCGCTTTTTCATCGCCAATCCCCGTAAAACTGTCAATTCTCGAACGATTTGCTTTTTTGAAAGACCCTTTGAATACATAGGGAATCTGCAATTTATCCGTTACTTTGATGATGTGTTCCGCAATGCGCATCGCCATTTCTTCACTCTCAATGGCACATGGTCCCGCTAATAAAAAGAAATTATCAGCCGCCGTATTTTTTATTTGTGGTATGTTTCGGATATCCATAGTTGTGTTTGTATTAGAATTATTTTCGTTTTGTTTTGCCCTTTTGCTTTTTCACTTTAACCATCTCTGGCTTGTGTGCTGCGGCTTTTACTTGGTCGTAATTCTTTGTTTTTAAAAAGTAAGAAATAATAGTAGTAAAGATAATACCAAATGAGAGATTATTCATCACTCCATTTCTTAAAAATAAGTCAAAAGAAGCATTTTGATAGGCTTCCTCTGGTGCCATATTCGCCTCGTTGATCAGCGCTTGTGCTAGTGTCTCCATAAAATGTGGACTCACTTGATTGAAAGTAATGAACTGAACGATAGGGAAGAAAAGCGTAATCATCACGCACATAACCAATCCCGTAAGAAAGGCTTGTTGCCATTGGATGACATTGTTGTAATACTCTTTCTTTTTTTGGCGAATGCCCAACCAGTAAAAAATGAAGAGTAAAAAACTAAATAGCATTTCAAGAAGCACTTCATAACGCACCTTTTCTGTGTGAAATCCCATTGACTTTCCTATAAACATCCAAATCAATGCTGCTAAGGTTGCCACAGCTGCCCATTTGAATTCAATAGAGAATTTTTTCATTGTATTAGCTTAAAGTGTAAGCTTCAAAAGTAAAGTTTTTATTTTATAGCTTAAAATATATTTTTTTCTAATTTTTTTTCTTAGATTTAATAATAACTATGAAAAAATAAAATAAAATAATCACTATTTTGTTAATTAAAATAGTAAAAAAAATAATTAGTTATGAAAACGCTTATTTTAATTAGACATGCTAAGTCGTGTTGGGATACGATTACAGAAGATAAAAATAGACCCATCTCTAAAGATAGAGGGGTTCAAGATGCTCTTTTGGTTTCCCATGCGATCAGCTCCCTTTTGCCTGATCGTTTTATCGTTTGGACTAGTACTGCAAAACGCGCCCAACAAACCGCTGCAATTTTTTGTCAAAACCTAGATATCAACCCCGCTTATGTCATTGAAAAAGAAGATATTTATACTTTCGATGTCAAGAAATTGGCGCGAACGATAAAAAAATGTGAAAATACACACAATACACTGATTATTTTTGGTCATAATGATGCTATCACAGATTTTGTTAATAAATTTGGTATGGTTTCGATTGATAATGTACCGACCTCAGGCGTAGTTGTCATGGACTTCCCCCAAGAGGATTGGAAAGCGATTAAGAACGGAACTGTAATTAGTAAAGTTTTTCCAAGAGATTTAAAATAAATAATGAATACAACTACTGTAACACCTAAATATTTTTACGTTGATCGTGAGAAAAGCTGGTTAGCTTTTAATGAAAGAGTTCTACAAGAAGCAGGAGACGTAACTGTTCCCTTACTCGAACGCCTCCGTTTTATTGGTATTTTTTCCAATAATTTAGATGAGTTTTTCAGAGTGCGCTATGCTACAATTCGCCGTATGGTGTTAACTGGTCAAAGCAACCGCCGCTTGGGAAGTGGAGTAGTAGTGAAAGACTTGCTGACGCAAATCACCAACCGCGTGATTGTGTTGCAAAGCGAAAGTTTGCGCATTCTAGCTGAAATAGAAAAACAACTGGAAGCGGAAAAAATATTTATCCTCAACGAAAAAACAATCAATGACAAGCAAAAAGCCTTTGTCAAAGATTATTTTTTACATACACTTTCCCACGATTTAGTGACGGTTATCCTCAGTGATTTGGCACCTTTCCCACTGTTGCGCGACACACATGGGTATTTGGCCGTTAAACTAGAGGTGGACGAGGAATTGCGCAGCAAAAGAAGTAAAGCAAATAAACGGGAAAAGGGAACGCGATACGCCATTATCGAAATTCCCAATATTGTCAATCGATTTGTCGAACTACCTTCAGATGATGATAAAAAATACATCATCATGATCGACGATATTATACGCGATAACTTAGCGTCAATTTTTAGTATTTTCGATTATAAAGCCGAGAAAGCCTTTATGATTAAGATTACCCGTGATGCTGAATTAGGGGTAGATACCGATTTGCACAAATCTTTTGTTGAAAAAATATCTAGTGGCGTAAGAGACCGTAAAGAAGGGGAGATTGTTCGCTTTGTCTACGACCAAGAGATGGATCAAGATTTATTGGACTATCTATTGGAAAATGTGGAGATTGAGATGAACGACAGCATCATCCCAGGGGGGCGTTACCACAATCGACGCGATTATATGAGTTTTCCTACTTTGGGGCGATTGGATTTGACTTATCCCAAGCAAGTTCCTGCAGCAGTGGTAGGCTTAGATATGGAAGACAGTATTATTCAACAGCTTCAAAAACGAGATTACCTCATCTATACACCCTACCAATCATTCTCTTACCTGGTGCGTTTATTGCGCGAAGCTGCTTTAGACCCACAAGTGTTGTCGATTAAGATTACCCTATATCGCTTAGCGAAAAACTCCCAAATTATTAGCTCGCTGATCAATGCAGTTAAAAATGGGAAAAAGGTAATCGCGCAAATTGAGCTGCAAGCGCGTTTTGACGAGGCGAGTAATATTTACTATTCCGAATTAATGCAATCCGAAGGCGTTCAGCTTATTTTTGGAGTAAAAGGACTTAAAGTACACAGTAAAATATGCGTGATTGAACGCCTGGAAAACAAAAAGATTAAACGCTACGGATTCGTTTCCACTGGAAACTTTAACGAAAGCTCAGCGAAAATATACACCGATGTAACCTTGTTGACCTCCCACAATCAAATCCTAAAAGATGTGTCAAAAGTATTTGAGTTTCTACAGGTGAATTACCGCGTACACAAATACAAACACCTTTTGGTATCGCCCCACTACACCCGATCGGGATTCAATAAATTAATAGATCGCGAGATTCGAAATGCCAAAAATGGGCTACCTGCATCAATCCGTTTGAAAATGAATAGCCTATCCGATTTGAGGATGGTAGATCGCTTATACGAAGCCAGTAATGTTGGGGTAAAAATACAGCTGATTATTCGCGGTATTTGCTGTTTAGTTCCCGGTATTCCTGGAATGAGTGAAAATATTGAGGCAATTAGCGTAGTGGATCGCTTTTTAGAGCATTCGCGTATTTATATTTTTGGCAACAACAACAATCCCGAAGTGTATATTTCATCTGCAGATTTTATGACGCGTAATTTAGATGAACGCGTGGAAGTAACTTGTCCTATTTACGATGAAAACATTAAAAAAGAATTGATCGAAACCTTTGAGATAGGGTGGAAGGGCAATGTGAAAACGCGTATACAATCTGGCGATCTAACTAATAAGTACCGTGAGCGAAAAGGAGAAGCGGACTTCCAATCACAACGAGAGATGTATCGTTATTACATGAACAAACTTAAAGGATAATATGTTAAAGATAAAGAAATATGCGGCCATAGATATTGGGTCCAACGCCATGCGTTTGTTGATTATGAATATAGTGGAGGCTAAGGGTAAAGATCCTGTTTTTAATAAGAGTTCATTGATTCGCGTTCCCATCCGCTTGGGGCAAGATGTCTTTACAGAAGGCGAGATCAGTGTGGCCTCCAAACAGAGGATGATTGAAGCGATGCAAGCCTTTTATTTGTTAATGCGCGTGAACAAAGTCGAACGTTTTATGGCGTGTGCTACCAGTGCAATGCGCGAAGCAGACAATGGACAAGAAGTGGCTGAAGCCGTTTTTGCAGCATCTAAAATTAAAATTAATATCATAGACGGAGAAAAAGAAGCGATGATCATCGCCTCAACGGATCTAAAAAACTACATCAACCAAACGAAAAATGTGATGTTTGTCGACGTAGGAGGGGGGAGTTCGGAGTTTACCATCTTTAAAGAAGGAGAACCCACGGCGTCCAAATCCTTCCGCAATGGAACCGTTCGACTGTTAAACGATATGGTGTCAAAAAGTGTGTGGAACGACATCCAATCCTGGGTAAAACAAGAAACCAAAGACTTGAACGACTTGATTGTTATCGGATCTGGAGGGAACATCAATAAAGCCTTTAAAATGTCGGGTAAGAGCCAAGACAAGCCCTTGAGCTATATGTACCTAAATCAGCAGTTAACGCGACTTTCCGAAATGACCTATGACGAGCGCATTGCACTACTGGGATTGAATCCAGATCGCGCAGATGTGATTATCCCCGCCCTGCGCATCTATGCCTTCGCCATGAAGTCCAGTGGAGCGAAACAAATCTACGTGCCAAAAATAGGAGTGTCGGACGGAATCGTTAAGGCAATTTACTTTGGTAAAATTCCTTTAGACTATCAAACGATAGGGTATGATTAACCGTGTTATGAATGGAGATAAAAAACAAAGCGCGACTTACTTTGAGTAGGTCGCGCTTTGTTATTCGCACGGTTTGTTTTTTGTGCGGTTTGTTAAATCTCTTCATTTGTAAGATAATTGTGCTTTACAACGAACAACGAACAACGAACAACGAGCGACGAGCGACGAGCAAAGAAATTTGTGCGGTTTATCTCACCTCGTTTATATTTGTTTTGGTGTTCGATGAATATATCTCACCTATTTTATATTTTTTTTTGGTGTTCGATGAATCTACACTTCGTTACGATTTTCACTTCGTTACGATTTTCGCTACGCTACGATTTGTTTTTTGCGCGGTTCGCGCGGTTTATCTCACCTAGTTTATATTGGTTTTGGTGTTCGATGAATCTACGCTACGCTACGATTTGCGCGGTTTATCTCACCTAGTTTATATTTTGTTTTGGTGTTCGATGAATCTACACTTCGTTACGATTTGTTAAATCTCTTCATTTGTAAGATAATTGTGCTTTACAACGAGCAACGAACAAAGAGCAACGAACAAAGAGCAACAAAATCTGTGCGGTGTATCTCACCTAGTTTATATTTTGTTTTGGTGTTCGATGAATCTACACTTCGTTACGATTTGTTTTTTGTGCGGTTTGTTAAATCTCTTCATTTGTAAGATAATTGTGCTTTACAACGAACAACGAGCAACGAGCGACGAGCAAAGAAATTTGTGCGGTTTATCTCACCTCGTTTATATTTTGTTTTGGTGTTCGATGAATCTACACTTCGTTACGATTTTCACTTCGTTACGATTTGTTTTTTGCGCGGTTCGCGCGGTTTATCTCACCTAGTTTATATTGGTTTTGGTGTTCGATGAATCTACGCTACGCTACGATTTGTTTTTTGCGCGGTTCGCACGGTTTGTTTATTTTCTTCATTTGTAAGATAATTATGCTTTACAACGAACAACGAACAACGAGCAACGAGCAACGAGCAACGAGCAACGAGCAACGAGCAACGAGCAACGAGCAACGAGCAACGAGCAACGAACAACGAGCAACGAACAAAGAGCAACGAACAAAGAGCAACGAACAAAGAGCAACGAACAAAGAGCTAGAAAGAATATTATAAAACAGATTTTATTTTTTGTTAAAATTAACATATATTTATAGCTTATCTATTAAACCAGGAACCTATGAGATATTTTTCTTGCGTCGTCGTTTTCTTTAGTTTTTATATCCATACTTTGTATGGGCAGCAAAATTTAGTATTGAACCCTAGTTTTGAAGATGTGAATGAGGAAGCATTAAGTTGTGATACTTATTCTTCTTCTCAAGAGTTTGAAAGTGCTATTAATTTTTGGAAATGCCCAAATCCAACATCTGATATTTTTCATACAAGTTTACCAGAATACTGCAATTCAAACCCCAATTATTCAGTTTTAACTAATAGGTATCAAATGCCTAGAACGGGTAATGCTATGACTGGTTTTTCGTCTTATATGATAGGTGATCCTGATATTTTTCCCGCAACAGAAAGTATTGAAGGTCAGTTAAGTGCGTCTTTGGTTGAAGGTAATACATATAGAGTAAGGTTTTATGTTTTATTAGCAGATTTATCTGAAATAGCATCCAATAATATTGGTATAAAATTCTTTAGTGAATCATATAGTGAAAGAAGTGAAAGTATTTCTAGAGGTGATACAGATGCAAATTATACACAGGTAATTACAGACAAGGAAAACTGGCATTTGATTGAATTAGAATTTACTCCTCAAATTTCGGATTTAAAGTATTTTATAATTGGTAATTTTTTCTCTGGTTCAGAAACTCTGATTGAAGTTTTTAATCCTTTAGGCGGTGGTTTATTCGCCTATTATTTTATTGATGATGTTTCAATAGAAAATATTTCTCCTCCTACTTTTGAAATATTTGGACCGTTTTGCAAGGGAAGTACTTTTATTTTACCAGAACAATCAGAAAATGGTCATACAGGTCGTTGGTCGCCTGCAGTTAATAACCAAGAAACCACTACGTATACTTTTACACCTGATAATCCTGATGTTAACCCTGTAACCTTAACCGTTGAGATAATAGAACCTCATATAGAGCCTATTTTTAATCTAGAAACAACAGTATGTAACGGAACAACCATCACTTTACCACGTATTTCAGAAAATGGAATAGCAGGTACTTGGTCACCTGAAATAAATAACAAAAAGACAACAACCTATACCTTTACACCTGAAACTGGTTCTTGTGCGTTAGAAACTTCTATTACGATAGAAGTAGTCGATATACTAACACCTGAGTTTACCCTTCCTTCTTTTATCTGTGAAGGAAGTGCGTTGGTTTTACCAGAAGAGTCTAACAATGGTATTAGTGGTGTGTGGACGCCTGCTATTGACAACCAGCAAACAACGACGTATACCTTTACCCCAGTAGGGCATGATTGTGCTGTACCAGCTTCAGTTACCGTAGAAGTTAAACAGGAGGATATTCCAGTACTAAATTCTTATTGTGCTAAAAATGAACTTTATGTAGAAGTAGTAAATCCTGACTTGACGAACCAATTTCAATGGCAAATAAATGATATAGCAATTGAAGAATCGTCTCCAACGATTCAGTTGTCGAAATATGCGAATCTATTGTATGAGAATCAAAATAAAGTAACGGTATGCATGACCAATACTTCAGGTTGTATCATCACAAATACGATAGAAATTGACAATAGAAACCTTTGCTTAATTCCTAAAGGTATTTCCCCTCAGGGTGATGGATTAAATGACACCTTTGATATCAGCCATTTTGGAGGAGTTTCTCTTCAGATTTTCAATCGCTACGGGATGAAAGTATATGAGAAGAAAAACTACCAGAATGAGTGGTTTGGACAAACAAATTCGAGTACTACACTATTGCCTAGTGGAACGTATTTTTATCAGATTGTAACGACTAAGGGAGAAACGCTTTCGGGTTGGGTGCAGTTGGTGTATTAAGAAGTTTTTTTTTTGTTAGATTGTTTTATTTAGAAAGTTCCCCCAAACCCATAACTTCATAACCCATTTCCCTTAACTAAAAAATCAAAACTTCTCAATCGCCCCCAATCCAAACAGCGCAAAATCGTATTTCACGGGATCAACAGGATCCAATTCACGCAAAGCCGTATCCAATTCCAAAAGTGCTTTGGCATCGTTTTGTGTGCGTTTTAAAATGCCCAGTTTACGCGCCATATTACCTGAATGTACATCTAATGGACAAGAGAGTTCACTAGGAGATACGCCTTTCCATAATCCGAAATCAACACCAGCATTGTCGTTTCTCACCATCCACCTCAGGTACATATAGAACTGTATAAAAAAGATGGTAAATTGTTGTTACATTTTTTTATTTGATTGAATTTCACCATACAAGAAATAGAGGAAGTGATTATCAAAAATAGGATAAGGAATTAGTTGATATAAAAATAGGAGTTATCGTTTTTGAGGCAACTCCTATTTAAGATAAACATTTGTATAGAATTTTCAAGACGAAAAATACTACTACATATTTTTTAAACACCAATTTTCGATGGTGCTTTTTACATCAAAATCATTAAATGTATTTTCAATTACTCTTTGTCTTCTTTTTTTATTTTTAGGTATATTATAATATTTCCCTTTATAATAAACTACTATATTATATTTATCAATTATAGAGGTATCGAAAACTAAGTAATTATCATAAATAATAATATTGTCATCATGCCATAATTCTCTATACATACTCTCTTTTTTAGGAAATATTCTAAAAAGTTTTAGTTTATGACCTTCTGTATTAGAAAATGATAATTGCTTTAATTTAGCACTGCGCAAGCTATATTCTATATTGGTTATTTTATCACTAAGGATATTGTTTCGAATATAAAAAGAATCAAGTTTAATTAGTTGGTCGTTATAAAACATTTCTCCTTTTAAAGATCCTTGGTAAGAGATATGGGTTCTACTATTTTTTGCATAATTACCGATATATAGGGGACTTCCTGGCTTAACAAAGCTCGATAAGTCGTAATTTTGAGCATAATTACATGAATGAATAAGTAATATCAGGGTGGTTAATATTTTATATATCATACTATAAATATATGAAAAATACTAATCATAGATGTTTTTTTGTAGCATTAATGAAATAAAAATATTTTGAATACAATAAACAGTTTAAACCGCTTTTATAGTAGTGCATAATAGAATAACTCGCTTGGAGAAATTCATTTATCTCACCTAGTTTATATTTTGTTTTGGTGTTCGATGAATATATCTCACCGAGCTTATATTTTTTTTTGGTGTTCGATGAATCTACGCTACGCTACGATTTTCACTTCGTTACGATTTTCACTTCGTTACGATTTGTTAAATCTCTTCATTTGTAAGATAATTGTGCTTTACAACGAGCGACGAGCAAAGAGCAACAAAATCTATGCGGTGTATCTCACCTAGTTTATATTTTGTTTTGGTGTTCGATGAACCTACGCTACGCTTCGGTGTATCTCACCTAGTTTATATTTTGTTTTGGTGTTCGATGAATCTACGCTACGCTACGATTTCCCATCACCCTTTTAAAATTTCTCAATCGCCCCCAATCCAAACAGCGCAAAATCGTATTTCACGGGATCAATAGGATCCAATTCACGCAAAGCGGTATCCAATTCTAAAAGTGCTTTGGCATCGTTTTGGGTGCGTTTTAGGATCCCTAGTTTACGCGCCATATTGCCTGAATGTACATCGAGTGGACAAGATAACTCACTAGGAGATATGCCTTTCCATAACCCAAAATCAACACCTGCATTGTCTTGGCGTACCATCCACCTCAAGTACATATTTATTCGCTTTGCAGCTGAACCTTTTAACGGATCTGAAAGGTGTTTTTGGGTACGCGATTGGTGTTGAATTTCAAAGAATATCGTTTTAAACTTCGAGATACGCTCTTGTAGGGGGAAAGACGAATCACTAAATACAGCTTCTAAGCCTCCGTGGTTGAGGTAAATGTGTTGCAAAGCCTGGATAAAAGTAACGAAATCCGTACTGTTAAAAGTGCGGTGTACAAAGCCTTCTAAAGCGTCTAAATGATCTTCATTGTGATTCATGACGAAATCATAGGGAGAATTGCCCATGAGTTCCATCATTTTATGCGCATTTTTGATGATCATCTTGCGATTGCCCCAAGCGATGGTTGCACTTAAGAAACCAGCAATCTCGATATCTTCTTTTTGGGTGTATAAATGAGGAATTTGTACAGGATCATCCACAATAAAAGAGGGATTGTTGTACAACACTACCTTTTCGTCTAAAAATTCTTTGAGCTCTGTTTGATTCATAAAGACAAAGCTAGGGAATTATTGGCAGGAATAACTATAGTTTGCAGAATGAAGTGATCAAATACTACTGTAGCCAAAATAAACACCACAGACTCCGTCAGGCTAAAAGCGGCGGAATACATAAAGAAAATACAAGCTGTTGAAAAAAGACGGCTAATATAGCGTCTTACGGGTTGATTACCCCATCAGTCATGACCAATTTGCGGTCAGCCATATCAGCTAATTCCTCGTTGTGGGTCACGATTACAAAAGTTTGATTAAACTCATCCCTGAGTTGAAAGAAGAGATTGTGTAGGTTTTCGGCTGTTTTGGTATCTAAATTTCCAGAAGGTTCATCAGCAAAAATCACTTTGGGTTTGTTGATCAACGCTCGGGCCACGGCGACGCGTTGTTGTTCTCCACCCGAGAGTTCGGATGGGTAGTGATGAGCACGTGGAGACACGCCCAAATAGTCCAATAATTTTTTAGCCTCTTCTTCCGTTTCTTTTCTGTCTTTCCCTGCGATATAGGCAGGAATACACACGTTTTCTAAGGCGTTAAATTCTGGAAGCAATTGGTGAAATTGAAAGATAAATCCCAGGTTGAGGTTTCTAAATTTAGAAATTTCCTTATCGTTTAATTTCAACACATCTGTATCATGGATAAAGAGCGAGCTATTGGGCTGAATAGTAGGTTTATCCAATGTCCCTAAGATTTGAAGTAGCGTTGTTTTTCCAGCACCGGAAGCGCCGACAATCGAAATGATTTCTCTTTCTTTGATGTGAAGATCAACACCCTTTAAAACCTCTAGTTGGTCATAAGATTTTCTAATATTCGTCGCTCGTATCATACTGTTGTTTTTGATCGGCTACAAATTAACAATGTTTTGTTCAATTAAAAATTAAAAAGAGAAAAATATTTTAAATCTACCTAGATTTCCCGCTATAATTGATAACTTAGACTTCTGAAATGTATGAGATAAAAGTAAAAAGTAGATGAAAAAAGCAATAGTAGCTGGCGGTTGTTTCTGGTGTACAGAAGCCGTATTTAAGCGTTTAAAAGGCGTCACAGCAGTATTACCTGGATATATTGGCGGCAAAAATGAAAACCCAACCTATGAGCAAGTGTGTACGGGGGAGACTGGACATGCTGAGGCGATAGAAATTACCTATAATGACAATGAAGTAAGTTATACAGAATTGTTGGAGATCTTTTTTGCGACACATAATCCGACCACATTAAACCGACAAGGGGAGGATGTAGGTACGCAATACAGAAGTGAGATTTTCTACCTCGATGAGGCCCAAAAGCAAGCAGCAGAGGAGTATATTGGAATTTTGAGGGACGAAAAAGTATTTGATCAACCGATTGTGACCCGCGTGAGTCCTGCTTCAACCTTTTACGTTGCCGAAGATTACCACAAGAATTACTTTGAACGCAAAGGGACAGAGAATCCGTATTGCCAGCTGGTTGTAAAACCAAAGGTTGATAAATTTGAACAGAAGTACTCAGCCAAACTCAAATAATACACTACATGACCCAAGAAGAACAAGTGCGCGCTAGTCAAATCAAAAGAAGACAACTTATTACAGGTTTATTCCTTGACCTCCTTGGAATGGCGAGTTATTTGTTGCCGGGAATAGGTGAATTTACGGACCTGATTTGGGCGCCCATCTCCGCTTTTATTCTAGCGAAAATGTACCCAGGAAAAATCGGAAAAGTAGGGGCTATCGTCAATTTTATTGAGGAACTTGCTCCAGGAATAGATATTATTCCAACCTTTACCTTAACTTGGGTATACACCTATTACTTTCAGAAGAAAAGTTTCTAATAAATAGTGTTTTTTATTTTGTTAAAATCATAAATTTTTCTTAACTTTAAAGTGCTTTCTTTAGATGAGGAAGAAGTGAAAAAGGATTGATTAACTATAAACCATATTTTATGAGAAACTTAATTGTGATTATTTGTAGCATTTTCTTATTTGTTAGTTGTAAAGAAACAAAAAACAGTAGGGCTTTGGGGGATGAGAATGCAGGAAAGACATTAATAGGATGGTACTATTATAATTTAGGAGAAGAAAAGTATGATGATTTGAAGCAATATTTAGATGAGGATTTCTTTAAAACGACAACAGAAGAAGCGTTTTTTACAAAGTTGAAACAACGTGAAGGCGAGCTAGGACACATAGTAAAAGCTGTTTTTAAAGAAGGAGATATGACGGAGGAGAACAAAAAAGAAAAAATTAAAGAATTTGAATTTGAATATGACGTTCAATACGAAAAAAAGACTACAGTTGAAAAATTCAAACTAATTAAAAGAGGAGACGAGTTTAAGATCGCTAAAATTGATTTTTAAACCAATATACGTATAAAGTACAACAGTGTACTTCCGAAAAAGAGGGTGTCCCAAAAGGGCACCCTCTTTGTTTGGTATAAAAGCCTGTTCACGGGTTGTAATCAAGGAGGTTGCCCTAACCTTGCTCTTCGTTTTCTTTTATATAACAGCGTAGTCCATGTATGCTGCGTCCATAGTGTATCTATTAAAAAGCCTTGTTTTAATAGACACACTATGGACGCATTATGGACTCACTATGGACTCACTACTTAGAAATCTGGTCTGATACTTTGTCTCGTCCTGATATAGCTGTACGGTTCTTGTTTATCATCCTGTTCTCTACTATAGCATTGATCCTTTTTTACTCCTGAGATAAGAGCGTAATTTACCAATAAAGCCGTACATTTGTTTGTTGTTAAACGAAAGGGATAGCCACCTGTTGATTCTCCTTTTGTTCAATCAAAGTGTAGGTAAACCTACCAACTGTGAAGGAAGGCCAAAGCTGAAAGCACCTAAAAACCGAAAGCTCTACTAAAACAAGGTTATGGAATATTTGTATCTATTCATCATTGTTCTCCTGTTAGCCGTGATTGGCATTCTGTTGTATTTTTTACTCAATTACAACAAACAACGCGTTGCTTTTGAGAAGGAAAAAGAATTATTTGACACCAAATTGAGGTATTTACAATTAGAAAATTTGGAATCGAGATTGGATCCACACTTGTTTAAGAACATTTTAAATTCCATTCAATCCCATGCTTATCAAACGTATTACGCCCTGGATAAGATGGCGGGAGTTTTGGATTATATCTTATACGATAGCCAGCGCAAACTCGTTACACTCAAAGAAGAGCACGAATTTGCAATGCGTTTGATTGACATCAACAAGATTAAGCTCAATCCGTTGTTTCGTTTGGATGTTCGCTCAAATATAGGCGAAGTAGAAGTGCTGTATACCGAAGATTTAGTTGCCCCATTAATTTGTGTCGAACTTATTGAAAACGCATTTAAACACGCAGATTTAACAGGAAATGATGCTTTTATTTCCATTTTGTTTAAATTAAAAAAAGGGCAGTTTGATTTAGTGGTTTCCAATAAGAAATCCTCCAAAGGATCACTGCGAAAAGAAAAAGGAGGGTATGGACTTTCCGCCTTGCGCGAACGCCTACATTTGATATATGGTCCATACTATAAATTAGAAAAATCAGAAGATGACCAAGTGCATTCTATGCATCTAAAAATTAATTTGAATGAATTCAAAACTAAAATGTATACTCTTAGATGATGAGTTATTAGGACTGAAATACTTAAAGATGCTATGTGAGCAAATTGCTGAGATAGAGGTTGTTAAAGTGTTTGATGATCCTGTTTCTTTTGTAGAAGAAGCTCCTACTTTAGATTTTGATGTGGCTATTCTCGATATTAATATGCCGGGGATGGACGGGTTAAGTGTGGCTCAACTATTGACCAATAAAGGGGTGATTTTTGTCACTGCTTATAAGGAATATGCCTTGGAAGCCTTTGAGGTAGACGCCATTGACTATATCGCCAAGCCCATTAAGAAGGAGCGTCTACAGCGTGCAGTACAAAAGGCTATGCGTCAGTTGAAACCTGTGGAATTCAATGCGTCTTTAACGATTAATTCTAACAAGGGTAAGGCTATCTTGCAATTTGAGGATATTCTTTATATCAAGACCTGTGAAAGTGATGGACGTGATAAGGAGATCTTTCTCGAGGGAGATCAACAGCTAATTGCAAAGAATATATCCCTGGATAAACTGGTGGAAGTTTTACCCGCAGCCAAGTTTTGTCGCATTAATAAACGCGAAATTATTGCCCTTAAAATTGTGCGTTTCTTTGGGCATGATCTCATTACCACCCAGCTTTTAACCGAGCAAGGAAAACCGCTCGAACTCACCTTAGGGGTGACCTTTAAGACCGATTTCTTGGACAAGATTTAATTTCATTACAAGAATTTAGCGTTTCATTACAAGAAAGCTTGTTTTCAACCCAGTAGAGAGGTTTGATGTTTATACTATGTAGACTTTTGTCTTCGAAATAATAAACCTCAACCATTATGTCAAAATATAGGAATTCCCTCCTTTATGTCGCTATTATCGGTGGATGTACGGCACTAATTTATTGGGTTGTCACCCAAGGATCAAAATTAGAAGTAGGTACAAAAGCGATTGTTTCCGAAAGTACAGCCTGGGAAAACTTTATAAAAACCTTAGTTCACAACCTTGAAAGCCCGTTAGCCTTACTTTTAGCACAAATTGTGACCATTGTATTGGTGGCGCGTATTTTTGGATGGATTTGTAAAAAAATTGGACAACCAGCTGTGATTGGTGAAATTATCGCTGGTATTGCCTTAGGACCCTCTCTAGTAGGAACGTATTTTCCGGAGTTTTCCGAGGTGATGTTCCCCGTTCAGTCGTTGGGTAATTTGAGCTTTTTAAGCCAGATCGGTTTAATTCTCTTCATGTTTGTCATCGGAATGGAACTAGACCTCAAAATACTCAAAAACAAAGCGCATGATGCAGTTTTAATTAGTCACGCAAGTATTGTCATCCCCTTTGCCTTGGGAATGGCTTTAGCCTACTACATTTTCGAATCTTTTGCTCCTGACGGTATAGACTTTCTCTCCTTTGGCTTATTTCTAGGTATCTCCATGAGTATTACCGCCTTTCCCGTACTGGCGCGTATTGTACAAGAACGAGGCCTACAAAAGACCAAAATAGGCACGATTGTTATTACCTGTGCTGCAGCAGATGATATTACTGCTTGGTGTATTTTGGCCGCTGTCATTGCGATTGTACAAGCAGGTAGTTTTGTAAGTTCACTTTATATCATCGGACTGGCTATTATATACGTAATTGTGATGCTTAAGCTCGTTCGTCCTTTCTTGGCGCGCATTGCAAAATATCAAGGAAGTAGTAAAATACTGACCAAGGGAACCGTAGCTATCTTTTTGCTGACTTTAATTATTTCTGCTTATTGTACAGAAGTAATTGGGATTCACGCTTTATTCGGTGCTTTTATGACGGGAGCCATCATGCCTGATAATATGAAATTTAGAACCATATTTATCGAAAAAGTAGAAGATGTTGCTGTTGTACTATTCTTGCCCTTATTCTTCGTCTATACAGGATTGCGCACAGAGATTGGATTGCTCAACGAACCGTATTTGTGGAAAATTACTGGTTTAATCATTTTAGTTGCCACTGTAGGAAAGTTTGTCGGTAGCGCGATCACGGCAAAGTTTGTCGGCATAAATTGGCGGGATAGTTTGACCATTGGCGCCTTGATGAATACCCGTGGTTTAATGGAGCTGATTGTGCTAAATATAGGGTTTGACTTAGGCGTAATGACTGGCGAAGTATTTGCTATGATGGTCATTATGGCACTAGCAACCACCTTTATGACAGGTCCTCTTTTGGATCTAATTGCCAAAGTGTTTGGACCATTAGGCGATGAGCCTCAACACAAAGGCGTGGTGATAGGAAAATACCAAGTGTTTTTGTTCTTTGAAAATAAGTTGAGTTTGGCGCCATTGATGAAGCTAGCCAATGCCTTCACGGGAAAATCTAGTGCAGATACACGTATTACTGCGATGCATATGATTGATAGTGAGGAACTCAACTCGTTTAATACCCAAGATTACGAGGAAGACATCTTTGAGGCGGTACAAGAGCAGTCCACCGAAATGGACCAAGAAGTACAAACGTATTACAAAGTGTCCAACGACATTGAAAGTGATGTGGTAAACCTGGTACATCAAGAAACCTGTGATTTACTGTTGATTGAAATGGGATATTCGATATACCGCGGTTCAGTACTCGGAAATATTTTGGGGTTTACCACGCGAATAATAAATCCCGATGTGTTGTTGAACAAGGTAACAGGACGGGAGAAATTGTTTGAAAATTCGTGGTTTAACGCCCGTACGCAACAGATCATGAACCGAACTAAAGTGCCATTGGGAATCTTAATCAACAAAGATTTTGAAAAAATGGATCACGTATTCTTGCCTATTTTTAGCAAAGGAGATTTAAAATTGTTGTCCTATGCACAAAAAATGATTCGCAATAATGAAGTGCAAGTGTCCATTTTAGATGCTACAGGGGAGTTGGAGAACCACACTGAATTTAAAGAAAACATAAGGCTAATTGAACAATACAAGCCCAATCATATTCGCATTGTAAGCAGTAAGGTGGTATCTAAGGAATTTATTGAAGAATTTGATTTGATGCTCATCACTTTAGACAGTTGGAAGAAGTTGGTTGAAACGAGAAGTATCTGGTTAAATCACGCGCCTTCTATGCTTCTGATGCAATCCTTATAACTAATTAGTTATGTTGTTTTATATTAATTTGCTGAAACCTCAAGCCCTTGGCTTGAGGTTTATTTTTTGACCCAGTTCATTCTTGGGGTCCCGATAAACTTGCCCCGTCATTTTTATTGAGTTTCATAAATACAACACTCGATAAGATCGTTAATGCGCCCATGACCAAAAACGTATAATTGAATACGGCTGTTGGATGCTCAGGGGTATCAAGAGCACTATTTCGGAAGAGTTGCAAGAACATAGCTGAGATGGAAATACCCAAACTGATGGCTAATTGCTGTGTTACAGAAAGTAAGCTATTGGCATCACTAGAGGTAGTGTGATCTAGATCTGCCAAGGAGATGGTATTCATAGAGGTGAATTGTACCGCATTAAAGGCTCCGTTGCAGATCATCAAGAGGATGATAATGAAAAAAGGCGTATGTTCATTGACAAAGAAAAATAGGCTGATGAGGATTCCCGTGGCAATGGTGTTGAATACCAACGTCTTTTTGTAGCCAAAGCGCTTGACAATGGGCACGACAAAATTCCTCGATATCAAGTTAGATAAAGCTTGAGGAATCATCATTAACCCTGCGTAAAAAGCAGAGTAGCCAAAGCCAAGTTGCAAGAGCAGAGGAATCATCAGCGGCATACCACCGATACCAAAACGCGTTACTAGATTTCCGATAAGCCCAATATTCAACGTTTTAATTTTAAACAAGTCGAGCTTGATTAAAGGATGCGTACACTTTTTGGCATACCAGATATAGGCAACGATTAGCAGCAGGGCGAGCACAAAGAGGACGATCAGTTGAATTGGCCCAAGGCGAGGAGAATTCCATCGTTCAATAACCAAGGTAAGCATAGTTAGGCCACCGCTAAATAAGATCCAACCAATGAGGTCGAAGCGCTCCACCTTATTGGTAAAATTGGGGATAATCCTTCGAGCCATCAAAATAGCAATAATACCAACGGGTAAATTGATGAGGAAGATCCAGTGCCAAGACAATTTTTCCACGAGAAAACCTCCAGCAGTAGGACCTAACATAGGACCGATTAAGGCGGGGATCGTAATGAAATTGATAATCTTGAGCAGTTGATCTTTGGGGTAGGCGTAAAGCAAGGTTAAACGCGCAACAGGCACCATCATTGAACCTCCAATTGCTTGAAATATACGGGCAAAAATCAATTCATTTAAAGTATTAGATAAGGCGCAAAAGAGAGAACCTAAAGAAAATAGTGCCACGGCAAGAATAAAAATGCGCTTGGTACCATAGCGATCGGCTAACCAACCACTCAACGGAATTAGCAATGCAACCGTCAAGGTATAAGATACAATGATACTCTGCATCTCCAAGGGAGATTCACCTAAGCTTTTGGCAATTGAAGGAAGACCTGTATTGAGGATTGTCCCATCTAATGCCTGCATAAATATGGCTAAAGCACCGAGATAGGGGAGATATTTTTGGACTTTTGGGTCTTGTATTATTCCTGCTTCCATGTAAAAATTGCGTTTCTATTTAAAAAATGAATGTACCATTTTACATTTAGCTTCACAATATTTTGGCATAACATTTATGATTGTGAGCCAAAATGAAGTGCATTGTATTGCGTTTTCGAACGTTTAAATAAGGGAAGTAGTTAGTTTATTGTTCAATCCAGTTGGCGATCATTTGCCTTCCTGCTGTGGTGATATAAGACTCAGGGTGAAATTGAATTCCCCTGATATTTTTGGTTTGATGTCTGAATGCCATCAGCACATTATCGCTACTTACTGCGGTAATCAAAAGTTCTTTCGGAAAATCGCACTGTGCTAGTGCCCAGGAGTGGTATAATCCGACTTGGGTTTTGTCAGCTATGTTTTGAAAGAGTAGATCAGGGGTAACCAGCTCTAATGAACGTGCCTGACCGTGAAATACTTGTTCCACATTGTAGAGGGTTGCCCCGTAATATTCGCCAATAGCCTGATGTCCCAAACACACCCCTAAAATGGGTTTATGATCTTCATAACGCGCCAAAATATCGAATAAAATTGGATAGGCTCGTGGCACATCGGGACCAGGAGATAGCACCAATTGATCGTAGCGCGCTAAATCGTCGAGCTTGACCTGATCACTATAAACCACAGTAACCGAACAAAGTGGGTGTTCATCAAATAGTTGATACAAATTGTAGGTAAATGAATCCCGATTGTCGATAATTATAATTTCCTTCTTTTGGCTCATAAACAATTTGTATTTTTGGCCTTCACTTTAGCATTAAACATGGGCATCAAAGATACAATTATCTCGAGTATGAATGAATTGGGCAAGGCAAGAAAACCCTTTTTATTTTTTGTCGATTACAAAGGAGAACACGGTCAAGTAATTCCCCTCGATGAATTGGATGCCGAAGAAATACGTTATCAATTTAACAATCAAACCAATAGCGATAAGCCTGCTGAGTCAGTTCAGCCTTTGTTGCACTCCCAACCCCTTGCATTTGCTACCTATCAGCAAAAATTTGACCGTGTGATGCATCAAATACAAAAGGGAAATACGTATTTACTTAACCTAACTGTGTCAACGCCAATTACACTTGAAGGAACATTAAGCGATGTTTTTCACGCGAGTAAAGCAAAATACAAATTGTGGATAAAAGATCAATTGGTTTGTTTTTCACCCGAAACATTCGTTCAAATTAAAGAAAATCGAATATATTCCTTCCCGATGAAGGGCACGATTGACGCTTCACTTCCTCAAGCTGAAGAGCAGCTGCTACAAGACGAAAAGGAAACGGCAGAGCACTATACTATTGTCGATCTCATTCGCAACGATTTAAACCGAGTAGCTAAAAAGGTACAGGTTGATCGCTTTCGCTACCTCGATAAATTAAAGACATCTAAAGGAGAGTTGTGGCAAATGAGCTCACAAATTAGCGGGGATCTTCAACAAGGGTGGCAGGACAGGCTGGGTCATATACTCAGCGAGTTGTTGCCTGCAGGATCTATCACGGGATCTCCCAAAGAGAAAACAGTTCAAATTATCGAGGAGGTAGAAGGATATGCCCGTAATTATTATACGGGTGTTTGTGGATTGTTCACGGGAGATGCTCTGGATACAGCTGTTATGATCCGCTTTATTGAACAACAAGGACAGCAGTTGTACTACAAGAGCGGTGGAGGAATTACTTTTGGCAGTGAGGCCCAAAAAGAATATGCAGAAATAATGCAAAAAATATACATCCCCCTATAGGGCGTTCAACCGCTCAAGGGGAAGAACATCGTTATATTTCCTTTCTGTTTCCTACGGTAAAGCGAAAAGAAAAAATCGAGCATAAAGAAAAGGAGCTTATAGGCTCCTTTTAGAAGACAGACGAAATGGATGGGGATAAGCGTAGAATTTTGCACTATTTCTAGTCAATGCACTTCGAGGGTGGTAAAGAATTGTTGTAGTTGTTTTGCGGTGTTTTGATCGAGTACCAAATTGTATTTTTTTTCTTCCTTGTGATCCGCTGTATAATCAAATAGCAATGGATACAGCTGCTTGAACTGTAGGTGTAGGGTGGCGGCTTCTTTGTTTTGTGCATAAAGTGCCAAGTGCAACAACGTAGTTAGGTGTTTGGTTTTTGGTAAATAACGCAGGTGATGTAAGATATACAGCTGAAACTTTAGCACGAAGTATTTGTGTAACTGAGAGGTGCTGATAAAGGTTTCACTCGTTGAGCTTGCCCAATCCGGTGATAGGAGGGCATAGGTTTTATCTGTGAGGATCTTTTGCTTAAAAGCAGCTAATTTATTGCCGATTACGGTACTTTTATGCCAGTGAATTTGAGGGTAATATCCGTTGGAATACACGCGGTTTTTGGATTTTAGTATTCCTTTAAAAAAAGAGGCGAAAAAATCAACGTTATCCTGTATATAGCAACGCGTATGAGCAAGAATCGTAAAGTGAACCCCTTCATCTTTCCTTGCCACTTCTTTGATGCACTGATACAGCGCTTTGGAAGGTTTTTTATGCGTTATAGCAAGCAAGTAATAGTGCTTCACTTGTTTATTCTGATGAATGTATAGCGTTTGGTGGAACTGATAAATCTCTTCAACTTCATGAGTATCGAGAAGAGGCAGTAGCTTTTCTTTGTATTTAAAGGAGTCGTTCTGTTTCTTTTTACTGCTTTTTTTGGGAGTGACCAAGGCTGTTTTTCGATCGATTTCAGCGAGAACCTCTTCTACAATTTGCTGTAGTTTTTTCTGTACTTTTTTTAGAGCAGAACCCCAGGTCATGTCCTGAGTAGCCTGACTGAGTAAGGTCAAATCCTCTAAGAGATAATAGGTTTGACTGTGGCGCTTTACAAAAAGCGTTTGCATTTGGGGGAGGATTCGCTCGAGGAGTAGCAGGCGTTTAGTAAAGGTATCCGCTGTATTTTTCACCCCAATTAGCAGGAGTTCTAATACTTCAAAGTTGTACTCTAGTGCTTTGAAATAAGCGAGTGTGCTCCCATTTATTTTAGAAGCCACAAAATCCTGACAGTAGGACGTTAACAAGGCTTGTTTTTCGCGATAAAGCCCAATAAACGAATCCATAGGATGAAATAACAGAGGCGGAAAAGGGCGGTCTTGACACTGATAAAGTAGGCGATCTTGAGATAGACTTGTTTTGAATAGGGTATTCCCCATAGTGCGATGGACGTTTAGATCTTGTTCATCGAGTAGAACAATCAAAACGTTGTGCGCTTTGTAAAGCGTATTGACATAAGCGGGCGGAAAGTGAATGCCTGCTTTTGTTTTATTGGGAACATACATCCAAAGGGCATGTAGCTGTTTCGAATCCCAAATAGGACCAAACCAAATCGTGTAACAGTGATTTTCACTGATGCAATTGTTCACTTTTTGTAGTAAATCGGAGGAAAATACGAGGGCTGATTGAAAATGTAGATTTGACTTCATAATAACGAATTTTAAAATATTTGAAATTTTAATATTTATAAGTAAATTTTGATTTTATTGCGTAATTGGTACTTATAATGTGTATTCTTTGTTGTTTTTTATTTATTTTTGTCTTTTAGATATAAAAACAAAGTTACGAACAATGTTTTTGGTTTTCCTAAATTATTACATATACAGTTCGTATATTTTTATTAAATTCTTTATATATGGATAAAATTCAGCGTATCAATGAAGCAATCAAATGGTTGGTTTTTGAAGGATTGGCTAAAAACCATACCGATTTAGCTCATAAATTAGGGTATAAAAAGTCTTCATTTTCTCAGATCATCAACGGAAGAGTAAATATTAGCACAAGTTTTATCAATAGGCTTGTGACTTTTGCTCCCATATTAAATCGTAAGTGGTTGCTCAACGGGGAAGGGAGTTTGTTTCTATCTCAGCCAAAAATTGTGCAGGAAGAGGTGCTCAAGGGGCATTTCAGAGGGATTAATTTACTGATGGAAAACGATGCCACCTATTGTTCAAAAAGTGAAATTCCCGAATTTTTATACAACAAACGCGGCAATACTTTTGTGTTTTACCAAGGAGGTAAAATGAACATTGAAGTTTTTAAAGTCCCGTTTTCCTCTCATAACACCTATATCAGCAGTTTTTCGGATGCCACTGCGTTGCGATCACACTTTGCTAGTGTAGATTTTAGCATTGATTATTTTGAGTTGGGCTACTATCAAGCCTTTGAGATTAGTGGAGATACCATGAATGGAGGTAATATTGAAGACACTCCAGATGGAGCAGAAGTACTCGCTAGAGAGATCAATAAAGATTTGTGGCAAGGGGGATTTAAGCCAACGAAGTATGGATTTATCCTAGTGACAAAGGATCATATTTTACATAAAGATATTACGAATTACAGTGAGAATACAGGGTTGTTGCAATTGTCAAGTCGCAATGTCAACTATGGGGTTATGGAATATCCCCTCGAAGAAGTCCTCCAAATTTTCCACGTAATCAAACGCTTTTTTTAAGCGCAGTCTGCTGTCGTACAAAACGCGAACGCCGTTTGTGTTTTGTAGGTGGCAAGACCCAAAGCAATCCTTTGTTAATAGTGGAAGGAAGGAGGACTACAGCAGTTTGTTTACAATCACATAGCGAATAGCCTGTGCTAGGGTATTGACTTGACATTTCTCCATAATCTTTCTGCGGTGAAATTTAATTGTATCTGGAGCAAGATAGAGCAAATCAGCTATTTCTTGAACCGTAAACCCTTGAATAGAAGCATATAATACACTTAGCTCCTTAGGAGTAAAGCAGGGGCTTTTCTCAAGTTCCCAACACTGTTGTTGTGCATTAAACTTCCAACAATGTGTACGCGTTTTCGTATAAACGGCTATATTTCCTGCTTCTTGTGCCGTAGAAAGCGAGGCCATACAAATGGACTTAGACAATCTTCCTGTCGAGCTTAGCTGCAAAGGAGTAATTTCCTGTCTGATCAATAGGTTTGGAATGTGTTGATGTATAAGGTGAAAGTCACACGACAACGTATAGTCTTTTTTGTATTCAGCCGACAGTGTATTAAAAAAGGCAAAACCCACTTTGCATACTTGACCTAACAACTCCTGTTCTTTTTCAGGCACACATCGTGTGTAAAAATCAAACCCCATGGCGTGTACTTCTTGAACACTATGCCCGGCTAAAAAAATAGGGTTGTCGGATATATACTCAAATTTTCTTTTCTCGTGATTTAAAATGTAGATGCTTTTATAGGTCATGCTAGTTAACGCTTGTATAATCTCAATAGAAGGGAGGTCTAGACCTTCTTGTCGCTTCTCTGTGTGGTCATGTTGATTGCTCATAAAAAGGATTTTGGGTTTAAAAATAATAGTAATGTGGGATTCTATAAACAGGTTGTTTCATTGTTATAAGCAATGGGTAATCACTATTCGAATATTGAAAGGCGAAAACTAACCCTATGCGTATTTTTTTGTCTCTTTCAAAAAACTACCCGTGAGGGTAGCGACTGAATAAAACCTCTTATGTATTTTAGATGTGTTAATTAAATGATTGGTAATCAGCTAATTGTTGTTTGATTATTATCTGTGAAGAACAAAAATATTTCTATTATGTATAACATATCTTCTTATCTTCTTCTGTGCTTGGTGTTTTGTTGTCACGGGAGTTATGGACAGTCGTTTCGAGTGCAGGGACAAGTGGTTAATGCCCAAAGTCAACCTGTTGAATTTATGGATGTTTATCTCCACAATGATTGGCAATCTACAATGCCTCATACGTATACAGATAGTCTGGGATATTTTACTTTAGAAGCAGCTAAGGGTTCTTATGTTTTAGGCTTAGCTGAATTTGGTGTACAAAAGTACAGTCGTGATATTCAACTTACTCAGGATGTAGATATGGGAAAGATTACAATAGATCAAACGGTTCTGTTGGATAGTATTTTGATTCAAGCCAAGAAAAAGCTGATAGAACGCAAGGTGGATCACTTGGTGTTTAACGTTGAAAATTCGGTTTCAGCAAGTGGTGGGGATGCTTTAGATGCTTTGAGAATAACGCCGAGTGTGCGAATTCAGAACGATAATATAGCTTTAGCTGGTAAATCAAATGTAACGATATTGGTGGATGACAAGACTATTGCTCTTTCTGGCGAGGAGTTAATCCAATTTTTAAAAGGAATTGCTAGTGATAATATTAAAAGTATTGAAGTACTAACAGTTCCTCCTGCCAAATATAGTGCAGAAGGGGAAGGAGGATTGATTAATATAAAGTTGAAAAAATCAACGTTGGACAGCTGGAGTAACACAAGTAGAACGTCGTATACCCAAGGAACCTATCCTTTGTTTTCTTTTGGAAATAATTTCAACTATCAAAAAGGAAAATGGAGCTTTTTAGTCGATGTTTCCAAGCTACAAAATAAGACAATTTACACCAATGACATACAGTATTACTATCCAACGGCTTATTGGAAGAATACAGTTTATAATCGAGTACACTACAATGGTTTGTCAAGTATAGTTAATATGGGATATGCCATCAGTGATAAGCGAAAAATAAGTGTGCAATATATGGGGAATAGCGCAACACCAGAAGTCGATGAAGAGGGAAATACGTTGATTTACCAACAAGAAAATGGGAGTTTACTAAACAGATTGCCCTCCGTTAGTCAAACATCAAATAAGAATAACAATCATGCTTTTTCGGCATCTTTGGTTACTCAAATAGATACGTTGGGTAAAAAGTATACCTTAGATGCCGATTATTTCGTGTATTCTTTTGATAAAGAGAGCAAACAAACAGCTGAAAAACGAAAGGGGGATGATGAGTTAGTTAGTACAACTTTGTTAAACAATAACAGTACACAACGGATTGAAAATTGGGCGACGCAACTTGATTTTGAACTTCCCTATACTTGGGCAACCTTAGAATTTGGCGCAAAACTGAGTTTGACTAAAACGAATAGCACTCTTGCTATTAGCCTGGCTGAGGATCTACAGCCTCTCAATCAGCAAGAAGATCAATTTATGTATCGAGAAAATACACAAGCACTCTATTTTTCGGGTACTAAATCATGGGGAGAAAAATGGCAAGTAAAGGTAGGGTTACGCGCTGAGGCGACTCAAAATAAAGGCGATTCGTTTAGTATGAATCAGACCCATAGGAATAAATATAGCAAATTATTCCCCACCGTGTATGTTTTCTATCAACTAAGCAGTAATCATGATGTTACGTTGAAATATAGCAAGCGAATAACACGTCCTCCTTATGGAAATTTGAATCCCGCTCGATGGTATCTCAATACGACGTCTTATGAAGAAGGAAATCCTTTTTTACAGCCAGCGTTCAATACGAATGTCGAATTGTCTCATTCTTATAACAAAAAACTCTCTACGACTTTGTCTTATACCCATACAACCAATGGATTTGGTCAATTAACCATTCACAATGAGGAGCACAATTTTCAGAAATTCGTTCGCCTAAATTACTATTCCGCTCATATTGCCAACCTAAACCTTTATACCAGTATAGATGTATTCCCCTGGTGGACCACTACATTGGAGTTCAATACTTTTTACACGGAAACAAATATACATACCATATACCTAAAACCGAAGTATAGCGGTTGGGGTGCTTATTTTATGAGTACGAGTAGTTTGACCCTCAATGCTGCCAAAACACTAACCGCTGAAATTAGTTATGAACAAGATTTTGCCTCCAAATATGCGGGAAATCGAATGAGTGCTAATGCTAATGTATCAGCAGGGATTAAGCTTTTGCTATTCGATAAAAAACTACAGTGTGTAGTAAATGCCAATAATATTTTGGGTACAGATCGCATGTTACTTTCGAATACTACTCAAAATGTATTTCAAACTTTCAAACAATATTATGACACACAGTATGTCCGATTCTCAGTGTCTTATTCGTTTGGGAACAAAAATATAAAGTTAAACCAACAACAAATAAGTAATGAAGAGGAAAGGAGTAGAGCGAATTAAGTGCAAATGTTGAAAGAGGATCTAACTATTTTTTTTCTATAATGATGAAACTAAACCAATTAGTAAAGAAGCTGTTGGACTTAAAGTGTACACATTTTCATATTCTAGCGCAAATACTTTTGCGCTAAATGATACTAAAACAAGTTCAAAACTAACCCTAGGTGTAATTTTTTCGTCTCTTTCAAAAAACTACCCGTGAGGGTAGCGACTGAATAAAACCTCTTATGTATTTTAGATGTATTAATTAAGTGATTGGTAATCAGTTAATTGTTGTTTGATTATTATCTATGAAGAACAAAAATATTTCTATTATGTATAACATATCTTCTTATCTTCTTCTGTGCTTGGTGTTTTGTTGTCATGGGAGTTATGGACAGTCGTTTCGAGTGCAGGGACAAGTGGTTAATGCCCAAAGTCAACCCGTTGAATTTATGGATGTTTATCTCCACAATGATTGGCAATCTACAATGCCTCATACGTATACAGATAGTCTGGGATATTTTACTTTAGAAGCCGCTAAGGGTTCTTATGTTTTAGGCTTAGCTGAATTTGGTGTACAAAAGTACAGTCGTGATATTCAACTTACTCAGGATGTAGATATGGGAAAGATTACAATAGATCAAACGGTTCTGTTGGATAGTATTTTGATTCAAGCCAAGAAGAAGCTGATAGAACGCAAGGTGGATCGCTTGGTGTTTAACGTTGAAAATTCAGTTTCAGCAAGTGGGGGTGATGCTTTAGATGCTTTGAGAATAACGCCGAGTGTGCGAATTCAGAACGACAAGGTGACAATGATTGGAAAAAGCGCTATGGCTATTATGATAGATGACAAAATGATTGAACTTTCAGAAGATGATTTGATTAATTATTTACGAACTATACCTGCAGATAATATTAAGAGTATTGAAGTGATAGGAACGCCGCCAGCTAAATACGCTTCTCAAGGTAATAGTGGATTGATAAATATTCAGTTAAAAAAGACTAAAAGAGATAGTTGGAATGCACTGATGGGATCCTCTTACCTACAGAATACACATACAAGTATATCTATTTTAGGAGGATTCAATTATAATAAAAATAAATGGTCATTACAATCGTCTGTAAATAGTGGTAAACTTCGAAAACGGATGTTAGATATGAGTTCTTTTTCATATCCGACTGAAATGTGGAATAAGAAAGCTCCTAGAGACATTGATAATGAATACCTCAATATCCGTATGGCAATTGATTATGCTATTAATACACGATGGTCTAGTGGAATTCAATACATGGGGGTCATTGATAATATAAGGATTAATCAAAGATCATTGACTAACATAGAATACATGGATAGCGATATTGTACAAGGACAAATTCAGTCAGATTCTGATTGGAAGAGTAAACCAAGTATTAATTCTTTGAATTGGCATAACCTATATCAGTTCGATGCAAGCGGAACTAAAATGTCTATTGATTTAGACTATTTCAATTATGAAAGCAATGAATTAAGAGTATACAAAGGTAAGGAGACCATGCCGTTCACATGTGGAACTAAATTCTCAGGTTTTAATACGAATACTATAGGTATTAAAAATTATAGTTTAAAATTTGACATTGAACTACCTTTTTCTTGGACCCATTTAAGTTTTGGTGGTAAAATATATCAAACTGCGACAGATAATCAAATTAAATTGAGTAATGAGAATAAAGAGACACTCATTTATGATTCTTTGGAAACGAATTTTTTTTCCCTTATAGAAAATAATCAGGCTCTTTATTTCTCTGGAAATACAAAATTAAATGATCAATGGCAACTACAAGCAGGTTTGAGAATGGAAGTAACACAAACTATTGGAAAATCAAGGGAATCCAATCATCTGAATAGAGATCAATATGTGAGATTCTTTCCAACGGTGTATCTTATTTATAAACTTAAAGAAAGTGGTGCACTATCATTAAATTATAGTAAGCGGATTAATCGCCCAAATTACGAAGAGCTGAATCCTTTTAAAATTTTCAGTAATCCTTATTCCTATGGCGAAGGAAATCCTTTTTTAAATCCTTCCTATTCAGATAATATAGAACTGTCTTATTCTCAAAATCAAAGTTGGATTCATACATTTTATGTAACAAAGACAACGAATGGTTTTGGACAACTAAAGATTATTGATGTTGCTTCAACAAGTGAACACTATCGGCCAATGAATTATTATGATCTGTTTTCTGTTGGAATTTCGGAGTCTTATTCTTTTAATAAATGGAATTGGTGGAATAGTATTTTGACTTTAGACAGCAATTATAGTAAGGCAAAGTCATTGGTTGACAATGCGGAGGAAAGCAAAACAGGGTTTAATACAACTTTTTCTACTGTGAATAATTTTGTATTAAATAAGTCAAATACAATCCTTTTTAGTTTGAACTATTGGTTTTCTTTTCCGGGAATTTCTGATTTGTATTCCATCTCTTCTAGTTCAAGTTTAAGTGTGGGAATCAAATTTTTGTTATTGGATAAAAATATGACAATCAGTATTCAAGGCAATGATATTTTTAGCGGTGAACGAGTGTTGGCAACAGGATATTTTAATCAAGTGAAAACAACAAATAGAAACTATGAAGATTCAAGAAGTTTTCGATTTTCTCTAAACTACAAATTTGGGAATAGTTTACTCAAAACAACCAAACGAGATTTTGGAAATGAAGCAGAACAAAATAGAATCTAGAAAAATACTTGCAAGTAGAGTCCAATAAAAAGTTTTATGACTTTAAAAGATAACTTAATAATTTAAAAAATACAAGATATGAAAACAATTAAGTTAACAAAGGTACTTCTAATTAAGAAAGAAATGATTAGCAAGTTGCAGGAAGAGCAGATGAGTGGTATAAAAGGTGGTAGAGCAGCAGCATTTGCATCGTGTAAGGACACGGCTACGAATTCGTGTAACAAAACACAGAAACCAGGAAATTAATTTTTTAAAAAAAGGAGTGGTTAACCAACACAATGTGTTAACCACTCCATGTATTAGTATGTTGCAAAAGGATATAGTTGACCGTATAGTAAGTGAAATAGAACGAGAGATTTTAGATCATGTTTTAGATATTAAATATATAGGTGTCTCTCTGGGATTATTAGGATTGTCACTGTTTTATTATTATCACTATAAGTATGCTAAGGATTCAAACTCTTTTGATAGGATTATACTTTATTTAGAAAAAGCTATCGTACAAATAGAGGGAAACTATATTAGTTATGCTTCACATATTGAAATAATTGAATTTGGGCTATACTTAATATTTCTAAATAAAAAAGGTATTATTAATAATCATGATTTAGAAAATAATTTATCCATTTTAGATGATTACATTATGTGCTTTGTTAGAGATAAAATAAAAGAAAACAATCTGGATAATGTAGTAGGCTTATTAAAAGCAGGGAATTATTTTATAAATAGAAAATTTAGTAAAAGACGTAACTCAATTTTATTTATGATTTTAAATGAAATTAGGAATCAGGCAATTTATAAAGGAAAATTTACCTATTGGGAGTTTTGTTTCAGAGATGCTGAAAGACCAACTGTAGAATTGGGATTGGTGCATGGTGTAACAGGAGTTATTTCATTTTTAATCAATTTATACTTAATTGGAATTAATAGAAAACAATGTAAAAAGATCATAGATAGGAGTTTATTATTTCTAATGTCACAAAGAAATAATAAATCGATAAACTTATTTCCTATTAATGCTCATGAAGAGGGAGACTTAGGATATAATAATTTAAATTATGGGGATGCAGGAATAGCATATGTTTTAATTAAAGCAGGAAATATTTTCAATGATAATGGTTTTAAAACACATGGGATGCAGGTTTTGGAAAATTTACTGAGGTATAACATTAAAAATAGGAATAAAATTGTTGATGCAAGTCTTTTATATGGTACCTCTGGTCTGTATTCCTTTTTCTCTCTTATTTATAATGAGGTTAAACTACCAAAGTTTTTAATTGCGCGTAACTACTGGTTTGAAGAAACTTTAAAATTTTATCATAGCGAAAAAACATGGTTGGGATTTAATTCATATTATTTTAAGGATAACTACGTACAATTAAGTTTTTCACAAGGCCTTATAGGGGTGGGGATAGCTCTTATGTGTAACCATGAAACAGAAGATTATTTAAGTTTTTTGAATTATGAACTTTGAGATGTCCTTAAATAAAATATTATAGAAAATGAAGAGAATTAGACTTGGACTTATAGACTTAGGCTACAGAGAAAATGTTGATGCATTGACTAGTATAGAGGAAATAATTGAATATGTAGTCATAGCCGAAAAACTTGGGTTTTATAGATTTTGGTTAGCAGAGCATCATTATTATCATTTTAAAAGTCATCCTTTTACGGTACCAGATGTTTTGATTGGATTATTAGCAGGAATGACTGATGATATTAGAATTGGTTCTGCGGGAACTGCAATTAGTTTACACTCACCTTATGTAGTTGTTACAAATTATAAATTATTAAATAATTTGTTTAATGGACGAATTAGCTTAGGATTATCTAAGGGAGTTGCAGAAAGTATGGAAACAAATTATATGATAAATAGAAATTTAAACACTAATAATAGTATTCTATTTTTTAGAGAAAATTTAGCTCGAATATCTGATTTGATTGAAAATGAAGAGTTTAATCTGAATAATTTTAATATTCTAATTCCTCCATATGCTGGCTTGAAACCTGAATTGTGGTATTTAACTACATCTTTCAAAAATTATGTGGATGCAGTGCAATATAAGACTAATTATTGCATTTCTATTTTTCATAATTTCAATCAAGACATTGATAATTTGCCTTTTAATAAGGAAGATATTATAAATTTTAGATCTGCTTTTTTTAAAAGACATAATTATTATCCAGAAATAGCAATTTCCTTAGCGATAATCTTAAAAAATACTATGGAAGAGGCTCTAAGTGAATGGCATGAAATCATGGATGATTTTAGTAAGAACGATGGAAGTCAAAGTTTTATTGTGATACCATGTACTCCTGATTCACTTTACAGTAGATTGGTTAACTATTTGAATGAGTTCGAAATTAGCGAGTTTATTATTTACGATACTGCACCTAGTAATGAAGAAAAAGTTAATAATATTAAAAAGATAAGTAAAGTTTTTAATCTATTAAAAGAAACGAATTATGAATAAATTGAAATACATAAATTTCTTTTTTGTAAGATCTCCTTTGTACTCTTTTGATAAGTTTAAGATGATTCCGAATAATGAAAATAACTTGGACGAGTTTATTAGTACTTTATGGAATGATCAAATATTTAAAGAAGCATTATTTATTGCTTCAATGGAATTATATTCTGAATGGGAAACGTCAATTGAAAAGTATCCTATTGGAAATGTCAAAAGAAGGAAGATTAATATTTCTATTCTGAAAATTATATTAGAATTTCTACGAGAAGTACTCCTTTTGGTCTATTTTCGAATTATTCAACAACACAAATAGCTAATAATAGTTCAAAAAATGAAAATGAATTAATTGATATTCAGCGTTATACTTCATTGGGGTTGTATAGTGTATTTGCTATTATTCGATACCTCAATGCTAATACTGTTATTAGAAGGAATTGTAAGTACTCTCTTAATGATACAATTTATAAAGTAGGGCAATCTTATAGATATATTGAGATTCTATCTGATAAAGAAGATAGAAGTTATGTACTAGTTTCTGTAGAGTATTCTGAAATTTTGGATAAATTATTTGAGTATATTAAACAAGAATTATCTATTGAAGAAATTACTTATATTCTTTATAGGTATGTAGAAGGAATTAGTGAAAACGAGGCTTTGTCTTATATTAATAGTTTAATTGATGCTCAGATTTTAGTAAGTAACTTGGAAATTTGTTTAAATAATGGTGAGGATGCATTGAGTCAAATAATTTATTTTTATGATAGTAATTTGAATCAATTTGAGAGTTGTAATGAGTTGAATATATATTTTAACCAACTGAAAAAAATAAATGTATTGTTATCAAATATTGATAAAAAAGTAGGCAATAGCACTGATGAATATAAGAAAATTTGTTATTTACTAAACGAAATAAATGTTCCGTATAAGTTTACTAGATTAGTAAATGTAGTTACCAAGAAAACAAATAAAATTGAAATTTTAACAGATAGTGACATTTGTAAAATTAAAAAAGCAATAGAGATTTTAAATCTTTTTTCTCGAAATTTAGAGGAAGAAGATAATGAAATTAGTCTACTAGGAGAATTTAAAGCTTCTTTTTTGCGTCGATATGAAGATAAAGAAATTCCGCTATTGGTGGCTTTAGATAATGAATTGGGAATCGGGTATTTACAAGATAGAGTTGAGAATAATTATTATTCGGAATTAATAGATGATTTGGACTGGAATAAAGAAGAAGATAAAATTGAAAAAATTTATTTCGATAAAAAAGTTCATTTATTTTGGATGAGAAAATTTCAGAAATCAACAATAAATGAAATAGATCTTAATGAAGAGGATTTATCTTTTCTAGACCCAAAAGACACTTTACTTTCTAAGACTTTTTCAGTAATGATTAATAAAACTTCTAAGCATATCATTATAGATAGTGTTGGAGGGGCTAGTTGTCTAAACTTGCTTTCGAGATTTTCTCATACAGATCTTGAGATTGCTAAACATGTTGCTAAAGTTGTAGACATTGAAAACGAGAGTGAAAATGTAATTCAAGTAGAATTATTGCATGTACCAGGGGAAGATAGTGCTAACATTATTATGCGAAAGGTCAATCGGTTACATGAGTTAACTCTCTTGACTAAATCAACCAAGAATATAAAAAAAATATCATTGGACGACATATACATATCAGTTAGAGACAATCAAATTGTATTAAGAAGTAAAACTTTGAACAAGGAAATAAATGTATTTCATACTTCTGTACATAATTATCATTATAATTCATTGCCTGTTTATCAGTTTTTATGTGATTTACAATACCAAAATAATTCTAAAGGTTTGTCTTTGAATTTAGGAAAGTTAAATACTAAATTTTTTGATTATAGACCAAGAATTATTTTTGGTAAAGAAATCGTGTTGTCTTTGGCAACATGGTATATTTATAAGGATGATTTATTTTTAAAAAATGAAAAGTCTAATCATTTAAAATTAGTCTATAATTATTTGAAACAAAAGAAAATACCTAGATATGTATATTTGCAAAAAGGGGATAATAAATTATTAATTGATATTGAAAATAGTAACCTTTTAAATCTAATATTAGAAGATTTAAAGAAGACTTCAGTAATTACATTAGTTGAGTGTCTATATGATCTAGATAATGAGCAATATGATAATGAACTTGTTATTCCATTTGTTAATTTAGATTACAAAGAAACTATGTATCATCTTAAGCGTAAAATTGATAAAGTTAGTAGAGTATCAGGTTTCGTTCCTGGCTCGTCTTGGTTATATTATAAAATTTATGTCAGTGTGCGAATTGCAGAAGAAGTGTTAGTTAAAAGTATTTCTCCTTTAGTTGATGATTTGTGTCAAAAAAAAATAATCAAAAAATGGTTTTTTTTAAAATATAGAGATACTGATTTTCATATTAGAATTCGATTTGAGTTAAATGAAAAGTTTAGTAATAATATTCAACAAGTCATAGATAGGTTTAATTTTTTCATAAAAAATTTTTTAGATAGTAACCAAATATGGAAAATTGACTTGTCAACTTATGAGAGAGAATTGGAACGATATAATTGGGAATCAATTGATTTGGCTGAAAGTTTTTTTTACTACGATAGTAGATTAATACTGCAGTTAATATCTAAGACTAAAGAAGATAATATAGGAAATTTATTATGGTTGTTTTCATTAAGATGTATTGACAGATATTTAGACCTATTTGAATTCTCACTTCTAGAAAAACAAGGAATTATGTGTTATTTGACAAAGTATTTCAAAAGGAATTTAAATTAAAGAAAACAACAAAAAGACAAATAGATATGAAATATCGTAAATACAAGATACAAATTGTAGATTTTTTGAATGACGAAATTGTATTTAGTGATTATAGTAATTATTTCAACATTATAGATGAAAATAATAATACTTTTCTGTCAAACCATAAACAAGATATTAAGGATTTAAATATGAGTGAGCGAAAAAAGCTAATTTTTAGTTTTATCCATATGCATATTAATAGAATAATTAGTGCAAATCAAAGAATGCATGAATTGGTTCTTTATGGATTGTTAGCTGATTACTATAAAATGAAAATAGCGTTAACAAAATATAACCCATGAACTTCACCCCTCAACACGATCAAATGGATTGCGGTCCAGCCTGTTTAGCCATGATTGCTGGGCATTATGGAAAGAAAGTGAATATTCAATATATACGAGAACAGTGTTTTATTAGCAGAGAAGGTGTTTCTTTATTGGGTATTAGCATGGCAGCGGATAAAATAGGGTTGGAAACCAAGGCGGTGAAAATCGATATAAATCACTTGGAGCAAGCCCTTTTACCTTGTATTTTACATTGGAATCAAAATCACTTTGTTGTTCTTTATAAAATTTCAACTACTTTATTCTCCAACCAGAAAAAATATAAAATTGCAGATCCAGGTTATGGGTTGATTTCCCTGTCAGTTGACAAATTTAAACAAGCTTGGTTGGCAGAAGGTGAAAAGGGAATTGCTTTGTTTATTCATCCAACGGAAAGATTTCAGGAACAAAAAGTTTCAAAACAAGAGAAACAAACACTTGCCTATGTTTGGCAGTATTTGAACCCTTATCGCAAGCAAGTACTACAGTTATTTACCTTACTTTTTTTAGGTACATTAACTACCTTAGTTTTTCCCATACTGACCCAAAAACTTATTGATGAAGGAGTCAACAAAGCGAACTTATCCGTAATCACGTATGTGTTGATGGCTCAGCTAGCCTTTTTTTTGGGCAATATTGTATTTAGTATAGGAAGAAATTGGATTATGTTGATCATGGGAACCAAAATAAACATCCAAATTATTTCCAATTTTTTAAAGAAATTATTGCAATTGCCTATTAAGTTTTTTGATACCAAATTGATGGGGGATTTTAATCATCGCATTCAAGATCATGAGAGAATTGAACAATTTCTGACGTCAGATAGTTTATTGACTGTTTTTTCCATGTTTACCTTTTCTGTTTTCTTTGGAGTATTATGGTATTACGATGTTCAAATAGTAATCCTATATATTGCGTTTACTGCAGTCTCGATTGGTTGGTCTTTGTATTGGATGCGAAAGAGAAAAATACTCGATTATTTTCGTTTTGAACAACGCAGCGAGAATCAAGAAGCAATTTATGAAATTATTAATGGAGTTTCAGAAATGAAATTAAACCAATTAGAGGAAAGTAAGCGAATCGAATGGGAAGAAATACAACAAAAACTTTTTGTTATCAATAAACGAATTTTAAAAGTAGATCAAGTACAACTATCTGGTTTTGAATTTATCAATCAGTTAAAGAATATTGTTGTAACTTTTCTTGCTGCATATTTAGTGGTTCATCAGACAATGTCTTTAGGATCTTTACTCAGCGTTTCTTATATCATCGGTCAACTGAATAGCCCCATCAATCAACTGATTTCCTTTTTTCGATCCCTTCAAGATGCGAAATTGAGTTTAACGCGACTAAATGAAGTGCAGCAACATCCGATAGAAGAACAAGAAGGATTAAAACCACTAAGTATACCAAAAGCAAAAGAGAGAAAGGAAGAGAAACATGGCATATTTTTAAAAAACCTTTCTTTTCAGTATGAAGGACCTCAATCTCCATATATATTGAAGGATATTACGTTATTTTTTCCTCAAGGAAAAGTAACTGCCATCGTAGGGGCAAGTGGAAGTGGTAAAACAACCCTAATGAAACTCCTCTTGCGATTTTATGACCCATGTGAGGGCTCCCTCTATTACAATAATGAGGTGAGTACAGCCTTATCACCAAAAAGTATCAGAGAAAATTGTGGTGTGGTCATGCAAGACGGTTATATTTTTTCAGATACCATTGCGCGAAATATAGCTACAAGTGATACAGTGATAAACGAGGTGAAGTTGTCTTATGCTGCTCAAATAGCTAATATTGAATCATTTATTAATACTTTGCCCCTGGGATACAATACCAAAATTGGAGCAGCAGGGAATGGTATTTCAGGTGGACAAAAACAACGGATTCTAATTGCACGTGCGGTCTATAAAAATCCACCCTATCTCTTTTTTGATGAAGCAACTTCCGCTTTAGACGCTGAAAATGAGAAGGTAATTCACGACAATTTACAAGCTTTTTTTAAAGGAAAAACTGTATTAATCATAGCCCATCGTTTGTCCACTGTTAAACAAGCCGATCATATCATCGTACTAAAACAGGGGCAATGTATCGAAGAGGGGAATCATCAAACCCTAGTGACAAAAAGAGGAGCGTATTACAACCTAATTAAAAATCAACTAGAATTAGGGAGTTCCTAAGCCAAAAAAAGGTAGTAATTTTAGCATTTAATGCTAAGGACATTTTACCTATGAAAATTGATGTAATCCGAAAAGAAAATGTAGCCGTAAGTCGTTGGTCTGGGGGAGAAACCCGTGAATACGCTATATATCCCCCAGGGGCAGTATATGCCGATCGAGCGTTTGATTTTCGCATTAGCAGTGCAACCATCGAAGCTATTCCGTCTGTGTTTACCCAATTTAAAGGCTATCGTCGCTATTTGGCAATGCTAGATGGCAATCTCCAGCTAACACAAGAGGGAAAAGATCAAACCTATACAAAACACCAGCTCTTTACTTTTCCATCCACAGCATCTATAACTTCCTTTACACAAGGAACAGATTTCAATCTCATGTTGAATGAACGGATTGTCGATGAGGTAGTCGAAGTTCGATATCAACCTTTTCAAACGGAACAACCCTTTGTGTTTCTATTTGCACTCCAAGAAGCTGAAGTGGTCGTGAATAGCCAATCCTTTCAGCTACATCCTTGGGATTGTTTACTGTTGAATAACCCAAACAAAAAGACTATAGACATTGAATTTCACCAACAATTAATTGTAGGATATTGGTCTATGGAGGAAAGAAAAAAAGAGAAACAATAAAACAATACACACCATTGGATATACAAGTAAATAGAATAAAAGAAAAATTAGCCACAATTGAATCCTATGACAAGGAACGGGAGGTGTTTGGTGCAGATTCACATGAATATCAAATAGGAGGGTGTATCAGCCATCAAGAGATAACAGCTTTTGAAAAGCAGTATGGCGTTGAATTGCCAGAAGCTTATGTTGCCTTCCTTACTCAAATTGGCAATGGCAATACACAAGAAGAAGCCTATATGGGCAGTGCTGCAGGACCTTACTATGGGATCTATCCTTTTGGAGAGGGGGTAGAAGACTTGCCTATTGGTGATGGAAAGCGATACCTCTCTTATCCTTGTTTGTTGCATCCTAGGATGACAGATGAGGAATGGAAATCACGAACCAGTGAAATGTACGAGGATAACTTATCAGACGAAGCCTATGACGCCATTGTAGGACCTTTGTTTGGTGGATTGCTCCCCCTCGGTACGCAAGGTTGTGCTATCACAACATGTTTAGTTTTGAATGGTGAACACCGCGGAAGGCTGCTGTATATCAATGAGGATTATAAACCTCAATTTGCCTTCGAAACTCACTTCTTAGATTGGTACGAACGCTGGTTAGATGAAATTATTTCGGGTGATTTACTTGCCGAAAACGCCGGTTGGTTTGCTTACAATAGAGGAGGTACAGCCGAATTTTTATGGAATGCGTATCAAACATGCACAGAAGAAGAGGAGCAGCTAACGTATTTGGAGGGGTTAATCAACAAGAAAAACATAGACAAGCAGCTTGTTCAAGCCCTTAAAGAGGCAATACCTCAGGCGAAGACAACGGCTGTACGTCACCAATTGATTTCCGTTTTATCCAAAGCTGACTATCCAGAGTCAATTCCGTTTTTGGAAAGGGAGGTGGAAATAAATCTCTTGTTTGTCTTGCAACGCATTCATTGGTATGGTGCGGACGAAGCCGCTTGGTTACCCGTTTTAGAAGCCTATAAAAATAAGATAGATGAAGAAGAAACGTATCGCTTCTTTACTTATATCGCCCAAAAAGCAACAGCCGATTTTCCAACTTTACTTTTACCTGGGCTTTATTCACCATTGAGTGGCATCCGCAGTCAGGCGGTTTATTCGCTAGGAAAAGCAACAGACAAACAACAATACGCAACTGCTTTTATTGCAGCCCTTCAGGATGAAGAAGATCAGGTTGTTCTGTATGCTTTGCAAGCCTTAAGCGGGGTAGAAGATGACCGATTGACACAGGCCTATCAAACGGTATATCACCAGTACAAAGACAGAGATGAGGATAATTACATTATGATAAATTTAAATCATCGCTTAAAAGAAAAAAATCTTACAATAGCAGATCTAGTAAACTAAATGAAAGAAGAAAGAAAAAAGAGCATTGGAAAGTTCTTATCGCTTATACTAAGACACGAACCTAGTAAAATTGGTATTCAATTGGATGCGAATGGATGGGCAGATGTAGGTGAATTGATACAAAAATGTGCCAAACATCGCCTTGTATTTACAAGGGATGAATTGGATGAAATTGTAGAAACTAACAACAAAAAAAGATATACCCTAAGTGAGGATGGTACTAAAATACGAGCCAATCAAGGTCATTCGATTGCGGTAGATCTCGAATTTACACCCCAAGTTCCCCCCATGTATTTGTATCATGGAACAGCAGATCGATTTTTGCCTGCCATCAAAGGAGAAGGAATTAAGAAAATGAATCGTCAACATGTACACCTTAGTGCAGATAAAGAACCAGCGATTGCCGTTGGCTCTCGTCATGGCAAAGTAGTGGTTCTAACTATACTTGCAGGAAAAATGCAAGCGGATGGATTGCTCTTCTATTGTTCAGCAAATGGCGTTTGGTTGACCGAGTATATTGATCCTCGATATATCTCGAAGTAGTACTGTTTAAGCTTGAGCGTTTTAAATCAGAATAAAAATAATAAAATACGTAATAACCAGTGACTTAAGCGATAAAAAAGCGAATGAATCTACCGCTAGTTTGCGGTTGATCTGACTGATTCCCAAAGCAATGGGTAGGATGTAAAGTCCATAGTACATAGGGGTGTACAAGTGATGGTAAACCCATGTGGTCCATACTCCTGTATAGGAACCGGTGACATAAGACGCTCGCATGATCCACAAGAATAAATTGATAAAACATAGGGCAAAGAGGGTAATATCTATCGTCTTTGCCCATTTTATTCTACTGCTATTTTTTGAGTTGTGGTCGCTGTTCTGCATTGACTAATTTCCAAGCGGTTTCAAAAATAAATTGTGTTCTCTTAGTCAAAATAGGGAAATCTATTTTGTCGTATGTATCCGAAGGCAAATGATAGTCGTCATGTGTCCCGTTATAGAAGAATACAGCAGGAATATTGTGCTGAGCAAAACTATAGTGATCCGAACGGTAATAGATGCGTTGAGGATCATTATCATCGTTAAAGGTGTAGTCTAAAACAAGGTTAACTGATTCGCTATTCGCCTCTTCTGTTATATCGTGTAGGTCCTGACTCAACTTGTCCGAGCCCACTAAAAAGATATAGTCTGCTGTAGTGGGATGTTCTTCACTTCGTCTGCCAATCATGTCAATATTTAAATTGGCAATCGTTTGATTCAGAGGAAGTATGGGGTTCGCTGTGTAATATTTAGAACCAAATAGTCCAAATTCCTCACCGGTTAAATGTAAAAACAACACAGAGCGTTTTGGTCTAATTCCCTCTTGCACTAAAGACTGAAACACACGAGCGATCTCCATGACCGCAGAAGTCCCAGAACCGTTATCATCAGCCCCGTAGTATATTTTGTTTAACAGTATTCCCATATGATCAAAATGGGCAGAAATGACCAATACTTCTTCTGGTTTTTCGCTGCCTTCGATATAGGCCCATACATTTTCGCTATCTTTTAAGCGCATTTGCCAATTTCTCATGAAAGAAGCCGGAATAGGTTGGAAGTAACTCGTCGCCTGAGGTGGCATGGCAATTCCCAGTTGTTTATAGTACTGAGCGAGGAAATGGGCTGCTTTCTTTTGACCCGGCTCTCCCGTTCGGCGGCCTTCTAAACTATCTGCCGTCAAAACCATCATGCTTTTTTGAATAGAATCAGAAGAAATGCGGTTGAAATACAGCGCTTTTTCAGGTGATGGGCCTTGATTGACCAAGGCTTGTGGAGATTGGCATTGCAGTAAACCCAAAGCAACTATACTGATGGTTGATAGTATTATCTTTCTTTTCATGTGAGGTCTATTTTAAGAACTAAAAGTTGTACAGATGGACCAAAAATACTAATAATTTTCTGTTAGACAGCAGTGTTTTTTAATGCACTAGCGGTTTAAACCTAGGCGGACGGTTGTCTTTATTGGTAGTTGTGTTATATTTGTTGAAAACAAAGCGAAAACATGACTAAAGTAGTTTTTATTACAGGAGGATCATCGGGAATAGGAAAATCAGTAGGGACTTTTCTGCATGAAAAAGGATTTAAAGTATATGGAAGCAGTAGAAATCCAGAGCGAGTAGCTGCTTCTGTGTTTCCCTTGGTACAATTAGACGTGAGGGATGAAGCGAGTATTGCCCAAGCAATTCAAACGGTGGTGGCTAAAGAAGGTCGTATTGATATTCTGATCAACAATGCCGGTGTGGGAATTACGGGGGCCATTGAGGAAGTGCCTACTTCAGAAATTGTCAATAACTTTCAAACCAATGTATTTGGCCCAATTGCAGTGATAAAAGCTGTTTTACCAACGATGCGCAAGCAAAGAAAAGGCTTAATCATCAATGTTACTTCAATTGCGGGTTATATGGGCTTGCCGTTTCGCGGGTACTATTCTTCTTCAAAAGGTGCTTTGGAGCTAATAACCGAATCCTTGCGTATGGAAGTAAAGCCATTTGGGGTTGAGGTAACCAATGTTGCGCCAGGAGATTTTGCTACCAATATTGCTGCGGGTCGTTATCACGCCCCTGTAATTGAAAATTCACCCTATGAAGAAATCTACAAAATGTCCTTGGATATGATGAATGAACACGTTGACGAGGGAGGGGATCCTATCGAAATGGCACAAGCAATTTACAAGATTATTCAAACCCCTAAACCCAAAGTACGCTATGTCGTAGGTGCTCCAATGCAGAAATTTTCACTGTTTTTGAAAAAAATTCTCCCAGGAAAGCGATATGAAAAACTCCTGATGAATCACTACAAAATTAAAGGCTAAAAAAAAGAGACGGAATGCCGTAAACGCAAATTAATATTGTATTTTTGACACACAACATAACAAGAATTTTAAGTTTAAATTTATGAAGTTTTTTATTGACACGGCTAACTTAGATCAAATTAAGGAAGCTGAAGCATTAGGAGTATTAGACGGAGTGACTACGAATCCTTCGCTAATGGCTAAAGAAGGCATTACAGGTGCAGCAAACATCTTAAACCACTACAAAGCTATTTGCGATATCGTAGAAGGTGATGTGAGCGCTGAGGTGATTGCGATTGACTACGAGGGAATGATTAAAGAAGGAGAGGAGCTTGCTGCTTTACACCCTCAAATCGTCGTAAAATTACCAATGACGAAAGAAGGAGTAAAAGCGTGTAAATACTTCTCATCAAAAGGTATTAGAACAAATGTTACTTTAGTGTTTTCTGCTGGACAAGCGTTGTTAGCTGCCAAAGCAGGTGCTACTTATGTTTCTCCTTTTATTGGTAGATTAGATGATATTTCAACAGATGGGCTAGTGCTAATTGAAGAAATTCGCCAAATTTATGACAACTACGGATATGAAACACAAATTTTAGCTGCTTCAGTTCGTCATACGATGCATATTGTTAATTGTGCGAAAATCGGCGCTGATGTAATGACTGGACCTTTATCTGCAATTTTAGGTTTGTTGAAACACCCTTTAACAGATAACGGATTAGCTCAATTCTTAGCGGATTACGCAAAAGGTAATCAATAACCTTTCCAATACAAAACTTATTTACAAACATACAAACTAAAAAAAACCAACCTTTTTGAGGTTGGTTTTTTTGTTCGTTATTTTTTGTCCTATGTCTTTCACGCGCTTTGTTTGAGGTTGCTTTCACTCCAAACTCATTAACCCTCTTCTTACTTTTTGGTTAATAATAAAAATCCAATAAGAATAAATCCGATTCCCGTAATAAGAGGAGGTTGCATATCTGCTTTAATCCCTAGGAAAATCATATAGATTCCCAATAGAATAACGATAATAGCGATGATTCGTTGTATCATAGTTTTTTATTTTTTGAGCGGTTTATTGCACTTAATTTATATATGTCTTTTGTTCAATTGATGTTTGCTCGGTTTGCAAAATGGTCTTGTTCAATCACTCATCGTCTTATCGTCACATCAATAATTAAGATATAAAAGTCAAGAACACATTTAAAATCAACGCATTAATGATATCGATAAAGAAAGCACCTACTAGCGGAATAATTAAGAAAGCCTTGTAGGACGGGCCGAATCGATTTGTTACAGCCTGAATATTAGCTACAGCTGTTGCGGTAGCTCCCAGTCCAAAACCACAATGTCCAGCACTCAGGACGATCGCATCGTAATCTTTACCCATCCAGCGATAAGTGACATATGCTGCAAAGAAAAGCATCAAGACGACTTGAATCAGTAGAATCAGTAAAATAGGGAGAGCTAGGTCTACAATTAACCACAACTTTAGCGACATCAATGCACAAGCTAGGAAGATGGATAGACCTGTATTTCCTACAACATCGATATTTCTGCTGTGTACTTTGTACTTGAAGATATGAGTCAAACTATTTCGGATAATGAGTCCGACAAACAGACACCAAACAAAGGTTGGAAGTTTAAATGCATATTGCCCATTCCAATCAGCTAACCATTGTCCTATAACTAAACAGATGGCAACCATTGTAACGGTGTGCATCATAGTTGTATAGCTGATAGGAGAGAAGTTCTTAGATTTAGTAATATCTTGTTCTTCTTCTTGTTTTTCAATTGTTTCAGGATCAATCTCTTTGTAGTTGTTTTTTTTGAGCAAGCGATAAGCTAGTGGACCTCCAATAGAACCTCCGAAAATTAATCCGAATGTGGCACAAGCCATCCCAATTTCTTTAGCCCCTAACAGCGGATTACCACTAACGGCAAAATCATCTGCCCAAGCACCTGCTGTTCCATGACCTCCAGTTAAAGTAATCGATCCAGCAATCAAGCCAAAGCGCAAATCAAGGTTGAGTATTTTTGCTAGGATAACACCTAGAGAGTTTTGGCATACAATGAATAAAGCCGCAATAATTAAGAATATAATCAAGGATTTTCCACCTTGCAGTAATTTTGAAAAATCAGCGTTCAATCCAATCGACGAAAAGAAAACAAGCATCATGCTTTGCTGAATGGCCTCGTTAAAGTGAAAATCCATTTGCAAAAAAGAATGCGAACCCCAAGTAATTAGTGCGACAAGGAATCCACCAACTACGGGTTCTGGAATATTGTATTTTTGTAACCATTTTACTTTTGATACAATAAAATGTCCTAGTAAAAGGACCAAACAAGCTAGCATCAAAGTCTCGTAAATTCCAAACTCCATATTGAAAAATTTAATTTTTATCTTTCTGTTACAAGGGATAACGGGTATACCTATAGCGCAAATATAAGTAAAGATCAAGTGATTTTGTACCGCCTAAAATGCTTTTTTATTGTTTTTTAGGTATTATATAGGGTAAACTGTGAAAATATTAAATTTTCCTATTTTATTCGCAGAATGCATTGGCTTTATTGTAGTGAAAAAAATGAGAGAAAACTTTTTTGTAGTCTGTGTGAAATATCTATTTTTGCATATGCAACACAATGTACTTATTTTAGATTTTGGTTCGCAATACACACAGTTAATTGCGAGAAGGGTTCGAGAATTAAATATATTCTGCGAGATCCTACCTTATAACGGTATACCCGAGGATTTATCAGCGTATAACGCAGTAATTTTATCAGGAAGTCCTTATTCTGTTCGTTCAGAAGAAGCGCTGCATCCAGACTTAACGCAAATCAAAGGTAAATTGCCTTTATTAGCGGTATGTTATGGTGCTCAGTATCTAGCTCATTTCTTTGGAGGAGAAGTAGCGCCGTCTGATACGCGTGAATATGGAAGAGCGAATCTTGCTTTTATTGCAGCGGATCCTTTCTTAAAAGATATTCCACAAAACAGTCAAGTATGGATGAGCCACAGTGATACGATCAAAGCTTTACCTACAAATGCTGTTTTATTAGCGAGCACGGCAGATGTGACCAATGCAGCCTATAAAATTGAAGGGGAGCAAACCTATGCAATCCAATTTCACCCAGAAGTGTACCATTCAACGGATGGAGCACAATTATTAAAAAACTTTTTAGTAGACATCGCTGGCGTAAAACAAGATTTTACACCTGCTTCTTTTGTAGATGAAACAATTGCTGATTTACGTGCAAAAGTAGGAAGTGAAAAAGTAGTTTTAGCGCTTTCTGGTGGTGTTGATTCTACCGTTGCAGCTGTTTTATTGAGCAAAGCAATTGGAGATAACTTACACTGTATTTTCGTAAACAATGGGTTGTTGCGTAAAAACGAATTTGCAAACGTATTAAAGCAATACGAAGGAATGGGATTAAACGTGAAAGGAGTGGATGCTTCTCAACGTTTTATGGATGCTTTGGCTGGTCAAGATGATCCAGAAACAAAGCGCAAAACCATTGGGCGTGTGTTTATCGAAGTTTTTGACGATGAGTCTAAATTAATTAAAGACGCTACCTTCTTAGGTCAAGGAACAATCTATCCAGATGTAATTGAATCAATTTCAGTAAAAGGCCCTTCAGCAACGATCAAATCACACCACAACGTTGGAGGATTACCTGATTTTATGAAGTTGAAAATCGTGGAGCCTTTGCGTATGTTGTTCAAAGATGAAGTACGTCGCGTAGGTGCTTCTTTGGGTATTGATCCGGAGTTATTAGGACGTCATCCATTCCCAGGTCCTGGTTTAGCGATCCGTATTTTAGGAGATATCACTCCAGAAAAAGTGAGCTTACTTCAAGAAGTAGACGCAATCTTTATCAACGGATTAAAAGAACACGGCTTATACAATTCGGTTTGGCAAGCAGGTGCAATCCTATTGCCTGTGAATTCAGTAGGAGTAATGGGAGATGAAAGAACCTATGAAAAAGTAGTGGCTTTGCGCGCAGTAGCTTCTACAGATGGAATGACCGCAGACTGGGTACACTTACCGTATGAGTTCTTGATGGAGATTTCAAATAAGATCATCAACAAAGTGAAAGGGGTAAATAGAGTGGTATATGATATCAGTTCTAAACCACCTGCAACAATTGAGTGGGAATAAAAATTAGAAAAATAAATAAGTCGCTGTATATTTGTATAGCGACTTATTCGCTTTTATAAAATTACTAAGATGAAAAAGAAACTTGTTATAGCTGCAACAGCGTTTATTTTTACCAGTGGAATAGCAATCGCTCAAGAGCAAAATTACACCAATTATCGCGTGAGTAAAGGGGAGACAATTAGCAAAATTGCCCGTGAAAACAAAATTTCGGTTAGTGAAATTTTGCGGTTGAATCCCGAGGCAAAAACGGGAATCAAAGAAGGTGATTTTATTCGTGTTCCTGTTAGTAGTACGCAAGCAAAAACTGCTACTAATACAGATACATCGGTAAAGAATACCCAACAAGTTGTCGATTCTAAGAGAAAAACACATGTCGTTCAACCCAAAGAAACAGTATTTGGCATCAGTCGTTTGTACAACGTTAGCGTACAAGACTTGTATCAATGGAATGCCGAATTGGAGCGAAATGGATTAAAAGCGGGAAGTCAACTTTTTGTTTCTCCTTCTGCAACCACTGCAGCAACTGATCAATCAGCCAATGTTACGGTGATGTTGCCAGCTACAAAAGCAGATACTCCTTTAGATAAAGCCAAAGTAGGATATAAAGAAATTGAAATTGAACCCCGACAAACGTTGTACAGTCTGGCTGTAGAATATCAAACCAGCGTGCAAAAAATTATGGAGTTAAATCCAGAATTGAGCGATGGGCTAAAAAGCGGACAGCGCCTAAAAGTGCCGACGACAGGGAAGGCAACAGCTTCAACAACGACTACAACAACAGCGGAAACAAAGCCTACTACATCGGAAACATCAACGAGTGTATCCTATCAAACCATTGTCATTGAGCCGAAGCAAACGCTTTTCAGCATTGCTAAGGAATACAACCTATCGGTAGAAGAATTGGTAGAAATGAATCCTGAATTGAGAAAGACAGGATTGCAAATTGGCATGGAATTAAAAGTAGGCAAGGAATTAACGTCTACTTCTACGCCTGTATCAACAACCAAATGGGATGTAGAACCTAGTGGAACCTTTGTCGATTTGAGCGCTAGTGTGAATCGTTCTACGGCAAAAGAACTCGTGCTTTTATTGCCTTTTAATACCGCTCGCCTAGGAGATAATCTAAATGAACGCATGAAGACTGATGGTTTCTTGAATATGACGATGGATTTTTATCTAGGCGCAAAATTGGCGATTGACAAAGCAGCGAGTATGGGATTACCGCTTACTGTAAAAGTGTATGATTCCAATGAAACCAAAAATAGCTCCGATGTTCAACGCCTCCTGAGAGGAGAGGATTTCAGTCAAACGGAAGTAATCATTGGTCCATTCTTCCAAAGCAATGTAGATGATGCCGTAAAAGCATTGCCTAATAGCGATATTGTGTTGGTTTCTCCTTTGTCGAATGAAAAAGCGAATCCATCTTCTCAATTGGTGCAAACCATGCCTTATGGCGATGTGTTGAAACAGGCACTTTTGGATCACCTCATCAACAATAACAGCAAAGTAACGGTTATTGTCGATGAGAAAAAAACCTCTACAAAACGCTTTATGCAGCGCTATTATCCCGATATTAAGGTGATTGACGCAAAAGAGTTGAAAGATATTGACAAAACGCTAATCGCTGGAAAGAACAATGCGTTTATCCTGGATTCAAACAGTATTGAATCTGCTCTTTTACTGACGGATAAGTTGAAAAATAAAACAGATAAATTCGATATTCAGGTCGCTTCTTTTGAGAAGAGTGAGGTCTTCGACTATAGCGAAATTAAAATAGAAACCCTAGTGGCTTTGCACTATACTTTCCCTTCAGTTACTAGAGATAGCGAAACAAGTTTAGACACCACCTTTGCACGAGCGTACAAAGCACAGAATAACACTATGCCTAATCGCTTTGCTATTCGCGGGTATGACGTTACCTTAGACGTTATTTTGCGTATGTTCCAACGCGATGGATTTGCAGGTTCTATTGGAATGAAGTCTACAGAAATTGAAAACAAATTCGTTTACAGCAAAAACCCAGAGGGAACAGTGCGCAATAAAGGCGTATATATCTTACAATACAATGATGATTTAACCGTAAAAGTAGTAGAATAATGTTATCAAAAATAGAGTATTTAGGCGATTTGCGAACAGTATCCATCCACCTACAATCAGGAGAGCAAATCATCACGGATGCACCGGTGGACAACCACGGAAAGGGGCAAGCTTTTTCTCCGACGGATATGGTTACCAATGCAGCAGGATCTTGTGCCATGACCATTATGGGGATTAAAGCCAATGAAATGGGCGTAGATATTGTAGGATCAACCATTGAAGTGCATAAGGAGATGCAAGCAGATCCAAGGCGAATCAAGAAGATTACCTTGCATATCGCCATGGTCAGTACGGCAGATGACAAGCAACGCACTATCTTAGAACGCGTAGCGATGCATTGTCCTGTATTGTTGAGTTTACATCCAGAAATCGAAAAAGTGGTAACCTTTAATTGGACGCAAAAGTAATGCTTGACAATCAAAAAGAGCTGATTGAATTGGCGAAGGCCAAAATGCCCTTTGGTAAATACGAAGGAAAGTACTTGATCGATTTGCCTGAATATTACGTGGTTTGGTATCACAACAAAGGCTTTCCAAAAGGAAAATTAGGGCAACAATTGGCCTTGGTATACGAGTTAAAATTAAATGGACTTGAACCGTTGATTCGAAACATTCGAAACAACTTTTAAACGAAGTAAAACTGACCTTGAGGTCAGTTTTTTTTTGTGGCTATTCTTAGGAGTGAATGGGATGAAAAGCGCGGAAAATAAAGGGCTGAGAGTGTTAATTTTTTCTTTAAACCACTTTTTTTCCTAAATGTAAAAAAGGGCGTTTATTCTCGTTAATTTTTCTGAATCGATAATTTAATGCTCTTTTTTTGTCGATTAAATAGGAATAAGCCTTATTTTTTGTGTAGATAATAAAATATAATATTCGGATTGTTGAAGAAGTGGCAATGGGAAACGCAAAACTTGATAAATAGTCGTAAATTTGTCATATAAAATAGCGTAGTTATGATGAATATTCCTACATCGAATCGCCCGAGAGTAGTAATTATTGGAGGTGGATTTGGTGGATTAGCATTAGCTAAAAAATTGAAGAACAAAAATTTTCAGGTCGTACTATTAGACAAACACAATTATCACACGTTTCAACCGTTGCTGTATCAAGTAGCTACAGGAGGGTTGGAGTCGGGTTCTATTGCGTTTCCGATCCGAAAAGTGGTTCAGAATTATGAAGGTATTTTCTTTCGCGTTGCCCAAGTACAGCGTATTGATACGGAAAACAAAAAAGTTATTGCCGATATCGGAACTATATTTTTTGATTATTTAGTCATTGCAACGGGATCTAAAACCAATTTCTTCGGCAACAAAGCCATTCAACAAAACAGTATGGCGATGAAAACGATTCCACAATCGTTGAATATCAGGAGTTTGGTGTTGGAAAACTTTGAAGAAGCGCTATTGACTAATGATGAAAAGGAAAAACGCGCGTTGATGAATTTCGTTATTGTAGGGGCAGGACCAACAGGAGTGGAGCTTGCAGGTGCTTTAGCTGAGATGAAGAAACACGTGTTGCCCAAAGACTATCCCGATTTAGATATCCGCCAAATGGAGATTAATGTCATCCAAGGGGGGACTAAAGTGCTGGATGCCATGTCAGACAAGTCTTCGAGTCGAGCACAAGAATTTTTAGAAAAACTAGGTGTGAATGTTTGGGTCAATGAAATTGTAACAGATTTCGACGGCAAGACAGTGGTAACCAAATCAGGAAGAGAATTTAAAGCCGAAACAGTGATTTGGACAGCAGGTGTAATGGGAGCTGTGATCGATGGATTTGAGGCTGATGTGATTCAAAGAGGAAATCGATTAAAAGTAAATGAATACAACCAAGTAGAAGGATTTACAGATATTTTTGCCATCGGTGATGTAGCAGCGATGATTACAGAGAAATCGCCAATGGGACATCCGATGATGGCACAGCCTGCGATTCAACAAGGACAGTTATTAGCGACGAATTTAATTCAGTTGAGAGACGGAAAACCACTAAAGAAATTTGCGTATAACGATAAAGGATCTATGGCGACCATTGGTAGAAATAAAGCCGTAGTGGATTTACCAAACTTCCATTTCAGTGGATTCTTTGCGTGGTTTGTATGGATGTTTGTGCATTTGATGTCTTTGATCGGATTTAGAAATAAATTCTTGGTGTTCTGGAACTGGATGTATAACTATTTGATGTTTGATCGTCAAGCGCGTTTAATCGTACGTCCGTATAAGAGAAGAAATGAAGAAAGCTTTAGAAGCAAAGATGAATAAATTAAAAGAGCCTGTTTAGAAAATAGGCTCTTTTTTATTGTAGTGTATCAAGAGATCAATGAATTTGTTGTAAGAGCGTATGCCTTCTTTTTGATTATTGATTTTCAAAAAGTTGCTGTAGATGAATTTGAATACGGCATCGGTAGTTGATTTGTACGACTGCCAGAACAGCGTATTCTCCATTAAATTGGTATGTACACCAGGGTGTATACTTTGCCATATGGCGTTGAATTCTTCTTCTGTTTGTTCTGATTCAAGCGCTTTGAGGCAATAGCGCAGGGCAAAGATATGAGCCGAATACTGATAGCGAAGGTCTTGCTGTTGTTTTGCTGCCAGAAAACCGATAAAATTAGCCTCACTCTCTTTGGCATACCCCACTTGATGCGCAATTTCATGGGAAGAAGTGACGATAAAAGTAGATGCGGGAATTTTGGTATTGACCTGTGCTTCGAGCGTAAACGGATTGACATAACCTGAAAACCCCATATAAGTAAGAGGCAAGCTGTACAAAGATCCTTTGGCTTTTTGGTTGTCATACGCAAACCATTGGGTAGATCTACTCAAGGATTGTATGCCAAGCTCGGCATCTGCTAGCATTTGTTTTTTATCAAAAGGAATCACAACAGGGGTGAGGGTATCACGGGTAATGGTCAGCTGTAAATCATTTGTCGCTCCTATCAACTGCTGGGTTAAATCCAGAAGTTCTTCTTTGGAATACCCTTGCTGTAGGTCGAGTTGTGTGCTTAGAGGAAGACTGTAGTTGTTTAATCCCCATAACAAGGTAAAGGCCATGTAAAAGAGCAAACAACTTTTGACAACTAACCCCCCATAGGCGAGCATTCGCTTGTTGAACTGAGGGTGTTTCTTCCATATTTGACGGATCTTCCACAAGAGAAATACCCCTACACCAAAGTAGAGTACATCACCTACGGAAAAAGGGAAGAGGTTGGTGCAAGCCGTGATGATACGCAAGTAAAACCTATAAACTCCCTGTGTATAGTATTGCTCAACCCATTGGGGATTCGTTGTTAGTATGTTTTTTAGTATCAAGAATATAACAAATCCGAAAAGGTAGTATCTTACTTTTATTGGGCGCATTTTTAACTAAAAATTTATTTAGAATAGATAAATATAACCATATATTTGCAACAAATGTTGGTCAGATGAGTAAAGTTAAGAAAGGAGAGCGAACAATCTTCGTTTGCGATGGAAAAAAATGTTGCCGCTACAATGAAGAAGCCAAAGCTTGCTTTGCAGACCTGCTCGCAGAAAGCGGAATGGAAGCTGATTATGCCTTGTGTAAAATGAAATGTCAAGGCATGTGTAAAAAGGCCCCTGTAGTCTATCTTTCTGAACACGATACCTATAAAAAAGAGGTGACGAAGAAAAAAGCAAAAAAAATATTCGAAAAATACGTTTCTAGCGCTGTATTATCTTCTTAAATTTATCGTTTAACTCCTGTAGCGATGAATATACAACTGTTTGATCCTCCTCCTCATCTGCGCTTTTTGATTAAAAGTTATTGGTATGCTGATGCAGCCTGTGCCAAACATCCAAACTATCGTATTTTTTCTGACGGATATCCCGGTTTAATCCTTCAACATGTACAAGGAACCTCAGGTTTGTTTAGAGGAACTGAGGCTTTGCCGCTGTGTTTTCTCTACGGACAAAAATCTAAGGGATTCTGCTTGAATGCATGTGCAGCGGACACTTTGTTTTTTGGGATTCAATTTCAGCCTTATGCCTTGAAGCAAATGACAGGAATGGATGCCTCCACCCTAACAGACTGCTGTTTGGACGCGCAAGACTTCTTTCTCGATTTAAGCATTGATCCCCTGCTAGAGCTTACCGATTATACCTCCTTTATTTCTTATTTTAATGCCTATTTCAGCGCTTTTCTCTGTCGAGAGCACCTTCCATCTGTCATTCCGATAATCGCTAATTTTGAGGCGTATTTCAATTCTTCTAGCCAGCAAGTGGCTCAAATCTACCGCGTCTCTACTCGCAAGTTTCAACGTGATTTTAAAGCGTATGTAGGCTTGAGTTTTGAAGCCTATAAACAGTTGCTCAAGTTTCAACAGGCAGCCTATCACTTGCAAAAACAACCAGATATAAAAATTGTTGAACTGGCTTATGCGCTAGGGTATGCTGATCAAGCTCATTTTGGACGCTTTTTTAAATCCTATTCTGGCTATACGCCTAAAGCATTTATGGATAAACAGTGGATGTATAATGAAAGAGAAGTACTAAACAGTAGTCGATTGCGAATTATCTCCCACTAAATCGTGTCGTTTTTGTTCTATTTTTTGTCCTACAAATAGGCGTAGTTTGTTGCTCATTTAACTAGAGAACAAATGAAAGTACATCACTTAAATTGCGTTGAAATTCTATCTCCAACAGGAGACCGTGCCATTGGACATTGCGTCCTAATCGAAATTGAGGACCAATTGATCTTATTAGATGCCGGTATTAGTAGCTGTGATATAGCTCATCCTCATCTTCATTTTGATGAATTGCTGATTCAACAAGTGGGATTCAAGTTCGATGCCATCCAATCTGCTAAAGAACAAATGGAACATCTCGGACTAAATCCCTTGAACGTCACTGATATTGTATTGTCGCACTTAGATTGTGATCACAGTAGTGGATTACTCGATTTTCCGCAAGCCAAAGTTCACGTTGGAGTAGAAGAACTAGAAAGTTTTTACAAGCCAGAAGAGAGGTATCTCAACTTTGTTTTGCAACATCGCCCCCTGATTCAAACTTATAGGCCTACAACGACGACTTGGTTTGGGTTTGAAGCGAGGAATCTAGCACTACATCCCGACTTATCTCTTGCCTTGATTCCCTTATTTGGACATACATTGGGGCATTGTGGTATCGCTTTTACTGTGGAAGATCAAACCTATTTTTACGTGGGGGATGCTTATTATCTGCGCGCAGAATTAACAGATGACGCGCATCCAATACACGAATTGACCAAGGCAAGAGCCGCAGACAATACACAACGCCTTCTAACCCTCGAACGATTAAAAGCGTTTGTTGTAAACCATCCCGAAATTTGTGTGTTCGGTTATCACGATGCAGAAGAGTGGTTAACGGCTGATAGCTAGTAGTTTATCGCTTCGTTTTAATCAATTGATTCACGCGATACATGAGCACAATACTCAAACAAGAAACCCCGACTACGACATAACCAACGATGTCGTAGTTCATGAGTGGGCTATTTTTGTGTTCTTGGTAAACGATTAAACCAGCTACTGCAGCGGCGATTCCCCCTGAGATTTGCTGAATCGAGGAGTTGATACTCATAAAAGCACCTCGATCTTTTCCTTCAGGTACCGCACTTGTTAGGGCAGAGGAAGGTACCATTCGACTCATGATTCCAAACATCATTAAAATGTTGATCAGCATAACTAACCAAAGCGGAATTTGCGCCATATTAGTATAAACTACACAAACGAGCATCAACCAGAAAGAAGCAATGCTAAAAAGGAGGTATTTATTCATTTTGTCGCTTAGTTTACCAATAAAAGGCATAAACACGAGAGAGGTAACACCGGAAACCATAAAGAGTAGCGGCAATTGATCGGGGTGTACGCCTAAGTTATTTACGGCAAATATGGTTCCGAAGGGCATCATCATAAAACCACCAACGGATAAAAAAGTAGTTGCAACAAAACCGATGCGATATTCTTTGTTTTTGAGGGTATTCCACAAGTGAATCAGTGGTTTGTTTTCTTGTTGTAGTGCCAAATGTGCATTAACAGGACGCAGGTAAAGAAAAATAAGCAGAGCGATACCAATTGAGAGTGCGACAATTAGGAAAAAAGGCGCTTCCCATACCCATTTATTGGCGATGTAAAGACCGATGGGGATGCCCAATACTTGGCTAGCTCCGAATCCCATTTGGATGAATCCCATCACACGTCCACGTTGCTGTAGGCTAAAAATATCCGTGATAATTGCCATGGAGATGGAACCTATTACCCCGCCAAATAAGCCCGTAAAGATGCGAGCAGCAACTAAGGTTTCATAAGAGTAGGACAATCCACAGAACAGTGTTCCAACAATAAAACCGATATAGAAGAACATCAATAATTTCTTGCGATCAAATTTATCGGCGAATCCAGCAGTTAATAAGCCCGAGGCTCCAGCACTAAAAGCGTATGCCGATACCGCAATTCCAAAATCTTGCGTATCCATAGCCAAACTCTTTAGCAGTAAATCTCCCAAAGGAGCCATGACCATAAAGTCTAAAACGACAGTAAATTGAGTAATAGCGAGTATAAAGATGACAAACTTTTCATACCTTGAAAAAGGTACCGTTAACTTTGTTTCCATAATTGAATGTTCTAGATGAGGCGCTTACTTTTTTGACCTTGTGTTTATCAAAAAAGAAAAAAGCATGCAAATATAGTGCTTTAATAGGTGGCAATACTAGTTCGCTTAGTCTCGAACTTGCTATTTAGAATTAGATAAAATAGCAAGCACAAGAGTTGAAGCTGTTTCACACCCAAGAAATAGGCTATAACAAGAGACATGATAAATGGATACAAAAAACAGAAAAGAAGTTCAAGCTAGTTCTACTGTTAGCTTACAAAAATAAACTACTATTTGTCACTAAAAAGATAGAAGAACAATTTAGTAAACACAGGTTTTAAGCTGTGTTTTGATGACAAATAGTAGTAAAAATAATGAGATCTTGAAGCGGGTATAAAGAACTCTAGCAGTTTGCATTTGGTCAACATCTCGATTTTTTAACATTTCTTCCTTTTCCCGGAGTATGTCGACCAAGCAAACCACTACTTTATACTTCTCAAAAAACGTACCTATTTCGAATTATTTAGGGGAAAAAAGGGATGATTATTTGAAATACATATGGAAAACGCGATTTTAAAGCCTAAGTATTTGATCTTTTTATTTTTGTAGTGGACAAAGCGAACAACCTATAGAATCATTTTGTACTTTGTGCACTCAATGTGCAATACGATGGCAGATACAAAAGAACAAGAGACGGAACACTATGAGGCACTTCGCATATATACGGAGGAAACCATATTTGAAACGGCCTATCCAGGGCGTCCCTATCGTCCTAAGCGATCTTCTATATTATTTGTATACAAGGGAAGGGTACGCATGAAGGAACAAATTCAAGAAATTGAAGTGAGCAGTGCTTCCTTTCTCTTAATCAACACCAAATACGTCTATGAGATTTTAGAGATTGAACCTCATACACAATTTCGCCTGATGGGATATGATCGCGATTTTGTAGAGCACAGTACTTTTCAGCTCAATCGTGTAAAAGTCTACAAAGACCTGAAAAATCAATTGAAACGTATTTTTACTATTCCAGCACAGGAGTTTGCCGTATTTTGGAACAACCTTGCATTGTTGACTTATTATACCCAACATTACAAGGAGATTGCCTATGCAGAGCAGATTATCCAGAACTATTTCAACGTCATGTTGTATCATTTGGTTAGCATCGTCACTCCTTTGCACGAAGAACAAGTACAGCAACTCAATCGGCAAGAAAAATTGGCCTACGATTTCTTTCATTTGGTTTCCGATCACTATTTGCAAGAGAAAAGTGTTCAGTTTTATGCGGATGCTATGCATATTTCTATCCGTTATCTCAGTGCCGTTGTAAAAGAAGTAGCACAGCGCACGCCCAATCAAATTATTAGCGAATTTATTCTCAATGAGGCTAAAGCACAGCTGAGTACATCAACAAATTCGCTCAAAGAAATTGCGACAACCTTGCATTTTAGCGATCAATATGCCTTTACTCACTTCTTTAAAAAACATCAAAACATGAGTCCAACGCAATATAGAGCCTCGTTTAATAGTGTGAAATAGTACTTTTGAACATCTTATTGATAATTTCAATCATTGTGCCTGCTTTCGATAGCTTTTAACTTTGTCAGCCTAAAACAAAGGAAAGAATGAAAAGTAAATGGCGCACAATTTTTGGTGGTTTTGCCGGTTTATTGCTTTCGACTACTTGGGGATACGGACAGCAACTTCCCAAAAAACTAACAGTAGAAGAAACTATAGAGCTAGCATTAGCCAATCATCAACAGTTGAAAATCAGTGCTCAACAAAAAAATATTGCCAATCAACAAACCCAAATAGCCCAACTAGCCCAACTTCCGACAATTGGTGTTTCTGCAACAGCAGCTTATTTGGGGGATGCCTTAATTCTCGATAGAGACTTCTCTAAAGTAACGACAACAGACATACCGCATTTTGGCAATTCTTATGCTATTCAGGCATCGGAACTTCTATACAAAGGGGGAGCGATTAAAAAATCCATTGAACTTGCGAAAATTGGTGAACAATTGGCCGAGTTGGATTGGATGAACGACCAACAAAGCATTAAGTTTTTAGTGATTTCCAACTATTTAGACCTTTATAAGCTCATCAATCAGCAACAAGTCTATCAGAATAATAAACAACTGGGACAGATTCGATTGGAAAATGTCAAGCAGTTTTACAGCCAAGGAATGTTGACGCGTAATGAAGTCATTCGCGCCGAGTTGGCGTTGCAAAACATCGATCAAGCGCTGTTGGTGGTCAACAATATGCTGTCGATTGTCAACTACAATTTAGCAATTGCCTTGGGATTAGATACGCAAACGAAAATTCTACCTTCCGAAGGGATGGAAGAAAAAGAACTGCTAGGAATGTATGAGGAGTATTTGAATGTTGCTTATGCGCAACATCCAACCTTAAAACTATCGGATCAAGCGGTAGTTGTTGCCGATAAAAAAATTGAGCTAGCCAAAACGGATCAATATCCTGCTCTAGCTGCAGTGGGAGGCTATTCGATGAGTAGACCGATGACGACGTCAACCCCAGTTTTAGATATGTATACCAATACATGGCAGGTTGGGGTATCGTTAAATTACAGCTTGGACAATTTGTATAAAGCACCTAAAAAGATCAAGTTAGAACGCTTGCAAAAACAAAAGGCGGAAGAGACCAAAGTATGGGCGATGCAACAAGTTGAAATGAGCGTACACGCCGCTTATACTAAATACGAAGAATCAATTCAGCAGGCGAGTTTACTACAAAAAAGCCAGCAGTTGGCCCAGGAAAATTACCGCATTATTGAGTCCAAATACTACAACCAATTGGCGATTCAAGCGGAAATGACAGACGCTACAAATGCCAAACTCGAAGCAGAATTGAACTATGCTAACGCTCAGATACAAGTACTTTATCAATACTACAGTTTAGTAAAAGCAACGGGAACGTTGTAAGAAACGAACGACTATTCACATGGAACAAACAGACAATACTACTACAGCACCTACGGAAACACAACCGAAAAAAAGTGGTCCGATTACCATTAATCACAAGCAAGAAGTCACTAAAAAGCGAAAAATTATTTTGCTAAATACCTTGACCTTTTTGGTTATTGCCTTTGCTTTTTATTGGCTATTAACCAAATACTTTCACATTGGAGATAAGGATTATACCGAATCAGCTCAAGTAGAGGAGTATATTAATCCGATTAACACTCGTGTTTCGGCTTATATTAAAGAAATTCGATTTATTGAACACCAAAGCGTAAAACAGGGGGATACGTTGGTTCTTTTGGATGACAGTGAGATCCGCACCCAAGTAGAACAAGCGGAGGCGGCGTATTTAAGTGCGCTTGCCGCCAAAGAAGTTACGCTATCCGCTAGACAAACGGCAAGTAATTCGATTGGTGTTTTTGATTCGAATATACAAGGAGCACAAGCGCGTTTGTGGAATGCGGAGCAAAATAAAAAACGCTTTCAACACTTAGTTGATGCGGAGGCCGTAACCCAACAACAATACGATCAGGTGAGTACAGAGTATGAAGCAGCGAAAGCGGCCTATGAAGCCTTAAAAAAGCAACAAACCACCTCGCGATTGTCTGTGTCAGAAATAGATACGCGATTGGCGTTAAACGAGGCCGATATCAAACGCACCAAGGCGATGTTAGATATGGCGCAACTCAATTTGTCTTATACGGTGATTCGCGCCCCTTATGACGGAACCATAGGCAGACGATATATCAGCGTCGGCCAACTGCTCAACCCAAGTCAGCAAATTACAACTATCGTACGCGACAACGATAAATGGGTAACTGCGAACTTCTTAGAATCGCAAATGCCCGATATCCAAATCGGAACAATTTTAACCATGACAGCTGACGCAGTACGTGGAGTGCAATTTGAAGGGGTTGTGACAGCTATTTCAGCTGCAACAGGCAATCGTTATTCTAGCATGCCAACAGACAATTCAACGGGTAATTTCGTTAAAGTACAACAGCGCATTCCCGTGCGTATTGAGTTTACTCCAGCAAATAAAGAAGAAGAAATTAACCGCTTAAAAGCGGGAATGAATATGAACGTCCAACTCAAAAATAAGTAGTACAACCACCAATTTATGTATAATCAAGGTTTATTTCACTCCTGGGTTCCCAAACCTGTTATGTTATTGCTTCTTGTGGTAATTGCACTGATTTTCTTTGGTGTAAGCGCCATTTATACACCCAATATTACCTTTCTGGTAGGGAGTACAGGGGCAATGAGTGAGTATTATTTATGGGCAAATTATGCGAGTGTAGTAGGCATGGGAACGGTTATGCCCTTGATTGTCCGCATCAAAGCTCGTTTTCGAACCAAAGAAATTTTAGTGGGCAGTTTAACGGGAATTGCACTTTTGTATATGGTGATGGGAACTACTCATCAGCCACAAGTAATTATTGGCGCTTCCTTTTTAATCGGCCTATTTAAAATGCTCGGTATGATGGAAGTTGTACTTCCTTTGATGTTTATTTTATCAAAAGATGGCAATAGAGGCCGGTTTTACAGCATTTTCTATACTGCCGTTTTGATTGTCACCCAAATCGCAGGATACTATATAACCAAAATATCCTACTATTCTAATTGGCAATTTGCCTATTTGCTTTACGCCTCTTTGTGCTTATTAACTGCACTACTGTGTTTGCTCTTTCAACACAATCAGCGCTTTATGCGAAAAGTGCCTTTGTTTTACATCGATTGGATAAGCGTATTGTTGTATGTCAGTGCCTTTATGATTTTGGGGTATATCTTGGCCTTTGGCAAACAACAAGATTGGTTTAATTCTCTGCATATTCAATACGCAACAGTGTCTTTTGTACTCTTGGCTTTTGTTTTTTTCTTTCGACAACAGCTGTTGACTCGTCCCTTTTTGTCTCTAAAGGCATTTAAAAAGAACAATGTGAGACATGGTATTGTGATGCTATTCTTTTTGGGGATGTATTTAGCAACCACCAACTTACAAAATACATTTGCAATGGGGGTATTGCGCTATAATGCGTTGACTAACGCATCGTTGAATATGATGATGATTCCCGGGCTAATCGTTGGTGCTATTATCGCTTACCAATGGTTCAATCGCCTCATTCCCATCCGTATGTTGACTTTCGTTGGGTTTGCTTCCTTTATGTTGTATACGGTTATGATGTATTTCTTTATGGTGCCTGAACTAAATTATGAGCTGTGGCTCTTGCCGATGTTTTTCAAGGGTATGGGAATGAGTATTTTGTTTATTGTGATTTGGTACTACACACTAGATCAATTGGATATCCCTAGCTTGTTGAGTTTAATAGGTTTCGTATTGTTGTGGCGTACGTTTATTTCTTTGGGGATTTTTAGTTCGCTATTTACGTGGTTGCAATACAAACTACAAGTGCAGAGTTTGAATAACCTCGCCTTGTATTTGGATGATGTTTTACTGATTCAATCTGGTGGAAATCTCAACCTTAGCATCGTACAACTCAATGCAATTCTCGCATCAAATAAAATTATTTTCGGCTTTTTAAATATACTGGGTATAGGTATTTTACTCTATGCGTTGTTTCACCATTACGGGCGTACAAAAGATGTATTAACGCGAATCCGTATGTCTAAAATTGGACAGCTGTGGATTAGTGCTAAGGATAGAGAAAAGATTGAGGAAGATCTAGGTAGGTAGTTTTGGTGTTTGGCTTTTGGTGAGCCCACAATTTGTAAGAAAAATATACTTGTATGAGAAACGATGAAATACTTTTTACAAATTAAAAATCGATTAATTCAAGTTTTCATTTTCCTTCTCTACTTTGTATATTCATCAGGAAAGAATTATATACCCACTTTTTTCACTATTTAGTAGCTAAAGTAACAGAATGCGTTTTGCTTTATGATAGGATAATTATTTTAATATCCCATATGTATACCTATTACTTTGAATAATTAGATGTTTGGCAAAATGCTAGAAGTGTAACTAAAGATATTTATTTGCTTACAAAATGAGGTAAAAATATAAAAGCATAGTAAAAAGAATATTTTTAATTACAAGATATCTTGCTTTGTAAAAGATTAATCTACCCAAAAGGCAAACAACAAAAGCCGAAAGCCGAAAAAATCAAACAATCACTTCATAGCCAAATCTACCTATTGCGATTAGCATAATAAATAAGAACACATAGCGCACCCATTGTTGTCCCTTTAGGATGGCTAATTTGGCGCCGCAATACCCACCAATTCCGTTGCAAACGGCCATAGGAAGAGCCACGGACCAGATGATCTGTCCTTTTAATAAGAATAGGCAAATGCTTCCTAAATTGGTAAATAGATTGATGAGTTTAGCGTATGCAGAAGCTTTAAAAAAGTCGAACCCGATTAAGAAGACGAATCCCATGATAAAGAAGGTTCCCGTTGCGGGACCAATAAATCCATCGTAAAAACCAATAAGCAATGCGATGATGATGCCATAGGTATATCTTTTTTTGGCCGTTATTTCAGTTAAATGTTTCTTTGTAAAGTCTTTTTTAAAATAGGTGAACACCCAGAGTAGAACGAGAATGATGAGCAGTAGGGGCTTCATAAAGTCGTTGTTTACTATCGTTAGCGTATAAGAGCCGAAAAAGGCACTTGCGCAAGATAGGATGGCTAGCAGTAAAAAATACGACCATTGAATTTTGGTTCGCTTGAGGTATTGGAGTACAGCAATAGCCGTTCCTGAAAAAGCGGGTATTTTTAGTGTACCAATAACAGAAGATACGGGAAGTGCAGGCAGTAAGGCAAGCCCTAGAGGCGTTTGAATTAGTCCACCGCCGCCAGCAATAGCATCAATGAAGCCAGCACAAAAAGCAACTATACACAGATAGAAGATAATATCAAGTTCCATACAATACAAAATAACCTATGTTATTTCATGCGTAAAGGTAGTTCATCTATTGGTTTAAATGGAGAGAATTTACAATAAATTCTGCCCTTTTTTCGACAGAAGTGCAGGGTACCTCTAGGAGTTGATACCCAAATCTTTGGTAGGTAAGTTGCATGGTTTCATAAGTTCGAACAGCGAGTTCAAAGTCTTGCTTACGCTCTGTGTCGTTTTGATAAATTGCCTGCCAAGGAGGAAAAATAAAAACCAGAGGAGCATAGATTGTCGCTTGCGCTAGGTCGAGGTGGAGGGGAGAGATAAGGAGTTCTTCTAGGGTGGCATAACCAATACTATCGAGTAAGCCGCGATCAAAGAAAGTAAGCACATCTTTCGATTGCTTGTGGTAATCAGTCTGTGATTGATGGAGCATTTGTTCAAAAAAAAGCTGTTTATTCAGCCAAGGAAGTGCTTCCCCTCCTTCTTGCATTTGCTGTTTGATGATAGCACGTCCCACTTCAGGAACTGTGGTGTATCCCATTGAGGCAAGAGCTTCAAGCACAGACGACTTCCCGCTGCCAGGACCACCGGTGAAAATGTAAAATTGACTCATATTTTTGATTAATCAGTTGATTGAGAAAAAGAGAAAAGCCTTTTCCTGGGAAAGAAAAGGCTAATTCATTTGTTGTTTGTTGTTTTTGCTATTTCTAGCGGGCTATTTTGGGTATTATTGTTTTCCTCAGAATGTCAAAAATAAATTATTTTTTGAACTGTGTTACGGTAATTTTAAATAATTTTTATATTTAACATTGTACAAAGATGATGCCAAATTTATTTTTATCATACTTTGTATTGCAATCCTGTTGCAAAGAGGCGGGAATATGTATTATAATTAAAAAACTCTTGCTATTTTTGTAGGGATGAAACAATACAATTACATAGTATCTTTACTTTTAGCGATAATCGTTTTGGTTATTTCGTTCTATCCATGTGCGGATAGATATGTTTCATCTGTGCCCCAAGTGGAGAATGTGGCAGATCATGTGACCGAAGTAAATCACAGTTCCGATGCGCTTGATGCATGTTCTCCGTTTTGTGCATGTGTATGTTGTGCTGTATCAGTGAACATAAGCTTATCGCTTTACGTACTTGATATTCCTGTGCAAACGATTCGTACAGCGAAAACAATACACCCTTATCCTTTTGTAGAAAGCCTCGTTTATCACATCTGGCAACCGCCTAAGCTCGTATAAATTTATCGATTAATGAACGTGAACCTCCTTAGAGGTTAACACTTTTATTACCCTTTATATTTATACCAAGATGCTAGATAAAATCATTCAATTTAGTATCCGAAACAAATTCATTATAGGACTCTTTGTGCTGGGAATCATCGCAGTAGGAAGTTATTCTTTGATGCATTTGCCTATGGATACACAGCCTGATATTACGAATAATCAGGTGCAAATTATTACGAGCTCACCTACTTTGGCAACGCAAGAGGTAGAGCAGTTTATTACTTATCCCATTGAACAAGCGGTAAAACCTATCCCTAATATTACCGAACTCCGCTCGATCAGTCGCTTTGGCTTGAGCGTAGTTACCGTTGTTTTTACAGAAGATACCGATATTTATTGGGCGAGAAATCAGATTAACGAAAATCTGAAAGCCGCAGAGGAAGTAATTCCCAAAAATGTAGGAACGCCTGAGTTGGCTCCTGTTAGTACGGGCTTGGGAGAAATATATCAATATGTTGTTTATCCCAAAGAGGGGTATGAAGCTCAATACAACAGTATGGATTTGCGTACCATTCAAGATTGGATTATCAAACCTCAGCTCATTGGGGTAAAAGGTGTCGCAGAAGTCAACACTTTGGGGGGACATTTGAAACAATATGAGGTGGCTGTACAGCCTGATCGACTCAAAAGTATGAATACTTCCATTCTTGAAATTTTCGACGCTTTAGAACAAAATAACGAGAATACGGGGGGTGCTTATATTGACAAAAAGCCCTATGCTTATTTTATTCGCAGTATAGGGATGGTTCAGTCGATGGAGGACATTGAGAAAATCGTAGTTAAAACGGTAAATGGTTCGCCAATTTTAATACGTGATGTAGCGGAAGTGAAAATTGGGAGTAGCATTCGCTATGGAGCCGTAACCAAAGACGGAAAAGGCGAGGATGTGAGTGGCATGGTGATGATGCTAAAAGACGCGAACACACAGGAAGTGGTGAAATTAGTCAAGGAAAAAATGACGCAAATTGAAAAAACTTTGCCTGAAGGCGTTGCCATTGAATCGTTTATAGACCGTACCAAACTCATTGATAAAACCGTAAATACCATTAAAACAAACCTAGTAGAAGGGGCGTTGATCGTTGTGTTTGTTTTGGTTTTACTCTTGGGAAATTGGCGTGCTGGGTTGATTGTGGCTTCGGTGATTCCCTTGTCTTTGTTGTTTGCCATTAGTTTGATGAAGCTGTTTGGCGTTAGTGGAAACCTCATGAGTTTGGGAGCAATAGATTTCGGTTTAATCGTCGATGGTGCAGTTATCATAGTTGAGGCTATTGTCCATCGACTGCATTTGGGGAAAAACAGAAAACTCTCTCAGCAGGAAATGAATGCGGAAGTGTATACTGCAGCTTCCAAAATACGAACAAGTGCTTCTTTTGGAGAAATCATCATTCTGATTGTGTATTTGCCAATTTTAGCCCTAACGGGTATTGAAGGTAAGATGTTTGGTCCCATGGCGATGACGGTGTCCTTTGCAATTCTAGGTGCTTTTATTCTGTCGTTGACCTATGTTCCTATGGCTTCAGCTTTGTTTTTAAAGAAAGAAGCAGGAAAAGTAAAGCCGAATTTTAGCGATAAATTAATCGACAAATTGTATAGTGGATACAAACCTATTTTAGAAAAAGCCTTCCAAGTGAAGCGCCTGGTTTTAGTGGTTGCTTTTGGTTTATTTGCCCTGGCTTTGGTTGTGTTTAGCAAAATGGGAGGCGAGTTTATTCCAACCTTGGACGAAGGAGACTTAGCGACGCATATTATTATTTCATCGGGTAGTTCCCTATCACAAGAAATCGAAACGACCACTAAGGCCGAACAGATCTTAATGGAGCAATTCCCCGAGGTAAAGATGGTGATTTCTAAGATCGGAAGCGCTGAAATTCCAACAGATCCCATGCCTATGGAAGCGGCGGATATGATTATTGTCTTGAAAGACAAAAAAGAGTGGACCTCGGCCAAAACAAAGCAAGAGCTCATTGATAAAATGGAGGCTGCCTTGGAAGAGATTCCCGGTGTAACGACTGAATTTTCACAGCCGATTCAAATGCGTTTTAACGAATTGATGACGGGTGTTCGCAGTGATGTAGCGATCAAAGTATTTGGAGAAGATTTGGATCGATTGGCGAGTATTGGGGACGAAATCAATGGGATCATTGCTGACATACCTGGGGTTTCTAGTCCAAAATTAGAACGCGTAACGGGATTGCCACAAATTTCCATTAAGTACGACAAAGATAAATTGGCGCTTTACGGATTGAAAATTGCCGATATCAGTCAGATTATTCGCGCGGGATTCGCAGGTGAAACAACCGGCTTGGTGTATGAAGGAGAAAAGCGATTTGAATTGGTCGTGCGTTTAGACCAAGAGTCGCGATCGGATATTGAAAATTTAAAAAACTTCTTTATTCCTTTGGCAGATGGTCAGCAAATTCCGTTGAGCCAGGTTGCAGAGATCGACTATGAAGATGGTCCACAGCAAATTAGCCGTGAAGACGGACGACGACGCATCGTGTTGGGATTCAACGTAAAAGAACGCGATGTGAAAAGTGTAGTACACGATATTCAGGCGCGTTTGGACGAGCGATTAGAACTTCCGGAGGGTTATTATATTACCTATGGTGGACAATTTGAAAATTTAGTAGAAGCAACCAATCGCCTGATGATTGCTGTCCCAATTGCTTTGGCGCTCATATTTGTATTGTTGTATTTCACGTTTAAGTCTGTCAAGCAATCCCTAATCATTTTTACAGCCATTCCGCTCTCCGCAATAGGAGGCGTTGCAGCCTTGTGGTTGCGCGATATGCCGTTTAGTATCTCCGCTGGGGTTGGATTTATCGCCCTATTTGGAGTAGCCGTTTTAAATGGTATTGTACTAATCGGTCAATTTAATCAATTAAAAGAACAAGGTATGGGACTATATGAACGCATTATAGAGGGGACTAAAATTCGCTTGCGCCCCGTTTTGTTGACCGCTTCTGTTGCATCCTTGGGATTCTTACCTATGGCTTTGAGTACTAGTGCCGGTGCAGAAGTGCAAAAACCCTTAGCAACAGTGGTGATCGGAGGATTAATTACCGCAACATTATTGACTTTAATCGTGTTGCCAATTATCTACTATTACGAAGAAAGAGGTTTTGGAAAGCGAAGCAAAGGAACGTCTAACACAAGTGTTGTTTTGACGCTTTTCTTTGGTTTGACTGCTGGATTTGCGCAAGCTCAAAACCCATCCCAAAACACGGTGAAAACGAAAATTTCACTGGAACAAGCTTTAACGTTAGCCCGTGAAAATAACCAAGGACTAAAAGCAGCAAAGGCCCATGTTTTAAGTCAGGAGCAACTCGTTAAAACCGCCTATGACATTCCCAAAACAGATGTATCGATGGGATTTGGCTATTTGAACGGCAAAGGACAGAAAGACGTTAACCTAACGGTGAGTCAGTCATTTAGTCCGTTTACCTATAGCAAAAAGAAGCAAGTGTTGCATAAAGATTACGAAAGTGCAGAACTGCAAATGCAAGGAAAAACGATTGGCATTGAATATGAGATTCGACAAACCTGGGAAAATATCCTGTACGCACAGTCTAAAAAGAAGTTGTTGGAACAGCAGTTTACCTTGCTAAAAGCCTTTTCAAAATCGGCCAAATTGCGCTATGAAACAGGAGAAACAACTTTGATGGAAAGCAATGTCGCACAAGCGAAAGAACAGGAAATCAGTGTATTGCTTACGCAGAATGCAACGTTTTTACAAAATGAAAAATCAAAAATTAAGGCCTATTTGAATTTGGAAGTCGATTTTGAATTGATGGAGGAGGCGCTAAAATACGACAAGCACAATCCGTTGGAAGTGTTTGATTTAGAAGAAAACAACAGTTTACAAGTAGCAAAAAAGGAGATTGAACGCATAGAAGCAATGCGCAGTATGGAACGATCGCTCTTGTTGCCCGATATTACTTTGGGCTATGCGATAGAATCCGAAGCAGGATTGCGCGCCAATGGCACAAATTACGGAAGAGAGTTGCGCATTCCTAGCTATACCCTAGGAATCTCAATTCCCCTTTTTTTTGGTAGTCAATCAAAAAAGATAAAAGCGATGAACTACAGTATTGAACAGGTGAGTTTGGAAAAAGAATACCTTCAAAAACAACTGTCCGAAGCAGTACAACAGCAATTGGAAATTATCAACGCACAGGAATCTGTCATCGACTATTACCAGGAGAGTGCATTGCGCAATGCCTCTATCATTCAGGATCACGCTAATAAATCCTATAACAACGGTGATATTTCCTATGTAGAATACATACAGTCAATGGAAACAGCACTGAACATTCAGATTAATTATTTAGATGCGGTATTGCAATACAATTTAGGACACAATACACTTCATTATTTAGTGAACCAATAATTCGAATTAAACATGAAAAGAATATATATCGCTTTGCTTACCTTAGGTAGCTTGTCATTTGTAGGCTGTCAAGATAAAAATCAAAAGGTAGCTTCCGAAGTTGCACAGGAAGAACCCCATACAGATGATGAAAACGCCAGTAAAGAGGTGGAATTAACTACGGCTCAAAAGAAGGCAGCAGGAATTGTTATGGGACAACTGGAGGACAAAAACCTATCCGATGTGATTAAAGTCAACGGACAAACTGAGTTACCACCACAAAATCAAGCTGATGTAACCACTTTTTTGAGTGGTACAATTACGCAGATTATGGTCAATATTGGAGATAGAGTAAGCAAAGGACAAGTATTAGCCGTTGCAGATAGTCCAGCGTACATCAAATTACAAGAGGATTATCAGATTTCAAAAAACAATTTGGAGTATTTACAGCTGGAGTACAAAAGGCAGGAAACCCTTCGTGCAGAAAATGTCAATTCAGAAAAAACCTATCAAAAAACAAAGGCCGAATTACACATAGAGAAGTCGAGGTACCAATCCCTGACCAATCAATTGGCCTTGGTGGGCACGGGATCTGCACGATCTTTAAAGATTGTTGCGCCTATTACGGGCAATGTAGCAACGATTCCCATTCGCATTGGAACGAATATTACCAATGGTCAAACCTTATTCACCCTCGTTGACAATTCCAAAATCCACTTGGATTTAAAGATTTACGAAAAAGATCTTCCCTATGTACACGAAGGACAAAAAGTGTCTTTTAACTTGACGAATATCAACCGATCCGAGGTTACTGCAACGATTTTTAGTATTGGAAAAGCGTTTGAACCAGGTACAAAAACCGTAATAGCACATGCTTCCATCGATCAGGTACACGATAATTTGATACCTGGTTTGTACGTCAATGCTTTGATTGACGTAGGAGCAAATACCGTAAAGGCACTGCCAAATCAAGCGATTGTAAAAGCAGATGGAAGGGAGTTTATCTTTATTGCTGAAGAGGCGGGAGAACACGAAGAGCACTTTCACTACAAACGCGTGGAGGTCAAAACAGGAGTAAAGGAGTTGGGGTATACCCAAGTTGATATTCTCGAAGCTTTGCCCAACCCATACAGCATCGTAACCCAAGGGGCATATTATTTGCAAAGCCATTTGATTAAGAACGAAGGCGGAGGAGGGCATAGCCACTAGTAGTAGCGATTGCTTGTAGAAGTAAAGAGAATGTCTACAAAGCATGTAAAATAAAACCCTTTTGTACTTAGCCTTATAAAGAGAAAATAACACTGTATTTAAAACTTTAGGCTGATTTCTGGCAGGGTAATGAAACAAAGAACCGATTGTAAATGCAGTATTTACAATCGGTTTTTTATATTAGTTTTCTGCGTTTTCTACTAGTTTTAACCGTTCACTGTCAATCAATTCTTGCCTTCGTTTGGCGTAATTTCCAAATCTTCAGCTAAAACACAAAAAGAATTACCTTATCTCATAGCGAAAGCCCTAGAAATAATTAAATTTGTACATCAATTTTTAAATGAGGAACCTATCATGCTTTCAAATCGCTTTAGATTAAATGAAATATTGGTGTTATTGTACCGACTATTTTTGGCCTTCTTTTTTTACTTTATCGCACGCGTTTTATTCTATTTTTACAATAGTGATTTACTTGCCGTAGATTCGGTCGGACAGTTTTTGAAGTTAGCCTATCACGGATTGACATTTGATCGCATGGCCATTTTTTATGTCAATGGTTTATTTATCCTATTGTCGATTGTGCCTATTTTTAAAAGCACAAGCAAAAGGTATCAAAAAGTAGTATTTTGGAGCTATATTATCCCTAATTTATTGGCATATGCCACCAATTTCATCGATTTTATCTACTATCGCTTTATCTATGCACGTACGACGATAGCTGTTTTTGATAGCTTAGAACACGAATCAAATAAAGGGCAGTTGTTTTTTAACTTTTTGATCAACTATTGGCATGTATTTGCTTTGTGCATTGGTCTTTGTGTTTTGTGGGTTTACCTGTACAAACGCGTAAAATTCACCCGACCCCTTGAATTGCCAACGAAAAAGAACTACTTCCTTTCGAGTGCTGTTATCTTTGTTGCCGTTGCTGTTGGATTTATTGCAGGTGTGCGCGGAGATTTAAAGAAAACAACTCGACCGCTTAATATTATTGATGCCAATCGTCATGTAGAGAAGCCAGAACATGCAGATATTGTGTTAAATACGCCTTTTGCCATTTTGCGCACCATTGGTAAAACGAGTTTTAAAAAGGTGGAGTATATGGATGAAGCAACGTTGAATCAGTATGTTAGCGGAAGTAAACAGTATTCCTCAACAGCGCCTTCTACGCCAAATATTGTGTTGTTTATTACAGAAAGCTATGCAAGAGAATATGTTGGTGCTTTTAATCAAGACATGAATATTCCGAATTATCAAAGTTATACGCCTTTTATTGATTCTTTGGCCCAACACAGTTTGATTTTTCCCAATGCATTTGCCAATGGATATAAGTCGATTCACGGGATGTCTTCTGTTATTGCGGGAATCCCGTCATTTAAAGATGCCTTTACGTCTTCGCCATTTCCGAAACAAAAAATAGAGTCGTTGGTTTCTACGCTCAAATCAAAGGGATATGATACCTCTTTCTTTCACGGAGCTCCTAATGGTTCAATGGGATTCTTGGGCTTTGGAAATATCTTGGGTTACGATCATTATTATGGAAAAACCGAATACAATAACGATGAGGATTTTGATGGTACTTGGGGAATTTGGGATGAACCTTTTTTCCAATACATGCGTCAAACCTTAAATGAAAAGAAAGGTCCTTTCTTTGCGACCTTATTCACGGTTTCCTCACATGAACCATTTCATGTACCTGCGGAGTATGAAGGAAAATTCCCTAAAGGAAATCAGCAAATTCACCAAACAGTAGGTTATACAGACTATGCATTCAAGCGTTTCTTTGAAGAAAGCAGCAAAGAACCGTGGTTTGAGAACACTATTTTTGTCATTACTGCAGATCATACCAATCAAATTGATTACGATGAATACCGCAAGCTAGTCAATCGTACAGCAGTGCCTATTTTGTTCTATACTGCAGATGAACGCTACAAAGGAGTAAACAAAGAATTGGCCCAGCAAATTGATATATACCCCACCTTATTGGATATGATTGGATACGATAAACCATTTAGAAGTTGGGGGAGAAGTTTGTTGAATGATACAGTAGTTCAGCCGTTTACAATTAATTATGGAGCAAATGAATACACCTATCAAGAGGGGAACTATATCGTTCGATTCAACGGAAAAGAGGCAACGGGTTTTTATGCCATTGATGATAAGGGATTGGAACACAATTTAATCAAGCAGAAAAACAAAGAGATGGAAGCAATTGAGATGAAGTGTAAAGCCTTTGTTCAAGACTATTTTAACCGTATTATCGATAAGCGATTAGACAAGTAAAAGCGGTCATGGGAAACCGAAGCGAAGTATAGGTTCATCCAAGGCCAAAAACAAATATAAACTTGAGGAAGATGAAGAATAGAGCGGAGGCAAGAGAAATAGTTTAAACTAAAAATATAGAACACAAGTAATTTGCGTACTTCTTTTATCAGAAGATCTTCTCTTTTGTTCGCTAACCGCTTTATATAGAAACGAGTAAATTTTAAAGTTATTTTACGACTTCTAAAATTAGAAGAATCGTTTGAAAAGTTGTACTTTTGCCAAGTTTTATTCTTTACAACACAACAAAAACACATAAATGAGACAAGCTAAGTATATTTTCGTGACAGGGGGCGTTACGTCATCCTTAGGAAAAGGAATTATAGCAGCATCGCTAGCAAAATTGTTGCAGGCGAGAGGTTATTCGACGACAATTCAAAAATTTGATCCTTACATCAACGTGGATCCAGGAACGTTAAATCCGTATGAGCATGGAGAGTGTTTCGTAACGGATGACGGTGCAGAAACAGATTTGGATTTAGGGCATTACGAAAGATTTTTGAATGTACCAACTTCTCAAGCGAACAACGTAACAACAGGACGTGTGTATTTGTCTGTTATCGAGAAAGAGCGAAGAGGAGAGTTTTTAGGAAAAACGGTTCAAGTCGTTCCTCATATTACCAATGAGATTAAGGATCGTATGCAGTTGCTTGGTAAAACAGGTGATTATGACATTGTGATTACTGAAATTGGAGGTACTGTTGGAGATATTGAGTCTCTGCCTTATATAGAATCTGTACGTCAGTTGTTATGGGAATTAGGAGACAATAACGCAATTGTGGTTCACCTAACTTTAGTTCCTTACCTAGCAGCAGCGGGAGAGTTGAAAACAAAACCGACGCAACATTCAGTAAAAACGTTGATGGAAAGCGGAATCAAAGCTGATATCTTAGTTTGTAGAACAGAGCACAACTTAAGTTCAGAAATCCGTCAAAAATTAGCGCAATTCTGTAATGTAAAACCAGAGGCGGTAATCCAATCTATTGATGCGGAAACGATTTATGACGTGCCAAACTTGATGTTGCAAGAAGGATTAGATAAAGTGGCGTTAAAACGCTTAGATTTACCAGAGAAGCAAACGCCAGATTTAGTAAAATGGAATGAGTTTATTCACCGTTTAAAATTCCCGAATCACGTGGTTAACATTGGATTAGTAGGGAAGTACGTAGAATTGCAAGATTCGTATAAATCTATCTTAGAGGCCTTAGTTCACGGAGGAGCACAAAATCAAGCTAAAGTAAATATTATCACGATACAATCGGATCTAATTACGGCTGCAAATGTTGGAGATAAGTTGAAAAACTTAGATGCGATATTAGTTGCACCAGGATTTGGATCACGTGGAATTGAAGGGAAAATTGAAACAGTGCGATTTGCAAGAGAAAACAAAATTCCATTTTTAGGAATTTGTTTAGGAATGCAGATGGCGGTGATTGAATATGCGAGAAACGTATTGGGCTATCAAATGGCGAATACAACCGAAGTAAACGAGAGTACACAATTCCCTGTAATTACCTTTATGGAAGACCAAAAAGACATTACGGACAAAGGAGGTACGATGCGTTTAGGAGGATGGGATTGTAAGTTGAAAGAAGGTTCTAAAGTATTTGATATTTACGGAGAGAGCATGATCAATGAGCGCCACCGTCATCGCTATGAATTCAACAACCAATATTTAGAGGATTTCGAAAAAGCAGGCTTAACGGCTTCAGGTTGGAATCCAGAAACAGGATTGATCGAAATTGTAGAATTGGATACTCATCCATTCTTCGTTGGAGTTCAATTCCACCCAGAGTATAAAAGTACGGTAGCAAAACCGCACCCACTTTTTGTTCATTTTGTAAAAGCAGCTATTGATTTCAAATCCAACTAATCAATAGACTTTTTATATAACAAATTTTATCACTTACAAATTAAGTAATGGAAGGAAAAAAATTAGATCGTAACAGTATTATAGGCTTTGTCATTATTGCCGGATTGCTTGTTTGGTTGATGTTAAACAACATTAATAAAGAGCAAGAGTCAATAAAAAAAGATACTGAATTAGCAGAGAAAGAAATTGTAAAACAAGAACAAGCCGCTACGTTTGAGAAAGCACTAGAGGCACCTGTAGGAGATTCTTTACAAACAGAGCAAATTCGCGCTACATTCGGTCCTTTCGCTTATAGTGCCATGTTACCAGCAGCTAAAGGAGGAACTACAACTTTAAAATCAGATTTACTTACTCTTGAAGTTGATAATAAAGGTGGAAAATTATCTCAAGTTGTTGTAAATGATTTCAAGCGTTTTAGCAAAGATTCAAACGAAATTGTTGCTTTAATCAAAGATCACAACGCGAAATTTAATTTACAATTACACACGAATGATAATCGTGTTTTCAATACAGAAGACTTGTATTTTGAACCTACTTTGAGTAAAGAAGGGGATAATCAAGTATTATCTATGCGTTTAAAAGCTTCTGAAACAGCGTTTTTAGAGTATCGTTATGTATTAAAACCGAATGATTATATGCTTGATTTCTCTATCCGTACACAAGGATTGAGTAAAATTGTTGACGCATCTAAAACGCCAGAATTAAACTGGGAAATGAAAACGTATCGCAATGAAAAAAGTATTGCGTATGAAAATAGATATGTTCGTTTATACTATGAACACGAAAAAGGAAAAGACAACAACCTAAGTGAGTCTAGCAAAGATGATACAAAAGAGTTGAAAGACGTTTCTTATATCGCCTATAAGCAACACTTCTTTACTTCTGCCTTATTGACCGATAAGAATTTTGAAACAGCTACATTAAATACTAAAAATTTAGTGGCTGATGAAAAAGTAGATACCGTATTTACTAAACAATTTGCTAGTGTTATTCCATTAAACTATAGCAATGGAGAGTTAAACTATGATATGAACTGGTATTTTGGTCCATCGGATTTCAAAATATTAAAATCATATGACCGTAACCTAGACAATATCGTACCTCTTGGATGGGGAATCTTTGGATGGATTAACCGTTTCTTGTTTATTCCCGTATTTGGTTTATTGACTAGTTTCTTACCTTACGGTATTGGTATTATTGTATTGACAATTTTGGTTCGTTTATTTACTTCACCGTTGACTTATAAGTCTTATGTTTCTCAAGCGAAAATGAAAATGATTCGCCCAGAAGTGAATGAATTGAATGAAAAGTTCAAGAATGATCCAATGAAGAAGCAACAAGAGACAATGAAATTGTATTCTAAAGCAGGAGTGAATCCAATGGCAGGTTGTATTCCAGCCTTATTGCAGATTCCTATCTTCTATTCTTTGTTTCAATTCTTCCCGTCTTCCTTTGATTTGAGACAAAAGAGCTTCTTATGGGCAGACGATTTATCGTCTTATGACTCCGTGTTACAATTGCCATTTAATATTCCATTCTATGGTAATCACGTGAGTTTATTCCCATTATTAGCGTCAATTGCCATTTTCTTCTATATGAAGATGACCACGGGAGATCAACAAATGGCACAACCAACACAAGAAGGGATGCCAGATATGAGTAAAATCATGAAGATTATGATTTACATATCTCCGATTATGATGTTATTCTTCTTTAATAACTACGCATCAGGTTTATCGTTGTACTACTTCATCTCTAACTCGATTACAATTGGAATTATGTATGTAATTAAAAACCACATTGTAAAAGACGAAAAGATCTTAGCTACAATCGAAGAGAACAAAACCAAGAAGCGTCCACAAGGAAAATGGCAACGCAAAATGCAAGAAATGATGGAACAAGCGCAGGAACAACAACGCTTGAAAGATCAAAATAAAAAATAATACGAAGGTATTGATGTAAAACTCCTCTTTTAGAGGAGTTTTTTTTTATATAATAGTGCCGTATACTGGCGTCTCTTATGGTGCAATCGAGGTTGTAAACCGCTCTTTATCTTTTGTTGCTAGTCGCGTTCTGCATGATTAAAACTATATTCCTACATCATTTTAAATTAACTTACAATATCCCCTTCCCATAATTGGAATAAAAAGGCACAAATGGGTTTGTTTTTCCTTCTGCCAACAACGCAAACAACTGTTATTGAGTTGTTTGTTGGGTTTTGTTTTGCTTTTGTTCGGGTCTTCTTCGATAAACATTCGTGTTTACGGGGGTTTAACCTCGATTTACCGAAGCTGACTCGAAGATGACTCGAACAAGACCCGAATAAAAATCTAGCGAACGGATTGCAAATCCGCGCGATCGGGATTAGGCAATACCTAATGCAATATATATTTACTAGAAATAGCAATTGATTCTATATTATTGCTACTTTTGGTTAAATTTATATTTTATGAAAAAATTAATACTTTTTAGCTTTTTAGCAACTGCAACAATGATGAATGCGCCAATGCAAGCGCAAGACAAAGTGAAATTCACAAAAGAACAGTTAAAAATAATGGATGATATGCTTTTTGATGAAGTATTCGTCGGTGTTAGTTCTAAAAAGAATTCTACTCTTGTTCTTAAAGATGGGACCCAAAAGGTGGGATCAGTTACTGGAGTATCCAGAAAAAAAGGTCAAATTACAGCAATTAAAATGAAAGATGCTGCTGGTAAAAAAGTAGAATTCCAAGCGGATCAAATTGAAGAAATGTATTTACCTATTGCTGGATTTGTAAAAGGAGCGTATGCACCCGAGCAAGTACATCTTGTGAGATATAATTATTCTTCTACAACGTTTGAGTTTAATGTTTTATAGTTATGAGGATATAAATCTGTAATGTTCTTGTGGTTGATAGATTGAATATTTTCT
>NZ_JACHTD010000059.1 GCF_014145665.1 Myroides sp. NP-2 | reverse complement strand
TCGAAGTGCAGTTTTAAGATATACAAGCAGTAATTTTACGATTACTGCTTTTTTTGTGTTTGTTTCTATTTTTTTACATTGTTTTTCGAAACAACCAAACACAAGTTCCCTTACCCATAAAAGTTAATTCACAGGCGCAAGTTTACTTCCGATAAGGTAGGCTTTCGGTGGTCCTCTTTGCCCAAAAACATGCAAGGTGATCAGATTGCCGACTTTACAACAATAGCATTTTTTATGTTGGGTTTTGGGCTCAATTATTGGGCGTACAACTTTTAAATCTTTTTGCAATTGTTGGAGTTTTCCGCGTTTCCAACTGCTGCTTAAAATACCGTAATGGCGTATGCGCACAAAGCGTTTAGGCAGAATATGTAAGCTAAATCGCCTTGTGAACTCTTCGTTTTTTAAGGTGAGTTGCTTGGTTTTACTTCCGCCTTTATAATCTTTATAGTTGATGGTAACTTCTTGATTTGTTACATTTTTAATCCGATGATTGCTGATGGCAACTTT
>NZ_JACHTD010000058.1 GCF_014145665.1 Myroides sp. NP-2 | reverse complement strand
ATACTCTCTAAAGGATTTAACAAATCCTGTGGGTTTACACCATACAACTGTGTTACTTGTGTTTCTGCCATAATTTAAAAATTTAATTGTTAGACATTTAATTATGGTGCAAAATTCAGTAATAAGTTGTAATTCATTTTGTTACTAAATAGTTAGTAACTATGTAATTTAACAGTTTTAGATTTAATAAGAACTATTTAAGCTGTTCTAAGATTGCTTTTTGAAGAGTATCGTTAAGCTTTGGAAGAAAAACAGTTTCGTCTCTTACTCGTCTTTTTATATCTTGTTTTAGCTTTTCGTGATATAGCTTATCAATCTTAAAGAAGTCTGCTAATAGTTTATAAAATTGGTTTTCAGAAAGATTATCTTTTCCCTTACCGACATTTATAGATTTACTTTCTATAAGAGCCATTCCTAACTCTACTAAGTCAGTAACATTTGCTTTCCACTTTAGCGTGGAAATATTCTGTTTACTTATTGATAAATCTTTCTGATTGGTCTTGATTGACAATGTTTC
>NZ_JACHTD010000057.1 GCF_014145665.1 Myroides sp. NP-2 | reverse complement strand
GTTTTATCTGTAAACTTACCAAGTAATTTTTTATCTGTAATCGGATAACTTACAACTTCATCACAAGAATACTTATCAGCTATTTTATAAGTTCTGCATTCTTTTATATCTGCTCCATACTCCTTAATCAATACTATCAATTCTTCCTTAACTAAAAAATCAATGTAAGTTTTGTAATTGCTTGAATACTCTTTCATTATTTGAGAACTTAGCCGTATCTTATTATATTCTTGCTCGTTATTTCTGTAATAAGTTGGTAAGCTATTGATTCGGCTTACAAAGAATATTGCGTAATCGAGTTTTAACTGTTTTTGAGTAAATTGGTTGTGCTGAATCAAAAGCTCTCTTAAAGAGCTTAAAAGAGCTTTTTGGATAATGACTGTTTTCATAGCATTATCTTTTTAATTCAACAAGAGCATTTTCTACTTCGGAAGACTTGTAGTAAACTCTTCTTCCTCCTCCGTATGATTTTAATCTCCCAGCTGTTGTCCAGTTATGAACTGTACCAATAGAGATTC
>NZ_JACHTD010000056.1 GCF_014145665.1 Myroides sp. NP-2 | reverse complement strand
AGCCGCAGTGGGAAGTAGCCGATGTGCTGAGAAAAGTCGATTTGTCCAACCAAAACTTTACCGTTCATCAAGAAAAAACGTTAAGAGCATTGACTTTGTGCCGAACTGCTGCTTTGGGCGGACATGTAGATGCTTGTGATGCTTGTGGCAACATTAGTATTAGTTACAACAGTTGTCGCAATAGGCATTGCCCGAAATGTCAAGGTCATAAACGTGAAGAATGGATTCAGGCACGTGAGCAGGATTTGTTGCCTTGTTCGTACTATCATTTGGTTTTTACCCTTCCAGATTCGCTTAATGGATTAGCGATTGCACATCCAAAAATCGTTTATAAAATCTTGTTTGATTCTGTTTGGTCGACATTAAATCAATTCGGAAAAACGGAAGGTTTGCAACTAGGAATGATTGCGATTTTACATACCTGGGGACAAAATTTAAGTTTACATCCACATTTACACTGCATTATTCCTGGTGGTGGAATTGATGCCAACGGTAAATGGAAACGCAAGATAAAAACCGATAAATA
>NZ_JACHTD010000055.1 GCF_014145665.1 Myroides sp. NP-2 | reverse complement strand
AAAGGCGTTCTCTACGTTGTTGGCTACTATGGGATCGCTCTGTTCATAAATACTCAGCTTGCTGTAATCCACATTCAACAAATTACCCGATCCCTTTAATCCAAAGGCCAGTTTATACTCACTATTAAGATCAATCCCATAGGACAGATCTACTGATAGGGTATTTTCATCCATCGCACCTAGGCGGTCATTGATGAAATTTACTCCCAAACCTAAGCCTGAGCGTCCCAAGGGAGTGTCTGCCGCTAAAGTGGCTGTTTTAGGAGCTCCATCCAAACCCACCCATTGGGTGCGATACAATCCAAAAAGGTTCAATCCCTCTGAACTTCCTGCATAGGCAGGGTTTATTCGGGTGTGATTGTACATATAATGGGTGTATTGAGGATCTTGTTGGGCATGCGTAAGGCTGGGGAAGCAACCTAGTACCACTAGGCTGATCCCAAAATATATCTTGTTCTTTTTCACGATAAGCTAGGTTTTAATTCGTCTCTAAATGTAGGTAGCCCGATTTTTTAATCGTACGAGAGCCGTGTTTGTCGCTCTTCTCATAGGTCAAAAT
>NZ_JACHTD010000054.1 GCF_014145665.1 Myroides sp. NP-2 | reverse complement strand
ACGTGCCGCGTATTGGCGATGGGCGGGATTTTTAGCACTGAACTTTAATCGAAGAACAGAAATTGAATTTTGCACTTCCGTTGATACGAAGCCGTTCAGCCCGCCTATTGCCAATACGATGTTGAACTAAACCTCCGGTAGCTTTCGCTGCGATGATTTAGTACCTTAGTATTTATTAACGTTTAAATAATTGATAATATGGTAACTAAAAAAAATCTCCGGAGGAATTAAGAACGAACAAATATTTGAATCGTGCTTGTAATGAAATTACAGGTTTTTCTGAACTTCTGCAACGTTTTGAGCGAAATATTTCTATTTTAGGACGAAGCAAACGCACTTTTGAAAATTATTCGCGCCATGTGGCCGCAATGGCACTTCATTTTGGTGCTTTACCAACCGAATTACATCCAGAACAAGTTAAAGATTATCTCTTTGAACTGCAACAACGTTCCAATTCACCTTCGCAATCGTATTTTAAACACACGGTTTACGGACTTCGATTTCTTTTAAAAACAGAGAATTTACCTTACGATCATCTTCATTTACCATCGATTCCTAAAGAAAA
>NZ_JACHTD010000053.1 GCF_014145665.1 Myroides sp. NP-2 | reverse complement strand
CGTCCATATTTATTGGTCGTTATGTTCCAATTGTGTTCACTTGCAATGTGCCATTCAATTAAAGGAATTAAATATTCTGTGCGAATAACGGTTTCCGACATAAATTTCGCATAGAATATTTCATCTCTCACAAGACACTTTGCCACGTAAGTTGTGTCCCACCAAAAATCGTTTATTAGATTTTGAAACTCTTTTTCAGACGGTTTTTTGATAATGGAAATTTGATAAGTTGGTTTCAGCATTTGCTTTGTAATACCATCTTTATCAATTAAAATTTTATAACCAATATCCCAATCTTCTGGTAATTCTTTCTCTTGCGTTTCCTTTATAAATTTTGATTTGCTGTAAAGTTTAAAATCTACTTTCACACCGTCTTCATAAAGTAGCATTTTCATTGCGTGTTTATGGTTAAAACAACTTTCGTCTTCTTCAATCATAGCAATTGGATTTCCGAATTTAAGCGTCCAGCTTTTGTCTGAAATGTAATTTGTATTATCCTCAAAAACAAATTCAATGTCTAAATCACTAAATTCGTCAACAAGTGCTAAAGGATTTACAAGTGAACTTGTCAGAAGAAGAACTCTTACATCTTCGTTTTTCTCCGACCATTCTATAATTGTTCTTAACTTTTCTTCTCTGACTTTCATTTTGTTTGGTTCGGTTTTACTATGTCGTACAAC
>NZ_JACHTD010000052.1 GCF_014145665.1 Myroides sp. NP-2 | reverse complement strand
CCCAATATTGCCGTAACAACATTGGTTTGGGCTATTCCGCGTTCGCTCGCCACTACTAGCGGAATCACTTTTGTTTTCTTCTCCTCTGCCTACTTAGATGTTTCAGTTCAGCAGGTTCGCCTCCTATCGGATACTATGTCTTCAACATAGTGGGTTGCCCCATTCGGATATCTACGGATCAATTCGTGTGTGCCAATCCCCGTAGCTTTTCGCAGCTTATCACGTCCTTCTTCGCCTCTGAGAGCCTAGGCATTCCCCATACGCCCTTATTTTGCTTATGTGCTTACAATTCTTTCGAATCGTACTTTCTATAAATTTTTATTTAAACAATAATATTTCTATTACTATCTAACTGTATTTGTCGTTACAATATGTCAATGAACTTTTATCCTCTCGGATCTGTGGAGAATATCGGAGTCGAACCGATGACCTCCTGCGTGCAAGGCAGGCGCTCTAGCCAGCTGAGCTAATCCCCCATTTCAGGTCTACGGCTAACAGTTTACAGTTAACAGTAACTTTCAACGGTTTAACCAACCTCTAGAATTTCCGCGTAATATAATTAGTAGTCCCGGGCAGACTCGAACTGCCGACCCCTACATTATCAGTGTAGTACTCTAACCAGCTGAGCTACGAGACTCTGTATATTACTTATTTTTTATTTGAACAAACAGCGAGAGTAAATAAACC
>NZ_JACHTD010000051.1 GCF_014145665.1 Myroides sp. NP-2 | reverse complement strand
AAAAAATCTAATGGACTTGGTGTCGATTTCTTATCTACATCTGTAATATGAGTGTAAATCATGGTTGTTCTAATATCACTATGCCCTAATAATTCTTGTACAACCCGAATGTCAATTCCGCTTTTTATTAAATGTGTGGCGTATGAATGACGCAAAGTATGCACACTGCCTTTTGTTACAATATTGGCTTTTTTCATTGACTTTTTCAAAACTAACTGAACACTTCTTTCGCTGTATTGCTCATCATTAGTTCCTTCAAATAAAAATATTTTGGGTTTATATTCAATATAATATTCTCGCAACAAACTTAATAACTTATCAGGTAAAGCTACTAGCCTATCTTTATTCCCTTTGCTTTGTTGTATTAATAGTAAATTACTGTCGGATTTTACATCGGTTAGTTTAAGATTTATTAACTCACTTAAGCGTAATCCACAACTGTAAATAGTGGTAAGAATTGCTTTATGCTTTAAATTTTCTGTAGCATTTAATATTTTTCTCACTTCTTCTTGAGAAAAGAAAGTAGGCAGTTGGGTTGATTTTCGTTTAGGATATAAATAATTTAACTCTATCGATTGATTATTGACCAACTCATAAATCTTCTTAATTGCCCCAACTAAAGAGCGTTGATAAGATGCACTAATATTGTCTTGAAATACTTTTTCATTAATAAAACCCTCTATTTCAGCA
>NZ_JACHTD010000050.1 GCF_014145665.1 Myroides sp. NP-2 | reverse complement strand
TTGCAGAAATGGAGAAAGCCAACATAAAAAACAAACCTCAATCAAAAATAATCAAATTAGCTTCAAACCAATAGACTTATGATACCTATCGAATTTACAGAAACAGCTCGTTTACAGGAAGAACTGATTCGTTTAGAATCAAAATTTGAACAAGATGCTCTTAGGGTTGAAAATCCTGAATTTGCTGAACGATTAGAAGCCTATCAGCACTCATCTACAAAATACGAGTTAGAACCCGAAGAGCAATACAAACGTCAAATAAATGACAGTTTTAAAACCGAATACAAGCAACTGGAAGAAGCTCAAATATACTTTTTAGGTTGTTCCAATTCTTTATATACTAATCACTATGAAAGTCGATTAGAAGCTTTTAAAAATTCATATCCTGATGCCCAAGAACACAACTTTATTCACGATGAGTTACAGATATTGATAAACTTTGAACTACCAAACTATTTAGATGTCAATCTGATAAAGTCAATAGGTTACTCAATAGAACGAAATAAAGAGTTTCTGATTAAGAGATTGGAAGAGTTAGAATTTACAGTCAGTTTTTCTATTGATAAAGACGGTTTAGAAACATTGTCAATCAAGACCAATCAGAAAGATTTATCAATAAGTAAACAGAATATTTCCACGCTAAAGTGGAAAGCAAATGTTACTGACTTAGTAGAGTTAGGAATGGCTCTTATAGAAAGTAAAT
>NZ_JACHTD010000004.1 GCF_014145665.1 Myroides sp. NP-2 | reverse complement strand
AAAAAAGGAAACAATAACACCATTATTTTAGTACTTTAGTAACTACTTTTTGACCGTGCTTTTAAACCTCATTTACACTGGTCACTTTAAACCAGAATATACTGGTCACTTTCACCAGAATTTACATCACGACTAACCACGCGTTCAAAAATACGCATGATTTTCTGTTGCTTTTCGTATAACACAACAGTGAGCAAATCTGTCGCTGCTGCGAGTCCTGAAGCCATAGCGGAGGTCCAAGCGAAGTTCAGGCTATCATTTTCTACTGTAACACTGTTCATCGGTACGGTTGGTATACTCCCTTTGCTTACTACGACCTTGTCAAATCGAATCGCAAAACCATCTTCCTGTGGCTCTATCGCTTCTTGTAAGTGATAGGATAAGGCTAAATTTACTTTAGACTTTAGTCCTCGATCCGCACCGAAATAGCGACTAAATAGTGCGTTGAATGGCTGTAAAAAATTAGACACCAACTTGAATTTACTTCGCTGTTCTAGCTGTAGCTGTGATGGTTTTTTTCCTGATTTTCGCGGAACAACCCTAATGATGTTTTTCCCTCTCCAGTTTGCACCTACTACTGTACCTACTTTGCCGCTTAGGCCACCTAAAATTCCTCTTTTAATTTCTGCCATAATTTACATTGTTTACGGGTTACTAATTTTTTTACAATCGTTTTTTGCTATTCACAAACTACATGAATACGATACAAACCTACATCAGTCGAAATTAACCTGAAATACCCCCTTCCGCGTTTTGCCACTATTGGGTAAACAAAAGCACAAATGGGCATGTTTTGCCATCAAAAAACAACACAAACAACTGTTATTCAATTATTTATTTGGTTTGGTTTTACTTTTGTTCGGATCTTCTTCGGTAAACCTGTGTATTTACGCGGGTTTACCGCCCATTTACCGAAGCTGACCCAAACATGACTCGAACAAAACCCTATCCTTTTCCGAATTACTGCAAGAAACTAACCACTTCATTTTCGTCTAAATGCATGTAAGAACAAAACTCTTTGCAGGTCACTAAAGCGCCTGAAGGCTTTTGGAACTGTCGGCGAACCTGAATTAAAATTCTCAATGCTGTTCTATAGCTGAGCCCAGTAATGAGCATCACATCATGAGCATAAATAATAATTCTTCCTCGTTTTTTAATTTTACTCATAGGTTTTGATTTTAGCGTTAATAGGATAAAGTTAGCCGTAATGGGCACGAAATAGTCAATAGTACGCTACTCGGTTCATTAGGAATCGAGAAGGACAATTTCACCTTTTTTACTCCTATATATGTCCTCTTATTCCCAAACACTCCCCTGCCTGTTTTACAGCTCAAAAGTTTCTGACACCTTTGCCATAGAGGAAATAAGAACAACAAAACAAAAAAAATAACTGTATGCGTACACTAGTATTACATCGGCTGTATTTGCCCGAAGCCACACATGGGCTTCTGCAATTTGACGGCCAAGACATTTGCCTGACCCTAGAGCTTCCATGGGTGGCCAATCAAGCGTATATCTCATGCATACCGGAGGGAACCTATCCTGTATTTCATCGGCACAATGAGCGCTTCAAATCTCATCTTGAAGTGAAGAAAGTGCCTGATCGAACACTGATTTTGTTTCACCCCGCAAACAATGCAAAATACGACTTGAAAGGTTGTATTGCCCCCGTCAGTCAGCTTCTTACCCCCATTTGGGGGAGTCGTTCGCGATTAGCTATGCGCAAGCTACTCGACACTGTAGAAGAAGCGCTTATTGACGAAGGCATACAGCTTCAAATACAGGAAGCACAAGCATTAACTATTGTTCAACAAATCAAAACAGGAAAACTATGAAACAAATTTTTCTGAGAGCCCAAGCTCCCACACCGCGATTTTTCAAAATCTTGCGCACCATTGGTTTAAGTTTAGCCGCTATTAGCGGGAGTATTCTCGCCGCACCAATTGCCCTGCCTGCCATTGTTACTACTGTTGCTACGTATGTAGCCCTAGCAGGTGGTATTATTTCAGCCGTTAGTCAAATTACGGTAGACGAAGAATAGGCAGACGCTTTTTACCTCAAAAGAAAACTTAGGTATAACAAGACCTCTTAGGTGTTAGGATGAGACCCCCCTACTTGTGTTAGGGTAAGTACTTAGGTTCGGTCTTGTTACAGAAACACAACACAAAAGAGGACAGTTCCTTTGCGTTCTGTCCTCTTTTACTTTGCTTCCATGCACCAATCTAGGCCTTGCTAAACGACCACCTATATGCTTTAAGACTCGTCTTAGGCAGACTCCTTATTTTACATCCTCGTCCATTTTGTCCTTTATAAATTGATACATCGCTGTCACTATATTTGGCGTGATGTTCTTTCGCTTTTTAAATGCATGTAGCATTTGAAAAAAGTTTTTACTAATTTCTATTCCAAACAGTGCACCAAAAGCGTCTGCCCATTTGATCAAGTTATCTCTTTCTTGAGGTTCTCCATTGCAATAGCACACTGCATAGACCAACAAACACAAATCTGTCTTGGGTCGCTTCCATTTCAAATCAAGGGGTTTACACTGAGTAACACCATAAAAAATTTCGTGTTCAAGTTGCTGAATAATCAGCTGTAAGGCGCTAAAGTAAGCCCCATTATAGGCGGGGTATTTTGGATCAAAAAAGGGCCAATCCTCATGCGAATCTTTAGCTAGAACACAGGCTTTGATCTCGGTATAATCTGTCTGAAGTCTAGTTGCACAAAATGCGGTAAATTGCTCAAACCACTGCAATCGATACTGCTTAAAGTGCTGTAATTTTTGGTCTATATACACATTTCTTTCGTTGGGAAGTGAGGGAAGCGAGCTGTGGAACAAAGCCATTTCACGACAATACAGATAGTAATAATGAACTTCGGCAAACTGGTTTTCATAGAAAAAGCACTCCTCTTTGTGTGATCTAAAGCCTTGGCTGTGTGCGATTGTGCACATATCTTGGAGCAATTGTCTCCATTGGTAGGTAAAGGCTGACCATTCTTCAACAGAAATCTTCGAAATCTGTTCTATTTTTTCAATTAATTGCATTTTTTGTTGCATACACTGGCTTAGCTTTTTTTTCATCTTTTATTTAATTTAAATAGAGTGGCCTAAATAAAAAAAAGACAAGAAAAAAATACAACAAATCGTAAAAAGAGCCATTATTCCATAAAATATACACAGCTTTTAAACAAATCAAAACTATTAGTAAAGGTTAAAATACGCCTTGACCGACTATATTCGATGTTTCAAGACTAGAACGATGAACTATATTAAACATTTAAACAGTTGGTTTGAGATTATAAAAACCAAGACCGAAGCCACCCCTACGCATATTGCTTTATATGTGATGCTCTTTCACCTGTGGAACCAACATAGGTTTGCCCCTTCCTTCGGAATTAATCGGCAACATATGGTAAACCTCTGTAAAATAGGCAGCAACAGCACCTATAGCAAATGCATGCGGGAACTAAACGCCTGGGGATGGATTATTTACAAACCAACGAAGTCAAAATACGGCGTAAGTGAAGTGTCTATTGTTCCCTATCAACAGCTTCTAAAACAGCAGCTTTCTACTGCTGCTGGGCTTGAAGCAAACAACGCTACTACAGCAGTTCCTGCTCCGAGTAGTACACCAAGTAGTAGACCGAGCAGTGATCCAAGAACAAAGCAAGCAGCGGGTCACTTATTAAAACAACAAAAGGAGAAAGAAGAAAATCAAAACCAAAGTACAACCCATTTAAAAAATAAATTTAATGAGCCACTTTAAATTAAACTTAGAAGACATCTTTGTAATCGATAAGGAAAACAAAAAAAAGATATACGATATCCAACGCTGTGAGGCCTTTATACTCGAACGCGGTATTGCTATTTATGGGCATCATTTTATGATGAGTTTTCATCAACGACAAACGTTTTTCAAATTAATTATCTACGCTATTGGGGATAGTGTAAACATGGAGAAACACGATCTCGACGGGAATAAAGGGCTGTTGTTGATGGGTGAACGACAATCGGGAAAAACGGCGTATATGCGGTTGATTCAGTACTTTTTTTCGCGCAGACGCACTTACGACATAAAGAGTAGCAGACTCCTCGCTCAAGAGTTTTCATGCAAAGGGTATGAAGCTTTTACGCCTTTATTTGCGCCAAATGCCAAGGCTATATGCCTAGATAATATAGGAACGGAACAACAGGCAAAGTTTTACGGTTCTACATGTGATGTGGTTTACAATACACTCGAACATTTTTATGAACAGCGTTTTGACCTCACCTATCCGCGCTTGCATTTTACCACTTGCCTTTCTGCAAGTGAACTAGAAAAAAAATACGGCACAGGTTTTAGACAGATGCTAAAAGAAATGGTCAACGTTATTGTTTGTGAACAATAAGCGCAAAGGCACAACAGCTACACGATCTACTTGTGGTTGCTGCTAAAACTACATTCCGATAGCACAGATTAAAAGATAAAAATATCAAACAAACATTTAAAATGTCATTATATATTCAAATAAAACACACACAATCAAGGGATTGCGTTTTAATTTATTGTTTCTATGTAGTATTTTTATAGTCCTTTATTCTTAGTGGAAAAATCCAAAAAATATATACCCGTATGATAGGATGACGGTATTGGAAACAACCGTAAAGCTACTAAGAGCTTAAGGCATCTAACTTGTACGGGTTCATTTTTTTAAATCTTAGAACCATGAATGCAACCCCTTTCCTACACACAGACTCCGAACAGCACAACTTAGCGCTACTGCAAGCGCTTTATGAACAACAAGCAAGCTTTACTGCTTATGCGCAAAGTATAAACGAACTTTTTTACTACTACGTACAGCATTGTTCTTCTCAAGGTGATGACTTCTTTTTAACGCCCACAGATGTACACCGCATATTGGAAGTAGTCACCCTGCTGCATCAACTAAAAGAGGTTTCAGTTGATCAGCAAAACGTATAATGATAGTATATAAAATGAAAAAAAGGATGTTCCAGACGAACATCCTTTTATATAATTGCGTTATATTCTAAAACACTTCACTCTTCCAAACAACTTGGCCAGGTTTAAGCGTTTGCAAAGCAGTTACACGAGCAAACCCTGCCACATAAGCTGCAGGATAAGTACACACAAAATCCTCAATTACCGCATCGTGATCAACGGTGACATTGGCATTGATAATACAATGTTTCCCCACTACCGCATCCGCTTGTATTACCGCATTGGCCAAAACCACTGTTCCTTCTCCTAATTGAGCTGATGGTGCAACATAAGCTGTTGGATGTACTACAGTAACAAACTCGTGTTTTACTTCAGTTGCGATGCGCTTACGCACTTCATTATTTCCTATCGCTATCACAACTTTCGCCTGAGGCTCGGCTTGTTCATCATAAGGACGTGTGGCAGCGTCAAAATAATCAACAGCCGCTAATGGGTATATTTGTTTAATAGCATCTTCTACGACTTTACCATGCCCTCCCTTTCCATAAATCATTAAACTCTCCATACTTTATTAGATTAAAAGAAAACTAAGCCTTATCTACATATTTTTTAATAATATTTTGCTTCAGGATTAAATAGACAATACTTAGTACCACTATAATGGCAACACCTACGCCTAGTTGAATCCCTATACTTTCTTTTGTTAAGGCAATAACAGAAGAGCCTATGAAATACTGCAATAATCCATACCCAAAGGCTACATATAACTTATTCACATCTGCTTCATTGCTCAAGTACTGATACAAATGAGAGCGATGGGCTTGAAAAATATTCTCTTTTTTCAAAAAACGTCTTACAATGGTCCAAACGGCATCTATACCGTAAATAGCCAGAAATAGGATATAAATAAAATTTCCTGTCGCGATAATTAATTGACCCAACAAAAAAACAACGATAAAAGCCATACATACACTACCTACATCACCAGCAAAGGCTTTAGCTTTTACTCTAAAATTAAAGAAAGCGAAAACCGCTGCACCTAGCATTGTAAATATAATAAGGTTTTGATCAATAAAATGTATATCTGAATTAACAGTAGCTAGTAAAGCTAAAACGATCATACTATACCATGCGGTAATACCATTAATACCGTCCATAAAATTATAGGCATTAATCGTTCCGATTACACCTATCAGTGCAGGGATAATCCAAAGCCAAGATAGGGAAAACAAGTCCCATTGATAAAACATCAATAGCACTGATATCAAGTGAATCAACAAGCGTATTTTATTAGATAAGGTAAAAATATCATCTAAAAAACTAATGAGTGTAATAGCGGTTAATCCCAAAAAGAAATAAGGATATTCAAATCCGGAATAGATGAAAAAGGCCAAGGCGCCGAAGTAAAACACAACACCCCCACCTCGTAAGGTAATTTGGGTATGAGAGCTTCGCTCATTTGGCTTATCTATAATGTTGTACTTATCTGCTATTTTAAAGTACACTAATTCTGCAATAAACAGTATTGCTACTAGTAGAATATATTCCATTTTTATATTGTTGCTTACGAAAATAAAACGTCAGTAATTATAACTTTGAAAAGCTTTGTATGGTTCGTCTTAACCCTTCTTCCGCGCTAATAGGTAAGTGTTGAATCTGTAAGGCTTCTTTTATTTTATGATTGGAAACGACATAGTTTTCTGTGAGCTTTTTTAAACGTTCACTATTTAATGGTAACTTAATTTTGTCACCAATAGTAGCTACAGTATTCATAAATCCTTTCGGAATATACCAAAGTTTAGGTTTTCTATTAGACACATTAGCTATTAAGCTCACCAATTCATTTGTTGACAAGGCTTTATCATCCGCGAAATTATAAACTCCTGAGGCTACCGACTGGTTTTTTATCATTCCCTCTACTAGATAGCATAAATTATCAATTGATAAAAAAGAACGATGATTTTCAAAAGAAGCTAAAGGCCAAGGAATTCCCTTCTCAACCACTTTGTACAACAAATTCAGATTACCTTTATTTCCAGGACCATGAATCATACAGGGACGAATAATAAACACTCTTTTACCTTCTGGTAACTGAGCTTTTAGCAAATATTGCTCTGCTTCATTTTTAGATTGCCCATAAGGTGTTAAAGGTTGCGGTACAACATCTTCTACTAACACTCCTTCCACAGTATCAGCAACTGCTTTTACTGAACTAAAATAAAAGAAGTCTTTTGCTGAACTATTTAAAAATAAGTCAAACAATTCCATAGTCTTATCTCGATTTACTGTGAAATATTCTTCTGCATTGGAGGTATTAGACGTATCATGTGCTTTACCTGCTAAATGAATAAACACAACGGTATCAGTAGGAATTTCTTGTTTCCATTCTTGTTTTCTTAAAGACAATGTATCTACTGTATAAGCTTCCTTTTCCAAATAAGGGATTAGATTTTGACCTACGAACCCACTAAATCCTGTTATTGTGATTTTATTCATTGTTACTTATTTGTATTAAAATATTTTCAATCTTAGAAAGAACAGTTTCTCTCTTAAATTCTTTATTGTAGTAATTCAAAGCGTTTTTTGAACACTCCTCTTTTTCAATATCTGTTAATCTTAATACTTTTTCTATGATTATAGATAATTCTACTACATTTTCTGAATCACTTACGAAACCAGATTTAGATTCCTCTATAACTTTTGCTCCCTCACCATCCAAACTTGCTATTATCGGTTTTCCACAAGCTAAATATGATTGGACTTTAGATGGTATAGTCAATGAAAAAATATAATCTTTTTTTAGCGAAACATATAATGCATCTGCATTGGAAAAAAACTCAGGCATTTCTTCTGCCGCATATTTACCTAAAAAATGAACATATGGCTCTAGACCTAAACTCTTAGTATTATTTTTCAATGTCTCTAAATATCTACCATCACCCAATATTATCCAATTAAACAAGATTCCATTATCGATAACGATTTTCATTGCATTTAAAAATGTATCTAAACTTTGTGCTTCTCCAATATTCCCTGCAAACATTATTTTATATCCTTGAGGAAGAAGATAAGAATACTTATTTGATTTATCAATACACTTATAAAAATCTTCTGTTGTATTAGGTACATAAACAATTTTATCCTTACTTACTCCTTGATCAATAATATAATCTGTAAAAGTTCTTGATTGAACTAATAATATAGAAGAGTACTTATAGATTTTCTTCGTCAAACTGTTAAATATACCTAGTAATAGTTTATTTTTTATTCCGCCTGCTGCGGTAAGTGATGCGGGCCATAAATCTTGTACCCAAAAAGCATAAGGAACTTTCTTGAATACTTTATAAAAAACAGCAGGAATACCTACTGTAATTGGAGATGGCTCGAACACTAAAACACTATCAATTTTCTCCTTTACCGAAAATATCTTAAATGAGGCAAAAAAAGCAAAAGAAAAATAATTTAGAAAAAGACGAATAGCACCACCATTTCCACGTGGTAATAATCTAGAACGATACACCTTTATATCATTCCAATATTCTACAAAACCACAATTCTTATAACCTGAAAAAAGATTACCATCGGGATAATTTGGTAATCCTGTTAATATTATTACTTCGTGTCCTTTTTCTTTTAAACCTAAAGCGATATCATTAATCTTAAAGTTTTCAGGCCAAAAATATTGACTAAGTATTAGTATTCTCATAAATTAAAATTTAATAATAAGGATATAAATCCTTATATTTATCAATCCAATCCTTTTGGTTAAGTAACATTTCTTTATAATTAGGCATAGGATAATTAAAATCCGTTCTGGTACTAACTAAACTCTTATCTATCTTATAAGACGAGCTACCTTCTATTCTAACAAGATTATCTCTATAAATTTCATTGAATAATCTTAATAAAGAGTACTTATCAATTTTATTAGTCCCTGTAATCTGAATCAATCCTGTAATATTTTGTTTTATAATTTCAAGAATAACTTTGGCCAATTCTAATGTTGTAATACCTGACCAAAATGCTTTACTGAAACCCTTTATCAGTGCATTATTAGATTGACACATAAACCAGTGAAATAAACCTATCCCTCTTACATTTAATTCTGGCCCTATTATTGATGTTCTAATTGTTACATCCTTATTATTAACGATTTCTCCTAAAGCTTTTGATTGAGCATAAAAACCTATACCATCTTTAAAAGACTCTTCGGTATAACCACCATCTCCTTTACCAGAAAAAACACAATCGGTACTAATATGAATAACTTTAGTTAAAGTATTCTTTGTTATCTCTTCTAAGAAATGAGGGAAATAGCTATTAAACCAAATAGCTTTTGCAGGATTACATTCAGCATCATTATTTAAAATTCCTATACAATTAATAATATAATCAAATTTTTTATTTGTAATTAATTTTTTTACTTTCTCAGTATTAGCAACATCAATATTAAATAAGTTATCATGATCATGAATTCCACGCGCAACTCCGAAAACACTATAACTTCCTTCTTCCAGAAGAAAATTATAAAGAAGATGACCGGCCATCCCTTTTATCCCTACCACTAAAATACTTTTCATATTATTTATCCCAAATTACTTTATTAATAATAGAAGAATAACTTTGAATTGCTTTAATAACTCTATCTGATGTATTAACCACATTATATTCAAGTGGTAATTCAATCTCAGAAGTAAACAACCCCTTCGCAATTTCAATAGAATTAATCATTTGATTCTTTTCAATTCCTCCTAAAACAATTGTCCCAGCATCTATTGCTTCAGGCCTTTCAGTACTAGTCCTTATACTAACAGCTGGAAATTTAATCATTGCAGATTCTTCGCTAATAGTACCACTATCAGATAAAACTACAAAAGATTTTTGTTGTAACTTAACATAATCAAAAAAACCTAATGGATGAACATTACTCACTAACGGATGAAAAACAATATTATTCTTTTCAATGCGATTTCTAGTTCTAGGGTGTGTAGAAAAAACAATAGGTAATTGATATTTTTCTGCAACTGCATTTATTGCATTAGCTAAAACTTCGAAATTGTTGTTAAGATCAATATTCTCCTCTCTATGAGCACTAACCACAATATATTGATTTTCTTTTAATTCTAAACGTTCTAATACATCACTATTATCAACACTATCCTTATATTTAACCAACACTTCATTCAATGGTGAGCCAGTTACAAAGACATGATCTTTTCTAAAACCTTCACTCAACAAATAACGTCTACTATTCTCAGTATATGTCAAGTTAACATCACTAATATGGTCTGATATTTTACGATTTATCTCTTCTGGTACATTTTGATCAAAACAACGATTTCCTGCTTCCATATGAAAAATAGGTATTTTTAATCTCTTAGCCGCTATTGTACTTAAAACACTATTTGTATCACCTAGTACTAATAGCGCATCTGGTTTCTCTTGTATCAATATGTCATATGATTTAGAAATTACATTACCAATTGTTTCACCTAAATGTCTTCCAGCTACATTCAGAAAATAATCTGGCTTTCTTAAGTCTAAATCCTCAAAAAATATCTCATTTAATTCATAGTCATAATTCTGACCTGTATGTATTAATATATGATCAAAAAAAATATCACATTTTTTTATACACTCTGCTAATCTTATAATTTCTGGTCTTGTCCCTAAAATTGTAGCAACTTTAATTTTCTTTATTTCCATATTCCAATATCAAATTTATAATCATCATTAGTTTCTCCTATTAAATAATCTGAAAAGCATAGTAATTGTGACTCGTTTTCTAATGCTTTAATTGCTGTTGCAAAACCAGGACTAACTAACAAACTATCAAATGTACTCGCCTTTAAAATATATTCTTGACTAGTCAATCCATGACAAGGATTATCAAAATCATCTACTTTGACAACTCGTATAGAGAAAATGCCCTGAGACGCGAAAAACAATCTTTGCTCTACTTTATGTCCTTGCCAACCTCTGATTATAGAATTATTTCTATTCTCAATAATATATAATCTTTTAAAAATACTTAAGTCCAAAGTATTATTAAATAGTAGCTTCCCTCTAGTATCTAGATAGCTTTCACCTGAGTTAAATACAATCATTGAGCCTTATTTAAACAACTCTAATTTCAACAACAACTTCTTAACACCATTAATATCTTCACGTTTAGTATTATGAGAGTTATAATCTTCCATCTCTTCAGCTACCTCTTGACCTTCAGAATAATATTTAGCATAATTCAAATCTCTATTATCAGCAGGTATTCTAAAGAAATCTCCCATGTCTTCAGCTTTAATCATCTCCTCACGAGTACATAAAGTCTCAAATAACTTCTCTCCATGACGTGTGCCAATCACTTTAACAGAATTGTTAGCATTCTTTAATTGCTTAATAGCTTCTGCTAAAACACCTATGGTGGCTGCGGGTGCTTTATTAACAAATAAATCTCCAGGATTTCCATGTTCAAAAGCAAATAAAACTAAATCCACCGCTTCGTCTAATGACATTAAGAAACGTGTCATATTTGGATCTGTTATAGTTAATTCTTCACCTCTATCAATTTGATTTAAAAATAAAGGTATGACCGATCCTCTAGAAGCCATAACATTTCCATAACGTGTTAAACAGACAATCGTTTCACTTAAATTTCTTGCTTCCGCTACTGCAACCTTTTCCATCATTGCTTTAGATATGCCCATTGCATTAATTGGGTAAGCAGCCTTATCAGTTGACAAACAGATAACTTTCTTCACTCCATTTGACGCAGCTGAACGAATCACATTCTGAGTTCCCTCAACATTTGTCTTTACTGCTTGCATCGGAAAAAATTCACATGATGGAACTTGTTTTAATGCAGCTGCGTGAAATACATAATCAACATTATGCATTGCATATTCTATACTATTATAATCACGTACATCACCAATAAAATACTTAATCTTATCACTTTTGTACTCATTACGCATATCATCTTGTTTTTTCTCATCACGGGAAAAAACACGAATCTCCTTAAAATGATCAGTTTTTAAAAATTTATTTAGAACTGCTGTACCAAAAGATCCAGTACCTCCAGTTATCAATAACACTTTGTCCTTAATTTTCATCCAAAAATATATTTAAGTTTTTTTCAATACTATCTTCATCACTTAGATGATTATCTATATAAGATTTTACATTACACCTATAGTTCGCATATTCATCATTATTAAAATTCAAACATTCTAAAATAACATCTTTTAAAAAATGTTCTTTCAACTCTATTACAAATCCCAAATTATACCTCTTTACATCTTCAGTCCAAGGTGTCTTATCAGAAATAATAATAGGACAATTTGCAACTAAAGAATCTGCTATTGCTTGTCCATAGTTTTCACCTAGTGTTGGTAATACCCAATAATGATAATTCCTTAAAATACCAAATACTTCTTCATACTCAACTTCACCTTTATATGTTACTTTAATATTATTTGATTTATTAGCTTCAATAATACACTTACATTCATTCCAAAATGAAACATCAGAAATAGGTCCAAAAACATCTAACACAATATTTGCTTTTGTATCTTTTACTTCATTACTAATTAAGAACAATTCAGTTAAGAGATAATCTAAATTTTTAATTTTGGATATTCTTGATAAAAAAACTAACTTTAAATCACATGGTTTTTTAACTATACTTTTATCATTATCTTTCTTGAAAGCAAAAGCTGAAGGCAGTACTGGTGCATACTTAATAGTAGCGGTATCTCCGAAAATAGATTCTATTGCCAATACCTCTTCATTAGTCGTTGCATGCCACACAATATTTTTATACAAATGGATACCTTTACTAAAATATAGAAAGAGTTTTTTCTTTATTCTTCTAATATTAAGAGCTCCTTCATTAAACTCTCCTCTAGGAGACAATACGATTTTATTATTTATAAGTCTAAGTTTTTTTAAGAAGATTATCCAAATACTATAACGAAAATGGAAAAAACTATTCAAATATATCGTATCATACCTATAATTATTTTTAATAAACATCAAAATACCAATAAAACCACCACTGTAATAAATGATATCATAATCATCTTTACGTAAAACTTTATTGAACATAATATTTGAATAACTTACCTTATCTCCATAATCATGATTAGATGTAAAAACAGTAAACTGTATTTTATTATTGAGTAGATTAATTAATGCTTTAATAGAACGTATAGGTCCTCCAAACTTAAATCCAGGTTCGAAATGAGGTATAAAAATAAGAATTCTCAATTTTTCAATCATTTAAATAAAATTTTTAATGAAATTCACCTCTTCCTTTTAATACCAAGAAATGCTCAACATTTCTATATTTAATAACTTTAGCTGGATTTCCTCCAACAATCGAATACTTAGGAACATCTTTGTGAACCATTGCACCCGCTTGAACTATTGCCCCTTCACCAATTGTAACACCACCTAAAACAATTACTCTTGACCCCATCCAAACAAAGTCTTCAATAATTATTTCCTTTTTTATATTATTTGAATCATATGGTATTCTAGTTCCTTCATAATCGTGATTTGAACTAATTAATAAACATTCTGTTCCAGAATGAAAAAAATTACCTATCACCACTTTTCCTGTTCCAACTATTGTCATTCCATTAAAGTTAACATTATCACCTAAATAAGTATTATTATTTATTTTCGACATCCTCCATACACGTAAATTTTGACCACAAGAGCGTGCTTTTCGTTTTACAACAAATTTGTACAAGACAGATTTAATCAAAACAACTTTTTTATAAATAAAACTAATCATATTTTAAAATTTTTTGAGAATTATATAAAGTAATAAAAAATAAACACCCCCATGCAAGAAAGTTTACTTTTGCAGCAAAAACAACACCTTGAGAATCTAGAAAAGTATAATTCAAAATAACACTTATTAATAAACAAGGGATAGATCCGTACAAAAGAAGCCAATTCTTCTTGTAAAACTGTATAATTGGTACAACTAACCAATAAAACAATTGAAATATCATTCCTCCTATAAACCAACTAACAAAAGAGACCGAATCATTGTATTTATCGCCTAAGATAATCGGTAAAAAATATACTACTATAATATAGAAACACATGCTTACAAATAAAAAGCAACTACCTACATACAAGCGAATTCTATTAAACTCTTTTATATCTCTTTTTTCACTTAAGTTTTTGAAAACCCAGGGTAACCATGCAGCATTAAAAGAGACTGCTAAAATTTGTAGAATAGAAACTAATTGAAAACTTGCACTATACAACGCTACTTCTTTACTTCCTAAAGTTAAATTTATTATAAATCTATCAGACAATGCGAACAAATAAGCTATGCTACTATTTACAACTAGTGGCGCAGAAAAATTAATAATTGATAATAGCTCTGCTTTACTATAAAAAAAACCATACTCATATGATTTCAGGATACTTATCATAGATAATATAAAGAATACAAAATAAATTACTCCTTCAACGTATATAAGTGCTTCCAATGAAAAAAAATCAGTTGTAAATAACCCTACTATCGACAAAAAATATAAAACACTTTGTCCTATTACAAGAAAACAAAATGCTTTAAACATATTTTTACATCTAAATAGTCCCCTAGATATATTCAAGATCGATGTAAAAAAAGATATAAAAAAAGATACTAAAAGATACTTTTTATGTAATCCAACATAAGCTAAAACAAACTTCCCATCAACTAAAAACAAAATTATTAAAGAGCATACAAGTAAAATAGTATTTATCAAGATAGAAGTATAAATATATTTATTAAACGACTCCTTTATGTTTACATCGAAAAAGTAACGAACAATTAAATCAGACAAATTAAAACCTATTAAAGGAATAAAAATATTTGTAATTGCTCTAAATAAAGAAAACTCCCCGAAATCACTTACCGATAATGCTCTTACAAGAAAAGGTAGTAATAAAAAAGGAAAAGCTTTATTAATAAAATTTATACCTGTATAAACAACAGATCCTTTAAATAAATTACTTTTAAGAATATTTAATGAAATCATAAATCAATTATTTAAATGTTTTAAACTGATTTTCATAATCATCTTGCACCTTTTTAACTCTATCCTTAAAAGACTCATTGATTAGATTATCAGGTATTCTAATAAACTCAATTTCGATATTATTAAAAATTGCTTTCAATGAATAAAGAGCAGTAGAATAAAACGATGCTATTTTATATGGCTTAATTGTATTTTTTAATAGAAATAATTCTACAATTGTATCATGATTTATAGTTACTATGTTTAATTTTTGTGCTAATGGATCTAATATATTTAAATCTTCAAATCGATGAGGTACATAGTAAATGTTTAACTCTGGTTCTGAAGCACGTAACTTAATAAAATAATTTTCTAAAAGCATTAAATAACTAGTACTATCAACTATGACTTGAGCGTTAACTACATTAGAACCAATAAAAATAACATTTCGACTCTTATTGTCAACTAAAATGCTAGTTCTATTAAGTTTAGAAAAATTTCCTTTAACATATGCCAATTCATTTTTAGTAACGTTTGATCCAACCAAATCAAAAATTGAAAACCAATGAATGTCTACATTCTTCATGGTTTTCAAATTTCCTATTAAATTTCCAACTATACATTTTACTCTATCCTTCATAGAATTAATTACAGTAAGAACACTAGATCCATTATATTTATCAAACAAATTAATAGTTGCAGCACCATCGTCTATACTAAACAATATTTTATAGTTCAAATTACAGATATACAGTTTATTAAAAAACTCTTCTAGATGACCAACAAATAATCTATTAATATTTATTTTCTGTAACTTGTTTAATAGAATTACTTTATTAAAAAACATTTTTATAGGATTTTCTTTTTTAATAACAATCAATTCATAATCACACTCAAACTCTGCTAAAACATTTTTCAACAATAAATTTTGTTTATCATTATTATTTTCAAACAAAACCAATATGTTATGTTCATTTTTACAGAATTTATACATTGCTTCCAAAGAATTCAATAACTGAAAGGGACTCGCGACTAGAAATACGTTAAGCAACATAAACTTTCTTTTTAGATAAATAAAGGCACATTAAAAAGTATACAGGAAATAAGTATCTAGGTGCAAAAATTGGTGTGATGGAAAAAACAATTAAATATATTATCCCTAGAAAAACTATAGATTCATTAATTGACACTTTCTTTTTAATCACTTTATATAACAAAACTAAATTTAAAACACTTTGTAGTGTAACAAAAAAATTATTGTAGAGGTTCTGAAAATCAAAAATTTTTCCAATCCGGAAAACTAACCCTCCTAATAAATACAAAGCCTTAGGAATCACAGCAAACAAATATCCAAAAAACTGATTTTGAATTAATATAAGTGCTGTAAATAATCCTGACCCTTCAGAAGTTGATTCTGCACCTAACATTGCAACCCTATCAACATGAGAGAATGCATTTAAATTTAAAGGATATATTATTGATATACACAACAATAGAATTAAAATAGTTTTTTTCTTAGATAATCTGTAAGGATTAAATCTAGTGTTCGTAGCAAAAACAATCAAAATGACTAAACTTAATTGCCAACGCACAAAAATTGAAATAAGAATTGCATATAGAAAATATTTGAACTTAGGTTTTTCAATATATAAAACTAAATAAGAAATTGACCATAGAGAAAAAATTTCTTTATTTACTCCAATAATGCTGCCCAGCATTAAAGGAGCACTAATCATCAATAACAATAACTTAACCTCATCTACTGGAAATGCTTTGCGTGAATTAACAACTATACGATAGAACACAAATAGATTCACTAACAAAACTAAATAAAAATTTCCAAAAACGGCTTTTAATACTAATAACGGACCTATCAAGTTTAAGTTCAATTGAGCAACTTCCTTAATAGTAAAGCCAAAATCATATAGACGAACATATGTATTAGTATCAGCATAGAATTGAAAATCTACAGTTTCTTTTATTGCTTCTATTCCAATAAGAGATAGAAAAAAAAAGCAAAATACTAGATATATAATAAATAAAAAATTAAAGTGCTTCATTATTAAAACTGAATAGATAATTACAAAACATCCAATCATCATAAGTATCAATATCAACTGAATTCATACGATCCATTATATAGGCATACGTTTTATTCGTATAATACAAATTACTTTCAATGACACTTAAAGATAAAACATAGATGGCTCCATTAGGATAAAATGATTCACGTTGAGGTAAATTACCTATAGCCTCTATTACTCCATTCTCATTTATAAATTTATTCCAATGCAAAGGATGGTGTTCTTTTGTAAAAGAAATAACAGCATCTGCATCTTTTTTTATAAACAATTCTATAGCTTCAGTAATATGCTTTCCATTTCTTAGAGGTGAAGTGGGTTGTAGTAAAACACAGGAGTCAATTTTTTCTAATTGCGAATTCAAAATATATTTAATCACTTCATTACTTGAAGCTGTATCATTAGATAATTCTTGAGGTCTTAATCCTGGAACTAATGCGCCATATTTTTCAGCTACTTTAGCAATTTCAATATCATCAGTAGTAACAACTACTTTCGTTATATATTTGCATGCTAATGCCGCTTCTATAGTATAAGCTATCAAAGGTTTCCCATTCAATAATTTAATATTCTTTCCTGGTAAGCGTTTTGATCCTCCTCTAGCTGGTATTATAGCAATCATAATAAAGTTATAATTTAATGTGTTTAATATCTTCTTGCGCTTTTTTAAAATCGTCGTGTTTACCGATGTCTAACCAGTATCCATTAATCGGATACGTCACTAATTTTAAATCCATCTCTATAATGCGTTCCATTAAGTCCGTAATATCGTAAAACGTTCCTTCGGGAATCATTTTTAAGAGCGATTTATTTAGAATATAGATACCCGCATTGGAATAATAGGTATATCGTGGTTTTTCTTTTAGCGATTTAACTTGGTTGTCATTCTTAACCTCAAGTACGGCATAGGGCACATCCACATGGTAAGACGTTGCGGCAACAGCCATATCAGCGCCCGAGGATTTATACATAGTATAAAAATCACCAAAATCAATATTGGTCAATAAGTCGCTATTCATTACGATAATATCGTCGTGATAAAATTCATCCACTAATAAAACGGATCCAATTGTACCAAGCGGTTTATCTTCTTTAACATATTGAATCGTTACCCCTTTACTTTGACCATCTTGAAAGTATTCAATTAGTTGCTCTCCCAAATAATTGATACTTATATTGATTGTTTTAATACCACACTGAATGAGGCGATCAATATTATACTCTATAATTGGTTTGTCTCCAACTTTTAAGAGAGGTTTTGGCGTATTTTCAGTTAACGGACGCAATCGTTTCCCTTCCCCACCTGCCATCAAAACAGCATCAGCAGGAATAAGTGTTGTGGTCACATTAAAATCTAAGATATCAACTATTTCTTTATTTTGGTTAACGATTGGTATAACTTTCAATCGTTTAATTCGATATTCTTCTAATTCTGATAAATTATAATTATCCTTATAGATAAAAATTGGATTAGCTTGGATAAAGTCTTCCAATTGGGTATTAAAATCATATCCTTTAATAAAGCCTCTTCTTAAATCGCCATCGGTTAAAGACCCAATGAGCTGATTGTTTTTATTTGTAACAAAAAGTATAGAACTTGGAGCATTTTGATCTAGTTTCACTAATGCATCCCTTACTCCTTTATCTAGACAAATTGTGTGCTTTTCTACGCTACTTTTCATACGATATCATAAAAATGTTTAACTACTTTGAAATCCTTTGTGTTCTCTAATACGCTCATAATTTTATCAACAGCGCCTCCATTATAATACGGGTTGACAACGTGATCTAGCGTTTGCTTAAAACTTGACTCTTTTGTATTTTGAATTGCTTCTGAAATGGCCTCAACATCATTGGAACAATTGATTATGCTAGCAGCCTGAATTCTCCCTTTTTGTCGATCGCCAATATTTACTGTTGCCGTATGAAGCGAAGGAGCTTCCAGAATACCCGAAGAACTGTTTCCTATAATAGCATCGCAAGCTTTGACAACAGACAAAAAACGAAAGGCACCTAAACTGTGGAAAGCGATAGCTTTCTCTTGATGCTGCATCACGTACTCGTCTATCAGTCTATTAATTACACGTCCGTCAGTATCTGCGTTTGCTTTGGTGAAAATAAAAAAGCTATCTTCCTCTTTATCTAAAGCGTGTAGCAAATTTTTAAACTGTTCATCTGAACTAATCGCATTTAATGTTTCTGGGTGAAAAGTAACCTGATAATTAAACTTTTTAAATTTGATTCCCAATTCTTTTTCCAACTCACTTTTGGTCAAAAGAGCCAGGGCATTTATATTATCAATACCTAATGCACCAACGTTAAATACGCGTATAGGGTCTTCTCCCAATTGAATGACGCGCTGTCTATAGTCTTCAGTTGATGTGAAGTGCAAATAGCTGAGTTTCGAAATTGCGTGTCGGATTGCATCATCATAAGCCCCTTCTGTAATTTCTCCTCCGTGTAAGTGAATAATGGGTATTTTTGAAATAGTGGCAGCCGCTGCCATAGCTAACATTTCATAGCGATCGCCTAAGATAATAATAGCATCGGGTTTTAGTCGATTAAATGCTTCTGCATAGCTAATCAACCCTAGTCCCATCGATTTACTAATCCCTACTGCTGTATCAGAAGATACCAACATTTCTATTTCTTCATCAATGGCAAAGCCATCATCGATAATAAATTTTTTAGTCAAGCCAAATTCAGGAGATAAATGTGCCCCTGTAACCAATAATTGCAGGTGAAATCCAGTATGATTATTCAATGCATGTATCAAAGGCTTCAACAACCCATATTCTGCACGAGTGGCGGTAGTAACACAAATTTTTTTCATTCTACATTTCAATTAAATCATCTTCTTCAAAATTTTTGATCGCTTTACTTCCAATAACTGAATCCCATTTCATTGGTGAAATTCCATTCCCAGGTCGTTTTACCGTAACATTTTCCTCTGACAATAGTTCGCCTTGTCGAATATTCTTTTTTGCGACAATACTCTTTCGCGCTATGGCAATATTTTTAAGTTCAGAATGACTTGGTTCCTTCAAACCGGTACCTGCAATAGCCATTTCGACATTTCTAATTGCGGCAACCATTGCTTTTAATTCTTGAGGTTCAAGAGAAGCAACATGGTCTGGACCAGGCATTGTTCTATCTAAGGTGAAATGTTTTTCAATTACTGTAGCACCTAGAGCCACTGCGGCTATTGGCACTTCTATTCCCATCGTATGATCCGAATAACCAACTGCTACACCTAACTTATCTTGAATAAGGTTCATCGCTTTTAGATTCACATCTTGCATTGGGGTAGGATACTCTGTATTACAGTGTAAAATGGTAATATTGTCTTTTGCTATCCCTGCTGCTATAAAAACCTCCAATGCTGCTTCTACCTCGGCTAAAGAACACATTCCTGTCGATAAGATTACTTCGTTAAACAAACGGGCTGCTTTTCTTAGATAAGGCAGGTTCGTAATTTCCCCTGAAGGAATCTTAACTAAATCTAAACCAACATCTTTTAAGTAAGCTAAAGATTCTAAATCAAATGCGGTAGAAAAAAACTTGATCCCTTTTTGCTCACAATACGCTAACAACTGCGTATGGTCTTCTTTTGACAATTCTAACTTTTTCAACATTTCCAGCTGAGAATCGTTACCATTGCCCGTATTAGCGATTTGGTATTCGGCTTTTTTTGCATTTTTTGAAACTAAGGCATCTGCCTTGAATGTTTGGAACTTGATATAGTCTACACCAGCTTCAACAGCGTGATCTATTAATGCAAAGGCATTAGCTAGATCACCATTGTGATTTACACCAGCTTCGGCTATTATTATTGTTTTCTTCATATTTTCTTTAACTAGCAGGATTCCCATATACTATACTGTTATCAGCTATGTCCTTTACCACGACTGATCCAGCACCAATAATACAGTTCTTCCCTATTTTTATTCCTTGCCTAACCACAGCATTTGCTCCAATAAATGTTTGCTGTCCGACATTTACATTTCCTGCCAGGACAGCACCAGGTGCGATATGTACTCCTTTTTCTAGCACACATTCATGTTCGACAATAGCCCCTGAATTGATAATACACATATCTCCAATAGTTGAGAAGGCATTTACTATAGCACCAGCATTAACAAAAACACCCTTTCCCATGCTACAAAATGAACTCACAGTTGACTTTGGGTGTACTATGGTCACAAGCTCCTTATTCTTGGATAAGATAAACTCACCAATCCTAACTCGCAAGTTGTTATCGCCAATACCTAGGGCAAACAATCGATCTGAATGCCAATCAAAGGAGTCGTTTCTTTCACTTCCCAAATAATTCAAATCAAAAGGATTTCGAACCGCTTCTGATACGTCACAATAGGCTACGATCTTGTTTTCACTCAACAAGGCCGCATCATAAACAACATATGCATGTCCTGAATACCCTACGAGAACTATTTCTACACTATCTTGCACTACTTGGTATGTTTACAATTCTGTCTTCCAAAAACTCCGCATTGATTTGTTCATCACGTTGACAGTCTTTATACATCGGCAATCTGTACATCAACTGCCAAATTGGTCTTGTCATAACACCCGCATCATTTGTTTCCTTCAAGAAAGCATCTCTTTCCATTCTGTCTTGTAGCTCTACACACATTAACCAATAATTCGCACGTGTATCTTTTGTTTCTTCTCTAAATTTTATTCCTTCACCTTTAAAAAAGGAGATATATTCTTGTGCAATTTGTCTTTTGCTTTGGAGCAACACGTCTAATTGCTCCAATTGAGCGCATGCTAATGCCGCATTTAGATTTGGCATGCGGTAATTATAGCCAAGCTCTTCGTGGTAAAACTCGTAAGGATGTGGTCGTTTTGCAGTAGTAGTAATAAACTTTGCACGCGTTCCTATTTCTACGTCATTTGTAATAATTGCACCACCGCCACCGCATGTTACTGTTTTGTTACCATTAAAGGAAAATGTCCCCAATAATCCAAAACTCCCTGTGTGTTTACCTTTGTAGTAACTACCTAAAGATTCTGCCGCATCCTCAATAATAGGAATACACCACGTATCACACACCCTAATTAATTCGTCTATATGAACAGGAAAACCAAACGTGTGCATTGGAACACAAGCCGCTATTCTCTTTCCTGTCTTTTTATTATAACACTGATTATCTCTAACTTGAGCGAATTCTTCTAGGAAGCTTTCTAATGCACGAGGTGATAATCCCATGGTATCTAAATCAACATCAATGAATACGGGCTTAGCTCCAATATAAGCGATTGCATTTGCTGTTGCCACAAACGTCAACGCTTGAGTGATTACCTCATCACCAGAACCAACGCCAGCCAATTGCATAGCAATATGTAGAGACGCCGTTCCATTGACAACTGCTATTGCTTTATTCGCCGTTGTTATATCTTGCATCATTACTTCAAATTGGTCAACATAAGCACCTACTGAAGAGACAAAAGTAGAATCAATCGTATCTAATACATACTTTCTTTCATTACCTCTGAAACGCGGCTCATGTAAAGGGATGAATTTATCTGTTTGATATATATTGCGAACAAAATCAATTGTATTACCTATATTTTTCATGCTATTACATTTTTGAATCTAAATACTTACCTTTTTCTTGATGTCCGAAGTTAGGAATCATTGCGTGAAATAAATCAACGAGTTCTTCTTTGTTCCATCTCTTATTTTCTTTCATACGACCAATCGCAGTTGTGAAAGTATTCAACTTTTCTTCTTCAAAGAATAGCTCATTTTTAATTACGCCTAAATTGACAAATCGATCCATATCCAGCACTTCTCTATCGGTGAAGAACTCTTCAAAATCTTTTTCTCCAGTGGTATCACTTGCTGTAAAAAGGCAAGGCCATTTCCCCTCTTGTGGCAAGGAATGAACTAAGGCTCTAGCCTCTTCTTCTGATTGACACAAATAAGGCTCATATCCTAAGTTTTTAAGGTATTTTTCAGCGATCTCAGCGAAGGTAATTAAGTGTAAATGTTCACTTAATTTAGGGAAAAAGATATCTCTGTTTTCTCCAAAAATGCAAGACATCAAACACAACTCTCCCGATTCTTTAGGAACAACAAAGTATCGTTTAATGTCATTTGGAGCAACAATGGGCTGTTTTTTCTCAATTCGTTTGTTAAATCCATGTAATAAAGAACCATCGGAGAAAGCTACATTGGCAAAACGAGCGGTAGAAATATCAATTTGCGTACTTTTACGCATTAAATACATTTCCATAATACGTTTAGAAGCTCCCATCATATTTACTGGATTAGCAGCTTTATCTGTAGAAACACAAAAATATTTCTTCACTCCTTTATCAATCGATTGTTGTATTGTCTTATCTGTATTGAAAATATTGACATCAATCATTCGCATTAACGTAAATGGATCTTTTTCACTTCTTACATGTTTCAGTGCAGATAAATTTAATACGTAATCGTATTTGCCATCTGCTTCTATAAATGCATCGTATTCAACAGATCCAATATCTAAAGCAAACGTTTGAAAATCTCCATCAATATATCCATATGAACTACGGATATCTCTTACTAATTCGACCATATTGTTTTCGCTAATATCAACAACATGTAATTTTTTTGGATTGCGCTTAAAAATTTCTTTTGTAACTGCCTGTCCTATAGATCCAGCTCCTCCAATAACTAAAAAACTAGATGAAGAAACTATTTGTCGTAATTCTGAATCATACTTACTAATATCTTCAGTAAATAATTCTTTTTCTCTGCCTATTAAACTTAATATATTCATATGATTATAACCTTGCATCAACTTTACTTCTATCTAAACAAGCCTTAGTATCAAAAACAACAGCATTTTCTACCATTAAATCATTAAAGTCCAACGCTAAAAACTGTTGGTGTGCAACAGCTATAATAACAGCCTCATACTTTTTATCTTTTGGCAAGCTAGTTTCTATTTCAATTCCATACTCGTGTTTTACTTCCTCTGCTTTTGCCCACGGATCGTAAACATCAACATTTACACCATATTTTTTAAGCTCTTTGTGAATATCTGCTACTTTGGTATTTCGTACATCAGGGCAGTTTTCTTTAAAGGTAACGCCTAAAATCAAAACGTTAGCTGCTTTAATGCGTAAATCCTTTTCAATCATCAATTGAATCGTTTTGGAGGCTACAAAAGAAGCCATACGATCATTTACTCTACGTCCTGATAGGATCACTTCTGGATGATAGCCTAATTGGGTAGCTTTGTGTGCTAAGTAGTATGGATCAACAGAGATACAATGTCCTCCAACTAACCCTGGTTTATACTTTAAGAAGTTAAATTTAGTTCCTGCCGCTTCTAACACGTCATTGGTATCAATACCTACCTTATCAAAAATCAAGGCCAATTCATTTACAAATGATATATTGACATCGCGTTGTGCATTTTCAATTGCTTTAGAAGCTTCAGCCACTTTTAATGAAGGGGCTAAATGCGTACCTGCTTTGATGATTGTTTTATAAAGCTGATCTATTTCCGTTGCAATTTCAGGCGTACTTCCTGAAGTTACTTTTACAATTGTTGTTAAGGTATTCACCTTATCTCCAGGATTGATGCGTTCAGGCGAATAACCTACAAAGAAATCTCGATTAAAAGTCAACCCAGAAAACTCAGCTAACAACGGCACACACACTTCTTCTGTACAACCTGGATATACGGTAGATTCGTAGATCACGATATCGCCCTTTTTCAGCACTTTTCCCAACATTGATGATGCACCGCGTAAAGGTTTCAAATCAGGAGCGTTAAACTCGTCAATTGGCGTTGGAACAGTTACAATATATACGTTGGCACTAGCCAATATGTCCAGGTCATTTGAAGCGAGATATCCTTGTTGAAAACTTGTTTGCTTTGCTTTCGCTAAGGATGCATTTAATTGCTCTAAATCAGCTTCTAAGGTATGATCCTCTCCTCTGTTTAACTCCTCAACTCTTTCTTTGTTAATATCGAATCCAATGACTGGAAAATGCTTAGAAAATTCTATGGCTAAAGGTAAACCCACATATCCTTGTCCTATTACGGCAATTTTGTAATCTGTTCTCATTCGTTCTAATGCTGCTTTTAATTATTTTCCTTTTCCTATTGTATACACTTCAAATCCTATTTGTTCTAATGCCTGACGATTTAGGATATTGCGACCATCGAAAACAAAAGCAGGTTTCTGCATATTGTCGTAAATGCGTTGCCAATCGTAGGTTGTAAATTCGTCCCATTCGGTTAAAACTGCCACGGCATGTGCGTTTTCTAGCGCTGCATAGGGATCTTGGTGTACGGTAAGGTGTTCTTTATTTGATTCTGGTTCACGCGTAGCCAAATAGTCCAAATCGGACAACATTTGCATTTGGGTTACTTTGGGATCGTACACGTGAATTTGGGCTTCTTCTTCCATCAAGTCATTGGCAACGTAAATAGCCGCTGACTCCCTTGTGTCGTTGGTGTCTTTTTTAAACGCCCATCCCAAAAAGGCTATCTTTTTGTCGTTTACCGTATTGAATAAGGTAGAGACGATATTTTCTGCAAAGCGGCGTTTTTGGTAGTCGTTCATGATGATGACTTGTTCCCAATAGTTGGCCACTTCTTCTAAACCATAGGTTGTGGCAATATACACCAAGTTGAGAATGTCCTTTTGAAAACAAGACCCCCCAAAGCCAACAGAGGCTTTTAGGAATTTGTTTCCGATACGGCTATCGGTTCCAATGGCACGAGCCACTTCACTTACATCAGCGCCTGATGCTTCACACAAGGCAGAAATAGCGTTGATGGAAGACACGCGTTGGGCTAAAAACGCATTGGCTGTTAGTTTTGACAATTCTGACGACCATACATTGGTGCGCAAGATGCGCTCCTGAGGTACCCAAGCGGCGTAAATAGACGCCAATGCTTCGATTGCCTCTTGTCCTTTTTCGGTTTCTGCTCCTCCAATCAATACGCGATCGGGATGCATCAAGTCTTGAATCGCTGTTCCTTCTGCCAAAAACTCTGGATTGGACAGAATTTGAAACTCTACCCCATTGCCCGTTTGATCTAAAATGCGCTTTATCGCTTGAGCGGTACGCACGGGAAGGGTTGATTTTTCTACAACTATTTTATCTGTTTTAGCTACACGCGCAATTTGACGGGCGCATAGCTCAATGTATTTTAAATCGGCTGCCATCCCCTTTCCTTTCCCATAGGTTTTGGTTGGGGTATTTACGGAAATGAAAATCATATCCGCTTCGTCAATGGCTTTGTCTACGTCTGTATCAAAAAATAAGTTACGCCCTCTTGCCTCGGCTATAACTGCGTCTAAACCGGGCTCGTAAATCGGCAATTGATCCAAGTCTGTATTGTTCCACGCTTGAATACGCGCTTCATTCATGTCCACTACAGTAATTTGAATATGCGGGTTTTTCTGCGCAATAACGGCCATGGTCGGTCCGCCAACGTAACCTGCACCCACACAACAAATTTTAGTAATACTCTTCATCTAATAACCTTCGGTATAATCTTATTATAATCTACTATCTACAATGTCTTGCGCTAATACACTTTTGGTATCAAACACAACACCGCTGTTGTGCACTAGCTCTCTGACGTTAAATTTATCAAATTCGCGATGGGCTGTGGTTAAGACAACGGCATCATATTGTTGTGTTAGGATGTCCTGAGAAGAGAGCACCTCAATATTGTACTCTTCTTTTACCTCTTGGGGGTCTACCCAAGGGTCATACACCGCTACATCCATCCCGTAGGACACTAATTCGTCATAGATATTCGCTACTTTGGTATTGCGGGTATCAGGGCAATTTTCTTTGAAAGCAAAGCCGAGTAACAACACTTTTGCCTGGCTGACATTGATGTTTTTTTGCACCATTAGCTTGACTACTTTACTGGCGATAAACACGGGAATCTCGTCGTTGACGCGACGTCCGGAAAGGATCACATCGGGATAATACCCCAGCTGAATGGCTTTGTGTGCCAGGTAGTAGGGATCTACTGAAATGCAGTGTCCGCCTACTAGTCCGGGTTTAAACTTTAAGAAGTTAAACTTAGTCCCTGCTGCTTCTAACACTTCTTGTGTGTCAATGCCAATGCGGTCAAAGATCAACGCCAATTCATTTACAAAGGAGATATTGACATCGCGCTGTGCATTTTCAATGACTTTAGCCGCTTCCGCCACTTTAATTGACGTCGCTTTATGGGTGCCAGCATAGATAATTCGCTGGTATAACTGATTGATTTCTTCTGCTACTTCGGGTGTACTTCCGGATGTAACCTTGACGATCGTTTCTAAGGTATTGATTTTGTCCCCTGGATTAATGCGCTCTGGGGAATAGCCGACGTAAAAGTCTCGGTTGAACACCAACTTAGCGGTAGCTTCCAAAACGGGAATACACTCCTCTTCGGTACATCCGGGATATACCGTTGATTCATAGATAACAATATCGTTGGGTTTGAGGACTTCACCTACTAAACGGGAAGCACTTTTTAAAGGGGATAAATCAGGGGCATTGAATTGATTAATCGGGGTTGGAACGGTAATGATATACACATTGGCTTCAGCTAAATCTTTGATCTCGCAACTAGGCAAGTAGCCCTTTATGCCTCCAGAGGTTTGGTAGGCAATTAACGATACCTTCAGCTGCTCTTCGTCCGCTTCTTTGGTATCGTCTTGTGCGTTTCTCAAGCTCGCAATGCGCTTTGCATTGATATCAAAACCCACTACAGGATAGTGTTTTGAAAACGCCAAGGCCAAAGGCAAACCTACGTAGCCTTGTCCTATTACAGCAATCTTATATTCCTTTTTCATTTTTTTTATTACTTTCTTATTACTTAAAAATTCAGATAAAAAAGTAAGGTGTTTTTAGCCTAAGCTTCTCCCTAAGCACACAAAGGTACATTTTTTAACCATTATGCACAGCATTCCTTTTATTATTTTTAAGCTAATAGCATTTCTTGTCTGTCTTAAAAAATCGCCCTTTCTACACATAAAAAGTTAAAATTCTTTAAAGCAAAGCTTTACTCGCGAAACATCCTCTATTTTATTCCTTTTATCTAAATAGATTGATGTTTTTACCTCTTGATTTTTTGTTTATTTTTTAAATTAGCAGCACACAACTACTTATTTTACAAGGTATACGTTTTGTTGTTGTTTTTTGGGAGGGGCTTTTGAACAGCAAGTCTTTCTCTTCAGTCAGCACTTGCTATTTAGTATAAACGTGGTTTGTTTCTTTTTATTTTATATTTTTTTTGTTTTTGTGCGGTGTATCTCACCTAGTTTATATTTTGTTTTGGTGTTCGATGAATCTTCATTGCATTACGGTTTATCTCACCGAGTTTATATTTTGTTTTGGTGTTCAATGAATCTACGCTACGCTACGATTTGCGCGGTTTATCTCACCGAGTTTATATTTTGTTTTGGTGTTCGATGAATCTTTGATTTGTTTAGTCTCTTCATTTGTAAGATAATTGTGCTTTACAACGAACAACGAGCAAAGAGCAACAAACCAATTTACCTAGGGGACATTTTTATGCGGTATTGTCCGAGTCAAAAAAGAGTGCAATCTTTGTTGCGTCTTACAAAAAAAAAGCAATGAATCAAACGAAGAGAAAAGGTTCAAAAACCATAGCGGGGATTCCCCCTGCCCTTTTACAACAATTAAACAAAGGGGAAATAGAAACAGCCAACTTAGTGGAATGGTTAGCTATTGACATGGCTGTATTACTGGAAACGGTCTTGCAACAAGCGGATAGGTTAGCTTATTTGGCACCTACTTTACAAGCGGTAGCCGCGTTAAAAAAACCAACGATTACAGCTAAAAATGCCGCAATTGGTCAGCAGTTATTGTTACAAGCTATGGAAGCCAATGATCAGGTTCTATTTCCATTTCTCAGCAGTCACACGGCTGATATGGCGCGTTGTTGGGCCACGTATATGGTTGGGCTTCATCCAAACTATAACCCCGAAGAACAACTAAACGCCATTCAACCTTTTGCAGCGGATACGCATTTTGGGGTACGAGAAACCGCTTGGATGGCTGTTCGCCCGACAATTATTGCCAACCTCGAACTGAGCTTAGCAATCCTGACGCCCTGGACCTTAGACGCAGATGAAAACATACGTCGCTTTGCCACGGAGTCTACCCGACCTAGAGGCGTTTGGTGCGCCCATATTGAAACGCTAAAAACAACGCCAGAACTCGCTCTTCCGCTATTGGAAAATATGCGCAATGACTCCGCTAAATACGTTCAAGATAGCGTCGGTAATTGGCTCAATGACGCCAGCAAAACTCAACCTGATTTTGTGCGAAACCTATGCGCGAGATGGCTGAAAGAAAGCAATACAAAAGCAACAGCCTATATTGTAAAGAAAGCCTTGAGAACAATTGGTGGTGAGTAGTGAGTGGTGAGTAGTGAGTGGTACAATGTTTATATTGGTTTTGGTGTTCGATGAATCTACGATTTGTTATTTGCGCGGTTTGTTTTTCGCGCGGTTTGCGCGGTTTGTTTAGTCTCTTCATTTGTAAGATAATTGTGCTTTACAACGAGCAAAGAGCAAAGAGCAAAGAAATCTGTGCAGTGTATCTAACCAAGTTTATATTTTGTTTTGGTGTTCGATGAATCTACGATTTGTTATTTGCGCGGTTTATCTCACCTAGTTTATATTTTGTTTTGGTGTTCGATGAATCTACGATTTGTTATTTGCGCGGTTTGTTTAGTCTCTTCATTTGCAAGATAATTGTGCTTTACAAAGAGCAACGAGCAACGAGCAAAGAGCAAAAAACAACGAGCAAAGAGCAAAGAGCAAAAAACAACGAGCGACGAGCAACGTGCAAAAAAACCATTTCTTACAACCTAAAATCTCTATTCTGAATTCTGCGTCTCAACGTATAGTAACTCATCAGCAATTGGTCATACCACAAGGCGAACAGGAGTAAAATAGCGGCTAAGAGCAAGGTTTTAAATTGGTATTGGAAGAATAAAAAACCGCCGGCAACACACCCAATAAAGAAACAGCCAATAATGGCAAGCATGAGGAAGATACTGCGAAACAAGCGCAGGCGTTCGGCTCGATTTCTATAGAAGAACAGCTGAGAGAGCACAATACCCAAATCGGTAAACAATCCGGTTAGATGTGTTGTGCGCACCACTGCTCCGGAAACACGTGTAACCAAGGAGTTTTGCAATCCCATAGAAAACAACAGAACCAAGGCGGTAAACACGCTATACTTCCTCAGTGCGCCTTCAAAGAAGAGATCTACCACACTAATACCAATGAGCAAAGCTACTTCAATAAGAATGGGGATGACATAAGACACTTCGGGTTTGTGTTTCAACACCCATTCCATAATGAGACTCGATATAAAGGATCCGAGTAAAAAGAAAAAGATGTAGATCAAATACACTAAGGCACGGGGATAATTTTCTTCTGTTACTTCTTCGGCAAAAAAGGCAAAATGTCCGGTTACGTTCGTCGTAAGCGTACTCAATCCCAACACCCCAATACTATTCACAATCCCTGCTACACAGGATAGCAAAGAGGCTAATTTGAGGTTGTGTGAATATGCGCGATTTTTTCCTTGATGCCTAAACATGACAGTATTACCTTTTATCCAAAGGTAGTAATTCTCCCTTTCCCTACAAAGAAAACCAATAAGGAGCACTGCGACTTAGGTTCTCCTTTTGACTTTTTAGTTACTTCCTTAAATTAGTTTGAGAATATGATTTATGTTTGCATAAAATATCTAATTAGACGAGTACTTTTGTTTTTTTGTGCATTATTCACCACTAAAGTGCGAAATACTTGTTCTTTTCTACTATTGTTTGTGCCATGATGCGTATCGTTTGCTTTTTTATCGCTTTGCTCGCTGTTTCTAGTTGTACGGAACAACGCCCTGTTGATTCGGATAAAAGTGGCGAATCGGCGATCTCTTTTCCCTTGGCTCAACAGAGTTTAGCACTCTACTTGGGCTTAGATACTATTCCGACTTTGGAACGCAAGCCCATCATCGAAAAGGCCTTGGCTCAACCTGATGCTGCACTGGCTCATTCGCCTTATGGGGCCTATTTAAAGAGCTTGCTCTTTTACAACAGCCCTCAACAAGACAGTGTGATGTTCTACTTTGACCAATCCTTAGCGGTTTATGAGGACTTGGATATGACTTGGCAACGGTTGATCACCTACACCCAGTTGAACCAGGAGATCAAACACCATAGGGTAGCTTCCCTAGCGGTGATGGAACAACTCTATCAACAATTGGAAGAAGTGCATAAGCACTCCACTATTCTAGACTACCAGCTGTACGACATCTTAGCTAAAGCCTACTTCCTCAATCGCGATATCGATCAATCGATAAAATATACAGAGCTCTACTTCGCTCATCACCCCTTCCGAGACAATCGCCTGATTCAATCGCGCTTTCACGATATTTCTTTTTTACTGGCTGCGGAAGTACAAGATCGAGACAAGGCTTTTCACGCCTTGACTCAATTAAAGAATCTGCTTAAAGGTTCTGGAGATGAAATTGCCAAAACGCGTTATTTCGATATGGAAGCGCGTTATTTCGCCATGATCGGCAGCTATGAAGAAGCGCTAAACAGCAGTAAGCGCTACTTTCACTACAGCCAAAAAACAAATCAACTCCACCCCATGGTTTACAATAACTTGGCGACGAGTTTTGAGCGAAACCAACAATACGACGACGCCATCCATTATTATAAAGAAGGGATTGCACTCGCCCAACAAATGAAAATACGCGAACAGAATCACCTATACGGGGGGTTGAGCCAAGTGTATAAACGCAAGGGCGATTACCAACAAGCACTCGTTGCCTTGGATTCTTCTTTTGCACATGCTACGCGAATGAAGGAAAAAATGAATGCAGACAAGCTTCACGAATTGGAAATTCAATACCAAACCAAGCAAAAGGACATTGAAATAACCACGCTCAAAGAAAACTTCCTACTCCAACAAAAGAACTTTCAACAACAGCGTTGGATTAGTTTATTCGCTGTGATTTTTGTTGTTGCTGTGTTGCTCTATGGACTAATTCTCTATCGCCAGCGTTTGTTGAGTGAAAAAAACAGGCGACTCGAGATGCAAAACAAGAAGATGGAACTGGAACAGCGCATGCTACAGCTACAACTCAATCCGCATTTTATCTACAATGCGATTGCCAATTTACAGGGATTTATCAACCAGGAGAACAAAACACAAGCCAACCGTTATCTGGTTGCACTGTCCAAATTAATGCGTCACATACTCGAGCTTAATCGCCGTGATTTTGTATCCCTAGCAGAAGATATAGACGCGGTAGAAAACTACCTGCGCGTGCAGCAAATGCGCTATAACCATTCGTTTGACTATCAAATTAACACCCATGGCGTTGATTTGGATGAGCTTTTGATTCCGCCTATGCTCCTTCAACCTTTTATTGAAAATGCCATTGAACACGGCTTTAAAAACATAGATTACCGCGGAGTACTAACGTTGACCCTAGAGGAAAAAGAGCAACAGCTCTACCTGTATATACGCGACAACGGTCGAGGGTTTCAAGATGAACCCTCCACAGCACAAAAGCAATCGCTCTCTCAAATTATTACACAAGAGCGCTTGGAGGTGCTATTTTTAGCTAAAAAACAACGCGCCTTTTTTCACCTACACTCCCTCAACGATACTTCTTCTGGCAGTGGCGTTGAAGTGGTCTTGTGTATTCCTATTCTCTATTCTTAATTCAACCGCATGAAAGTATACATCCTCGAAGACGAAGTTGCCATCCTAAAGTACATCTTATCCTTAGTTGTCGATATCCCCTACCTCCAAGTGGTGGGATATGCTGATTCAATTGCCAAGGCGTATCCTGAGATTATAGCCCAACAACCGGATTTAATTTTAGCGGATATCCAATTGAAAGACGGCAGTAGCTTTGAGCTACTCCAGCGATTGAACAGCCCCACTACCCAATTGATCTTCATAACTGCCTATAGCCAATACGCCATAAAGGCACTAAACTTAGGCGCCTTGGGCTATTTAGTCAAACCCATTGACGACCTTGAGTTTACACAAGCAATTGAACGTTGCTACCAAAAGAAAACGGCATACCTGTTTGAAAAAGCCCAAATTCAAGTCGCCCAAGAACAACTACAAACCCCACAACTGCCAAAGCGACTGGCCCTGAAAACGTTTCACTATACTCAAATTGTGTGTATTGCCGATATCGTCTATTGTCAAAGCGACAAGGGATACACGACTTTTTACCTCGCTAACGGAGAAAAACTCATGGTTTCTAAGGTCATAAAAGAGTACGAAGATTTATTAATTCCCGCTCAGTTTATCCGCTGCCATCAATCCTATATGGTCAATACGGCTTATATTAGTAAATACTACAAGGACGGTTATCTGGAATTGACCAATCAGGCAAGCATACCGGTATCTGAGCGCAAAAAAGAACTGATCCTCTCCTACATCCAAAGTATATCCTAAGGCTATTGTTAACGGATAATCTGTACAAAGGGACGAATATTGATTGTAGTAGTGCGAAAATAAACAAAGGCTTTCTTCCCCTTCATATGCGCGTACCTTTGCACCAACTAAGGTAAAAATAGTACAAAACGATGTTGTACACTTGTTGTTTCCACGTTGTGGTGCGAATTCTAGTCCCCAATTTTTGCTTTAGCCAAACCCCTTTTTTAAGTAATAAGCGATAGGTAAAAGGAATACCATCTGTTTTCGCCTCGTTAAACCAACGAATGCCAGAGCACAAGTAGCTTTTCCTATTGCCTTAAGTCGCCTTATTGCACAAAAGCAGGAAATTTAAAAACTATACATATGATGAAGAAATCAGTTGCACTTTTTGGTACCCTTATTGCTTTCTTAGCACTATCATGTGGGGGTGACACAACCATTCACCTACACGAAGAAAACAATACAGCAGAGATAAAAGCTGCAGTAGAAAAGGTATTTTCACCGGATTTAGCCATTACAGAACTTGTGTTATCTACGCCTAAATTAGATACGAGATTAGACCAAATAGCTGTGGTATTTTGGGAAGGTGACAAGGAATACACACAAACCTACAATCAAAAAAATGGTTTACAGGAAAAAAGCGAAAACAATTTGATGCTGCAAATAGAACACATCAAAAAAGAGGCAGACCAGCGCAAAGCCAATGCATTCAAAATCAAAGATATTGACTACAGCAAAAAATATGACAATTTCATCAAAGCAGTAAAACTAGTGATGGAAGAATACCCAGAAAATAGCGAAGAAACTTACGATAACTTTTTACTACACAGCTATCGCTTCAAAGCTACTGGACCGAACGAAATAAGAGAATCGCTAACCGTACAAGCGAAAAAAGTAGGCGAAGCCGTACAACATCACGCGAGATCTACTACGACCAACTACTATGAGTTTACCTTTGTCGTATTGGACAATGGGGAACTAGAATGGAGATAGTAAAGAGAAACCGAATACAAATTGCTATAAAAGAGAGAAGCTGTTTTCTATTGCGTTTTACACAAAACGCCAGTGTCATAACAGTCAATCTAAAACGGAAACGCAAAAGGCTTATTCCTTTTGCGTTTTTTTATTGATGAGTAGTGCAGATTTATGGGTTATGAAAAATCTTCCAAACAAATAGCGAAGAGCGAAGAACAAAAGCAAAAAAACCTGTCCTATTCATTCAATAAAAAAAATATTTTTTGCTAAAAAACCCTTTTCTAATTAAAAAAACTATACCTTTGTCGGGATTACGGCAATTAAACTTATTGTATAGCCTGGTAAATTTCAATCGCAGCATATAAACTGCGCTTATCATTTTCAAACCTTTACTACTGTTTTTGCATTTATCACAAAAAGATAAATTTTTTTTATTTTCATTGGTAGTAAGTCGGTTTTTTTTCAAACAACTTCTCAGTACCCTTCTTCGTGAAGCGCTTTAGCTGTAACTACAAATGTAATGATCTATTTTTCTTAGTTGCTTATACAAGCGACACCCATTTACAAACCTACAACTGCAAAAAAGCATTTGTTAACTATTTAATCAATTAATGGCAGACTCATTTTTTAAGAAAGAAAACAACAAAAAAAAGAAACAAAAGCAAGAAGAGAAACTTAAACGCAGAGAAGAGCGTAAACAACACAACAATAAAGGAAAAGATTTAGAAGATTTATTTGTTTATGTTGACAAACTAGGACAATTAACTCATCTTACTCCTGAAGAACAAGCTTTACAAGAGAAACAAGAAATCAAGAAAACTGAAAAAGTTTCTCAAGAAGATCACGAGGGAATTATTAGCTATGTAACAGACAAAGGCTATGCATTCGTGATTGATTCTCAAACGAGAGAAAGTATTTTCCTTCATCAAAATGATTTGAGTGTACCTTTAGAAAAAGGATTGAAAATAAGCTTTAAATTAGAGCAAAGTAAAAATGGAATAAGAGCTGTAGAAGCAGCTAAAAAAGAATAATAAATTTAATTAATTATGCAACAAGGAACAGTAAAGTTTTTTAATGAAACTAAAGGGTTTGGTTTTATCACACCAGACGATAACGGAGAAGATATTTTTGTACACACTTCAGGTTTAGTTGACCGTATTCGTGAAAACGACGTGGTTACTTACGAAGTTGAAAAAGGTAAAAAAGGATTAAACGCAGTTGAAGTTAGACGCGTAAGATAATTTAGCTTACGGTTGACAGTGTAAACTGCTAACAATACTAAATATCCACAAAAAAGCCAATCATTTGTTATGATTGGCTTTTTTTGTAGCAGAACTGTCAACCGTACACTGTAAACTAAAAACGCCAATCATCTCAGATGATTGGCGTTTTATATACTAGCTGTACTAACCGTAAACGGTTGCTTATTCCTTGTACATTTTTTCTCTTAGCTCTTTCACTTTTGGATCATCAAGGTAATCTTCAAAAGTCATATAGCGATCGATTACACCGTTTGGCGTTAACTCTAAAATACGCGTACCCACGGTTTGAGCGAACTCTTTATCGTGTGTGGTGAATAAAACGGTTCCTTTAAATCCTTTTAAGGAGTTGTTGAAGGCAGTAATTGACTCCAAGTCTAAGTGGTTTGTAGGCTCGTCTAACATCAAGACATTTGCTCTTAACATCATCATACGAGACAACATACAACGCACTTTTTCACCTCCAGACAATACTCTACCCGTTTTTAGTGCTTCTTCACCAGAGAAGATCATTTTACCTAAGAAACCACGTACGTATACTTCGTCTCTTTCCTCTTCTGTTTTCGCCCATTGACGCAACCAATCCACTAGGGTTAGATCATTGTCAAAGAACTCGTGATTTTCTGCTGGCAAGTACGACTGAGACGTTGTAATCCCCCACTCTACTTTACCTGCATCCGCTTGGCGGTTGCCATTAATGATTTCATAGAAAGCCGTTGTAGCACGTGAATCGCGAGAAATCACAACAATTTTATCTCCTTTTACTACGTTTAAATCAACATCTTTAAACAACACTTCCCCTTCAATTGAACTAGCCAATCCGGTAATGTTTAAGATTTGATCTCCAGCCTCTCTATCTTGATCGAAAATAATTGCCGGATAGCGACGAGAAGAAGGCTTAATATCGTCCAACTTCAACTTTTCAATCATCTTTTTACGCGATGTCGCTTGTTTTGACTTGGCAACGTTCGCACTGAAACGACGGATAAACTCCTCTAATTCAGCTTTTTTCTCCTCTGCTTTCTTATTTTGTTGGGCTCTTTGTTTCGCTGCTAATTGACTAGACTCATACCAGAACGTATAGTTTCCTGAGTAATGCGTAATCTTACCAAAGTCAATATCCGATACATGGGTACAAACCGCATCTAAGAAGTGACGGTCGTGAGATACCACTAGTACCGTATTCTCGTAGTTTGCCAAGAAGTTCTCTAACCAACCGATGGTCTCAAAGTCCAAGTCGTTGGTAGGCTCATCCATGATCAACACGTCTGGATTACCGAATAAAGCTTGTGCTAATAACACACGTACTTTTAATTTCGCATCCATTTCACCCATTAAAGTATAGTGAAATTCTTCAGAAATACCCAAGTTAGACAACATCGTAGCTGCATCAGACTCGGCATTCCATCCATTCATCTCATCAAAGCGAATTTGAAGCTCCCCAATGCGATCTGCGTTCTCATCGGTATAGTTCAAATACAAGTCGTCCATTTCTTTTTTAACGGCAAACAAATCTTTGTTCCCCATGACCACGGTTTCTAACACAGTGTGCTCATCAAACATGTTGTGGTTCTGGTTCAAGACGGACATACGCTTCCCTGGCTCGAGAATCACATGGCCTGATGTAGGATCAATTTCTCCTGATAATATTTTCAAAAACGTTGATTTACCCGCACCATTTGCACCGATAATTCCATAGCAATTACCTTGTGTAAAGGTTACATTTACTTCATCAAATAAAATTCGTTTACCGAACTGAACTGACAGATTTGAAACTGTTAACATTTTTTCTCGTTTGATTTAATTTGTTGCAAAATTACTAAATATATATGAGATTTAATCCCTCTTATTTATTTCAAATTTGAATTACTTATTTTAACCATCTGTTAACAACATTAACTAAAGGTAAAACTTACTTTTGTTACAGACGTCAAATTTTAACTAGCATTATTCCCCAATCAATGTATAGTACCTTTTTAAATACAAGTATTCGCTATGGTATTTTGCCACTGCTCGCGTTGTTTTGTTCCTGTCAACAGAAATTTGAAACGACCGACTACTCGGCTCATTTTAGTGGAGAAATACAAAACCCTACCGCCAATTATATTTTATTCTTTAAGGATAATATGTTGTTGGACACCATTTTCTTGGATGAAAACAATCACTTTGAGAAAAAGTTTGATTCTTTGTCACCCGGACTTTACATCTATCGCATTAACCCTGAGTTTCAATACGTTTATTTCGACAAGAACGACAGTTTGCACTTGCGTTTGAATTCGAGAGATTTCGATCATTCGATTATTTATTCAGGTCGCGGTTCGGAAAAGAATAATTTTTTAATGAATCTCACCGTCAAAAATTTAGTGGATGAATCGACGCGATATGAAAACTACGACCTTGGTGTAAACCAATTCATGCGTTTTATCGACTCGACCCATGCTGCACGCACAACGTATTATTTGCGCAGCAAGGCCATTGTGGATTGGGGACCTGAATTTGACCTCTATGCCAAAACAAAACTCGACCTTCACTTCTACAGTCAAAAGGAAATTTATCCTATTGCGCACTATGTGAGAACCAAAGAAGACATTCGAGATCAACTTCCTACGGACTACTACTCCTTCCGCAATAAAGTGGATTTCAACAATGAAAAACTGATTCGCTATTCTTCCTTTACGAAGTACTTGGCTATTATGCTGAGCTCTATAAGTGATGAATCGGACTTGGATTTTGACAGTCAGACGAAATTTGATAAAAATATCACTAAGCTCAATGTGGTTGATACGTTAATTCGCAATGAGAAGGTAAAGAACACTATTTTAGACAATATTGCACTAATCTACCTGCTAGAGGATCAAAACTTAAACAACAACGACAAGTTCTTTGAGCGATACTTTAAGCTTTCAACCGATACGACCCAACATCAGGAGATAATTAAGATTCAGACAGCGGTACAGAACTTAAAGTACGAGAATCGCTTGCCGAAAGTAGAACTCGTAGACCTTGAGGAACAGGCTGTTGATTTTAAAAAGCTCATTCGCAAAAAGACGCTGATGTTTGTTTGGACTAAAAACGGCTTGGCCCATGCCAACGCCAGCCACAAACGCGCCTTGGAATTGCTAGAAAAACTACCCGATATTCAGGTTATTTCCGTATGTATTGACGGAGAACACGACGAATGGCGAGATTTGGTAAGCGAGTACAAGCACCCGAACCTGATCGAACTGCGCTGTGTGGATTTTAACGATATGAAAGACAAATGGATTATCACTAAAATACAACGCAGTTTCATCCTCCATGCAGACGGCAGCATTCAAGAAGCCTTTGTCAATATTTTTGACCGCAATATGGAGAAACTGTTAGCCTTATAACCAAAGAACAGGACAAAGCATCAACTGTTAATCATAAAAAAACCCTTCAATAGCAAACGAAGTTTGAAGCTATCGAAGGGTTTACTTTTTTTTTTAAGAATTCAGTATAATATTTAGTCCCCACTAATATTTTTATGATATCTTAAAATTGACATACACCAATAAGTTTTGTGTATTAAAGCTCAAACTTCTTAGACAAAATTACAAGTACTTTTGTAATAACAAAGCACATCCAAGCTTTTTTTTCTCCGAGAAAGCCCAGCATTTATCCCCCCTTGGGGAAATACTTTCTCTTAAAAAAATCCTAAACAATTTAAAATCAAAAGGCTGATACGCAAATTGCGACTTATTCCTTTATAAAGAGGAGAGGAAGAAAGGTGTAAATAAATGATAAAAATATTTTTCATTTGCTGTAAAAGAGGTTAAACATAGGGTGTAAAGGCGAAGGAATTCACAATCTTCCATGCAAATGCGGATATAAAATGATAAAAAAAACAATTATCGCGATGAAAATCACTTTTTTTATTTTTTTTATGGGGATAAATCAATATTTAATAAAAGAATAGTAGTACCTTTGCCCCTATTTTATTATTTATATGAACAATTTCGAACTATTAGGTTTAAATGAATTGCTACTCTCTGCAATTAATGATTTAGGATTTGAAAATCCTTCAGAAATCCAGGAAAAAGCAATTCCTTTATTATTAGAAAAAAATACCGATATTGTTGCGTTAGCCCAAACAGGGACTGGGAAAACCGCAGCATTTGGTTTTCCGCTTATTCAGAAAATTGACCTGTCTAAAAAACACACTCAGGCGTTGATTTTATCACCAACGAGGGAGTTATGCTTGCAAATTGCAAATGAAATCAAACAATACTCTAAGTACGTAAAAGGACTTCATACAGTAGCTGTATACGGTGGGGCGAGTATTACAGAGCAAGCAAGAGAAATCAAGCGTGGTGCACATATTATTGTAGCTACTCCGGGTAGAATGCAAGATATGATTAACCGCGGTATGGTTGATATCAAACACATCGAATACTGTGTGTTAGATGAGGCAGATGAGATGTTGAATATGGGGTTTTACGAGGACATTACCTCTATTTTAGCTGACACACCAGAAGACAAGAGCACTTGGTTATTCTCGGCAACAATGCCAGCAGAAGTTGCTAGCATCGCAAGAGAATTTATGTCTAATCCTGCTGAAATTACAGTTGGACATAAAAATCAAGGTTCTACCAATGTTAGTCACGAGTATTATTTAGTTTCGGCAAGAGACCGTTATTTAGCATTAAAGCGCTTAGCAGATGCTAATCCAGATATCTTTTCTGTAATCTTCTGTAGAACCAAAAGAGATACCCAAGCCATTGCTGAAAAGCTAATTGAAGATGGATACAACGCAGCTGCACTACACGGAGATTTATCTCAAGCACAACGCGATGGGGTTATGAAAGCCTTTAGAGGTAAACAAATCCAGATGTTAGTTGCAACAGACGTGGCAGCACGTGGTATTGACGTGGATGATATTACACACGTAGTAAACTACCAACTTCCAGATGAAATCGAAACCTATACACACCGTAGTGGTCGTACAGGACGTGCTGGAAAATCAGGGGTTTCTATGGTAATCATCACCAAAAGTGAGGCACGTAAGATTTCTCAAATCGAGCGTATCATGAAAACGAAATTCGAAGAAAAACCGATTCCTTCTGGAATGGAAATCTGCGAAATTCAATTATACCACTTAGCTAATCGCATCAAGAATGCTGAAGTAAGCACTGAAATTGAAACGTTCTTACCTTCTATTATGGAGTTGTTAGAAGATTTAACAACGGAAGAACTGATCCAAAAAGTAATTTCTTTAGAGTTCAAACACTTATTGGAATATTACCAAAAAGCGTCAAACAGCTTAGCCAATGTTTCTTCAGGAAGATCGTCTAAAGAAGTTCCGACTGATGGAGCGGTTCGTTTCTTCTTGAACTTAGGAGCAAAAGACGGTTTTGACTGGATGAGCTTGAAAGATTACTTGCGCGATACGCTAGAACTAGGTCGTGATGACTTGTTCAAGGTAGATGTAAAAGAAGGATTCTCATTCTTCAACACAGATGCTGAGCACGCAGACAAGATTATGAGCGTTTTAAACAACGAGACCTACCAAGATCGTCGTGTAAATGTTGAAATCTCAAATAACGACGGAGGAAGAAATGCAGGAAGAAGAGATCACAACAGACGCGGTGGCCGTGGAGATGGAGGATTCCGTTCTGAGCGCAGAGATCGAGGCGATAGAAACGACAGAGGTGGTGAGCGCAGAGATCGTTCTTCTAGCAACCGTTCTGACCGTGGTTCTCGTACTTCTGACCGCAATGACAGAGGTGGAAACCGCACAGAAAGAGCGCCTAGAAATGAGCGCAGTTCTTCAAGAAGAAGTGGTGACAGTAGCGCACCAAGACGTCCTAGAAGAAGTTAATCTGTTAATTTTTTTCAAATAAGACATAAAACTGTAAAATATCCACTATTTTTAAGCAATTTTAAAAATGATGAGAAATTTTACAGTTTTTTTATTTACATGCCTACTTTCTTTCGCGGCGTGGAGTCAACAAGGATCACAAGTGAAGGGAACAATCTACAACGACAAGTCTCTCCTACCTGCTGATGACGTTAACGTTATTAATATCACCCAAGTCAAAGGAACTGTGAGTAAACGCGATGGTTCATTTGTTATTGAGGCTAAACTCAACGATTCGATCCACTTCTCCTTCCCGGGTTACTTACCTATTAAGTTGAAAGTAACCAATGACTGGTTAAACAACGACAACCTAAAACTGTATATGACGGAGCAGTCTATTGAACTCGCCGAAATTTACATCAAAAAATATGACCTTACGGGAATTCTTGAGGTTGATACCAAGCTCATTCAGCTAAACGATAAGCTAAGGGTCGACTTTTACAGAAATTACAGCATGCCCTCTTATAATATCGCTGTGGGCAGCTATTTTAGTCCGGTGGATGAAGTATACAACTTATTCAAAGGCAAATCCAAAGAGCTCAAGAAAATTAAAGAAATTAAAGAAGATCAGAATATGATTGCCTTGATGCAAACCCGTTATGATCGCGAAATTGTTTGCGGTTTATTGGGCATCACCCAAGAAGATATTATCAAAACCTTGAAAAATTGCAATCAAACCGATCGCTTTATTTATACCGCTACAGACTTTCAAATCTATCAAGCGTTGAATGAGTGTTTTGAAAACTCCAAAATATTGGTCAAAAAACAGACAAATACATCCAAGTAAGGGGTGTATTTTTTTTGTGGTTTTCTTCGGCTTCTTACTCGCAAAAGCAAAAAATAAAAAGTATTTTTGTACACATTAACTACACATAACTAATTTAATTCTCGCACTAAAATGAATATCATTTTAAAATCTGCAAAGATCATAGATGCTACAAGTTCGCACAACAATCAAGTGGTTGACGTACACCTGAAAGATGGAAAAATCGAAAAAATAGCGACTTCTATTACAGTAGAGGGAGCTGAGGTGGTTCAATTGGAAGATTTGTGCCTTTCACCAGGTTGGTTTGACACCTCTGTTTCATTTGGTGAGCCTGGTTACGAAGAAAGAGAAACACTAGTACATGGATTAGAAGTGGCTGCTCGAAGTGGGTTTACCCAAGTGGCGATTGAATCGAATAATAATCCCATCACAGACAATCAAAGCTTGGTGGCTTTCATCAAACAAAAAGCAGCGGGTCAAACAACAGAAGCCCTTCCGATTGGTGCCTTAACTATGAAAAGTGAAGGAACGGATTTGGCCGAATTATACGACATGAAAAACGCAGGTGCGGTTGCTTTTGGGGATTACAAAAAAGCCATTGACAACGCCAATGTATTAAAAATCGCTTTGCAATATGTACAAGATTTTGATGGATTGGTACTGGCATTTGCACAAGACAAAAGCATTAAGGGCAAAGGAGTAGTTCACGAAGGTGCTACTAGTACTACATTGGGATTAAAAGGAATACCGCCTTTGGCAGAAGAGCTGCAAATCGCGCGCAACCTATTCTTATTGGAGTATACAGGCGGTAAAATGCACATTCCTACTGTATCTACTGCCCGCTCGTTGGAGTTAATCCGAGAGGCAAAAAACAAAGGCTTACAAGTAACGTGTAGCGTTGCCGTGCATCAGTTGGTGCTGACGGATGCTAAATTAACGGAATTTGACAGCCGTCATAAAGTTTCTCCTCCATTGAGAGATGAAGCAACAAGACAAGCTTTACTAGCGGGTGTTCTCGATAATACCATCGACTGTATTACTACAGATCACATGCCCCTAGATATAGAACACAAAAAATTGGAATTTGACCTTGCTACATCAGGGACAATCGGACTAGAATCGGCCTTTGGTGCATTGAATACCGTTTTACCTCTTGAGGTAATTGTAGACAAACTAACCGCAGGACGAAGCATCTTTGGTTTACCTACTGCATCAATTGCAGAAGGAAATGAAGCAAACCTAAGCTTATTCACCACAGCAGCTTCGTGGACGTTTACCAAAGACAGCATTTTGTCTAAATCGAAAAACTCAGCCTTTTTAGGTGAACCCATGCAAGGAAAAGTATACGGTGTAATCCGTCAAGAGAAGCAAACATTTAATTTTTAGTTCGACTAAAAACAACTTATTTTATTTCAAACAGTATGATTAAAACATTTTCAGCAGAAGAAATTGAAAAGGGTAAAAACATGGCACTGGCCTCTCACCTTACTATTTTAGGGTGTATGATTGTCATTTTTATGAATATTGAACCCAAAAACAAATACGCTGGTTTCTACATCAAACAAACCTTTGGTTTACACCTGATGTTTTATGTATTCGGATACTTTGTATCTAATGTAGATTCCCTTTTTGCAACGGTTCCTTTTTACATTTGTTTTGTTGTTTTATGGTTCTATAGCTTTTTGGGAACAACACAAGGAGAAGTTCGCGTACTGCCAGGAGTTGGTGGTTATTTTCAAAAATGGTTTGACAAATTATCTGCTTAATTATGGAAACATCCCTATCAATTAATTACATCATTAGAGAGCCTAAAGTAAAAATGGAAAAAAATCCGCTACTTTTACTTTTACACGGCTATGGAAGTAATGAAGAAGATTTATTTTCTTTTGCTAGCGAGCTTCCGGATCATTACTATATTGTATCTGCTCAAGCGCCCTACCCTGTTCCACCCTATGGATATGCGTGGTATGCGATTCACTTTGACGCCGATGCCAATAAGTTTTCTGACGATGATCAAGCCATCGAATCTAGAGATAAACTCGTGCAATTCATAGGAGAATTACAAGAAAAATATCCTATAGACCCGCAAAACATCAACCTTATAGGCTTTAGTCAAGGAGCGATTTTGAGCTATGCAATTGCCTTGTCTTATCCTGAAAAAATCAATAAAGTAGTAGCACTTAGCGGCTATTTTAATGCAAATATTATCAAAGCAGGTTTTGAAGAAGGAGATTTCAGTCAGCTGCAGTTCTTCGCTTCTCACGGAACGGTAGATCAAGTAATTCCCGTGGATTGGGCTAGAAAGACCGCACCAATCCTAGATGCGCTAAAAATAAAACACACCTACAAAGAATATCCTGTTGGACACGGAGTTCACCCCTTAAACTTTGCCGACTTTAAAGCATTCTTATTACAAGAATAAAAATACAAGAATAAAAAATGGGTGTCAATGACACCCATTTTTTATTGATTAATAACTCAGCTGCACCCAACCTGTTTTCAATTTACCGTGAGATACAATCACATAATAGTAGGTACCACTTGGCAATTGATTTCCAGCCTTATCTTTTCCGACAAATTGGTTGGTATAACCAAGACCGTGCGCATAGACTTCTGTACCATTTCGGTTAAAAATCTGGATTTTAGCTACTCCGTGATTACTCAAGTCAAAGGAATCGTTTAGACCATCTCCATTGGGAGAAAAACCTTTAGGAACAGGACAATCTTCGAAATCAACGGTAAAACTACTTTCATCATAGCAAGATACTGCTTGAGAGCCATTTTTCGCATAGATATAGATTGTTGTTGGTTCCATAATTTCCGTTCCTTCTTTCCATACTTCTCCTTCACCATTGGGTTGGGTATGATAGGTATTGTTCGCTGTCAGTGGAGGTAAGAAAAAGCGTCCACATTGAATATATTGATCTTCGATGTGATCTGCGACAGCTGTTTCATAAATCGTCACTTTAAAAAAGCTTTCAGCAAAACACCCGCTTTGCTCTTTTCTATAAATATACAAGGTAGAGGTTCCAATTTGATCATAGTGATCTCCAGCTGTGTATGCAGTTCCCATGCCTGAAGGCTGAGTGAAATAACCTTCTCCTTCTGCTAAAGCAGGTAGGGTATAGCTTGTACACACCTCAACATTTTCTAACTTTGTTACAACAATAGGTGCAATTCGAATGGCATCAAACGTGAGCACTTCCATACAGGCTGTGGTCTTATTCACCAATTCAACGTAGACAGTTTGCTGGGTTTCAACGGCAAGATCGGTTTGAATCTCTTCTGTAAGGTTAGCATCCTTAAACAATCGTACACTGAACTTTGATTGGCTCTGGTCCCCTAGTAAATCCCAGATTATTTGTCGTTGTTGCGTTAGGTCTATTTGAACGGTATTTGCTGGATCAGACTCCCTTCCACAAGCGTATACAGGAGGCAATTCAACAGTTGGAAAATCTTCTTTCACTAGGTGGAAAACGCGTTCTACAGTGAAGTCACTTCCCACACAAGCTTGATAGTTTGCTCGTGCGGTGTACGTAACCGATTCCGTCACCTCTACCTCTATCTCTTCCTCTGCTGAGAAGAATTCATCATCCTTATACCAGTTAAAATCTACGGTAGAATCGCCACTAGGTGTAAATCGCCACGCTTCATTGGAAGCTGTCCAATCACCTGTATTTCGAGTAGCCGGCGCATAAGCTAAACTACCATCTCTATTTTGAATACCAATAAGGCCATTTCCATTATTGTGTCGTGGATTTGCCTCAGGATGTAAAGATACGGGAACCACTGGCCTATTTTTGACATAAACATCAATGATATTCGTCCCTTCATAGAGCACAATTTGCGAGGTTTGTGTAGTTCCATCAAGATCATTAAAATCATAAACGTGATCATATAGGCCCATATGGTACATATTAAATACCAAAGCTCTACATGGATATGCACCTAAAATCTGATAGTTTACAGAATAATCACTTGGAGAATAGGCAGGATCAAGATCTTGCATCACCCCAAATATCGCATTGAGGAAAGGGGCATCTTGCTCTTCGCTTGCAAAAGGTATCGGTTGATCAAAAGCCCAAGGACTAAATGATTCGGGTTCGTATCTTCCATCTTCTACTTCACCGGCAATACTAAACGTAATCGCACCATTGGTAGAGATTAATATTTTGTTGTAGGATTCACCAAAAAAGCAAAAATCAAATCCAAGCTCAATGCTGTTCGACCATTCATCATCTATGGTTAGGTCGACCATATCTCCTCCCACAAAAGGAAAAGGCGGATTATAGTCGATAGCAACTACGTCATAGGCATTGGTTTTCTTGCTAGTAAAGTAATTTGCACTTTATTTTTTGGTTACAGGTCCTTGCTCACAAATTAGATAGGTGTCGCTTTCGTGATTAGGCATTCCCTCAATTCCTCCTTCCAATTCAATACAAACAGGCGGTACAAAATAAGAATACAAAATAGGTCCGACCCATATTGCTTTATCCTCTTCGTCTACACCCTCACAAATAGCGCGAACATAGTAAACAAAGTACTGTCCTTCTTCCACATTTTCGAGTACTAAGGATGGTTCTCCTTCAACAAGTATACCGGTAGTAGTTGCATCAGGTCCTGGACTTCCTTGCTGTGTTGTAAACACCTCCCATTTGGTTTCGCTTCCTTGTGGTGTCCAAGACAAACGCATATTGTTGGTATAGCTCACTCGCTCGGCTCTGGGATTTTTTACACTGAGACAGGTCGAGGTAGCTAATCTAATATGATCAATTGCAGCAGGAGGTTGAGTTCCGTTTTGGTCGTCATTGATCCATTCAAAAACCAAGCGAATAGTTTCCCCTTGATTTTCGCGAACATCGACAACAGCAGTTGCTGTATTCCATCTGGAAGAATTGACATAATAGGATTGGCCTACTACGCTATTATCAGCATTTACAGGCAATAGTTCTCCTCCAGTTGGAATTGTTGTAATCGGAATTTTGAGTACGCGAAAATAATCTTTGGGATTATTTCTTGAAATTTCACCTGCAACCAACCAATCAAAAGACAGGGTTAATTCTTCGGCATCTGATGGAATAACAATATCGCGATACACATGAGAAATGGACATTTTTTGTGTGTCATAATTGTATGCTTGTCCTTGATTATTTGAAATATAAAGTGATCGAGTCCCTTGATTTGCTATGGCGGTTCCCCTCACCCAAGCGTTGGTTTGTCCTACATCAACACTCCAATCCATTCCCTCTTCAAAACCATCCGTATAGGGAAGTTCAACTGGGACCTGAGATGTAATAAAATTAATCGGATCAATCCAAAAACTAGCATTTCCTTCACTACAAGCAGAACGCACCCAAATATAGTAACGCGTATTTGCTTGTAAATCAGTCAAGGTAAATGGGCTGTTGACATTTGCATAAGTAGGTACTGTAGTTTCTGTTGGCACAGCTAGTGTGGTGGTGAGATAGACATCGTAAGCAGTAACGCCCACTGCAGGATCCCAACTAATTTCAGCGCTATTTTGTGTTATTTCGGTTGCGGCTGTTGCAAAAGGCTGTGGGCAATTGGTTGTTTTCACCACGAGATTATCAAGGGCTGCTGGTGGTTGATTTCCGCCATACTCTGCATTGACCCATTCAAAAACTAAACGCGCATTTTGTCCTGAGAAGGTTTGAATATCAGCGCGAATTTCTGAAGTCACAAAATCTCTAGCATCCGTAAAGCTTTGCTCTTGTCCCAATTGAATCTGACGCTCACCTCCTCTTAATTCACGACCAGCTAATGGAACGTAAGAAGTAGGCACAAGCCAAACTCTAAAATGGTCAATTCCCACTTCTCCAACATTCCTCCAATCAAATGCTACAGATAGATCTACTACACCATCGGGGATAATAAGGTCTTTATAAACATGAGACAGCTGTCGTTGAGTAAGAGTATAGTGATTACTCACCCCCTCATCATCAGAAATATACAGGGCATGGGTTCCCCCATGGTTAATTGCTTCTCCAATAATCCATTGATTGACTTCATCATTGCTCTTTCCCCACTGCGGATTATTTTCAAAATCTTCAGTATACGGCAGGGCAACGGGCAGCAGTGTAGTTCTAAAGGATATAGGTCCTGCCCATGCTGAAACAGCTAGGCCAGTTGCTGTTGTACATCTACTGCGCACATAAAGATCATACGCTGTATCGCTCTTTAAATCTTGTATGTTATAGTCGGACTGCTCAACCACTATACCTGTTTCGGGTAGCTCGTCTCCCATTGGTACAATAGCAAGCTCCCATTGCTGTGTTGCCTCAGCAGTCCAAGTTACGGTTGCCGAATTTTCATCCACCTCCTCTACACGGATATTGTGCGGTGTTTCACAAGTCGGTATATCTTCAATTCTCACCTTAGCAATTGCGACTTGTCCGCCTTGAGTACCTCCTGTCGGGATATGCCAAGCCACTGTAATATCACCAGTTAGCGGAATTCCTTCCTCATCTACAAGGGGAACAACCTCTTCAATAAAAGGTATCGTATTATAATCCGCAACAGGAACTAAAGTATGGGTAAATGCTGTGATTGCATTGCCTGAATTAGAATACATTACGCGAAACGGATCTCCTTCCCTATCTGAACCTGCTTTATATGAATATACAAGCTGTTGATTTCCTGTCAGTTTTACTGTAGGTGCAACCAACCAATCGTCGTTTTCTCCACTGCTATTCCCGCGGTCAATTATAGCAACAGGAAGTGCATAATCGGGGTTCAACCCACCATCTACCTGAATTTCAGTAAATTCCCAAGTTCCGTGTTCTTCATTATTTGCGACAATTGACCAACAATCTCGGGTTGCCGATTCGAAGGAAAAATTTTCTACAAAAGGCAGTTGATCAATAGTTCCACAATCGATAGCTACAATTGATAAGTTTCGCACTGCTGCTGGAACTGTACCAAACCCCTCTCCTTGGTTGACCCATTCCAATACGATCTTAACGGGTTGACCTGCTAAAGCCCCTAGTTCAACTAGGGCATTTTCGCGTTGAACCATCCAACTATTTTCAAAATAAGGAAAGGAAGTAATCGTCATTCCTTGGCTATTCTCAGCTGTAATAGGTACATTGGCTGTTGGCACAAACGCTTGAGGAACGAGCCATACCTTGAGGTAATCTCTTCCATTAAATTCAAATGTAGTTTCGTCAAAAACACCATATCCCCCACTAACCCAGTCAAAATTCACTCGAATTTTGTTTACACCAATAGGCAGTTGAATACTTTTATACGCGTGGGAAACAGCAGCTTCATCATTGGTATAAGTAAATGCACTCTCCTCATTGCTTACATATAAACCAAGGTTGGGTTCGCCTTCCGCTAAAAATGCTGTAGGAAAGCCTACAAACCACTGATTTACAAGGGAATTAGAAAATACCCACCCCTCAGCATTATTTTCAAAATTATCTTCTAGAATAAAGGAACTTCTAAGCAACAGATTGGTTGTAAGTGAAGAAGTAGATTGAGTGACTTGAGGATGCTCTTGCTCTTGGGCCCACGACGTAAAAGAAGTAAAAGCTAAAGCAAAAATTGGTAAAACTACAAGTGCAAGACCTATCCAACGTATTCTTTTATTTAACATAATACATTTATTGTAATTAATACATATATAATACAAAAATATATAAAAGAAAAAGTATAAAAAACACGTAGTTTTAACACATTTAAACAAATGGTAAATATTTACCGATTAAAAAATAATTAATGAAACTATTGTTGGAAATTAAAAGAGAAATAAAAGATTGCGATTGATATTTAACACTCCTTCTTTTCGTTATAATACAATCATATTCAGCCATTTATTAAAAGTGTAAAGCTTGGATAGCAAAAAGTTGATTAGATGCGATTTTTTTCCTTCTCACAGGTCAAGTAAATAAAAAAGCTTGCGGGTATCCGCAAGCTTTATATACTGTATTAGATATTCTGTTTTGGCGTTGGATGAGCCTTCACTGCGTTACGGTTTGTTATTCGGCTTTTGACAAGATATTTCTTCAACAAAAAAACTATATTTTCGAAAAATCACCACTCACCATTAATAACTCAACTGCACCCAACCTGTTTTCAATTTACCGTGAGATACAATCACATAATAGTAGGTACCACTTGGCAATTGATTTCCAGCCTTATCTTTTCCGACAAATTGGTTGGTATAACCAAGACCGTGTGAATAGACTTCTGTACCGTTTCGGTTAAAAATCTGGATTTTAGCTACTCCGTGATTACTCAAGTCAAAGGAATCGTTTAGACCATCTCCATTGGGTGAAAAACCTTTAGGAACAGGACAATCTTCGAAATCAACGGTAAAACTACTTTCATCATAGCAGTACACGTCTTTATTTCCATTTCGCGTCACCATATAAATCGTCATAGGAACGATTACCTCATAGTTAGGTTCTAATTCGATTCCCATTTCATTTGGTTCGGTATAATACTTTGTTCCCTCTGGCAGAATAGGCAATCTAAATGCCTCACAAGCAAAGACTTTATCTTCGATGATAGGAGCAAAAACCTCTGGTAAAATCTCAATGCTCAGGGTAGATTCTCCATAACAGCCCTTTTCATCCTCTTTGTACACGTAAAGTGTATGTTGACCTACTTCGCTATAGCGCGCTCCTGCCTCATATTTAATACCGCCCCCGTAAGGTTCCGTATAGTAGGCTTCTCCCGCTGCTAGTGCAGGTAAAAGGGCTTCTTTACACTTGAAAATCGGTTGTATTTGCGTTGCTCCTAGCTGTTCGTTTATCCCAAGGGTAAAGGAAATGACTTTAGAACAGTGCGTCAGCTTATTGGTGATCTTCATAAAGATCGTATCAACATTTGGCGTCTGTGTTTCATATGTTGCATTTAGTTCATTTTCATCCGCATCGGCATCCGCTTGCGACTTGTAGTAGGCTACCTCATACTCTTCCGAATCTAAACCTGCTAAGACCACAGGGACATTCTCGTTTAAGTCATAGGTAAACGTAGATCCTGGTTTCTTGGCACAATCAAACAACGTCTTAGGCGTTGCAAATTCCATCGGCTCTTTTAAGAAAGCAAAGTCTTTCTTAATGACCATTTCTTCACCATTACAGTGTGCATACTTAATTACCCCACTATAGGTAACGGATTCCTCAATTGTAACTGCGATATCGGTTTGTGTAGAAAAAGGCTCGCCATTTTTCAACCACTCAAAACTAGCGATTGAAGGACCAGCTGGAGTAAAGCGCCAAGCTTCATTTTGCGCTACCCAATCCCCTGTATTTCTTCCAGGAGGTACATAAGCAACTGTACCATCTTGATTTTGAATACCAATTATGCCATTTGCATCATTGTGTCTGAACTCAGCATCTGGATCTATTACAGGTCTATTTTTTACATAAACTTCAATAATATTGGTGATTTCATACAACACAATTTGAGAGGTTTGCGTGCTTCCTTCGATATCATCTGGATCATAGCGCTGATCGTATAGCCCCAAATGATAGATATTAAACACTAAGGCACGGCAAGGATATTCTCCAATAATCTGGTAATTGATTGAAAAATCATCGGGTGAAGCCCCTGAGGTTGGATCGGGATTCAGATCTTGCATCACACCAAAAATAGCGTTTACAAAAGGAGCGTCGGCACCTTGAGCTTCAAAGGGCAATTCCTCATCGAAAGACCAGCTAGAACCTGAATTTGGTTCATAGCGTCCATCGGCTACTTCACCTTCAATACTAAAGCTGATGGCGCCGTTGGTATTGATCAATACTTTGTCATAGCTATTGCCAAAGAAGCAGAAATCAAAGCCTAAATCAATAATTTCAGACCAGTAATCATCAACCGTTAAATCTACTGCACCACCGCCAAAGAACGGGAATGGAGGGTCGTAATCAATTTGCTCTACCTCATATTGAGTGGTGGCTTTAATGTCGTAGTAGTCGGCTTTTAGTTCAATAGGATATGGATCTTCGCTACAAATAATATACTCCCCATCAACGGAAATATCAAGATCTATATCTTCAAGCGAAATACTCGCACATCCCGAAGGATAGAAAATACCGTAATCTACAGGGCCTATCCACCATCCTGAATTCGTATCCGAACAAATAGGACGTACAAATACTTTATAGAAATCACCTACTGGTACATTTTCAATGATGTAAGAAGGATCGCCTTCTACGACAATTCCCGTATCGCTAAGCGTTGGAAAAGGTTGACCACTTTCGATAATGAACACCTCCCATTTGGTTTGACCAGCTGCAGGGGTCCAAGTCACTTCAAAGTTTTCTGTATTTTCTATTCGAATCACTTGTACATCTTCGACATCCTGACAATTGTACTCTTTGATGGCTACATTGTCAACGATAGCAGGGGGTTGTCTTTCGCTAAAATCATTCTGAATCCACTCAAACACCAAGCGCATGTTTTGTCCGGCCCAAGGGGCAGCAGGAATAATATAGCGCTGTTGGGTAAAGTTTCTCTGTTGGAAAAACGGATTTGTAGGATCAATTTCAATGCGATTGGCAGCAGGCGTAATTAACGTACCCGCCGTAGGTGTAAAAGAGGCAGGAACAAGCCACACTCTCATGTAATCACTAGGTATTTCATCCCAAGTATCCCAGTCTATGGTTGTTTCACCATAAGCTTTCCACGTAAAAGAAAGTTCTAATTCTTGGGAGTTTGCAGGAATGATAACGTCTTTAAATGCGTGAATAGCTGCGCTTACCTCTCCATAATAGGTATTAGTAAGACCTTCGTCTTTGGTTACGTACAACGATCTGCTTCCAGAAGCGCTACTAGCATTTCCAGTTACCCATTTATGTTGCTCTTCAGTAGTGGTTTGGAAGTACACATCCCCTTCAAAATCTTCGATATACGGCAAAGAAACCGGTGGAATTTTTGGTATATTCACGGCTAGAGGGCCGATCCACATACTTTTTGTATCCTCGTCACAAGAGGTTCTCAGCCAAACGTAGTAAAAAGAGCCTTGGTTGACCTCCGTAAACACAAATGAGTTTCCTTCTGCTGTATGAGTGGGTATATCCGTATCCACAGCCACGGGTAATGGATTGGTTTTAATTATCAACTCGTAATCCTCTACATCGGTAACGGCTGTCCAACCAACGGTAAATTCGGTAGCTGTTGCACTTATTAAGTTTAAGTTTTGCGGTCGACTACAAAGCACTCTTCTCAAGTCGATATTGTCAATTGCCGCTGGAGGTTGAGTACCACTACTACCGTCATTAGTCCATTCAAAAACGAGGCGCAGTGTACTGCCTGCAAAAGGTGTCCCATCAAAAAAGATCACTTCATTGGCGAAGGTATTATTCATTTTATAATCGGATGCGCCAATAGGAAATACGCCATCTGCAAATTCATCAATAGGTTCATTAGGGAGGATTTGATAATCGGTAGATACAGCCCAAACCCTAAAATAATCACTAGGCCAAAATTGACCTTCGCCCATACAACGCCAGTCAAAACTCAATTGAAGTTCATTTACATCAGCCTCGATGTCAAAATCTTGATATGCGTAGGATTGAGTAGAAGTCCAATCGTCATCGTCTGTGGTATATTGATAAGTTACGCCAAGGTCATTGCTAATATACATGGCATGCGTACCGCCGTTATTCACTGCAGTACCAATATTCCATTTGTTGTCTTTTGTTCCGATGAAAACAAAGTTAGTCTCCCCTTCAAAATCTTCAGTAAAAGGCAAAGCAACGGGAATCATATTCGTTCTAAATCGAATAGGGCCTGTCCAATCAGAATGGGTCGTTCCCTCTTCCCCATCGCATATAGCGCGAACGTATATGTCGTATACTGTATTGCTGTTCAATTCGGTAAAAGTAAATGATGTCTCGTCTACCGAAGTACCCGAAGTAGGCATAGGGCTTCCTTCAGCTTGAGCAACCACTTCCCACTGTTCTTCTTGATACCCTTGTTCCCAATTCACTTGCACCCCAACAGCAGTGGGAGTAGACAGTTGAATATTTACAGGAGCAGGACAAGTCGGAACATCCTCAACAATTACATTGTCAATATATAAGCGCCAACCATCTACACCTCCAGGAGGAACGTGCCACGCGATAGTAACATCACCGTCAAAGAAATTGCCATTGGCATCTTTGAGGTAGATAATTTGCTCTTTATAGGTCACATTGTCGTACGCTTGTAGGGGTAATAATTCGTGTTCAAAGTTCTCAACCGCCGTACCCGATGTAGAGAGCATCACGCGAAAATCATTGGGTTCATCACTAGCTTCCACTTTGTAGTGATAGCGCAAGCGTTGATTGGCTGTTAAGGTGATGGTAGGCGAAATCATCCAATCGTCATTTTCACCATCTAAGCCATCTGTTGTCATTACAGCTACTTGATCGCCGACATAAGGCGTTGTAGTATCGTTCAAATCCCAGGTACTACCATCCTCATTATTGTTGATGACGGTCCAACAGGGTTTTGTTTCCGAATCACTTGCAAAGGTCTCGACAAAGGGCAATTGGGTAATGACTGCGCAATCTTCATCCTCAAAGAGTGCTTGCGTACGTACATTTCCCCCTATTGCTTCCTCACCAAAGAAAGGGAATGTTTGAATGACATAGCGTTGCATTTTACTAGCCCAATTGGACAATGCGGGAGATGCAAACACAAGAGATGGTATGACTAGTGCAGTCACTAAGACTCCACGTATTCGCGATTTCATTCTTTTCATAACTTTATGTTTATTTTCTACTGAATTTTAAAACTAAGTTAATATGTTTTCCAGTAAAAACAACACCAAAATCACATAGGAGTAACTAATTTAGCATCATTATGAATTAATAATCATATTTTTATCAAAAATTAAACGATATATTTTAAATTTAAATTCTTTAAATAAGTATAAAAATTTAATTTTTAACATAACAATAACAGTACGATTTTACCACTATATGGCACATTTGGCGGAAAAACATCTTAATATACTAAATAGGTTTCCCTGATTGCATATATTTTTCACATATTGAAAAAGAAAACAGAGGGACTAATTCGTATTAATAGTTACATTTGTTTTAAACGACAAAAAATGACAGAACAACAGCACGGCCAAACAGGCGTACAACGTAAACTTAAAGCTCGTCATCTCACCATGATTGCCATTGGAGGATGTATTGGAACAGGGCTATTTATGGCAAGTGGAGAAGCTATTCAACAAGCAGGTCCAGGAGGGGCTGTATTGGCCTATGGAGCCATTGGTGTAATGGTTTATTTCTTGATGACTTCTTTAGGGGAAATGGCAACCTATCTACCCGTATCTGGTTCATTTAGCACCTATGCTTCTCGATTTGTCGACCCATCATTGGGCTATGCTTTGGGGTGGAATTATTGGTTTAACTGGGTCATTACAGTAGCTGTAGACGTTTCTATTGCCGCATTGGTCATCTCGTATTGGGAACCGATGAATATTCTTCCGCCTTGGGCTTGGAGCTTGTGTTTCTTTTTTGTCATTTTAGGTCTGAATACCTTATCCGTCAAGGCCTATGGCGAATCCGAATACTGGTTTGCCTTTATAAAGGTGGTCACCGTTATCGTCTTTTTAGCTGTAGGATTGCTGACTATTTTTGGGATCCTCGGTGGAGAATACATCGGCTTTACCAACTTTACCCTAGGGGACGCCCCTTTCCTAGGCGATGGGTTTTCTGGCAAGTTTTTGACTGTACTAGGAGTCTTCCTCATTGCGGGATTCTCTTTTCAGGGTACTGAGCTAATCGGCATTACAGCAGGTGAGTCAGAACATCCAGAGAAAAACATCCCCAAAGCAATTAAACAAGTATTTTGGAGAATTCTCATTTTCTACATTCTGTCTATTTTTGTAATTGGATTAATCATTCCTTATACTAGTCCACAACTCTTGGGCGCCGATATTACGGAAATTGCCAAATCGCCCTTTACACTAGTCTTTGAAAAAGCACACTGGGCTTTTGCTGCCGCCTTGATGAATGCGGTTATTTTAACCTCAATCTTATCAGCTGGAAATTCGGGTATGTACGCTTCTACGCGTATGCTTTATGCCATGGGAAAAGACGGTATGGCACATCGCTCTTTTGGCCGAACGAATAAACAAGGAGTACCCATCCTAGCCCTATTGGCAACAGCATTGATTGTACTACTCATTTTTATTATTCAATCCGTTACACCTCAAGCCGTTGACTTTATTCTTGCTGCTTCAGGACTTACCGGCTTCATCGCTTGGTTGGGAATTGCCATTAGCCATTACCGCTTCCGAAGAGCCTACGTCGCTCAAGGATATGACACCCAAAAACTAGTCTACCGCGCCAAACTCTTCCCCTTTGGTCCTATCTTCGCTTTCGTCCTCTGCTTATTTGTAATCATCGGACAGGATAGCCAAATGATATTTGAAGGAATTGTCGATTGGAAAGGAATACTAATTACCTATATGGGTATTCCCTTTTTCTTGTTCTTCTACTTCTTCCACAAATTCAAGTATAAAACCAAAGTAATTCCACTTAAAGAAGTCGATTTAAGGCAATAACCTGTTCGTTCTGCGGTTTGTAGAGTACAAACCGCAGAACGAACAAGTAAACTATTAACCGTAAACTCAACCCTATTTCTCGTGATTGACAATAAGAAAGATCAACTCTTCTTTACTTTTTGATTCGCTAAACACCTCTTCGTGAAAGTGGGTCAACTTGTTTAGTAATTGATTCAACATCTTCTTTTCTGTCCCTTTTAAACTACCGTTAACGACTTGAGAAATCTTCTGTATGTCGTCCATATTGGTTTCTAGTTCTTGTCGACCTAGGGAGGTGATCTCAACAATTTTACTCCTTTTGTCTACTTCTGAATCTTTTTGACTAACAAAATTCAACTCAATCAGTCGATTGATAATTTGCATACCTGTTGCTTTTTCTTGGGTACTCTTGCGGATGAGTTCCATCTTGGTCATTTCACCATGCCTCCATAAATTCATTAAAAAGATATGATTATCTGGTAGGGCAAGAGGTGTATCTGTCAAAAGCGATCGCCAATACGTTTTGCTGTAATTGGCCAACTTAAAAAACGATAGCACAATATGTTGATCTGTATTTTCTGTGGATGCCTCTAAGCCAAGCTCTTGATCTTCTTCCTGTACTTTTTTATCTCGAATCCATTGTTTAAACCCCATTATGGTTGGTGCATAAATAGAAGTAAATTCTTCTTTCATCTCCTTTTCAAACTCAAAAAGAAGGTGCATAAAATCAATTAATAGTTTGTGGTTCATTTTAACAGTAAAGGATAAATAGTATAAAAATCAACAGGATTGCTTGTATCAAATATAATAATTTAAAATTCCCATCGATTTTAGTGTATTTTCAGCGTTTAAAAAAATCCCTCTTATTTTTAACAATACTTATTTCTTTTCACAGCGAAATAAGTAGTATTCTTTCTTTCTTGTTCTCAATATGAGAATATTTGCCTAATAGAATATTTTTGCTCATCCGTGCATTTAGAAGTAAATCTTCTAAGATAAATCTATTTTTAGCACTTTAAACGCATTGAAATACGGAATGATGTTGCCACTTCTCTATACGTCTAACACAACCACCACGACAAGCACACAAACTTATTGGTCAGAAAAGAGAAAAGCCCTACCTTAGTGACCATTAAAAATAATCACACAATAGAATGAAAAAAATACAACTACTTGCCCTAGCTTTTCTTACAGGTAATTTACTTTTTGCCCAGCGCAATCTTACCATGCAAGAAGCTACCTTAGGCCAGTACACTTCTTTTGCTCCAGAGCGATTAACCCAACCGAGCTGGAAGGATGCCCAAGCGTTCACTCACTTAAATGCTAAGCGAGACAGCTTGTTGATCCGTACACAAGCGGTAAATTGGACGCCTTCATTTTTGTTTAGTGTTGCTCATTTACAAGCTGCACTAACGTCTTCAATTTCTGAGGCGAGCTTTCAATTGACATCTTTTCCTAGTGATTTAGCTTGGAAAAACGAAAACACATTGACTTTTTCTGTCCTAGATACGGCTAGAAAGTTTCGATGGTTGTTTCACTACAACACCCAGGATCAACAAGTTAGCTTGATTCATAAAATTCCAGTACACGGACAAGAATACAGTTTATCGCGCAACAAAGAATATGTAGCGTGGTTAACGGATAACAATATTGAAATTGCAGACAAAAAAGGGCAGATCACAGCTGTTACACAAGATACAGATGCTGCTATTGTCAATGGTAGTTCGAATACACACCGCAATGAATTTGGCATAAACAAAGGCATGTGGTGGAGTCCAAAACAAGAGCAATTGTTGTACTACAGAAACGATCAGTCACAAGTTACAGATTATCCATTAGTACAATGGGATCCACGTGTAGCAGAGAACAAAAACATCAAATATCCGATGGCGGGTATGGAAAATGAACGTGTTTCTCTAGTGATTTACGACGTTTATACGCAGAACAAAATTACGTTAGCCACAGGCGATCAAGATCAGTTTTTAACGATGGTAACTTGGGATCCATCGGGGAATTACGTTTATGTAGGGGTGTTAAACCGCGAGCAGAATCACCTGAAGCTCAACAAGTATAACGCAGCAACAGGAGCGTTAGAAGCGACATTATTTGAAGAGAAATCAACGACTTATACAGAGCCTTCTCAAGGATTGGTTTTCAATCCTGAAGACAATAAATCTTTTGTTTATTTATCTGAAAAAGACGGATACCGCCAAATGTATTTGTATTCAACAACGGGTAAATTAATCAAGACCTTGGGTCATGAATCGGTGATTGTTTCTGATCTTATAGGATTTGATGCAGAGGGAAAAAACATATACTATACGGGAGTCACTAACCAAGGGTTAGATCGACAAGTTTTTAAAGTGAACCTCAAAAAAGGAAAGACAGAGCAGCTTACCTCTCGTTCAGGTACGCATGAGGCGTTGTTCAACACGGACAAAAGCATATTCCTCGATTCATTTAACAGCTATGACGTTCCCAATCGCGTGTCTTTGGTTCAAACTTCTAATCAAAAAGAGGTAGAAATACTACAGGCAAAGGATCCATACCAAGGGGTGATTACGATGCCTAAAACAGAAATTCTTAGCCTGACAGCAGCTGATGGAAAAACGCCATTAAATGCTCGTATGATCTACCCTACTAATTTCGATGCAACTAAAACATATCCTGTGATGGTATATGTTTATGGGGGTCCACATGCGCAATTAATTACCAATACATGGTTAGAAGGGTCTTCGTTATTCTTCCACTATATGGCACAACAAGGCTATATTGTTTTTACGGTAGACAACAGAGGTAGTTTTAACAGAGGAAAAGATTTTGAGCATGTAATTCACCGTCAATTGGGTCAAAATGAAATGGCTGATCAAATGGTTGGTGTGAAGTACTTACAAACACTTCCCTATGTCGATCAATCGAAAATCGGTGTGTATGGATGGAGTTATGGAGGTTTTATGACCACATCCTTATCGGTTAACTATCCTTCTGTATTTAAAGTAGGCGTTGCAGGTGGTCCTGTTATGGATTGGAAGATGTACGAAATTATGTATGGGGAGCGCTATATGGATACGCCAAAAGAAAATCCGGAAGGATATGAGCGCACTAGCTTGTTAAACAAAGCGTCAAAACTAGACAACAAATTATTACTTATTCACGGGGCACAGGATCCGGTTGTGGTTCAGCAACATTCTATGCTGTTTATAGAAGCGTGTATCAAAGCAAATAAACAAGTGGATTACTTCTTGTATCCAAACCACGAACACAATGTGAGAGGATTGGATCGCGTGCATTTAAACACTAAAATTGCGCAGTACTTCTTTGATTACTTGGCTAAACCAAGGCCATAAACGATCAAAATAAACAACTATATAAGAGGGTGTCCCAAAAGGGCACTCTTTTTTTTTACCGTCCTATGAACCCGTTATCGTCGGTACAACAACGCTGTACTTCCATAGTGACTGCATAGTGACTCTATAAAAAAGCCTTGTTTTACTAGAGTCACTATGGACTCACTATGGACTCAGTATGGACTCACCACGCACCATTCCACTCACCACGCACCATTCCACTCACCACTTACCATTCACCACTCACCACTTACCACTCACCACTCACCACTTACCACTCACCACTTACCACTTACCACTCACCACTCACCACTTACCACTCACCACTCACCACTCACCATTACCACTCACCACGCACCACTCACCATTCACCACTCACCATTCACCACTCACATCCTGTTCACTTTTATTTTTTACAAAATAGCCTGTATAAAAAAATTTATACAGGCTTGACAAACTAAAAAAACGCATCAATTCTTATTCATAGGAATAAGCAATTTTATTTTTATCGATTAACACAGAAACATCTCTAAGGAGGAGGCTTGCATGGCGACTAATTGTTGACTCGTATAGAGAAGCTGAAACACTGTTTCATCCTCTACGCGTCCGATTGACGCTTCAGCGGAGTCACTATACTCTTCCAACAATTCTTCCAAACTATCGACATCGGCGTAGTACAAGGCATTGAGCCACACAATGTGTCCCTTCCATTTTCCTTTAGTAATTTCTGCATATTGATTTCCTAGGTGATCTTGTGCGAAAACGAACAAGTAATCAGACAGCACGCAGTCTTCGTTGCGTTCAATAATATCAAGCGTCTCGTCTAAGCCATCGAGGGTGTACCAAACCACCACGCCTTCAAGAGCTTCTAAAGACTCTGACGTGATCCCTGATTGCATAAGGCTATGTCTTGTGTTGCCCTGGCTTTGTACCAACAACAACTTGCGCATCTCTTCGGAAAAGCCAAATCGCACTTGCAATTTATTAACCTCTTTTCCTGAGGGAATTGTCACCCCTACTTCTACAAAAAAACTATGCTTGTTATACTGTTCCATATGCTTTCTTTTGATATACTAAATTTCAGCAAAAAAACAACACCACCAACAGTCACCCAATAAGATAACTTTTTGGTAACACCACAGCAACACTGAACTAGAAGCTACTTATATATTATATTTTGGATTTGCTCGATAAAAGCAGAAGGAGACATTCCTTTGATTCGCTTAAAAGTAATGGTAAAACGACTGTGAGAGGCAAAACCGCATAAGTCTGCCAAATAGCTAATTTTGTACTTGAGCATTTCGGGATTTTTCTGGAGTAACTCAACAATATAATCAATGCGCAATGTATTGATATAGCTGGAAAAATCTTGTTGTTTATGGTGTTTAATGACGTAGGACAGATAGCGGTGATTAACGCCTATTTGACTAGCGAGTTTACTCAAAGAAATTTCGTGTTTTAAAAACCCCTTGTGATACTCAAAGGATGCAATTCCACTGAGGATGAGTTCTTCCATCTCTTTGGAAATATAGTTGTAATCGATGCCTATGTCGTTATTTTCGGGTGCCAACTCCCCTTTCCATTCTACTACTTCTACAACAGCAGTTGAAACAGGAACTGCCTGGGTTTTGGGATTTCGTTTAAGCAGCTGACGTCTGTGATATAGCGAATAGGATAAAAAAAGTAGGATGCCACCAACAATTGACAAGCTATAGTAGACGTAATTAGTATACGCTAAGGTGAGTTCCCCTTCTTTCTCATAATAAGACGCTACCAAGTAATTGGCAATTTTAGCTTGTACTTGGAGTTCTTGTTCGACGAGTTGGATATACTTTTCATTGTAGTTCACGTACATTTCTCTATCTTCTCTCTGTTTGGCATACTCTTTTAGCGTGGCAAAAACTTGTTTTTTTAGGGAGAGAAAACCAGATTGTTCGGCAACATCAATGGCGTTGTTCAAAAAAAGTAAGGATGTTTCATAATCTTGGCTTTTGAGATAGGATTCGCCTAAATTCCTGTAAATAAACCCCTTCAATGGGCTTTGTGGATTATTGGAGCCTTGTAATTCAGCTAGAGCGAGATTCAACGTTTTTACGGCAAGGTCTAAGTTTCCCAATTGAATATAGTTGTCCCCAATTAATTGATCCGTAGTTGCTAGATAAAAGAAGCGCTGTTGTGGGTGTTCTACTTTTTCAAATTCGCGTCTTCCTTGTGTTAACGCTGTGATGGCTTCACTAAATTGGGCACTGTTCATGTAGTAGTACGCCTGTTCTTGCAGTAAATTTCCATTTAATACAGCCAATTCTAACGGATCTTTGACTTTCTTAGACCAATGCTTGGCCTTTACCAAAGCGAGCTTACCTAAGCTCTCTATACCATTTTCTCGATACAAGGTGGACAAAGTGCCTTGTATTCTCGCTTTTAAAATTATGTGTTGGGCGTTTACTGCAAAGCTATCCGCCTTTTGGAGCGTTGCAATGGCCTTATCGCGCAGACCGTATTGCCGCAGTAAAGAGGCTTTTAATAGATAGACCTCTATTACTTGCGCAGGCGTACTTGTCAATTGCTCTAAATCAGAAATTTGCATTAAAACCTCTTGAGGCGTGGAAGTCAAAGCTACTGTTTTTACATGCGCATAGAGGCTATCAAATGAAGTGTTTTGAGTGTAGCCAGAAACCGTAATCAGAATACAAAATATTATTCTAAAGTTCATTAAATTGTAATTTTATACTCAATTCCATAAATAGGAAGTGCTTATATTTATTATAATAGAAATGTATATACCGTACTATCTTGCTATAGGTTCTGCGTTTCTCTGCGCTATGCAGGACGAGTTCTACATATAGAGCAACTCAAAAAAGCCTATGTAAAAACATAGGCTGAATATCAAACACAAATATAGTAACTCAAAAATCAAATTGGGGACCTGATTCTAATTTTAATAAACGATTTATTACCTATATTCTAAATGTGCTTTCAATCTGACTCATAAATTTGTTATTTACTAACAATAAAATACTTGCAGTCTTTTCATTTACAAATATTTAACATTTATTTCTTAAATTAAAAAAAAACTCTTTACGAATTGCGTAATACAACAAGGGTAACATAAACTAAAACACTGTATATCAAAAAATTAAAACACATTATTTTTTTAGTTCATTAGTGTTCATTCCTCTTACTTTTGCTGTTCTTATTCTTGGCATTGAAAACAAATGTCAGTGTATACTTTTCTTATTTGACGGTATTTAAGGGCACTATCTCTTGTTTGTTTATTCATTTTTAACACGAATATACACACCTACTCTATACTAATCGCAATAAATAATTCGTTATATAAAAAATACTACACAAATAATTGCTTATATTTAAGAGAAAAACAAAAATCCATTGCTATGAAAAATTTAGAATTAACCCCACCCATTGAATTGTTCTTGAATCTCGATGATCCTATCGTCCTTCAAGTATTCGCTATTTACAACCACAATTCGAAAATCGCTCCTTTATTTCTCACCCGAGATGAGTGCAATCACCTGAGTATGTTATACAACGAGCAGTTGTTAAAGGTGTTAGAGAAGAACAAGAACCAGATGCAAGCTTCAACGGGTTCAATTGAACATTTATACTTCAAACAAGAGGCTTTTATACGAGATGATGAAACCTTAAAAAACGTTGACTTACCTTCAGTAAACTATTTGCTCATTGAGCTCAAAAAGGAAGATCAACGAGTGAAACTATTAAAAAAAGTAACGGATAAGCAGTTGATTGAGGGAAGAAAACACAGCCTTAATGCTACGGCTTCCCCCATCATTAAGCAGCGAAACGTGTTGGATTTAACGCCAAAGATACACGCAATTTCTATTGGGGATTACACATTTATCACCTAATAAGTAGGCATTAGAATAAGGGCCTAGTGCCTTTATTCTAATTTCTATCGGCATAAACCGTCCAACTTTTTGAACCCTCATGGAATAAGATCTCTAGTTTGCGAGTATCCAACCGAATGTAGTTGGTGTCTATAGCATTTAAATTGATGAGAATTTTAGACTTATTTTCTTCAAATACCACTTTAGAAATGGTTGGTATTGAACCAGAAAACACAAAAGACGTTTTAGGGCCAATTTTAATCACGTCAATACTGGCGGTATCACATTGAATATTTTGATCCTGATCCTCAAATACAGCTACTCCTTGATATCGACCGACAAAAAAAGGAGCTTCGGTAATTTCTCGTCTTGATCCCCAATTGAATACAATTAAAAAGAGGAAAATACCAATTCCCAGCCAATCTAGTATTATATAAGTTCTCTTTGTGATACGCATTGTTTTATTTACTTTAATAAACAAACACAAATAGTGTACTAAATTTATCTTTTTATATAATTTTTAACGTTTTTTATCCAATTTAAAAGCATTGGGTATAATTATACTCGGACTTAAAAATAAATAAAATGCAAAAGCAAACGCTTTTTTTATAACTATATTTACATTATATTCGAGTTTCATACTAATAGTAGTAAAAAGTAGTTTTAAAATTATTTTTTTTACATATATCGATTACACCTAGTACGCAGTGGTCTTTTTATCTTTTATCATCGAGGGTAAAAAAGCAGGCGGTTTTACCTAAAACGAACAACAAATGCAAAAAAAAGAAGTCAAACCAAAAGAGAACAAAGAAGAATCAGCTAAAAAAGCTAGAAAAGTTTCTTCTGGTCCGATACGAGACAAGTCGAGAACCATGAACAAAATGATTGCAGCTGTAGGAAAAGTATTGCAAAAAAAGGGCTACACAGGACTGACAGCACCGAATATTGCAAAGGTTGCTGGTGTAGATAAGAAATTGGTATGGACGTATTTTGGTGGGGTAGATAATCTAGTAGAAGAATACATCAATCAAAAGGACTTTTTTAGAAGTACAGCCAATAAGGATTTACAGCAATTGTTGCAAAATCCAGACAAATTGACCAAAGACGATATCAACGATCTTTTACAAAATCAATTTGAAACGCTATTGAACGATCGTTCCTTACAGCGCATTATTCATTGGGAGATTGGCGAACACAATGAGACACTGAGAAAAATAGCGGATGCACGAGAAGAATTAGGTGAAAATTTATTTGCTAAGGTGATTCCTTACTTCGAGCATTCATCGGTTGATATCAGAGCGCGTTTAGCCCTTGTGATCAGCGGTATTTACTATCTTTCCTTACACGCAAAAAACAATGGAAGTAATTTTTGTGGCATTGACATCAATACAGAAGAAGGAAAAGCACAGATTTCTAACTCTATTCAGGAGCTAATCTTTGATGCCTATAGCAAGGTAAACAAATAGCATAAAGGATCTATATACGCGTATATAGATCCTTTATTTATGCTTATTCTTGGTCCATTGCCTTCTTGACTTCTTCTTGAATCGCTTCCCATTTTTTGGTAAGCTCTGCACTAATCTTAGCGCCTTTATTTTTTAGTTTCTTGAGTTTGAATCCATACAATACACTAAACACACCCAAGGTTAAAATGGAGAACGCCGTCCAATACACAATGGTAAAGGCACCCGCTTCGATATTAGTCATCATAAAAATTGCAAAAAGCAACCCTAAGATTCCAAACAGTACTAAAGAGGAAATTCCCTTTACACCATATCGGTTTAGCTCTACAGCCATGCTCAAACTACGCACAGAACGGAAGAGTAAAACACATCCTACATAGATAGGTAACACCTGGAGGGTAATTGCAGGTTGACTGAGTAAAATAAGACCCAAAACTACATCGACAATACCAGAGAATAAAATCCAACCCCAACCGTCTAATTCTTTTCTATTACTCAAGGCAAACGCTATTTCAGCAATCCCTGCGAAAAAGAAAAGCCAACTAAACAACAAGGCTAACGATAGATAAGACGCAATTGGCGTCATCATAATAAAAACTCCAGCTACAATAAACACTACCCCTAAAATGACAGGGAGATACCAGTGTTTTACATTTTGCTTGATACGATTTAAAATAATACTACTCATATATTCTTTTCTTTTAAAGATACAACTTTATCGCAGGATGTAAAGTTTTTTCACTTCTATTTCGTTATATTTTTTAAAAAAAGTAAATTATTAGCATTAATTTCTCTTAAATAGCCGTGAGATCAGTTTACAGTTGACGGTTTACAGTTGACGGTCATACAACAAAAAACCCCTCTATTTTACTAGATGGGGTTTAGCTTGTAGGCTGCTAAAACAGCCTCTATATCTCCTGTAAAAGGCACTACTCTTTTTTTGCTTTTGACTTAATGAAAATCATACAAATAGCCGTAGTGATCACGCCCATCATCAAGGACATTAAAAACCCTTGTTTGGCGTAATTGCCATAGTTAAAATAACTAGCGGCATCTTGTTCTGTTTCATAAAAGCCCAATTCTACCGATCGCTTGATGACGTTAGGAAAGAAATCAGGGGTGATAACATAAGAAGTAATCCATTGGGTAAGTGGGCTTAGAATTGCAATGACCAAAGACAGCACTACGCCTGAAAGCATTCCTTCACTATAGGTCATATCGCCATCATAGTAGTTTTTCTTTTTATCTTTCAATGCCAAAACCATTACAATAATAGCTGGAATCGCAAACAAATTGGTCAGGTACAAATGGTAATCGAGGTAGGTATCGTGCAAACCACCTATTTTTTCTACTAGCATCCACAGTAATCCTACGAGGGAAAAGATGATACCCCACTTTATTTCAATGCTGATTTTATTCATTGCTTCTTTCGGTCTAGTTGTTTTTACTTCTTGCTTTTTGTTCCCATTTCCAAGCGCTATCCAACATATCGTCTAACGTTTTTGTAGGTTTCCAACCTAGTATACGTTGAATTTTATCGGTATTAGCCCATGCTTTATCGACATCACCTGGGCGGCGATCTACTATTTTGTAGTTAATTTTCTTTCCGCTCACGCGTTCAAACGAATGAACCAGCTCCAAAACAGAGTAACCTTGGCCATTTCCAACGTTAAACGCTTCTACTTGTTCTTGATTTTTTCCTTGGATAAGGTATTCCATAGCGCGAACATGAGCGTCGGCTAGATCCACCACGTGAATATAGTCGCGGACACAGGTTCCGTCAGGGGTATCGTAATCTTGACCATAGATGGATAAATACTCGCGTATACCCACGGCTGTTTGTGTAATATAAGGGATTAAATTATAAGGAACACCCAACGGTGATTCTCCAATATGCCCAGATTCATGTGCGCCAATAGGGTTGAAATAACGCAATAAAACGGTTTGTAGTGGGTACACTTTTGACAAATCAGCAATGATTTCCTCTCCTATTTGTTTGGTATTGCCATAAGGAGAAAGTGCTGATTTAATAGATTCCTCTTCCGTGATGGGCATGATTTCCCCTTGTCCATATACGGTACAAGAAGAGCTAAATAAGAACTTATCAATCCCGTACTGTTGTAGGGCTGACAATACATTAATCAAAGAGAACAAATTATTTTCGTAGTACATTAGGGGCTTAGCCATACTCTCTCCTACCGCTTTAGAGGCAGCAAAATGAATAACTCCCGCTAGATCTGTCTGTTGATCAAAAAAAGCAAATACAGCTTGCTTGTCTCTCAGATCGATTTGGTGAAATTCAGGTTTACGTCCTGTAATTGCGTAAATACCGTCCATCACTTCTAAAGAAGCGTTGGACAAGTCATCGATAATAATAACTTCATATCCTTTTTGCTGTAGCGCTACAACCGTGTGAGAACCTATAAATCCTAGTCCACCTGTTACTAGTACTTTCATGTGATACATTTAATATAATGGATCAAAGATAACGGAATTTAATCATTTTTATTTTCAAATTTTGATAGAAAGGACAAATAATAGGCGTTCAATTAGCTTTTATGGACACGAAAAATAGGAGCTCCTGTGCTTTTGAACAGCAGCTAGTTGTATTGAGAGGTTTTTTGAGGAAGAGGCAAGCTGTAGCTGCTTGAGTTTAGATATGAAAGGCTACATCTGGCGGAATTGTGGTAATCAATAGTAGAAAAAAAAGGATTAAAAATCGCCATTGCCCAAATAAAGTGTTGTCCAAATCAACAAAGTGTGGAAGTTTGAGATTAAAAAGGGGCTCTCAGGCCAGTAAAATCGCGTGGCATGCATATTGCATTACGATTAGTGACATAAATAATGATTGGTAGACTGCTCGTCTATCTCCTTTATTTTAGGGATATCCAAAAGTCCCTCTTCCTTAAAAACTCAAAATTATGAAAGCAAACAACGTCCCCAACTTGATAGGTTCAGATCGTGAATCTACCCAAGATATGAATAAGAAAAAGCGTTTTAGTTTAACGGACTATTTCGTTTTGGCCCTTACATTTACTTTGTTATTTAGCAGTGTAATTATACTTTATCATTTTCAGCCCTATTTTGCCAATATTCAACTGAAGCGTTTAGAAGGTTTTGGCGGGCAGCTCTTCTTTAGTATTAGTATGGGTTTACTAGCGGTACAAATTTTGTTCTTGCTGTATATCTTCTATCAATACTTTAAGTACAAGCCGGTAGCACCGGTATCAGATGAAGAATTGCCAAGTTGTACGGTTCTTGTTCCGGCTTATAACGAAGGTCGTTTAGTTTACGATACCCTACTGAGTTTGGCGCAAAGTGATTATCCTGCGGATAAATTGGAGATTATTTCCTTTGATGATGGCAGTAAAGACGACACTTGGGAGTGGATGCAAAAAGCCAAAGCTGTATTGGGTTCTCGAGTGACCATCTACCAACAGCCCAAAAACATGGGGAAAAGACATGCCCTTTACCGCGGTTTTAAGCTGGGAAAAGGCGAGGTTTTTGTTACGGTTGACAGTGATTCAATAGTTAAGACAGACACCTTGAGACAGCTTGTTAGCCCCTTTGTAAACAATGAACTATGTGGGGCCGTTGGCGGTAATGTACTTGTTCTCAACACCGAAGAGGGGATTATTCCCAAGATGCTCAATGTGAGCTTTGTATTCAGTTTCGAATTTATTCGTTCGGCTCAAAGTGCGTTGAATACAGTGCTGTGTACGCCAGGTGCCTTAGCGGCTTACCGCAGAGAGGCGGTGATGAACTGTTTAGAGCAATGGATCACTCAAACCTTTATGGGGAATCCTTCCGATATTGGGGAAGATCGCGCCATGACGAATATGATACTAAAACAAGGCTATCACGTATTATTTCAAAAGAATGCATATGTCTTGACAGATACACCGAATAGCTTCAAAGGATTGTACAAAATGTTCATCCGTTGGGAGCGAAGCAATGTGCGAGAAAACATTATGATGAGTAAATTTGCCTTTACTAAGTTTAGAAAAGGTTCTACCCTTGGGCCGCGTATTTTACTGTTAAACCAGTGGCTTAAAGTAATCTTCGCCTATCCCATGATGATGTTGATGTTGTATCTCATCCTTAGTTATCCGATTATGTTTGTTAGCAGTGCTTTAGCGGGGATTTTAATTTTCTCCTCGATTCAAGTGATCTTCTATGCAAATAAGTACACAATAAAAGATTCATTTTGGGCTTATACGTATAGCATTTTTTATACGTTCACCCTATTTTGGATTACGCCCTATGCGATTGCAACAGCCAATCGACGTGGTTGGTTAACCCGAACACTTCCTACTAAATAGTAGATTACCATAATGTTGATAAAAACGAGTTATAGTTTCCTATAGCTCGTTTTTTATTTCATTTTCTTCTTTTAATCGAATAGCCAAAATTTCACCCGTTGCGCAAAGGATATCATTTGCAGTTAACGCAAGGTCAACCCATACCTTTCTTCCTTCTATGCTTCTCAATTTTCCTTTGATCACCAAGGTTTCTCCCATGGGTGTCATTGCCTTAAAGTCTACTTTTAAGGATGCAGTAACACAGCGCACTCCTAGTGGTTGTTCTAGCGGGAGCCCCTCTGCCATACAGATAAAGGCAGCAGCAGATCCTGTTCCATGGCAATCGAGCAAGGAGGCGATCAGTCCACCATACACACTTCCCGGCAAAGCAGTATATTGAGCCTCTGGCGTAAAGTGAGCTATGGTTTCTTCTTTTCCCTCTACATAGGTTTTCAGTTGATGTCCCCCAGAATTTAATGTACCACACCCATAACAATGGGCTAAGTTTTCTGGATACAATTCTTGAATTGCTTTTTTCATATTGCTGTATTTTTTAGTTGACGTATTGTTTTAGCCCTATATAGTGGGCAATCTAATTTCGCGCTTACACGAATTATGGCTTGGTTGTTTCTACAATGGCTTTATACAAGCTATAGGCTCGTTGAAAGTCTCCTTGTTCGACGTATTGATCGGCTTGTTGCATCACTAACTCTGCTTGTGTTGACATTCGCTCTGCCATAGTATTGGCTTGTTCTTTATAGGTTTGCTTACTCGTACGGAATCCAGCAATCTCGACTATACCCTCTGCATTTACATAAAGATATTCAAACTCATTGAGGTAAGCTAGGGCTAGGTCCCATTTTTGATCTTCAATAAAGGTATGTAGTCGATGTAAGAGTTCATGAGGATAACTCGCTTCGACCAGAGAAACTACAGAGGCTAAGTTCCAATCTTTGTACTTCTTTTGTTTAAACGTCATGTGATTGGGATATAGGTCCTCTCGGGTGGTATAGGTTTTCTCGACGTATTGCACAAAATCTTCTTGTAGATCCGCTGGTAGTTGAGTCAGTTGCGCTTTTAGTGCTCGTTTCTTAAACACGGGTTTACAACTCCCCCACACTTCGGGTTTGCACTGAAAAGTAAGGTGGACAACCGTCATGCGTTGATCAAACAAAATCAGGTATGACAACGGCATGGTAGCCCCGTGTTTCTGACTACAGTAAAACAACGGAATAAAAATAGCTTGCTTCCATTCAAAATTTTTAAACCAAACTGATTCGCTGTAAAACATCAACATGGAAGATTCAAAACGCGGATGTTCGTAAACAAAGGTGGTATCGACCAGATCATTTTTCAGTTTTAAGCTAATAGAAGAAGGCAAACCTACATAGTCAAATGCTCTTTTACTGTCGTAATTATTACAAGCCGCACTTACTTTAATGTAGAGGCTGCTGTCACCATCTTCATCTAACCACATTTTTACAGCTGTAACCTCATCTTGGTTGAGCGATTGGGCGAAAGACAACAACGGACATGCTATCCAAAACAACAAACTAGCGATTTTACTCCTGTTTCTCGAACTAAACTTTTGCATCATAGAAAACAAATTACTAACAATATAAAACGGTTGTAAACCAATAAGCGTATAAAAATATACTATTTTCAAATATTAACTTGAAGTTTTGTATTCTAATCAACGCTAATTTTATACAAAAAACACATATTCTATTAATAGTATAAAATATAAAATTTAAAATTTCTTAAAAAATCCCTTTAATAGGCAGTTTTTATTATAATAAATAACTTATATTAGAGCTCTATAAAATATAAGACTAAAAAAGTTATTCAATGAAAAGAAAAAAACGTATTTTACTGGTTGCCACCCTAGCACTGACAAGTACAGTTTTTGCACAAGGCAACGTTAGAACCATCAACAATCAATTCTCTTCTCTATTTAATAAATCTTCGAATTACCAAAATTATAAAATTGTAGATAAACAGAGCTTACTTGATCTTCAACAAAATGTAGAAGATTCGATTAGCAACTACAAAGGAAAGATCGCTGAGGGTCAGTCGCTTGTGTTACAGCATCAAAAAGAACTAGCCGATGTGAGTCAGAAATTGGAAACTGCGGAGCAAGAGTTAAAGACCTCCCTTGCCAAAGAGGAGAACTTTGAATTTTTGGGTATAGCGGCTAATAAAAATACGTTTCAGACTGTAATTTTGCTTCTTTTTGCTTTGCTATTGGCCATGGCAGGTGTTTTTTACTACCGCTTTAAAAAATCGAATGTAGATACGAAAGATGCACTGAACAAGTTACGGGATACGGATGAAGAATTTGAAGAGTTCCGCAAATTATCTTTAGAAAGAGAGCAAAAAATCAGAAGACAGCTCCAAGATGAGATCAATAAAAACAAAGCTGAATAGTCTGTGGCAATAGGTTATCAGCTAAAAAAAGTCGTAAAGCACTAACTTTACGACTTTTTTTTATGTTTTATTCTTCGTGAAATGCGATGATTGGCACGTGTTTGTGGTAACTTAATTTTTTGGTCATACTGGAAGTAAACAACTTGTCTAAGAAACTTCTATTGCGCTTCACCGATACTAAAAGATCGATATTTTCTCTGTCTAAGAAGGTGAAAATTTCTTTTTCTACGTCTTTTCCTTCTACTAAGGTAAATGTAATTGGATGTCCGTCGTAGTACTCTAACCAGCTTTCTACCACTTCTTGGTTTACTTTTTCCACGTCTTCAATCACGTGAATACACTTGATAATTGCATCGTAACCTTTTGCAATTTTCACTAGTTTATCCAGTACAATTTTATCGCTTGTATTGAATAAGGTAGAGAAAGCGATGGAATTAATTCCGTTGAAAACGGCGTCATGTGGTACACTTAAAACTGGGGCTTTTAGGGAATTGATTGCATTTATAGTGTTCGAACCTAATAATTTTCTATCCCAACCGGAATTTCCATTGGTTCCCATTACGACCAAATCAATCTCCTCTTCTTCTACTCTTTTCTTTAGGATGGTATTCAAGAATCCTTCTTCTAAAATAAAGTGCATAGGCACGTGATCTAAATTGTTTTCTTTGGCAATATCGCGAATGAATGGAACTTGATCTTTAAAGTTTTCAAAGTTGCTCAATTCGATTGATTTATAGACATCTTGAACCATGACAGGATTTGCAGTTGCAGAAATAACGGGCATTTCATATGCATGCAGTACATAAAGGGTTGCGTTTTGACTGTCTGCCATTTTCAATGCATAAATTAAAGCGTTATTTGCTGTTTCCGAAAAGTCCGTCGGGAATAGTATTTTTTTCATAGTAGCGTATATTTTGATTTCTATAAAGATAAACAATTAAGCTTAGGTTTTCAGTTTCTAATCGTCAAAAAAAAGGGTCTTTTTCTTTTCTTTTTTTCTACATCCTTCCTCTTCTACCCGCTCTACACTGGCAACTAGCTGTTGATTGCCCGGGCTAATCTTCCTTCTTGAGATTGGGCAATATGTATTATCTTTGTATCTTATTATAGATGTATACCATGATATTACAAGATACTATTGTCGCTTTAGCAACTCCTTCGGGTGCGGGTGCCATTGCCATCATACGCGTATCGGGAAAAGACGCCATTACCTTAGTTAACGGTATCTTTAAATCGATCAAAAACAAAGATTTAACCAAACAAAAGACGCATACTTTACACCTGGGACATGTGGTGGATGGGGATCGCATCCTCGATCAGGTGTTGATTTCCGTTTTTAAGGGTCCGAACTCCTATACGGGAGAGGATACTATTGAGATTTCATGCCACGGTTCGACTTTTATTCAACAACAGATCATCCAACTTTGTCTCCGCAAGGGAGCGAAAATGGCACAAGCGGGTGAATTTACGATGCGCGCTTTTTTAAATGGTAAACTCGACCTATCGCAAGCGGAAGCAGTGGCGGATCTAATTGCGTCGGACAACGAGGCAAGTCACCAAATTGCCATGCAACAAATGCGCGGGGGATTCTCCAACGAAATTGCCTTGCTACGTGAACAACTCCTCAACTTCGCTTCGCTTATCGAACTCGAACTCGACTTCTCGGAAGAAGATGTGGAATTCGCTGATCGTACCCAATTTAAAGCGCTTGTGGAACGCATCGAATTTGTACTGAAACGATTAATCGATTCTTTCGCCGTCGGAAATGTTATTAAAAACGGAATCCCTGTTGCTATTGTCGGTGAACCTAACGTGGGTAAATCTACCTTGCTAAACGCCCTCCTCAATGAGGAACGCGCCATCGTTTCTGATATCGCAGGTACTACACGCGATACGATTGAGGACGAGTTGGTGATCGACGGCATCGGGTTTCGATTCATCGATACCGCCGGAATTCGCGAGACGAAAGACGTAGTGGAAAGTATCGGTATTCAGAAGACCTTTGAGAAAATCGAAGCAGCTCAAGTCGTGATTTACCTCATCGACGGCGGAAAAGTAACGCATCAATCGATTGAACAAATTAATGTTGAACTGGAAAAACTCAAAAATAAATACCCTCTCAAACCTCTACTAGTCGTTTGTAACAAACAAGACTTGCTCTCTACGGAACAAATTGCCTTGTTTGAATCTAAAATAGACGACTTAATGTTCATGTCTGCCAAAGCTAATCTCGGTATCGAAGCGTTGAAACAAGCCCTGCTGAGCTTCGTCAATACAGGTGCACTGCGCAATAATGAGACGATTGTTACCAATGCACGCCACTACGACTCCCTCCTCAAAGCACTTGAGGAAATCGAAAAGGTGAAATGGGGACTGCAAACGAATTTATCCGCCGACCTCATGGCAATCGATATCCGCCAAGCACTCTACTTCTTTGGTGAAATCACTGGCCAGGTTACAAATGATGAACTACTGGGAAATATTTTTGCTAATTTTTGTATCGGTAAATAAGTTACGTTTCCGATGTTAAGATATACTTTCTTTTAGTTGACTATCAGTAAATTAATACTGATAGTCTTTGCTCTTAGGTTCTTTTGTTGTTATATTTGTCATTATTAAATCATCGCATATTATGCGTTTTTAAAATGACTCATCGATAAATGAAAGTTTTACTAAGAGAACGACTACTACCCAGTGGTAAGATCAACCTTTCTATTGAATATTATAAGGGTACGATACTACAACCTAATGGTAAACGCAAAACCGTTAGAGATTATGAAAACTTAAAACTCTTTTTACACGGCGAACCAAAAAATGCTAGTGAAAGAAAAGAGAATAAAGAAACTATGGCTCTTGCCAAACAGATTTTAGCCATTAGAGAAGCTGAAGTTTATCAAGGTCGTTATGAGTTGAAAAATTCGACTAAAGGTAAAAAACCTTTTTTAGATTACTTTCAAGAAAAAACTGAGGAGAAATCTGATAGTCCCAAAAACTACGGCAATTGGACAGCTACCCTAATTCATCTAAAGCGATGCATCTCCCCTAACACTATCTTTGATGATATTGATGAGAAGTTTATAAAACGAGTGCGTACTTATTTTGACAAGGAAGCCCGTACTAAGAGTGATCTCCCTTTATCACTAAACTCTAAATATTCCTACTTCAACAAGTTTAAGGCCTGCTTGCGTGCAGCCTTTGATGAGGGCTATTTAGCTCTAAATTATGCAGCTAAAATCAAGTCATTTGAACAGGCTGAGAGCCAACGAGAATATCTGACATTTAATGAAGTACAACAATTAGCCAATACGGAATGCAAGTATGAAGTTTTAAAACGCGCGTTCTTGTTTTCTTGTCTTACTGGTTTGCGATGGTCAGATATCCACAACATGACCTGGTCTGAAGTTCGCGATGAAGATGATTCAAGTCGGGTAAACTTCAGACAAGAAAAAACCGATGGCGTTGAGTATCTTTACATTTCTACTCAAGCTAGAGAGCTATTAGGAGAACGCAAAGGCAATCGAGATCGGGTATTTATTGGCTTGCGGTATTCAGCTGTTTATAACAACGCTATTGTGCTGTGGTGCAATAAGGCTGGGATATCCAAGCATATCACGTTCCACAGTGCAAGGCATACTAATGCGGTACTCTTATTGGAGAACGGTGCGGATATCTATACTGTATCTAAACGCTTAGGACATCGTGAAATACGCACTACTGCTATCTATGCTAAGATTGTAGATGAGAAAATGAAAGAAGCTTCTAATTTAATTCCTGAACTAAGTTTTTAAGAATATGTATAAACGTGTAAATCTACTTGGCGCAACAATTGTATTACTCTTAGTAAGTTTTTCAATTCTTTCAACGTATTACTTGATTGGATACATATCTTATATTGCTATTATGTCAATTCTATGGCTATATTTTATGGGAAAACTAGGGGTAAATTACTTCAATCATTTCTATGACACAAAACTAGAAAGAGTAAATACTAAGACTAAATTTTTAGATGACAAAGTTCAGAGATTTCGTGTTTTCTTTTACGCATTTTTTAGTCCTCTAGCAATTGTTATTTTCCTCTTATTTACTCGTGTTCAAGTTATACATGATTGGTATGAGCCACTCTATACTAGCTTACTTTTTATTGCATTCTTATGGTGTATATGGTTTTTAAATTTCACTTGGAGTCAGAACTTTCTAAATAAATTTCAAACACCATGCTTAGACGATCCGTCTATATCTCATTTGGAAATGAGTAAGGCCAAGATTGTTTTAACTGAAGAGGATAATAAACATATTTGTCCTGATTTCTCAGCTATAATTTATATGGGGTTCAAGAAAAAAAACATACTTGGTAACGAAATAAATCAAGAAGGTTTTAAGAGACAATTCTTGGTTAATCCTATACAGCTACGGATGGATAATGTTTCTTTATATCATCTACACAAAGCGTTAAAACAAGCTGAAGTAATAAAAATTAGTTTAAAAAAATTTGTTACTTTTTTTATAAATGAGAAAGGTGAAATATATGATTATGATACTGTTAAAAATGGTTCAGCAATACAGACACCTAAATATCAACAACTAATCAGTGATATTTCCGCTAAATTATAATTACCAAACACTTTAAATTCATTACTTTTTCAAAAGTAACTTGATTGTAATACCTTCTAATACCTTCATTTGCTACAATATAACCATATAAAAGAAAGCTTATGAAAACGATGGAAAGCAAAGACGTAAGAAAGGAAAATGTAGTTCAATTACAACAAATATTACTTCAAACAATTGAAGAGTTTAGTGCATTTAAAAACCAAATTATTCACCAACAAAGAGAACTAAAAGAAGCTATAGGACTGAATATGATTCAGCAGAAAGAAATGCTTAATGTACAAGAGCTATCAGAATATATAGGTATGTCAACATCTAGTATCTATAAGCTTGTGTACAATAATAAAATTCCAAATTATAAGCCAAATGGGAAAATATTATACTTTGATCGTGAAGAAATAAATACTTGGTTACGACAAAATAAAAGCCAATCTATATCTCAGATACAACAACAGGCCTTAGACTATTCTTTCAAAAACAGAAAAAAATAAAGCGTTCAAAATTGCCCTTTGAACGCTTCAGATTACTATTGTCTGATTTTTTAATCAAATCCTTATAGTGCAAATATAAGGATTATAATCTACTATTTATTATGAACTTAGATTCTGCCGAATTTATTCGTGTGGGTACAGCTTATTATGCCATAATCGAACGACCTACGCTCAATAAAACAACTGAAAAAGTTATGCTTCCTTGGAACAAGGAAACTATTGTAAATGATTTTGGAAAAGACTTTATTTCCAATATTAAGAAATATTACGGTTTCTGTTGTATCCCTCAACATATAAACTACAGTAGAGAGATAGCTGACTTCTACAACATCTACCACCCTATAGACTACCAAGTACAACGATCTATTGATGACTTGTCTTTCATAGAAAATAAACTAAAATATACGTTAGATTTTATACGTCACATTTTCGGAGAACAATACCACTTAGGTCTTGACTATTTTAAAATTCTATTAGAATACCCGACTCAGATTTTACCCGTACTTGTATTAGTTTCTAAAGCAAGAGAAACAGGTAAATCAACAATGCTTAAATACCTTCGAAAGGTCTTTTCTTTTAATGCTACTTACATCAATGCAGAATCTTTTGTAAACAACTTTAACTCAGATTTAGATGGTAAATTGTTAGTTCTCATTGATGAAGTAGTTACTGATAATCAACAAATTACTGAACGCATCAAGTTTTTAAGTACAGCTGATAGAAACAAGATTGAAAGAAAAGGTAGAGATAAAGAAGAAGTAGAATCTTTTTACAAATTTGTCATGACAAGTAATTTTGAAGATTCGTTCATGAAGATAGACAAAGAAGAAATACGTTTTTGGGTGCGTAAAATACCACAGATAGAAAAGAACCCTGATTTCTTAGACTTACTTTTTAAAGAAATTCCTGATTTTCTTAATTATTTACACACTATCCCCTACTCAACAACTAAGAAAACTCGTATGTGGTTTACTCCTGAGCAGATACGTACGGAGGCTTTAGTAAAACTAATGAATTCGGACAAAAATAAGTTACAGGACGAGGTATTAAAATTGCTACGTGAAATTACAGAAAGATTTGAAGATGATAAAATATGTCTAACTCCAATGGAAACATGTACCATGATTAAGAAATTAAATAAGAGAAGTAATATCGAAGCAAATGATGTTAGAACTATTTTCAAGAATTGGGGTTTTTCTCCATCTAGTAATTCGAATAAATACTCTGGATATGACTACCAATCCTATGGAGAAATAACAAGATTAGATAGAAAAGGACGCTATTATGAAATTGAGTTGAGCAAAATATCGCATTTTTTTGATGACAATGATGACAGGTAGTATACTTTATTCAAAATCAACAAGTTATACGTCATCAAAACCGTCATCAAAACTGTCATCAAATTTACTTTGATGACAGTTTTAAAAGCAGTTTGATGATTGATGACAATTTGATGACAGCTTATTAATTTAAATATCAATAAGTTACAAGCCTCTGTCATCAATCATCAAAAAATCAGTAAAATTTAAGTCACGCAGAATTATGACATGCAATGAAGCAAAAAAAATAAGTTTAGCGTCTATTTTGGAAAAAATAGGAACTAAAAAAGTCAAACAGACTAATCGGGAAGCTTGGTACCTAAGTCCGTTCAGAAACGAAGCAACAGCATCTTTCAAAGTAGACCTTTTAAAGAATCTTTGGTATGATCACGGAGAAGGAAAAGGCGGAAACGTTTTAGATTTTGTAATGAGATATTATAAGTGTGAATTAAAAGAAGCACTACAAATTTTGGATGATGAATCTTTTTCTTTTCACCAGTCTACTTTTCAAGACGATGCTATTGAAAAAGAAAAGAATTACGAAATAAGAGCAATTAAGCCTCTAACGAATACGCAGCTTATCAATTATATACAAAGCAGGGGTATCAGTCTTAAAATGGCTAGAAAATACTGTGTAGAACTTCATTATAGCCTTAACGATAAAAAATACTTTGGAATAGGTTTTAAAAACGTGTTAGAAGGTATTGAAATTAGAAATAGATATTTCAAAGGTTGCTTAGGCACCAAGAGTATTACACTAATTGAAAACAACTGTAATCAAGTTATTTTATTTGAAGGTTGGATCGATTTTCTAAGTCTACTTATGCTATATCCAAAAATAGAAAACAGATTTAATTATATTATTTTAAACAGCACTTCTCAAAAGGAAACAGTACCTGAATTAGACAGCAATTACGAGAGAATTTATTTGTGTTTTGACAATGATAACACAGGAAATGAAACCACAATTTACTTTCAAAAAAAGTATAAAAATCACACCAAAGACATTCGTTATCTATTCAAAAATCACAAAGACGTGAATGACTATTTAATCAATAAAAATAGGGACTAACAATCATATCTATAGGAATTACTAACGGGTGGGTAATATAAGCAAGAGGGTACTGCGATAAACCGCAGTACATTAGTCAACCACCTGTATACTAAATATTTATAACTAATAAGAACTTATGCAAAAACTATTTTATGTATACAAAAAGACATAACTATCATTTAATCAATTAGTTTACATACGTATTTTGTATACAAGAATTTATTTTGTAAAAATACTTAAATGAATAAAAACACAATAACTATTTCAAATTCAATAAATTACACGCATGCAGGATTTTAAAGACACTTCAATTAGGATTAAAGGTTCAACTAAGAACAAATTAGATAAGATTTGTCGAGAATATCAATATAAAAAGATCAACGAATGTGTAGTAGATATGATTGACTTTTTTATTCAAAACGGTTTAAGTCCGAAGTCAAATATCAACCTAAACATTCAATCTAGTATAGACAAAATAAATCGAGATTTTATCAATAGAGATGATAGTTTTCGAAAGTGGTTTGGCGATTTATATCACAAAAAAATTGACCGATTAATGAAGCAAAATGATACTATTGCTTCTGAGGTAGATGTTCTATTACATATAGCTAAAGACAAACTTCTAAACGAATTGCGAGAGGAAATTGCACAAGAAAAAGCTATTGAAGAAAAAAAAGAAAGTAATCATTCACCTAGTATTAAAGATGATTACTTTGAAGTATTGCAAAGAAAAGAACTCTTGCTCAAAAAAGAAAAGGAGACTCAAGCCCTTCTAAAAATCAAGCTAAAAAACCTGCTTGATAAAGCAGAGAAAAAAACAGGTTTTAGTACTTCATTCGTCATCAAATTAAGCAAGAATGAATACGATGATCTCAAAAAAATCAGCTTATAACCACATCATCAAAGGATCAATCCACTTATAAATCAGTATAAAATCCTTTTAAAGCATTGATGATTAAATTCTTCATTGGCACACCTTCTTTTGCAGCTTTCATCTTTAGATTCTCTCTTAATGATTTTGGAATATAACAATTTAATGGAACCTCGGGTTCTTTGGACAAGGATTCTCTTTTTAAAGACTCTAACTGTCCGAAAGTATCAAATAAATTTTTGGTCATAGTTGTATAAATTTGAATTAATGATTTAATTAAACTAAATTTTTCAGCGCTGAAATACCATTACACAGCTAAAAACACCTAGCTATTGCATAATATATAGAAGTAAAAGTTTGTTGAAAATTGGAACTCCAAAATCGTTTGTTTTATCACACTAATTTATTCGGGAGATCTACTCTAATAACGACAAGTGCAAATGTAAGAATACAATACTTAAAATACTCTTCCTTTCACAAGCTAAATTAATTTTATTGCTATTAACCACAATAAGTTTCCTCTTTAAGAAACTTACAGCTAACTTAGTACTCTAAATCACAAGACTATGAAAACATATCCTTTAGATCAACTCATCGATGAACAAATAGGTCCTATTGGAACACCTAAGCGCGACTTGTTTGAATCTAAAATTCAATTTGAATTAATAGGTGCCAAAATTAAAATCCTCCGCAAACAAAAAGGGTTAACTCAAGCTCAACTGGGTGAATTGGTTGGGGTTCAAAAAGCGCAAATATCTAAAATAGAAAAGAGCACCGCGAATGTAAAGATTGTTACTGTATTTAAAGTATTGAATGCTTTGGGGGCTAAGTTGACTTGGGAGGTTGAATTACCTTAATATCCAATTGCACTAATTACTTCTAAAAACTAATCCTTTTCCTTTTTACTCAGATATTATAGGTGATTACTAAAGGAATATAGTTTCTTTTGTTTTCCTTTTGTATCTTTACTTTTTAATATTTTTAACAAATTTAAATGACTAAAAAAGTCCAAACAAAAAGTACAGAAGAAATCCTTTGGGATTCAGCAAATAAATTACGTGGTTCTGTAGAACCTTCCGAATATAAACACGTTGTATTAAGTCTAATTTTCTTGAAGTTTGCAAATGATAAATTCCTTAAACGCAGACAAGAACTCATTAACGAACACAAAGAAACTTTTTTAGAAATTCCTGAATTTTACCAAGCAGATAATGTCTTTTATTTACCTGAAGAATCTCGTTGGACCTATATCATTGAAAATGCCAAACAAGAAGATATTACCTTAAAAATTGATTCAGCCTTAAAAACAATTGAAAAAACAAATAAATCTTTAGAAGGCGCCTTGCCCGACAACTATTTTTCAAGACTAGGATTGGATCAATCCAAATTCTCCGCCTTATTGGATACCATCAACAATATTGATACGCTGAAAGATGAAGCTCAGGATATTGTGGGGCGTGTGTACGAATACTTTTTAAGCAAGTTTGCGATTGCCGAAGGAAAAGGAAAAGGAGAATTCTATACACCTAAGTCGATTGTAAACTTAATTGCTGAAATGATTGAGCCTTACAAAGGAAAAATCTATGACCCTTCTTGTGGCTCAGGTGGTATGTTTGTACAATCATTAAAATTTATTGAAAAACACCGAGGAAACAAGAAAGACATCTCGATTTACGGACAAGAGTTAACCAATACTACTTTTAAGCTGGCGAAGATGAACTTGGCCATTCGCGGTATTTCTGCCAATTTAGGAAACAAAGCGGCCGATACGTTTGGAGACGATCAGCACAAGGAATTGAAAGCCGATTACATCATGGCGAATCCACCTTTTAACTTAAAAGATTGGCGTGCTGAGAACGAATTAACTGACGATCCGCGTTGGGCAGGTTATGAAGTACCTCCAAAATCCAATGCCAACTATGCGTGGATTCTAAATATGATTAGCAAACTGTCTCAAAACGGAGTAGCTGGTTTTATCTTGGCGAATGGTGCACTTTCGGGTGGTGGTGAAGAATACAAAATCCGTAAACAAATCATTGAAAACGATTTGGTAGAAGCCATTGTGATTTTACCTCAAGATATGTTCTATTCTACGAATATTTCGGTAACCCTTTGGATATTGAATCGCAATAAAAACGAACGTACGGTTGAAGTAAACGATGGCATCAAAAATTACCGTAAACGCGAGGATGAAGTGTTGTTTATGGACTTGCGCCAAAAAGGAGAGCCGTTTGAAAAGAAATTCATTCAGTTTGCTGAAGCTGATATTGAACAAATTGCATCTACCTATCACAATTGGCAACAAAAGGATTGGGAAACAACCTATGCAAATGAGCCTGAATATTGTTATTCTGCTACAAAAGAAGAAATCCGTAAGAAAGACTATTCTTTAGTACCAAGTAAATACATTGAATTTGTCAACCGTGATGAATCCTTGGATTATGATGCGCAAATGCAAGCTTTACAAAGTGATTTGAAAGCGTTGTTTGCTCAAGAAACCGAATTGAAAGAACAAGTAGCAAACGTATTTAAATCGTTGGGCTATGAGTTATAAAAGAATTGGAGATTTAATACAATTAGTGGATATAAGAAATGAAAATTTAAGCATTACTAATCTTGTTGGTTTAACAATAAATAAAAAATTCATACCATCAGTAGCTAATACGATTGGTACAGATATGAGTAAATATAAAATTATTCGTAAAAATCAGTTTGCTTGTAGTACAATGCAAGTTCGTAGAGATAAAAAAATGCCCATTGCTTTATTAAAGGATTTTGATGAAGCAATTATTTCACAAGCTTATCCTGTATTTGAAGTTGTAGATAAAAATATAGTTTTACCAGACTATGTAATGCTTTGGTTTACTCGTTCTGAATTTGATAGAGAAGCTTGTTTTCATGCTGTTGGTGGTGTAAGAGGAAGTTTAGAATGGGAGGATTTTTGTACAATGGAACTACCCATTCCATCCATCGAAAAGCAACGTGAAATTGTGGCACAATACGAAGCCATAACCAACAAAATAAAAGTCAACGAAGCCATTTGCGAGAAATTAGAAGTCACTGCACAAGCTTTGTACAAACAATGGTTTGTCGATTTTGAATTCCCGAATGAAGAAGGACAATCCTATAAATCTTCTGGCGGAAAAATGATTTTCAACGAAGAACTTGAAAAGGAAATTCCTGAGGATTGGGAAGTTGGTACTCTTGGAGATATCTGTGAATTTATTGATGGAGATAGAGGGGTAAACTATCCTAACGGTTCTGATTTCACAGCGGAGGGGTTTTGTTTATTTCTTAATGCGGGTAATGTTACAAAAAAAGGATTTGATTTCAACGTATGTAGCTTTATTACAGAACAGAAAGATAATCAACTAAGAAAAGGTAAATTAAAAAGAGGTGATATAATTATAACATCTCGAGGAACAGTAGGTAATATTGCTTTTTACTCTGATTTTATTGTATATAATAATATTAGAATTAATTCAGGGATGTTAATATTAAGACCGCAAATAAAAGAGAGCTTTATATATTCTCTTTTAAGATCATATGAATTTATGAAGTTGATTGCTAATTATATATCAGGATCAGCAGTACCACAATTACCAATCAAAGATTTAAGTGTAATTAGCATTTTAAAAGCAAGTGAAGTAATAATGAATAATTTTTCTGAACAGGTAGAAAAGATATACAATATTATGGATTCAATTAACAACCAAAACCAAAAACTCACTCAACTCCAAAGATTGTTGTTGTCTCGTTTAGCAACGTTGGAGGGGTAAGCAAAACTAAAATACTATTAACCAAAGGAAAACTATAAATTATGAATTACTCAGATTGGTTTAAGGTTGATTTACATATTCATACGGATTATAGTAAAAAAACTAAAACGAATGATTATCAAGGCAATTTTGATGTTGATGTCTTGAAGAAAAAATTAATAGAGAATGATGTTAAATTATTTTCTATGACTGATCATAATATTATAAATGTTGAAGCTTACAAAAGATATATAAGCAATTTCAAGGATGGGGATCCAAAACTATTAATAGGCTGCGAATTCGATATCGAAGTTCCTGAATCACATAAAACAATAACATATCATAGTGTTATTATTTTTGAAAATGATAGTGTTGAAGATGTAGAATTAATCTCAAAAAAAATTGAAGATTTATATGCACGCAAAAGCTCCGTTATTACAGATCGTAAAATAACTATTGATGAATTATATGAGCTTTTTAATTCCTATAACTTCTTCTTCATCCCGCATGCAGGAAATACAAAAAGTATTTTAGATCCTTATAAGGGATATGATATGAAGCTTTGTCAACAGATGGTGTTGTTGATGCCTAGTGCATTTGAAAAAGTAAAAGAAGCAGTTAGACAACATTATAATGAAGGGTTTGATTTATTAAAAACCTTTGATTTTCAAGAGAGAGATGATATACCTTATATTAATTTTTCAGATAATCACAATTGTTATAAATACCCTTGTACCAATAAAGATGGAGATAATCACGAGTTTTATTGTATAAAAGGGCAACCTACATTTGAGTCTATAAGATTTGCATTTATAGATCCTAAATCAAGAATTAAAAAATATTGTGATGTTGAAGTACTCAAACGTTCAGATAATTACATACATAGTTTACAATTGGACAATCATTCAATAATAAACAATACAACCTTAAATTTTAGTCCTAATCTTAATGTTATAATTGGAGGGCGTTCAAGTGGTAAAAGTTTGTTGTTTAATATACTTGGTAGTAAGATTGGGAATGCAAAAAATGAGTTAGATAAGAAATACAAACTTGATACTTCTGAAATCAAAATTAAAAGTTTCTTAGATGTAAATTATAAAGATACAATTTCATATAATCCACATGAAGTTATATATATAAATCAAGGTGATATTGTAAACTATTTCGAAAATAATTCATTGATAGAATTAATAAAGGAGTCAGGAAAGGAAGAAGATTATAGAACAGCTCTTGTTTTTTTTAAAGGAGAAAAAAACAACCTTTATCAATTAATTGAAAAATTAATTGATCTGTATGGAGAATTGATTGACAATTTAAATTCTAATTATGTTTTATATAACAAGGATATAGAAGCAATTTTTGATTCTAGCTATTTCATTAAACAAATTATTTCTCTTGAAAATAAAAACATCTCCTTTAATATATCTAATAAAATATTAGAAAATTTATTAAATGGCATTGAAGATTTTAAAAATAATGAAAATTGGAAACTAGAAAATACTGAATTAGAATTAACAAATAAGTTTCTAGAATTAGTACAATTAAAAAAGAGAGAATTTGAAAGTGTAACAGAGGTTTATTGTAAAAAAATAGATTTAATTAATCAAACAAACGAAACTATCACTGCAAAAAACGCAAATCTAAATCTAAAAAGCCGTGAAAAGGAAGCTTCAAATCAAAGATTAGTGAATCTAAATTCAAATATTAATAGTTTGTTTAATCTGTTAAATCGTTTTCAAGCTCATTGCCTTCTAATAGAAGAGTATAGATACAATTTTTCTAAATCTGTACAAATTAGCAATAATGTAGATGTTGTTTTAGAATTAGAAAATATCGAAAATGTAAAAGATAAAATTTTAGAAGGTTTGGTTTTAAATAATTCTAGTAAAAGCTTGTATAACACACTATTAGATCTTGCAAAAGATAAGATTAAGATTAAAAACTTAAACCCAAATTCTGTTGAAAATTTCCGAAAAAAGATAAACACTCAATTAAAACAAATATTTGAATATTTTGATAAACCAATTGAATTTTTAAAATATTCAGAAGGTGGATCATCGAAAAATAATTCTCCAGGATATAATTCTGAAAAATATTTAGAAACTATTTTAAAAAATGGAAATGCTAAAATTATTTTCATAGATCAACCAGAAGACAATTTAGGTAATCGTTTTATAACAGATAATTTAATTGATATTATAAGAGAATTGAAATTTCAAAAACAAATTTTCTTAGTTACACACAATCCATCTATTGTAGTATATGGAGATGCTGAAAATATCATTATGTGTAACAATGATGAGCGAAAAATAACTTATCAGCAATTCGTATTGGAAGATAAAACTCATCAAAAAGAAATTTGTGAAGTGCTAGATGGAGGTCATTATATATTTGATCAACGTTCAAGAAAATATAATATTAAAAAATTATTACAATCTTAAAATTATGAGTTCTATCATTATTAAACATAACATTCAAACAGAAAAAATTAATATATCGTTTGATACACAGAATGGTTCTTTATCTTTTCCAGAAGTTGAAATAGATATAAAAACTGATATAGATTTTAATGAATTATTAATTAAACTGACAGAGTTTATTGAACTTAATAAATCTATTGATTATGAATTTATAGATGAGTTTAAGCTGTTAGATAATTCTTCAAAAATTAAATTAATTAAGGAAACCTTAGAGGAAATTTATAATAATTACAATAATCATATAATTATTGACAATACGATTGAAGAAAAAGCTGTTGATGATAAAGAAGACGATTTACCATTTTAACCAATGAAATACACCGAACCACAATTAGAGCAAGCTTTTATCAGCCTACTACAAACAGAAGGCTATCGCTATATCAACGGAAAGGAGTTCAAAAGAACATCTCACCAAGACATATTGATAAAAGAAGATTTACGCCAATTTCTACTCCATCGTTATACTGATTTAGATGACATCGAAGCGGAATCTATTATACATGAAATAGCTTTTCAATCGGCTTCTACTTTGTATGAATCCAATAAATACATCTGTAAATTATTGGCGGATGGATTAATCTTTAAACGCAATAATCCAGCAAAGAAAGATTTACACATTCGCTATATTGATATAGAAAATGTACAAGCAAATGATTTCAAAATAGTCAATCAGTTAGAAATTCAAGGTTCGGAATTGCGTATTCCAGATTTGATTGTGTACATTAATGGTATTCCTGTGGTGGTTTTTGAGTTTAAAACAGCTATTAAGGAAGATGTTACCATTCACGATGCTTATATACAACTAACCACACGTTATCGTCGAGATATTCCAGACCTGATGAAGTACAATGTGTTTTGTATCATTTCTGATGGCGTTAACAACAAAGCTGGTACACTATTCTCTCCTTACGAATTTTATTATGGCTGGAACAAAATTACAGGCGAAGAACAAAAGGCATTATCAGGTATTGACACCACAACTTCCATCGTACATGGGATGATGAATCACAATAGATTGGTCGATATTATTCATCATTTTGTATTGTTTCCTGATACGACTAAACAAGAAGTGAAGATTTTGAGTCGCTATCCACAATATTACGCTGCTAAAAAATTGTACCAAAATATTTTAATCCATCGCAAACCAGAAGGAGATGGTAAAGGTGGAACGTACTTTGGGGCAACGGGCTGTGGTAAAAGTTATACGATGCTATACTTAACGCGTCTATTAATGCGCTCAACTGATTTTGCAAGCCCAACGATTATCATTATTTCGGATCGAACCGATTTAGACGATCAATTATCCAAAGATTTTACCAATGCCAAAGATTTTATTGGCGATGCCAACATCATCAATATTGAATCGAGAGCAGATTTAAGACATCGCTTACGAGGTATTGAAAGCGGTGGTGTGTATTTAACTACGGTTCAAAAGTTTGTCGAAGATGCAGAGATTTTGTCCGATCGTACCAACATCATTTGTATTTCGGATGAAGCTCATCGTTCGCAAGTGAACTTAGATTTAAAAGTTAAAATTGACCAAGAAAAAGGAATAACAAAATCCTATGGTTTTGCCAAATATTTACACGATTCTTTACCTAATGCAACCTACGTTGGTTTTACAGGGACCCCTATTGACAAGACTTTAGAGGTTTTTGGTGATGTAGTTGATCAATATACCATGTTTGAATCAGTCCATGATGAAATCACGGTTCGTTTGGTCTATGAAGGTCGTGCGGCAAAAGTGAATTTAGATTACAGTAAAGTTCAAGAGATTGAACAATACTACGAAAATGCAGTTGCAGAAGGCGCTTCTGAATATCATGTGGAAGCCAGCCAAAAAGCCATTGCAAAAATGGAAGTAGTATTAGGTGATACCGATCGCATTCAAGCAATTGCAAAAGATTTTGTTACACATTACGAAAATCGCATAGAAGAAAATGCTACCGTTGCAGGCAAGGTAATGTTTGTTTGTGCCTCTCGCGGAATTGCCTATAAATTGTATCAAGCCATTTTAGCACTGCGACCTGAATGGGAAGACATTATCTTACCCGAAGGTTTAAGCGAGAAAGAACAAACGGAAATCAAACCGATTGAGCGTCTTAAAATGGTAATGACACGCAATAAGGATGATGAAAAAGCTTTATGGAACTTATTGGGTAACAAAGAAGAGCGTAAAGAATTAGATCGTCAGTTCAAGAAAATTAAATCAAACTTCAAAATAGCCCTTGTCGTAGATATGTGGTTAACAGGATTTGATGTGCCGTTTTTGGATACCATATACATTGATAAACCGCTGCAAACCCATAATTTAATACAAACAATTTCACGTGTTAACCGAAAATACGAGGGAAAAGATCGAGGTTTGGTTGTCGATTATATCGGAATTAAAAAGAATTTGAATCATGCACTAGGTATGTTTAACAATCAAACTGCCAATGATGATTTTGAAGATATTTCAAAAGCCGAAATTATTGTTCGCGATCAAATCGATATGTTGCGTCAGTTTTTCTATAATTTTGATACTACTTTGTATTATCACGGCAATCCTGTAGAGCGATTACAATGTTTGAATAAAGCATCGGAATGGGTATTACAGACAGAGGATTCGGAAAAATTCTTTGTTAATATCACCAAAAAACTGAAATCCGCATATAATTTAGTAAGTGGTTCCGAATTATTTACCCCAAAAGAAGTAGATGAAATTCATTTCTATTTTGCGGTAAAATCAATTGTGGTGAAATTGACCAAAGGTGAAGCTCCTGATACGGCTCAAATGAATGCTAAAGTGGCAAGATTAGTTGAAGAGGCTATTATTTCGGAAGGCGTCGAAGAGATTTTTAAACTCGATGACAATAAAGCAAATGCTATTGATTTGTTCAATGATAAGTTTATTGAGAAAATTTCTAATCTAGAATTACCAAACACTAAGATTAAAATTTTAGAACGCTTATTAAAACAAACCATTAGCGATTTTAAAAAAGTTAATAAAGTTAAAGGACAGGATTTTTCCGAAAGATTACAATCAATCATTAATCGTTATAACGAACGCAGCGAGGGTGATATTTTAGACTATGAAGGCATTCAGTTTGATACAGCTGAACAAATGTTAAATTTAATTATTAAACTTCGCGTTGAAATAGATTCATTCCAAGATTTAGGTATTGATTATGAAGAAAAAGCTTTTTACGACATTCTGGATATGATCTGCAAACAATATGGTTTTGAATTCGATAACGATAAAATGCTAGAGTTAGCCCGAGAAATAAAAATAATAGTAGAAAACACCGCAAAATATCCCGATTGGAGTGATCGAGACGATATCAAAGCGCAATTGAAAATGGATATTATTGTAAAACTTCACGAGTTTGGCTACCCTCCTATTACCCAAGAAGATGTGTACAAAAATGTATTAGAACAAGCTGAAAATTTTAAGAAGAATCGATAATGGAAGAATTAGAGAAAAAAGCATGGAAAGAAGCATTGGAATATGCCTTTGAACAAGGTGATAAAAATCCGTGGGACAAGAGTCAAAATTATAGAGATTATGCGATAGAGCATGCAGGTAAATTATATCCGAATAAAATTATCTATAATTATGCTTTAGATTTTCTTTCAACTAATTATCAAACCATTTACGAAAATGAAAACAAGAATAATCCTGGTGTTGGAAAAAAGATGAATACTTACTTGGAAAGCAAAGGAGCTAATGCAATAACTCTAAATCAAGCGATAGACTCCAATGTGAATTATTGGCTCTATCAACCAGGTGAAAATGCACGTCTTTGGAATGAATTTTATGAGAAATCTATTATTGGACTAGGCTGGGATGATTTAGGTGATTTATCCTTATATCAATCAAAAGACGATGTTGTTAAAGAGCTCCAAGCGATATACCAAACAGAATCTTCTAAAAAGAATGACGCAACAGCCAATTGGGATTTTTTCCAAAACATGCAAATTGGCGATATTGTACTAATAAAGAAAGGCAAGCGAAAACTTTTAGGATATGGTGAAATTTTATCTGATTATATTTTTGATGCTGAACGTGAGGAATATACGAGTATTAGAAAGGTAAAATGGATCAAAAAGGGTGAATGGGATATAGATTTCGATTTAGTTTTAAAAACACTAACGATAATAACAGATTATAACTCTGATGTTTTAAAAGGACAAAAATACTACCAATACCTACTATCAATCATGAATGGCAATATAAATAGAGTGAATTCTAAGCGAATAAACCTCATTAAATACAAAAAACAAATTATTCTCCAAGGTCCTCCAGGCACTGGGAAAACAAGAGAAGCCAAATTGATAGCTAAAGAAATGCTGAACTTGCAAGATGTAAAAGACTTAGAAGGAAACGATCAATTTAAATTAATACAGTTTCACCCTAGTTATACCTACGAAGATTTCGTAAGAGGAATCGTATCCAAACCTAACGAAGATGGAGATGGAATTATATATGAGGCAGAGAATAAATTATTAGCTGACTTTGCTCAAAAAGCATTAGATAATTATATCGAATCTAATAAAACAAATGTAGTTGTTCATGAAGACAGTTCTATCTTTGAGGCTTTTATTGAAAATATTAAAGATGAGCTAGCTCAAAACGAACATCATAAATATGATATAACTGAAGCTGTTTATCTTTTTTCAGCAGACGAAACACGTTTTAAATACAAAGGAGATAATTGGGTTGCGCATAGCAAGGGTTTAAACATGAAGTTTTCAGAATTAAAGAAAATTATTGATTCAGGAGCAACCGAACGTCAAGATATTAAGAAAATGACAGATGTTGAAGAATTAACTCGTCAGCATGCAACTTATTTTATTAAGATTGTTGAAAAATACTATACTTTCAAACAAACATTTAAAGAATCTATTCCTCTTCAACATAGTACTGAATTAAAGAACTATGTGTTACTAATTGATGAAATCAATCGAGCTAACCTTTCCTCTGTCTTAGGTGAATTAATTTATGCTTTAGAATATCGTGGAGAAGCGGTTGAGAGTATGTATGCAGTTGATAATGATAACAAATTAGTATTACCTCCAAACCTATACATTATAGGAACAATGAATACAGCTGATAGATCCGTTGGTCATATTGATTATGCGATTCGCAGAAGATTTGCTTTTGTGGATGTGTTACCTCAAGATTTATCCAATGATGAAAACATTATATTCGATTCTCAATTATTTGGGCAAGTAGCTCTACTTTTTGACTCCAATCTATCTCCTGAATTTGAGAAGAAAGATGTGCAATTAGGGCATTCGTATTTTATTGATAAAACTAAAGAAGGTGGTTCAATGGATATTCGTTTAGAATACGAAATTAAACCAATTTTGTTTGAGTACATAAAAGATGGTGTTCTAATTGGAGAAGATATCGAAAAACTAATTGAAGATTTAGAACAGTCTATATAATGGGAATACGTTTATCAGAACATCAATCTTTTTTTATCCGATTGAAGCAATCGGATATGGAAATCTCCGATAATATAGATGAGATATCACTTTTAGATGTTGATTTTGAGAAATGTAATGCTATTACTTCTAAATCATTTAACAATAGTAGTTATCGCTTTCTTTTTAAGAAAAAAGAAGATGCTTACGAAATAAAAGCAGATTATTGTATTGGTATTGATTGGTTGGGCAAAACGGGGAAATTCATTTATGTGGAGCCTAAAGTTAATAATAGAAGCATTCAATCCTTTAAACAAGAACTAGACAATGAAGACAGTAGCTTATCTATTGAAGAATCACATTTTCTAAATAAACCCTATGAATTAGATTACTTAAGCATGTTATTACAGGTAACATCAGTGACAGAAAGCAATTGTGAAGTTAAAGATTTGGTTCAAATTGATTGGGATAGCCAACAAATTGCAATAGAACAAAAAGATGATAAACTAACTCCTTTTTTAATCATTCATTTTTTACAGACATTAAAAACAATTGTAAAAAAAGGTTTAAAAAAGAGCTATTATAAAATTCAAGAAAACCTAAATAATCGAGTAAAAGGTAAAATAGTAGTAGGGCAACATATTAAACAAAATGTTTTTAAAAATAGATTAACTTCAACTTTTTGTGAATATCAAGTATTTGGCGAAGACCATTTAGAAAATCGTTTTTTAAAGAAAGTATTAAAGTTTGTGATAAGTTATGTAGAGAACAACAAGTTACTACTTTCTCATAATTATAATTTGATTCAACAAACAGTTGACTATTGTAGACCTACTTTTGAATTAATTTCAGACAATATTAAAGAGACAGAATTAAAACACATTAAATACAATCCGTTTTATAGTGAGTATAAAGATGCATTGCAAATTGGAAGTTACATTTTAAAGCGATTCGCTTACAACATAACACAAACATCACAACAAAAAGTAACAACACCTCCTTTTTGGATTGATATGCCTAGATTGTTTGAATTATATGTATTTAGTAAAATGATTGAGCAAAATACTTCATCAAAAAAAGAGATACATTATCAATTAAGTACACATGGTAATGCTTTAGATATATTGGTTTCTCATTTAGACTTTCAAATGGTGATTGATGCTAAATACAAATTACATTATAATAACGGTCATTTACATCAAGATATTCGACAAGTTGCAGGATACGCTCGTTTAAAGAAGGTAAGAGAAAAACTAAAAATTACAGATGACAGGAATATTGACTGTTTAATTATCTATCCAGATATTGAAAAAGGAGAAGCTGATCTATCATTAGAAAATATTAACCTTAAAAAGCAAGAAATCAAGGCGTACCACAAAGTTTTTAAATTGGGAGTAAAATTACCTTGGATAGAGAATTAGATTCTTACCTTTTAAAGTTACTTAAAAAAAATCATCTTAAGATTACTCATCACATCTGCATCACATAACTTGCATAACTAATTGTAAATCAACAGATATAAGATATTGTATCGGGAAAATACCCTCTCCCACACGAGTGGTATACGCTTTTAGTACACCATAAATCTCGCCTATTTTGGTTGGTGAAACCCCCAATCCAGTACAAGCACCTCCAGCAATTGTACTCGAAGACGTCACATAGGGATACGTCCCGTGATCAATATCTAACATGCTGGCTTGAGCTCCTTCTGCCAACACTTTTTTTCCTTCGTTTAAGGCTTGATTCACATACAATTCCGTATCAACAATCGACAGTTTTTTTACAAACGCTACAGCTGATAGGAACTCCTCTACCAAATCCTCATACGCAGGCAAGGTACAACCGAAAGCCTCTAGTTCGCGATAGTGGCGCTGTGTAATAGAACGGAAATCTGCCTCAAATTGAGCGCTATATACATCACCTACACGCAAATTCTGACGTAAGATCTTATGGGCATAAGCGGGAGCAATTCCATTTTTTGTTGTTCCAATTGTGCGATAATCTGGATTTTCTTCGTAAACGATATCAAAATACTTGTGGGTGGGAAGAACCAAATGCGCCTTGGCCGAGATCATCAAGCGCTCTGATACATTTAAAGTCGGATCAAGCCTACACAATACAGCTAACTCTTCTTGCAATTGAATTGGATTAACCACAACACCCGTCCCAATAACATTGAGGGTCTGGGGATAAAAAACACCTGATGGCAATAATTTCAACGTTACTTTTTGCTTGTGGTAATAGATGCTATGACCAGCATTTGCACCTCCATTAAAACGCGCAATTACGTCATACCTACTGCAAATGTGATCAATGAATTTGCCTTTTCCTTCATCTCCCCATTGGAGTCCAACTAAAATATCCATATGCCTCTTGTTTATTGTTTTGAATGTTAAACAACAAAAATAAGCTGGCTAATGAAGGGGGCAATTGTCAAATGACAAAAAAGGAAATACTGTTCTATTTTACAATAAAACACTATAGACCAGCACGTTTAGAACTGATCAACGACAATTTAAGGTGTACATTGATCAAATTTAACGCGTAAATACTCGTCAAATACTTGAGTTTTTACACGTGTTTCTCGCAAAGAATCGGCCATTACAAGTTCCAAAGACGGCTTAGCTACCTCTTTCTTCAAGTCATTTGCTCTAGTGCTCATAAAAACAATGAGAGCTAATACTCCTACAACAAATCCGATTGTAAACTTCATGTACTTTGCAATTTAGTAGCGCCTAATGTAGGAAAAAAAAAGACAAAAGAAAAGTTTTAATCCTAGTCCTGGCCTATTAGAACTATATAGTTATTATTTACAATCCCATTATTCACTATATCGTTTTTTAAGGAGGGGTCAACCATGAACTGATTCACTGTTTGCCATATATAATAAACAACTATTTTTCTACAATCTTATCTACTATTCAAATCAGTTCATCCCAAACCTTCCATTTCTTCTAAAGGTGGTATAGCTCTTGTTCAGTCTGCTTGGATGTTTTTTTCTCTTTTTTAACGACTAAGATCCCTCCTGAATAAAAGGATTTTTATCCTTCTTATTTAGCGATGATAGGGACATATGCTAGTTGTACACGTACGAAAAAGAAACAACTAATACTGCTAACCTCTTGAACATGAACAAATACATTTCAACTACCACCCACCAACCGCGATATATCTTATTTATCGCACCTATACTCCTATTGTGCGCTATTGCCCTGCTGCTGTATCATTGGGATGCACTTTCGGTAAAAGGGTATATCTACATACAGAAAGAATGGTTTTATTTTATCAATGCCTACTTAAAAGAACATCCACAAATGATCTTCAACTTAACACAAATTGGAGATGCCATGATATTTCTATCTTTTCTGACGTTTTTACTGCGTTATGCTCCAAAAATATGGGAATCCATTATCACGGCTTTACTAATTTCTATGCTGTTAACCCTTTCATTAAAAGAGAGCTTTTCCATTCCTAGACCAGCCAAAATATTTGATTATAAAACTTTTACCATAATTGGCGAAAAATTAATAGGTTCTACTAGTTGTCCCTCTGGTCATTCGATTACTATTTTTACGATCCTGACAGTCTTGTTATTTACCCTTGTTCCCAAAAATGCAAGCTACCGCCTTCCCTATTTCATTTGTGCGATAAGCATGGGGTTGCTCTTTGCCTTTACACGTGTTGCCGTTGGAGCCCATTACCCCTTAGATGTGATCATTGGTTGCATATTGGGCTATTTATCAGGACTTCTAGGAGTATGTATTACTCAAAAATACACCTTATGGCCCTGGATCCACCAAAAAAAATATTATCCCCTTTTGCTGCTTTTATTGCTTTGTTGTAGCATCGCCCTCATCGTGCGGATTCTCCAGGACAACCTATTCATATACTATTGTGCGCTAGTGAGCGTAACCTATTCCTCTTATAAAATTGCAAAAGTCTATGTTCAAAAATAAACCTACAACCTCACTGATTGCCCTTTGGATGAGTGGACTCAACACCTTGTTGTTTCACTTTGCATTCTTTGATTTCGCCTATCAACAGCTTACATCTGGGATAGTCACCCGGCTACTACTCCTCCTTAGTTTAGTTGTGGTTATGCTTACAGCTAACTTTTTTGCTTTCTACTTGTTGTTCTCCCTCTCCCGTCGAATGGGTAAAATCGTACTCTCCCTCTTTTTTCTACTGAACGCTGTAGCGGTTTACTTTGTTCACACCTATCACATTCTTGTAGATGAAAGTATGATTTCCAATGTATTAAACACTAATTTAGAGGAATCTAGCAGTTTTTTCTCATGGAAACTTGTGTTATACACACTCCTCTTAGGGGGCATACCTAGTTTTTTGCTCTTTAAACTGAAAACTAAAAAAGAAAAACTACAAACCATACTTTGGCGCAGTGGTACGGCTCTGACAATCCTGCTGTTGATGGTGTTCATCAATGCCAAAAACATCCTTTGGATAGACAAGCATTCTAAGCAATTGGGGGGCTTGGCAATGCCTTGGTCCTACGTAGTCAACACCGCTTTGCATTACGCACATCAAGCGCAAAAAAACAAGAAAGAAATTCAATTACCCGATGCGAAGAACAGGCAAAACGCCATAGATGACCCGCAAAAAGCAGTAGTTATCTTAGTTATTGGCGAATCCGCAAGACGTCAAAACTTTTCTCTTTATGGGTACGCCAAAAATACGAATCCCTTGCTTTCTCAAACAGAAAATATCTATCCCTTTAAAGCCAATTCGTCTGCTACCTATACAACAGCAGGGGTAAAAAGCATTTTGGACTACAAGGATACGGATGATTTATACGAAATCTTACCCAACTATTTGTACCGCAATCAGGTGGATGTTATTTGGAAAACGACCAATTGGGGAGAACCGCCCCTCCACATTCTCAACTACCAAAACAAAGAAACCTTGATACGAAATTGCAGTAATGATGCCTGTGCATATGATGAAGTACTCCTAACTGGATTAAAGGAAGATATTGCAGGCAGTACAAAAGATAAAATACTACTTGTCTTACACAGCAGTACAAGCCATGGTCCGACCTATAGCAGCAAATATCCTCCCTCTTTTGAAGTTTTTAAACCCGTATGCAATAGTGTTGAGCTGGCTAACTGTTCACAAGAAGAACTAATCAACGCCTATGACAACACAATTGTGTATACAGACTATATACTCCACCGGGTAATTGAAGTTCTCAAAGACTTTCCCGACTACAAGCGCAGCCTGATTTTTGTATCCGATCACGGTGAATCATTGGGAGAAAACAGCCTGTATATGCATGGATTGCCCCTGCATATAGCCCCTAAAGAACAGTATGAAATTCCCTTTATCGTTTGGGTAGGCGACGCCAATCAAAAAGTAAAACCCTATTCCCAGCTTTCTCAACATCACGTCTTTCACAGTGTCCTACATTTTTCAAACCTTGAAAGCCCAATATACGACGAGCAGATGAATATTTTTGAATAAGTACAACTCCCTTCTATTTCAGTGGACCGCGATTTGTGAATTGTGATCAAAGCCTAGCGACCTTAGGTCAAAGAAGATTGGTCTATTACTCAAACTGAAGGTTCTTTGCTGCATCAATATAAATGTAAAACATGAAAGCAACTATCTTTAGTTTGTGTGCTTGTACGCTGGCATTATGCAGTTTAGACGCTTCAGCACAAAAAGCACAACATCCCTTTCGCTTAGGGGTGAAAGTTTCCTCTAATCACGCCAATATCGCGGGTAACTTAAAAAACTTGAGTACCTCTAGTGCACAAGGATTTTCTGCGGGGATTACCACGCAGTACCACTTCGACCGGCTTTTTATTCAGACGGACTTATTGTATAGCGAATCAAAATCGCCCGTGGAACACGCGTTTGTTCATCGAGCAAAATGGAAGAGTATCGATATTCCCATTGCCCTAGGCTATACGCTTTTGGACGTACAAAAAGTTAAAGTACACGTTTTAGCAGGAGGAATTTACAGTCAGATCATAGACGACCAGCTAAAGCTCACGGAAAACCTCGAACGATTTGACTATAGCCTCAATAAAAACAACGTAAAAGCGCAAATTGGCGCTGGCGTAACCGTGGGAGATTTTGTTGTAGAGCTAAAATATTCTCGCAGTTTAAACAACCTTTCAAAAGATATTAAATCCAAATCTAATCATTTACAAATAGGTCTAAGTTATATGTTCTTATAGTCGATGCACTATAGGGAATGGTTCTAAATTAAGTTTATGGTAGAGGCGAATAGGTATTCACCTCTACCATTTGTCAATTTATACCCACCAGTGGTCAAATTACACGTCCGTGAATCAAACGATTATCATTTATTTACCTTTGTAGTTTAAATACGATCGATCTCATGCATCCAACGATAAATATAACGAAACACAAAAGGTTGTTTTTTATTCTTTTTTGGTCTATAATCGCCCTTTCTGTATGGCCGTTTGTTCACGCCCATAATCGTCCGCTTTACTGGCTATTGCAATGTGCAGTGATGATGCTCTGTTTCATCAGCATCTCACATTACTTGAGCGATGTCGCCTTGCCTAAAGCCCTAAAAGAAGGAAAAATGAAGCGTTTTATTGTCTTATTCTTTGTGGGTATATTAGTTCTCAACGCATTGATGTCACTGTGCTTTACACTATTTCCCTACTTTATTGATGATACGGCAATGTTAGCTGACATGCAAGCCTCTTCATGGAGAGAGTACTACGTACATCGCCTATTTAGTTCTTTTCCCTCAGCCATGGCCGTTGTTACAACAACCTGTGGTATACGCTTCTATGAAGAACACTACAAAATCGAACAACTCAATGCCAAGTTGAAACAAGAACACCTAGAAGCCCAAATCAAACTACTTCAGGATCAAATCAACCCTCATTTGATGTTTAACGTCCTCAATCACATTCACATTCTCATGCAAAACAACGTTGAACTCGCGTCAACTGTTTTACTAAAATTCTCCGATATTTTGCGTTATCAGCTGTATGAATGCAACCAAAAACAGGTATTCCTTCATCAGGAAATGCGCTATTTACAAGATTTAGTCGCCATCGAACAAGTGCGCTGGCAAGACGAATTAGCCGTTACATGCACGTGGGAAATTGACAATAGACAGCTGAAAATTGTGCCTTTACTGTTGGTTCCCTTGATTGAAAATGCCTTTAAACATGTCTCCCGCTTACCCCATCAACAAGGCTATGTGCGCATGAGCTGTATCGAAAAACAAAATGTCTTACATTTGGATATTGAAAATTCGTACAACCCTCGTTTTAAACGAGAAAAACAACAAGGTGGCATCGGCATTGCCAATATTACTGAACGGCTAAAAATTCAATATCCCGATCAACACTTTTTAACCATTACAACAGGTGAAGACAACTACGCGGTTTCACTTCAAATTAATTTAAATCACGCCCATGCTAACACCTAAAAGCCCCCATTTGCTCAACTGTTTAGTCATTGACGATGAGCCTTTAGCCCGACGATCTATCGTCGATTACATTGCCAAAGTTGATTTCTTATCAACCAAAGCCTCTTGCGGATCAGCACTTGAAGCTCAGGAACTAATTAGCAATGAAAAGTTCGATTTACTCTTCCTAGACATCAATATGCCCTATTTATCAGGCATTGACTTCTTAGAATCAATTAGCAACCCGCCCTTAGTAATTTTCACAACTGCCTATTCTGAACACGCCTTGGATGGTTATCGCTTGCAAATCGTGGATTACCTCTTAAAACCTATTGGGTTCAAACGATTTTATCAAGCAGCTTTAAAAGCCAAAGAACTATACGAGCTCAAAAACCAAAACAAAGAAGAAGTCGGACTCGCCGACAGCACAATGTTTATAAAACACGAAGATAGCTTTGTCAAAATTCAATGGCCCGATATTTTCTACATTGAAGCCATGCAAAATTACGTGAAAATACACACCCATCAGAAGAGTTATGTCATTCACCAAACCATGGTAGCTTTGGAAGAATTACTTCCCAAAGAACACTTCTTCCGCATACACAAATCGTATTTGATTAACGTCAATCACATTTGTTCAATTTCAGGGAATAGGGTTTTGATTAACAACACCCAACTGCCTTTAGCTCGACTTCGAAAAGAAGCTTTACTCAACGATATTATCTACAAGAATTTACTGAGTAAATAAGACCAAAAGGGCTATTTTAAAGCAATATACCTTTACTTTAAAATAGCCCTTTTACTCCTTGTATTTCAATACTTCACTTACAAACTCCACCTCAACTTAACAGCTCCATAAAACGTAGTAGTAAATCGGGGATCTGCTTCTTTCTTCTCCTTAAAAATATTCTTTATTTTTCGTTCATTAAAAGAAAACGAGCGTACCAACGAACTACCTGTAGTTAGTGATAGAGTGAGGTTTTTGTTAAACTTGAACTCCGGTCGGAATCCCGCGACAATCTGCTGAAATCCCAACAAAATATCTTTGTCGTCTTTCTTAATGTTAGCAGTCATCCCTTGTAAATCGACTGCTACTTTCAGATCGACGATTTCACTTACTTTATAACCAAATTCCGCCCCTTGAGGGAAAGCAACGCGAACGAAGAAATCACCATGGGTTTCCCAACTAAAATAGATTCCAGGCAAGACCATAGGAACACCAAAGCTATTCGTTAAGACTGGACCAACCCCCAAAGCGACATTGTCGTTAAAGTGTTTGATAAAAAATACACCGCCTTGACCTAAAATTGCTTCAGACCTAATTTCTTTTCGATCAGCATAAACCCCTACAGTTCCCATCATTAATAAAGACCACGAGTCACTAATCGATCGGAAGTGTTTAAATCCAATCTGGGCATTTAACAATTCCGTGGGAAACAAATCTTCCTCATAACGCCTATGCTGCATCTTGGCATAGGCCCCTTGTGCAACGAAAGACCATGTGCGCGGTTTACCCCTGTGATCCATACGCGTAGACAACGGTATTTCAATATTTAATTCTACGCGTCTAAAATCTGTTTGTGCGGGAGTTTTCACACTGTCTATAGGTCTGACATAATTGGAAAAGGGAACGTAATCCACCTTAAACTCCCCTCTTAAATGATCCTGTGCGTGTAGCGATAAACCACACAAAATCAGCATACAGTACATTATAAATACAGCTGTTTTCATATTTGTTATTTTGGTGCAAAACAACTCTAAAACCAAAGCTAAAGCCACATTCTTTTGACCAATGGTAGTATTTTGTTGATGACTAGATGGTTGAGCATTTACCATAAAACTAGATTCTTCACTAAATATTGCTTACATTTGGTCTATTAACTATCACATATACTAACCACTCAACTAGTCCACATGAAAAGGCTTTGGAACTTAGAAATTCGATTAGATCAAACGGCTGAAAAACCAATTTACTTGCAAATTGCAGATGCAATTATTGAGGCGATCCAACAAGGCAGGCTCCACAAAGGAGATATATTACCTAGTACGAGGACCTTAGCGAGTACAATAGGTGTGAACCGCAATACCATTGTGAAAGCGCTGAGTGTACTTTTAGATGAAGAATGGCTCATATCGCTAGAGCGCAAAGGGATTTACATCGCGCAAACCATGCCGCAAGTGCGTCCGCAAAAACCTAAGCAAGCGAGTCCAACAGCTGCGGATGCTCCTTTTCAGCATCCAGCTCCACTAGTTTTTGACAATGGTTATCCCGATAGTAAGATTGTTCCAATAAAGGAATTAGCACGTGCCTATCGACAAATTTTTAATCGAAATGCCAAATGGCAAATGATGGGGTATGCCAATGCAGAAGGAGATCCACGATTCATACAGCATATCGCTCATATGCTCAACCATCAAAGAGGGATGCAGGTCAAAGAAGATCGCGTTTGTATAACCCGAGGGGGGCAAATGGCAATTTACTTAATTGCTCAGTGTTTACTCCAAAAAGGAGATGCTATTTTAGTAGAAAACCCAGGATATCAATCGGCATGGCAAGCCTTTGAACGCGCAGGCGCTACATTAATCCCCATTGAAGTAGATGCCGAAGGAATCTCTACCACAGCCCTGCGACAACAGTTGGAAAATAACCCCAATATAAAGGCCGTGTACCTCACCCCTCACCATCAATTTCCAACAACCGTTACCTTGAGTTTACAAAGGCGATTGGAGCTTATCCAACTCGCCAATACCTATAATTTTACAGTTATTGAGGACGATTACGACAATGAATTTCACTATACCTATCGCCCCGTACTTCCCTTGTGTAGCTATACTGAATTGCAAAACTATGTGTATATAGGCACACTGAGTAAAGTCGTAGCACCAGCTTTGCGCATTGGCTTTTTAGTTAGCAGTCAGCTTGCGCTTATTGAAGCGATTACACAATTGAGAAAAATCATTGACATTCAAGGCGATCGCATTATGGAACAAGCCGTACTTCAATTAATTGAAGACGGCATGCTAAGAAAACATATTAAAAAAGCGACAAGTTTATACAAAGAGAAAAGAGAGGCTATGCTTGAATTTATCCAGCGCTACATGGGTGATACTGTTACGTATACAATTCCCGATGGCGGCTTGGCTTTTTGGCTCAAGCCCAACAAATCCGTAGACTATACACGTCTGTTACAACAACTAAAAGAAAGAGGCGTCCAATTGGTCAATCCCAATGATTATTATAGGGCTCCGACTTCTTCCGATGGCTTGCGATTGAGTTTTGGCACCCTTTCTATCGATGAATTAGAAAGAGGTGTTCGAATCATAGGAGAATGTCTTAGAGCCCAATAGTCAAAGGTCTACATCTACTCTTGCCATTTCGCCAATGGGGTGACGCCTCCTTGCACTTTATCTCCTAGTTTTACCTCAACCTTACAGCTGATAGGTAGTAGTAAATCTACACGTGAGCCGAACTTGATGAATCCCATTTGATCCGTCTGTTCTACAACCGTCTTAGGCGTCAAGTAATTGACAATGCGGTTGGCCAAAGCCCCAGCAATTTGTTTGGCTAATACTTCCTGGCCATTTTTATGTCGATAGACCACGCTATGTCTTTCGTTTTCCGTAGATGATTTTGGATGCCAGGCTACTAAGTGTTTCCCCTTGTGATACTGACTGTACACTACTTCCCCTTGGATGGGATTTAAGTTGACATGCACATTGAACACACTCATAAATACAGACACCTGTAACCGCTTTTCTGTGAAATACTCATCTGCCTCTACTTCTTCTATCACAACGACCGTTCCGTCGCAAGGTGCAACTATACACCCCTCATCCTTGGTCATTACTCGGGAAGGAATGCGAAAAAAGAAAATGACTAACCCCCATAACCCTAGGGTTATCAACAAAACCAATACTTTTACAAGCACTAACTTCTCGCTAATTAAATAATAAGCCCCTCCGTTAACTAGGAGTAAAACGATACTCGCTATCGCAATGGATCCTCTTCCTTCTTTGTGTATTTTCATGCTATTCCCGTTTTAAGTAATCGCCATCTCCATCTTTGCTGCATTCAATTAAAAAAATGACACCATTGAATAGGCGCAGCAAAAGACAAGATGGTTGTAAAAAATTAAGATGATATTGTTTGTTTGGAGGTTCTGGTTGGATTCGAACCAACCTACTAACTCTTGCGGAGTTAGGCCTACCACTCGGCCACAGAACCATGTTTTGATTTATTGTATCGGTTACTACTCACCACTTACTACTCACCATTCACTAATTCGAGGTTCTGGTTGGATTCGAACCAACCTACTAACTCTTGCGGAATTAGGCCTACCACTCAGCCACAGAACCATGTTTTGATTTATTATATTCGGTTAACCACTTACCACTCACCACTTACCACTTACCACTCACCACTCACCTCTCACCACTTACTACTTACTACTCACCACTTACCACTCACCATTCACTAATTCGAGGTTCTGGTTGGATTCGAACCAACCTACTAACTCTTGCGGAGCTAGGCCTACCAATCAGCCACAGAACCATGTTTTGATTTATTGTATTCGGTTTACAGTTTACCACTTACTACTTACCTCTCACCACTTACCACTCACCACTTACCACTTACTACTTACCTCTCACCACTTACCACTCACCACTTACTACTCACCACTTACCTCTCACCACTCACCACTCACCACTCACCACTTACCTCTCACCACTTACCTCTCACCACTTACCTCTCACCACTCACCACAGAACCATTTGTTTTCTGATACAAACATACGGGCACTTTTTCTGATCTGACTCATACAGAATTGGTATTTACTAGCTGGTCCAGTTTAGGAATAGCAAAACAAGCTGTCACTGCTGGACTAGGGCTATATTCCCATTCTGCACCAGTATAACCTTCAAAAATCACTCTATTTTTGCCCTGTAATGCTATAATAATCAATTAAATAAATCAACAAAATGGAAAAAGTACTTTTTTATCATGCGGGATGTCCAGTATGTGTTAGTGCAGAACAGGACCTTTTACATCTAATCACGGATCATCAAATTGAGATTGTACACCTTGGAGAAGAAAAATCCAGAATACAAGAAGCAGAAGACTATGGAGTTCAATCTGTACCTGCGATTGTCTTGGCCAATGGCAATGTCTTACACCTCAACTTTGGTGCCTCAATCAAGGATCTGAAGTAGATTAGATACATCCATAAAAAAACGCTGCGTTTCACAAACCAGCGTTTTTTTTTGCACCTGCCATTCTCACTATAACCACTTCTGCTATAGGGTTACACTCCCGCATTGGGCAAGTAACGCACCATATAGTACAACCCCCAAGCAATTACCACAATTACTGTAATCCATACCCAATACGGTATACTTTGAGGGGTTTCACTCCCTATGATCAAAAAATCTTTTTGATCAGCTTTTCCATAAGCATTGACCATAATATTGACGATGCCATCTACTATCCCACCTTCTTTCATTCCCTCCACTTCAATAGCAGGGCCATTTCGAACAATAAAGGGGATTTTTCGAATCCCTTCTTTTCCGGTATGATCCTTACTGACAATGGTCAGCAGATGATCGCCATCAACCAGCTTATGGGTATCCAACGCAAAGGTAATGGGCGTATCTAAAACAGCAATAGGTTGCGGTTCTTCATCAAGGAAGAGGTATACTTTACTTTTTTGTTCCATAATACAACGCATTTAAAACAGTTCTCTTAATGTGATCCTCATTGCGTTCTCCTGGCTTAATCAACCATTTAACCGAAAAAAACAACGTCAGGACAACCACTACTGCAACCACTGCAATAATGAGATAATCCCATTGGCTATCCGGGCCTGATCCGTGTACAATTCCCTTTAGTACTTTGGGTTGGTTGCGTTCACACACCGGACACGCCATTAAGGTAGCGGTGCTGAGGAAAGTGAGTATTCCAGCTGTTATATTTTGTTTTGCTTTCATTGTTTTGCTTTCATTTCGTTAATATAATCCATGATTTCTTTTACTTGTTCTACGCTGACTAAAGGGGCCTGATTTCCCCAATTGTTTCGCTCGTAATTGACTATGGCTGTTACTTCTTTTGCAGTCCAATTGAGGTTGCTTCCCACAGCAGGCATAACGCCGTATTCTCCACGGGCATCGTATCCATTCATGATAATATCCACAAAGAGTTGCAGGTTATCATCCAGCACAACGGGACTGTTTTTGAGTGGCGGAAATGCACCAGCTAAACCTTCGCCATTCATTTGATGGCAAGAAGCACAATTGGTAGCATAGAGGTTTTTGCCGTCTATACCTGTATCTGATTCCCCTTGTGTAGATTGCGTTGTCGCTTTATCCTTCAATGGATATAGAAACTCGGGAGCTACAGTGGCTTCGGGTAATTTTGCTTGTTTCAATTCCCGCAAATAAGCCACGAGATCAAGTGCCTTTTCCGTGGCGATAACCTGGCCTTTCGCGCTATTGGCAAATCCTTCAGGAACTGAAACTACCACATCAGTATCGGAGGGGTTGTGTTTGTATTGAAACAAGAACGGATAAGCGGGCATAACTGATTCTTTAACCACAATTCTCGGGTTAAATAAATGCACGAGATGCCAGTCGATACTCGGTTGTCGGGTACCTATATCTGTTAAATCAGGTCCTGTGCGTTCGGTTCCCATTAACGTAGCAGTATTGGTCCATAGGTCCATCCGCTTATTTCCCGCATAATCGGCTGACATAGAAGGCCTACTTCCCCATTTTCGGTCCATTTCTACATTGCGCACTTGCTGGCTGTGACAAGCGACGCATCCATTGGCAATAAACACCTTTTTACCGCGCATAGCCGCCTCACTTAAAGGTTCCGCATCCGGTAATGGTTGTATCCTCGACTGATTGTCTAAGGCCGGTAAAATCGCTACAAAAAGCGTTAATACAACAAACAAAACACTGGCAACGAGGTATAATTTTTTATGATTATTGAAGATCTCCATAACTAAACATTAAGAATTTGAACTAGACTTGATTTGCTCTTGTAATTTTTCAAGTGCGAGCGTTGCGATTGCGGTTTCCTTTAGGGGAATTGATCGCGTCATCCTGTAAAAATTAAAGGCGAAAAACAAATGTGAGACCCACATTAAACTACCGCCTATCGCACGCCAGAGCCAATAGGGCATCATCAGCTTAACGCTTTCGATAAACGCAGCGTCTCCCATCCACAAGATTCCGCGTAGGGTTCCGCCATACATCAAGGGGATGGAATAGAAAAGCAATCCAATAAGCGCTAGCCAAAAATGAGCGCCTACTGTTATTTGAGGAGCTTCTTTTCCCGTTAACTGCGGCACTAATGCATAAATACCTCCCCACAGCAAAAAGGCAATAATCCCATACATGGTTAAATGCGAATGCGCTACCGTAAAATCAGTAAAGTGCCACAGTAAATTGGTAAAGCGAAAGGATTCTGCTGTTCCTTGAAGCGAGCCTGTAAAGTAAAAGATAATACCCACCACAAAAAAAGGAACAGTATAGCTATCCCTTACCTTATGCCAGGCTCCTCTGAAGGTCATAATGAAATTTGTTGTCCCCGCAACGACAGGAATAACCATTCCCACACTGGCCACAATCGCCACCGTTTGCAACCACCACGGAATAGCACTGAATACAAAGTGATGCGTGCCTATTAGCGTATAAAAAAGAATTTGTGTCCAAAAAGCTAAGATTCCTAAGCTGTAGGAGTAAATGGGTTTATTGAGCTGTTGAGGGACGAAGTAGTACACAATACCCAAGGTAAATAGCATAAACCACATACCCACTGCTTGATGCATATAGTAGCCTTGTACGATGGTTTCTCCTAATCCATCTTGCCATTGGGGTAAATAGCCTACTAGGGCAACAATCGTAATAAAAATAACCGCAGAGACAATATACCAATTCGAAATATAGATTTCTTTTGTTTTGCGCTGGGCAATCGTTCGAAGGTAATTGCGCAGTGTAAAATACAATCCTAGGGCAAAGAGTAACATAATCGGCCAAATGTACTCGCGATATTCTCCTCCTCCATTGTTGATCCCTGCCAGTAAGCTCAGGGATCCAACTAACACAGAAGCATTGATTAATACAAGGGAATACCACGCCCATTTATAACTGGCTAAAGCGGTATTACTTACCCTGGGAACAATATAGTACCCCAAGCCAATCATCCCTAGTGAAGACCACCCCCAAAAAACGGCATTCGTGTGTACTGGGCGCAGTCGACCAAAACTCAACCAACTAGTCTGATCTAGATCAGGAGCGATAAACTTGAGACCCAAATATTCACCAACAGTCGTACCAAAAAGCAACCAAAAGCTAGCTGTTCCCAAAAACCACAAAATCAGCTGGGTAAGCTTGGGATCAATGTCCAAGCTTTTGTCATTTCTCCTCTTTGCTGCTACAACAGCTATAGCATCCCCTTCTTGCGCCTGTAGCAATCCTTTCTTATCCATTGCAGCTTGAGTACCCGACAATTCCCGATTTGAAAGCGTATAGTCCAACGCTTCTTTTCGCTGCATGAATACCTCTAAATCCTCTTCGGATAGATGCTCAAAATAGTGCAACAAGTCATCAACTTCTTGCTTTTGCAACTTTTGTCGTTGTCGCTTGATCACGTGGTAGATCTGAAATGCCATCATCCAAATTCCCAATATAATGGGAATGGCAATTAATACAATAATAATCCAAATTCCTGGCTCTTTCAAAAGTGGACGATCCGCCAACCGCATTGTTGTTTGGGCCTCGGCAACCTGCGAAAAAAGAAACCCCAAGATCAAGAGTACAACCCTTTGCTTTGAGCGCGTGAATTGTGCCAATACCTTGAGCTGTCCTGATTTTAAATAGGCAAAATAACGCCTAACATCCGCAGGTTTTTTTTGATGCTCTTGATAGGAATGCAACAATTCCCTTGCTTCCAAGTACAAAAAACCAAAAGCAAGGAGTACCAGTACCCCCATTAAAATCAATAGTATTCCCACACCATTACTCCAATCAAACGCAAAAGACAAGGGTTTCATACTTGGTGTCTCTATCGCAATTGCTGGTGTAATAAAAAAGGCACCACAGGGAGCCGTACACGTTGTAAAAAAGACAGTTTTCATTCTATTTATGTATTACAGTTTATTTCAAAGACAAATCAATCCCATCCTCCTACTCCATCTTCCGATCGATGGATTTGAGGCTGCTTCTATTTCGAATTGACAGTCAAAGGTAAATACCAACTGGCTCATCTTACTGGTTCAGATTTAACAAACAACCCTAGACCAATAAACCCTATTTAGCGTGCAAACAAGATCAAATGCAATAAATAAAGATAAAAAACTCCTTTATTGTCTCAATTGTGATTTGAATCATAAAATAAACCTTGCATATGGAGGTAACTTTGGGATACAATAATATCTAAACTATATCAAGATGAAATCAAAAGCGCTATCATTTATGCTACTTACAAGCTGTTTAACCCTTCTTTCATGTGGAGATAAAACGGTAAAAACACCATCAGAAGAAGTGACAACAACAAATGAAAGAAAAGTAGAAGTTGCTGCAGAAACTAAGGCTACTTCAAGCGATGCGAATGCGCCTGCTTCGGAACGCGTGGATTTAGTAAATAAAGGAAAAGGGCCGATCAAAACGTTGGTACTTGGTGATATTGATCAAGCTATGGCAGCTAAAGGGCAAGAAGTATTTAAAACCATGTGTACGGCATGTCATAAAACGGACAAGAAGTTTATCGGACCAGCGCCTAAGGGAATCTTAGAGCGTCGTACGCCAGAATGGGTGATGAATATGATTTTAAATCCTGAGAATATGATTGAAAACGACCCCTTGGCTCAAGACTTATTAAAAGAATTCAATGGAGCACCAATGGCGAATCAGAATTTGACAGAAGAAGAGGCGCGTGCCGTTTTAGAATATTTCAGAACACTGTAACCTAACACTATAAAGTATGAAAAAGTATATCAATTTAACCTTATTGAGTTGTCTGCTGGGCATCACCTTAGTCAGCTGTTCAAAATCAGGTCAAAATAACAAGGGAGCGCTCTCTTCCAATGCAGCAGAAAAAGTATATGTTGCACCAGGAGAATACGATGAATACTACGGTTTTTTTTCGGGGGGATTTAGCGGACAGCTATCTGTATATGGTTTGCCTTCAGGGAGGCTTTTTAAAGTAATTCCCGTTTTCTCTCAAGATCCAGAGAAAGGGTATGGATACAGTGAGGAAACCAAACCGATGTTAATGACCTCTCACGGATTCATTCCTTGGGATGATTCTCACCACCCGGATATTTCTCAAACCAATGGTGAACTAGATGGACGTTGGATTTTCATCAACGGAAATAATACACCGCGTATTGCCCGCATTGACTTAGAAGATTTCAGTACCGCTGAGATCATTGAAATTCCAAACAGTGCTGGGAATCACAGTTCGTCTTTCGTTACGGAAAACACAGAATATGTAGTAGCGGGAACGCGTTTTTCTGTGCCAATACCCCAACGCGATATCCCGATTAAAGAGTACAAAGGAAACTTCAAGGGAACCCTGTCATTTATTAAAGTGGACCAAGAATCAGGGGATATGGACTTGTCCTTCCAAATTCAGATGCCTGGGTTTAACTATGATTTATCCCACCCTGGTCGTGGAAAATCACATGGTTGGTTCTTCTTTACTACCTATAACACAGAAGAGGCGCATAGCTTATTAGAAGTAAATGCCTCTCAAAATGACAAGGACTTCATTGCAGCAGTGAATTGGAAAAAAGCCGAAGAATACATCAAAGCGGGAAAAGGAAAAAAAATGCCTGTAAAGTATGCTCATAATAAATTTGACAATGCCACACATATGGCTACGCATACCATGAAAGAAGAAGTACTCATGCTCGATGCAAGCGAACTACCCGATTTAGTATACTTATTGCCCACGCCAAAATCACCCCACGGTTGTGATGTGGATCCCTCGGGAGAATACATCATCGGCAACGGAAAACTTTCAGCCAACCTTACTGTACACTCTTTTACGAAAATGTTAGACGCAATTGAGAAAAAGAAATTTGACGGAGAAGCATATGGTTTGCCTATTTTAAAATTTGAAGATGTTTTAGCAGGTGTAGTAGAACAACCTGGATTGGGTCCCTTGCATACGGAGTTTGATGGTCAGGGCAACGCCTATACTACTTTCTTTATCTCTTCTGAAGTGGTAAAATGGAAATTAGGCACTTGGGAAATTGTCGATCGCAAGCCTACGTATTATTCTGTTGGTCACTTGATGATTCCTGGTGGTAATTCGAGAAAACCAGATGGCAAATACTTAGTGGCGATGAATAAAATCACCAAAGATCGCTACTTACCTGTAGGCCCCGATTTGAATCACTCCGCTCAACTCTACGATATATCAGGAGATAAAATGGAATTATTGCTCGATTTCCCTACTATTGGAGAACCGCACTATGCTGCGGCAATTAAAGCGGAAAAGATCATGCACAAATCTAGACAGATCTATAAGCTCGATGAGAATAAACACCCTTACGCTACAAAATCGCCTGCCGAAACTAAAGTAACGCGAAAGGGCAATGAAGTTCACATCTACATGACCATGATCCGAAGTCACTTTACCCCAGATAATATCGAAGGCGTAAAAGTCGGTGATAAGGTATTTTTCCACGTGACCAACTTAGAACAAGACTTTGACGTGCCACACGGTATCAGTATGCTAGGAGCAAATACATCCGAACTCCTCGTAACACCTGGTAAAACGGAAACTTTTGTTTGGGAACCCAAACAAGTGGGGGTTTGGCCTTTCTATTGTACCGATTTCTGTTCAGCTCTTCACCAAGAAATGCAAGGTTATATTCGCGTATCCCCTGCTGATTCAAACCTAGAGCTTTCCTGGTCACTAGACGATGAATAACGAATAGAACCTATCGCTTTACATTTAATCTTTAAAGGACAGGAAGTAAAATTCCTGTCCTTTATAAACAAAAAAGTATGAAAAAATCCTCTATTTTAATGATAGTGGGCTCGTGTTTACTCCTATCCTTATTCTACTTTCCACTTTGGAACATTGAACTAGGAGCTCCACAATATCCAATTCCCTTGGGAATGAATATTTATATTGATGGGATTAAGGGCGTAGGAGAATTTGATCTTCAAAATATTGACGGACTCAACCACTATATCGGAATGAAAACCATTCCTAAGCCAGATCAAATGTGGGAGTTTACTGTTTTTCCAATTGTCATTGCCTCCATGGCCATCCTGGGTATTGCCTTGGGTATTGGTGGTTATTTCAAAAAAGTAAAACCCACCTATTTCTTAGGTTGGCTGCTTGTTATGGGAATACTAGGCATTGCCGGAATGTACGATTTCAACTTGTGGTTGATCGACTACGGAAGTGATTTAGATCCCCATGCCATTATGAAAATGGTCGATGCCCACGGCAACCCCTTAACCTATGAACCTCCGCTATTTGGACATCGAAAAATACTAAACTTTGACGCCTATTCATACCCACACCTAGGCGCCTATCTCATGGCATTGGGTATGGTCTTAGTCTTTATCGCTTATCTCGTTGGAATGAAATCTAAAAAAAAATAGTATGAAACCACTCACATTTCTTATGCTAAGCCTTCTGTTTGTCTCTTGTACAGTCAAAGTGCAGCCCATTGAATATGGCACAGACACTTGTGACTTTTGCAAAATGGGCATTGTAGATGCAAAACACGCTGCTCAATTGGTAACAACCAAAGGCAAAAACTACAAATTTGACGCGATTGAGTGTATGTTGCACTACCTTGCCGATACCGCAAAACCAGCAAAGGAATACACACACCTCTTAGTTGCTGATGTGCTCAATCCCGGTACATTAATACCCGCTGAACAGGCGAATTTCATTGTATCCAAAAACATCCCCAGTCCAATGGGAGCCTTTCTTTCCGCAACACAAACCAAGGAAGAGGCAGATCAACTAATAGACGAATTTACAGGCGATCACTACACCTTCACCACCATACGTCAACAGCTGTCGCACCAATAAAAAGCAGGCTTTAACCTCTTTAACGCTATGAAAAAAACGCTTGAACTTCTATGTATTCTCCTTTTCCTTCTTTTAGGTTGGAATATAAAGGCCAAAACCATTACTGTTCAACCTCATTCCGCAATTAACACAATCAAAAAAGCCATCGAAATGGCTGATTCCTATGATCTGATTGTCGTTGAAGCAGGAACCTATAAAGAAACGGATATTCACATAAATAAACCACTCACCCTCCTGAGTAAAAACGCCATCGTTGATGGAGAAAACAAAGGAGAAATCTTTATTATCCAAGCGGATTATGTCACGGTAAAAAACTTTACCATCATCAATGTAGGAAGCAGTTACATAAAAGATTATGCCGCAATACGCGTAAGGGAAAGCAAACACTTTATCATTGAAAACAACACCATTAAAGAGCTTTTTTTTGGTATTTACCTCGAAAAATCCAAGGAAGGAAAGATCCTCTCCAATAAGATATATGGCAAAGCCAAAAGTGAATTCAATTCAGGCAATGGCATTCAGCTGTGGTATTGTAACAACATTGAAATCAAAGACAATTACGTCGAACGTGTACGCGATGGGATTTATTTAGAGTTTTCTAATTACTGTACCATTCACAACAATATCAGTAAAAACAATGTGCGCTATGGCTTGCACTTTATGTTTTCCAATCACGATGTGGTAACCAATTGCTCTTATACCAACAATGGAGCTGGTGTGGCCATTATGTTTTCCAAATTCATGAAAATGAGTTACAACTTGTTCAGTGATAATTGGGGATCTGCTGCCTATGGGGTGTTGCTAAAGGAAGTCAATGATACGGAAATTAGCCGCAATATATTTAAAAACAACACCACAGCTATTAATATAGAAGGATCCAACCGCGTACAGTACCTACACAATGATTTTATTAGCAATGGATGGGCGTTAAATTCCAGAGGAGCCAATTATCAGAACACGGTAAACTACAATAATTTTCTAAACAATTCATTTGATTTACTCTACCAAGGTCAACTCAATCAAAACAATTTTGACCACAACTATTGGAGTAATTATACGGGTTATGATTTAGACAAAGACGGCATTGGAGATGTTCCCCATCGACCGATTAAGCTCTTTTCTTATATCGTGAATAAAACGCCTGAATCCATTATTTTTCTGCGTAGTCTATTTGTCGATATCATTGATTTCTCAGAAAAAGTAGCTCCCGTATTTACGCCAGATAACTTAGTAGATGCCCAACCTTTTATTAAACAAATTCAGCATGATTACGATAACTAATTTACATAAGAAATTTGCCGAGAATCAAGTACTAAAAGGAATTGACCTCGAAATTGGTCAAGGCGTACTCGCTATTTTAGGCCCTAACGGAAGCGGTAAAACTACCCTCAATAAATGCATTTTATCCATGGTACATCCCGATTGTGGCAGCATAGAAATTCAGGGAGAAAATATCGCTAAGCAATGGAAATACCGAAGCAATATCGACTATTTGCCACAAATAGCCAGTTTTCCCAATACCCTTACCGTACTTGAATTGATTCACATGATCAAAGATCTGAGAAATGACAACCAAAAAGACCACCAAACCCTGGTTGACTTATTCAAACTCTCGCCTTTTCTCAACAAAAAAATCAATAAACTGTCGGGAGGTACTAAACAAAAAGTAAACATCCTATTGGCATTTATGTTTGACAATCCAATTTTAATTCTCGATGAGCCCACAACTGGATTAGATCCCGCCGCCATGATTCTATTGAAACAACTGATTATCAACGAGAAAAAAAAGGGAAAAACCATTATCGTTACCTCTCACATTATGAGCTTTGTCGAAGAAATTTCCGATCAGATCATCTTTATTCTTGAAGGTAAACTATACTTCAAAGGCACTATAGATGAACTAAAAGAAAGGACGAAACAAGACAACTTTGAACATGCTATTGCTAACCTTTTACTTGATTCTTATGCTTAAAATTCTAAAATATAGCTTTTTCGATTTAATGCGCAGCAGATGGAGCTACTTCTACTTGTTCTTTTATCTTGCTCTTGGATTTGTCTTGCTATTTCTCAATCGCGATATTGGAAAAGCCATTATCACGTTGATGAATGTGATCATTGTTCTTGTGCCTTTAATCAGTACGATTTTCGGTATTATGTACTACTATGATTCCAAGGAATTTACAGAACTACTACTCGCTTTGCCGATCAGGCGTTCGTCTATTTTCATTGGACAATATTTGGGCGTTGCTTTGTCTTTATCCATGAGTTTACTCATCGGTTTGGGCATTCCTTTTATTTGTTACGGCCTTTTTGAGTCGGACATTATTTTCGAATTTCTACTCCTTTTAGGCATAGGTGCATTCTTAACCTTTATATTCAGCGCATTAGCCTATAATATTGGTTTGAGAAACGAAAATAAAATCACGGGATTCGGATTTGCTATCTTATTATGGTTGTTCTTAGCCGTTGTATATGACGGTATCTTTTTGAGTATTCTCCTCGTGTTTGGAGATTATCCATTGGAGAATATCTCCTTGATTGGCACGATTTTGAACCCCATCGACTTATCGCGTATTTTAATCTTACTCAAACTCGATATTTCTGCTCTATTGGGCTACACTGGAGCCGTATTTAAAAAGTTCTTCGGCAGCGGATTGGGTAGCTTACTTTCCTTTGCCCTGCTTGCCCTTTGGACTGTACTGCCTATTCTGTTGATCTACAGAACAGGGAAGAAAAAGAATTTTTAAATATTGAAGATGGTGAGTAGTGAGTGGTGAGTGGTGAGTAGTGAGTGGTGAGTGGTGAGTGGTAAGTGGTGAGTGGTAAGTGGTGAGTGGTAAGTGGTGAGTGGTAAGTGGTGAGTGGTGAGTGGTAAGTGGTGAGTGGTAAGTGGTAAGTGGTAAGTGGTGAGTGGTAAGTGGTGAGTGGTGAGTGGTAAGTGGTGAGTGGTAAGTGGTAAGTGGTGAGTGGTGAATGGTGAATGGTAACTGGTACACAGTTTACGGTTTGCAAATCGAGCAAAGCACAAAGAGCAAAGAGCAAAGAGCAAAGAGCAAAGAACAAAGCACAAAGAGCAAAGCACAAAGCACAAAGAGCAAAGAGCAAAGAACAAAGAACAAGCTGCAAAAATAAACGTACTAAAAAAACAACTTCCCTCTCTCCAAGCGAATTAAGTGATTTGCTTCCATCTCTTTAATTGTGCGAATCACTGTTTCTACGCGAAGTCCTGTCATATCCGCTATTTGCTGGCGGGTCAAATCTACATAAAACTCCTCCGTAAGCTCTTTGTGCTGTGTTTTGATGTAGTTTAACAAGGTGAGTATTCGCTTCTCCGAATCATTTGACGAAATATCAGGCGCCATAATAGACTTATAGTACAAACGGGAAGACAAGGCTTTTAATACGCTAAAACAACTTGATTTTTCACGCTCGAGTAAGGTGTAAAAATCGCGTTTATGAATGAGTATTATACTTGTTGGCTGCAAGGTAACAGCATTAGCAGGATAGTTCACCTCACAAAAAAGAGGAGGCTCTCCAAAGCTTTCTCCATCAGTAAACAACCCTTGAATAAACTCTTTTCCGTCTTCGTTATAGTTATTCATTTTAACGCGTCCATGCATAATTTGAAAGTAATAGCGAGGTTCCTCTCCCTGGGTAAACACGGTTTCACTCTTGTCAAATTCTTTAATAAAACCGCAATAGCGCAATAAAATAGCAGGATCAATCATAGTAAGGTGTATTCGATGTATGCGACCTTAAATTTACGCTATTTTTTACTATGTTCATAGGATAATTCGGCTAAAACAACAGAAGTAAAGAAGATCAAAACAGAGGTAAGTAGCAGCACATAAAGTAGTTTCAAATGCGGTTGTTTTTTTGTAAATTCGCTTAATTACGTATATACAAAAAACAGTGCTCCCTTTCGAGGCTAACCACTCATCCTACACCTATGAAGATTTTAGTAATTGAAGACGAAAAAGAACTGCGTGCGATTATGCGAGAATCGCTAGAAAAAGAACTTTATGTAGTTGAAGTTGCAGCAGACTATAAAAAGGCCATGGAAAAATTAATTGGTTACGACTACGATTGTATTTTACTAGATATCATGCTTCCCGATGGCAATGGCATGGATCTCTTGCGCGAAATTAAAAGAATGGAAAAAGAAGATTCTGTCATCATTATATCAGCCAAAGATTCCATTGACGACAAAGTAATGGGCTTGGAACTGGGAGCAGATGATTACCTAACCAAACCTTTTCACCTGTCTGAACTACTCGCTCGAATAAAATCTGTCCTCAGACGCAAGCACCAACAAGGGTTTCAAAGCGTGAAGTGGAATAATATCGAAATCTTTATTGACGAACGCACTGTCAAAGTAAACGACATACCCATGGTGTTGAACAACAAAGAATTCGAGCTGTTGTATTACTTCGTAGTCAATGCCAATCGACTAGTTACCAAATCGTCTTTAGCCGAACATATATGGGGCGATAATATGGATGAGGCAGACAGCTATGACTTCGTTTATTCCCAAGTAAAAAACCTGCGCAAAAAACTGAAAACCCATCAGGCGGCAGTCAACATTCAATCGGTCTACGGAATGGGCTATAAACTAGAAAATGAGTAAAATGAAGCTACACAATTATATGTTGGGCTACTTATCTGTTGGTATTATCTTTGTACTAACCGCCTGGGTATTGATTTTTTATGCCTTTATGATGGACGAAGTATACGACAATATTGACGATGGCTTAAAAAACAACAAAACCGAAATCATAAAAAAGGCGTATACAGATCCTCAAGTAGAAAGCTTTATTTCCTTTGGAAGCAGTGGTTTTCGAATTACACCGTTAGCCCCAGGAAAATACTCCAAAAAAAATGTGTTCAGCACAGAAATGATCTACATGGATGCCGATGACAATGAGGAGCCTGTACGTACGTTGACCACCACTTTTGTCGATCAAAAAGGAGATAATTATCAACTGGAAATACGCACCTCTACAATCGAAGCCGATGATTTGCTGCGCGATTTTGGAGTGGCTGTATTGGTACTTTACGTTGTTTTATTGCTCAGCATTTACCTCATTAATCACTTTATTCTGCGCCGTGCAGTTTGGAATCCTTTCTATCGCCTGCTAAACAACCTGAGAACCTATACCTTAGGAGAAAAGATAAGCACCGTCGAAACCCAAACGCCCATCAAAGAATTTACTGATCTACAACAAGAAATCAATAAAATGATCCTGCGCATTGAGCAAATGGTCGAACAACAAAAAACCTTTGTTTCCAATGCAGCACACGAGTCCCAAACTCCTTTAGCCATTATCAGTAATAAACTCGAATTACTCGTAGAAGCCGAGGGATTAAATGAACGTCAAATCAATCAAATTGGCTCTATTCATCAAAGTTTATCGCGTCTGATTAAACTCAATAAATCTCTTTTAATGCTGGCGAAAATTGAAAACAAACAGTTTCAACCCCAACAAGAAATAGATCTCAACCAAATTGTAAGGGATATTGTCGAAGATTTTGAGGATTTCTTCTCTTACAAAAGTATAACCGTTAGCCTTCATGACTCGGGAGCTTCCTTTGCTATCTTGATGGACAAAGGGCTTGCCATCACCTTGGTCCAAAACCTGCTCAAAAACGCCTTGATGCACAATATCACCCAAGGAAACATCAGCATTGATCTTCAACACAATAGCTTTTCAATTGCCAATACTAGTGCACAATATACAGCACTCGATGAAACAGTAATCTACAACCGTTTCTATAGAAGTACAACCAATGAAGAGTCTACGGGATTGGGCTTGTCTTTAGTGCAAACCATTATTAAAGTAACGGAATCACTACAGATGCAGTACAGCTTCGATAAACTACATCGCTTTACGGTTTATCGCGAGACTAAGACAAACCACGCAAGATCTAACAAGACAAAAAAATAAACACACCTCATAAAGTTTCCTTTATTGAAGTGTGTTTGACATAACATTACATAAAGTTGATCCTACGCTAAAATAAGATTGCGTTTACTTCGCATATTCTTTTTGTCCCTTGATGTAAAGAGCTCCCTCTTTTCCATCATAGGTATAAGTTGCATCCGCGTAGATATGCCCTTCTTTTTTATCTAAGATCAATACCTCTTGTTCTTCCGTTGGAAGAAATACTTGCAATTTGGATTGATCGTCATTAAATACAACGAAAGCACTAAGTAGGGTACCTCCCTCCTCTTTTACCGGATTTAAACGAAGACCTTGTTCAAACAAACGCAGGCAAGTTTGATTCAGTTCACTCCAAGTTTCACCCGCAGCCGTCATACAGCCGTGTTCATCTTTTGATCCTCCTACATTCAGTGGTTGTGTTGACGTTTCCGCTTGTTGTTCTTCTCCCGTTGCGGCTTGCGCTTTTTTAGCCGTATTGTTACAACCTACAAAAGCAACAACACACAAGGATAACATCCATCTTTTTCTCATCTCTTTTCTCTTTTAATTTTTTCCTAAAAAAAACGAACTACAGTTCGTTGTACAACAAACCATTCAACTTCGTTTCCATTAGCATACAAGATACAAAATTTTATAAAAAAAATGCCATTTTTTCAAAAATGATTGCTGATAGATCAATACATACCTCCCATATTTAAAAAATATAACACAAAAAATGATAAGAAGAAAAGGGCAAAAAAGATTGTTTTTTTTGCTTATTCCCAATTCTTTCCAGATTCTATCCCTAGCTTTGTCCTATAAACAAAAAAGAAATAGCCATGAAAACATTTAAAACAGTAATTGCGGGAATCTTCACTGCCATCGTCATGTTGACTAGTCAATCGACGTTAGCTAAAGACATTATCATTACAAAAAGTGAATTGCCGAAGAAGGCACTTGCTTTTATGGATACCCATTTCAATTCCAAAACGATTCAACTCGTTGAAAAGGATGTTGATTTTCTATCCGTATCGTATAAGGTAACCTTTACAGATCGAATTGAAATCGAATTTGACCAGTCTGGCGATTGGGAAGAAGTAGATGGAAACAAAAATCCGTTGCCGACTACTTTTTTATTAGAGCCTATAGTAACTTATATTAAAGCAAATTACCCAGAAGCACAAGTAGTAAAAGTGAGTAACGAAAGACGCATTTATGAAGTAGAACTCAACAATGGGCTAGAACTTGAATTTTCAAAATCAGGGCAATTCAAGCGTATTGACTACTAACAAAACAAATTAAAATACCATGAAAAAGAAATTAATTGCACTCGTTCTATTTGGAGCCTTAACCATAGGAGTTACAGCTTGTAGTAGTGACGACAATACCTCGACAAAAGTTGAACATGTTACCCTAGATCAATTGCCTGGAAATACCAAAAAATTTATCGAGACTACATTTCCTAATGCGGTGATTGTACAGGCAACTAAAAAAAGCACCCCCAATTATTACGGGACGTTTTATCAGTTAACTTTAGACAATAATATTTCCATTGACTTTGATAAATCGGGCAATTGGACAGAAATTGAAACTAGAAATAACACGGCCCTTCCTGAAGCTTTTCTCGCTCAAGAAGTACCGTTAATCTTAGCGTATGTAAACGCAAATTATCCCGATAGTTTCCTTGTGGAACTAGACAAAAATGCAAGAGGTTTTGAAGCTACCCTAAACAGTGGTTTGGAATTGATTTTTAACGCCAAACAAGAATTTGTAGGACTAGATTTAGATCTAGACCGAGACGAAGAATTGATCAATGAAGACCAATTGCCGAGCGCCGCGAAGCGCTTTCTAACTGAGCATTTCAGTCAAGCTAGCATTGTTTTAATCAAGAAGGAAGTAGGCAGACAAACGACCTACGACGTATACCTGAGCAACGGATTCAACATTGAATTTGACCAACAAGGAGCGTGGACTGAAATTGAGAGCAAGCAAGACAACGAAATTCCATCAGTATTACTACCTCCTGCCTTAATTACTTATGTTCAGCAGCACTATAGCGATTATAAGCTCGTGGGAGTGGAGAAAAACAGACAAGGTTTTGATGTTGAATTAAAAAAGGGAAGACAAGAAGTTGAACTTCTTTTTGACCAAGAGGGAAATTTTTTACGAATAGACCGATAAGCCACTGCAAATACTTAAAATCGCATTAAAATAGAGGGACTGTCTAAAATTAGACAGTCCCTCCTGTTTTAGGTATATGCTGTTTGTTTTAAATCCCACAGCTGGATCATGAAAAAAGTGCAGTGCTACTTGCACTTTTTAGGATTTATAGGATAATTAAATGGTGAAAACGCGCTGTTTTCACAAGTGATAACTAGCTCATAATTTCGGAGGGGGCAAAGCCAAACACCTCGACGAAAGCGCGGTAAAAGGAAAGTCGGGTATTAAACCCACAGAGCAAGCTCAACTCTTCAACGGTATAGTTTTCTTCATTGTCTCTGATCATGAGAATAGCGTATTCCACCCTCAAGCGGTTGATGTACTGTTTAAACGTCAAAGAGGACGATTCTTTAAAAAACTCTAAGAGTTCAGCTTTGGGAAACCCCAGGATAATAGCCAATTGTTCTAAGTTTAATACGGGATCCAAAAACAACCGACTTTCAATCAATTTAGCGGTCATCACTTGGCGAATTTCGTGCGTCCGGCATTCGATGGATTCTTTTTCCCCAACTGAAGTTCGATCCAACTGAAATACATCCGATCTTATCCCGTATTGCGTAGACCATATGGACATCTTCTCCTTATTGGGAATCGATACATCGAGAGCCATCGCACCGAATAAACTAGAGGCTTCGCGTTCCATTTGCCCCGTGATCCTAGAGCGGCTTAGACTAAATTTGGCGTAAACAAATTCTTTTAACTCATTTAAAAAGGCGATAAACAGCAAGGATAGTCCTGTAAAATAAAACAAGAAGTTAAGGTAGCTAAAAAGTGGAAACCGATAGAGATAAGCAATCATAAATGAAATCGAAACGCAAAATAGTGTGACGATATAAAAGGCAATGTATTGCTTTAATCCAGAGGATACCCTCCCCCCTATCAAACACCAATAGCCATAACAACCATAGACAAATGAAAGTACACTAATCAAGAGTATTACCTCATAACGAAGAAAAATCCAGGCGACCGAAGTTTCATCAAGGAGCAATTGAAACACATAAAAGAGCACTAAAAGAACGACTACAACACAGTGAACAAACTGTTTGATGCGTTTGATCTTTAACAAGTATACTAAGCCAGCACCCTGCAACAAAAACAAAAGGGCTAGAAAACTAGAACTCCTATCGCTATACCCGTAATAATCAACCACATACAACACTACATTTAAACCAAATATCGCACTGCAAAAGCGGAATACGTTCGCTCTCTGTTTATTAGTATCCCCATTTAACCAATAAAAGAAAGCATAAACAACATAACATACAAACAACCAAATCATACTATCCTTTTCTTTTTTTCTATTATTACACGATATTCTGCAGGGCTAAACCCGGTAATATCTCTAAAGTACTTATTAAAGGTATTGACGGATTTAAAACCACATTCTTCCGCAATAGCCATTAACGTCCAATCCGATTTATGGGCCAGTAATTTCAACGCTTCCATCACCCGATAAAAAGCAACCAATTTGTAAAAACTAGTATTCAAATGATTGTTGATCACATAACTCGCCTGTTGCGCATGGCTATGAGGCAGATGCAAACACAGCATCTCCAAACTAAAATCAGGCCGTAAAAACGCTTTTTCAGTTTCAAAAAAATCGAGAATCTGTTCGGCTAATTCTTGATTTCCAAACTTCAAGCGGAACGTTTCCGATTCAATTTCTACTTTGTTCTGCCCATCAATTTCCTTCTCCTCTTCTACCTCCCAATACCCCTTTGAAAGTGTGAAAGTATCTGATGCGCACTCTTTTTGCTGTTTCTTGTAAAATAAATAGGTAAACAAGGATAACACGAGCAATAAATATTGAAGCCCTACTTGTACATAACCCAGTACAAAAACCAAGTCAGGGATTTTTATTTTGAAAAAATAACCTTGTACGTTGAGTAGCAAAAGGTAGACAACAAAAGAAAAATGCGTAATAAAAATATAAGATTCAATCGCTTTTAAGGATCTATTTAAGTGTAAGCGATGAAAGTAAAAAAGACCAAAATACACAATGCCAAAAAAATTATTCAAGGCAATCAGAATCCAAAGCGGTATGGGAAGAAAACTCAACACAAGTAAAACAACGGATAAACTAAACATTTGGGTTATTTGCGTTTTCAGTACAACATCTGGTGTATCATCTACCAGCCTAAACAACTTCAAACTAAACACAATCGCAAAAAAATTGATTATGTATACGGTGTCATGTTCAATCAACGCATTGTAATAATTCATGCTCAGTAATAAAATAAATATACCAAACAATAAATAGTAGAATCGCTCAGTTTGTAAACTTGTATTCCAATCGTACAACTTCATCATAATTTATTTTTTTAATCCATAGGATGGCATCTTGAAAATAAGTTTAGCTCATTAAGTTATACCCTACTATAAAGCTAAAACAAACCCCAAAAACCGTCCCTTCCTCATTAGTAAATAAAACTAAACCCCCACAGTTAAAAGAAATACAATATTTTTTTGTTAATTTCTAGTTATACTAAATATTACCTAAATTAATTTCACTTTTTATACTTTTTTATCGTATTTCTTTGATTTCATTTAAACAAATTTAACTTTTGATATGTTAATATATGTATCAAAACACGTATAACATCATCAAAAAAAAGAATTGAAACACCATTTAACATTGTTTTTTTATAATTAAATTATCTGTAATAAACCAACGCGATCAACAACAATTATTTAAAATATAAACACAAAAACAACAGATAAATACAGTAAACGTATTGTACTACAACTATAAAAGTAAACTCCCTCCCTGACCGAAGCGTCGATACCGAAGCAAAAAACACCAATAGAAGTACAGCTACTAAAACGTTGTTGCAAATAAGGTTCTAGGATCCCGAATAGCGTCCTATTTTGTAACATAGCAGTAAAGCATCAATGCTATATTACATACTGTAAAACAGTCTAGGAAAAACCATACTGAACGAACAACATTTCTTTGTTCGTCACACAATAGAGGAAAATCAACAGCAAAAAGGACAATACGTGAATCGCAAACCACCTAAACAATAGCGGAATACGCAAAAAACCACAATCAGAATAAAATAAAATTAACTTTTTTATTTGCTAAACTATTAAAAAGCTTATTTTTGTCCTACAATTAATAATACCCAAAATTTAATACTGTGGAAAACGCAAATGCAATTAAACTAATTAAGTTAATACAATCTGATTTAGTTACAAATGGTCTTGTGGTGGATCAAATCGTTCCAAACCTTAAGAAATTAAGAGAGTATGCTCTACTAGAAGAAGTACCTACCCTAGTCAAATCAATTAGACTTACGTACGAGCACATTGAAAACAATAATGGTTTTTTCATTGCTATTCCAAATGACGAGCCGATAGACGAAGAGGACGTTGTAGAAAACGAAGCCGTTGTCGCTCAAAATGACATTGAAAGCTTACAATACTTATTGTCGCTTTTCAAAGATCCAACGAATAAGCACAATCTTGCTGATTTAAAAGAATATAATGCTAAACTATTAGCCTAACGAATAAAGGCTGTCTAAACAGCTTTACAAAGTGAACCCCACCGATCGGTGGGGTTTTTTTATGCAACAGGCCAAAGCCTACGCCCTCTTACAAGGCTATTTTTTTTAGGCTGTTTCTTTAGGCAGCTCGTAGTTTTGCCCTATTCGATCACTAGAGTTTGTTCCTATTTCCTTTAGGTTTTCGTCCTATTCCGACCAATAGGCGTGCATGGTGAGTCCATCATGCGTCCATTAATACAGCAACTTTAGATAGACTCACCATGGACGCACTATGGACTCACTATGGACTCACCTCCTAGGAAACTAAAGTAGGACTCCTACAACTGTAAAAAGAACCCCCGTTTTTTATGAAATATTTAGCATTAATCGCCAGCTAAATATTTGAATTAATCGGCATTAGCCCTATTTTAGCACCCATAAATTTAACACTATATACTATGGTTAATCTATTTAGGATTACAGCATTCTTAGAAGGGGTTTCTTTACTTCTATTATTATTCATTGCAATGCCTTTAAAATACATTTGGGACAGCCCCTATATGGTGCAAAAAGTTGGTATGGCACACGGGATCTTATTCATTGCTTATATTGTTTTCGCATTTTTAATCAAAAATGAGTTAAAATGGTCAAACAAAACACTCTTTTTTGTATGTTTTGCTTCAGTAATCCCATTCGGAACCTTCATTATAGAGAAAAAGATTAAAAGAGAATTCAATCAATAAATCGATTCAAACATAAATAATTTTCAAATTAAGAGGTGAATTACAACAATTTCGCAATAAAAACTAGTTTATATTGAATATCAAACAAACTAAGGATTTTTAAAAACATTGTATTTTTTTTATAAAAAATGTGTATTTAAAAACTTTATAGTATATTTGCCTCGTAAACGAAACAATAATAGCTATTACGATAGCTGACAAGTGAAAGTAAAAATTAAATTATGAAAAAAATCACATTATCTTTATTAGCACTTACAGTAGGTATTTGTGCTAATGCTCAAGACAAGCCATATAATAAGTGGTCAGTTGATTTGAATGCAGGTTTTGCAAAACCAGCAAGAACATTAAGTCCAGGGTACACTGCTGAGACTTTCAAAAACTTACATTTAGATGGTGGTGTTAGATATAGCATCAACAATAAAATTGGTGTTAAAGGTTCATTTGGTTATGATAAAATTGACAACTGGACAAACAGCAACTTAAACGCTCAATCTGATTACTATAGAGCAAGTTTAGAAGGAGTTATTAACTTAGGTAGAGTTTTAAACTTCGAAAACTGGACTAAAACTTTTGGTTTACAAGCTCACGCGGGTGGGGGATATTCTTGGTTAAACGGGGATAACTTCTCAGGTTCTGACAAAATGGGTCATTTAATGGCTGGTTTGACAGGTCAAGTGAAGCTTCACTCTAGAGTAGCTTTAAACGCTGACTTTACAGTTATTCAAAATACACAACAAGATAGAAACTGGGACGGTGTTAACGCATCAAACCGCTCTGTATTCCAAGGAACAATGTTCAACGCTACAGTTGGGGTATCTATCTATTTAGGTAAACACGCTCAACACGCAGATTGGTATGCTGAAGAGTCTCAATCTAAAAACGAAATCAACGCTTTAACTAACAGAATCGACAATATCGAAGCAATGTTAGTTGACTCTGATAACGACGGTGTAGCAGACTACTTAGATTTAGAACCAAACACACCAGCTGGTGCTTTAGTTGATTCTAGAGGTAGAAATATCGACAAAAACAACAACGGTATCGCAGACAATATCGAAGCTTATTTCCAAGAAAAATACGGAAATACTACGAGCATGAACGCTGATGACGCTGCAATGGTTAAAGAATTAATCAACAAAGGTTACGTAGCTGTTAATTTTGATTTTGATAAAGTTCAACCTACTTCTTTAGAAGGTATCAACTTCATCATTTCTTACATGAAAAACAATCCTTCTGCTTCTTTAGAAGTTAGCGGATATGCTGATTCAACAGGAAACAAAGACTACAACCAAAAATTGTCTACAAGACGTGCAAACGCTGTAAGAGATCTATTGGTTAAAGCTGGAGTTCCTGCTGGAAAAGTTACAGCTAAAGGAAACGGTATCGATGGTACTCAAGCTAAAAACGTTGCTAGAAGAGTAATCTTCAAAGTAAACTAATTAGCTCTTACTTTATAATAGAAAGCACAAGCCTAAAGCTTGTGCTTTTTTTGTTTAAATGTGTACCTTTGCATTCAAATAAGTAGTTATGAAATTTGATTTAAAATCTGATTATAGTCCCACCGGTGATCAACCAGAGGCAATTGCTCAATTGACTCGTGGCATATTAGATGATCAGAAGTATCAAACGCTCGTTGGTGTTACAGGATCGGGTAAAACCTTTAGTGTTGCCAATGTCATTAAAGAAGTACAACGACCTACCCTTGTTTTGGCACACAACAAAACGCTGGCTGCTCAATTGTATTCGGAATTTAAAAGCTTCTTTCCTGACAATGCCGTCGAGTATTTCGTCTCTTATTACGACTACTATCAGCCGGAAGCTTTTATCCCCGTTACGGGTCAATACATTGAAAAAGATTTATCGATTAATGACGAACTGGAAAAGCTGCGTTTAAGCACCACTTCTACCCTGCTCTCAGGCAGACGTGATGTATTAGTCGTTGCCTCTGTTTCCTGCTTATACGGTATTGGAAACCCCGTAGAATTCCAGAAAAACGTTATCTCAATCGAACTAGACCAAGAAATTAGTCGAACCCAACTCTTACACCGCCTTGTACAAAGCTTGTACGCGCGAACAGAAGCCGACTTTCTGCCGGGTTATTTCAGAATAAAAGGAGACACGATCGAAGTGTTTCCCAGCTATGCCGATCACCCCTATCGCATCCACTTCTTTGGCGATGAAATTGAAGCCATTGAAGTATTTGACGCCACAACAGCACAGGTAATTGAAAAATTTACCCGCTTAAATATTTACCCAGCTAATATGTTTGTGACCTCCCCTGATGTGCTAAACAACGCCATTTGGGAAATACAACAAGATTTAGAAAAACAAATTTCCTACTTCAAAGAAATAGGAAAACACCTCGAAGCCAAACGATTAGAGGAAAGAACAAATTTCGACTTGGAAATGATGAAAGAATTGGGCTATTGTTCGGGTATTGAAAACTACTCCCGTTACTTAGACGGTAGAGCTCCTGGCACCCGCCCCTTCTGTTTATTGGATTACTTTCCTGACGATTACCTCATGGTAGTCGACGAGAGTCACGTCACCATTTCTCAAGTACACGCCATGTATGGCGGTGACCGTTCTAGAAAAGAAAACCTCGTTGAATATGGCTTTCGATTGCCCGCTGCACTAGACAATAGGCCATTGAAATTCGAAGAATTCGAAAGCATGCAAAATCAGGTCATCTATGTTTCTGCAACACCTGCAGACTATGAGCTACAAAAAAGCGAAGGGATTATCGTTGAACAGCTCATACGCCCCACAGGTTTACTAGACCCCATTATCGAAGTGCGCCCTACGGAAAATCAGATTGATGATTTAATTGAAGAAATTCAACAACGCGTGGACGTCGATGAACGCATATTGGTCACCACCTTAACCAAGCGCATGGCCGAAGAACTTGCGAAGTACTTTACCAAAATGGGCATTCGCTGTCGCTATGTACACTCTGACATCGATACCATCGAACGTGTAGAAATCATGCAAGACCTGAGAAAAGGTCTCTTTGATGTACTTATTGGAGTCAACCTACTACGCGAAGGACTAGACTTACCCGAAGTATCCCTTGTAGCTATTTTAGACGCCGATAAGGAAGGATTTCTGCGCAGCCATCGCTCACTCACTCAAACTGTGGGTAGAGCCGCTAGAAACGTCAATGGAAAGGCCATTATGTATGGAGATAAGATTACCGCAAGTATGCAAAAAACCATAGACGAAACAGAATATAGACGCAGTAAACAAATCCTGTACAACACCCAACACAACATCACACCAAAGGGACTTACTAAAAAAATCAGCAATGAGTTAGTAAAACCTTCTTATGACGAACTGCTAGGTGAACAGGTGAAAAAAGTAGCTGAAGAACAGGTGAAATACCATTCGAAAGAAGAAATTCAAAAGCTAATCAACAGTAAGCGCAAAGAAATGGAAAAAGCAGCTATGGATTTAAACTTCATGTTAGCCGCCCAATTAAGAGACGAAATTAAAGTATTAAAAGATAAAATATAAGTACTTACAAATGACAAATAACGATATTTTAAAAAAGCTTAGAGTTGCCCTACAACTTAGAGATGAGCAAATAGTTGAAATTCTAGAATTGGTAGACTTTAGAGTGTCTAAAGGAGAATTAGGAAACTTCTTTAGAAATGAAGATCATCCAAAATACATGGAATGTGGGGATCAAATTCTGAGAAACTTCTTGAATGGATTGGTGATTTACCTTAGAGGAACAAAAGAAGAACCTAAAAATCCGATGGAAGTTTTACAACAAAACAAAGAGAATATTGTTAAGAAAGTAAAGACCGATCGTCCTACAGCACAAAAAACGACGAGCAACAAACCCAAAGGAGCAGGCACTTCAGGAGGTAAGAAACCGTTTACTAAATCAGATAAACCTAAAAACCCACTGGGAAACATAAAGTTTAACAACGGAAAGAAAAAATAAAAACAGCGATGGTTTGCAATTGCAAACCATCGCTGTTTTTATTTTAGTTTACGGTTGACATCTAGTTAACCGTTAACTGTAAACTCATAGCCTCCACTAACTCCTAAAATACTCTATTTTGCTCAAAAACATGGCAGCCATGCGTTCAGCACGCCACTTGGCTTCCTCAGCAATTTTGCCTTCGAACAACTCATCTACGGTTGCATTAAAAATTTGCTTCCACCGTTCGAAGTGTTCGCTGTGGACAGGCAGTTTAGCGTGAGGCGGAAAAGGTCGCCCTGAATAGGTGTGTTCTTCTAGTAATACCGTTTGCCAAAAGGCGTACATCTTTTCTAAATGGTAGTCCCACTTCCCTTCCAAGCGCTCGTTAAATATGGGCCCAATTAAGTCATCTTGCTGCACTCTACCGTAAAATGTATTGACCAACAGCTGAATATCTTTAAGGTTTTCTATATCTTTTTGCATACAATTATTTCTTTTAAAATCTCCCCGCTTTCCTATTAAATCTTTATCTTTACCTTATGCTTACACTAACTATTTTAGGATCTGGAAAAGTGGCCCACCATCTAATTGCAAACATATTAGATAGTGATCAGTTACAATTACAACAAATATACGCAAGAAATACGAATTCGGTACCTGATATGGTTCCCGAAAGTAGTGTTGTACATTCAATCGATCAATTGCAACCAGCTGATATTTTTATCATTGCCGTGAGTGATATTGCCATTGAAGAGGTATCCAAGCACATACACTTAGCGGATCAATTTGTTGTACACACTTCAGGCACAATTCCCATGTCAGCCATTAGCCAAGAGCGAAAAGGAGTGATGTATATGCTACAGTCTTTTACCAAAGAAAAAGACGTCGACTTTAGCGCTATTCCCTTTTGTATCGAAGCAAACCACGCCAAAGACTTTCAAATGTTAGAACAAATAGCGGTGTGTTTTTCAGAGCGCGTCTATAAAATATCCTCAAAGCAGCGAAAAGCCATTCACTTAGCCGCGGTATTTGTCAACAACTTTGCCAATCACATGTTCACCTTAGGCGAAGAAGTCTGTAAAGAGCACCAAGTTCCCTTTGAGATTCTCAAACCGTTGATTGCAGAAACGGCAAATAAGATCATGGAATTATCACCTGTAGAGGCACAAACAGGCCCAGCATCAAGGGGCGACCAGAACACGATCAAGCAGCACTTGGAGCTTCTTACTGATCCAACTAAAAAAGAGATTTATCAACTTATCACAAAATCAATACAAAATAGATAATGTCTAAACACTTTAAAGAAATCATGAACGACATCACTACCTTCATTTTTGATGTAGATGGCGTTTTAACAGACGGTAAGGTTCACGTTACCAATACTGGAGATTTATTGAGAATAATGAATATCAAAGATGGATACGCTATCAAAGCCGCTTTAGAAAACGGATATCGCGTATGTATTATCTCAGGAGGAAGCAATGAAGGGGTAAAAACGCGCTTGCACAACCTTGGGGTGAAAGACATTTACTTAGGCGTGTCGAATAAAGTAGAAATTTTCAAAAAATACTGCGCCGATCACCACTTACAAGCAGAAGAAATTCTCTACATGGGCGATGATATTCCCGATTATCACGTGATGCAACAGGTAGCACTACCTACAGCACCACAAGATGCTTCACCCGAAATTAAGCGTATCTCAAGATATATTTCGCATAAAAACGGCGGTGAAGGAGCGGTTAGAGAAGTTATTGAACAAGTGATGAAAACCCAACAAAAGTGGTTCCAACACTTTGACGCTAAATACGATTAACCCCTGACCTATGTTCGATCAACTAGTAAAGAACTACGACATCGTTTTGGGGTCCAATTCACCCAGACGCAAACAATTCCTCACCGATTTAGGCTTGACCTTTGTTGTGCGTGCTTCTGACGTAGACGAGATTTATCCCCCAGAACTGCAAAGAGAGCAAATCACCGATTTCATCGCTCGATTAAAAGCTTCTTCTATAGCGCTCTTGAGTGATAAAGAAATACTAATCACTAGTGATACAACCGTTTGGAGTGAAGGACAGTCGCTAGGCAAACCCCAAGACCGAGAGGAGGCTATCGCCATGCTTCAGGGCTTATCGGGTAAAATGCATGAGGTAATCACCTCGATCTGCCTTAAAACAACCCAAAAAGAACAGCTATTTCACGCCGTGACAGCGGTTTACTTTGCAAGCTTAACCACAGCGCAAATCGAATATTATGTCGATCACTACAAGCCCTATGACAAAGCAGGAGCATACGGCATACAGGAGTGGATAGGCTTAGTGGGAGTAGAACGAATCAATGGTTCTTATACCAATATTGTTGGCTTGCCAACAACTGAATTAATGAAAGAATTATACGAGTTTATTAAATAAAAAATCATGCCCGACGGATATTTATTAAAAGCCATAGTTACGGCCATTGCCATTTTGCTCTATCTTATTTCTAGGAAGATCATCAACAGCATTATCCATTCGTTTTCTAAGAAATCCGACATGAAAGAAGGACGAGAAGCCGTGGTCATTCGCCTGTTTAACATTCTGTTATTCGTGTTGTTATTCGTGATTATCTTTACGATTTGGGGCGTTGAAAAAGACAATATTTGGCTCACGCTTACTTCTGTTTTCACCGTTATTGGCGTTGCGATGTTTGCCCAATGGTCTCTATTGAGTAATATTACTGCTGGTATTTTACTTTTCTTTTCCTTTCCCTTTCGAATTGGCGACATCATTCGAATTCAGGATAAAGACTTCCCTACGGAAGCGAGAATCGTCGATATCAAAGCCTTTTACATCCTATTGGTAACCGAAGACGGAGAACAAATCTCCTACCCCAATAGTTTACTCTTGCAAAAGGGAATCGTTATTCTTAGTCCAGATCACTTTGAAACCCATACAAATAGCAAATTACAAGAATAAAAAAAAAGCGAAAGATTTGTTTTCTTTCGCTTTTTTTTAGTGTCGTCACTTACGGTTTATCCTTAGGCATCCCTGTTAGTATCCGATACCTCCTGTGCAAAAGGCAAGCTCCACTTATAGCGAACTGCAAGCAAGCGCAGGGCAATAATACTCCCGGCTGTAGCAATGTAAATCACTTCGACATTCACCTGATAGTGATCGAGTGCATAGTAGATACAACCTCCAAAAATACAGGCCGTAGCATAAATTTCTTTTTTAAATATAATGGGAATCTGATTCGCTAAAATATCGCGGATTACTCCACCAAAACAAGCTGTAATCGTTCCCAATGCAATACAAAAAACGGGATGTAAGCCCACTGACATCCCCTTGGCAATTCCGATCAACGTAAAAACGGCAATTCCAATGGTATCAAATAAAAACAAGGAATAGCGCAAAATCGCAAATCGCTTATAAAAAAGCAAGGCGAGAAATACCCCTAAAAAGGTCACGTAAAAATAATTCAAATCGGTCAACCAGAAAACAGGTGTTATTCCAATCATCATATCGCGTATAGTTCCACCCCCTACAGCGGTTGCAAAGGCCAAAATAATCATCCCGAACAAATCTAGTTTACGTTCGCGCCCCGCTAATGCTCCGGAAATAGCAAAGGCCAATGTTCCGAGCAAATCTAAAATCTCAAAAAAACTTAACATGAAAAACGTGATTATTCTTTACCCGTAAAATGGCTGTAATCCTTGAGGACTAATTCGACAAACTGTTGATTGCTCAACTCCAACGTTGCGCTGTCGATCTCCAGCTCTGATTCTAACTTACGGGCTAAAGCTTTAATTAATGAAAAATCTCTACTTGCTTTATATCGCAGATAAATCTCTTGTACAACTCCAATATCTGCATCCGATAAGCGGATGACTTGCGGAAGTACAGGAACGTATTCCTCCTCCACTTCGCGGAAAATAGTCGTACCGATATGAATTCTATTTTTTGTGCTAACAACAGTCGTACCAGCCAATATATCCCCTAAACGCTGACTATTTTTCGTAAAAATAATGCTGAAAATAGCTACAATACCGTTAGAAGCCAAAATATCTAAAACGCGAAGAATCCAGCGAACAAAGTAATCCACTACCGTCGCTTGATATCCATCGATTTTAATTACCCTAATTCCCAGAATCTTTTTTCCTGGCGTTTCCCCTTGCATGATCACTTCAAAAAAAACAGTATAAAATACAACAGGCAGTGATACCACCAGCCAATACGCATTTACCGACCACACATCTGCTGAAAAATAACTAGATAGCTTAAACAAGGAATTAACATAATAGAACACAATAAGATACAATATTTTAAAGATCATATCCAAGATAAACGCCAAAATGCGCTCACCAACAGCTGCTGCTTTAAAATCTATTTCTATGTTTTGTGTCGTATTTATTGTTAATTTAGCCATAATTATATTTTTAACTAAGTACCTCATGAGAGAAGTTGCGTTTATTAAAAAAAACAAAGAACTTTGGCTTTCTTACGAAAAGGCCCTGTATTCTTCGGAAACGCAAAAACCAGACTATCTTGCTGAATTGTATATGCAAATCATGAACGATTTAGCATATGCCAAAACTTTTTATCCAAAGAGCAAAATTACACAATATTTAAACAGTTTGGCCATACAAACCTACCAAAAAATATATAAAACAAAACGAATTGAAGAAAGTAGGATCAAACACTTTTTTTTGGTCGATGTTCCCTTAGCGGTTTACCGTCATAAACGCAAGTTAAACTTCACCCTAATCACCTTTGTTATTTTTGTTGCAATCGGAGTGATATCAACGCATTACGATCCGTCTTTTACGCGAAACATATTGGGGGATTCCTATGTTAACCAAACGCTGGACAACATCAAAAATGAAGATGCCATGGCTATTTATAAATCGGGGAGTTCTTGGGGTAGTTTTATTGGAATCACCGCTAATAACCTCTACGTGGGGTTGCGCTTCTTTTTATTTGGACTCACAGCTGGTTTGGGAACACTCTTATTTTTGCTGTACAACAGCGTTATGCTGGGTACCTTTCAATATTTTTTCGTCAACGAACACGCCTTTATGGATAGCGTAAGAGGCATTTGGCTGCACGGAGCGCTTGAGATAACTGCCATGGTCGTAGAAGCCTTTGCGGGCATCGTCTTAGGGGCTAGTATGTTGTTTCCAAAAACACTTTCGCGAATGAACTCCCTTAAACTAGGTTTTAAAGATGCATTAACCATTTTTATTGCCACAGTGCCATTCACTGTCCTAGCTGGGTTTATAGAAGGATTTATCACCCGATACGCCAAAGAAATGCCCGATGTATTAAATTATTTTATCATTTTGAGCACTTTTGGCCTCATCTTTTATTATTTTTTCATCTACCCTAAACGCCTCGTAAAAAAACTAAACCTATTATAATCAATTGCTATGTTTATACTATTTCAAAAACGCGACTTTAATGCGCTTCTTAGTGACACATTTACCTTCTTAAAAGTAGAAGGAAAAAACTATTTTAAACACTTTTTAAAGCTGTGTGGCATTCCACTATTTTTGGTCTTGATCTTTATTTATCTATTGGCCGATATTGGGGTAACTTCTGCCGTATCTGCCAATGCCTATACTGGAGCCACTCCGGAGAGCATCTTTACAGAAATATTCTCCGAACACTGGGGAATGGGACTTCTTGCCCTAGGTGGCTTATTCATTGTAGCCCTTATCATGGGAATCATTTGCTACTCCTACCCTATCCTTTACTTAAAAAATCTGGCTACAGCAACAGATCAACCCGTTGATCAAAACAGTATCGGTAAACAAATTAAAAATCAATTGGGACAAATCATCGTGTTCTTCTTAGGGACATCCTTTATTATTTTACCTTTGGTCATGATCATGTTCTACATTTCTGTCCTCCTCGTATTTTTACTTGTTGGAATTCCTATCTTGATCTTCATGTTACCGACAGTGTATGCTGTACTAACCCTTGCGTTCTATGAATACCTAACGAGAAATGTGGGCTTCTTTACCGCATACGGAAATGCCATCAAATACGTGCGTAACAACTTTTGGTCCATCATTGGAAATACTTTCATTTTCTATATTATCACTTCCCTAATTACTTTTATTCCTTCCTTCCTTATACAGTTGCTTATCGTAGGAGGAGGTATGTTCTTTGACCCTCAAGTTTCGGACAGCCAAATCATGACTTCTGCAGTTACTTGGGGTATTGTTCTCCTTTATTTTGTGTACATTATTTTAGGAACATTGGCACAGAACATCATGTTTATTAACCAGGGGATTATCTTTTATAGCGAAAGAGAAAAAGAAGAAAACTTCTTCACTAAACGTAAAATCGACAGTATTGGTTCAAATAATGAATAAACGCTTTTCTATTTCCTTCTTTTGCTTCATTTCCTTCTTCTTGTATACTCCTGTACTGCAAGCACAAGAATCAGAAGACGATTGTAGTGATTGTCCGAAAACAGAAGAAGTAAACGTACATCAGGCAGAACGCGACACAACCAAAGTTGCATCCGACGCCCTGTATCTATTACGCGATACGGACGGAACCGTCTATGCCAAGAAATTCGAAGAAAAATTCAAGCAGAAATACAAAGGAAAAGAAGCGTTTACCTATGAGGAAACTGAAAAAAAAGTAGGTGTATTAGAGCGCATAAAACAAGCGATTGTCGATTGGATCAACCGCAATTTCTCTGCTAAAATTGGAGAAGAACTCAGCAATAATTACTACGTAATTTTCTTGCGCGTTCTCGGTTTTGTCGCGCTTGGACTTATCCTGTACTACCTCGGTAGAGCATTTGTCCAAAAAGATATCTATTGGCTATTTAAAAAGAAAAGCAAAGGCATTAGTGCTGTGGAAGATTTGTCAACAGAAGATTTTAAATCTACCGATTTTGAACAGCTCATCACCGATGCTATACAACAAGAACAATACCGCTTGGCTATTCGACTGTACTACCTTTGGTTGTTACAACGCCTACAAGTACAAGAAAAAATTACTTGGGCACCTGAGAAAACCAATGCGGACTATATGTACGAGCTCAAAGACAGCCACGACAAATCCCAATTCAGCTATCTCTCCTACCTCTACAATACAATTTGGTATGGCGAATACGAAATTAACGAAGAGGAATTTTACAAAGCGAAAAAATCGTTTGATGCTAAACTAAAACCAAGTAAACCATGAACAGCTCCTTAAAAAAGTTTGGCCTTGCACTAATGGTTTTAGTCACCTGTGTTTTCATTTACGAAAGTGGAAAGAAAAAGCCGTTGAGTTGGATTGAGACCTATGACAATCGGGATAAAAACCCCTATGGCTTATACATCTTGGATCAAGAGCTAGAAACATTGCTAGCACAAGATTCTATTTGGCATTTCACCACAGCGGTATATGATTTTCTCAATGAAAAACAATACGATACCCTACAACCCGTGAACCTCATTGTCCTCGAAGACAAAAATTATGATTTAGATCAATATACTGCGGCTTACCTCAAGGAGTTTATCGCAGCGGGGAATACAGCCGTAATCCTACAGAGCGATTTCAATAATGCATTCTTAGAAGCTTTTGGCCTGCATCGCATACAAGAGTATAGCTCAATCGAGAACAAAGAGGAATTCAGTACGGTTTTGGAATTGACCAACAATCAGGTAAGCAAGCAGAAATTCAGTATTCGCGCTAAGTCCTTTTCCAGAGGGTTTGAGCTTGCAGATAGCCTAAAAAACCAACTGGATGTCTTGGGATACAAAACCGTAGGAGACACGCTAAAACAAGTTAATTTAGTGAGATACCGAGAGGAAAAAGGACACTTAATTCTCGGATTAGACCCCATTATATTGACGAACTACTACCTGTTGAGAAGCAATAACCACCTCTATGCAGAAGGGGTATTCTCCTATTTACCAGAGCAAAAAACCTATATGTATGGGAGTTCAGCGGACAAGGCAGTAGAAAGCCGATCCCTCTTGCGCTTTATCTTTGCCAATCGGGAACTCAAATGGGCTTGGTACTTCTTTTTGTTTGGACTTATCGTATTTACACTGTTTACCGCCAAGCGAAAACAACGCATTATTCCGATCATAAAACCTCTGAAAAATACAACAGTACAGTTTACCAAAACCGTATCAAACTTGTATATTCAATCCAAAGACTACAGTGATTTAATAGATAAAAGCATTATTTACACCCTCGAGAAAATTAGGCGAAAATACTATTTGGACACAGCAGTTTTAGATGAGACCTTTGTCGAGCACTTTCACTTAAAAAGCAACAAAGACAAACAAGATATTCTCGCTTTTGTTCAATTTGTAACTAATTTTAGACGAGGAGGACAACCCGCTGTTGAAGCCGATCTTGTTCAATTAAACCGATTAACAGAAAAAATATTAGACTAAAATACTATGGAACATACACCTGAACATACACCTGAGCACGCGCCAACTGGCGAGAACAGCCCGATAACAGCATCGACATCCGAAGCGACAAATGAAATGACATCTCCAGCTATACCTCAAACGGAGATGGACAACCTCGCCTTTGAATCTCGCTTAGATCTAGGTCCTTTAGCAGAGAAAGTGAGCGCTATCAAACACGAGATCAGCAAAGTCATTGTCGGACAAAACAAAACCATCGACCGCATGCTAGTTGCCCTATTGGCCAATGGCCACCTGCTACTTGAAGGAGTACCTGGTGTTGCTAAAACCCTTACAGCCAAAGTACTGTCTCAAACCATTGATACAACATATAGTCGCATTCAGTTCACACCGGATCTAATGCCGTCTGATATTTTGGGAACCTCAGTTTTCAATATGCAAACCTCTACTTTCGACTTCAAAAAAGGGCCAATTTTCGCCAATTTAGTACTGATTGACGAGATTAACCGCGCCCCAGCTAAGACACAAGCTGCTTTATTTGAAGTAATGGAAGAGCGTCAAATTACCATTGACAACCTACAGTTTACTATGGATCAGCCTTTTTTGGTTATAGCAACCCAAAACCCTATTGAACAAGAAGGAACTTATCGCTTACCGGAAGCTCAATTAGACCGTTTCTTATTTAAAATAGATGTTGAGTATCCTACGTTGGAAGAAGAAATTAACATCTTAGTAAAAGAACACGACTTTGTAGACCAGGTAAAAACTGCACAAATCCAAAAAGTTATTAGCCCGGCAGAGCTAGTTGGTTTTCAAAAATTAGTCAAGCAGATTGTCGTTGAAGAAAAAGTAATGGAATACATCGCTAAGATTGTTCACAATACCCGTACGAACCCGATGTTATACCTCGGTGCTTCCCCCCGTGCATCCATTGCCATACTCAATGCGGCCAAGGGATATGCTGCCATCAATAATCGCGATTTTGTAACTCCTGAAGATATTAAAGAAGCCGCGTATCCAGTATTGACCCATCGCGTTATTGTATCGCCAGAACGCGAAATGGAAGGGGTAACCGCCCATGACATTATTCAGCAAATTGTAGAAACAATCGATATTCCGAGATAATAAGAGGCTATGATGAAACACCTTTTCTTACTCCAACGCGTATATTATGGATTCGGCATTGTCATTGTGCTGTTTATCCTCTCCTTTGTATTTCCCGTTTTATACCAAATAACATGGGGCGTTGTGGGCGTGGGACTCATCCTGCTTTTCGTTGATATCGTCGCTGTATTTTGGGGCAAAAACAAATTCACAGCTCAACGATATTTACCGGAAAAACTGTCGAATGGAGATGAAAACAAAGTGGAACTACAGCTTAGAAACGACTATCCTTTTCGGGTGTCTTGTGAAATTATTGATGAAATTCCCTTTCAATTCCAAGAGCGGGAGTTCAGCATTCACGAGCATCTCCAAGCCAAGCAAGAAAAAAAATTGCACTATACCTTAACGCCAAAAAAACGAGGGGAATATCACTTCGGAAGCTTAAATATCTACATCAGCTCTCCGTTGCAACTCATTGCTAAGCGCTATGTTTTTTCACAAGGACAAGCCCTTCCTTGTTATCCATCTTTCATACAGATGAGAAAATACGACTTGATTGCCTTTGCAAAAAACAAATATGCCTTTGGACTCAAAAAATTGAGAAAGATTGGCAATACCACAGAGTTTGAACAGATCAAGGAATACGTATCAGGCGATGATATACGCACCATCAACTGGAAGGCTACCGCCAAGCAAAACGCGCTAATGGTCAACCAATTTCTCGATGAAAATACAGAAACGGTGTACTCCATCATCGACAAAGGACGATTAATGCAAATGCCCTTTGACGGCATGACCCTCCTCGATTATGCCATCAACTCAAGCTTAGCCATTTCCAATGTAGTGCTAAAAAAGAACGATCGCATTGGTCTGTTGAGCTTTTCAAAAAAAGTAGAAAATACCGTTGCTGCCTCCAATAAAAGGACGCATTTACAACAAATTATCACTAGTTTATACAACTTGCAAACAAACTTTAGCGAGAGTGATTTTGGGTACTTGTACAGCACAGTCAAACAAACCATTACCCATAGGAGCTTGCTCTTGCTCTACACCAATTTTGAATCGCTTTCCAGTCTAAAAAGACAACTTCCGTATTTGCGTGCCTTGGCGAAAAGCCACGTTTTAGTCGTTATCTTTTTTGAAAATACAGACCTTAGAGCCCTCACAGAAAAACAAGTAAAAAATACAGACGACATAATAGACAAAATTATTGCGGAAAAATTTAACTTTGAAAAGCGATTAATCGTTAGTGAATTGACTAAATACGGTATACAGAGTATTCTGACAACTCCCCAAAACTTATCCATTGAAACGATTAATATGTATTTAAAAATCAAAGCAAAAGGGTTCTAAACTATGAGCATAAAAAAAATAGAAAGCACACAAAATCCACTGATAAAATCCATTTTACAATTACAAGAGAAGTCGAGAAATCGAAAGAAAGAAGGGCTTTTTATCATTGAAGGTGTGCGCGAAATCGAATTGGCACATGCTGGAAACTATCAATTGGAGACTGTTTTATTCTGTTCAGACATTCTGCCTTTCGATCAGGTAGCACCTTTTGTTGCATCGACTACTTCCTGTATAGAGATTACCAAAGACATCTACCAGAAATTAGCCTACCGCGATTCTACTGAGGGGGTCATAGCCTTGGCCCGTGTAAAAACCCATGCGTTAAGCGAGCTACAATTGCCGGACAACCCCCTTATCCTAGTGGCTGAAGCAACGGAAAAACCCGGAAATATAGGCGCTATGTTGAGAACAGCCGATGCCGCACATATCGATGCAGTAATTATTGCCAACCCCAAAACGGATTTGTACAATCCCAATATCATTCGTTCTAGTGTAGGTTGTCTGTTTACCAACCAAATTGCCGTAGGCACAACAGAGGAAGTCATTGCCTTTTTGAAACAACAAGGCGTTTATACCTATGCTGCTACTTTGCAAAACTCATGCAGCTACCACACCCAAGACTATACCCAGCCCACCGCTTTTATCGTGGGAACAGAATCTACAGGACTAACAGCAGCTTGGCGGGAAAGCAGTACTCAAAACATCATTATTCCCATGAGTGGAACCATAGATTCGATGAATGTATCTGTTGCTGCCTCTATTTTGTTGTTTGAGGCAAAACGACAACGCAATTTCAACTAACAGTTGAAAAGCTACTTATTGCCTCAAAAAAATAAACTTTGGCATAAGAAATTGTCATAGATGTGAACTATTTATCATTCTTCACCGCAATAATAGAACAAGATTGCCGTTTTAGTAAAAAGAATTAAAATGTTAATCTCGCTTTGTAGAAAGTATTTTTTAATTATATTTGATTTTTATTAAATTTTCCTTAACATTTAAAACTTAACTAAGCAGTGATATGAAAAGAAGCAACGCATTATTCAAATTATTCATCCTTACTATACTCCTTTCCTTTACTAATGTCGCTTTTGCACAGTATAATTACGATCAACGCCTACACTACAACTACCCGTGGAAAGTAAACGTACAAATGAGTATGTTAAACAATAATTTCGATTGGGATGATGTTGCTAATTTTGATGAATTGAAAGCCGCTTCTCTACCTAAATTTTCTGTTGAATACTATGCAGGAAAAAACATTAGCTTTAAACTTGGGCTATTGTCTAGCGAAGTTAAAGCGGATGATTTGGTTAATGGAAAACTAGCCAAAGACAAATTTAGTGTACTTGCTGTAGATGCAACTATGGTGTACAGTTTAGGAGGATTGATTAATATTCCGATTGTAGATCCCTACGTGCAAACAGGATTGGGTTACACTCATTTCAACAAAGACGACAAAGCCATGTTTAACTTGGGTGGTGGGGTTAATATTTGGCTTTCAGACACCAATTTATTCAAAACGGGACAATTCAATCGCGATTTGTTGATTAATCGCTTTGGTTTGAACCTAGAAGTACTAGGTAAAAAGAACCTTAGCGGAGGACCTGGAAGTAACCTACAAATCAATGGAGGGGTCTTCTTTGTATTCTAGAACAATATAAAGCAAACATAGCAAGGCGACTAGTTCAACAACTAATCGCCTTTTTTGTTTTACTCCTCTTTTTGTCCCCCAAAAGCCTTTTTTAAGCCGGTGTAGGCTTGTCCCAAATCGCTTGCATATACGCGGTTTTTTTCTTACTTTTAAAGTATGTTATTTGATTAATAGTAGTATGACAGAAGCTGAGATTGAATTAGAAAATAAAGCAATAGCAAAAGAATATAAAGAGTTACTGAAAATCAGTTACCAAACTTTATCCGATGCTGATAAAAAGTTAATTAGAAAAGCATTTGACGTTGCCGTTGAAGCACATAAGGATCAACGCAGAAAATCGGGAGAGGCCTATATCTTTCATCCGATTGCTGTTGCCAAGATAGTTGCTTCTGAAATTGGATTAGGTGCTACCTCCATAGCAGCGGCATTAATGCACGATGTTGTGGAAGACACCGAGATCACCGTAGAGCAAATCGAAGAGTGGTTTAACCCCAAAATAGCTAAAATTGTGGAGGGCTTGACCAAAATGGGAATGCTCGAGCCTGATTCTCATATTTCCATGCAAGCGGAGAACTACCGCAAAATGTTGTTGACCTTAAACGACGATGTTCGCGTGATTCTCATCAAGATTGCTGATCGCTTGCACAATATGCAAACCATGGAGAGTATGGTGGATTACAAGCAGGCAAAAATTGCCTCAGAAACGCTGTATATCTATGCTCCACTCGCCCATCGTTTAGGCTTGTTTAACATCAAAACCAAACTCGAAGACTTGGGGTTAAAATACACCGAACCTGAGGTGTATCAGGACATCGTCCTCAAAATGAAAGAAACCAAAGAAGAGCAAGAAGCTTATATTAAATCCGTTTCTGACATTTTGCGCGAATCCCTCGATGAAGAACACATCGAATACTCCATGAAAGGCCGTCCGAAGTCGATCTATTCCATCCGCCGAAAAATGAAGGCGCAAAACGTAACCTTTGATGAAGTATACGACAAATTCGCCTTGCGTATCATATACAAATCCACACCACACGAAGAGAAATTTATTGCGTGGAAGATTTACTCTATTGTAACGGATCACTTTCGCCCTAGCCCTAGCCGCTTGCGCGACTGGATTTCATCCCCTAAATCGACGGGATACGAAGCCTTACACATTACAGTTATGGGCCCGAAAGGGCGTTGGGTTGAAATCCAAATCCGCAGTGAACGCATGGATGAAATTGCAGAACAAGGCTATGCTGCACATTACAAATACAAACAAGGGGTTACAGAAGAAAACAGCCTAGACCTCTGGTTAAACCAACTCAAAGAAGCCCTCGAAAACGCGGAAACAAATGCCGTAGATTTCGTTGAAGATTTCAAACTGAGCCTATATGCTAAAGAAATTTATGTCTTCACCCCAAAAGGAGAGATTAAATCCCTTCCTAAAGGGGCGACTGCCCTAGATTTTGCCTTTTCTATTCACTCAGAAATAGGCTTAAAAACAAGGGGAACACGCGTAAATGGACGCCTTGTGCCTTTAAACCACATCTTGTCTAGTGGGGATCAAGTCGAAATCATTACCTCCGAAAACAAAAAGCCGAACGTCAACTGGTTAGACTATGTCACCACGAGTAGAGCCCGCAATAAGATTAAGAGTTCACTAAACGAAAACACCAAGAAAATTGCAGACGAAGGAAAAGAACAATTGCAGCGCAAGCTCAAACACCTAAAAATCAATTTGGACGAAAACACCGTGAACGAAATGGTGAACTACTTCAAACTAAAAACGAGTCAAGATTTGTTTTACCGCGTAGGTGCTGGATTAATTGATAACAGCCAACTCAAAGAGTACGCGGCAAAACGCAACAATACGCTGTTCAATTTTTTCAAGAAAAGCATCAAACGCGCGCCTTCTGTTCCTGTACATCAAGAAACAGAAGACAAGAACGCATTGGATTTACTGGTATTTGGCAAGGACAAAGAGAAGCTAGATTACAAACTAGCCACTTGTTGTAATCCCATCCCAGGCGATGATGTTTTTGGTTTTGTCACGATTAACGAAGGAATAAAAGTACATAAAACAGACTGTCCAAACGCCATTAGTATGCGTTCGAACTACGCCTACCGCATCCTGCAAGCCCATTGGGTCGCTTCTTCAACTTCCTTCAATTTTGAAGCAACCATCAATATTACAGGATTGGATTCTGCCGGTTTAACCACTGAAATCACCAAAATCATTATGCAGAGTAAAGCAGTCAACATCCGAAGTATTGCCTTGAGTGAAAACGCAGGACTATTCAAAGGTTCCATTACCGTTATCGTTCCAAATAATGATATTCTGAAAAAAATGATTGCCAATATTAAGAAAATCGAAGGCGTTGACAAAGTGACAAGAGTAAACACCAATTAAATTCAACCAATTGTTGTATCTTTAATTTATAAAACATAATCAATTAATTAATTTTCTCACAAGAGAAAATACAACTATATTTGCATTTTAGTATTTAGTTATGGGAAGCGAGAATAATCAAGAAATAGTAAAAAACGTATTCACTAAATTTTTAGAGGAGAGAGGTCATCGAAAAACACCGGAGCGATACGCTATTTTACAAGAAATTTACGATAGTGAAGAGCACTTTGATATCGAGTCATTGTATATCAAAATGAAAAATAAAAACTATCGTGTTAGTAGAGCTACGCTGTACAATACTATTGAAATTTTATTAGAGTGTGGCTTAGTTCGCAGACATCAGTTTGGACAAAACCAGGCACATTACGAGAAATCTTATTTTGACAAGCAACACGACCACATCATTTTAACGGACACCGGAGAAGTGATTGAGTTTTGTGATCCTCGTATTCAAACCATTAAAAAAACAATAGAAGATATTTTTAACATTGAGATTCACAACCACTCCTTGTATTTCTATGGAAATAGAAAAGCGAGTGAAGAAGAATCTGAATCCTAACACAACTAATTTAAAACTTTAACAACACAAAAGAATGGCAGTAGATTTACTACTTGGCTTGCAGTGGGGTGATGAAGGTAAGGGAAAAATCGTGGATGTCCTTACTTCAAAATACGACATTATTGCACGCTTTCAAGGTGGACCAAATGCAGGACACACTTTAGAATTTGACGGAATTAAACACGTTCTTCGCACAATCCCTTCAGGTATTTTTCACAAAGACTCAATCAACATCATCGGAAACGGTGTGGTTATTGATCCTGTTGTTTTCATGAAAGAGATTGAAGGTTTAGAGCAATTTAACATTGATTTTGTCACTCGACTATTGATCTCTAGAAAAGCGCATTTAATTCTTCCGACCCACCGTTTACTTGATGCTGCTTCTGAAGCTGCAAAAGGCAAAGCAAAAATCGGATCGACCTTAAAAGGAATTGGCCCTACCTATATGGATAAAACAGGTAGAAACGGTCTTCGTGTTGGTGATATTGAATTAGAGGATTTCGAACAAAGATACCGCGCATTAGCTGACAAACATGAATCGATGATTCAGTTCCACGATGTGGATATGCAATACAACTTAGCTGAATTAGAAGAAGAATTCTTCCAAGCAGTTAAAGAATTGCGCAAATTAACTTTTATTGACAGTGAAGAATACTTAAATAGCGCTTTAAAACAAGGAAAAACCATCCTTGCTGAAGGAGCTCAAGGTTCTTTATTGGACATTGATTTTGGAACATATCCATTCGTTACATCTTCAAATACAACAGCTGCTGGTGCATGTACTGGTTTAGGTATTGCCCCTAACCGCGTGAAAGAAGTATTTGGAATTTTCAAAGCGTATACAACTCGTGTAGGTAGCGGTCCATTCCCTACTGAATTACACGACGAAGTTGGTGCAACAATGGCTAGTGTAGGTAGAGAATTTGGTTCTGTAACAGGACGCGCTAGACGATGTGGTTGGTTGGATTTAGTAGCATTAAAATATGCTGTTGAAGTAAACGGAGTAACAGAGCTTTATATGATGAAAGCCGATGTTTTATCTGGTTTCCAAAATCTAAAAGTATGTACAAAATACAAGTACAAAGGGGAAGTTATTGACTATCTACCATACAATATTGAACCTGAAAACGTAGAGCCAATCTATGAAGAAATCAAAGGTTGGAACGCTGATTTAACAGGGATGACCTCTTACGATCAATTGCCAATGGAACTAAAAGAGTATATTCAATTCATTGAAAATTACCTTGATGTACCTGTGAAAGTTGTTTCTGTAGGTCCTGATAGAACACAAACAATCGTAAAATAAAAAGTAAAAACCACTTCTTTCGAAGTGGTTTTTTTTTCACATCAACGCATATAAACAACGAATCAATGTACTTGCCCAGTTGCAGATTTACACGAGTAACTACCCGTAAATAACCTTGCGATGCCAGTCTTTATTATTGGGCGCATTGACGTTGATGAGACTCATTCCAAAGGCATTCTCAATAACCTCTAAATTAAAGGAGTCGAAATTCTCATTAGGATGTTCTGCTTTTACACGTTCAATCTCCGCTTTTAAGGCGTCCAAATCAAAAGTATTCTGCGTTAGATTGATATCCGTTGTACTTTCAATTTTTCCGTAATTGGATGAAATATGTGTAGAATAAGCGAGATTTTCATAGTCGTAATTAGGACCGAGATTAGGAGTGCCAGACTGAATATAGGTAAGCAAATCGCTTTTCAATTTGGCCAAACTTGGAGAGAGTTCACTAGGCGTAAAGTCAAAAATAGTCAGATTGGCCGACGTATTGGAATAGGACGCCATCACTTCAAAATACACTTGTGTCATATCAATAGATACGGAATCCCTTCTCGTCAGCAAATTAGCCGCTGCTTCCGTGCCTTCGATAGTCACGTTACTCGCCAGTAATGATTTCCAGATTGAATTTTGAACATCATTTTCAAAGTGGTCTTTCACCGTATTTTGCATGCGTTGCCAATCCGTTAAAAGGCTGTCAGAACTCGCCTTATTAAGGTTGAGAACGAGTCTTTCAGCACCAGCAGTATAACCACCTCCAACATCAGCATGTGCACCAGGAACAAAAATTTCTTTTATATTAGCTGTTGCTACATTGTTTTTGATATTGACCAACTCACTATTGTCTTGCTCGACAAATATACTGGTCAGCGGAAAATAGTATCTCGCCTCATTGATGGCGGTCAAATGTAGAATTTGGTCAATTTTCGCTAGCTCTTCTGTGGTATAATGAATCTTTGGCGAGTCAAAAATGAGGGATACTACCGTATCAAAAATACCTAGAAAACGAATTCTAATATTGGGGTATTCTAGGGCTCTTTTAGCAAAATCGCGTGCTAAGGTTGCCCCTCTACTAAAACCGTACACCACTAAATCAATATCATCGGCTTCGTGTAATTTTTGAAAGGCCTTTAAAAAGTTCAATGCTCGTTCCAGTTTATCGCTATACGAATAATCAGTATAACCAATTGGATTGGCCCCCGTTGCTTTTGCCCAATTCGAATCATCCATATTATCGCGTGTTCCAACGCCTTCAATATATATTCGATCGGCTAATACGCAAGCTTCGAAAAGTGAATTAATAGAAGTGAAGTTGCCAAATTTAGTAGCATCACGTCGTGAATTTGTTCGGTTATTCCCTGTGCCATCAAAAAAAATACTTCCTGTAACGCGTTGTTTTGCTTGTTCGTCTTTCATAATAGTTAAAATTTAAGTTGCGCTTGGCCCAGCGCGGTCCTCACCACCTATACAAAGCCAATCTCCTCCACCTGAGGCGAAGCAAATCAAGCCTTACAGATCGCAAAATACTAGACCGAAGCGCTGCATTAGAAATCCACTAAGCCTATATTGCAATAAACCCAGAGAAGTCATGCAAACCAACAACCCTAGCTGCAGTCTAAAGGAGTCATTTGCACCCGTATGAACCCTTGGCTGAATGCGTACACTAGCCAGCGGATTTCTTTCGTTAAAAAATAATTGATGTAGTCTTTCCTAAGGTAAGTAAGCTAGCCTCCTTAGGCTCTTTGAGGAAAAGCCTCAATATGCGTTTAGCATTCAGTCCTTGCTAAATCCAATAAAAGTAAACGGATCCCTCTCATGAAAAAGGACAATCTCCCTTCGAATTTAGCTCTCTGCGTTTTTAATCATCATCCGTTTACTGCGGAAAATTCAACAAATTTCATACCACTTTTTGGGGTATGAACTGTAGAAAGTCAAACCACCAACGAACGATCGAAAAACACTTCTCCCTGCTTTTTCCTTGATTTTTGGATGCCTATCCACACTTCCGCCCTAACTTTCTCCATGCTCCCACACCTTCCCCTACTCTATTTTTAGATAGGCTTCGAACTCCCTTTGACAAGACCACCGCAACCCCTTGTAAAACCATAGGTGACGCGAACATCGCTCAAACAAAACCAAAACGACAATAAGCAATCAACCTACAGCGATGATATTTGACCATTTTTTAAACGATAGGAAATCCCCTATGGTGGAGAAAGGTTAGGCAAGAAAAGCCAAAATGCTAAGCAAAGGTATTCTCAGGTGTTTTATACCTAGTAAGACAAGGAGTGAATGTTCAACGGACACAGAGAAGAACGAAGGATTAGGGATAACCCATAATTTATTCTAAAGGCAAATATAACTTCGTATATTTTGTGTAAATTTGAAAAAAAATATAGACTTGAGAACATTCTATTTCTTTATCCTATTGACGCTAATGGGCTTTTCTAGTTATGGTCAAGATAAAAACAAGATTATTATTCATCATGCAGATTTGTCGGATCGCAATCAAACAGAGCTGCCCGATGCAACGTTGTTAAGGGGAAATATTACAGCAGAACACAACGGAATTATTCTAAACTGTAATACCGCTTATTACTTTGAGAAAGAGAACTACATCAAACTATTGGGTGATGTGAGGATGAATCAAGGTGATACCCTATTCTTGGACAGTAAATATGCCGAATACAATGCCATCAATGGATTTGCGTATGCAGAAGGAGATGTTATCGTGCGTTCGCCAGATTCAACTTTAGAAACTGATACGTTGCGCTTTAATCGCAATGAGAATTTGATTTATTACAATACGCCTGGAACGATTGTCAATAAGGGAAATACCTTAAAAAGTCAATCGGGAAAATACTTTTTAACGGAGAAGAAATTTCAATTTTTCACGGCGGTTACCATTACGACAACACAAGGAACCATTGTCAAGTCCAACCATTTGGACTTTTATGAAGTTCCAGAGCACGCCTATGTATTTGGTCCATCGACCATTACCAATGAAGGCGATTATATCTATACTGAAAATGGGTATTACGACGTCAAGCACGACTTGGGCAAGATGGTCAAGAACTCCTATATTTGGTATGATCAGCGGAAGATTGAAGGAGATTCCATCTATTATGATAAGCGCATTGAGTTTGCTTCGGCAACCAATCACGTCCGCGTCACAGACACCATCAACAAATCAAAAATCACAGGGCATTATGCCGAGTTATACAAGCTACAAGACTCGATGTATGTCACTAAAAAGGCCTTGGTCAGCATGTTGACGGAAGAAGGAGATTCCGTTTACTTTAGCGCCAAGCGCATTGTGCTAACGGGTCCAGAAAAAGATCGGATCATCCGCGGTTACCACGATGCACGCATTTTTCGCGACAGCATGAGCGGTAAAGCCGATTCCATCCATTGGAGTGAAAAAATAGGCTTAACTCAAATGATTGGGCGTCCTGTGCTTTGGAATGGCGATAGTCAAGTAACGGGTGAAGTGATGCATCTTTTGAGCAATCTAGAAACCAAACAAATGGATTCGCTCAAAGTATTAAACAACGCGTTTATCGTTGAGAAAGACACCCTAGGCACCGGTTATAACCAGGTGAAAGGCGTTAACTTATACGGCAAATTTGTAGACAATAAGCTCAGTGAATTAGACTTGGTGAAAAACGCAGAGATGATTTACTATGCCTATAATGAAAAAAATGAATTTATCGGCATTGACAAAGGCATATGCAGCCATATTAACGTGGGCTTTAGCGAAAATGAAATTAGCAGTGTTACGCTATTTGTCTCCCCTGAAAGTCAGCTCTACCCTGATCATATGTTACCCGAGAATGCTCGATTCCTCAAGGATTTTATTTGGAGAGGCGAGGAGAAAATCAATTCGTTAGCCGATATTTTCAGCGAGGAAGAAGTCCAAGATGAAATAGATCAGAAAGAAGAGCGATTGCAAAAACAAAAGGATGCGAATGAGCCGATGGAGATTCAAAAAGAAACATTAGCTCCACAACAACCATCCCCTAAAACCAAAGTAGAGAAAAAATAAGGTTGAATAAACATGAAAGAAGATTTTTTTAAATACCAAGCACAGACTTCACCGAATCCGTTGGCCATGGAAATTTCCCACGCCAAGGGTTCCTACATATACGACAAGAACGGAAAAGCATATTTAGACTTCGTAGCGGGTGTTTCTGCCTGTACGTTGGGGCATCAGAACCAAAAGGTCAACGATGCGATTAAGGCACAGCTAGACAAATATTCACACGTTATGGTTTACGGGGAATACATTCAGGATCCTGCTGTAGAATTTTGTAAACTACTAGCCGAGAACATTCCTGCTCCGCTGAATAAAACCTATCTCGTAAATTCTGGTACAGAAGCGACTGAAGGCGCGCTGAAGTTGGCGAAACGCGTAACTGGCAGAAGCCAGTTGATTTCGTGTTTTAACGCTTACCACGGCAATACGATGGGTTCCATGAGTGTAATGGGGTTTGAAGAGCGCAAGAGAGCGTTCCGCCCACTTTTACCCGATGTAGATTTCATCCACTTCAACAGTGTGGAAGACTTGGAAAAGATCACGACGCGTACAGCGGGAATTATTTTGGAAACCATTCAAGGAGGCGCAGGATTTGTAGAGCCTTTTGATGGGTTTTTAACTAAAGTAAGAAAGCGCTGTGACGAAGTTGGCGCTTTGATGATTGTCGACGAGATTCAACCAGGATTCGGCCGTACAGGAAAGCTATTTGGCTTTCAGAACTACGACGTTGTTCCGGATGTAATCGTTATGGGTAAAGGAATGGGAGGTGGAATGCCTGTTGGGGCTTTTACTGCTAGCGATGCGCATATGAACCTCTTGTATGACAACCCAAAATTTGGACATATCACCACCTTCGGCGGTCACCCCGTTATTGCTGCTGCGAGTTTAGCAACCCTGAAAGAACTCGTGGAAACCGATATTATGGCACAAACATTGGTGAAAGAACAGCTATTCAGACAGCTACTCGTTCACCCGTTGATCACCGAAATTAGAGGACGAGGATTGATGATCGCTCCAATGACCCCTAGCAGTGATATTACCAACCGCGCCATCGTAAAATGTCAAGAAAAAGGACTAATTTTGTTCTGGCTTCTGTTTGAAGGAAAAGCAATACGCATCACTCCACCGTTAACCATTAGCGAAACGGAAATAAAAGAAGGATGTGCCATCCTATTAGAAGCTTTAGATGAAGTTCAAAAAGAGTTAGGCTTATAGCTTTTTTTAATTAACGCACTAAAACAAAGCAATGGATTTCAATAAAAACGAAGAAGAAGAAAACAATTTATCACTTGCTCGTTTTGAGTCAATGCTCAAAACCAATAAGATCTTGTTTTTCGATTCGGAAGAGTTTGAAAATATCATCCTACATTACCTGGATTCAGGTAAAGTAAACTTGGCCAAAAAAGCGCTAAAATTAGCTTTGGACCAACACCCTACTTCGATTGGATTAAAATTAGTGGAAGTAGAAATATTAATTTTTCAAAATAAATTAGAAGCGGCGGATCGCCTGCTAGATGAAATAGAACACGTAGAGCCTCACAATGACGAGATCTACATTCACAGAGCGAGTATTTACTCCAAAAAAGGCAACCATCTCGAAGCCATTAGCGCTTTAGAAAAAGCGTTGACGATTACCGAAGATTTGGCTGATATCTATTCTCTTTTGGGCATGGAGTATCTCTTTATTGACGAAATTGAAAAAGCAAAACAGAGCTTTATTCTGTGCTTAGACAATGACGATGAAGATCAATCGACTTTGTATAACATCGTGTACTGCTTTGACTTTCTCAATGAAATAGAAGAAGCCATTGACTACTTAAACTCGTTTATCGACAAAAATCCGTATAGTGAAATCGCTTGGCATCAGCTAGGCAGACAATACTATGCGTTGAAGAATTACGAAAAAGCCGTTTGGGCATTCAACTATGCGACCTTAATTGACGAACAGTTTTTGGGCGCTTATTTGGAGAAGGGCAAATCGCTAGAGAAATTACAACAACACCAAGAGGCGATTGACAACTATATGATTACCTTAGAGTTGGACGCACCTTCTTCTTATGTATTATTGCGCATTGGGATTTGCTATGAAGTCCTTAACAATTTTCCTTTGGCTATTCAGTACTACAAGAAAACGGTACACGAAGATCCAATGCTCGACAAAGGATGGATTGCCTTAACAGACATCTACATCAAGGAAAGTCAGTTTGACAAAGCCCTTGTGACCTTGCAAAAAGCCATTCAAATTGATGAATTAAACGAGCGATACTGGGTTCGATACGCTGTGCTCAACCGCAACTTACTCCAATTCAAAGAAGCGGAATTGGGCTATAGAAAAGCGACCGAACTGGGCGAGTATATCTTGGATTACTGGATTGATTGGGCAGATATCTTATACCTTTTGGAGGAATACGATGATGCCATTGATAAATTGTATCAAATTGAGAGTACACATCCCAATACAGCGGAGATATACTATCGATTAGCCGTTTTTCACCTCGCTAACAACAATAGCGAAGAGGCACTCGTTTGGTTAGAGCAAGGATTGACTACAGATGCAGAAAAAGTTTCGCTTATAGCAAACTTATTTCACACCCAATGGGAAAATCCGATTCTACAACAAGCCATAAAAGATTTCACTAAATAAAAGAACAGCTATTCACTTGTCTGAATAGCTGTTTCATTATAATACCTTGTGTTATGATTAAGAGACAATATGGATTAATTGGCAAAGACATTACTTATTCTTTCTCACAAAATTACTTTAGCGCCAAGTTCAAACAGCTGGGCCTGACAGACAGTGTCTACAGCAACTTTGACCTGGCTAAAATAAGCCAATTTAGCGACCTTATAGAGCAGCAAGACAACCTAAAAGGGTTGAATGTTACTATTCCCTACAAACAGGCTATTATCCCTTATTTAGACAGTTTATCTAAAAAGGCAAGGCAAATTGGTGCAGTGAACACCATTCGCATTACCAAGAAAAACAAACTAAAAGGGTATAATACCGATTGGTATGGGTTTTATCACTCGCTTAAACCCCTGCTGAAAAAGCAGCATACACATGCGTTAATTTTAGGTACAGGAGGAGCGAGCAAGGCGGTTGAATTTGCTTTGAAAAAATTGGGGATTACCTATAAGTTTGTGAGCCGAACCAAGCAAGATAATGAGTTTACCTACGAGGACCTCAACCAGGAGATCCTCACCCAATATTCGTTAATCATTAATACGACGCCCTTAGGAACCTTTCCACAAGTAGAGGACAAACCTGCTATTCCCTATGAATTTCTGACCGATCAACACTTGGTGTATGATTTGATCTACAATCCCGAAAAAACCGCCTTCTTGCGCCTTGCAGAAGCCCAAAAAGCCACGATCAAAAACGGAGGGGAAATGTTAGCTCTACAAGCAGAAAAAGCGTATAAAATATGGTCTAAGCGTTTTCAACAAGATTAATTTTGTAAAATCGGGGTTATTTATTACGTATTAATCCGCTTATTTCCTTTTACTTTAGATATTTTTTACTAAATTTGAGAATATAAGAAATATCCTAATCGAGGATTATTGTTGTTAATTATAAGATTTTTATACCTATGTTAGAACACAAGAATGAAAACCTGCACGAGCTAGCAGATGGACAAAATCCGGAATCAACTACCCCGACTTCTGCACACCTTGCTGAACGAGAAAAAGCTCTAGATTCCATTACTGCATCAAATGCTGAGGAAGGCGAAGACAATGACGTGCACGAAAAGAACGACATCGCGATCCTAGATTATGAAAAGCTGGATATGGAACAACTCACGGCAGAGTTGCAAAAACTTATTCAAACCTATAAAATCACCAATATTAAAGATATTGTCGAAGATATTAGAAAAGAGTTCTACCGACAATTCAATGATTTTATAGAAGAGAAAAAAGAAGCATTCTTAGAAGAAAACCCTGAGGCATCTGCTAGTGATTTTGACTATAACTTTCCGTTAAAAGCAACTTTTGACGCTTTGTACAACGACTTCAAGACGAAGAAAAATGCTTATCACAAAGAACTGCAAAATAATTTAACCGCAAACTTAAACAAGCGCTTACATATTATTGATCGCATCAAAGACCTCGTCGATACTAGCGAAAACAAAACCGATGCTCTTAAACTCTTAGGAGATTTGCGCGATGAATGGAAAAATGCAGGAGCTATTCCAAAAGATAAATACAATCACGTTTGGAATAACTATCACTTCCATATCGAGCGTTTTTACGATCAATTACACCTAGATAGAGAGTCTCGAGATCTAGACTTTAAATACAACTTGGATCAAAAGCAAAAGATTATCCAACGCGCAGAAGAATTACTTAAAGAAGATGACGTAATCAAAGCGTTTAGAGAACTTCAAACTTTACACCGTATTTGGAGAGAAGAGATCGGACCAGTAGATCGTGAAATTAGAGAAGAAATATGGGAGAAGTTTAGCGACTTAACCAAACAATTACACGATAAACGCGAGCTGTTATTTGAAAATTTAAGAGAAGGAGAAAAAGAAAACCTAGGCTTAAAAGTTCGAGTGATCAGTCAAATTGATATGTTGTCCAAACAAGATATTACTTCCCATACGCAGTGGCAAAAGGAAATCAAAAAAGTAGAAGACTTGCGCAATCAGTTTTTCTCAATTGGAAAAGTCCCTCAAGAAAACAATGAAGAAGTATGGGCTTTATTCAAATTAGCAACGAGAAACTTCAATGCAAACAAGAATAAATTCTACAAAGACCTCAAAAAAGTACAACAAAAGAATTATAACGAAAAGCAAGCGTTAATCGAAAAAGCCTTAAAGTACAAGGACAGCGAGGACTACGATAAGGTAACGCCAATTATGAAGCAAATTCAAGAGGATTGGAAGAAAATTGGTCATGTGCCAAGAAAGTATTCTGATCAATTGTGGAAGGACTTCAAAGATGCTTGTAATTTTTATTTCGACCGCCTACACGCTGTCCGCAATAACGAGAATCAGGAAGGAAATGAAAACTACAACAAGAAAAAAGAATTCTTAGAGGAGCTTAAATCTTTTGAGTTAGTGGGCGACCATAAAACAGATTTAGAAGCTATCAAAGAGAAAATAAACAGTTGGAAAAGCATTGGAAACGTGCCACACAACAAGCGTTTTATTGAAGGGAAATTCAACAAAATACTGGATGTTTTATTCGATAAATTAAGCTTGAGTAAAAGAGAAGCTGAATCGATGAAGTTTTCAAATCGCTTAGATGATTTAGTAGAAACAAATGACAAGCGCAAGCTACAGCAAGAAGCCCTATTTATTCAACGCAAAATTGAAGAAATACACAGTGGCATCTTACAGCTAGAAAACAACCTAGCTTATGTATCCAACGCAACCAAAGACAATCCTCTAGTAAAAGAAGTGTACAAGAACATCGAAAAGTACAGAGATGAATTGAAAATTTGGGAAGACAAACTACAACAGATTAAAAATCTAGATATGTAAAAACAAAAAGCTGGTTGAATGACCGGCTTTTTTTTTGGGTTTGTATTGAGAGATAGGAAACTCATTTTCTCATCAGCTCACCCAATCACACAAAAGCAAAAACAGCGACAACTGTCAACCTTTAAAATACCCTTTGAGGATCCCTCCTACTCCCAAGGGAAGTAAGAGCGAGAACCAAAACAGCGCTATTGCATAGGTTCCACTATCGAGGATTAACAACCTAAGAAATTGTTGGGTCCCTTGTAGTCCCAATACTGCTTCAGTAGAAACAAATCCAACGAACAAGCAGATACATCCCATTTTGGTCCATCTGTTGAGAGCTAATTTGCCTTCTTCTATCAAAAGAGCCACACCTAAGGCCGTAAATATCCCCAACATATTCAAGTGGATGAATCCGACGATCCAGCTACGTAAACCGCGTAAGGAAGCTGCTAGACTTTCAACGAGGGTGAGGACTTGAACCCCTATTCGAATCGCTAAACAAACGCCAGCAAACAACAGTAATCCAGCAACCCAGGGCGTTTTTTTACGCTGTTTCACTCGAAATTGCTGAAACAATGGTGGGATAAAATACCCTAAAGCAATTGTTTGCAACACCACTCCCACTCCATTGATATAGTACAATACTGGCACTTGGACGAACCAGCTAACAGCTAATGCATACGTTAAAAGAACGGAGGTAATCCACATAAAGTAAAAGCGATTAAACCGTTGATTATCGATGCCTTGGGGGACAAATTTCGCAAATAGAAGCGCAATAAAAGCAGTGAAAAACCAACCGTCAAACTGAAAGTGTAAGAAAAATTGGATACACAGTTGAAAAAAAGTACCAGATTTCCCCATCATGCCAATGGCGGGTCCTAGAAACCACACCCCTAAAGTGGAAAAAAACATAAAAAACAGGGCTGATTTCACCAAGAGAGCCTCTTGCCTATTGGCGAAAGAGTTACGGGTCCAAAGGCGATAAACAAAGCCATAGGAGCACAAAATATGCAAGGTAGAAAAACAAATCGAAGCAGCTGCATACCCCTGAAAGGGAAAGGTTAGCGCCATTCCGATAACTGCTACTTGGGTGATCCAAAACAAACGTCGGTAAAATTGATGTTCCTTGGGGGTATGAGGTGCGAAATACGCTGCGAATAACACATAGACCAACAGGTACAACCAACCGAGTAAGGCAAGATGAGAGTGGGCGTGTAAGACGTACAAAAAAGTGATCCCTTCAATGGGAAAAACAAAAGTGCTCCGCAGTAAAACCCCCAATAAAGCAGCAATTAAAAAATTGAAGAAGAGTATTTTATAGTAGATGGATTTCATGTGTTGCACAATAAGAATAGGTCATACTAAGGTAAGCATCTTCTTGTGGACCTGAAAATTTTAGCAGTCTTTTCTTCTCTCGTTACTAGTGGAAAGATTTGGAATATGCGAAGTGAATAGTGAGTAGTGAGTGGTGAGTGGTGAGTGGTGAATAGTGAGTTGAAATTTTTTGGCTTACAATTTGTAATATGATTCCAAAAATTTTAAGCCATGAAAACACATAAAGATTTAGAAGTATGGGTTATGAGTATAAATTACGTGAGTGATATATATAAATTAACCAATAGCTTCCCAAAAACTGAGTTGTATACTTTAACTAGTCAAATAAGAAGAAGTGCAGTATCAATCCCTTCCAATATAGCAGAGGGAAGTGCGAGAGGGAGTTATAAAGAATTTATCCGGTTTTTATACATAGCCTTAGGAAGTTTAACTGAATTAGAAACTCAATTAATAATTGCTACAAATCTAAAGTTAGCTGCAATAGATGACCTGTATTTTAATCAATTGATAACCATTAAAAAAATGATTTTAGGTTTGATAAGATCAATGAAAAATAAAATAGTGAGTGGTGAATAGTGAGTGGTGAATAGTGAGTAGTGAGTAGTGAGTACCACTCACCACTCACCACTTACCACTTACCACTTACCACTTACCACTCACCACTCACCACTTACCACTTACCACTTACCACTTACCACTTACCACATACCACTTACCACTCACCACTCACCACTTACCACTTACCACTTACCACTCACCACTTACAACAAAGGAGACTGGTTTTTTGCTCGTTTGTAATAATAGGCAGTAAGTAAAATAAAGAAGATTAGATAAGCGATATTAAATCCTGCGGCACTAATCCACGCTTTTAAAAGTCCGTCGGGCAGCATAATTTTGATGGGTTGTTGGTAGAGGGTAATAAATACGGGAGAAATAAACCCTATCCATTTAGGCAGTACTGTTTTATTGAGAAATACGAGAATCGAAAACAGCAACCACCCCAATAACAACACGACAATAGCCGTTCCCCAGGCGATGTAAAGCACTTGGGTAAACCCGGTAGCCATTTCGATCAAATAGGGATGTGCACTAGGATCTGTGTGATAAATTGCTTTAAACGCTTCTCCTGTATAGTAAAAATCGGCATGTCCTAAAGGCATCAATACCACGCTGATTATCAGGATAAAATAGGTTAACCAGGCGTAAGGTTTAGATTTATCTTTAAAGAATTGAAAGGCTAACCACACCCCGGGCAAGAACAAAAACGCCGACATAGCAGGTAAAAGGGCGCCCCACATCAGGCGTTGAGAAGAGCCTTCGATCATCAGCAAGGCTAAGGTGTGATCCAGTTGATCGACATAGGTTTCGGTAAATAATGGATACTTGGCAGGGTCTACGTGAAACCCTACAATGAGGATATCGCCAATAACCCAAAGGATGGACGCGATAATACTCGAAATAAAAGACCATTTAATTTTTGTTGAATCATTCATGTTTACAATATTAGAGTTTAAAATAAGTTTAAGATTTGATTTCTTCCGCAGGTATGGGTACAACCATAGGAGATTTGGATAGTAATATCGCTTTGGTTTTGAGTTTTTTTGCACTGCGGATCACGGCGAAGATGACGAGTGCGAAGATGACCCAATCAATCGCGGCGCTTGCCCAATACACACTACTGATTCCATAGATAGGAGGTACAATAAGGAGAATGGGAATATAAAACACCACTTGGCGGAGCAGGCTAATCAAGGTAGCGGGTTTAGCATCTTCAATTGAGGGGAACCACACCATCGCCATAAATACAAAGGGCAAAACTAGGAGCACACTCATGTACAAACGGAAATCGAACAATTGTTGAGGTAAAAATTCTACGTTAGGGATCATCACCGCTAGCAAACCTGAAGGAAAGAGCATAACTAAGATCCAAAAGGGCAAAAGAACTGCTAATCCAACGAGGGAGAACAAGCGATAGGCCCGTATGCTTCGATCGTAGTTTTGGGCTCCATAGTTCATTCCTGCTACGGGTTGTAAGGCGCGCATCAAGCCCCAAAGGGGGGTATTCAACAAAATATAGAAACGATTAACCGCGGTATAAAAGGCTATATCTCCATCCGTTCCATAGTTGGCCAACGCATTGAAGGCGACAATATTTTGGATGACGATCATCACCATCATAATAAAACCGGGCATTCCCAAAGCAAATGTTTCTTTTATGATGGAATTGTTGGGCTGTAACGACCAGAATCTCGTTTGGAAAGAAGCTTTTCCGCCAGCATAATACCATATACCTAGAAGGGTGTAGATCAACATGGAACAATTCGTTGCCCAGGCAGCACCTGCAACACCCCAACCAAGGGTGGATATGAACAAGGGTTTTAACGCCAAATCCACTAGAAGTCCAACAGCAATCATCCAGGCTGCAGTTTTCATGCGCCCTTCTGCCCTTACGATCATATTGAGTGCCAAACCGTGAATCCAGAAAAAGCTTCCCAAAATGGTTACTCGAAAATACTCTACACCAAGGGAGAGGATTTCCCCTCGTCCTCCCATCATATACACGAGTTCTTCTGCAAAAATATAACAGGGAATCGTCAAGGCAATTGAAAAAACAAGGGTTAAGTAGTTTACAGATCCCATGGCTTTTTTGAGCTTATCTGTGTCTTTTGCACCAATCCAAATGCTTATAGCCGAACCAATTCCCGTTCCGATTAACGTTCCGAATCCCTGGGCAAATTGCGCTAAGGGATAAGCAACTCCCACAGCAGCCAAGGCTGTATTACTCACTAGATGTCCGACAAATAAGCCATCTAAAAAATTGTTTAAACCGTATAAAACCATAGCTACAATAGCGGGCCAAGCCAATTGTATCATAACTTTGGGTAATTTTCCAGCCAAAATGAGTTCTCTTTGTTTATCCATCCTTATGTAGTTTTAAAATTGTACTAATATGTTCGAATGCAAGCTTCTATTTTCCATTTTCATTTGTGAAACGGGAAAGATAAATTTCTTTATTTATTAAGAATCATTCTAAACAATTGTTATATTTGCGCAAAGGTAATGGCTAACGCTCACCTCTATGTTTCAAATACGGAGTAAAAAATCCGTCAAAAAAAATGATCTTATGGCGATGACGTTGCGTTTGTACGATTTAAAACACAAGCATACTTTAGTAGAGAAAAACTATCCGACCTCTTTTTTTGATTTGGAAGAAGGGGGTATAAAAGAACATACCACTTATTTAGATTCTGTTCTAGGAAAGGGGTTCTACAAGGAAATATACTTTGATGGGGTGCATATTGGTTTTGGAGATGTTCGCCTAGCCAAGGCGTTGCACTTGGGGTTTGAAAGCAATTTTGAAACCATTGAGATGCACTTTACCCTCAAGGGAAAGAGCACGGCTCACACCAGTCAATTTGACAAGGATATTAGTTTTAGTGCCCATTCGCACAATTTGTTATATACAAATGGTTTAGGTGGCAAAATGCAATGGGATGCTCAACCTTTTCAGCTGTGTGAAATCAACCTAAGACCTGATTTCTTTACGCGATATTTGCCTGAGGACCACCCGCTTTTTGCTCAATTCCGAAATGCCATTGAAAAGGGAAAATCGAGTTTGCTCCATCCACAACACTACCAAATCAATCATCAGATGTACCAGCTCATCGAACAGATTATCACCTGTGAGAAGAAAGGAATGTTTAAGCGGTTATTTCTAGAAGCTAAAGTCATCGAACTATTGCTCTTGCAACTAGAGCAATTCTATGGGGACGAACCCTATAAAGGATCGTTAAAGCAAACCGACATCGATAGGATATATGCCGTTCGAGATTATATGATGCAAAATTTAGACAGCACCCAATCATTACTTGGCCTTGCCCATCAGGTGGGAACCAATGATTTTATATTAAAAAAGGGCTTTAAAGAACTATTTGGCACGACGGTATTTGCTTTTTGGGCACATGAAAAAATGGAACATGCCAAGGACTTACTCTTGGATGAGGTCCTAACGATAAGTGAGGTTTCCGAGCGCATTGGCTACAAGAATCAGCGCCATTTCTCAACTGCATTTAAAAAGAAATACGGTTTTTCACCGAGTGAAATCCAAAAAGGGCAATAGGATAGCCTGAAAAGTAAAAAAAGGATAGCTGCACCTGTGCAAATATCCTTAAAATCAAACTTTTAAATTTTTGATAAATTCTTCACATGGGGCAAGAAAATACCGCGTATACAAAACACTTCGCGAATCTCGTCCTCTCGGAGGGTTAAGCTTTCAAAAGCCTCATTGTCTGCTACAAACAACAGCGTATTGGCTTCCGTTTTGCGCTTAAAGCGATAGCATAAAATACCGCGATTTTCAACGACTAATACATATATATTCCACGGTTTCATCTCGGAGAGTTCTATTCTTTTGGACAGCAAATAAGAACTAACTTTGATGGTGGGAAACATGTGCTCCACACCTAGTTGAAACGCGATATCTACCGCTTCTTCTGTGGGAAATACACAACAAGGCGAACTCGCCAAGCATTTATCCGGATTCATAAAATACTCTATATGATGATCTACCGAAATCATTTTTACGATCCGATCCTCTAAATCAACGTTATACACTGAATTGGGATGAATCAAAAACACCTCATTTAAGTCGATCTTATACTTGGTGCAAACCTCAATGATTTTATCATAACGCACCATAGCTCTAATTTTCCAAGACGACAACGTATTGGGTTTTATCTCTAATAAATTAGCGAGCTCTAAATCCGTTTTTAACCCAAGTAAATGTTTTAATCTACTGATTACATCATTTGCATCTAACATAGTTTTGCTTTTTACTATTCAACTATTTGTACGATTTTTTCAATTCTCACAGCTTTGCTTTTAGGTATACGAATCAAAAAGGCGGTTTTACTAAACAAAATCCTTGATTATACTATACAAACGCAATTACTGAGATTCAAGTGCAACTACCAATACAGAATCCCTATTTATTTAACACGGGAACACTTCCGTTAAAAGTACAAATAAATCGCATATATTCACTTAAATATGTGTAAATATTCTCAATATAAGATTTACTTCTGTTTTTATATCGTTTGTTGTAAGTGATAAGAAAACTAAAAAAGCCCCTAAGGAGGGGCTTTTTTGTTGAGAGTGATAGGCTATTTAATCCTAACAAATCAATTCTACTTTTCCGCTTACTACATCGTAATAGCCACCGACTACGCCAATTTGTCCCTCGGCAATTAGTTTAGTTAAAGAGGGGCTGATTTGTTGTAGTTGTTCTACGATAGTGCGTACATTTTCTTTTGTTACTAATTCGATGAGCTCTGTTTGCGAAATAGCTGTGTCTTTGTGCTGTTCTTTCACTTTATCCACCACGGGGTGAATGCGCTCCAAAATGGTGTCGAGTTTTCCCAAGCTCGTGTGGTTGCAAGCGCCTGTTATCGCACCACAACGGCTGTGGCCTAATACAAAGATAAGTTTACTCCCTACGACATTACAAGCGTATTCCATACTGCCAATTACCTCGTCTGTCAATACATTTCCGGCAATTCTCAGGCTAAAAATGTCTCCAATCCCCTGATCGAGAACATGTTCTAAAGGAGCTCGACTATCCATACAGCTCAAAATCACGGCATGTGGATGTTGTCCGTCTTTTGTTTCTTGCAATTGGTGCAGGAAATTTCGGTTGTATTTTAAGTTGTTAACGAAGCGATTGTTGCCTTCTAACAAGAGGTCTAAACTTTGTGCTGGTGTAGTATTTGCTAATATTTCTTTTGTAAATGAGTTCATCTTTAAATGGTTTTTCTGTGTGATAAAATAATGTGTTGTTGCCCTTGGTCCACGTGGATAGCAGTATGAAATCCAGTGGTGGTAATTAGGATATTTTTTTCTTTGGCTTTTTCATTGATAAAAGTTTGAAGTAGCTCGACCACATCGATGTGGATATATCCCATTTGCTTAGCGTTAATGGCTAAGTGACAATTGTCAGGCAATTGATACAGTTTGTTTTTGATTGCTGTTTTGTTGAGAAAGGACACCTCTTGTGCCAAGGTCAAGGTAAAGGTGCGTTGTTCATTTTGGACGGATTGCTGCATAGAAAAGGCTTTGCGCACATTACCAAGCAGTAAGAAGGCTACACTAACAGCCATTCCCGCTAAAACGCCGACTAAAAGATCGGTTGCGACCACCATAACAAAAGTGACGATAAACGGCAGGAATTGCGTATAGCCTTTGTGCCAAAAATGGAGCAAAACGGTTGGTTTAGCGAGGTTATACCCAACTAAAATCAGCACAGCAGCTAAAGAAGCCAAGGGTATCATATTCAACACTAGAGGCAACAAAAGCACGGCTAAAAACAGTAAAACCCCATGGATAATAGCCGAGGCTTTATAGCGTCCGCCGGCATTGACATTGGCAGAAGAACGCACGACAACGGAAGTCATGGGCAAACCACCTACAAGTGAACTCAGTATATTTCCGATTCCTTGTGCTTTGAGCTCTCTATTGGTATTGGTACTGCGCTTTAGCGGATCCAAGCGATCAGTTGCTTCGATACACAACAGGGTTTCAATAGAAGCGACCACGGCAATTGTAGCAGCGATAATCCACACCGTTGGATTGGTCAATCCACTCCAATCGGGAAACACAAATAGGGAAGAAATTTCAGAGAAATCATTTAATAAAGGGATGGCGACTAATTGGGTGGTATCAATCGCCCAAGAACTTCCAATATAGGTCCAATATTGATTGATTGCTATTCCGAGGACTACCACGACCAGTGCTGCTGGTAAAAAGGTAATAGCGCGCAGTGCTTTACTCTTGTTCCACAAGATCAAAATAGCCAAGGATAGGGATGCAATGGCGAGTGTTCCTTTGTGAATAACTGCCATACTCGTCAGGTCGCTCAAGGCATCAATGCCCAATACTAAGGGCAATTGCTTGATCAAGATTACCAATCCAATTCCGGCCAACATCCCTTCAATAACACTAGAAGGAAAAAAATTGGCAATTGCACCTAGTCTCAAATAGCCCAAAATCAACTGGATTACTCCAGCAATAATTCCGGCAGTAAGTAGGAGTTGGAAAGATCCCAACTCGCTAATGGCGGCTAAAATAATGGCGGCTAAGCCCGCTGCCGGACCACTGACGCTAACATTTGAGTGACTTAAAAATCCGACGACAACACCCCCGATGATGCCTGAAATAATTCCAGCAATCGGCGGGGCGCCAGAGGCTAGTGCGATTCCCAAACACAAGGGAAGCGCTACTAAAAAGACCACAAGGCCTGGAGCAACACTTTTTTTCCATGTTGCTAAACGCATAGTATGTATCATATTTTGTTTACTAAAGAATTAATCTCACTGGTGTCCACAGCTAGGTGATAAACAGAGTCATAGCGGTTGCATAGAAGGCGATTATCGCCCCCTGTCAACAGGTAAACTCCTTATCAATACTAAGGGATTAACCAATGAAAATACAAGGTGAAGGGGATTGCTCTTTGCTTCAAACAAACAGCATAAACAAGACGTAAATCCACACCGAAACAGGACAATCGTCCATACTGAACACGGTCGTGTACCCCTAATACGCGTCTTATTTTTCTTTAAGCAACAAAAAATTCTGGAGGAGGAGATACGACATCAAACTCTTGAGATTCGTATATTAACTTTAAGTGTGCAAAAGCAAGTCCTTCGCCATCAACATTTTGATACACAAAATCGTCTTGAACGTGGAAAAAGTCGTTGAAGTGACCTTTTTCTTCTTCCTCTGCATTGGTAATTGGTTTTTTATTTTCTTCCGAAATAGCAATCATCGGTATATCCAATTCAATGCCTGCTAACACCGCAATAGTTGGGGTAGCAATAAAGTTAACAAAGAAAAGTAACACGACTAGTGATGCATATTTCATGGAAACAAAAATATTTTTTTTCCAAAAAACACAAGAATTTGAGGTGTTAATTTTTTTGTAATTGTGCTTTTTCTTCGTCTTATCTAAACGACTCGGCCAAAAATTCGAACACTTTCAATACACCAGGAACGGGAATTTGATGTTGGAGATATTCTTCTTTAGTAAAATACTGTACTCCACCAATTTCATTGGCAACGGTTATTGTTTCTCCTTTTAATTCATAGTAGTAACAGGCTTGTTGCATCATGATATTCTTTTTTTCACCAAAAGCGGGCGCTACAATGGGGGTTAAAAAGGAGAGTCTATCGGGTTGTAAACAAAGGGATAATTCCTCTTCAATTTCGCGAATTAACGCTTGTTTACTATCCTCATCTGAATCTATTTTTCCACCAGGTAAATACCACGCTTGTTTATTCTTACTAAAGGCTAACAGCAGTTTGTCACCATCCAAACACACCAGTCCAGCTGTCTGTAGATCAACCCAAGGTTCACCCACCACTGTAAGGTAGTATTCGGTGGTCGGTTGTCCTAAAAACTCCTTATTCCAAACCTTTGATAGCTGTCCGCCTAGTTGTTCATAAATCAGATTGGTTTCATGCGAACTCCATACCATCAAATAGTTGAATTTCTCCTTTAAGGCTACTTCTTTAATTTTATTGACTAGGGGTTCTAGTCCTTCTTCCCTAAAAAACTTAGGCAAAAGGTAAAATTCCGTCAAATGTCCAAAATACAATTCCGTACGAAGAACAAAATAAGCCACTACCTCACTCCCCGATTTCACCCAATATGCCTTGCTTGCTTTGGTTGAATATTCCTCCTTCTCTAGTAGGTGGTTCCCAGGTAAACAAAAAGTTTGTGCTTGTGCTTTGAATGCTTTGATGATTGGACCATGGGGTATAAGGAGCTGTTGTACGGTAAGTTTAGGTAGAGACATCGTTGTTGTTTTGTAGTTGATGCGGTTTATCTAGTTCGTATTATATGCATGTAGGCTTACACCTTCTTATATGCAGACCGTACGCAGTAGCGTCAATAATGAACTGCGAAAACCGGACACCGCTAAAGTAAAAAGAAAAAGCAGGACAATAAAATCATCCTGCTTTTTCTTTTTCACAAAATTTTGTTTCGCAATACGAACAACTTTGTTCGCACTACTTGTTTTTAATTTAAAAAATAAGGACTATTATGAAACAACAAACAATTAAACAGAACACTTATATTTTTTAAAATTAAAAACGAAAAGTTCTCTTTTAACTTAAAATTGCACCTTCTTTTTCGCCTTACTTAAAAAGAAGATACGCGTCTAAAAGAACTTCCACTCAATTATTTAATTCCCCAACAAAGGAAATACCATTCTAGTTAATAAACAAGAAAAAAAGGGGGGAAATTATATTTTTAATTTTTTTTTAATACACAAAAAAAAAACGTTAAGCGAAATGAAAATCTATCGTATTAATATTGTTTAAAACGCAAAAAAAACAAAAAATCAGTAGGTAAAATTCACTCCTATTTTGAGCATTCCGAATGAAAATAGAACATATTGACTTGATTTATGCTGTTTTTGGCTCATTTTCATTAAAAAACTAGAAGTTTACCTACTAAGATTTAGATCGTAAGGCGAGAAGGTATATCCCTATGTAAAAAAAGTCTTTTACTTATTGTGTTGTTCGAGTAAACAGCATCCCCAAGCATTGAGTTGTTTTAAAACGTCTACCAACTGTATCCCCATAGGGGTTAATGTATACTCTACACGAGGAGGCACTTCGTCAAAGCGCTGTTTGAATAAAATACCCGCTTCTTCTAGTTCTTTGAGCTGTTGATTGAGCACACGGCGATCCACAGTAGCGATGCCACGTAAAAACTCACTTGGCCGTTTTTCGCCTTCGTTAATTCTCCAAATAATTGGAATTTTCCATTTACCACTAATTGCTTTTACTGCGTATTCAAGCGGGCAAACTTTTGCTTCAATGATTTGTTTTTGCATTATCCAAGGGATTATGTACACAAAGGTCTCAATTTTTTTTTACTCCACCTAGGCTTTACTTGTTTGATAGTACCTACATCCCCTCTTGTTTGTCCTTAGGACAGCTGGTATTGCTTTGTATAGGCTAGGATACATGATAATAAACGCAGAAGGCGTAAAATAAGCAGCGTTTATTGAATTTTATTCCACACAACAGCAAAGAATCGACATAGGCGATCAACGAGTTAGGTGATATCCCATTCGTTTTACAGTGAAAACCCTCCCTACCCTATCACTTATATGTCATGAATATTAATTAAATTTATACTAATAAGACAAAGCACAATTGAAAAATTAACGTCAAATAATTTACTCTTTAGTATATTTAGATAAAAAAATTCAATACTTTTAACCGTAAATTCACCATTAAATACAATTATATCATATGAAAAAAATTACAATGAGCCTATTGGCTATTTTCGCTACAAGTGGTGTAGCATTCGCACAGACTCCAGATGTTAAAATTGGGGCAAAAGCAGGTTTAAACGTTACGTCGGTAACTAACATCGATGAATCAAAAAGCAAAACAGGATTTCACGTTGGAGCTGTAGCTGAGATTTTTATAAACGAAAAGTTTGCTATGCAGCCCGAAGTTCTATATTCAACACAAGGAGTAAAAGGCCCTTATTCATTTAAAGCTTCCTTTGATTACATCAATGTTCCTATTATGGCTAAATACTATGTAATAGACGGGTTAAGCCTTCAAGCAGGTCCGCAAGTTGGATTTTTAGTAAAAGCAGAAGAAGAAGAAAAAATATCTGGTATTAAAGAATCACAAGACATTAAAGACTATGCGAAAAAAGTTGATTTTGGATTGAACTTTGGTGTTGGTTATGAACTACCGATGGGTGTGTTTGCCGATCTTCGCTATAATTTAGGACTTTCAAAATTAGATAAAGATGGAGAAGGTTCTTCTAAGAACAGCGTATTCCAACTTTCTGTAGGATACAAATTTTAATCTAATATAAGGAAGAAAGGGTGATTGGATTTTATTCTCATTCACCCTCAAACCTAAAAGAAGTAGTTGTTTTATTGCATACTTCTTTTTTCGCTAAGATCTAACTTCATCTACTATGAAAAAAATTACGATGAGCCTTTTGGCTATTTTCGCATTTGGCGTACAAGCTCATGCACAAAAACCAGACACAAACATTAGGTTAAAGACTGGATTAAACATCAGTACAATTACCAATGAACCTTCTAGCAAAACAAAAGCGGGATTCAATATTGGGGTAGCAGCAGAGTTTTTTGTAACAGAAAAATTTGCCTTGCAACCAGAGCTTCAATACTCTACCCAAGGAAGTAAATTTGACAAAAGCTTAGGCGAATACTTCGGTTTATACGATGCCGATATTCAATTTAAGATGAATTACATCAATGTTCCTATTATGGCCAAATACTATGTAGCTGAGGGGCTAAGTCTTCAGGCGGGACCACAACTAGGGTTTAACGTAAAATCAGAAATAGAAATAACGGCCAATGGAATTACGGTTACACAAGACAATAAAGACTTGGTAAACACCGTTGACTTCGGTCTAAATTTAGGGGTTGCCTATGATTTGTCTTTTGGACTATTCTTCGATGCGCGCTATAATCTTGGATTGACGAAGATCAACAAAGTTGGAGATGACACTAAACAAAGCGTCTTTCAATTGAGTGTAGGGTATAAGTTTTAGTGGACAGGGTTGCTCCTATTGTAGGGTTTGAGCATAAGCAAAAGCAATAGGCAAGCCGTACAAAGCTAGGCTTGGAAAAAGCACAAAAAAAGCGCATGATTAGTAGATCATGCGCTTTTTATTTGGGTGATTAATGGGTTTCGAACCCACGACCTTCGGAACCACAATCCGACGCTCTAACCAGCTGAGCTATAACCACCGTGTTTGTTTTTTTGGGTGACTAATGGGTTTCGAACCCACGACCTTCGGAACCACAATCCGACGCTCTAACCAGCTGAGCTATAGCCACCGTGTATTTTCTTTAGGTGTTTCAAACACATTCACCTTTTTCTTTGTATCGGTTGATGATAACCATCCTCCTTTACGATAAGTTTTTTTGGGTGATTAATGGGTTTCGAACCCACGACCTTCGGAACCACAATCCGACGCTCTAACCAGCTGAGCTATAACCACCGTTTTTGTCTTATTTTGACGCTTGCAAAGGTAGCCATATTTCCTTAGGTTGCAAGCATTTTTTGAAAAATTTTACATCAAATCATCTAACCGATTGACTGCCACATATCTTTCTACCGTAAATCCTTCAGCATGTTCAGTATTAATCAATCGCCCCAGGTCTTGAGCACGATAAACAATGCTATCGAGGAAGTTTTTTGAGGTAATTGGCGTAGCAGGTTCTTTGGAGTTTAGGTCATAAAATTGGGTAGCATAAGCCAAGACGGCTTGCATCTTTTGATCGATAAATCCTGTTACATCTACAACAAAGTCAGGTTCAATGTTTTTCCACTGGATGTAGTGATACACCAATTTAGGTCGCCATGCCTCCTGCTCTACACCGTTTATAGCTGTTTCAATACGTCTTAATCCAGCCAAAAAACAAGCGTCAGACACCAATTTACTACCCTTTCCATGATCGATATGGCGATCGTCGATGGCGTTACACAAAACAACCTCCGGTTTGTATTTGCGGATCATTTTAATGATTTCCAACTGATGTGCTTCGTCATTGACAAAAAAGCCATCGCGAAAACCTAAATTTTCTCTGGCTGAAACCCCTAGAATAGCGGCGGCAGCGGCGGCTTCTTGTGCTCGAATTTCCGCACTTCCTCTCGTTCCTAATTCCCCTTGGGTTAAATCGATAATTCCTACTTTTTTACCCAGGTGAATTTCTTTTGCAAGTGTTGCACCACATCCCAATTCAACATCGTCTGGATGGGCGCCAAAGGCTAATATATCTACTTTCATACGCTTAAAATAAAATCTTTTTCATGGTGGTTGATTTGTTTACCGTTTCCACAAATTCACTCGTTGGATCACTCTCTGCCGTCACGCCACACCCAATATACACATTTACTTGTTCTTTTTCAATCTCCATACATCGCAAATTGACAAACAACGCACTGGTTGTTTGCTCATTTGGGGAGGTATAGTTGAGTTCTCCTAAATAACCAGCATAGTACTTTCGGGAATAGCCTTCTTCACGAATAAGAAAATCGCGTGCGACCGATTTGGGCATTCCACAAACTGCGGGTGTTGGATGCAAGGCCTCGACCAGTGTTTGCACGTCGTCTTGCTTCAATTCGGCTTGAATACTCGTACAAATATGCATGACTTTAGCTGCTCTTTTGGTAAAAGGTGGCGATAGGTCGATTGTGCTGCTCAAAGGCTGCAACTGATCTACGATAAAATCCGTTACATATTGTTGTTCTTCTTTTTCTTTTTCGCCCCAGTGTACTTCTTCCATTCCGTGGTTGACCTGGGTTCCTGCCAAGGCCATTGTCCGCAAGGTTTGTCCTGTTAGTTCAATGAGTGTTTCGGGCGTCGCCCCCATCCACATTCCTACTTGAGGGTGGTAAATCACATAGCAAAAAGCCTCGGGATAGGCCGCGAGCAATTGATCAAACAACGTTGCTACCTCTGCTACCTGCAACGGCACTACTTCTTTGCGAGAAGGCACTACTTTTGCGAACTTACCCTGTTTAATCGCCTGTACACAACGGCGAACCAAATCTTCGAAATTGGCTTTCGCAGGTTGTTCCTCGTAATTCAATAAGGCAGCGGCGGATTTATCCCCACCAAGCGATTCTACTTGCAGCGGTTCTTTCGTCCAATCTGCCTCTAGTTGCACCGATGCGTCCAAGGGAATATAAAAGCGCACCCCTTCGTAAAAAGGTGCAAGAACAAATCCTTTTTCTTTAAAATTAGAAACGAGATGTAGTGTAGAATCGCACTGAAACAAGCCTTTTACTTTGGTTTGGCCTGGTTTTTTATACAGTACAAAAGGCTTGTCTTCTTTTATATGCGTGAACCACGTTTCATATAACTTCATTACCCTTTGTTTTTTTCGATTACTATATTGGTTATTTTACATACCGACAGCAATACATCGTTTTCATCTGTAATGCGAATTTCCCACAAATGCAGGGTTCGACCACGGTGTATCAGACGCGCTGTTCCCGTTACGAGTCCAGCTCTTTTGCTGCGCACGTGATTAGCGGAAATCTCAATTCCTCTAATTTCATGTTCATTTGGGTCGATGAGCATAAGCGAAGCACCACTACCCAAGCTCTCTGCGAGTGCCACCATGGCACCGCCGTGCAACAAACCCGCTGGCTGATGTACGCGTTGATTTACGGGCATTGTAGCCACTAAAAACTCTGGACCAGCATCTATATAATTAATTTCCAATGTTTCCATCAAGGTGTTCTTTGTCACCTTGGCATACATGGCTAATACCTCTTCTTTATTAAAATCCTTTCTGCGTTTCACATTCATGTTATAACTAATTTTAGGCGTCTTAAAAGTAAGCCAAAAAAGATGTACTCCTCTTAAAAATATTATAATTCTTTCTTTTTTGAAAGTGGCAATACATTTCTTCTGCTCCAAGCCCGACGTGTATCCTATTTTTTTAGTATTTTTAAGCCCTTAAAATAAAGAACCAATTTTATTGTTAAGGAAGCAAATAATGGAAGATATCCAAAAAGAAGTTCACAACGCTTTTGAAGTGATTAAAAATGGCGGTATAATTTTGTATCCGACGGATACGATATGGGGTATTGGTTGCGATGCGACTAATTCGGAAGCCATCAAAAAAATATATCAATTAAAACAACGTGCGGAGAGCAAGAGCATGATTGTCTTGGTAAACGGCGATCGCCTTTTACACCGTGTTTTTCACAATATTCCAGAAGTCGCTTGGGAGATATTAGAATTCAGTGACAAGCCGACTACGTTGATTTTAGATAACCCTAAAATTGTAGCGCCAGAAATTATTTCGGCAGATCAATCTTTAGGTGTTCGAATCGTCAAAGACACTTTTTGTTACAATTTGATTGAGCGCATGAAGGTTCCCTTGGTTTCAACCTCTGCAAACCTCAGTGGTTTTCCTTCTCCTCAAAATTTTATGGATATTGATTTACGCATTCTTGAAGGGGTGGATTATGTGGTGAACCTCAAACAACAGGAAACCAAACCCCACAAACCTTCTACTATCATTAAATTAAAAGAAAACGCACAAGTAACGATCATTAGAAAGTAAACGGTGCCATTAGAAACTATGACCCTAGATAACCCAACTTATAAAGAAGCCCTACAACATCCCATCTTTGAGATAATTACCCAAGCCGCAACAAACTTGAAGGTAGAGGCCTATGTAATTGGCGGTTTTGTACGCGATTTTTTACTCGAGAGAGATTCCAAGAAAGACATTGATATCGTTGCCGTTGGCAGTGGTATTGAATTGGCTTTAGCGGTTTCGAATTTACTTCCCAATCACCCTAAAGTTCAGGTGTTCAAGAACTATGGCACGGCTATGTTGCGCTATGACGACATCGACATTGAGTTTGTTGGTGCGCGTAAAGAATCCTACCACTTTGACAGTCGCAATCCTGTGGTAGAAGATGGTACCCTAGCGGACGACCAAAACAGACGTGATTTTACCATCAATGCCCTAGCCTTGTCGCTGAGCGAAGCTACCTTCGGCCAGCTAATTGATCCGTTTAACGGCGTATCCGACTTGGCGAACAAGGTCATTCGCACGCCTTTAGATCCCGATATCACCTATTCGGATGATCCCTTGCGCATGATGCGCGCCATTCGCTTCGCTACCCAGCTTGATTTTATCATTGATGAGGCTTCTATCGAATCTATTACAAAGAATGCACACCGCTTAGAAATTATTTCTGGTGAACGCATTGTGGACGAACTCAATAAAATTCTCTTGGCATCAAAACCTTCTAAGGGTTTTTTATTGCTGTACAAAACGGGATTACTTCACTTGATTTTACCCGAATTAATCGCTTTAAACCAAGTAGAAGAAATCGAAGGACATACCCATAAAAACAACTTTTACCACACCCTAGAGGTAGTGGATAATATAGCAGAAAATACCGATGATTTGTGGTTGCGTTGGGCAGCCTTACTTCACGATATTGGAAAAGCGCCTACCAAGCGTTTTTCAAAAAGACAAGGATGGACGTTTCACGGACACGAATTCTTGGGCGGCAAGATGGTCAAAACCATCTTTACGCGCTTGCATATGCCGTTGAATCAAAAGATGAAATTCGTACAAAAAATGGTCATGATGAGTTCTAGACCGATTGTACTGTCGCAAAAAGAGGTTACCGATTCGGCTGTACGTCGCTTAGTATTTGATGCAGGTGAAAACGTAGAAGATCTCATGATTTTATGTGAGGCTGATATCACCACTAAAAACCCTAATAAATTCAAAAAATACCACAACAACTTTCAGCTGGTTCGCAAGAAGATCGTTGAAGTGGAAGAAAGGGATCACATCCGCAATTTCCAACCGCCAATTACGGGAGAGGAAATTATGACGCTGTTCAATCTACAACCCTGCAGAGAGATAGGTACTTTAAAAGAAGCGATAAAAGAAGCGATTCTAGAGGGGGTAATTCCCAATGAGTATGATGCGGCATATGACTTTATGTTGGCAAAAGCGGAGAAAATGGGACTAACAATTGTAAATAAATAATAGTATGAAAAGCTCTTTTTTACCTTTGGCGAAACTTTCCCTGGTACTGGTGTACTTGGTAATATTTGCTGGAGCTGCTGTTCGGATGACTGGTTCGGGCATGGGATGTCCAGATTGGCCAAAATGCTTTGGTTATTACATTCCGCCTACGGACGAGGAAGTCCTGATGTGGCAACCCGATCGCACTTACGAAAAAGGACAAATGATTATTCACGACGATGCACTTTGGAAAGCAAAAGACACCTTTACGACTTCTGCTAGTTACGAAGAGGAGCATTGGGAGAAATACACTAAACACGATTACGCCAAATTCAATCCACAACACACTTGGATCGAATACATCAATCGTCTATGTGGCGCATTAGCAGGATTGGCTTGTGTAGCTATGGCCATTGCATCTGGTAGTTATTGGAAAACGCGCAAAAAATTGGTTTTAGCCTCTTGGTTGGTCGTTTTCTTAATGGGGTTCCAAGCTTGGTTAGGCGCTACTGTAGTATATTCGGTACTCAACCCGATTAAAATTACGGTTCACATGGTAATGGCTTTGGTTATTGTCGCTATCATTATCCATATTATTAAAGTAGCCAAAGATAAAACCGAAATCAAAAAATACAATGCTACCTTCCGTGTACTAACTGTGATAACGCTCCTACTAACTTTAGCACAAGTAGTATTGGGTACGCAAGTACGCGAATTTGTAGATGAGCAGGTAAAAGCGGGAATTACCAACGAATACTTGTGGTTAAACAACCCTACAATTGAATTTTATATTCACCGCAGCTTTTCTATTCTGGTGTTTGTGTTGAATTTTTATTTATTCTTCTTGAATAAAAAGCTAAACTTAGGTTTCTCCAAAGTAAAATGGGTTGCTATTCTCTTGGTTCTAGAGATTCTAACTGGTATACTGATGCAATATGCTCATTTCCCTTTTGGCTCTCAAACGGCTCATTTAGTCCTTGCTTCCATCCTATTTGGGGTGCAATACTATTTGTTCTTGGAAGCGAGAAAGTGTTACTACAGCGGAAAAAGTTCCTTAGATTAATACAACGATCACAATATAGTAGTCAAAAGAACGTTTATGTAGTTGTATACCTAAACGTTCTTTTTTTATTTAAAATACATACAAATAGTCTTTATTTGTATAATTAATAATGATTTTTACTAAGTTCCCCTTAATATTACCTTAAATCATTTGGATATTTAGGTAAAAACTCTTTATTTTTGCCCATATTATCAAAAAGTTTAACCGTATTGCATCTTACAACAAGCAAATCGATTATAAACTTTTAACCCCCTATTGCTATGACAACAAAAAAAATTGGTATTACATTTAGTTCATTTGACTTGTTACACGCAGGTCATATTAAGATGTTAGAAGAGGCTAAACGTCAATGTGATTATTTGATTGTTGGTTTACAAACAGATCCAACCATCGATAGACCAGAAAAAAACAAACCCACACAAACGGTGGTAGAACGCTATATTCAGTTAAAAGGATGCAAATTTGTTGACGAAATTGTACCTTATACGACAGAACAAGACCTTGAAGACATTTTACGCGCTTTTCACATTCACGTGAGAATTATTGGAGATGAGTATGCTGATAAAAACTTTACAGGTAGAAAATACTGTGAAGAAAAGGGCATTGAGTTGTATTACAACTCAAGAGACCATCGGTTCTCCAGCAGTTCTTTGCGAAAAGAAGTTGCCGAAAAAGAAAACGGAAAACTAATTGCGATGTAAGCAAATGCACAAAGCCTGAGATTGATGTCTTGGGCTTTTTTATTGGACAACACTTGAAGGAAGGCTATGCCCTATATTGGACTCAATGCGCCAAAAAAAATCCTGTTCAGGGAAAGTAACCCGAACAGGACCTGTTTGATAAATTCAGATCAGAATTGATTCTCAATATCGTATTCCTATTAGATTGCAGTGTGGATAACGGTGAAAAATAAACTCTATCGACTTCAAATATTTTTTATACTTCGAATCTTTTCTTTCTTTATCTATCTTGGTGTAAACAAAAAACAAATATTCTCTCTAAATTGACTTCGCAACACTGCTGTGATTTTTATAATCAATTAACAGATTTGCTACGCGTATTTGCCAAAGCTAAAATCACTATCGTTGGATAAATCTCCATTTTATATAGAAGTATAACGCCAAATGTCTCTTTTTATTTGATGGTATACCATTTATTTGCACCGTGTAATTTTATTCTTTTAATAAGCTGTGATAAATATAGTGAAATAATCAATAAAATCACCTATTTAATCAAATAAACAAAATAAAGTAATTCTACCCACTATTTAATTAAATTAACGCTATTTTTAACATTAATACCCGTATAAATAGCTTAATATTTTGTTAAAACAATATAGCTTAACCGAATATATAGGAGGACAAGTCAGGATCAAAATAGTTGAAAATTGCAAAAAATGCGCAAAAAACAAGGGTACATAGGTAAAAAAAAACCTGCTCCACTGTATAGCCTGAGGAGCAGGTAGGATGTGATAAGTAGTACTCACAAACACTCAGTAGTAGTGGTTTTTGCAAATACGTACAAATTCTAGTTAGAAAGGGCTTTTTAGTACTCGATTACCTTTTAATTTAAGGTATAAGCAATTTCAGATCAGCTTGCAGTTCCTTATCTGGGGGTGTAAACAAACATCGGTATTAGATTGGCAAGGCAATCTTATAGTAATACACGGTTCTTTTAAAGAAAAAGAATCGCGTTTTTACTTTACTTCTTTTCTGGATGATATAGTCTTCTTGTATCAAACGATAATGTAAAGCGACGGGAATAGTTGACAAGATGATATAATTCCGGCCTTGTATTTTTTCTTTATTAAATAGAACTAAAAACTCTTCGAAATAATCATCCTGTTGCAACGATTCGAGCTGTAAAACAATTGAATCTAGCATTTTCTATTTTTAGTAAGTGAATATCTATTGCAAATATACCAAAAAAATTACAATATGAATACATATTTTTTAAAATACAAACATTTAACACATAAACTATTCAAAATAATAAGAAAAAATAACATTTATTTATTAAAATAATATGTTATTTTTAAAACTATCCATTTAGGTATTCATTTAATGTGAAAAAAGTGTTATTTAATTTAAAAAAATGCAATTCAGAAAAACGCAATACATTAATACACAGTGATTTACGATTTAAATAAATGATTATTTTCGATTATTTCACTATAAAATGAGAGGTAAATCTCAATCTTACATTTATTTTGACTATCAAAGCTACTTTATGAGATTTTTTCTCGATATCCTTTGGTAGCATTCTAGTAGTGCCCAAAGATAAATGGCGGGAGTTTTCGCAACTGTTGTTGCAAATTTATTCGCAAAGCTGCTTATGTTATTTAAAAATTAAAAATCTGTTGATTTATTTGTATCTAGGAAACAAATTCACGATTTTCTCCAATTATTTCACTCCCTCAGGATTGTTTTCCTACTGTTATTTGAGATTTCGTTTATATTGTTATACTGCCCTCTTGTTTATTTATTACAGTTATCCTTTAGTGCGTATTGAAGTATAGAGCATTGTACTCTATATATCCAAAAAAGTAAAAAAATGTAAAGACTAGAGATCGATATTCATCATGACTGACTTATATGTGTCATTATAAATTAATTCATGTGCCCAAGTAGTAAAAAATGAATTGTCTTCTTTTAAGGTATAGGTCTAATTTTTTTAAAAAAAAATTGCGTATTCCTCTTATTTCTGTGGCTAATACTATGGACTATTTACTTTTTTTTCGCTCAACACATTGATTCTAGCCCTGTATCACCTGCTCTTTTTTTGTTCAGCTACAGATCGAACTCACTCATTACCATAAGAAAAGATGCCTTGACTTTCAACTTGAGCATGTCTTGTAATAGAGGGATAAAAAGGATAAGCACCTCCAGCGAAAATCAACTTAGTTTTGTTAGAGCAAACAACAAAAGAAATGAAAAAGAAACTAATTATTAGCGCGTTCTGCCTGTTGCAACTCCTCCTTTCATGTGAAAAAAAAAGGGATTCTAGATTCGAAATAGTAGATAGTACTCCAGGTTATACAGAAACGCTTGCCCCTCTAGAACAAGATCCATATCGTGAAAGCATAAAAAAAGGATGGAAAGAGGTCAATGCGTACTATACGTATCACTTTACTGGAAAAATCAATAATACGTATGCATTTGACATGAATTTACGCATTATTGACGATCGTATTTCGGGTTACTACTACTACTTAAAATACGAAAAACCCATACAGATTGAAGGGGAAATCACAGGCAACGTCGTTTTTTTTACCGAAGAATTGGGCAATACTTTTGAGGGGATATTTGATCATAATAAAGGGGAAATTAGCGGATATTGGACGAATAAGTCAACGGGGGAAACCTTTAATTTGAACATGGCTAATCCGAAAGGAAAAGGGTATCCTAAGCGGTCTTACCGCGTGTTAGCTACGGAAAAATCGCCTGGTTCTGACACCTATTACATTAGTCAAATCGAAGAGACTGATTCCAAAAATCAAAAGCGAATAATCCCGATTGAATCTCAATTTTGGGAGACTGAGATCGTGGATAAGTTTGATTTATACATTGAAGATTACAATTTTGACGGGTATTTAGATTTGTGTAGTTTCCAATCTCTTCCTAGTAAATATGTGTATTTCACTTACGATGCCGCCAATCGAAACTACGTTGAAAATGCGCAATACAGCCATTTTGATACCCCTCCATTTGCCACTAACTTTAGAAAGAAATTACTATACTTTAGAACGGATTTCAACAATAAATACTATAGTATATATCAGTACTATCAAGGGTGGTTACGCAAGATTTACGTTGCAGCTTCTCACGTGGATGAAAGCGACGATTGGGCTGAATACTATCACTACGTCAATGAAGAAGCGCTTGCAATTACGCCTGCGGCATTTGAGGCTCAGTATGGCAAACAAGTATTGCAGGTATTTGAAGCAGCTGAAGAAAAATAACCGCACAACACGTCTAGGCTTATCCGATAAAAAAGATCTTGTATTGTTACAAGATCTTTTTTTGGTTTCACAGTGGTGAACTTTTTATTTTAGTTCGCCCTTACTCATTATAGGATGAAGAGAATAAACAGCCTTGTTCTTCTTTCGTTGTTAAACAGCTAGGGTCAACGACCACAAGTTTTGGGATTATTATCTTTACTGCTGACTTTATTTAGTTATTGCTCAATGCTCCAGGTATTTGCCTAGTTATTTCATCGTCAAAACACAGAATCATATAATCAACATCTTCCGCTTCTAGTTGCTTGATAATCTGAAAGTACTCTCCAATAACGTAATCGAGTTTTTGCGAATACATCAAGACAGTTGTTAGGTCTTCCCCAATTTCATATGCGCTGTTATCTGACATTCGCTTCAAGGTTAGCTTTTGATAATTCTTGCCTTTTTTTAAATATTTTTTAATGTGGTCAATATCTAGGTTATTTAAAGATAATCCACAGGTTGATTTTTTTCGCTTTCCTGCTTCTGTTACTTTGCCATTCAAGATATCCGCACTAGTTGACAACGGCCCTTGGGTAAATGACAGCAGCGATCCTTGGATGCTTCTACTCAATTTAAACATCGATGTCTCATCTGTGATATACACAATTTTATCTTTATCAACTCCCCAGGTCGCAACAATATGTTCTACATACTCTTGGGGTGTACTATTAATCTCTACCCCTATTCCCTTTTGTGCAAAGGAGATCATAGGGAAAAGACAGACAACTAAAAATAATCTTTTCAACATAAGTGCGAATTTTTTGTTACTAATACCGTATAAAGCTAGTTCTCCTTCCTTATTGGAACAATAAATCTAATTATAGCTGTACTAAAATATACTTTTTTCATAAAATAACATAATTAATATATTCCAATTGAGAATACACAGGCTTTAAATAGAGAAATTTATTCGAGTTGTTCGGTGTATACCGTTAACTATATGACAGTCTTACCTAGGTAGTCTGCTCAATATTTTTTTATCGATATAAAAGGTTCCAAAGGGAACAACACAAGCGAGCAAGACTTTCCACGTTGTTTTTCGAAAGGTCCATTGTTGTTCGACACCTACACTGAGGGTATTAAAGAGAAATAGCAAGAACAAGGTTCCGTGTAGCATTCCCATAATTTTAGTGCCCATGGGAAAGTCCAGTATATATTTGAGTGGCAGTGCTATAAAAACGAGAAGCAATAAGGATATTCCTTCTAAAATGGCCAGCATTCTCAATCGACCGAGTTTGGTTTGCATTAATTTTTTCATTGTTGTTTTAGTTTAACTGTTTGATATATTGCAGGATGAGTTCAACTGCCTCATCGTGTAGGACTGTGGTTCCCAATTTGGGCATATGTTTTTCTCCCATGACGCTCATGCGAGCAGCTATTTTTCCTGTTTTGGTCCAAATGCCTGTGTGATGAAAAGGGGTTTCCAATCGAAAATCAAGGTTTACACTTTTAGCCATTCCATGGGGATTATGGCAGTGGGCGCAATTCACCTCTAAATACGACCGGACGCGTTGTTCTATAGGTTGGCCAGGGTCTTCGTAATTGACCGCGGTAGAGATTGCTGTAATCGTTGAGTGAATCAATTTACCTTGGTCTTGTAAATACGTTAATTGATTCACTTCTTCTCCTGCTCTATGGACCTTACGGTTCATATTTCGTGCTTTAAAACCAATAGGCAAAAGCTGATTCCCAACTTGATGACAGCTTCTACAATCTGCTGTAGTTGGGATTTTGTAATTGACCTGTCGCACTTTGGCGTGAGCGTCGATAAATGCAACGGGAACAACGGCGCCTGCTTCGATTAGCACGGCCTCATCTTGTGTTTGAGTCCACTGATAGGTTCGCGCAATCCAGGTCGATTTTTGCTTAATCAAAAGACGCGTTTCCAACAAACGCCTGCCTTGATTTTGTGCTGTCTCTGGATAGTAAAACGTCTTTGCTAGTAGAGTGCCCTCGGGAAATTTCAACAATCCATCTCCAGTGAGCCTCGCTTTCTGATGCTCAGGGAGTTTCAAAAGGCGTTGTTTTTCCGTATAGTCAGTAAACAAAGGAGCTTGTATATCAATCACTTCAATTCCCGCAGCTGGAATCAACTGAGACAAATCCCCTTCGAACAACTGATATTGAGAAAGGTATTGGTGAAACACTACTTGGTCCTCCACCACCTTAGGTGCAGCATCTTTCTTGTACCAAAGGGCTGCTAACAAGGGTATACCAATTAGAAAACACAAAAAAAGTTGAATTTTTTTCATTCGTACAGCTAATTAAAATAAGCGAATAAACGGGCGTTGAGCGAAGAAGGAAAAAGGCCAAGGAATGGCTACTAGAAAAAGGATAAAAGCCATTCCAAACCACAGCCCCATAGTTTTGAATTGTTCGCGATCCGTTTGTTTGCGCTTAGCTAGGGCCGAACCTATTGTAAGCACTACAATTCCGATTAGCATAGTCAAGGAATGAATCAAAGCATAAAAAAGAAGATCAAGCTGTTGCATGGCTTCACTGAAATTCTTCCAAAAGTATTGTACAAGAGGGCTCTTCATATAGAGCATCACCCCCATAACGAGTTGAATGTGAGCAAAAGTGGCCGTCCAATGGCGCAATATATGATCTACGCGAGTAAAGGAACGTTGGTTGAGATACCCATAAATGGATCTTCCTAGGGCCGTAGTTAAGCTAATTACTACAAGCCATCGCACAACAGCGTGCAAAATAAGTAATGTTGAGTACATAGTTTTGTTTTAGTATTATAAAACATACTAATCAGTATGTTTTTGGGTAAAAAAATTACCTTAATTGGTCTAGGTAATTTTTAAGTTCTTTTAAATAGTCGATGTAGACCGCTTTGCTGTTTTGTAATTTTCCCAGATTTCGGATTCCAAAGTAACCCGATATAAGGTAAGTAACTACGCGGTTAGGTTGAATTTCTGCTCGAATAACTCCACAGCTTTTCCCCTCTTCTACCAGGTCAATAAATTGTTTTTCCCAAGTTTGAACTTGAAAAGTCAGGGCTTTTCTAAAGCTTTCATTCCAAGGCGTCATTTCTTGAATTAAGTTTGACATTGGGCAACCGTGTTCCACGGTCAGATCCTCTTCTTCGAGTAAGAGATAGTAGAAGATGTGATAGAGCTTCTCCAAAGCGTCCAAGGCTGTGGCATGAAGAAACAAGGCTGTACTTTTGAGTTCAGAAGGTTGAAGTATTTCATTGATAATTGCCACCCCCATTTCATCTTTATTCTTAAAATGGTAGTAAAAAGCGCCTTTGCTCTTTTGTTGTAGCAACATTACCATAATACATTACGGTTCTATCACCAGCTCCATTGTATTCAAAGTACAAATCTTCTTTATTCTCTTCATGAATAGATACAGGACTTTTTAAAGCATTATACGCTACTTCCAATAAGGGTCTTCCTCCATAGTACGATTTAGCATCTGACGCTAAAGCAATCGTATTTACTTGGTATTTCTTTGTCGCATCATACTCGTAAGCTCCAATCTTGTTAGAAGTAATCCTCCCTTTATTATCATACGCCTGCGTTTCTTGCTGCCTAGATAGTACGTTCGTAAATCCTATTAATCGATCTAATTCATCATAAGTAAACGTTTCGGTAAACCCAAATAAACTATTCGTTCTACTTAAAAGATTACCTCGTTTAGCATCAAAAGTAGTTTGAAGTTCAAAGACTGAAGCTGTGTTAGCACTCTTTTTCACTTTTAGCACTACTGTAGTGTCATTCAAGACGATTTAATTCATAGCGGTCAATTTTTATACGGAATGAAAAACGAACGCTGTTTTATAGTCCCATTCAAAGATATCATAAAATCAAGTAGTTCGCATACGGAAAAACAGCACTTCCTACACTTTATTTTCCTTCTTTTTACTTGATCCTAACTCTTTTAGTACTTATCTTTGTACTCTTATGCAGCAGTAATAAAATAACATAAACCGATGTCGTTTTCTTTCGAAAAGAAAAACGCAAGTTTTTTTTGAGTACCCAATCTTTGGGGTACTGTTATTTTATTATACCTCATCATGAAATCAACAAACCTAAACAGGATCGTACTATTTATTGCGATCACTATACTATTAGATAGTGCCGGATTTGGTCTTATCTTCCCTGTATTACCCGAATTATTGGAGCAAGTACTGCACGCCGATTTAAGCACAGCTGCGAAATATGGAGGAATGCTAACGCTTGCTTATGCTTTTATGCAGTTTATCTTTGCTCCCATCTTGGGAATTTTAAGCGACCGCTATGGACGTAGAAAAGTATTATTACTCTCCCTATTTGGTTTTTCAGTAGATTGCTTTATTATGGCACTTGCTTCTAGCTACTGGCTCTTATTCCTCAGTCGATTACTAGCTGGTATAACGGGGGCTACCTTCGCAGTAGCCGCTGCAGCAATCACAGATAGTACAGATGAATCGAGTAGAACCAAGTACTTTGGCTATCTCAATGCGGCTTTTCATGTCGGCTTTATCTTGGGACCTCTATTGGGTGGCTTACTCGGTGAATACCACCTCACCTACCCCTTTTATTTTGCAGGAACTCTAGGTTTATGCAATGTTGCATATGGCTACTTTTACTTTCCCGAGACTAATAAAACGAAAGTGAAAACCCCCATACGCCTATCTTCCTTTTCTCCACTACAGTCTTTAAAAAGCATCCGTCGATTTAAACAAATCACCGTCTTATTTGTTGTCTTTTTCTTACTCTCTGCAGCTTCACATAGCATGGAGAGTACGTGGTCCTTTTTTACCTTACTTCAATTTGAGTGGAGTAAACAACAAGTCGGACTATCCCTAACACTAATAGGTATAATCGGCTTCTTGGTACAAGCATATGTGTTGCAATACCTCTCGAAAAAACTGACTGACTACAAACTGATCTACCTTGGGTTAGCTGTGAGTGGTATCGGTTTAATCCTGCTGAGTTTTTGCACAACAACAGTACAGCTGTGGATCGGAATAACGCTATATCTACTCGGTAGTGTACAGCAAACGGGATTTCAGTCGATGTTATCTAAATCGGTTGATTCTCAGCATCAAGGAGAACTACAGGGAGTATTAGGAAGTTTAAATGGGTTGACAACAATTGTAGCACCTCCGTTATTTACCTACAGTTTCTATCTCTTTACTCAAGACAATGCTTTACCCTATTTACCCGGTATTGCCTTTGCCCTCGCAGCGACCTTGATACTCATTAGTTTGTATTTACTCTTTCGATACAGTAGAAAATAGCGCCAGTACCACTCCTCTTTTCATTGACATAATAAAAGAAGCATCCCTTCTTTGCGTCTAGGTTGAGCGCGTTGATTTTTACCCTCGTCTCAAAAAAAAGTGCTTGCTGTATGTAAACAGCAAGCGCTTTTTGTATTACTTGACGATAAATCGAACGGATTGTGGTTTTCCATCGACTTTAATCACCAAAATATAGGCTCCAGCCGCAAGGTCAACTGGCAAGTCAATGACGGATACCGCCTGTTCTAACTGGCCTTTGGTCATCAATTGTCCAAGGGTATTGTAAATCGTATATTCACTTGTTTTAAACGTCCCTACGGGATAATCAAATCGAACAGTCAAAGGCTTATTCTTGTCGACTGGATTCGGATACACCGCCATGGCATAGGTATTTTTTCGCGTCACTTGCATCGGACAAGTCGTAAATACTTGGCCTCTACTGGTGTGAAGTACAGCGTAGTATTCAGCCGCAGGATCCAACAAATCACTCGATGTTCCTCCTTCGGAAAACAGTTGTTTGTCCGCTACTTTTTCTCCGTTTTTATACCATTCGAATTTAGTAAATACATAGCCTCCATTGGTTTTGGAATTGTTATTGACAAAAACGAGGTTGTCGTATTTCTGTAGTAAAACGCCTTCCCATGGCATTCTCTTTTCAATAATCACAGTATAGGTTTCTCGATGAATGCCATCTTCCGCTATAACCTCGATTTCTTGTTTATGCTTTCCGTATTCAGGAAGAGCAAGGACGATAGTAGAAGACGGGAGAACTAAAGTGCCTGCTGCTGTTTCAACTTCAAGGAAAACGCTGTTTATAGGTCCTTCACAACCGACGGCAATATATACTTCGCGTTGAATCTTACCGTAGGATACCCCATCGACAACTAAGTTATCTAGGGCTGTATTTTTACTTCTCACTTGAATGGTACGCGATACGGGAGCTGCGGCTTTGTAATTGGCATTTCCCTCTTGATGGGCCGTTACCGTTACAAACCCCGGTTTTAAAAAGTGAATCACTCCAGCTGTATCCACTTGTGCAATAACTTGTTCAGCAGGGTCATCGATCGTATAGGTTACAGCTAAACCAGAACTAGCCACTGCTTGAAGTGGCAAAGATGGCGTATCTTCTAGTACCACCGTAGACACAGCTTCAAAGCGAATGTATTGCTCTGCTGGTGTAATAGTCAAGATGCCCACTAAGCGGAGTGGTTCGTAGTTGGGTTCATTTGCAATAGTAGCCACTACGGTATAACGACCTACTTGTGTTTGTCCATTGTTTTCGTAGGTTACCGTTGTCCCAACTTCTAACGCTCCTTCTACTTCTAAATACTGAGCCTCTCCATCGTAAACAACCGATTTTGAAGGCAAGGTAAGCCCTTGTATTGCAGCTCTTTTAATTTCGAAAGTTGCTGTTGTAAACGAACGAATGATGTAATTCGCGCGTGGGGAAAGGCTTCCTTGTGTAATAGTATAATGACCAACTGCTTCCCCTGCCTCGCGTTCTAACTGTCCCGTCATTGCATTAGCGGGATAATCGCCACGACGCAATCCTTGAATAGTATACCTCAATACAGGGTCTGTTTGTCCATGACGCTTGTATTGCCCTGCATCAACAACAATATCGATTGAAGTAGGCGTAATCTCAAAACGCTCGGTTGTATCTAAGTGCAATACATAATTATTTCCAATACTTTCTAAGCTTCCTAAGGTGTAGGAATAACGACCTACATTTTCGCCTGCATTTCGACCTAATACACCGCGTAAAGCCATTGCTAGGGTATCTCCATTGCTTAATCCAACTGCGGTAAAGGTCAAAACAGGATCAGCAGTACCGTATTCTTTGGCTTGGTTTTCTTGCGGATAAATAACCAATTCAATCGGTGAAATGGTAAAATCAGCGCCTTCATACACCAGGGTATAATTGGCATTTACTGCTAAATTGCCTTGATTAATCGCATAGGTACCCACAGACTCTCCTGCCTCGCGCACTAAGCTTCCGCTTAGAACAGTAGCAGCATCGTCTCCTTCTTGTAATCCTGAAACCGCATAAGTTAAGGCAGGATCAGTTGCTCCATATACTTTGATTTGCGCATCTGCAGTTACCGTTAAGATTGCTTCGGTTATGGTAAAATCAGCTCCTTCATACACCAGGGTATAATTCGCGCTTACTGCTAAACTGCCTTGATTAATCGCATAGGTACCCACAGACTCTCCTGGCATACGCACTAAGCTTCCGCTTAGAACAGTAGCAGCATCGTCTCCTTCTTGTAATCCTGAAACCGTATAAGTTAAGGCAGGATCTGTTGCTCCATAGGCTTTGGTTTGCGTATCCGCCGTTACCGTTAAGATCGCTTCAGTTATCGTAAAATCCGCGCCTTCATACACTAGGGTATAATTAGCTGTTGCTGCTAAATTGCCTTGATTAATCGCATAGGTACCCACAGACTCTCCTGCCTGACGCACTAAGCTTCCGCTTAGAACAGTAACAGCATCGTCTCCTTCTTGTAATCCTGAAACCGCATAAGTTAAGGCAGGATCAGTTGCTCCATAGGCTTTGGTTTGCGTATCCGCCGTTACCGTTAAGATCGCTTCAGTTATCGTAAAATCGGCCCCTTCATACACCAGAGTATAATTGGTATTTGCTGCTAAACTACCTTGATTAATCGCATAGGTACCCACAGACTCTCCTGCCTGACGAGCAAGCTGTCCAGTTATTACCTGTGTGGCTTGATCTCCGTTTTGTAATCCCGTAACTTCATAAGTTAAGGTAGGATCAGTTGCTCCATAGGCTTTGGTTTGCGCATCTGCAGTTACGGTTAAGATCGCCTCCGTTATCGTAAAATCAGCGCCTACAAAAGTAAGCTCATAATTAGGCCCTGCAGTTAGATTTGTTTGTTCTAAGGGATAAGTTCCTACAGCCTCTCCAGCAGCTCTCCCCAGTCCAGTGACTATACTAGCGTCATCCTCATACTGCAATCCATCCACATCAAACGTAAATACAGGATCTGGATCACCATATGTTTTCTGTTGATTCGCCTCTGCCGTAATCGTCAACAGAGCCTTATTGACCGTTAAGGTAAAAACGACATCTGCAGCAGGTACATATTGTGCATCTCCTCCTTGACTCGCTGTAATACGCGTTGTACCAGCTCCTTTAATGACCAATTGTCCTTGTTCAAAAACAGCTACTGCTTCGTTTTCAACCTGATAGCTCAACGGCAATCCACTATCCGATGCACCAGTAACAAAAGGCAGATCCCCATAGTTTTTACTAAGGTCTGAAACTGTAATCACTTGGGTATCCGTTGGTGCTTGGGTAGTAAAAGTCAGAGGACCATATAAAGGACCACAAGGTTGAGCTTGTATATACACATCATAGGCGGTATACCCGCGTAAGCTGTTGAAACCGTAGGAATGTCCTACTCCTTCAACAACGGTTCCTGTTCCTTGTTCAAACCCCCTTAATCCATATTCTATCGTAAAGGACGAAGCGGCTGAAGTAATCTGTAAGGTAGCTCCTTCTGTTTCCGTAACCGCTACTGTTGCATTCGCAATACTATGAGATGGCATGACAGTAACGACAACTTCTTCTCGCATTGCTTTACATCCCGTTTCAAAAATCCAGTTGTAATAGCCCATATAATACGAAGGGTTGTATTCATTGCCTGTAATAGAAGCTACTGCTGAGGAATAAGGATAGGACGCATTAGCTATATTTCTAAGAATACCATCGTCTGGTAAATCGGTTTCTATGGTGTAGTCTCCTGGTTCGAATCGAATATTAATAGGAACGACTTGTTTTTCTGCCGTTAAATCACCCACTGTGGTATAATTGATCTCCCCTATGGTGGCTCCTGTTCCTCCTCTTTGTACAAATTTCATTTTACCATATTGTCCCGCCTTAGTAGGATAAATATCAATACTCTTTAATACGGTTGGTTCTAAAATAGTAAAATACACCCCCCAAGCCGTAGTCCAATCATTTCTAAACGAACCGACTGCTTCAGCATCTAAAGGACCAGTTGGAATTGTAGCCGTGTCAGGGGTAACAACTTGATACCAAAAGGAAGAAGTAGCTGATACTGTAGTGGTATAGGTATTTCCGGTGTGTATTGGCGTTGTGGCTGTTTCGGAATCATACCAATTGACGATTCCTTGCGTGTCCACTTCTAAAGTAACCGCACGAGAACCACAGAACGATAAATCTGTAGGATCTGTTGTTAATTCATATTCAGGATAATCACATAAGGTCGTAAAGGCTACCTTGCTCCAAGCACTTTCATCTGTTGTACTACAAAGGGATTGAATGTAAACAAGATAATCTGTTTCAATCGCTAATCCCGTTATCGTTTCTGATAAATTAGTTGTAGTTAGCGTACGAACTAACCCTGTAGCATCACCTGGACGCCCACTTGTTCTAACTTCAATTTTGTATCCCAAAGCAGGTGGATCTCCTTGTATCGGAGCATCCCAAACCACATGGGCCGAATTTTTAGTAACTCGTTGTACGCGGCTATCTAGTGGTCGAAAACAGGTAGGTGTAGGTATAATTTCAATCCTATAATCCTCCGTTTCTCCATAAATATGGGCCAGCCTACAAGGATCTAAATCAGCCCCAGGTTTATTGTGATGGTATTGTACTCTTAGTCGGTATAGACCAGGTTGTACAGTTGCAGGAACAGTAAAACTTGGAAAATCAACCGTGGTACTCGGTGATATCGTATTGCCAATTACACTCACTTGCTCATTGGCATCAAAAACAAGATTATTATTATAGTCGATCCAAATCGCAGCTCCGTGAAGTCCAGATCCTGGTCCACTAGTCAAAGAAGCTACGTAGGCTTCCCCTAGTTCTAGTACGGCAGGCTCAACTGTTCCAGCATAATTCTTATAGCCAGCTGTTCCTTCAGAAGGAACAGAATTGTTATTTAGATTGGACAGTGTAAAATTTAGAATCTCATCTGGATTATTTGTAGCTCCTGTCGGTATGCAATATCCTGTTCTAAATCGAAAAGGCCCTGCCCAGGTACTTACTCCATCTACAGCACCACAATCCCGGCGTACATAATAGTCGTAATCCCTATCAGCGGTTAGGCCCGTAAGTGTACCTCCATTAGCAAAACCAGGTACTAAAGTTCCAGCTGTTGCAACGGCAAAGTTTCGGTCTCCCCATTTGATATCAAACGCATGACCTGGACTGTTCCAGGTTAACTCCACACTTGTTGCCGTCAAATTCTGAATGCCTAAATCTACTGGTTTTCTACATGTGGGCGTAATTTCACCGGATAAAGCAAAAATATTTAAAAATCCACTTGTTGAACTTGTTTTAATAACAGCCACTTGTTGAATGATCTTATCTTGATTCACCATGTCAATATCAATGGCAACTTGAAATAGCTTAGGATTCGTTGTATTATTATCTGGATTTTCGCTTCCAGAACGAGGAACTCTTCCAATTCCCATAATGGCAATTGCCGGTGTCCCTTGATCATACCAATCGGGAACAGATTGTGTAGCAAAAGCTTGTTGCGTTCCATCTGTAAAAGTAATTGTTCCCGTAAACGTTGAAACGGAACTACCCGAAGTGGCTAAAATATAGAGTATACTTAGCTTCTGTGTAATTTGAACAGTTAAAGTACCTGTTCCATTATCCGCATTAATCTTTAAGCTGTTCTTTTTATCGTAATCCGCTAGTTGAAAAGTCAATCCAGGCGTAGCTGTAGCAATAGAATGAATTAATCCATTTTCTGGTAGTCCTACCGTAGCATCGGGGTAATTCTTACTCATAAACGCATTATTCGCACCAGAATTTGTTGCATCAACCGCTGCAGTAGTATAAGTCGATGCAGGCCGATCCTCTGCAATAACATCTTCATTAAAACCAGAGGTGATCGCTAAAGGGGTATAATTTTGTCCTTTGATTAGCTGTGCCGATAAAAGCATACCAAGTAGAAAGCTTATTAAAAGTAGTTGTTTGTTCATCATTATTCGTTTAGTTCATCCTGTAAATCTCCAACTTAGCTAGGCCAATCCTTTGAGCCGTTACTAAGTAAAAAACAGCTATAATCTGACTCTGATCTAGTCTGAATCTGGGCGACGATTGGACGTGAAAAACCAAATAAAAAAGCCCTTGTAAACGCCATTTTTGCTTCATTCTATGTTCTAGTTAAGGGGATTAAAAATCGCATTCTTCGTTTTATATGTAGTCAACAAAGAACACAATTGAGAACAAGGTATTTCATTTTGTTAAAACAATGCTAATTTAGGGGGTGGACAAATAGGGGACATTTGTCAATTCCAAACACAATAAATTGATTTTAAAGTAGATACGTATTTTAAAAAGAAGATATTCTAAACCTAATACAAATACTTATTGTTACAAAAACCTGAATTTACTCTGTAATTGCTAAAAAATAATCTTGATCCGATGATCAGAATCATAAAAAAAACGCGTAAAAACGCGTTGTAAAAAAAAGTAAAATAACTAGATATTAGGCCTAAAAAAATAGAAAATCAAAAAGCTTTTTTATAAAGAAAAAACATGACTTCTATAAAAATCAATTAATCCAATTCTTGTACAGTGACATCCCTATTCCTTTTTACTACTCTCCTTCAGTATCCCATCGACATAGGTTGCCTCTCCGATCAATTGTCCATCAGCATCATATCCCCTAACTATCCCATCTAATACTCCATCCTTATAGCTCGCTTCTCCTGATCGTTGTCCGTTCTTGTGATATTCCGTGCTCACTCCATCTAATTTCCCGTTGCTATAATGCGTTTCAACGGCTAGTTGTCCGTTTTCATAGTATCCTCTCGTTACGCCATCTTCTAGTCCATCCTTAAAGTTTGTTTCCAGAATCAGTTGTCCCGTTTCTGTATACTTTTTACTTCCGCCATGCAGTTTTCCCGCTTTAAAGCTTGCATCAATGGCAACTTGTCCGCTAGTATAATACTCTTTCTTATTTCCGTCTACCTTTCCTTTCTTATACGTGGTTTCCATAAGGAGGTGTCCCTGTGGATCATACTCCTTCATAATTCCCTCTCGTTCACCCTGTGCAAAGTTGACTTCTACTCTTAGCTGTCCATCTGCATAATAGCGCTTGCTAATGCCCTCCAACTTACCATGGCTATACTGTTCCTCTACCTCTACTTGTCCATTTGCGTGATAACTCCTAGCAATTCCAGCAAATGCTTTGGTTGCCTTTTTTTCATAGGTCACTCCATTGCGAACTTCAAGGTCGTCTATACGCCCTTCTTTTTTACCGCAACTCAGGCATACTATCACAAGTAATACAATGCTTAACGCTCTTTTCATCTTTTTGTTTTTTTGTTCTTTGTCTTTGCGCTTCGATTAAAAACGGCTCTTGTTGTGTCCTCTTCCGACAATTTTCAGTTGAGGTAGTTGTCGTTGCAAATGATCAAGCTCTTCTTCTGCTAGATAATTAGCAACTATATTCAATTCTTCTAAGCTGTGCAGTTGAAAAATAGAGGGTGGTAAATAATCCAACTTCATCCACGCGATCGTCAGTTTCTTTAGCTTATGAAAGCGATCAAAAATATCAGGTAGAGAATTTTTCTTTCCCTCAAAGGCTATTCGCTCTTTTTGGTTCTTCGGATACCAACTGCTGATATCCAATGTTTCCAATTCACTCAGCTGACACACTTGTTCCAAAACTTTTGAAAAAAGGGCGAATTTAGGTCTTAATTGTCCTTGTACTGTTTCTCCATTTATCTCGAGATGGCGCAGGTTCAATAGGCCTGATAAGGAGGGAAAATCACTTAAATACGTCATAGAACACCTGATCTTTAACACCTTTAATTGAGTAAGCCTATTGATTTCTTCACTTAATTCAGAAAAATTACACAGCGTCAAGTCCAATTCTTCTAACTGGGTCATTTGATATACAAAATCAGGCATGGGAATAGGCAACTCTCCTTCTGGAGCATAATAGAGTGACAACGAGGTAACAGCTGCATCCTTCAATGTCACTGGTGCGTGTAACAGCGCTTGATCACTTAATTTTATCGTCTTTAATTGGCTGAGCTCCGTTACACTTTCAGGTAAAGAACAATTGGTATTTATTTCTTCCAACTGCTGTAAATGAGCGAGATCATCTAGGGTATAAGGCTCTTTCGTGGCGATAGTAAGCCTTTTTACCCGAGGAAATTTCGTTAGATCAACCTGAAAGGCAGCGGCATTGTCAATAGACAAATCCTCTATTTCATTCAAATAAGGCTCCTGATATAAATCTACTGTTGGTTTGCTAAAGACAACCAGTGCTTTGCAACTTGGCGTATAGGTATAGGTATGTTTTTTCATGGCGTTTACTCTTGTTTTGGGTCTTGGTCGTAACACTCGTTCATCCTGTTCTTTTACTTGAGTTTTTCCTGCAACAACTCCATCCATTTTGTGCGATCATTTACCACAAAACGACACGTTTGATCCGCCAAGATCACCTTTACCCCATTGTCGATCAACCCCATAGTTTTGCATGGTTTGATATGCTGTATATCAGCAAAAGCAATGCGGACCGTTTTTTTCGTAAAATTAAATTTATGAGAGTGGAACAGTAAATAGTCTTGGGTGATGCCTAATTTTCCTCCAATAGCTTGTCGGTTTAAAAATAAATTGGCAACGCCATAAGCTTCCAAGACTTCACCTTCTTCTAAAGGTAAATCTAATTGAAGTAAAACTCCTTTGGTCATCTTCTTCAAAAAGAAGTAAAATACCAAGGAGAAAAATACACCAAACAGCACACCTTTTACCAAATAATAGTACCACGCTTCCAGGCTTCGGTCAAATAACCAATCCATTAGCACTCCCAAAAGGATATAGCCTATAATCACAAGGCTTACAATCTTAGTTGCGTCTTTTTTGCTTACGCCTAAAGCATCTTCTCCTATCTTCATAGTTTTTCGTTAAATAGTGCTTAAAGATACGGATAAAACACATGGTCAACCAACTTCTTGCAGTCGATACTAGGAAGGAAAGTAAAATTTGCATTTTATAGGCAGAGGCTCAAGAGGGGGCAAAGATAGGAGCTGTCTAAAAAGCCTAAAAAACAGAATCCCGCCTTTTGTAGACGGTTTTTTTTATTGTTTGTCCCGATCGCGCGGCCCCCCAATCGTGCAGCTTTTTATTTTCACATGAATTTAGACGAAAAAGAAGTGTTTAATTTCTTGTAGTAAATCAGTAAAGGGTGTTGGGATTTGTTCGGGTCATGTTCGAGTCATGTTCGAGTCAGCTTCGGTAAATCGGGCTTAAACCCCCGTAAATACGAAGGTTTATCGAAGAAGACCCGAACAAAACTAAAACAAAACCAAATAAACAACTGAAAAACAGTTATTTGTGTTGTTTATTGAAGGAAAAACAAACCCTTTTGTGCTTTTTTGCCCAATAATGGACAAACACGGAAGGGGGTATTTCAAGTTAATTTTGACTGATGTGATTTTGTAGCGTATTCGTGTAGAATCTGAATAGAACAAAACGATTGTAAAAAGAGGAATTTGCGCTATCGGACTAGCTAAAGGCAAGGATTGCCAAATCCGCGAGATCGGAGTTTAACATTCGTTTTACTTGCAAGAAGATTTAATCAAAGGAAAAAGTTGCGTTTTATACCATACAAAGAGGGTGTCCCAAAAGGACACCCTCTTATTTATTTAGTCAAAGTATCTAGGTTTAAAAACGCGTCCAATCTGAGTTGACTTGATAATCCAAGATAGGATCCACATCATTTTGGGTCATAAACTGTCCGTAAAACGCAGCTAAATCCGCTTCCACTTGTTGACGGGTAATCTCTACGAGTTGGGGGTTAAAATCGTCCATTTCCAACACAAATTGAAAGCTAATGACACGAGAAAGCATCTTGCCAATGAGCAACATATTGCGTTGTTTGACTGTGCTGTCTACCGTAAAATCAAAGTAGGTAGGAAACAAATCCACACTTTTCTTGCTGCGTTCATATCCTTGTAAAAAGCGATATAAATTGGTTTCCTTGGCTTTGCGCATCAATTTGACAATTCCTTCGGCAATTTGCGTATACAACATTTCATTGGAACCCTCAAAAATCTGAAAAGGTCTACAGTCCACCAGTGATCGCCCTGCAATATGGTCCAAGCGATATCCATTAGCCCCTGCTAATTGCAAGCTAATTTGAGCTGATTCTTGCATTAAATCCGTCACCACCGCTTTGAGTACATTGGCCTCAATACTCATCGAAGCTAAATCATTCTCAATGCCACTTGTCGCTACGCTGAAAATACACATACCCGAACACAGGGTATAAGCCGCTTGAATCTTGGCAATTTGATTTTTTACCGAATCTATACTCAACAGTGAAACGCCTCCTACTTGTCTTTCTTGACAATGCGCCAATGATTCGTCTAACAATCGTTGAATAAAACCCAATCCCATCCCTGGAAATTGCAATCGACTGCGGTGTAGCGTATCGAGCATTAACTTAATTCCCGTGCTTTCCGTTACTAGCTTTTGCTCAGAAGGAACGGCAATATCTATTTCGTTTATGCCATACGGAATGGCGTAAAGTCCTAAGTTGTTATAGCGATGTGTCATCGGAATATGCTGATCAGCTCTGTTGTTTTCAGAAACAAAAAAGTCAATATCGCGAGACAGTTCTCCGTTAGCTTTGGTTTCTCTTGCTGTTACCAACCAAAAATCAGCCGCACCACTCAAGCCCTGCCAGTGTTTTTGTCCTTTAATATAGAACAGGCCTTCTTTGTGTTGAAATGCCGTTTTCATATTCAAAGCATCACTGCCGTGGGCTTTTTCTGTAATCATCAAACCGCCCATGGCTTTGTTTTCCATAAACTGTTGAAAGACGCGTTGCTGAACAGCTGGTTGACCGTATTTTGCCAGTGGTTCCAAAAAAAGCGCAATATTAATCCCAAACATCAACGACAAGGGCAATGATTCATACGAAGCAGCAGCGAGTATTTGCAAGCACTCTTTTACTTGTACTCCTCGCCCACCATGCTCCGTGGGAATGGCAACAGCCAACGGTTTTTCCTCCATAATCTCCTCCATTAACTCAGCCGGGAAATCACGGGTCAGCCCCATGTCATTATAATTGTATTTTTCGCGAAACAAATACTTTAATTGCTTCTTAAACGCTGTGATATAGGTATTAAAATCGATCTGTTCTACTACTGCATTCATAACTTACTCCTTATTTCATTTAAAAACTTTACTGCTTGATAGTTACTCCTCCACTGGAATAAAAAAATTGGAAGTAATTTATTCTTCCCCATAGATAAGTACGATCAAACACTACTTCGAACAAATTTAAGAAGCTGATTGCGAAACAAATATGATAGTTTAGATTAAAACTAGGACAAATCGTGCATTAACAAAATCTGTTACTAGTTAAATTTTTCGATAGGCTGAAGGGGTAATACCAACGTGTTTTTTAAAAAGTCGGGCAAAATAGGAAGGATCGACAAAATCGAGCTCATAGGCAATGGTAGCGATACTCTTATTGGTTTCCAACAATAAAAGTTGGCTGTGGATAATGGCAATTTCCAAGATCAGTTGCTTAGATGATTTTTGGTATACTGCAGAAACACAGCGATTCAAGTAATTGATCGACACTTTGAGTTGATCAGCGTAAAAATCAACCGTCTTTTGTTTATTAAAGTGCAAATGGACGAGTTGTTTAAATGCAATGGCGATTTCTTGTTTGCGTTCGATAGCGCGGGTAGCATCCGACAACTTAATCACCTTCAAAGCAATAGTCTTAAAAATGCTTTCATACAGTTCTTTATAGGGCTTATCGCTGTGAATTTCGGTATGCAGTAAATCCAGCAGGTTAGTAAGCGTAGCACTGTTTTGCGCATTGAGATTGAGCAAAGGTGAAATGGTAAAAATATTCAAGATTTGGGTTTCGCGAAACATGGAGGTCATCGCCTGTTCCTTGATCAATACACAATACCCTTCTGCAGACTTATCCACAGATTCGATAGCCGAAATATAGCCGTAGTTACACAGCAAAACCGCAGGGGCTTCTACTGTAAAGGTTGTCGAATCAATGCGCTGGGTAAAATACCCCTTGGTCAAGTGAATCAACAAATTGTAACCAAAGAAAATGGGGGGAATCGGAATCTTGAGGTAAGGCGCAATGTCTTTTAGTGCAAAAATTTTAATCGGAGTAGGAATATAGGTTAAATGATTCCTACTCATATCCATGAACTTGGAAACAAACTCATCTGCATTAATTTGATTGTCTATCATATACAAAGATATTTATTCAAAGTTCATCAATTGAATTGAATTGGCAATACCAAGCCTACTTATTTGGGCTTTTTTTGTTGACTTTTAACTCTTTTCTACTGACAAGGCAGTGCCTTATTTCTTTTTATTTTGGGAGAGGCAGGTGTACAAACGAAAATCAAATTGACGACATCTTCCCAATAGAACTGCTGCTATACCTACTCAAACCGACTACCGCTATTTTTGTTTAGTTGTGTACGACCATAATCCGAATACAAACGAACGTTCAAGGTGCAGAAGAGCAGTATATGGATAGCTCAATTGCAGCCCTGGTAGCATAGCTCATTTAATCGCCTAATATGCGTTTTGCGAATTAATTTTTGCGCCCCTATATTTTTCTAGATATATTTACGTTTTATAGGTAATTTATTCTGACTTTATATATGCGATTAGAAAAATATACTCAAAAATTTATTTAATGAAAAAAACAATTATTTTATCTGCCACCTTACTAACAGTTACCCTGTGCTCCTATGCACAAAGTCATACAAACACCATCGAAAATCAATTTAACACATTAATCAGCCAGTCAAATAACTGGCAGAATTACAAGGTAGTAGAAAAAAATAAGTTACAACAGCTCCAACAAAATGTAAAAGATTCCATCGTCAATTTACAATCGACGATTCGACAAGACAACAGTGCGTTGAGCCAACAAAAAACGACGGTTGACTCCTTGTCCAATCAACTACAAGTGCTTCAAAAAGACTTATCTGTAGCTATTGAACAAGAAAACAATCTCGATTTTATAGGGATTAGCACCCACAAAAGCACCTTTAAAATAATCGTATGGTCCATTATTCTAGTATTGCTCCTGTCGTTGGTTATTTTGTTTATTCAGTTCAAAAAGAGTTTTACGGACACGAAAGACGCGCGTAAAAAGCAAATAGACGCAGAAAGTGAACTCGAAGAGTACAAAAAATTAGCGTTGGAACGCGAACAAAAAATCAGACGTCAACTTCAGGATGAAATCAATAAGAATAAGCGAAGCTAACCCAATACAATAAATGCATATAAAAGAATAAATTACTTTATACAATTCACTAGTCTTTAATTTGGTATTATTTACTAGTGAATTGTATTTATTAGCGGGCACACAGTACCCTATATTCATTGAGGTTTACGGTTAGTTTTTATCGCCTCCTTGATGTGATTGTTCCTCCTGATGTTTTCTGTTGCTCGTTGTTCGTTGCTCGTCGTTCGTTGCTCGTCGTTCGTCGCTCGTTGCTCGGTGTTCGTCGCTCGTTGCTCGGTGTTCGTCGCTCGTTGTTCGTTGCTCGTCGCTCGGTGTTCGTTGCTCGGTGTTCTTTGCTCTTTTGACGGTTACGGTTCTGTCCTTCCCCTCGTTGACTATTTCTTTTTTGTCTTTTTTGCGCCACCTCGCTGTGTTTTTTTTCGGTACGAACCTCTTTCACTTCTGGTGTGGATGTTCTTGATATAGCCGATGGATTTGCCTTAACAGGAATTTTAATGCCAATTACTTTCTCTATCTTCTTTAGGTCTTTTACCTCATCTTCTGCACAGAAGGAAACAGCCACACCAGCGGCGCCAGCACGTCCTGTTCGTCCAATTCGGTGAACATAGCTCTCTGGAACATTGGGCAATTCGTAATTGACTACATGGGGTAATTCTTCTATATCAATTCCCCTAGCCGCGATATCCGTAGCGATTAATACGCGCATTTTATTTGCTTTAAAATCACTCAGGGCGCGTTGTCTAGCGTTTTGAGATTTATTACCGTGTATGGCAGCTGCAGCAATTCCCATATTGCCCAACTTTTTTGCCAAGCGATCTGCCCCGTGTTTCGTACGAGTAAACACCAAGGAGCGCTCAATAGTCGCATCATTCAATAGGGAAAAAAGCAAATCTAATTTCTCGTCTTTCTCTGCAAAATAAACGGATTGTTCAATAGTGGTTGCTGTAGAAGACACAGGAGATACATGAACTTCCTTCGGATTTCGCACCAATTGCATGGCTAGTTTCTTAATCTCAACTGGCATAGTCGCTGAGAAGAATAGCGTTTGTCTTTTTGTGGGAATTTTAGTAAATATTCTGTTGACATCTTTGACAAATCCCATGTCCAACATGCGGTCAGCTTCATCCAAAACCACAATTTCTATGTGTTGAAGTGAAATCAACTGCTGATTCAACAAGTCTAACAAACGACCTGGAGTGGCTATAACAACATCGACCCCTTTTTTGAGTTGTCCGACTTGTTTGTGTTGAGAAACTCCACCGAAAATAGCTAAGTGCTTTATTTTTAAATGCGTAGAATACGCTTTGAAATTCTCATCAATCTGAATAGCTAACTCTCTTGTTGGCGTTAAAATAAGGGAACGAATGCCTTTTTTGGGAGCTGTTTGCTGATGTAACAGCTGTAATATAGGAATAGAAAAAGAAGCTGTTTTGCCCGTCCCCGTTTGTGCACATCCTATAATATCGTGTCCTTCTAAAATAAAAGGAATACTCTGCGCTTGTATGGCAGTAGGTTGATTATATCCAATAGTCTCAATCGCTGTTAAGATTGGTTGGATTATATTTAATTGTTTAAAAGTCATATTCAATGAACTGGAACCCCAGTATTACCAATACTCCATTACATAAAACTGAAATAACTTGGAGTAGTTAATTTATTTCAACTGTTTTTTACCATGCAAATAACGGGGTTCTACGGTTAACTTTAGGTACAGCATAGAAATTAAATTGAAAATTTCACCTATATCCCGCTGCTAGTCCTGTTCAGCAGGGAATAAAAACACAAACCCACCCTGATAAAACACCAATTTACAAGAACATACAACAAAAAAACCCCATCTACAAGGAGATGAGGTTTTAATTACAAGACAGTTACACCGTCTATGTAGTAGCTAAAATAAAATAACCGTTCTATTTCTTCACATCAAACAGCGGTAAATAGGTTCCTTCTGCCTCGGGCAGATCGAACTGCAGTACCTTGCTGATGATAACAGGAATATCTTCTAAATGCAGGTGATCGACCACCAATCCACTTTTCAACCCTTTGCCATAAGCGACAAAACCTGTGTATATTTCGTGGAAATTGGGATAATACCCGTGTTTTCCGCCTTTACTTGGTAGAAGCACTTCTCCCGATGATTGGTTGGAAAAGGCATACCCTAATTTTCCTGACAAGGCCAATTGAGCACTTGGTTCTCCTCCTCTCTCGCGAATCATTTGTGCGCTAATCACCTCAAACATGGCTTGATAACGCAGGGGAAGTTGACGAATCACTTGATGAACTTCCTCCACAATTTTCTTGTCCTTTGGGTCTTTCACTTGCAAAACAGCGCTACCTCCCGTAGAAAAGAAAAACGCACGATCAAACAAACCGGCCTCTTTCAGCCAGATATTGGGTGACAAACTAAAATCTGTCGACACAAAACCGTGATCACCTGTCACCAGCAAAAGCGTTTGTTCTGCTAATCCTGCTTGAACTACAGCCTCCCATATCGCACCAACTGCTTGATCAGCTCCGGCAATCGCTCGCTCCACCTCATCACCTTCTCTTCCTTGACTGTGTTGGGCACCATCGGTTATGGGTAAGTGAACCGTTAACAAATTAGGTTTATAGGTTTTAATCAAGTATGCCGCACTGCGCCCTAAGTTCTCATCCATAGCTAAACTACTCAAGTTAAACTGATTGTAGTGAATCTGGCCCAAGGCATGTGTCAGCACCTCATCGAATAATCCAGAGGGTGTCGCAAATGCTTTAGTTGGGGTAATGCGATCCATCGGCTTATTAAAATCCCATATTTCAGGTAAATTGTAATCAATTCCGGCATTGTGGAGCGTAATAGGCCAAGACACAGAAGCCGTTGTCAGCCCTTTTTCTTTGGCTTTCTCCCAAATAGTCGCCACCTGAACATCTTTGCTGTCGTAAATCCATTGGCCAGGTTGTCCTTGTTCTCCTACTGTCGTATTGTAGTAGATCCCGTGCTTATGCGGCAACGTACCTGTAGATAAAGTGGTGTGTGAGGGATAAGTCACCGATGGAAAAATAGTGCGTACCCCATGGGCAGATACCCCTTGTTTGGCCATCTGTTTTAAATTTGGTGTTCCCCACTTTTCCTCCTGATAAAATTCTGGTCGAAATCCATCTATACTCACCAATATCACGTGTTTTATGTCTTGAGCAAAACTCACTACTCCAAAAGCACAGCTCAAACTCAAGGTTATAATTATTTTTTTCATCTGTGTGGAATTATTTGAGTAAAGGCATGATGTAAGGACTATTCTTATGAGCCACCAATACTTTGTTCATATCGTATTTCATGGTAACAACGCCAGTTACTGCATCGGTTGTAAAATCGTCCATTCCCGCTTGAAGTGGAATAAATTCGGGAATTAACACCTTGGTAAACGCCCCAGAAACATGGGGGTTATTCCCTTCTTCAATTTGAGAAATCGGGTATTTTATTCCCAAATCAGCCAATCGACGCCCTTCGCTAATGAAGATCTCTTGACGCAATAAATAAATGGTATACAACAACTCATCGGCTGAAGTGATAGACTCTAAATCTGCCTTAGTCACTTTGGTACCCGATACTTTGCTAACCACTACTTTTCCTTTTTGGCGATCCACAACATACCCTTGTTTTTCTGGTGAATTTGCATCAAAGCGAATGCCTACTTCTTTGAGTGGATAGTCTGAGCGAATTCCACCATTTCTCGTTTCTTTTTTATCGTCTACTAATTCGGTTGGTCGAGCTTCTACAACCTCTAAAAGTTGGTAGAGGTATTGCTTACTCATCGCTAAATCATGCGTAGCCAAAGCCCATTCTGCTAAAATGAGATAGCCTTCTTCCGCCTTAGCTAAGGCTAGTGATTTTTGATCGTTTTGTGGAGTTCCCACAGAAAAGAACTTAGGATCTAAATAATCTAAACGAGGCAAAGGCGCTAAGCGATTTGGCAATGCGTCATAGGTAGCATTTTGCATTTCATTCGGCACGCTATTCTTGCCGTCAAATTGAATGTTGTACAACAGTGTTGGCGTAGTAATGGCAATTTCAGCATATTGCTTGGCTTGTGCTTTATTACCTAAACGGTAGTAAGCCCTAGCCATAAACAAGGCATAAGCATTTTTTACTTCCGCTTTGGTTTCCATGTCATATGCAACGGCAAAGCTTTCAACCGCTTTGTTGAGCATGTCTGTTGTGGTACTGATTTTACCTAAATTCGATTCGGGTAATCCTAGGAAAAACTCACCTCCTAAAAGTTGTGCATAGCCCTTGCAAAAGTGCATAAATGCCACTTGTTCTTCTGTTAGGGTTGGATCTTTGGGCAAAACCACCTCTATTCCATATACCGCCATCTCGCGCAAGGCTTGAATACTCGCTTGTAAATTGTTGACATCGGGGTCGAAATAGTCAATTTGAGGCTGGTCAAACACTTTAGAATACTGGGTGTAATTATTGAAGTAATTATCCGAGGTAATCTCAGCATTAATCACCACAATATTAGTGGTCAAAGCCAATTGCTTTTGCAATCCTACTACCCAGCTATGACCAGCATTAGGTTTGTTTAAATAGTTTTCTTCTGTTACATAGGGGTTGTCAACACAACTCACCATTGTTAGGGCAGCTGTGAAAACAAAACTTAGGGCAATTGTTATTTTTCTCATGATTTTTTTCGACTTAGAAATTAATTTTAATAGAACCTAAAAACTGTCTTGGAGCAGAATAGGTCGCATAGGCAATACCTCCTGTTGACGCACCTCCTTGTCCTTGTGCAGCACCGCTAATTGTCGCTTCTGGATCAAAAGAAGAAGCAGTAAAATTGAACGGATTAGCCACAGTAAATCCAAACGTAATCGACTGATACAAGCTAGGATTTGACGGTCTCAAATAGTAGGATAACCCAATGGTTCTAATTTTTAGGTAATCTGTTTTTTCAACAAAGCGATTGGTCAAGTTCAACCAGTTTTTTCTACCGTTTTTCTCGATTTCCTCTAGGGGAACGAAATCGTCAGACGCTCCGTAGTTGTATCTAAACTGTGCATCCCAATTGGCTGCATATCCTCCTGTTTGGTAATTGGCATTGGCGAACAAACTCCAATTTTTATAGCGTAGATTCAACCCAATATTTCCAAATACTTCGGGAATGGTAGTGCCCAAATACGCTTGTGGAATGGTTTCTTCCAAGGTACCATCAGCACCGATTACTCCGTAATTTCCACGGATAAACCCAACGGGTCTTCCTTCTTCTACAACGGTTTGCAAGGTTCTTGAACTAAAACCATTGATGTTAAAAGCTGGCGCTCCTCCTGTACTCAACACCTTGTTTCTCAACGTATTTACTGATCCCGTTAGGGTAACATTCCAATCTTGTAAATCAACAACATCAAGGGAGAAATTCATCTCAAACCCTTTGTTTTCAATCTCTCCAATATTGTAAAGCTGGCTCTTTGTATACCCACTTGACGGGGCTGGTGGTACGTAAAACAAAGCATCTTTTGTTTTAGAGTAGTAGTAACCCACCGAAAGTGTTAATCGATTATTCCAAAACGACGCATCTACACCTGTTTCCCACGTATGGGTTTTCTCTGGGCGTAAATCGTCATTACCTGGTTGACTAAAACGCGTAGCTTGATCGCCTAAATATCCATCAAACGCCACCGTGCGCTCATTGGCATAGGCTGGTGGTAAATTACCCGCTACCCCATAACTTCCTCTTAAGCGCAAAGTATTGACAATTTTATTGGCAAACCACGTCTCTTGAGATAGCATATAAGACGCCCCTACTTTGGGATAATATTGTACGCCTATATTCTTTCCAAAGGACGGATTGCGGTCTCCACGCACGCCTAAATCCAAGAACAACTTATCTTTATAACCCACATTTTCAGAGAGGTAAAACCCGTAATTCAACACTTCACTGATGTATTCATCACTGGTTCGAATGGCAGCCTCTGAAATTGAATAGGCTCCATCGCGAATATTGCGACCCTCAATTAAAGTCTGATTATCTGAATTTCGAAACAATTGCCCCCCTACTGTGGTAATAAAAGAGAAATCGTTAACGTCTACCTGATGTTGCCCATTGAATTCAACAGTTAACCCCAAGTATTTACGCTGTATTTTTTGAATACTTCCCTGATCTTTAATCAACTGTCCTTTGGTAGCTGTCAAGTACTCATTGGTTTCTATATTCTCCTGATCTTGAATGCGGTAGTCAAGTCCCCCCACTAATTTAAACGACAAATTTTCCAAGGGCTTGTACTTAAATTGTTGAGAGGTCGTAAATCGATTGACTACAATATTATTGTCTTGCAAGCGCTCTGCCTGATCGACAAATGTTTTCATGGCTTCAAATTCAGCATCGTTGAGCTCGTCTAAGCGATTGTTAAACCCTGGTCCCGTAATTTTTGACGCCCCATCTTCAGCAAACCAAAGTCCGGTATACCCTCCTTGGTTTCCATTTCGGTTTCTCTTATACGCATTATGCACGTATAGAAACGAACTTTCATACGATACATCCTCTGATAATTTGGCGTGAAAACCTGAACTTAAATCAAACTTTTGGTTTGCATTTTGCTTGTGAATTTGTACCCCAGAAGAGTTCTGATAACTCGTTGAAAAGTTATAACCGAACCCACTATCTGATTCACCGTTGAGGTTTAAACGGTATTTTTGATAAAAACCATTTTCAAACAACAGGTCTTTGGTGCGATCAAAGTACAAGAAATCCGTCGTTGGGGTTTCCACTCCCATTTCGGTATACACATTGACATAGGTTCCCGGCATTCCTCTTTTTTTGGTAAAAATCTGAATCACCCCATTAGCAGCATCCGATCCGTAAAGTGTAGTCGCTGCTCCCCCATTAATAAACTCAATTTTTTCAATATTATCCATGGGAATATCGGCAATAGAACTCATTGATGCCCCTTGTGCACTCCCACCGAGTGAAGCACGTGTATTGTTGTTGTCCAAGCGCACACCGTCAATATAAATAATCGGAGTACTGCTCAAAAAAGCTGAATTTACCCCGCGAGAACGGATCAAAGAAGTAGATCCAGCTTGTCCTCCTGTCAGGTTAATTTGCGCATTAGGCAATTTAGTCGCCAATAATTGATCGACGCGTTGAGCGGGAATCTTCTCCAATTCACTCGCTTTAACAACCGTAACATTATTCGCCAAACGCTTCTTCTGTACATCAGCTCCCTGCCCTGTTACTACAATCTCATTTAGCATTTGATTGTCCTCCTCTAGCTGGACCAAAATATGCTGGTTACTCTTTGAAAAGGATACCCATTTGGTTTTGTACCCCATAAAGGAAAACGAAAGCGAAATAGGAACGCGAGTCACTGTCAATTCAAATTGTCCATCCATATCCGTTACCGCAATAAACTCATTGTTGGCATCGCGTACATTTGCTCCTATCACTGCTAACCCATCCTGATCGACGATTTTTCCTTTAAGCGTGGCTAGTTGTTGTTGAACTGCTGTGTTGGATTGCACCAATATCTGATTGCCTTGTGTCTGAAACGCAATGTTGGCCTTGGCACTTATATCGCGAAGTAATACCTCTACAGAATCGTATTCTTTTACAAATTCATAGGTTTGATCTGTCGCAATTGCATCCGCAAGATAGACAAAGCGCTGTTGGGTTTGTTGCTCTATTTGGTCAAACACCTGTTTTAGTGTGGCCTTGTTTGGGCTTAATTTCAGCTTAGTTGTTTTTTTTACTTGTCCTTGTACATGCGCATTGGGTGTTGCATACAAAGGGGGGGCTTGGGTTGCTATACTAGCAAGTGTAAGAGTGGCTAGTAAAACGCTTTTTTTCATCATTGTGTGTTATTTATTTTTATTTGTTTGGGTTAGCATAAGGGAAATCGTCTTGAGCGCAATCTGCATATGACTCTCAACAGTTTTGACAGACAGATCTAAAACCGTCGCTATCTGGTGGTATTTGAGTCCATCAATCCGACTCATTTCGAAGATACGCCTGGATTTAGGCGGTATTTTATCGACAATTTTCAAGAGCGCTTGTCTGAGATCTGCTTCTTGTTCGGATTGAATAATATCATCCTCAATTGTCGAGACGTAATAGTTGTGTTCTACTGATTCAAAATCGAGGTCTATGGTTGTTTTTCGACTTACTTTCTTCTGCTGAAACAACATATTCTTGGTCATGGTAAATACGTAAACTTTGGGATTTTCAATTCTACCGAGCTCTTCTTTTCGCTGCCAGATATAGTAAAACACATCCGATACTTTTTCCTCCACGAGGTAGCTGTCCTTTTCATAACTATGCGCAAAGCGACATAAGTATTGGTAGTACTTGACGTAAAACTGCTCAAAGGCAATTCTACTTCCCTGGGCTATTTTTTGAAATAACAGCAGATCTTCCTCCGGTTTAGGGTTGCTTTTCTGATAGAGAATAGTGGGCATAAGGTTCGATTAAATAGTGGTTATTGTTTGAGGTGATGGTGCAATTAGCAATAAATGTCAAGGCCTGAATAAACGCCTCTACAGAAGGTTGGTCAAATACCCCTGTAATTCGCTTTTGTGCCAATACAGGATCGTGAATCACAAAGGAAACGCCGTAAAATTGATTGATTTGCTCAAGGGCTTGTACCATGGGAAGATTGTCAAAAACGAGCTGGTCATGTCTCCAGCTTAGTTGTTGATCAACATCAGACTTCACGCGCTTTACCTCGCCTAAGTTGGTATTCCACAGCAACTGCTCGTTGGGTTTGAGGTAGAGCTGTTCGCCATTGCCTAACTTTGCCAGTACTTTACCGGAGAGTAAAGCCACTTGCTTCTCTTGTCCCCATGTATTTACACTGAACTGCGTTCCTATAACTTCGACTTCTAAATCTTCGTGTTTGACTACAAATTTTTTCTGTACATTTTTGACGACATCAAAAAAAGCTTCCCCTTCCAACCAAGCTAAACGAAGGGAATCATTCTGAGTAAACTGCAATCGCGCCTGTCCGTTGAGTAAAACGACGCTGCCATCGGCTAAGGTCACTGTCTTGCGCGACCCAGCCACATTGGTATAAATGAGATATTCTGCTTGTGCAGGTGGTACATGAGGCTCAAACAAAAGGTAGCTCGTAAGAAGGCTGCCAATCATAAACAAAATGGAACAAGCAACACGTATAAAAAAAGCGTTGCCCTGTTTTTTCTTTTTTGTTTGTTGTTTAGCTTGTAGATAAAGCTCCCTATTGGTCGGATAAGCCTTCCAAAGCAAAGAGTAACTATCGTATTCACCCTTCAACGCTTCGTCGAAAAGCAAATCTATTTCGAAGGTAATTCGCTCTTCTTCCGTGCATTCTTTCGCGAGATATTGAATACATCTTCGCTTATTTATTTCTTGTTCACTCACAACTATAATCCGTAGTTTGGTTTAGTAAAGGAGTGAAATAATTGATTTTACACCTAGAATTTAAGGTTATTGAATTGTTAGGGAATCATTATGCTTTTTTGGGTGAGAGAGGTGGTGAGAAAATGAGGGGTATTGAGCTAAAAAAAGAAACAATCGAATACAATATAAACGATTAAAAGCTAACTATTTACAATTAAAAAGAAACAGAAAACCATGCTTAGGCAGGCGTTGATAAATTTTGGTTTTTTCTCTAATACTAGAGCAATAAAGCAATCCAAGCTGAATCTACTTTATCATTTTTTTGTGTTGGATTGTACGCACAAATAAAACCACTACTTTTAGGGATAGGCTAACCCTGTTTAAAAAACTACTTTTACTCTTCCATCCTGCTCCTGTCAAAATGCCACCATCGTTTTGTTTTGAAGTAGATAAAAAAGATAGACAATGAGAATGATCTTAGTTATGTGGTTCCTGCTCCTAGGAAGTATAGCTCAACTTCAAGCCCAAAATTACTTGATTGCCCCTACAGTCAGCTACCAGTATCAAAAGGGAAGTATGCTAAAAGCGGGAATCTCTTATGCGACAGATTTTAATTCGACTGCTATTATAAAACTAGATGCTACAGCTAATTTCACCTGGGTACAACATCAATTTGCCGTTATTCCCGAAATCGCAGCTACATACTATAAAAATATGGATTATATTGGTTTGTTTACCAGAGCCGAAGTAACGCCTTATACCCTCACCCCAAAAGTGGGTATATCCGCATTAACCCTAGTGGAAATTGATTTCGGATATGGATTTTCAATTCGTAACAAAACAGGTTATGCCCCTATTAGAGGATTTACAACTTCCTTGCGTTTTACTTTTCCCCTAAATACGAAACTATAACCTGTTCCTTTTATCAACAAGATGTCTTGAGTTACTTCTACTTGTGTATGGTTAAAATTCTATGACAAATTCCGATTTGGGAACTCTTACTTTTTTCATAGGAGCAATCCAATCATTCGCTTCATCCGCATAGCCGATATACATAAGAGAAACGCTTTTTAATCCAAGTTTTTCTAGCCCTAAAACACGATCGACTACTTCATTGCTAAATCCTTCTGCAGGAGTAGAATCTACGCGTAATTCCGCCGCTTGTGCCAACGCTAACCCCAAGGCAATATACGTCTGACGTGCAGTGTGTGCAAAGTTGACTTCGCTTGGTTGATTGAGGTAAATTTGCTTTAATTGATCGGTATAGCTTGCAAATCTTCCTCTAGGTAAGCCGCGTTCATCCGTGGTAAAATCGTAAACAGTATCAATTCGCTCTGCAGTATATTGATCCCAAGCAGCAAAGACAAGAACGTGAGAACAGTTGCGCATACACTCCGGATTTAACGCCCCTTTTGCCAATTGCTCTTTGATCCCCTGATCGCGAATGATCAGTAGTTTAAAAGGCTGAAGCCCCGAAGAGGTTGGCGCTAATCGCGCTGCTTCAACAATCTTATCAACGTGCTCTTCACTTACTTTTTTTGTGGAGTCATATGCCTTTACAGCATGTCTCCATTTCAAATTTTCAATTAATGACATGGCTCTTATTTTTGTTTATTTAAAATTTTCATTATACTGTTTTTTAAAGCTACTACCTCTTCTTCCGTGACCTGCATGGATTCCATTAACTTTTGAGGAATATCGCTAGCCTGCTCCTCTAAGGCAAGTCCCTTGGGCGTTAAAGAGATGTTGACCACGCGTTCATCCGCAGGATTTCGCCTGCGTTCTACCATCCCCTTTTGTTCCATGCGCTTCAACAATGGCGTGAGCGTACCGCTGTCCAAAAATACGCGATCACCCAACTGCCCCACCGTTTGTTCCCGCTCTTTCCACAATACCATCAACACCAAATACTGTGGATACGTAATCCCCAAAGCATCCAAAAATGGACGATAGTGTTGTACAATTTCTTTCGCTAAGGCATAAATGGGAAAACAAACTTGGTTTTCAAGGGATAAGGACGTATTCATAAGGTCTCACTTTATATAAAAATCAAAGGTAACTAATTATATTGTGCACAATATAATTTTAAACAATATTTATGAAATTCAACTATAATCCAGCTTATAATACTACCTAACTTGAAAATTAAGCTAAACACCGAAACAGGAAGCGGATGTTCTGGTGCACCGACGAGCGTCAGGCGTCCATCTCTTTTTAAAAGACTGAGGTAGGAAGTAATATCGTGCTGAGCAGAAACACAGTCTAAGATAAAATGTAAGGTAGAAGCATGGCTTTTCATTTGCCCTTTGTCTGTTGATAAGATAACCTCATCCGCACCTGATCTACTTCCTCCTACACTTTTTTTATCAACTGTAAACTCCTTTATAATGCTTACTTTTATACACAAAAAGCAAAAATGGAAGAAATCTACCAACTCGAAACACTAGAAGAACTAAAGCAATTTATAGCGCAAAAAACAGCTCACGCTTTACGTCCTACTTTACTTGAAGCGTATGCACGCCTACTTCAGTATAAAAATATCGAAGAGTGGAACCAGCTGGTTCGCATTTGTGAAAGCTTATCTCTAACGGGGTGGGGAGAGGAAGAACCTCAAGAAGCGCTCGCATCTAAATGGATCAACGGCGCTTTCTATACGGTACTACAAAATAAAAACTTTGAAGCAAAAGAAGGTACCTCTCAATCGTGGCGCAAACAAAATGACAGCTATGTATTAGATGGAAAAGACGTGGATCTAACTGCCTATAGCGCGACAAAACTTGCCTCACAGCGAAATAAACTTCCCAAAGCACCTATTCGTTATTCGCGCTCAGGAAATTATCAAAAATCGCTACAACCTCTTATTGATCAACTAGATACACTCAAGACACTTTTAATTCAAGAAACACAACCCGAACGCTATGGCCATGGATTTTCTTATATTGGAATAAACCTGTATTTCAGCAATCACGACGATCAACATCATACCGTTCGCCATGAATACTACCACGAAGAAGAAGATGTTCCCGAAGAGTTAAAAAATGCACAAGACAATTTACCCCTTTATAGCATTCGTCCTCGGTTGAAGATAAGCAACCTATCGACCAAAGAGCACGAACTTAGACTCTTGGTTACTCGGTATTTTACAAAAGAATTTGGATTCAAGACAGTACAGGAACAAAAACAAATCTTACGGGAAGATTTCCTTGAGATTATCGATCAATTAGCAATCAAGCTGCAAAAGAAAAAAATAGCTTACGACACTTCACTATTCAAAGAGGATGTGGAGCGTATATTCGAACTGTGGAGGTAGTTAATCGACCGTTTTAGGTTTTGGATTGGCGATTGCCACTTCATTCAATTCAAACATTTTTTTAATTTGTTGCTTTTTGATAAAAGAGGGCAACAAGCGAAAAGTAGCATTGCGCATGAACACGAACAAAGGATGGCGAAACTGGGCGATTTGCCCGAGTGTCCAACTGTCTCGTACAATCGCATGGGCTTTTGAACGTCGGATTGGAGGAAATTGCTGTAGGGCTTCCTCCAAGGAATGGCGTTCTAGTAATTTACTGATGACATACACATCTTCAATTGCTTGACAAGCCCCTTGCCCAAGGTTAGGCGTGGTAGCGTGAGCGGCATCTCCAAGTAGACAAGCTTTGTTGTGGTACCAGTTGGAGAACGGTTTAAGGTCGTAAATTCGATCGCAGTGTATAGCCATTGGATCTGTTTGTTGAATCATGGCTTGGATCCACAAGGGACAATCTTCTATATATTCTTCTACAGTTGTATGTGGTTTATAGCGATCTTCATCGACCAAAAAATACCAATATACCTGTTGTTCTGTCAATTGCACAAACCCTAAACGCTTGCCTTTACCCCAGCTTTCTACTGCTGCATTGGCATAAGTTGCAGGTAAGGTATACGGCAATACACCACGCCAACATACTTGCTTTGCATTGCGCAAGGTAGAGGGCGCAAATAACAGTTGTCTTACCCGTGATCGCAATCCATCCGCCCCAATAACATATTCATGCGTAGCACTCGTCTGATCTTCAAATTCCAAGTGGTACATTCCGCTATCCTCAATGGTGATCCCTTGTAAGCGCTTGTTTAGTTGAATGTGTTCCTCTCCAACAGCCTCGACCAATACCTGGTGCAAGGCACTGCGATGTATGGCTATATTAGCCAATTGATACTTTTGCTCAAAAGCAGTCAAATGCGTTTGATCGAGTACACCTAACTCCATATCGGTTAACAGCACCGTAGATATACGCATTCCTCTATCCGTCAAGGCTTGATCAACGCCCAAGTGACGAAACACTTGCATCGCATTATTGGCAATAGCAATTCCCGCACCAACAGGTTTAATCGCTGCTGTTGCCTCATATACTACAAAGGAAATTCCCGCTTTTTTAAGTGCTATGGCCAAAGTTAATCCACCTATTCCGCCACCTATAATCGCTACTTGCATACTAAATCGTTGAGGGGTTATTTGAGAAGGAAAGATAATGGAAATTCATCGATTAATCACCTTCTAGTGGCTGTCTTTTCTGGAAAAAATACCGATTTCCTTTCCCAAGACATTCTCCTTGAAAAACACAATTTCTATTCGCGCATCAAGTATACCCATCCAGTAAACACTTCTTTTTTTGCTGTTTCTATGTGGTAAAAATAGGTTGCAGATGGCAGTAATTTACCCCCATCAGATTGTCCTTTCCACTGTTTAGTATAGTGTTTTTGATGGTACACTCGTTGACCATTGCGATTGAAAATTTGAAGGGATACTCCACCGAAACTTTCCAAATCAAAAACATCGTTTAACTGATCGCCTTGGGGAGAAATTCCTTTTGGAATAAAGCACAAATTCTTTGCGCCGTATAATTCAAGGGTAGCACTAGCCCTACATCCATTTTCGTCTACCGTTGTTAAGCCTATGACATTTTGGTCCTCACCCAATAGATGACGGTAAGCTGAAAGACTTAATTGGGCCGTATGTTCTGCTACTTCCACATGATTGATCGACCATTGAAATGACGAAGCAGTAGACAACTCATCAGCATTGCTTTCTACAATCAAATTATCCTTAAAACAGAAGTAGTCCAATTGAGGTATTTTGGGGTGTTTAACCTCAATTGTCACAGAAACAGCCTGTGCACAATACCCTCGCAAGGGTGTAAAAGTATAGGTAGTCGTTTGAAAGGAATTTAAGTTTGGGGTCCAACTTCCCTCTACTCCATTTGTAGAAACCACAGGCAATTCGTCAAGCCATTCTCCTGAGCAAATAAAAGAGGGAAGATCAAATTTAGGTTCAATCTTAGGGATTATTTCGATCTGAATCACTTTGGGCAAGACGCAAAAACCCTCATCGGGCGTAAAGGTATAGGTTGTCGTTTTTGTAGGGTCAAAAGCAGGAGACCAAACCCCCTTATATCCATTTTCATCCGTTGTGGGTAATACGAGAGTGGTTCCCTCGCAGTGGGAGGTTTCTATATGAAATTGAGGTTCGATATAAGGTGCGACAATCGCAATAGTCAAGGTAGTCGACACCGCTGTGGGATCATCGGGTGTAAAGGTATACGTTGTAGTTTGTTGGTTATTAGGTTGTGGAGACCAACTACCTGTATACCCTTCATTAGACTGCTCTGGCAAAACAACAACAGCTCCTTGACAAAGAGGATCAACCGCATCAAACGTTGGCGTTTTACCCACAATAGCAATGTCATCTATATAGTAATACGCTCTAATCGACTCATTTTCAATTGTTGGATCTTCTTCCAATACAGTGTGTTCATCGTCATAAAAGTTTCCGATGATAAAATATCGAGCCCCCGTGGTTTGGGGGGTATAGGTTAATTCAACCAATACCCAGCCAAATCGCTGTGTGATTAGATGAGGGTAATTCGCATCTGGCACTAGATCAATGACATCATTGGATTGTTGAAAAAAGACCTCGTCAAAAAATTTAATTCCAAAATTTGAACAAGCCCATCTACTTTTTTGCGCTAAGGAAACATAAAATTGTATGCTGTACTTATGCCCTGCTTGCAGTGGTTCAAGCAATTCGCCTTGGATATATTCTCTTTTGTCATTGGGTGAATACAGCAACATCCCCACCATACTATCACCCGTCCTTGGCGCGCGATTTCCTAAATTGAAGGCAGACGTACTCATGGGATGTAGCACACATTGCCTATTCAAACTCATGTGGTATATATCAGAGGTCCCAGTTGTAGGAGCCGTCCAATTTAATATCGCTTGATTAAAGGATGTATTGGTCTGATAAAAATTACACAATAAATTAGGGGAATGCACCAATTCAAAACTAGGATTTATAACGAGATTCTCCTGACTATAACCCGTCGTAGCTATACATCCAAAAAGTAAAAGTAAAAGTGAAGTAAACGCAAATCTCATACTGTGTTGTTTCTGTTAAAGTTAACTATTTTTACTAGAACATATCTTAATTTTTTTAATCAGCAAAAAGTATAGGCTACAGATATAGGTACTTTATAGGATAGCACCGTCCATTCAACTTCCTTCTAATCTTCTACTCTTCGCCTTACAGTTCCTCTTTACCGCCAAAATAGGTCATCGCCCAAGGAAAGGGAAACTAGTAATTAATCCCGCTATCAGCACTATTTATTCAAAACGAAAAAAGCGCTTTAGAAATTCTAAGCGCTCTTCTCTCAAGATATTAAAATTGTTGTGGGGAATTTGAAATATAGATTTTTTAAAGCTCCGCGGTTCATCATCCTCAAAAAAAAGACCTTTTTGCTCCATTTTACTACCTAGACCACAGCTGATAAAACCAGGGGAGCTTTAGTATTGTTATAATCCTTAAACTCGTAAAATTGAAATGCTACAGGGACAAACCTCCTATGAAGCATATTTCTGATTTCAAAAATAATTCACAAATTGCGAAAAAACACCAGGGTAAACCCTGTTTTTTAAATTCAAAGGTTTTTCTCTTCACATTTTTAAGAAAAAACAAGGAATACCATTCAAATTATAGTAAAACAAATAAATCAGCTACTAATGCCCTATATTTATAAAATTACAACAATTCCAACTATAAATCCATTTCTATAATTTGTTTTTTTATACAAAAAAGATAATAAAACATAAATTTTTCTTAAATTTGATGGATTAGAAACTAAAATCCCTTTCACATAAACTGGTATACTACGCTAAAACATGAATCAACGTATTGCGACAAAAGAACAACATTGGGTTTACCAAAGTATAGCAAACTGGGCCAATTTTTCAATGGATAGAACTGCTATTAAGGTAGTAGCTGAAAAGGATTTTAATGTCTTTCACTATTTGAGGGGCGACTTGTTAACCGACAATATACACGCTTATTTTGGCTATTACAATGAACGTTTATACCTTCATTTTATACCAAGCTCCGTGGATGTATCTACTTCCTTTCAAGACCCATCAATAATACCTACAGCCTTGTACAGCAGTATTGGCATAAAAGAGAATGCTAGTAAAGGTCCTATTGAAAAAAGTGATGCTGAAATACGCATCTCAAAATGGGAGGATCAAGAAGTTCGAAACAAAGTAATAGACAACGCTAGCTTCGTTCAAGTTTTTTGGATTCCCAATGATGATTTTAAAGGTAATAGTCCACTAAAAATCAACTTAGCCATTCACAACGATCAGGTGGATCTAGTATTGACGTCTATGGGGAAAAGCAGTAGTTATTTAGACACATGTAAACCTATCCCTCCTTTCGATAGTACACTAACACAGCAGAAATTTGGCTTATTGCAGCAACTAAAAATATGGAAAATTAAATAGCCATGACTATATTTACATTTGTCACCTATACAATCCCCTTAACCTTAGTGCTATTAATTTTTTACGCCTCAATCAAAATGCCTTTATCTCGGTATAAAGTAGCCTTTATAGGATACCTTATCACCTGCTTATCCTTTGTTTTTCTAGGTGAATTTTTGGGCAAAAAACTGGGAAACAACCTCCTATTAATTCCGATTTTTGGCGTATTAGAATTGGGATGGTTTTCCTATATTTACTATACGCATACCCAAAAAAAAATATTCCTCTATACTGTTATTCCCTCGTTGATCCTCCTGTCATATGAGCTTAGTACAATACAATTTCACGATTTGCAACAACTCAATTCCTACACGAGGAGTGTGACAGCCCTGTCTTTATTTTTACTTACCTTGCACTACGCCTATTACCTAGTTAAAAATAAATGGCAATCCTATAATACCTCTTTTTTCCTTTTTAATGCTGTTGTACTCGTCTATTTTATCTTTGAGTGCTTGTATTACCTGCCTCTCCACCTATTAATAACTGGAAACCGCGAATATATACTGCTATTCTGGTTTCTGAATAGTATCCTTACACTACTTTTTTACCTATTAACAACGATAGTCATATGCAGAATAACGCGCAAAGCGAACATATTGTCCTAATTTGGTTGATTCTTGGCTTACTACTTGTGCTAATCATTAGCATAGCATTTATCATACTTTTAAAACTAAATCACAAAAAACACATCGAAACCCAGCACCAAATCCAAGCATTAAACCAAGACCACCACAAAAAACTACAGCTGTCATCCTTGGCTATACAGGAAAAAGAAAGGCAACGCATTGGCAGTGATTTACACGATTCGGTTATTAATTCGCTAAATATCTTATTCTTGCAATCGCAAACCAAACAAGAAGACCCTAAAATGGTGGATCACATACAGGAAGCAATTTCGATAACAAGGCGTATATCCCATGATTTGAATCCACCCCTTTTGGAATTTGCAACCATCGAGCACCTCATCAAAGATTTATTTCAACAGTGGAATACTTTTTACAACATTCGTTTACGCATTGATACACAGGCGATAATTGAACTCTCAACAGAACAAAAAACCCATATGCTTCGCATCGCACAAGAATTGATGAACAATATACACAAGCACGCCCAAGCGAGTGAAATTGACGTGCAGTTGCGCCTCACTTCAAAGGCTGTAGTCTTTGGAATACGCGATAATGGGAAAGGATGTTCCAAACAAGAACTGAATAAAGGTTTGGGCATGCAAAATATTCAACTGCGCACAACCTTATTAAAGGCAGTACATAAATACAAATTAAAACCCCAAAAAGGAACCTCTTTTATATTGTTAATCCCTCTAAAACAAATGGTATGAAAACTCAAATCATTCTCGTTGATGATGAAGTACTCATCACGGATTTACTCGCCAATTTCTTACAACAAGACCCGTCTATTGAAGTTGTAGCAACCTTTAATTCAGGCACAGAATTTCTAGAACACATAGCAAGCACAACGGCATATCCTGATATATACATTCTCGACTTTCGCATCGGAGAAGTAGATGGACTCGAACTCTTAAAACAATTGCGACAGGCAGGAATTGATACACCAGTTATTCTTTTGTCTTCCCATTACAATGACAGCCTGATTAGCTTTATTGTCAAAACGGGATTTGCTGCCTTTTTACCTAAAAATACAAAACCAGCCGTACTTCTTGAGGTAATAAGCGAAGTAAAGACCAAAGGATTCTATCTGTTACCCGCACAATTTTCGCTTTTAAGGGAACAAATGACCATCAAAAACACAAGCATTACCCCAGATTTAAAACTCGCTCTAAGCGATAGAGAACTCGAAGTACTCCACCTCATTGCTCAACAAAAAACAGGAAAAGAAATTGCAGATCACTTATTTCTATCGCTCAAAACAGTGGAAGGCTACAAAAACAGTCTATTCCAAAAAACAGGAGCCAAGAACGTAGTGGGACTCATTGTATATGCCGTACAAAACAAACTCATTTCAATGGAAGAAATTTCCCTGTTGTGAGCACATGCCAACGGGGATTAGGTGGACAATAATCCCAAGGTAAAGCAAACATAAGACGGATATACTTAGTGCTATGTCTCTTGTATACTGCGTTTTCGCCTAGGCTATACGTTAGGCTTAGCCTTTGTATTTTCCTTTAAAAAGCCAAGGATTTCATCGACCACTAGCTTTAAATGTACGGGCAACTCTGCTTGTTCATACGGGTGTTTTGCCCCAAAAACGTGATCAGCCCCTTCAACGACGTATAACGTAGACTCTTTCATCCACAAGTGTAGTAATTCGGCTTCTTTGACACCTACCGCTTGATCAGCCGTTCCATTGACAATCAATACGGGTTTTCGCAGATTTTGTGCGGCATACTGAATGGTTAATGCCTGTTCGTTCGCTTCAAAGTCTTCCCAAAACGTTAGATAATGAGGCATTTGCTGCTTGGTTCTGCCATTCATACTATAAAATACTCCTTCTTTTTGCCATAACTCAAAGTTGTCACGCTGTGGAAATCGCTTCTTAAAATCAGCCACGCCCGCCAAGGAAATAGCTCCTGTAACCTTATCGTTATAATAGGTTTGCAACAATACTGCCCCTCCTCCTCTACTATGTCCAATCAAAAAGATTTGAGTCTCCTCTACATAAGGCTGAACCTGATAAAAGTCGATCACTGCCGCTAAATCGTTTTGTTCTTGTGTATAGGTGTTTTTGCCAAATGCCTCTAAGTCAACAAATTCCATCGGTTGATCTAAAGATGTTCCATTGTGAGAAAAATTGAACTTTACAGCTACATATCCAGCTTTGGCTATCGTTTGCATCATCAAATCCCAAGCCCCCCAATCTTTAAATCCTTTATACCCGTGACAAAAGATAACTAAAGGCCTTTTACCTCTTTCCTCTTCCCAATAAGCATCTGCTAGAATAGAATGCGTAGTACCATTTTTGATGATTGTAGTCTCATGACGATGTTGTACCATAATTTTCGATATATTTTAACAAGTGAACAATATATTTTTAAAAATCATTAAGCTTAAATTTTCTAATTTAGCTCAAATAGATCTTAATAATTAACCAAAAGAATTAAGCATATGAACCATATTAGTTTAACCAAGACCACATGGAAATCTTCAATTTCCATAATTTTACTGGGTATTAGTTTATCTTTTGCTTCCCTACCTGCGTTTGCACAAGGAAAAGAACAAGTTACGATAAAAAATAAAACTTTGTCTTACGAAATTTCAAAAGAGACAACTGCAGCAGACCTAGAGGCTATTGCAAAAGAGATCAATGCTGAGAAAGTAGCCAACCTACGCTTTTCAAATGTGAAGCGAAATAACAAGAATGAAATCATTAAAATAACCACAGAATTTAATAATGACAAAGGTTCTTCCCAAAAGAAAAGTGAATATAATTCAGAGGGAATTCGTCCTTTTTCAGTTGTTATTCACGAGAAAGCAGACGGCAGTAAGTATTTAGAAATCACTTCTGATTTACAACAATATGCCTCGCCCTTCGCTGCGGATATACCCGATTTTTTACAGCCCAATTTCAACGATACCGTAGATGATTCCTTGGATATTACACCCGATCCACTACTAGACATGATACAGTCAATGCAAGCTAGCATGAAGCAACAACAAGAAATGCTAGAAAAACTGATGAAAGAAAACGAAAAATAGAATTTGGTTGACGGCAGAGAGTAAATTGTAAACCAAAAACGCCTCCCTATTGAGGAGGCGTTTTTTATATTGCACACAAAAAAGCCATAACTATAAGGTTATAGCTTTTTAAAATTAAAATTCGTTTGTTTTATCTAGTATAGTTTGGAGCTGATTTTGTGATAGTGATATTATGTGGATGACTTTCCCCAATACCAGAAGCTGTCAGCTGTACGAAACGAGCCACTTCTTGTAGAGTTGGAATATCTTTAGCTCCACAGTATCCCATACCAGCGCGTAAACCACCAATAAATTGTAACATACTTTCGTTTAATTCCCCTTTGTAAGGAACGCGACCTTCAATTCCTTCTGGAACCAATTTTTTCACGTCATCCTCAACATCTTGGAAATAGCGATCTTTAGAACCTTGTTTCATAGCAGCAACAGAACCCATTCCGCGGTATGCTTTGAATTTTCTACCTTCAAAGATAATTGTCTCACCTGGTGATTCTTTAGTTCCTGCTAACATAGATCCTAACATCACACAATCAGCACCTGCACCGATTGCTTTAGGAATATCACCTGTATAGCGCAATCCTCCATCACCAATAACAGGAACACCTGTTCCTTTTAAAGCAGCAGCTACTTCCATAATAGCCGAAAACTGAGGAAAACCAACACCTGCCACAACGCGAGTTGTACAAATTGATCCAGGACCAATTCCCACCTTCACTGCATCAGCACCTGCTTCTACTAAATATAAAGCAGCTTCTGGTGTAGCGATATTACCTACTATTACGTCGATTTCTGGAAATGCTTGTTTTACTGATTTTAATGCGCCTACTACTCCTTGTGAGTGTCCGTGAGCCGTGTCGATAATTAAGGCGTCTACTCCTGCTTTCACTAAAGCGGTTGCGCGCTCAACGGTATCGTGTGTAACACCTAAAGCCGCAGCAACGCGTAAACGACCAAATTGATCTTTATTCGCATTGGGTTTTAGGGTTAATTTAGTGATATCTCTAAATGTAATTAGTCCGACTAATTTATACTCAGCATTCACCACTGGTAATTTCTCAATTTTATTCTCTTGAAGAATTCCTTCTGCTTGCTCTAAGGTTGTTCCTTCTGCTGCAGTGACTAAGTTTTCTTTGGTCATTACCTCCGTAATAGGCTTTGCATTTTCTTTTTCAAAACGCATATCTCTATTGGTAATAATCCCTTTTAAAACGCCGTGCTCATCCACTACTGGAATACCTCCAATACTGTATTCAGCCATGGCTTTCTTAGCATCTCCAACCGTTGCTGTTAAAGGCAGGGTTACAGGATCAATAATCATCCCTGATTCCGCTCTTTTTACTTTGCGAACTTCTTTGGCTTGCTCTTCAATTGTCATATTTTTATGGATTACTCCTATTCCTCCTTCACGAGCAATAGCAATAGCCATTTCACTTTCTGTTACTGTATCCATCGCCGCAGATACAATTGGAACATTTAGCGTAATATTTCTTGAAAAATTTGTTTTTAAACTTACCTCCCGTGGTAAAACTTCCGAATAATTTGGAACTAAAAGAACATCATCGTAAGTTAATCCTTGACCGATGATTTTTGTTGTGTGTGCTTTCATGTGCAATTGTAGTTGAATTGCACGCAAATTTAGTTTTTTTTATTCAGGTAAAAAAATCCTAGTGGTAAAAATTAAAAACTTTTAACGCTTCGTTATAGGCACTCTCAAAAGACATCGCACTTAAATTCGTATCTATCTTATTAGCAGTAAAATAGCTTAACATTTTTTCTGTTGGCATATTTCCAGTTAAATCATCTTTTGCCATTGGACATCCGCCATAGCCTTTAATTGCTCCGTCATAACGCAAACAGCCTGCTTTATAAGCTGCGTCAATCTTTTCAAACCACAAATCTGGTGTGGTGTGTAAGTGCGCTCCAAATTCGATCTCAGGATAAGCAGGAATCAAATTGCTGTACAGATAATCAATTACCTCTGGTGTTGAACTTCCTACCGTATCGGATAAAGAAAGGATTTTCACCCCCATAGTTGCTAAACGCTCCGTCCACTCGCCAACGATATCCACATTCCACGGATCTCCATAGGGATTTCCAAAGCCCATAGACAAATAGGCCACTACTTCTTTATTGGTCTTTGTAGCTATATTTAGAATCTCTTGCAGCGTTACTATAGACTCCGCAATCGTTTTATGCGTATTTCGCATTTGGAAATTCTCAGAGATAGAAAATGGGAATCCCAAATACTGAATTTCTTTGTGTACGGACGCCTCTTCTGCCCCACGGGTATTAGCAATAATCGCTAACAATTTGCTTTGGGTTTTACTCAAATCGAGCTGTGCCAAAACATCAGCCGTATCAATCATTTGAGGAATCGCCTTTGCAGACACAAAACTTCCGAAATCAATGGTATCAAATCCTACACGCAATAACGCTTGTAAGTATTGTACTTTTTTTTCTGTTGGTATAAACATTTTAATGCCCTGCATAGCATCGCGCGGACATTCTATAATTTTTACTGTTGGCTTCATAGTGCTCCAAAGATAGAAGAAAGCAAGATATTCTCAAAAACAAATTATAAATTTAAAAATCACCTTCTTTTGCCTTTTTCTTTTTCTTTCTTCTTTATTAAAAACAACTGTAATCTTTAAGATTATTTTAGATAAATACAGTAGAATTAATCGTAAGTTTGAAGAGCAAAGATAAAATAGTGACCATGACTCAACCCAAACAAAAAGCGCTAAACAAAAACTTGCCCCTGGCAGACATCATAGAAAAAGCAGGAACAGACAAAGAATATCGCGCTGTTTTCTACGAAAAATTCTTAAAAAACGACATCTATGTTTTGGTAAAAAAGGAGTACAACCAAGCCAATAGTTTCAATGCCAATGCGCCTATTATCACCTTTGAGAATCAACACATCCCCGTTTTTACAGCCCCCAAACACATTTACGACCAAGGGGCTATTCAGGATGAAATGAACTATATGAAAGTCAACGGCAGAGCCTTTTTAGAACTCGCTATGGGACATCACATCATCGTCAATCCCTTTTCAAAAGTTTACAAAGAACTAGTGCCAAATGAAATAGCTGACATGTTGAATGGCTCTATCTTTAACTTTATGAAGGACGATGTGGCACACCTACACATGCAAGCCCTTATTGGAAAACCAGAAATAGAACCCACGGCCTTACTTCAAGACCTAAAGATAACCTTCGCCTCTATTCCCGCAATTGCTTCTGCTTATATTGGCTGGACCTTTAATGAACGCATTGATCAAAAACCGCATTATATCTTTGCCATTGATTGCGAAGTAAAAGATGCTGCTGGATTTAAAGAAATTGCTGATGTTATCTCAAATTTATGTAAACCTCACCTGAAAAAAGAAGACTATATCGACATTATTCGCTTAGAACCTAAGGGCAATTTTAGCGACTATTTTTACAACGAAGATCAACCGTTTTACACCAAGTAAATGAAACCAATTTTACCCGCGTTTACTCCAATTGACAGAGAAACCTGGAGTAGAACCCCCTATTACGATTACTATCGTACACAACTCAAAACAAAGTACACCATTAGTATCAAAATTGATATTACGGTCCTGCTGGCTACCTATAAGGCGAAAGGGTATAAATTCTTTCCCACTTTCCTCTATGTAATCATGCGTGCCCTGAACAATAGCGAAGCGCTTCGCACCTGCATTCACCAAGGACAATTAGGGGTTTGGAATTTTTTGTCTCCTCAATTTACACTCTTTCACGATGATGATAAAACCTTCTCCGATTTATGGAGTGACTATTACGGTGATTTTCCGTCCTTTCATCGGGCGATCACCCAAGATATCGAACAGTATAAAAACGTAAAGGGAATCAAGGTAAAATCGGGGCTACCAGCTAATTTTGTACCAATTTCTTGTGTCCCTTGGATCAGTTTCGAGAGCATCAGTCAGGATACCTCAGACGATACCGATTTCTTGAAGCCCATCATTCGCTTTGGTAAATATTATCAAGAGCAAGAACGCGTCTTGATTCCCCTGTCCGTGTATGTCAATCACGCAATCGCAGATGGGTATCACACCGCGGCGTTTTTAAATGACATCCAACACCTAGCAACTAATGTAAACAGCTGGCTAACAACAGAAAACAAATAAAAAACGGAAGTCAAACTAGTTGTTTGCTTCCGTCTTCTTATCTTGTTAAGTTCTTGCACTCCTCTCCTATTAAAAAAGGTCTCCTTCTTCCACCCCTTCAATAACCTGATCTGAATGAATCAGCTGTAAATCAATGGTTTTAGCAGCAGTAAACTTGATTTGATCTTTATATTTCAACACCATGCCGTTCTCTACGTTCAAGCTCCATCCCTCGTTCAAGTAAATGGTTTTCGTTCGGTCACTTGTCAACACAATGCTTTTCTCTTTTTGGGGTAAAAATATTTCTGCTTCTTTGCCATCCTTAGCGAAGAGCACAAAACAGCTTACTTCATTGTTTTCCAAATCATTTTCCAGATCACTCCCAGCGTTTGCATCATCATCAATTGGGTTTAATCGAAATCCAACTTCAAACACGCGAATACAATCTTCTGATAAATAGCTGTATCGATAACCCGCAGTATAAGCACAACCAAAGCCATCTTCTTCACCGACAACAGTTTTACCGCCATCTGTAACGATAGACTTATCTTGTGTTTCATTGCTTTTTCTATCTTTGAGTATAAAATCACAGGAAACTAAACTAACTGATAAGAGTATCCCTACTACTAGTCCACTTTTTCTCATCCTTAAAGCCTTTTAATGTGTTGAATACAAAACCGTTTCAATGGTTGAAAATTCAGTTGGTTTTTCAGGATTGTAAAAGTACTTAATCAACACCTCTCCGTGCAATCCTCCAGAATAAAAATCGGCTATAATCCAACGGTGATTAATAAACTGTACTTTATTAATAATACATTTCTGTCCATCCATTGCGCCATATGGCACGAGGGGATTTCCCGTATCAAGATGATTTAGCGCTAAAATTTCCTCGCGGATTTTATCCACATCTTGATCTAGTGTTTTGTAATTGAAATACTCTTGTGCATCGTCGTTATACTCCAATGAAAAATACTTCGCATCATTTAACTCTTTAGATGCCAGCTTTAAAGAATCTCGAACAATGGCTATACGCTTATGGGCTATTTCGATTTTCTTCTCTTCTGATTTCATCATGTTGCGGTTTGTATTGTACAAAAGGGCAATGACTAAAACTGAGAATACAAAAAGATAAAAAAAGACTTTATGTCTCATGATTTATGGTAGTTTTATTTGTTGTTCATCGTAAGCCAAAGATACATTTTTTGGCAATATCTTTTCCACTTCCTCGCAAAAACCTAAATCTTGTGAGATATGGATGAGATAAGCATGACAAGGATTGATTTTTTCAATAAAAGCTAGGGCTTCCTCTAAGTTAAAATGGGTAGGATGTTCTTTAATGCGCAAAGCATTAACAACCAGAACCGAACAACCTTTTATTTTCTCAATTTCTGTATCGGCTATGTATTTGGCATCGGTGATATAGACTAGATCGCCCAAGCGGAAACCAAAAATTGGCAAATCGCCATGTTGAATGGACAAGGGTACGATGGGTTTTCCTTTAATATAAAAGGTTTGATCTTCTTCGATGGTATGAGATGCAACACTAGGTGCTCCAGGATATCGATTTTCTGTGGTAAAAATATAGTCATAACGCTTTTCTAGGGCCGTAAGGACCCGGGCGGAAGCGTAAATAGGCATAGGACCATACAAAAAGGTCAACGGGCGTATTTCATCTAGTCCCGCAATGTGATCTGCGTGCTCATGGGTAAACAAAATTGCATCGAGATAGTTGCAATCTGCTTGTAGCATTTGCTGTCTAAAATCTGGACCACAATCGATCAATATGGTCAAGTCATCCCAGGTAATCAATGCGGATGTTCGCAAACGGTAATCGCGTTTATCCAAACTCTTGCCAATGGGGTGATCTATTGCTATCACTGGAACTCCTTGAGAAGTACCTGTTCCTAAAAATCGTATTTCCAAAACCTATTCCTTTTTATACAAAAGTACACTTTATCTTTTTTTTTGTTGTACATAATTTGTTACTTTGTTACAAAAGCCAATAAATGGAACATTTTGCAGAAGATCTAGTATTAGAAGGGGATCGAATCATTGAACATCAACCTGCTATTTCGGATAAGGCACTCCGTATAAACCTCAATCACGATATTTATGGAACATTTGCTGAGATCGGTGCTGGTCAAGAGACCGTGCGTCATTTCTTTCGAGCGGGTGGCTCGTCGCGAACAGTTGCCAAAGCGATGTCTGCCTACGACAAATCCTTTAGCGATGCCATTTATAGTGTAGAAGACGATGGACGATATGTTACAGAAAGCCGACTGAATAAAATGTTGGATTATGAAACCAAGAAAATCGAAGATCGAATTCCCCGTGCTGCAAATCCAACTAAAACGTTTTTCAGCTACGCCAATACAGTAGCTACGATTGACTATGCCAAAAAGAATAAAGGACATGGTTGGGTTGGAATTATATTTCAAACCGCTCCAAATGAAGCGTATAGCAAAATAATCCTTCACATTCAATTCAAAGAAACTGATTCTAAACTACAACAAGAAACCTTGGGAATTTTGGGGGTAAACCTCATCTATGGGGCGTATTACCAACACCATGATCCCAAGAAATTAATCAGCTGTTTGTACGATCACTTGGATCGCGATCAGATCGAAATTGACAGCATTAGCTTAACAGGACATTTATTTTCACATATCGACAACCGCTTGATGAGCCTGCTCTTGGTAAAAAATGGTATGACAGAAGCAGTTATGTTTGGACCTGACGGACAAAGTAGATTAGCGGCAAACGAATTGTATCGCAAAAATATTCTAGCCCTTCGCGGTAGCTTCCGACCAGTTACCCTGGTCAATATGAATATGTACCAAAAAGCCTTAGATTCTTTTGTAAAAGAAAATCAACTACAGAGACAAGATACTACCGTGATTTTTGAAATTACCCTTTCTAACCTTTTAATGGAAGGTAATTTGGATGAAAACGACTTCCTTCACCGTGCAGATTTACTCTGTTCCCTAGGACAAACCGTAATGATCTCCAACTTTCAAGAATACTACAAGCTAACAGCTTATTTCTCTAAATACACCTCGGAAAAAATCGCCCTTTCAATGGGAGTTAGTAGCCTGCTCAATATTTTTGAAGAAAAGTATTACGCCAACCTGACCGGTGGTATTTTAGAAGCCTTGGGAAAATTATTCCGCAATCAAATGAGAATATACCTCTACCCAATGAAAGATGAAACGGGCAATATTATCGACTCAACCAATCTAAAAGTGGATTTACACATCAAAGAACTATACAAATTCTTTAAGAAAAACAACCAAATTGTTGATATTACCAATTACGAATTAAAAAATCTGGACATATTCTCTCGTGATGTCTTGCGCTCGCTTCAGTGTAACGAAGCAGGATGGGAGAACAAATTGCCTCCGGGAATTGCAACGATGATCAAAGAAAATCAACTCTTTGGCTATCACAAATAAACATAAAAAAAAGCGACGTTTATAAAACGTCGCTTTTTTTTCTATTATTATCTTACTTTACTTCTTGTTCGATATCAGGATGGATTTGTTTAAACTCCATCACAACTTTATCTCCATTTTTAAAGAGCAATGCACTCTCAGTAATTTCATAGTTTGTCACTTCCGTCAAGCCTTTTGTAAATGCAGCATCTGCTACACCTTCACAGAACATACGCGTTGCGCCTAATTTATCACCAATGGAAATACCGTTGTTCTCCTTTACTTCATACGTTCCTGTCAATGCATTACATCCGTCATTGCCGTGAACCATAAGATTTCCTTCAAAACTCAACATCGGTTTTTTACCTGGAAATAGTTCCTCCAATTTTTTGTCAGCTGTTTCTTGCGTATGAATGGCAATTAACTCCCAACTACCAAATAAATTTGCTTTTGTCGTAACTGCTGTTTCAACTGCAGGTTTGTCCGTTGATTCAAGCGCTTTTTCCGTTGTTTTTTTTTCGTTACACGCCGCTAACGCCAAAACCAATACGCCTACAGTTAAAAATTTAATTTTTCTCATTTTTTCACAATTTTTAATGATATACCATTTTATTCTAATCCAAATATAAAGAGTTATTTGGAATAAATTGCAAAAGTGACTTAAAAACTAGCTTTTTACTAAGTAGCAGAGACCACTTTCAAACCGATAATTGAACCAATCAGAGTAGCAATAAAAAACAAGCGCCAAAAGGTAGAGGGATCTTTAAATACAAAAATTCCAACAAGCACAGTTCCCACTGCGCCAATTCCGGTCCATACCGCATAGGCAGTTCCCAAAGGTAACGTTTGTGTAGCCTTGATTAACAAAGCCATACTCATACATAGGGCAAAGAGAAAACCTGCATACCACCAAATTGACTCCGTTCCTTTTGTTTCATTGGCTTTTCCCAAGCAATACGTAAAACCAACTTCAAAAAAACCTCCGATAATTAATACAATCCAGTTCATTTTATTTTTTTTGCGAAAGTATAATTATAAAATCTATTTTTTTTATCCTATGATAAATATTTATCGCAAAAGATTGCTATTAGATAAAACCTTCTTCTTTAACTTTTCGGATTAATCCTCCGTTATCCAAGACGTCAAAAGTTTGTTTCAGACCCGCAATTCGCTTGTTGACGGCACTATCACTTAAACACAGCGTTTCGCTAATTTCTTTAATGCGAAACCCCTTGTCGAGCAATAGCAAGATTTGAATATTTTGCTCCTGCAACAACGCCTCTCTCTTGTAGATTTCTCTCAGTGCTTCAGTGGCGTGAACGCTGTAAAAACGCTCTCCTTCTAAAACTTTTTTAATTGCGCTTCTCAAGATTTCCTCGTTTACATCTATTTTGAGCAACAGCGCTTGTGGTACAATCTTTTTGTGTATGTCATAGAGTACCAAAACCCCTTCATGCCCGGTAATGAAAACCACACTCACTTGGGGAAATCGTTTTTTTGCTAGAGCAACAAAATCGACACCATCTTTAATTTCTTCTACCTCTTCACCTTTTCCCAAGTTATAGTCCACAATAATTAAATCTAATTGTACACAATGGTCAATTTGTGCCACACCCTCTTGGACAGAAGTAGCACTCAATAGCGTAGCCTCAGCAAATTGTTGCTGTAAAATTTGAAGATACCAGTCTACAATCATTTGGTGATCATCGATAACTAAGACAGTAAAACTCAAAATTGTTTGTTTTTTTTAACATAGTATACAGTTTTTCTGTACAAGTACAAATAAAAATATAAATATGTTTGTTAAGCAATCGAACTATTTTAGTATAAAAAACATTTTTTTATCTTTTACAAACCTTAAATATAAGTTTAAAATATTTCATTTTATTAAAAATAACGATAAATTACTATTTTTTTAAAAACAGAATCCATATGAGAAAAATTATCCTTACCTCGATTTCAGCATTTGCTTTGCTTTTGTTAGCTTCATGTTCTACAGACAACATGCCATCTGAAGGAAATGGAAGTGGCAAAGAAAGCCTTAATGTAACAATAAACAAGACAAACTCCAACAGTGAAAACGCTTCAATTGAAGTAGCAGTAGACACAGTTAAAACAGATATTAAAGTAATAAACAGTGCCTCAAAAACGTTAGAAAACGGAGATGTAGGTCAAATAAAAGACAAGAAAAAATAAATCAGATAAACAGTTTAATCCTCAATTTTCACCGATAAAATTGGGGATTAATTCTTTTTTAACTTCCTTTGTTTCTCTTAAGAAACTCGTATGAAAGTAAATTATTTACTACCGCTACTACTCATTGTTTTCTGTTTTGCCTCTTGCTCCAAAGAAGCCAACAAACAAAAACACAATGATTTATCAAATTACCTCAATCACATTGAGGAGTCTGATCGCAATCAGCGGGATAAAATAATACAACTGGATTCCATCCTACTCACCTTGGAGGATGATTTTAACTCCAAAGCGCATCGAGAACTCTTGTTTCACTTTGCTGGTGTTGCCTATAACATAAAGGCAAACGAATTGTACTTTAAAACCAGTCAAAACTTACTATCCCTTGCACAAAAAGCCAAAGACACGCATGATATAGCCAAGGCCTATTTTTATTTAGGCGACTATTATGAGGATATAGTGAAATTGGATAGTGCCTATGTATCCTATTCTTATGCTGCAAAATTCTACCAAGCAAAACAAGACACCTTACATGTAGGTATCATGCAAAAAAGCATGGCAATCATCTTATTTGAAGAAGGCTTATTTAACCAAGCGGAGGTAGAAGCTTTTGCTTCCATACAAAAGATCGCACCCTACAAGGATACTAAATTACTACTTGAAGCATATGTTACAATTGCCAGTATTCTAGACCAAAACTCACAAAGTGAAGAGGCCGTTTTATACTACAAAAAAGCGCTCGATCTTTTAAACAATTATGATTCAAAACAAAATGTGACGATTCAAAGGATTACGATCTACAACAATATAGGCTATTTGTACAACGGGCTTAAAAATTACACCGAGGCAGAACAGGCGTTATTGAATGGATTAAATCTACTGACACAAGACCTACAAAACAGTCTGTTGCACGCGATGTTATACAACAACTTGGCCCTGACTTACATCAAGACAGACAGACTTACGGAAGCGGAGCAACTAGTAAAAGACGCCTATCGCATGCGCACAAGCTTACAAACGCCCCAAGGACTCATTTCGAGTTACAGTCGTTTTGGCGAGCTTTATCTCGCCAAGAAAGATACCTTGAAAGCGGTTGAATACTGGAAAAAAGGATTCAAAACGTCGGAAAAAGTGAAAGCGCGCAATACAGCTTTGACCAATCTGCGCTATTTGAGCTTATACGATCAGCAAAATGCCAAAGAATACACCCAGCGCTACTATGAGATTAACGATAGCCTGAAAAAGTTACAAATTGAAAATCGAACAAAATTTGCCCGCATAGAATACGAAACTGCTCAATTAGAAGCGAGAAATGAACTCTTATCTCAACGCATAACCCTCTTCAGCATTCTCTCTCTATTAGCAGTGTTGTTGTCCATTCTAATCTACATTCTATTTAAACAAAAAATGATTCAAAGACGTTTGTTGTTTGAACAACAGCAACAACAAGATCGCGAATTAATTTACAAACTGATCTTACAACAAGAAGAAATTGCCAAAACTACCCTTTTGGATGAGCGAACGCGTATCAGTACTGAATTACACGACGGAATCATTAATACACTGTTCAACATCCGATTGATGCTTTCTAACGAATGTACCCCGCAAAATCGTCAACTCATTGCCTCAGAAATTGAAGGTGCACAGCAACAAATCAGACGCATCTCCCACAACCTGCAAGATCAATCACTTGCCATGGGTAACTTCACTCCTATTCTAGAAAATTTAATAGAAAAAAACACAACAACTGCACAGTCCTTTACCCTGTTAATCGCTCGTAATTTTGACTGGAATAATTTTGATTACAAAACCAAAATGAATATCTATCGCATTGTTCAAGAATCCATACAAAACATCATTAAACACGCCCAAGCCACTCGCTCGATTATCTCCATTGTAGAATCCATGTCCAGCTATCACATCAAAATTCAAGACAATGGCATAGGATTTAAAGTCAGTGAAAGCAAAAAAGGCATTGGTTTAAAAAACATTCAATTTCGCGTGAATCAAATTAATGGCGTACTAACTATTCATTCAAGTGCGAATAAAGGGACGGTATTGGAAGTTACCATTGCAAAAGCAAAATAGGGATAGGTGTCCCCACAACCAATCCCTATTTACCTAAATTAATCAATAGATATTTATTTTTACCTATTTGCGAATTACATCTTATGCTATTCAGCAAAACAATGGTACAAACACATAAACCACAAATATATTGGTATGATAATATCAAGCGCTAAAGTAGGCATAAGCCCTTATTTTTCAAAGCCTGCCCCCTTTCTTTTAACAAAAATGAAAGTTGAACATTCATTTTTCAACTGAATCAATCCTTATTTCTTAAAATTAAATGAATCCTTGGAGTTTTACTTGCTTTAAAAGCTCAGATAAGTCGTTTACATCAAACTCTTTTTTTAGGGTAGTGAGCATGCGTTGGACGGTGCTTTGACTCTTAAAGACAATTTCACAGATTTCTTGAACCTTGTATCCTTTGTCTAGCAACATCAGGATTTCTATGTATTGTTCTTGCTGCATCAATTGGCGCTTAGCCAACAAACTGAGTACATTTTTGACTCCAATACTGTAAAATACTTGCCCAATCATGCATTGACGAATCGTCTCAATCAACAACTCATCCGTCACATCGGCTTTCATCAGTAAAGCATCTGGGCGTAGTTTTTTGTGAATACTATAGATTAACAAGGCCTCTTCATGCCCTGTTATCATGATAATTTTTGCTTTTGGAAACTTTTCCTTTGCGTATAGCGCCAATTTTTGTCCATCGGAAATACGCAGTTGAACATCAAAGTTCTTCGACAAATTATAATCTATGATTAATACATCAATACTAGGTAAGTCATCGAGATACTCAATCGCTTTTGGAATCGTTTCACTAGCATAAAAAGTACTTTCTAAAAAATTTTCACGCAATAGGCGAATATAACTAGTCAAAATCATCGGGTGATCATCTATCACTAGAAATACGGGGTTATATAGATTCATAATAAGCTATGATTAGACGTACTTTTATTTTTACCAAATTTACTCTTTTTTTTCTAGAGCGCACTACTCTAGTTCCTCAAACAAATAGGTCTTCCTTACAATATAAATAATAAAAAAGATTTTTTCTGTATTTTATATAAAAAACATAACTTCAAAATTAGTAAATGATTAGTTTTTATTTTGTCATGACTATTCTTTAAGGCTACCACCTGCTCTTTTGAACGTTTTTACAGTTGTATTCCTCCTATTGACATAAGGCTGTCATATACTCCTTTTATCTTTGCAACACATTTATATTTTTAGCATGGAAATAAAACAACTAGCAGCGATTCCTATTATTGGAATTGCAGTACGAACAACCAATCAAGAAGGACAATCTGCCATAGATATTCCGCAATTGTGGGCGACCTTTCACAGCCAACAGCTCCAACATAAAATTCCGAATGCATGTACTGACACTATCTATGTAATCTACACCCACTATGAGCGTGATCATACTACGCCCTATACCGCTATTATCGGTTGTCAGGTTAGTTCATTGGACGATGTACCTGAAGGGATGGTGACACATAGTATTGCTGAAGGATCGTATATTCAACGTATTGTACGTGGTAATTTAGTGGATAATATTGTATTTAACGAATGGATCGATATTTGGAATTCCCCCAACCTCAATCGAAGCTATACATCTGATTTTGAAGTTTACAGTCCTTCCTCTCAACATCCAACACAAGCGGAAGTAGCCATTTATATTGCAACTCAGTAAAGCGAGACCAGACAGTTAAACAGCTAGCCTGTAGAATGTTTACTACACAATTACAACTGTTGCTAATTAAAAGGAGGGCGGCTAAAAAACAGGTGTTCGTCTATTTTTTAAAATTAGTGTAAACCATAAGCAAGAGGACAAACACAATACATGATCAATCGTTTTGGTGGGATTTCAGCCAGTAAATTACTAGGTAAAACAGAAAGTTACTGAGGTGAATCTCAAAACTTCATGGCTTGCTATAAAAGAGAAAAAATAAAACTGGTTTTATTCTTTTAATCCTTTGGATCTGAATCTCGCTTCTCGAAAGGCATTCTTTCAGACAAAGCTCAATTCCATACGTGAAACATGTGAAACTCTACTTATCTTTGTAACTTATAACCTTTAAAAAACGTGTATACTATGAGAGTAGGCTTTTTTCAATATGCTGTAATTTGGCGCGACATACAAGCGAATCTAGACTATATTGCAACCCGAGTAAAAGGGAAATCTTTTGACTTATTAGTACTACCTGAATTTTTTACTACGGGCTATGCCATGGACACCAAAGAAGAAATCCTTCCATTTGCAGAAGAATTAAGCAAAAGTACCACCGTTGATTTTCTTGCTACCCTCCTAGCCGAGACCGGAAATGGTTATATATCGGGAACAATCCCTGAACTACACCAAGGTGTTTTGTACAATACGTCTATTCTCGTTGGTGCAGAGGGATTGGTTGCTTCTTATCGCAAGATTCACCTACCCGATTATGAAAAACGATTCTTTGAGGCGGGTGATACGGCCATTGTATACCCTAGTAATCAAGGAAAAATAGGCCTGACGATCTGCTTCGATTGTTGGTTTCCACAGCACACTTCCATACTCAAATTACAAGCAGTGGATGTGATATGTCACTCCTCTTGTTTTGGCGGTCCTGTTACACCGACTATCATTCCTATTCGCGCATTGGAAAACCAGTGCTTTTACATTAGCTGCAATCGCATTGGAGAAGAGTACTTTGACGGAGAACTAGAATCATACCGAGGAGAGAGTCAAATTGTCAATCCCGATGGACAAATCCTAGCTAAAGCAAACAAGGAAGAAGTTTTAACCATACTCGATATTGATCTAAACCAGGTGAATCACCCTGATTTTGGGAGCTTAATCACCAAAGACTTTCAATCTGAACACGAAAAATACAACATTCAACTGTAACTAGGAGTGCGTTCAATCGAAGTCACTCCACCTTTGAATCGTCATATTATCTTTTAAATAAAAATTTGAACTTGATGTTTTTTAACGAATTTCCTACAATACAAACGGAGCGCTTACTATTGAGAGCCCTTCACTTTACGGATGCCCCAGCTTTATTCGATTACTTTTCTAGAGATGAAGTTACGGAATTCTACGACCTACCGACGTTTCAATCCGTACATGAAGCACATGAATTGTTGCTGGCTTGGCAAGAGCGCTACCAAAATAACGATTCTATCCGCTGGGCCATTACTCAAATCGAACACCCAGAACGCCTAATCGGAACTTGTGGGTTTCACAATTTTTCAACAGAAAACTTCAGAGCTGAAATTGGTTATGAATTACACCCTGACTTTTGGCAAACAGGTATGATGACTGAAGCAATTAACGCCTTGATTCCCTTTGGATTTGAGCATTTTAATCTACACCGCATTGAGGCATTTATCGATCCATCTAACCTAGCTTCACGCAAATTACTGCAAAAAGTAGGATTGAAATCTGAAGGAGTGTTGCGTGATTATTTTTATGAAAAAGAGAAATTTGTCGATGGTGAAATTTTCAGCTTGTTGAAGAGAGAATATTACCCTAATCTATAAATCGAACTAGTTCAATGGCCATGCGCGTCTGGACACTAGATAGCGCCTTTGGCCTCTTCTTTGCCGAATTTCTATGTGCATCTCTTACCTTCGACATCTGATATACCGTAGGCAAAGAACATGGATATGACTGCTTTTTTTTGGCCTTATGATACCCCTAGTAGCCAATAAACACCGACACAACGCCCTGGTTTTGGCAACGTAAGATCATCGATACATAGGCAGTTAATCCTTCATTTTACAGTATTTAATCCTTTTTAAAAAAAATAGATTGAAAAAATTTTAAAGGCTTAGATTTTTAGAACCAAAGAGTTAATGATTTTTGAAGGTACATCAAACAAAAAAAAGCGACAATTCTCTTGCAGATTAACAAAACAGCGCTATCTTTGCACCGTTCTAATACAGAACTGAGGCATACGCTGAAAGGGGAGATACTCAAGCGGCCAACGAGGACGGACTGTAAATCCGTTGGGAAACCTTCGCAGGTTCGAATCCTGCTCTCCCCACATCAAAGTTCTTATACATTATTGCTAAATTAAAATACATACCACAAAGGGGAGATACTCAAGCGGCCAACGAGGACGGACTGTAAATCCGTTGGGAAACCTTCGCAGGTTCGAATCCTGCTCTCCCCACCAAACACAAATATGCTATTTTAGTTTAACAATATAATGGGGGGAGATACTCAAGCGGCCAACGAGGACGGACTGTAAATCCGTTGGGAAACCTTCGCAGGTTCGAATCCTGCTCTCCCCACACAAAAAAAGCCTTCTAATTTATTTTAGAAGGCTTTTTTGTTTATGCCAATATTGGTTTACGGTTTACTGCACGATGCAGTAAACTATTATTTTTGAGGTTCCGACTGGATTCGAACCAATCTACTGACTATTGCGTAGTCAGGCCTCCCAATCGGCCACGGAACCGTATTAGTTTACGGTGGTTTGTTAACTGTCAACAATCAATATACAAAATATTTTATTGATTTCCAAATACATATGAGCAAACTCTCCTTCTTCCCATAATATGCTCTACTTCATTTCAATAATGCGATTGCATGGCCATAACCTCATTCATGTCCAAATGCAGCAGCAATATGTCGTTTAAATCGAATTCACTTCTTCCTTCTTTTGCGATGCGCTGCAGCGCTCTTTTAATCAAAATACTGGCTTCTTTGGCACAGTCGACATAGGAATCGTACTCTTGCAATTTATACCGCAGTAGCAAAGCAGCAAAAAGTTCACCTGTACCTGGGGGATCAACAGGCACATAGGAGGTAGTTACCCGATCATAAGATGCTGCGTGTTTGACTATAATTTGTAAGGTATCCCCCTCCTCTTCAAATCTGCATCCCGTTACTAAAATATCTTTATGTCGGAGTATATCGTGTTTTGCTATAGCTTGAATAGTTTGTTTTTCAGTGCTAATTTTTTGTTGTAAAATAGTTTCCATTTCAAACTGATTGGGCGTCAAAACATCCGCTAAAGGCAACAAATGTTGCATAATTGCTTTTGGCACTTCTTGGTTGACATATAACCCTTGCGGTTGATCTCCCATCACAGGATCACATAGATAGAGTATTGCTGGATGACTCTTCTTGATGGTTCGAATAAACGCAGCTGTTTGTTCTACTAACTCCGCTGATCCTATATAGCCCGTGATAATAGTCGCCACTTCATCGAGTATATTCAACTTTAAAATTCCATCCAATACGTCCTGAAACAAGGTTTCGGGTAATAATCCTCCTCCTACAGTTGCCAATCCATAGCGGTTGGACAGAACAACTGTTGGAACAGCAATAACATCTTGTCCAGCTAGCTGTAATACTAAAGAGGTCGTATTACTCCCCACATACCCATAAGCTACTTTACTGTGAATAATTATTGTTTTTTTCTGCATCATGACGCAAAATCACTAATGATTAAACTTCCTTTTTCTATCAATTACGCTATAGTCGTTGCTTGTTTTGCTTTGACTTCTTCGATTGCTTCTATAAATTGCGTACTAATAAACGTCAATTCCTCCTCTGTCAATTCGGTGTGAATGGGCAGCGATAAAACGCGAGACACCAAGTATTCGGTATGGGGTAGCTCGTATTCACGCTCTTGAAGTGCTTTAAACATTTCTTGTTGATGGCAAGGTACAGGATAGTAGATCATGGTTGGTATGCCACGAGCTGCCATGGCTTGATGTACAGCATCTCGATCTACTCCTTCTAAAATCAGGGTGTATTGATGATAGACGTGGTAACTATAAGCTGGTTCAAAAGGTGTTTGAATGTGCTTGTTACCCGCAAAAGCACGATTGTAGTATGCAGCTACTGCTCGTCGTTTATCGCAATACTGATCTAAATAGTTGAGTTTTACATTTAAAATTGCCGCTTGTATACTGTCTAATCGACTATTAACGCCAATAATCTCGTGATAATAACGTCGTTCTGATCCGTGGTTGCATATTTTCATCATACGCCCCGCTAAGGCATCAGAATTCGTTAGAATCACACCTGCATCGCCATAAGCACCTAAATTTTTAGAAGGAAAGAACGAAATACAACTAATTGTTCCGATGGTTCCCGTTTTTCTAATTCCTTCATCAGAAATATAATGCCCTCCAATGCTTTGAGCATTGTCTTCAATAACAGCAATTCCACGGGCATTGGCCAACTCCATAATCGGCTGCATATTCGAACATTGTCCATATAAATGCACAGGGATAATCGCTTTAGTCTTTGGGGTAATAGCCTGAGCTAAAGACGTTATATCTAGGGTAAATGTATGGGGATCCACATCTACGAATACAGGAGTTAATCCCAATAAAGCGACCACCTCCACCGTAGCAATAAACGTAAATGATGGCGTAATCACTTCGTCTCCAGGCTTTAAATCTAGTGCCATTAAGGCTATTTGTAGGGCATCGGTCCCATTTGCACAGGGAATCACGTGTTTTGCCTGGGTATAAGCCCCTAAGTTAGCAGCAAAATCCTTTACTGCCGGACCATTGATAAAAGCGGTACTGTCAATCACTTCTTTGATTGCTGCATCAATTTCGGTTTGAATGCGTTGATACTGCCTTTTTAAATCTACCATTTGAATTGTATTCATCTACTGCTGCTGTTTTATGAGTTATTCGTTCTGTCTGTTAGCAGCAAAACTGCTGTTTTAACTGTATTGACTTCTTATTTATAGGTCAAAAGTAAAAGTTATTTGGATCGTATATGTATGCCAGTTTTAAACTATTAAATAGTCCAGACTACCTCGTTCTCTTGTAGTAATTTTCATAGGTATTGATCTTTCTCCTAAAAAAATACCCCGTAGCAAAAAACTACGAGGTACCACTAGAAAAAAAATTAAATCCATACACTTCTATTTTTGGTGTATACTCACATCCATTTCCTGAGCGATTTACCTGGAAATTAATTCATGCGCAAACATGGGATAATTCTGCATCAAGTGATGGACTTCTTCTTTAATTTGGCGGTGTTTTAGGGCATTGTCTTTATTTTTCAAGACTTCATCAATGAAATTGACAATGCTATACATCTCTTTTTGTTTGAGTCCGCGGGTGGTAACAGCAGGTGTTCCAATTCGTATACCAGAAGTAACTACATTGGATTGAGTATCATAGGGGATCATATTTTTGTTGAGGGTAATTCCCGCTTGTTCCAAGACTAGCTCGGCTTCTTTTCCGGTAATTCCTTTATTACTTAAATCGACCAACATCAAATGGTTATCCGTTCCGCCTGAAACGATGGAATACCCTTTTTCTAAGAAGGCATCAGCAAGAGCGCGACTATTCTTTTGAATTTGGTGGGCATAGGAAGTAAATTCATCCGTAAGAATCTCATTGAATGCCACTGCTTTTGCTGCAATGGTATGCATAAGAGGACCTCCTTGATTACCGGGAAATACGGAAGAATCAAGAACAGAAGACATCATTCGAATTTCTCCTTTTGCCGTTTTTAATTGAAGTGGATTCTCAAAGTCCTTTCCCAAAAGGATCACGCCCCCACGAGGACCACGTAGGGTTTTATGAGTAGTTGTGGTAACGATGTGACAATGCGGTATAGGATCACTTAACAACCCCTTGGCAATAAGCCCAGCAGGATGCGCTATATCTGCCAATAAAATAGCATTGACACTATCAGCAATACCCCTAAAACGCTCGTAATCAATCGCTCTTGAATAAGCACTCGCTCCAGCAATAATCATCTTTGGTCGTTCCTTTAGGGCAATCGCTTGTATAGCATCGTAATCTAACAGATGAGTGGTAGGATCTACACCATAAAAAACAGGTTGGTATAGCTTGCCCGAAAAATTAACCGAAGAACCGTGAGTCAAATGCCCACCATGAGTTAAATCAAAACCGAGAATCTTATCCCCCGGTTGCAAACAGGATGAAAATACAGCGAAATTTGCTTGAGAACCTGAATGCGGTTGTACATTTGCATAAACCGCACCAAAGACTGATTTAATACTCTCAATCGCCATATTCTCCACTAAATCTACGTACTCACACCCCCCATAATACCGTCTTCCAGGATAACCTTCTGCATATTTATTAGTCAGAATAGATCCGTTAGCACGTAAAACCGCTTCGCTGACGAAATTCTCCGAAGCAATGAGCTCAAGTGAATCGCGTTGACGGCTTTCTTCTCGTTTGATGAGTTCAAATAAAAGTTTGTTGTTGTAGTTGTTGTTACTCATAATCATTGAATTAAGTTGTAGTTAAACAAAACAAGCGATTATACTAGATTCGCCTGTATCAATTTGAGCACAAAAGTAAAGGTAGTCTGGAGTGTTTAAATAACTCAGTTTAAGAATAGATAGTAGTCCAGTCGTATTTTTATGACCAAATCAAGACTATGGTAAACATTTTACTTCAAAATAGAATATCTTTAGCTCAATTTAGATACGACATGTAGATGAAAACAAGGTACAAAAGTAAAATTTCTATGGGTATAAAAATACTTTTCACAACTGTTGGAGTGGCTTCTTTAGTAAGTGCTTTTTTTGCTGGAACTTGGTACATTTGGTTGATCGCCATAATCGCAGTAATGATGCTTACTGATATTTACTATCAGACCTATTATGAAATTGACCCGACGCAAAACAACTTACACATAAAAGGAGGAATATGTGTCACTAAAAACATTCCCATACAAAGCATTCGCAAGATAGAAGAATCAAAAAGTACAGTCAGTGGACCGGCTTTATCTAACCAACGTTTAGAAATTTGGTATAATACTTTTGATAGCATTCTAATTTCCCCAGAACACCCTATCGCTTTCGTAGAGCAATTGCTAGCTATTAACGCTGATATTGAGTACACGCAGAAGAAAAAATAGCAAAGTTACAGCCACACTCCCTCAATTTTGTTTAGCCTCTTTTGGAAGTTTATCACCGAAACTCAACCATTCGAACTAGTCGATATTAGCCATAAGGGATCAGCAATAAAAAATGAGGCCTACTCAACTAGAAGTGCCTCATTTCTCGCTTTCAAATTATACTAATGAAAAAAATTATAGTGTCAATGATGTAGGACCAAACTCCTCAAAGAAAATGGCTGTTTTGTCTACTTTTTGTTCCACTAAATACTGATAGTGTTTTTCGATAAATCCACGCGGTCCACAAATGTAGTATTCAGCTTCTTGCGATAGAATATCATCCTCTATCTGGGCTAATTCCACCCAACCTTTGTAAGTCGCAGTGGCAGATTCTGCTGGATTATCGTAAAAGATATGTTGTTTTAGCTGTGGCGAAACTGTTGCTAATTCCTCGACGCGTTGTTTAAAGGCGTGAACTTCCACTCCTCTGCAACCGTGAATCCATTTCACTGCCGTTTCCTTTTCTTGCTCTATAATCGACTCTAACATCGACAATAAAGGGGTTTGTCCCACTCCTCCACTGATAAATACCTTGGTTTTTACTTGATTTTCTTGTAATACAAACACTCCAGAAGGAGAAGATACATCCACAAGATCACCCACTTGTACTACTTGATGCAAGCGATTGCTTATCAAACCATCAGGATGCTGACTCCCTACCTCTTTTTTAACAGAAATTCGGTAATACGTTCCATTAGGCGCACATGAAATACTGTATTGACGTGGTTGCAAAAGATTCAATTCAGGTAAGAAAAGGCGCAAACTCAGGTATTGTCCTGGTTTAAAATCTGCAATAGGACCTTGATCTGCGGGGTATAAATAAAAAGAAGTAATCTCGCTAGATTCAACTACTTTTTCCTTAACTACGAAAGGCCTCCAACCAGTCCAGCCTCCTTTTTCAGCTACTTTTTGATTGTATATATTTTGCTCGTGACCACTCATCAAATCAGCAAGTTCTTGATAAGCAACAGCCCAGGCACCTAACAAATCATCTGTTGCCAACTCTCCTAAAACTTCTTTGATTGAAGCTATTAAATGTTTACCTACAATGGCATAATGTTCTGTGCGAATATCCAAACTGGTGTGTTTATGCCCAATGGAATTAACAACTGGTAACAATACACTGGGATTTTCAATGTGCTCAGCATAAGCCAATACAGCCATTGCTAAAGCCGTTTGCTGCTTTTCATTTTGTTGATTCCCCATGTTAAACACGTGTTTTAACTCTGGATTGTGCGCAAACATACGTTGATAAAAATGCTTGGTTAGCACCACTCCATGGGCTCTTAAAATAGGAACAGTTGATTTTACGAGTTCTTTTTGTTCTGTTGTCATTTGATTTTAGTTTTAAATTATAAATTAAAAGAGGTTTTTATCCTCTATTTAGATACAACACTTGTACAAGTGCGTCTCATTAATGCAAATAAAAGATATTTCTATCCTTTATTCAAGTAAAAAGAACTAAAATTTTCTCAACTGTAATTTTATTTGTTCAGTGTAAAGTGTCCGTCGATGAGTCCTTGGTTAAATTGACCTATAGAAGTTGTTTTCAACACACAAGCGAGATTATCTCTAATCTGCTTAAAATCGTGATGTAAAGGACAAGGATTTGTTTCAGAGCAGTAACTCAAGCCCATGGCGCAGCCAACGAAAAGTTCTTTCCCTTCAACTGCTTCCACGATTTCAGCCAACGGACGATTAAAGTCTTCTTTCTCCAGATAGAATCCACCGTTGGGTCCTTTTGTCGATTGAATAAGCCCTTCTCTGCTTAGTTTTTGTAAGATTTTGGCCAAGAAGTGTTCTGGAGAATTGATTTCTTGTGCGATTTCCTTTATGCCCGACTTATGCCCTTGCTCACTTCTTTTGGCAATGTATAAAACCGCTCTTAATGCATATTCACAAGTTTTTGAAAAGATTCCCATAACTTCTTATTCTAATATTGTATTTTTTGTTCAACAAAGGTATACTATTTCTTTCGCATTCTATCACAGGTGCAACAATTGGTCGAACTGTATTAGGAATAGCGGTGTTTCATTATTTGGCTAGGTGTTTAACGAAGTATTTTGGCACTTCTTCGTACCCTTGTTTCACATAGAAGGCGTGCGCATTTTCTCTTCGGCTGTGGCAGTGTAATTCGATTCGATCACATCCCATTTGCCTAGCCAAAGCGGCAATATAGTCCTCTACCATTTTCCCGACTCCCTCGTTTCTTCGCTCTTCCTCTACGGCAAAGTAACTTATTCGCATAAAATCGCCTCGCATAGCTAGTTGTGGAATCAGGTGAAGCGCAATAAAAGCCACTACAACATCGTCCACTTCGACCACGAGTAACTTTTCTTGTGTATGTCGGCTCATTTTTGCGATTTTAGCACCGATAAAGTCCACCGTTTCTGGGTATCCCAACTGCGTCAAGAGTTCCGTGACAACCACGGCATCATCGACATTCATTTTTCTAATGTGCATCCTTTATTTATTCTTGTTCGAATGATAGTAATGTTCCATCCTTGTTAAACTCAATTGCATAGCGTGAGCGGTCGTTAGAAACCGTGCGCGGATACCAGCGAACCTTATTCTTTCTCGTAATAACATATACGGTTAAATCAGAAGAATCGCCTCCAATCTCTTCAACTTTTTGCTTGAGAGCTTCGTATACATTATTAGCGTTGACAAAGGGAATTTCATCTAAAGATACTAAGTCTTGCTCAATTTTTGCGTTTTTAGATAAAACAATTGGCTTTGGCTCCTGCCACTGCCCATTAGCGTAATAGTACTCATCAACATAGTCTGGATTATCTGGGTTTTGCACTTGGAGCAAGACGCGATAATTATCGTAAAAATGAATCGATTGATAAACGTAAATCGGTTTATTTTCAAACTGGGGCAACTGGCGAAGTGCAACTTCAACCTCGTGTAAATGCTGTTTATCTGCCGCGAATCCCCTCTCTTTTTTAGAGAAAATAGGTGGGTCAATAGCAGCCGTATTTTCTTGTTTTTCCGGCAAGTGTTGGGGTAAGTCTTCCGTTTCAATATCCTTTCCCTTTTTAGTATCTTCTATTGATTTTATAAATTCTGTACACGAACTCATCAACAAAAAAACAACCGCTAAACCAAGACTATATATACTTTTACTCATACTGTGTTTATTTTGTATTCACATCAGACTCAAACATCACCTGATTAGGAGTTTTGGGGTTGTAAAAAACAACACAATTCCGCTGTGTTTGAATGTTGCCTAGGTCGAGCAGAGAGACGACTTTCTTAACAGTTGCACGTTGGATTACACCCGTTGCGTCTGTATATTCAACCTCAAATCGAACTTCTGGTTGTTCATTGATATACGTTCCAGTTTGCTTCACCTCTTGAATAACTGCCGCTGCCCTCAGACCACTAAACTTTAACGCCAAACTTGAGCTACCTAAATTCAATTTCTTCAAAATGATAAACTTAAAAATCAAGTAGAAGATACCCGCAAAGAAAATCAAAAATCCCCCACTACTGATTAAAGGATGACTTAGGGATAAAAATCGCCAACCATAATTCGCATTTTCCAGCTGGTAGGAAAAGACGTAGTAATAGATCACCCCACTGAGCAAAAGCAACCATCCCGCAAAAAACAGCCCGTTGATTTTTCCTTGTGTTCCCTCTAGGATAACGTAGGGTTTAAGTTTAAACGTAGGATCAACCCTTAGCTGTATGTGCTTGCCTTCCTCAAATCGCCTTTCCATAGGCTTTGAATCGAAAATATCCATTTGGTGTTGTATGGGCTCTTGTTGGAGGTTCTTCAACTGCAAAACCACCGATTTAATTGCGTGATCCCGAACAGAACTAGCGCTTTTACTTGTTTGTACAATGATAGCGTCCAATCGCTTTCCTGTTTGATTAATGCGGTTGATGTTCCACTTTCTTTTAAATGTATAGCCATAGATTATACGCAGTAAAACTAGGAATATCCCACTCCATAAGACAATACTAATCCCTAGGTAAACAAGAGATTCCGTTGGATTAACCTGTTCTAAATACTGCTTGGGGTATTCACTGCTATAATAAATAACGGCAGGATGTCCAAAGATGAAATACAGGAAAAAAAACAGCCAAAAAAGGCCAAATAAATTACGCATAATGGTAGTATTTATTGATATTTTTCGCGTAAGGTGGAGGTGAATAAGTGGAGAGCGAAACTGCTGTTCCCTATCGTTGCGTTCTCCTTTCAAAAATACAATTTATTGAAAAACGAACAGCTATTTTTTTGATTTTTATCATTTCTCACTGCCATTGGGTCTAGTTCATGAAGTTTCCCTTGGGTTGTATTAACTTGTAGACTCGTTCGGTCAAGCGTTTTATATGGGTGTACTTTTTCCTAGGTAGCGAAGGCAAACAATTACTCCACCTCAAACACGGCTTGAATCGAAACACTAGATCCCAAGGGCAGTGAACTTGCACCTCCTGTGTTGCGCGTGTGCTTTCCTTTTTCGCCAAATACGGCAACGACAAGATCAGAAGCAGGATTCATTAAGGCAGCGTGTTGAGTATACGTATCAACCGTATTAAAAGAGCCGATTAATTGTACACAGCGTTTTACCTTGTTTAGGTCTCCACCAACAGCTTCTTTTAAAATGGACAAAACATTGAGCATAGTCGCCTCTGTAGCAGCTTTTACCTGAGCTTCATTTACCTCAACACCAAGTTTCCCAGGGTTGACTATTTTTCCGTTTTGCAAGGCTACTTGATTGATGAAAACCAAATTCCCACTACGCACAAATAGTTCATAATTTCCCACAGCTTTAGGTAAGCTGGGAAGTATGATCTTTTTCTCTTGCAAAATGCGATTGACATCCACGTGTTCCACTGAATTTATTACTGTATCTCCTTGGTGTTGGGGTCTATTCCCTTGAAGCGCTAGGGCTAAACGAGCCAGTTTTTCACCTTGTATTTGCGCCAATCGACGTTCATCTTGGGTCGGTCGTGCTATAGGTGCAACAGAGGCGGGACTTGTTATTCCCAAGACAGAATGACCTTGTACTACTGTTTTGTCAACCGTATCAAATCCAGCTATACCATTGGGAATTAACAACATGCCATGAACAGCTAGTGTATTCCAAAACGCTTGTAAAGCCAATTCGTTAGCTGCACCACTTCCACCGGACATAAAGACGGTTGCAGGTAGTTCTTCCAATGCGCGTTGGGTCCAAAGATCCACCGTTTGGGCTAAAAAGGCACTCATCCCTGTACTGATATTTCCAAAGTAAACCGGTGATCCAAAAGCAATGCCGTCATAGGTTGGTAATTCGCTTACCGTTGCCGTAGGTATATCCTTTAGAAGAGCCGTATCGCTCGATTTTACTTTTTTTATAATTGCTTTCGCTCCTTGCTGCTGGTTAATCCCTGCAACAATTTCCTCTGCTAACTTATAGGTGTTTCCTTGATCGGAGTCAATCAAAACCAAAATAGTAGCTTGTTTATTTTGTGCTTTGCTGATCGGTGTAACTAAAGTGAAAAATGTTCCCAAAAGGAACAACGCAACTTGTTTCATGTATATTTCATTTTTGTACGGACAAAGCTAAACTTGCTTTTTTTATTAACTTTGCCAAAAAGTATATGCAAAACGACACTCCAAAATGTGGATTGACCGAACAAAACCAAGGAAATTATACCGATAATCACGCCACTGATGCTTATTTTTGGTATGAACAAGATTGGAAACACGATGCTTATACTCATGTGCATCAACGCTATCAATTAACCTATGTAGAACAAGGTTATCAATACTTCCACTTGGGAAGCAAAACCTATTTAGTGCCCAAAAATCACGTGATTTGGATTCCGTCTAACCAAGAGCATCGCATTAGTTCAGAGGCAAAAACGGTTCATTTGAGGGTAGCTTTATTTAAGACGGTTCCACAAATGGATTTTTTTCAAGAAGTACACGTTTTTTCGGCTCCTCCTGTGCTAAAAGAAATGCTTCTATATGCGAGTAAATGGAATCAAATCATGGAGGAGCATCCAGAACAATTGTATTTTATTCAAGCGATTTTGCGAAATTTGCCTGAATTTTGTCAAGAACAGCAATCCCTACAGATTCCTGTACCCACACATCCGCGATTATTGAGTGTCTGCAATCACATCAATTCACATTATATGCTCCAGCCTAAAGTCGATGACCTTGCTGTTCTTGCACAGCTGTCCACCCGTAGTTTACAACGTCTATTTAAACAAGAAACTGGCATTACCATCCAAAAATACACCCAATTAATTCGTATTTTAAAAAGCATAGAATTACTTGACAAACAAGAATTTACCCTAAGTGAGATCGCCCTTCAGGTTGGATATAAAAGCCTCTCTGCCTTTACAGCATCTTACCAAACGATAATGAAAAATGCCCCAAGTCGGAGATAAAACAACAGATTCGCCATGCGACCTTCCCACCTATAATACCTCAAATATTATTTTCTAGCTACTCTATTTTTATAATATTTTCCTCTTGTCTCTGCCCCATCATTATCATTTTTTTACACTCTTTGTTTGTAAGCGATTCGTTTTTACTTAATTTAGCACTTATATAAAAAAAAGATTATGAAAAAACTAAGTTTACTATTTAGCATTATGCTTGTGGCATTATCTTTTAATTCTTATGCGCAATCTCCGATAAACATAGGGATTAAAACGGGATTAAACTTCACAGATTTCTCAAGCAATCCAAAAGATTACAGCACAAAAAACTCTACAGGCTTCGGTGTTGGGGCTATGGCGCGAATCAATATCAGTCGTTCATATATCCAAGCAGATCTAATGTATTCAGAGAAAAGCGTTAAGTTTGAATCGGCTTTTGGCAGTGACAAAGCGACAATGAAAAACATCGAAATTCCTGTTGTATACGGATATAAATTACTTAAGAGTCCACTATATAACCTAAGAGTTTTTGGCGGTGGAGTCTATACTGCTGTTTTAAATAATTTATCAAAAGGCGCTGTTGACAATGCGTTCAACGAATTTGACAAATCAAACATTGGATACCGCGTAGGTGCTGGGGTTGATATCTTAAAATTCACAGTTGACGTATCGTATGACGGTGGTTTGAGCAACATTAGCAAAGATTTTTCATCAAAACCAAACACTTGGTTTATTGCCGTAGGATATAAATTCCTTTAATTCCTACTTTTACAATATAAAAAAGGCTATTGCTCGATATTGCAATAGCCTTTTTTTGTGTTTACATTTAGGTGAGTCCATGGTGAGTCCATAGTGAGTCCATAGTGCCTCTATTAAAAAGTGTGTTTTTTATAGAGACACTATGGACGCATACTAGAGGGATACTAAAGGCAACACAATAAGCATACCTACTAAACGGGTACAACCTAAAACAATCTATTTGATATAGCTAAAAAGTATCCTACGACTGTAGGTTGTATTTGTCTTTGGGTATTGGTTTATAAATCGAATTCGATGCCTTTGATGCTCTACTCAAGTGTTTCTACTTAAACTATAGTTTTACTTTAAATTTTTATTATTTTTGTGCTATGCAAAAGAACATCAACATTCTAAATAAAAGAGCTAAGTTCGAATACGAAATCTTAGATAAATATACAGCTGGAATCGTACTGACAGGTACAGAAATTAAATCCCTACGACTAGGTAAGGCTAGTATTGCGGAGAGTTTCTGTGAGTTTCAAAATTTAGAACTCTTCGTTATCAATTCACATATTGAAGAATATGCAAACAGCAGTCACTTCAATCACAAGGCTAAAACGGAGCGCAAACTATTACTGAATAAAAAAGAGCTAAAAAGCTTACATAAGAGTGTACAAAACAAAGGGTTAACCATCATTCCTTTGCGCTTATTTATCAATGAGAAAGGATTGGCTAAGATGGATATTGCATTGTGTAAAGGAAAGAAAAACTACGACAAACGCGAAACAATCAAAGACCGAGATAATAAAATAGCCTTAGATCGCTTGAAAAAAGCGTATTAGTACAAGGCCCACAACAAGCAAGCATCCTAACAGGGATGCTTTTTTTATACTACAACCAAAAAAAAATGAAAAAGAATCTATTACTAATCCTAGGCTGGCTAGTTTCTACAGCTGTACTTGGACAATCCACTTCAGAAGACTTAAAAGCTGTGCCACCTACTATGGGACCGGAAAGCAAAACCAATCAGTATTCCAACAATAAAATTGGTACAGAATACGATTTTGTACTCAACGAACAGCATGCACCAATTCAAACTGTTCCTTTAGATCATGATGCAATCCTGATCTATGATTATGATGGTACACTGAAATCCTTCAACCTAAAAACACAAAAAATCAACTGGAACTTCCAGGCAAAGGATTCTATTGTTACCTATTCTCGCAATAAGTTGACTCTAGAAAATGGCGTGGTGTATATTCCCTTCCTCAACGGCGAACTCTATGCGTTAAACCACAAAACCGGGGAAGTGTTTTGGGAAGTTAAAATAGGGATAAAAAACATTGAAAACCACAAAATGATGATTAACCAAATCCCGGTTATCCACAACGATTTACTCTACTTGGTTACCCAATATGAAAACAGCAATATTTATGCTTTTGACAAAAATACGGGCCATCATATTTGGAACTACAAACTTGAATTCCCCTACAATCACATGCCTGTCATGTACACCAACAACAAAGTTATTGTTCCCAATGCGGGCTATGTGTACAACTTTGACGCTGAAACAGGAAAGGCACTTTATGCAAGAGGGTTTAAAAGAGGGATGTATTCTAAACCCGTGAGCGATGGAACTAGTGTTTTTATTGCGGATCTAGGATCCGAAATCTTTGCTTTACACCCTGATAACTTAGATATCATATGGCAAATTGATTTAGTAGAAGGAAGTATTGGACATAAAATGGCCTATGTGAACAATCAACTGTTAGTGGGAACAAGCCGTTCGTTCTACTCGATTAACCCTAAAGATGGCGCTATCCTTTGGCAAACCGAAGTGACTTTTAAAGAACAAGCAGACAGACGCTTTGAACTTAAACAAATGGAGGTCTTTAACAACAAAATATACGCCTATAACAACAAGAGTACTTTCTTTATCGTCAACCCTAAAGACGGTAAAATTGAAAAGGAAATAGACCTGCAAAACACCCCTATTTCCAATATCGAAATGCAAGATGAGACCTACGCTTTCTTCTATTGCGAAGTAGGTTTGATTCGACTAAACGTAAAAACAAATAAAGAAGAATTACTGTATGTCCGCGCTTCTATTCAAGATAATCCAAAAGAGAACTATATTAAGTTAGTTCGCTAGTGGGTGATGGGAGAGGAATGATTTCTCTAAAATACAAAAGGATTTCTATTGTTGGAATCCTTTTTTTTTGCACTTTGTGGTTGTGATACTTATTCTCATTTAGGAGATTTTATCTTAACGCATACCTCAGCCCCTACTCCAATTTTGATCGATCGCTTTAGGCTACTTCCTATCAAACAAAAGATGCCATTCGAGCTTCAAATGCTCGGTATCAAGCCTTTACACAAGACATCGAAGACAGCAAGTCATACACCTCTCTTGCCCTTCCTGTACTAGGTATTGGAGGAAGTGGATACGAAATGCTCAAAGGATCTTTAGTGGCTATTGCATCTGATCTTACCCTAGTAAAACTAGAGGGGTGTGGGCATTTTATTCTGGCAGAGAAAGCAGAAGAAGTAGCGAAAGAAATAGCACTGTTTTTATAAGACGGTAGAAAATACACTGTTTTAGTAGAATAGCGCAAACTACAATGCCCAACTATAGGCTAGAAATCATATACGGCAGGAATCATTTTTACAGCCAAAATTGAAAACAGCCTGAATAAGTAAATAAGCCGCTGGGATTAACAATACCCAAAGGCGAGCATCCAATGCTTGAACAGTTAACAAAATAGCCAATGCTAAGCGGATATAGCGCATAGGGGTCCATTTTTTAAAGTAATTGACTACGGTATTCATCTTATTTCTATTTTAAGTAACCTCAAAAATACCTTTATTTATTTTGTTATACTGTAACAATTGTTACCATTTATTTAGATGGGAACTGCTAGTTTTGCTTGAAACAAACATAAATAGATTAGTATGAAGAAAATGCTATGGGCGATTGCCGTACTTGTAGGAACAACTACACTGGTAAATGCGACAAACCTTGTGCATACAAGAAGCGAATCAGTTGCACAAGTAACAACAGGAGATAAATATGCTATTTTAGTTCAATCGACTAAAAATTTACGCGCTTCGATTATGACTGCTTCGGAGATGAAAAAGGCCAATCCTGCGATTGCTTTCGAAATTGTCATTATGGGGCAAATGGTTCAAGAGTTAAACGACAGCGAATTGCGTTCCACTTTAGATGCTGCAAATAAAGCTGGGATTGCATTAGTGGTATGTGAATTTGCACTAAAAGTATACGGAGTGCAACTCAGCGACTTACCCTCGTATTTTATTGGAACACCAAATGCACACAAGTATATGTTTCAGTTGAATGAAAAACAGTACAATACACTTTCCATTTAAAATAAACAACAAACAAGAATACCATTTTTCTAAAAAAGCATCCTCTAGGGGATGCTTTTTGTATTTATTTAGTTTTTATTCTCTAACATAGGGACGAATTTAAAATCGCCATGTTCGTGTTTTTCGAATTGAGTTTCATTTAGGCGGATGAGTTCGATCATCGTTTGTTGTTCCTCACCAACGGGAATAATCATGCGTCCACCTACTTTGAGTTGTCCCATCAAAGCTTGTGGAATGAATGGTGCTCCTGCAGTAACAATAATTGAATCAAAAGGCGCGTAGTTGGGCAAGCCTTTATAACCGTCTCCAAAAGTAAGTAATTTGGGGCGAATGCCTAGTTTAGGCAGTAGTAAAGAGGTTTTCTTATACAGTTCTAGCTGTCGTTCAACGCTGTACACTCGTGCGCCCATTGCCACTAGCACTGCGGTTTGATATCCACTCCCCGTTCCAATCTCCAACACTTTATCCTCTGGTTTTACACCCAATAACTGCGATTGAAAGGCAACCGTATACGGATGCGAGATCGTCTGACCTGCACCGATGGGAAAAGCGGTGTTTTGATAAGCAAAATTTTCAAAACTCGAATCTATAAATAAATGTCTAGGAATGCGTCTAATCGCCTGAAGTACAGCTTGATCTACAATGCCTTTTTCCTTCAACGCTTCGACCAACTGATTGCGCAATCCTTGGTGCTTCGTAGAATCTTTCACGGTAATTAAATAATTTACACAAAAGTAACTATTATTTTGATAAAACACACCCTTTAAAACCATCCAAACAAAGTATTGCGAAAGATTTAAAGCTTAAATTTTACCCAATCCATAAATAAGTTTTATTTTTGTTCAAAATTATTTTTTTATGCTTAAAATTGGCGTATTGGGAGCTGGACATTTAGGTAAAATACACCTGCGTTTGCTCAACCAATCAGAAAAATACGAACTAGTAGGTTTTTATGACCCTTTTACAGACAATGCAAACAAAGTAGCACAAGAGTTTGGTTATACCAAATTTGACAGCCTTGACGAATTAATTCAAGCCGTTGACGTTGTGGATATTGTAACGCCTACACTCTCCCATTTTGACTGTGCGAAAAAAGCCATTGAAGCGGGCAAACACGTTTTTTTAGAAAAACCCATCACTACAACAGTAGCCGAAGCGGAAGCCATCATTGCATTAGCGAAAAAACACCAGGTACTCGGACAAGTAGGACATGTAGAACGCTTTAACCCTGCTTTCGTTGCGATTAGCTCTAAAATTGAAAATCCAATGTTTATCGAAACACACCGCTTGGCTGAATTCAACCCAAGAGGTACAGATGTTCCTGTTGTATTGGATCTAATGATTCACGATTTAGACGCCATCTTAAGTGTGGTTCACTCACCTGTAAAACACGTGAGCGCTAGCGGTGTTTCAGTACTTAGCGAATCACCCGATATTGCCAATGCGCGTATCGAATTCGAAAATGGTTGTGTGGCCAACGTAACAGCAAGTAGAATATCCATGAAAAACATGCGTAAATCGCGTTTCTTTCAACGCGATGCCTATATTTCTGTCGACTATTTAGAAAAAACGTGTGAGGTGGTAAAAATGAAAGATGCCCCAGAAACACCTGGTGATTTTGACTTAATCTTGCAAAATGCAGAAGGTGTAAAAAAACAAATTTACTACGATAACCCTACGGTTCTACCAAATAATGCTATCTTAGATGAGCTGGAAACCTTCCACGATGCTATTGTAAATAAAACAACGCCTATTGTGACGTTGGAAGATGGTACAAAAGCATTGCGCTTGGCTTACCAAATCATTGAAGCATTCAAAAACTAATGTATAATTAACTCGTTAACACACATATAACTTATGAAAAATATTGCTGTAATTGGTGCAGGTACTATGGGAAATGGAATTGCTCATACTTTCGCTCAAAAAGGCTTTAAAGTACTTTTAATCGATATCTCTGAGCAAGCTATTGAAAGAGGAATGAACACGATTAGCAAAAACCTAGATCGAATGATTGCCAAAGGTTCTATCACAGAAGCCGACAAAAAAGCAACAATCGAGAATATTATTACCTACACAGAAATTAAAGACGGCGTTGTTAATGCTGATTTAGTTATTGAAGCAGCGACGGAAAATGTAAACTTAAAACTAAACATTTTCAAAGAATTAAGTGCTGTATGTAGAGAAGATGTGATCTTAGCCTCAAATACATCTTCAATTTCCATTACGCAGATCGCATCTGTTGTAAAAAATCCAGCGCGTGTCATTGGTATGCACTTCATGAACCCTGTGCCAATCATGAAATTGGTAGAGATCATCCGCGGTTACAACACAACGGACGAAGTGACAAAAGCAATCATGGAATTGTCAACCAAGTTAGATAAAGTTCCTACAGAAGTAAATGACTATCCTGGTTTTGTTGCAAACCGCATCTTAATGCCGATGATTAACGAAGCAATCGAAACCTTGTACAATGGCGTAGCTGGCGTAGAAGAAATTGATACGGTTATGAAGTTGGGAATGGCACATCCTATGGGACCTTTACAATTGGCCGATTTTATTGGTTTAGATGTTTGTTTATCCATCTTAAACGTAATGTATGACGGCTTTAAAAACCCAAAATACGCACCATGTCCGCTATTGGTCAATATGGTAATGGCTGGTAAATTAGGGGTAAAATCTGGCGAAGGGTTTTATGATTATGCTGCAAGTAAAAAAGCAGAAAAAGTGGCGAAAATGTTTTCTTAATTGAAAAACAAATAAAATAAACCATCATATCAAGACAATCGATACCATTGTCGATTGTCTTACTTTTTGATACCATATAGTAAAGAATGGCAAAAATAATTCCTTTCCAGGGGATACGCCCCACACGAGATAAAGCTAATTTGGTAACTTGCAGGTCTTTCGAAGACTACAATGCAGTTGAATTAGCCTATCTTTTAGACTACAACCCCTTTTCTTTCATTCACGTTTTACATCCCGCTTACGTCAATCCTCAAAAGGTGACTAGTGATAAGCGCTTTAAAATGGTGGCTGCAAAATTCAATGATTTTAAAAAGGAAGGTATTCTAACAAAGGAAGAACATCCTGTTTTGTATCTCTATCAAATTGAAACAAAAAATTGGAAATTCACAGGTATTGTCGCAGGTACTTGTATCGAAGATTACGAAAATAACGTTATCAAACGGCACGAAGATACCCTTGAATATCGCGTAAGACTATTCAAAGAGTATTTATACCACAGTCGATTCAACACTGAACCTGTTTTGATGATGTACCCCGACAAGGAAAACATCAACAGTTGGATCGCAACCTATAAAGAAAATAGACCTATTTACGATTTTACAACGGTGACCAAAGAACGACATACGATCTGGAAAATCGACGATCAAGCCTGTATTGATTGGCTTTGTAGTGAATTCGACAATATTCCGGAAATGTACATCGCTGATGGCCATCACCGCTTTGCCTCTGCCGCTTTGCTCAAAAGAGAAAATGGCTTTGAACCCCATTCGCACAGCAATACGGTTATGACCTTTCTCATCGCAGAAAACAATATAAAAATATACGAATTCAATCGTATTATACACGATTTAAACAACCATACGAAAGAAGAGTTTTTAGCTCTACTAAGCGAAAAATTCACCGTAAAAAACAAGCAGCAACAGCTGTGGAAACCCTCCAAAAAAATGGAGTTTGGCATGTACTTAGACGGCGATTTTTACTCGTTAAAGCTCAAAGATAAAATCAAAACAGACAACATTTTGATGCAATTGGATGCCCAAATCTTGTATGATGCTGTTTTAAACCCTATCTTGGGGTTAGACGATTTAAGAAATGACGCTAGAATTGATTATATTCCTGGTAATGAATCAATTGTAGCTATTAAAGAATTAGTTGATGATGGAGAATACGAAGTTGGATTTATGCTCTATCCAACCAATGTGCAAGAGATAAAACTGGTGGCGGATAACGATTTAATCATGCCGCCAAAAAGTACCTATATTGAACCTAAGTTCATGAATGGGTTATTAACCTATGAAATTTAAAATAGAAGATTATGTCAAGTATTGCTGAGAATCTAAAACGAATTAAAGCTGACCTACCCACACAGGTGAGCTTAGTAGCTGTTTCTAAAACAAAGCCCAATGCGGCAATTTTAGAAGCATATGAAGCAGGACAAAGAATTTTCGGTGAAAATAAGATACAAGAAATGACGGATAAATATGACGCTCTACCCAAAGATATTGAGTGGCATATGATTGGTCATGTACAGCGCAACAAAGTGAAGTATATGGCGCCGTTTGTAGCTTTAATTCACGCGGTGGACAGCCTGCGTTTACTTGTAGAAATCAACAAACAAGCGGAGCGAAATAATCGCGTAATCCCTTGTTTACTCCAACTCTTTATCGCAGATGAAGAAACAAAGTTCGGCCTCGATGAAAGCGAACTAATGGAATTGCTAAATAGCGAGGAATTTAAAACCCTCAACCATATAAAGATCCAAGGACTAATGGGAATGGCAACATTTACCGATAATCAGGATCAAATTAGACAAGAATTTTCTACGCTACACGCGATTTTTGAAAAGGTAAAAACATCCTATAATCACTTGCCTAATGTAGCATGCGATACGCTATCTATGGGTATGAGTAACGACTACCCTATCGCTATTGATTGTGGAAGTACACTGATTAGAGTAGGAAGTACCATTTTTGGAGAACGCAATTACGAACTAAACAAATAAGTATACTATTGTACGCAGTTTTAGATATAGAGACCACAGGTGGTCAGTTCAATGAGGAGGGAATAACCGAAATCGCCATCTATAAATTTGATGGCCATCAAATCGTAGACCAACTCATTAGCTTAGTCAATCCCGAAAAAGATATTCAACCCTTTGTTGTAAAACTAACAGGGATAAACAGTGCTATGCTGCGCTTAGCACCAAAGTTTTATGAATTAGCCAAACGCATTATAGAAATTACGGAAGACTGTGTTCTCGTTGCACACAACGCCTCGTTTGACTATCGCGTCTTGCGCAATGAATTTAGTCGTTTGGGATATGATTTTCAAAAAGATACGCTTTGTACCGTTGAACTAGCACAAAAATTATTACCCGAAATGCCTTCCTATAGCTTAGGGAAATTAGTGCGAAACTTAGGTATTCCCCTAGCGGATCGACACCGTGCCTATGGAGATGCCTTAGCTACTCTAAAGCTCTTTCAGCTACTCTTGTCCAAAGACACCGAAAAAACAATCTTAACTAGCATGATTAAATCCGATATTAAAACTGGATTTAATCCCAAGTTTTTCGATATTACAGACAATCTTCCTACTTCCGTTGGAATATACTATATCCACAATGAAGATGGCCAAATTATTTACATCGGTAAAAGCCGCAACATCAAGAAAAAAATTATGCAGCATTTTACCAATAACTCCGTACTGTTCAAAAAGGTGCAAAAAGAAACCTATACGGTAACCTTTGAAAAAACGGGAAATGAATTGATTGCCATCTTGAAAGAAGCGGAAGAAGTGCTCTTAAATAAACCCAAATACAACAAAATAACGAAAAAGGGCGTTTTCCCTTATTCCTTGTATATCAAAACCAACTTGAAAGGCTACTGCTATTTTAGCTTGGAAAAAACTGATGGACGCAAGAAAAACTATATGGCGTTTACTTCCCTAACGGAAGGTAGAAAATTCATTGATAAAATTACAGCTGATTTTGAACAGCCTTATTACTTGGAAGTACTCCATGAAAAAAAATCAAATAAAGTGACAGAAGAAACTTTTTGTGCTACATTTGAACTACATTACAATGAATACAATAAGCTATTGCTTAGCTTATTACAAAAATACAACCTAGATGATGGTTATGCATTAATCCTCGATAAAGGACGTAGCATCAATGAGAGAAGTGCGGTTGTTTTGGAACAAGGAAAACTATTGGGGTATTGTTTTTACGATTTGAATTATCAAATCAACGATCCTGCACGAATTGCAGCAAACCTTACGCCAATTACATTTCATCGAAACAACAGAAACATTATCCTCAATTATTTGAATAAAAAAACAGGTTATAAATTAATCCATTATTAAAAGTATATACGTTGAGACGCAGACTAAAAAATAAGTGGGATATTCTGAAACAGAAGATTTATATCATCATCTATGGATCCAATACCTTCGCGGGTAAACTATTCGATCTAGTTTTACTCGCCGTGATTCTCATGAGTGTGATTTTAGTTATGTTGGAGTCGATTGAGAGCTACGACATGAAGCATCACACCCTATTGAAGGTCTTGGAATGGGTGATTACGATTTTCTTTACCATCGAATATATCTTGCGGATTATTTGTAATAAACAACCGCTCAAATACATCTTTAGTTTTTATGGTATTGTGGATTTGATTTCCATCATGCCGATGTATTTGTCGTTCTTTGTTTCTGATTTAGGAGTACTATCCGTAGTAAGAGCCTTGCGACTCCTTCGTTTATTCGGTATTCTCAATCTCGTTCCATACATTGGTCAGGAGTCTAACCTAAAACTAGCCATTAAAGCCAGTAGAACAAAAATTATTGTTTTCATCTACTTTATCGTAGTTGTTTCCATCTTATTAGGTGCGTTAATGTATGTTATCGAAGGAAAAGACAATGGATTCACCAGTATACCGCGCAGTATCTACTGGTGTATTGTAACCCTGACTACGGTTGGTTATGGAGATATCGCGCCTCAAACTACCATTGGTCAAATGATTGCTTCCTTTATTATGATTATGGGATATGGAATTATTGCCGTACCAACTGGAATTGTGACCGCGGAATTTACTAGCTTAAAACGCAATAAAAGCGTAGATGCTAGACGCAGAAGATCTTGTTCTTCTTGTACAACAACAATTTATGATGATGACGCCAATTATTGCTATAATTGCGGACAAAAATTAGGAGATGTCTTTACCCGTTAATAATTATTTACTTGTCGTTATTGGCCCAACAGCAATTGGAAAAACGGCCTTAGCCATTCGACTTGCTCAACATTTTCAATGTGAAATTCTATCGTGTGATAGCCGTCAATTTTTTAAAGAAATGACAGTAGGCACAGCTGTTCCCTCTCCGGAGGAGCTCAGCGCTGTACCCCATCACTTTATTCAACATATCAGCATTCAAGACGCCTATTCAGTAGGCGATTTTGAACGGGACGCTATTGCCCTCTTAGATCGCTTATTTGAACGCAATAACGTACAAGTAATGGTCGGTGGATCGGGCTTATACGTCAATGCTATTTTAGAGGGATTAGACGAATTCCCTGATATAGACCCTCGCATTAGAGAAGAGCTCAACCAAGCCCTAGAAGAAAAGGGATTACCCTATCTACAAGCCCAATTAAAAGAGCTCGATCCTGTTCACTATGAAAAGGTAGCCCTAGACAACCCTCAACGCGTTACCCGAGCTTTAGAGGTTTCCATCGGTACGGGACAGCCCTACTCTAGTTTTCTAGCGAAAAAGAAAGTAAAACGCAATTTTATTCCCATCGTAATCGGTTTGGAAGCTCCACGTGAAATAATGTATGAACGCATTAATAAACGCGTGGATCTCATGCTCCAAGGCGGACTTCTAGAGGAAGTAAAAGCGCTAATTCCCAAGCAAGACCTCAATGCACTCCAAACGGTAGGCTATCGCGAACTATTCCAGTATTTTAAAGGGAGTGCCACGCTAGATGAAGCCGTAGAAGAAATTAAAAAGAATACACGTCGTTTTGCCAAAAGACAAATTACTTGGTTTAAACGCACACCAAACACCACTTGGTATTCCTTTCAACAAGATAGTTCATCAATTATAGAGGATATTACCAAGCAAATAAACTAAATTAGCATGCCCATTTCCGACCAATTTACCTCCATTCACCAACAGTCTTACGAAATAGACTTCTTTGCTTGTTCTCCTTCTGGACGCTTGAAGTGGGTGGATTTGTGTAAATTCATTCAAAGCGCTTCAGCAGATCACTCGGTCTTAGGCGGAATTAGTTTTTGGGATTTAAAAACACACAATCAAGCGTGGGTATTGAGCAAATTCAGAATAGAGAAAAAAGCTGAATTACCGCAATGGCAAGATAAAATTACCATTCATACTTGGATCGAGCGCCTTGATGGGGTGAGATCCATACGAAATTTCGAGGTCTACCTCGGAGACCTACTTATCGCTGTAGCTTCTTCCCTCTGGGTAATCATCAACACCGAAAGACGTAGACCTGAACTCATCGCTTTACCTCATGAACACTTTATCAAGTACACCGATAAAAAAGTGACGGATACTCCTTTCGCCAAACTACACAAAGGCAATTATCAACCTATTGACCAAGTGCGCGTCAAACTATCGGATTTGGACATGGTGAAACACGTCACCAATATCAAGTATTTGGAGTGGTGTATTGACGCCGCTTTTACTTGTCAAGAAGCTGTAGATCAAATTCAAGTTATTGATATGCACTTCTTAAAAGAAACCCGAATCAACGATCGCTGTGATGTTCTTTTCTTAGAAGAAAACAATATGCGACACTACCAAATTTGCGTGGAAGATGTAGTACATTTTTATTGCTTCATGAACTAGTTAACGGTTGACAACCTGAACAACGTAATCTGTACGGTTTGCGCGGTTTGTACGGTGCGCGGTTTGTACGGTTTGTTTAGTCTCTTCGCTTGTAAGATAATTGCGCTTTACAATGAACAAATAAATCTGTACGGTTTGCACGGTATGCGCGGTTTGTTTAATCTCTTCGCTTGTAAGATAATTTCGCTTTACAATGAACAAATAAATCTGTACGATTTGCACAAAGAGCAAAGAACAAACCGTGCAAATCGTAACGAAGTGAAAATCGTAACGAAGTGAAGATTCATCGAACACCAAAACAAAATATAAACTAGGTGAGATAAAGAGCAACGAACAAACCGTGCAACGAACAAATCGAAGATTCATCGAACACCAAAACCAATATAAACTAGGTGAGATAAAGAGCAACAAACAAAAAAAAGGGATTCCTATTACTAGAAATCCCTCTGTTTATCTTAGATTTTACTTTCATCTAAAAACTACCAAACGAACATTGGACGTTCTTCCATCATGTCGTTTACTAGGTCAGCAACCTCTTCGATTACTGCTTCATCAGTATGATTAGTGATTACTCTATCAATTAAAGCAACGATAGTATCCATATCTTCTTCTTTCAATCCTCTTGTTGTGATTGCTGGTGTTCCGATGCGGATTCCCGAAGTTACAAAAGGCGATTTATCGTCAAATGGAACCATATTTTTATTTACCGTAATTTCAGCTTTTACCAACGCTTGTTCAGCGTCTTTACCTGAAATATTTTTGTTTCTCAGGTCGATCAACATCATGTGGTTATCTGTTCCGCCAGAGATAATATTGTATCCTCTTTTGACAAATGCATCAGCCATTGCTTTTGCATTTTTCTGTACTTGTAGCATATAAGTAAAGAACTCATCAGATAAAGCTTCACCAAAAGCAACTGCTTTAGCTGCGATAATGTGCATCAAAGGTCCACCTTGGTTCCCTGGGAATACAGCGCTATCCAATAGAGCAGACATCATGCGTACTTCACCTTTAGGTGTTTTTAATCCAAATGGATTAGGGAAGTCTTTACCGATTAAGATCATTCCTCCACGTGGTCCACGAAGTGTTTTGTGAGTTGTTGTTGTGATAATGTGACAGTGTGGAACTGGGTCGTTCATCAATCCTTTAGCGATTAATCCTGCAGGGTGTGAAATATCTGCCATTAAAAGTGCTCCAACGCTATCTGCGATTTCTCTAAAGCGTTTGAAATCCATATCACGAGAATAAGCAGAAGCCCCAGCAATGATTAATTTCGGTTGCTCTTTCTTCGCTATTTCTGCGATTTTATCGTAATTTAATAAACCTGTTTCTTGCTCTACACCATAAAACACTGGATTATACAATTTTCCAGAAAAATTCACGGGTGAACCGTGTGTTAAGTGCCCTCCGTGAGACAAATCAAATCCTAAGATTTTGTCTCCTGGTTTTAAACAAGCAGAAAAAACAGCGGTATTCGCTTGTGATCCAGAGTGAGGTTGAACATTCACGTATTCAGCACCAAAAAGAGCTTTTGCACGATCAATCGCAATTTGCTCTACAACGTCTACTACTTCACATCCGCCGTAGTAACGTTTGTTCGGATATCCTTCTGCGTATTTATTAGTTAAACAAGAACCAGCTGCTTCCATGGTTTGCTCACTCACAAAGTTTTCAGAGGCAATTAGCTCAATACCGTGTACTTGTCTATCCCCTTCCTCTACGATTAAGTCGAAAATTTCTGTATCTCTTCTCATCTGAATTGTATATTTCGTTAAATTGACTTCAAATGTACAAAATTCGTTTGTTAATTTGCCCTATAATTATATATTTGATAAAACTATTCACTCAACTAATTAAGCAATAAATATGATGATTACGGCAAATGATCCGAAAAGAAAATCTTGGTTAGACGTTCAGGCAGGATCTGACTTCCCCATCCAAAATATTCCTTTTGGGGTTTTTATTACGAAAGATGATATTGTAACAATTGGAACTCGTATTGGCGACCATGCCATCGATTTAAGTGCGCTACAAATGTTAGGCTACCTCAAGGGAATTGATCTCACAGACGATGTGTTTTTACAAGACAATCTCAATGATTTTATTTCTAGTGGAAAAAAAACATGGCGTGCAGTTCGAAACAGAATCGCTGATATCTTTGACAAAACAAATTCCACCTTACAAAACAACGCAAAACATAGAGAAGCAGTCATCTTTAAAATGGACGAGGTAGAAATGCAACTACCCGTGTATATTGGAGATTATACCGACTTCTATTCAAGTAAAGAACACGCAACCAATGTGGGGAAAATGTTCAGAGATCCTGCGAATGCATTGTTGCCCAATTGGCTACACATTCCAGTGGGATACCACGGAAGAAGTTCTACTGTTATACCTTCGGGAATCAACGTAAAACGCCCTTTGGGACAAACGCTGCCCAAAGGAGAATCACAACCTGTTTTTGGTCCTTCTAAACGCATTGACTTCGAGTTAGAAACTGCATTTATCACTACGGATGCCAACCTATTTGGCGAAAGTATTCCAGTAGATGAAGCGGAAGATCACATCTTTGGCATGGTGTTACTAAACGATTGGAGTGCACGCGATATTCAAACTTGGGAATACGTTCCACTAGGGCCTTTCTTAGCCAAGAACTTCGCTACTTCTATTTCGCCTTGGGTGATTACTTTAGACGCCTTAGAGCCCTTTAGAACGGCAAGCCCCAAGCAAGAACCTACACCACTTCCCTATTTACAGCAAACAGGAAACAAAACATTTGATATTAACTTAGAGGTCTATCTGCAACCTGAAAATGGAACAGATACGCTTATTTGTCAATCTAATTTCAAATACTTGTATTGGACCATGAGTCAACAGCTGGCTCACCACACCATCAATGGCTGTAAGATCAACGCAGGAGATCTTATGGGATCGGGAACGATTTCTGGTTCTACTCCTAACAGCTTTGGTTCCTTGTTAGAACTGACTTGGGCTGGTGCTAATCCCCTTACTTTAGCTGATGGTACTACAAGAACTTTTATTGAGGATTACGATACCATCACCATGAAGGGGTTCTGTCAAAATGACGATATTCGCATTGGATTCGGAGAAGTAAAGAGTATGTTACTCCCATCATCCGCTACAATGAAATAATATAAAATGAAAGAATACAAAAGGGGTTCCATAAAAGAACTCCTTTTTTTGTGGCATTATGAGAACTTTAAACCTACAAACACAACAGAATTGATTTTTTATAAAACGCCGTTTAAATCATGCACAACTCCTTCCATAAATCGCAACTTTTTCGTATTTTTACCTTTTAATTCATTCGTTGCTATGTCAGAAGTAATCTTATCCTTACAAAATGTAAATGTTTACCAAAATAAACATCAGGTGTTATCTAATGTTAACCTCGAAGTAAACAAAGGAGAATTCCTTTATATCATAGGTAAAACAGGAGCTGGAAAAAGTAGTTTTATGAAAACACTATATGCTGACTTAGACTTAACGGAAGGCGAAGGAATCATTGTGGACTATAACCTTCGCCAGTTAAAAGAGCGCGACATTCCTTTTTTGAGACGCTCCTTAGGTATTGTATTCCAGGATTTTAAGTTATTACCAGACCGCACAGTATACGGAAATCTACAATTTGCCTTAAAAGCAACAGGATGGACGGAACAAGAAGCTATTAAAAGACGCATCGAAGAAGTATTGGAGCGCGTAGGAATGCGCACACATATTCAAAAAATGCCCCATCAACTTTCTGGTGGAGAACAACAACGCGTTGCAATTGCACGCGCCTTATTGAACGATCCTGATCTAATCCTTGCGGATGAACCAACGGGGAACTTGGATCCACAGACAAGTGCTGAAGTGATGGAACTACTTTTAGAAATCAACAAAAACGGCCGTACCATCATAATGGTGACACACGACTATGCGCTATTGTTGAAATACCCTGCCAAAACACTTAAATGCGATGACGGTTCTCTCTTCGAAGTGATACATCGCACCTCTTAGTTTTCTTATGCTATCTATTGCTATACCCGTCTATAATTACAATATTCTACCCTTGGTAGAGCGATTACATCAGGAGGCATCTTCCTTAAACATTCCCTTTGAAATCTTAGTGTGTGATGATGCTTCAACAATGCAATTTCAAAATCAAACTATTTCGCGTTTATCCCATACGCGTTTCTTGCAAAATTCAATCAACCAACACGTCGCCTCAACGCGAAATCGACTGCTAAAAGAAGCGCAATATCCTTGGGTCTTATTGTTGGATGCCGATGTCTTTCCCCTTTCGGAAACGTTTGTACAAACCTATATCGATCAAGTCAATACCGGCTCTTTTATTCAAGGGGGCTTTACCTACCAACCGACCGCTAAAGGTGTACCACAATCGCTTAGGGAAACTTATGGGCTAAAAATAGAACAATACAAACACTTACACAGCTGTTGCAATCTATTTTTTAATCAACGCGAACTACAACTTGAATTCGATGCTACTATTCAAACCTATGGATATGAGGATACGCAGTTTTTTCTTCAATTACAGCAACGCAACATCGAGGTTAGGCGAATAAAAAATCCTGTTTTACACCGGAGTACAGAGTCAAATGCAGCCTATTTAGCGCGGACAAAAGAGGCTTGTACCGTACTCGCTAAGTTGATTGAAGATCAAAAAATACAAGCGGAAGACGTACAGCTTAGCAAGCTTTATAAAAAATTAAAAAACAATAACTTAACTCCATTAATTACGGGTGTACAAACTGTTTTTGGCGGTCTAATTTCACGTAATCTTTTGGGAAAAAAGCCCTCCATGTTGGCGTATAAGCTTTTCAAACTAATCGCTTTTCACCAAGCTAGTCTTGAGATTCAAAAAAAGTAATCCACTGAGGAAGCACAACAGATTTATCGTACTGCTGAACTGTTTGCACGGCATGTGCTCCGAATTGTTCTGCTTTGTTGCTATCCTTTATCAGCGCTAAACAGCAGTCGATCATTTGCTCTTGATCCCCTTGTGGCACCAAATAGCCATTGTACGCATGCTCAATCAAATCAGCAGGTCCAAAATCAACATCAAAAGACACAACGGCTACTCCTAACGCCATAGCCTCTAAAAAAGCCATCGGCATTCCCTCCATATTTGAGGTATGCAACATAAAAGCACTCTGCTGTATCTCATGATCAACGTTTTTGATTTCCCCTTTCCAAATCACACCTGCTCCTGCTTTTTCTTTTAGTTCAGCAACGTATGCTGCTGGTCCACCACCACAAATGACTAATGTCCAATCGGGTTGTTCTAGCTGCACTTTTGCCCAAATAGCCAACATCGCTTCGTAATTTTTTTCAGGTACAATTCGACCGATAGCAATGACTTGTCGTTGTTTTTTTACTGCTAATCCTAGGCGATTACCTTGATTTTCTATCCAATTGGGAATAACCGTCAGCTTGTTGTGTGTCCAATCTTTAGCCGATTGCTTGTTTAAAAGAATAAGCCCATGAAAGCGCTTGCTCAACGCAAGAGTTAAGCGATCGACAATCCAACGCTTGAGGGGCGATTGAATGGGAGACAGTAAAAAATTACGCGAGCCATGTACTTCGAAATACACGGGTATACGATTACCCAAAAAATACGGGATAAAATACCCTTTAACCCCATTGTCAATGACAAAAATGAAGGTGGGACGGTTGACGTCTATCACCTTTTGTTGTATAAAAGTACAGTATTGCTTCAGCTGAACGATCGTGCGAATAGGTTGTGAATACAAGATAAAGCGAACCCTGGGGTCAAAGTTATAAAATGGCTGATCACTTAGATCATTGGTACTCACCACTTGCACCTCATAACCTGCTTGCACAAATGCCGCCGTTTTTTGACTGAGTATGCGAGCCACTCCACCTCCACCGGTAATAGAAGTTGCAATATAGAGCAGATTTATTTTTCTGATTCCCATAGTCTTACATATTGATTAGCAATCGTTTCACAATCGTGAATTTCGCGAACGAACTGTTGAGCTCGTTTTCCTATGGCTGAAATAAGCGCTTTATTTTCAATCAAATAACTCAATTGTTCCACTAAGTAGGCAACATTGGGCTTGGCCTCTATACACACCTCTCCCTCTTGTAGATTATAATGAGCTAAAAACGCGTCATTTGCCCCTGTAAAAACCACTTTTCCTTTAGCCATAGCCTCTAGTGCATTATATCCTTGATCTTTCGAAAATACCTGATCCAATACAATCGTTGCCTTTTCTTGCGCTTGTTGATACGCCGCATAAGGCAATTGTTCCACTATACAAATTTCTATTTGATTGGGGTATTTCTTTTGCAATTGTGCTAGGGCTGCTTCAAAGAAAGCGATTCCCTTTTGATGGTAATTCCCGCGGTTAATCCCCAAAAAGATACAGACTTTCCCATCATGGGCTTGTTCCACAGCACGATATTCGCGAATTACCACTGGATGTGGAATCAATCCCAAATATTTCGGATGCGCCTTATTGGGATTAACATAATCCATATCACTAGCAATAATACCTTGGCAATGAGACAAAATCATCTTTTGTGTTTGGATCACTCCCTTTTGACGGTAAACATCAACATAAGCATAGTGATGTTGTAGGTTGGGATTCGCAAATACAGGTTGAAAAAGCGATACTTCCTCTGGGTACTTGGTCAAGTACTGTAAACCGTGTACATCAATTCCACAAGAGAGTAAAAACACTTTATTATTTTGGGCGAATAGCTGTTGTAAAAGGTGTTTTTCCCATCGGGCGATGGTTTGAATAGGGCGGTCATTGATCAGCTGAACCACGTCAAAATCTTTCAATTGCTTGAAGTGCTGTTGGGCGCGCCATCCTTTTTCTAGTTCGGCAATATCCCAGCGAAAAACTTTGTGAATTGCCTTGCGAAAAAAAGTGCCCCATCGACTGTTGGTCCATTGTGGGCGAATAGAACGGTCTACTTCCAGGTCCTTGAATTTATCACCATCACCTAGCAAGACCACTTCCCTCACCTTGGGGTGCTGTATTAGTCCCTTTTTCAAGGCAGAATGTAATCCGCTATAATCCCCAATTAAAAGTATTCTCATTATCTTAGCCGTGATTTATTCAAATGTACGTTTATCTTTTTATGCCACAAAGGAAAATAAAAATAGCGTTAGTGGGTGACACCCTTGCTTATGGTGGTGCGGAACGCATTCACAGCTCCCTTTCCATCCATTTAGAACAGGAAGGCTATGAGGTGCACAACCTCCTTAATTTAAACGTTATTACCTATCCTTATGGCGGTGTATTATACAATTTAGGCGTACACAAATCCACGGGCTTTTCCTTGCGCAATAAATGGAAGCGCTATCGCCTTTTTCGAAACTACATCAAAACACAGGGTTTTGATTACGTCATAGACTTTCGAACGCGAAGTAAACCCCTCACCGAAGTATTGTTACAGTGTTTTGTTTTTGACGCTACCTATATTCCAACGATTCACAGCTCGGAACTTTCGTGGTATTTTACATCCAATCTTTTTTTGGGGAAACGCCTGTATAGAAAATCAAAGCAAATCATTTGTGTAAGTCAGGCAATTGCAGAAAAAGTAAAAGCAACTTATCGCTATAAACAGGTGCAAACCATCTACAATCCCATTCCAATTGACAGTATACGCGAACAAGCGAATCAGCCTCATTCTTTCCAAGGGAAAAGGTATATTGTTGCCTGTGGACGTATGGATTCTGACCTCAAACAATTTGACCGTTTAATTGAACTATATAGTCGAAGTAAACTTCCCAAGGAAGAAATTCACTTGGTTATATTAGGCGAAGGAAGGTATAAACAACAGTTGGTCGATCAAATTGCTCAACATCAACTCGCTGCTTGGGTTCATCTCCCTGGATTTTGCGAAAATCCCTTTCCTATCTTCAAAGGAGCCTTGTACTTTGTGCACAGCAGTCGATTGGAAGGTTTTCCCACAGTCCTACTCGAGGCCTTAGCTTGTGAGATTCCTATAATTAGCTTTGATTGCCCGACAGGACCAAGTGAAATTATACAAGATCAATACAACGGATTTTTAATTGAGGATCAAGACTTTGAGGCCTTAAAAACAGCTATGGACGTATTGGCTCTGGATACAGAAATGCGCAATAGAATCAAACAAAATACCTTGAAAACTGCCTATGCTTTTGATATGGATGTGATAAAGAAGGAATGGTTAAACCTCTTGCAATAGTGCACGAGAGGCTAAAAACAAATCATATGAGCGAATGTAATCGCTTTCGTCATATGCCCCAGAATTGACGGCTAAGCAAACCGTTCCTGCTTCAAAATTGTCCAATACACTCCAAATACCAGGTTGAAGTATCAAGCCCTTTGTAGGATCTTCTAAATACACTTTTCTCTTTTGATTGCCGTCGTCGAGCATTACTTCGAAACTTCCGTTGATAGCGAAGAGTACAGTCGTTTGCTCTTTGTGTGCATGTCCTCCTCTGTGCTTATCTCGAGGCACTCCATAAATAAAAAACAAGCGTTTTATTTCAAAGGGAAGAATATTCTCCTCAATAACGGCGAGCGTTCCTCTCTCGTCCATAAGTTGAGGGACGACAATTTCACGACAATCAAAAATGCTGTATTTCTTCATTTACTTCAAGTGTTTTTTAAACTCCGAACGGCTAAAATACCAAGAAAAATAGACAACTAAAACACAACTGTAAATTATATACGCTAAAGTGTACCCCAAAGTAGCGGCTTCCATACTAAAATGAGGGAGTAACAGATACGTAAATCCGTAGAAACAACTAAAAAATAGGGTTTCACAGATTAGATAGGGCAAAACCAAGCGCTCGGTATAAAAGAGTAATCCAAAGATCAATCCCGCACCTTTGACGAAATCGCCTACTAGTTGCCACTTCAACAAATCTATCATAGGACTAAAACTGTGATCCAAGATGAGGGGAATGATCCAACTGCGAGAGAGATAGACCACCAATAAGCCTAAGGCAAACAAGGGCAATACCCCTTTAAAATACAGGCTAATGATTGCTTTCTTATCTTTATATCGCTGTAATTGAGCAAGTTTAGGCAAGAAATAGGTAGAAGCTAAGGTGGTGGTAAACAGCATATAAATACCTGAAATCCGTTGGATTCCCTCCCATATACCCGCTAGTTCAACACTTGTATTTATCATGAGCAATTTGCGCACCCACAGCATACACAGCGGACTAATAACGGCCGAGAACAAGGCCATTACGGCATAAGAGAACAAGGGTTTTATCAGAGAAAAATCAAAGGGTTGCCACTGCAGTTTCAGTTCTTTTTTAACCCAGTAAAGCGAGATAAAAAAAAGGATAGCAGGACTAAGAACCATAGCCAGTAATGCACCGTTTAACCCTTGCGTATACACCAAATAAAAGGTTAAGAACAAGCCGGATACATTGCCGATAATATTGAGGTAAATAACTTTTTTAAACTGGGATAAACCAGTTAAAAAAGCGATCCAAATTCCGTTTAACACTTGCAAGGGGAAGGCAAATCCCAAGCAAATAAACAAACTAGGCATAGAAAAGGCATCTTCGAATAAGTAGCGATCTAATTCGCGTCGAAAAAGGAATATCACCAGCGACACCAGGAGGAGAATTCCCAGCATAAAGCGCAACAAAACATTGACAAAGCGCTCAATTGCAGTTTTATTTTCGCGATGTGTCGCCACATATTGAACAATACCATTGGCAAATCCAAAAGAAGAAAAGGCTTCCATAGACGCCAACATATTGCGCAGATTTCCCATATAGGCCATGCCAGAAGTACCAACAAACAGAGCCAAAAGCTTAGCAGAACACAAGGCGGTAAGCAAACGCACCCCTATGCCTATGGTATTTAGAAGGGTCACTGTGGTGAATTCACTTTGCTTATATTTATGCCAAATATCTCTTATCATTAATAGGCGTTTATTGCTTGGATGACTTGCGTTACTTCTTCGTCTGTAAGTATGGGTGACAGGGGTAAACTAACCACTTCTTGATGGATTAATTCTGTAATGGGGAGTTGTAAAAAGCTAAACTCACTCAAGGCGGGTTGTTGATGAGGGGCAATCGGATAGTGAATCAACGTTTGTATGCCCTTGGCTAACAAATACCGTTGAAACTGCTCGCGTTCTGCTACACGAACCACAAATAAATGAAAATTATGTGCGCCTTCTGAGGAGAGATGAGGCAAGATCACTTTTACATTCTTAATCTCTCTGATATAGCGATAAGCGATATGCAAACGCTTTTGATTGTCCTCGTCTAAATGCGGAAGCTTGAGGTTTAACAGTGCCGCTTGTACTTCATCTAAACGCGAATTAAAGCCTTTGTATTTATTTTGGTACTTGATATGAGAGCCATAGTTACGCGTTGCACGAATAACCTCTACGAGATCCAGGTGATTCGTCGTAACGGCTCCTCCATCACCTATACACCCCAAATTCTTACTCGGGTAAAAGCTAAACGCTGCTGCATCGCCAAAAGCACCCGCTTTGATGCCGTTGAAAGTTGTTCCATGGGCCTGTGCGGCATCTTCAATCAACAACAATCCTCGGTCATGACAATAGTGTTGGATCTTATCCATCTCATACACTTGTCCGTATAAATGCACCACTAAAATAGCTTTTGTCGAAGCAGTTATCGAATAGGTGATTCCACTTAAATCGAGGGTATAGCTATCTAAATTAGGTTCAACTAGTACAGGATTCAACCCACATTCCAACAAAGCCAAAATCGAAGCAATATAGGTATTTGCAGGCACTAAAACATCGTCTCCTACACTGAGTTTCCCCAATTTGATATAACCGTCAAAAATCAATTTTAAAGCATCTAAACCATTGCCAACCCCCACGCAAAAAGAAGTTCCACAATAAGCGGCAAAATGTTCTTCAAAAGAAACTACTTCATTGGCAAGCATATACATTCCATCGTGGAATATTTGTTTTATTTTTTGCAGATACTCCGCTTCATAGGCCTGGTTGATCTGCTGTAAATCTAAGAATGATATCATGGAGGGTGGCTGAATTAGAAACGTAAATATAGTTTTTTTTTATGAGGTATGAATGCTTTCTTGGTTGTGCTTTGTTGGTTGCGCGGTTTGTTCGTTGCACGGTGTATCTCACCTAGTTTATATTTTGTTTTGGTATTCGATGAACCTTCGATTTGTTTGTTGTGTGCTTAGGGCGAACGGTAAACAAAAAAAGCCCTACTCGTGAGTAGGGCTTTAACTATATTAAGTAAGACTAATCTGATTTGACAAACGTTTCTTATTTTACTTTATTAACGATAGCTGCGAAAGCTTCAGGGTGATTTGTAGCTAAATCTGCAAGAACTTTACGGTTCAATTCGATGTTGTTAGCTTTCAATTTACCGATGAATACAGAATAGCTTAATCCGTGTAATCTTGCACCAGCGTTGATACGCATAATCCAAAGAGAGCGGAAATTTCTTTTCTTTTGTTTTCTATCACGGTAAGCATAAAGCATTGCTTTTTCTACCGCGTTTTTAGCTACTGTCCAAACGTTTTTACGTCTTCCAAAGTAACCTTTGGCTTGCTTCAAAATTCTTTTTCTTCTTGCTCTTGAAGCTACTGAGTTTACTGATCTTGCCATTTCTTTACAAGTGTTTTTTGTAGTGGGCGACTTTTACAAGTTCTTCTAAATTACTAAGCGCCACTCCAGGGTTATTAAAAAATTTTAACCGAATCTACAGTTCTAGTTACCTAGAATTAGATTAATCTTAATTGATCTTTGATGCTGTGCTCATCTGCTTTAGATACTAAAGTAGAGTGAGTTAAAGCTAATTTACGCTTTTTAGATTTTTTAGTCAAAATGTGACTTTTGAAAGCGTGTTTTCTTTTGATTCTTCCAGTACCAGTTAGCTTGAAACGCTTTTTAGCACTAGATTTAGTTTTCATTTTAGGCATTTTGTTCCTAGGTATTATGATTATCTTACTTAATTCTATTTTCTTTAGCGGGAAGAATTACTTTGTTTTCTTTTTAGGAGCGATGAACATGGTCATACGTTTTCCTTCCAATACTGGCATTGATTCAACCTTTCCGAATTCTTCCAAATCCTGTGCTAATCTCAATAACAAAATTTGTCCTTGATCCTTGTAGATGATAGAACGACCTTTAAAGAATACGAATGCTTTTAATTTAGCTCCTTCTTTTAAGAACTTTTCTGCATTCTTCTTCTTAAACTCATAGTCATGCTCATCAGTTTGAGGGCCAAAACGAATTTCCTTAACGGTAATTTGCGTTGATTTAGCTTTCAACATTTTCTCGCGCTTCTTTTGCTCGTAAAGGAATTTTTTATAGTCAATTACTTTACAAACGGGCGGTTCTGCATTGGGAGAGATCTCCACTAAATCTAATTCTTGCTCTTCAGCTAAACGCAAAGCGTCTGCTAGTTTATATACACCCGTTTCGACATTGTCTCCAACAAGTCGAACTTCAGGAACACGGATTGCGTTGTTTACTCTATGCAAATCCTTCTTCTCTTCGCGAGGTCTAAATCCTCCTCTTTGTCTTACTGCTATGGCTTTAAAAATTTTAATGCTTGGTTCTACAAGCGTTATACATCATTTGTTTTTTTATTCTCCGAACTGTTTCATTGATGAACTCACTTCTTTTTGAACAAAAGCAACAAACTCTTCTATTTTCATCGTTTGATTTGATTTGCCTGAATCCCCGTGTTTACGCACAGAAATCGTTCCATTCTTCTCCTCTTCTTCACCTACAATCAGCATATAAGGGAATTTTTGTACTTCTGCTTCACGGATTTTCTTACCGATCGTTTCATTTCTGTTATCTACGACCGCGCGAATTTCGTCATTTTCTAGCAAATCTAAAACTTTTTTCGCATATTTTTCATACTTCTCACTCAAAGACAGTATAATAGCCTGCTCTGGCATCAACCAAAGTGGGAAATTTCCACCTGTATGTTCTAATAAAATCGCGATAAAACGCTCCATTGATCCAAAAGGTGCTCTGTGAATCATTACAGGTCTATGTAATTCGTTATCAGAACCTTTATACGTCAATTCAAAACGCTCTGGCAAATTGTAATCTACTTGAATTGTTCCCAACTGCCAGCTTCTTCCTAAGGCATCTTTCACCATAAAGTCTAACTTCGGACCGTAGAAAGCAGCTTCACCACTTTCAATCACGTAGTTTAACCCTTTGTCTTTGGCTGCGTTGATAATTGCTTGTTCTGCTTTTTCCCAGTTCTCCACAGATCCGATATACTTATCTGGATTGCTTAAATCGCGAACAGATACTTGAGCGGTAAAGTTCTCAAACCCTAGAGATCCGAAAACGTAAAGCACAAGGTCAATTACTTTTTTGAATTCTTCGTCCAATTGATCTGGCGTACAGAAGATATGCGCGTCATCTTGTGTAAATCCGCGTACACGAGTTAACCCGTGTAATTCTCCTGATTGCTCGTAGCGATAAACGGTTCCGAACTCAGCAAAACGCTTTGGTAAATCTTTGTATGACCAAGGTCTTGCGTTGTATATTTCACAGTGATGCGGACAGTTCATTGGTTTTAACAAGAACTCTTCCCCTTCTACTGGTGTGTGAATGGGCTGAAAACTATCTGCCCCATATTTTGCGTAGTGCCCAGAAGTAACGTACAGTTCTTTTTGTCCGATATGTGGGGTTACTACTTGTTCATATCCTGCTTTTTTCTGTGCTTTACGCAAGAAGTACTCCAAGCGATCTCTTAAAGCAGCACCTTTTGGCAACCACAACGGTAACCCTTGCCCTACTTTTTGAGAGAATGTAAACAACTCTAGCTCTTTTCCTAATTTGCGGTGATCGCGTTTTTTTGCTTCTTCTAATAAAGCCAAATAATCCGTTAGATCTTTTTGTTTCGGGAACGAAATACCATATACACGTGTTAACTGTTTATTTTTTTCGTCTCCTCTCCAATAAGCACCTGCAATTGATAAAATTTTAAATGCCTTGATGATTCCTGTATTGGGAATATGTCCACCGCGGCATAGGTCAGTAAAGGTATCGTGATCACAAAACGTAATTGTTCCGTCTTCTAGGTTCTCGATTAGTTCTACTTTATATGGGTTTTCTTCTTTTTTATACATGGCTAACGCCTCTGCTTTGGAAGCAGAACGCATCGAAAACTCGTGTTTTCCTCTAGCTATTTCTAAAAACTTATCTTCAATTCGCTTAAAATCAGCATCCGTAACTTTGTGATCCATGAAATCTACGTCATAGTAGAATCCATTTTCAATAGCAGGACCGATCGTTAACTTAATACCTGGGAATAGCTCCAATAAAGCTTGTGCCATTACGTGAGAAGAAGAATGCCAAAATGCTTTTTTCCCTTCTGTATCATTCCATGAATACAAAACTAAACTACCGTCCGTGGTCAAAGCAGTGGTGGTTTCGATGGTGGTACCATTGAAGCTGGCAGAAATAATATTTCTAGCTAATCCTTCACTTATACTTTTAGCAACATCGAAAGGAGTTACCCCTGAGGCAAACTCTTTCACTGATCCGTCTGGTAATGTAATTTTTATCATGATTAATTTTAAAAAATGAGTGGCAAAGATACAGATTTTGGCGAAGAATAACAAGACCTTTTATTCGCTTTCCCCGCTTTTCTACTGAAATAATTTCGTTTGTCCTTTCTTGTTTTTCTAACCTTTGGTTTTTTCCATCTGCTTGGTGATTTCTTGTCTATAGGTATTTCCCCAATTGGCGAGGGCTTGAATCACGGGAGTCAGGGTAATTCCAAAGGGAGAAATCTCATATTCAACAGCGACGATTGAGCCGTCAATTTCTCTTCGGTTAATCAGTTGATTGAGTTCAAGATCTCTTAATTCTTTGCTGAGCACTTTGGCAGAGATATCGCCTAAAGCGCGTTGGAGTTCCATAAAACGCAATTTATCGTGCAACAATAAAGTACCCAATATATGCAGCTTCCACTTGCCACTTAAAATGGACATGCTGTCTTTGACCCCCATTATATTCGTTTTACACTGTGCCTGTTGTTCTTTCATCGCTTCTTTCATCGCTCTTCAAATTTCGCCTAAAGTAAAGATACGAAAAATCGACTACACCGTCAAAGATACGCTTCCTGCACTTACCAATTGGTAACCAGTTTCCATTTAGTTAGCCCCCTCCTTTTCATCTTTTAAAGGTGGTACCTTTGCTATACAAATCAAAAACAAAACACATGAAAAAGAAATTAATCTATTGGACATCAACAGCTTTATTTAGCGCTTTTATGTTATTTAGCGCCTATGGTTATTTCACAGACCCAACATTTAAAGAGGCCTTTGCCTATTTGGGATACCCTGATTATTTTCGCATTGAATTAGGAGTTGCCAAAATACTTGGTGTACTTGCGCTACTACTACCCTTTATGCCACGTATAATCAAAGGATTTGCCTATGCGGGTTTTACCATTAACCTCATTGGTGCGGGAATTGCGCATTTAGCTATAGGCGAAGGTATTAGTTCACTTAGCTTGATATTTGTTGCCGCTCTTTTACTTGGAGCTTCCTTCTTTACACAACCCGCTAAAGGCGTTTAATTTACAGCTAGTTTCAAGATTACACCCAGCATTTGCTCACTTGGAGGATAGATGCCACTCCATTTGTTTGGTTGTACACCAAAGAAAGCGCAGAAAAACAAAGTATTCTTTGCCGAAGGTTTTAAAAATTATAACAAAAGATGTACTTTCGCACTGTATTTTTACAACACAACAACACCCATCTTATGTACAAAAGTATTTTTAAACCGTTTGCTTTTTCTATGGATCCAGAAAAAGCGCATCACTTTACCTTTAACTCGTTGAAATTCATCAACAAAATTCCAGGTGTATCGGCCCTTATTCGCTCTACGTTTCAAGTGAACGACAAGCGATTAGAGCGCGAGGTCTTTGGCTTGAAATTCAAAAATCCAGTTGGACTAGCAGCAGGTTTAGACAAAGATGCAAAATTGTACAGAGAGTTAGAAAACTTCGGCTTTGGTTTTATTGAAATTGGAACTATTACCCCAAAACCACAAGACGGGAATCCCAAAAAACGCATGTTTCGCTTAGTGGAAGACAATGCCTTGATTAACCGCATGGGGTTCAACAACGGGGGAATTGAACAAGCGATTGAACGTTTAAAGAAAAACAAAGGAACACTCATTGGCGGAAATATCGGAAAAAATAAGGTGACTCCAAACGAGCAAGCCACTGACGATTACGAAATCTGCTTCGAGGCACTTTTTCCGTATGTCGATTACTTTGTAGTCAATGTGAGTTCACCCAATACCCCTAACCTGCGTGCGTTACAAGACAAAGAGCCTTTAACCGCTTTATTGCATGCCTTGCAAACAAAAAATAGCGCTAAGCCGAAAAGCAAGCCAATTCTCTTAAAAATCGCACCCGATTTGACAGACAGTCAACTACTCGATATCATTGATATTGTGGCAGAGACAAAGATTGCAGGTGTTATTGCAACCAATACCACCATTAGTCGAGAAGGACTACAATCGGAGAAGAAAGTAGAAACTGGTGGATTAAGTGGAAAACCATTAACGAAGCGCAGTACAGAAGTTATTCGCTTCTTGGCGGATAAGAGCAATCGCGCCTTCCCTATCATCGGTGTAGGAGGAATCCACACTCCCGAAGACGCCATAGAAAAATTAGAAGCAGGAGCCTCGTTAATTCAGTTGTATACCGGATTCATTTATGAAGGACCCGCTTTGATTAAAGCCATTAACAAGAAAATACTAGAACAGTATACATAATAAAAAAAACCGCTGAGTAGCGGTTTTTTTGTTTCTATTGCTATACTTCTTCGAGCATAGAAGTCCCTTTAGATTGATCGCCAGAGGTCCATTCCCACACTTCATGTAAGCGGATTTTTCCATTTTCCATTACTTCAGGGGTAGATTGACATTCCCCTGTCATCAATTCACCTTTGTCATTGACTTGGTGGTATCTCATGTCGATCGTTCCACGCTCATCAACCAATCCGATCAAATGTCCAGAGACAATCTTCCCTCCTTTGTAGGTTGCCGTTAAGATTCTCCCCTCCTGTTGGTAGTGAAAAACCGTTTCGCTAGACGTTTCCCCATTGGGTGTATTGCTAACTGCTCGAAAGGTTTTGTCGTTGTAATTTATCATCGTAATCACTTTATAATCTTTCTCTTATACAAAAATAGCAGAAGCTAATTTTGATAGTTCTCTTGTATCCAAATCAATACACAACCCAAAATTATTCACGACTTGATTGCCTAAAAAAGGGAGAAAAAAACCAGCGTAATCAGGATCAGGGATCTGCATCGTTTCTATTTTACCTGTTGTTAAATCAAGGGTATAAAAACAAGGAATTCTCATTTCTGTCAGTTCCGTTGCAGGACTATCATACAAATAGGAAAAATACACGCGATTATCACGGATAAAAAAATCAGGGGCATAGTGGAGGGAATCGTCAAAACCCAGGGGTGTCTGCCACACCACTGCTCCATCCTTAAACAAAGTAGCGATATAATCCCCATCGATATAGAAGTAGGTATTTTGAGCCACTAGTGCTACCCGATGAATCAATCGCTTGGAGGGCAAAGCAATTACATTGGCTTCTCCCGTTTGAAAATCATAGGTAAAAACTTCGGCTTTCTTCCTTGGATTCGGCAAAACAAAAGTTTTCAATTCCTCATTTAGCTGTCCGTAGCTCAAGGGATTTGCCCCTGGAAACGCATATCGTATTTCTTCCGTTTTGATATCGAGTACAACGACCTTTTCCCTTTTTTTGATATCACCCCGAACGAGAATTACGCCCTCTATGGGAGTAAACAAGGCTTCGTAACCAAAAGCGACCTTGGTCATAGCCACTTCCTTTTGGGTTTCCACTTCGACCAGGCGAATAAATCGCTTACGCGTATCAAATGTTGTATCGATCGCAAGCACATACTTTCCATCTGCAGTTATGGCTTTGATTTCACTGTCTTTGGGTTTAGCGGCAATCCAATATTTCTGATTCGTTTCAAAATCATAAACAAAACTACCGTAACTCAGGCTATCGTGAAAAAAGGCTCGTGAACGCCTTTCACTCACTCCAAAATCACTGTAATAAATCTCTCTTTCTTTGACACTTTTTTTCATCACTACTTCTTTTTAAGCGAAAGATACTTCTAATTTTGGGATACTTCCGTCCTTTCTTTCGAGTTTTAGTCGCTTTCCCTTCGACTTTCGTTTGACATACCACTATCTTTCCTCCCTTATGAGTCCATAGTGTCTCTATTAAAACCCAAACTTTTAATAGAGACACTATGGACTCACTATGGACTCATTATGGACTCACCACCCACCATTCACTACTCACCACTTACCACTCACCACTCACCACTTACCACTCACCACTTACCACTCACCACTTACCACTCACCACTCACCACTTACCACTCACCACTTACCACTCACCACTTACCACTCACCACTTACCACTTACCACTCACCACTCACCACTTACCACTCACCACTTACCACTTACCACTTACCACTTACCACTTACCACTTACCACTTACCACTCACCACTTACCACTTACCACTCACCACTTACCACTTACCACTTACCACTTACCACTTACCACTTACCACTTACCACTTACCACTTACCACTCACCACTTACCACTCACCACTTACCACTCACCACTTACCACTCACCACTCACCACTTACCACTTACCACTTACCACTTACCACTCACCACTTACCACTCACCACTTACCACTTACCACTCACCACTCACCACTCACCACTCACCACTCACCACTCACCATTCACTATTAACCACTCACTATTAACCACTTACCTATTTTACAAAAAAAAAGTAGCAAATATCCCTAGCAAAGCCTTGTGTTGAAAGCAAATTATGCTATATTTGCACTCGCAATACAGAAGTAAAGCAGACTACTGGAGAAATGGCAGAGTGGTCGATTGCGGCAGTCTTGAAAACTGTTGACTGTAACAGGTCCGGGGGTTCGAATCCCTCTTTCTCCGCAATAAACACTGGTAATTAATCAGTTAAAAGATAAACACCCAATTTTACACCCAAAAATGTAAAGTTGGGTTTTTTATTTTAGGTTATAAAAAATCTAATGGACTTGGTGTCGATTTCTTATCTACATCTGTAATATGAGTGTAAATCATGGTTGTTCTAATATCACTATGCCCTAATAATTCTTGTACAACCCGAATGTCAATTCCGCTTTTTA